>CANRMI010000006.1 GCA_947631685.1 uncultured Lachnospiraceae bacterium
GGCAGGGAAGAGGAGAGAGGATGAAAGGAAGAGGAGTTTCGGTGTTCGGTTTTCAGGGTATAAATTTACTACTGTAAGATAAATGCAGGTTACCGAATAGCCGTGGGATTGGGAGTGGTTTTGAAGCAGTTCCGGTTATGAAGTAGCCGTTTTATCTTTAGTTATATTCTTTACAACTTATTTCGGCTCCATGGTCAAGCGGTTAAGACATCGCCCTTTCACGGCGGTAACACGGGTTCGATTCCCGTTGGAGTCATCCTCGATAGCTCAATGGTAGAGCACTCGGCTGTTAACCGAGTTGTTGTAGGTTCGAGCCCTACTCGGGGAGCATGGCGACATAGCCAAGTGGTAAGGCGTGGGTCTGCAACACCCTGATCACCAGTTCAAATCTGGTTGTCGCCTTAAAAAACACAGAGATTTTCTCTGTGTTTTTTGCTTTAGGAGGTTATTATGCGGATATTTTGGGGGATATTGGGAGGCTTGAGCGTTCTATACTGTCTCGCACTCTTTTTCGCGGGTGGTTATGGAAGCAGGTTCTTTTTAATATGGGGTATTTTTGGTATTTTCTGCCTTGCTTGGGCAAAGTGGGGAAAGCGTATTGCCGGTCATTTTTCTTCCGGAATGAGAAAAGGAATGAAATGCCTGATCGGCGCCGGCATCGGCGTTTTTGTATTGACGGAGGCTCTGATCCTCAGCGGCTTTTTGGCGGATGGCCGGGAAGGTCTGGACTATATCATTGTGCTGGGAGCCCAGGTGAAGGAAAACGGCCCCAGCTATGTACTGCAGAAACGTTTGGACGCGGCATATGCGTATTTGAAGGACAACCCCAATACCGTGGTGATCGTATCCGGTGGGCAGGGAAGTAATGAACCTGCTACAGAGGCGCGCTGCATGTATGATTATTTAACAGAGAAAGGAATTGAACCGGAAAGGATTCTGATGGAAGAAGCCTCCGAAAATACCGTCCAGAATATCCGTTACAGCATGAAACTTTTTGATTGGGAAAATGCTTCGGTTGGAATCGTGAGCAATAATTTTCACGTTTTTCGCGGAGTGCATCTGGCAAGGGCGGCAGGCTGCAGAGAGGTATGCGGTATTGCGGCCGGTTCCCATCCTTTTTATTTACCCAACAATATGCTGCGGGAATTTTTCGGTGTAGTAAAAGATTTCTTAACGGGAAATCTTACTTGAAAATCCGCGGCGGCTATATCATAATGTAATTAGAAAGGGGGCAGTTACAGAATGGAACAGACTGTTTATCAGGATAAAATAGCGAAATTGCGGGCTATGCTGGAGGAAAGCAAAAGCATTGTCTTTTTCGGAGGAGCCGGTGTTTCCACGGAAAGCGGCATCCCGGACTTCAGGAGTGTGGACGGGCTCTACAACCAGCAGTATGAATATCCGCCGGAGACCATTTTAAGCCATACGTTTTACAGGCAGAAACCCGAAGAATTTTATCGCTTTTACCGGAATAAAATGCTTTTCCCGAACGCGAAACCCAATGCGGCTCACAACAAACTGGCAGAGTGGGAAAAGGCAGGAAAGTTAAAAGCGATCGTAACTCAGAATATTGACGGACTGCATCAGGCGGCGGGAAGCCAGGCAGTGTGGGAACTGCATGGGAGCGTGCTTCGCAATTACTGCGAAAACTGCGGCGCTTTTCATGACATGGAATATGTGCTGCATTCTGAGGGAGTGCCACGCTGCAGTCAATGCGGAGGCCCAGTGAAGCCGGACGTAGTGCTCTATGAAGAAGGGCTGGATCAGCATGTGATAAACGGGGCGGTAAAAGCGATAAGAGAAGCGGATATGCTTATTATTGGGGGCACTTCTTTGGCGGTTTATCCGGCGGCCGGACTGATCGATTATTTTAACGGAAAGTATCTTGTCTTGATCAATAAATCGGCGACTCCGCGGGATAACATGGCGGATCTGGTGATTCAGGGAAGCATCGGAGAGGTATTTTCCGCTCTGTAGCAGGAGAGAATCTATGGATATTCAGGTAGGCGATATTCTCACATTGAAGAAACAGCATCCCTGCGGAAGCCGGGAATGGGAGGTTCTGCGCAGCGGAGCAGACTTCCGTCTTAGGTGCACCGGCTGCGGGCATCAGATCATGATCCCGCGCAGGCAGGCTGAAAAAAATGTCAGGGAAATCAGGAAAAAAGCTTGAAAGTTGCGGAATTCTGTGATAACATAAAATTCCGTGATATATAATTCCTTGCTCCGTAAAACGGGGCCAGAGACCATAAGGAGGTAGTAGCATGAGCAAATACGAATTAACAGTTGTTGTAAGTGCGAAAATCGAAGATGATGAAAGAGCGGCCGTGATCGACAAGTGCAAAGCGCTGATCGAGAGATTCGGCGGAACTGTCACCAACGTGGACGACTGGGGTAAGAGAAAGTTAGCTTACGAAGTGCAGAAAATGAAAGAAGCGTTCTATTATTTCATCCAGTTCGATGCTGAGACAACCGCTCCCGCCGAGATTGAGAGCCGTGTTCGCATTATGGACAATGTTATCAGATATTTAATCGTAAAACAAGAAGATTAGGTAGTACCGGACACCCAGAGTGTCCAGGCAGGACAAGGGTATCTCGGTATACCGGAAAGAGGGACTTATGAATAAAGTAATTCTTATGGGAAGATTGACCAGAGACCCCGAAGTGAGATATTCTCAGGGAAGCAGTCAAACAGCTGTAGGCAGATTCAGCATCGCGGTAGACAGAAGATTTAAGCGGGAGGGAGAGCCTGACGCGGATTTCTTCAACTGTACGGCATTCGGCAGACAGGCTGAGTTTGTGGAGCGCTATCTGCACAAAGGCGTTAAGGTTGTTGTAGTCGGCCGCATCCAGAATGACAATTATACAAATAAGGATGGGCAGATGGTCTACAGTGTCCGCGTTATGGTGGATGAGATTGAATTTGCAGAAAGCAAGAACGCTTCCGGAGAGGGCGGCAATTATGCGGGAGGCGGCAGCCAGAAACCGGAACCTTCGGGAGCCGGAGACGGGTTTATGAACATTCCCGACGGTATTGAAGAGGAATTGCCGTTTAACTAATAATTTATAAGAATGGAGGCACTGACATGGCATTTAATAAAGGAGCTGACAAGGCAGACGCACCTATGAGGAAAAAGGGCGGACTGCGCAGAAGAAAAAAGGTTTGTGTATTTTGCGGTAAGGACAACGTGATTGATTATAAGGATGTAAACAAGTTAAAGAGATATGTTTCTGAGAGAGGAAAGATCCTTCCCAGAAGAATTACCGGCAACTGCGCAAAGCACCAGAGAGCGCTGACGGTGGCAATCAAGAGAGCACGTCACGTAGCATTGATGCCTTATACCTGCGATTAAGCCTTGTAACACCTGTTTTTACAAAGACGAAAAACCGACGGGAAAATACCGTCGGTTTTTTATATCGCGCCTGTTTCCCGGTATTTTTCCCCATAAGGCGAAAAAAGAAGACCAAAAGTCACAAAACTTCCAGGATTCGACAAATTATATTGTGGAAACCTATCCAAAAAAATGATATACTATATCAATATAGGGGATATAAACGGAGGCGTACATGAAGAAAAGAATCCGATTAAAAGGAAAAATAAGAACTTATCTGTTATTTTCCATTTATCTGGGAGTGCTTCTGCTGGTGGTAAACGCGGGTATTCTTGTGCTGGATTACCGGGCGGGTATCCTCTTGGGATTTTTTACTGTTTTTTATTTCGCGGTAACCCTGTCCCTTTATTTTTATAACAAACCGGTGATCATGAACGAGCTTATCAGCTTTGCTACGCAGTACGGCCAGATACAGAAGCGCCTGCTGCGGGAGCTGGAACTCCCCTATGCGCTGCTGGATGATTCCGGGAAGGTGGTCTGGACCAATCAGGCTTTTGAGAGCGTGATTCATCAGCCCAAGGGCTACAGCAAATCCATTATGTCCCTTTTCCCGTCCATTACCAAGGACCGTCTCCCCAATGGCGAAGATGTAGAGGAAACGCAGTATGAGCTGTCTTATGAAGGGAAGGAGTACATAGCCAAATTTCGGAAGATTTCCCTGAAGGAAATGGCGGAAAACAGCGACATGATTCAGGCGGACGGGTATAATGGCTATCTGATCGCGGCTTACCTGTTTGACGAAACCGCATTGCAGATCGCGCTGCAGGAAGTGGACGATCAGAGCCTGGCAGTCGGGCTGCTTTATCTGGACAACTATGAGGAAGCGCTGGAGAGCGTGGAGGAAGTCAGGCGTTCCCTGCTGATCGCGTTAATAGACAGAAAGGTCAATAAGTATATTTCCGCTCTGGACGGCATTGTCAAGAAAATGGAAAAGGACAAGTACCTGATCGTCATGCGGAAGCGCTCGGTGGCACAGCTGCAGGAATCCCGTTTCGATCTGCTGGAAGATGTAAAGACGGTCAACATCGGCAACGAGATGGCAGTTACCATCAGTATCGGTATCGGATTAAACGGCCTGACTTACGCGCAGTGTTATGAATTTGCCCGAAATGCCATTGATCTGGCGCTGGGACGCGGCGGAGACCAGGCAGTTATCAAAACGCCGGAAAGCGTGACCTATTACGGCGGCAAGAGCCAGCAGGTGGAGAAGAATACCCGTGTGAAGGCCCGTGTGAAGGCCCATGCTTTAAAGGAGATCATTGCCGGCAAGGACAAGGTCATCATTATGGGGCACAGGCTGGCGGATGTGGACAGCTTCGGTGCTTCCGTGGGTATTTACCGTATCGCCCAGGCTTTGGCGCGAAAGGCTTATATTGTATTGAATGACGTTTCCAATACGCTGCAGCCGGTAGTGGATCTGTTCCGGAATAATCCGGAATATGACGAGGATATGATCATCAGCGGCAGCCAGGCCCTGGAGATAGCGGGCAGCAACGCGGTACTGGTGGTCGTGGACGTAAATAAGCCCAGCATTACGGAATGCCCGGATCTGTTGAGAGAGTGTAAATCCATTGTGGTCCTGGACCACCACAGGCAGGGAACGGAAACAATAGAAAACGCTACACTTTCATATGTGGAGCCCTATGCTTCTTCGGCCTGTGAAATGGTTTCGGAAATTTTGCAGTATACCAGCGACAATATCAAGATACGGACGGAAGAAGCGGACTGCATGTATTCCGGGATCATGATAGATACCAATAATTTTATGAGCAAGACCGGCGTGCGTACCTTTGAGGCAGCGGCGTTCCTGCGCCGTAACGGCGCGGATGTGACTCGTGTCCGGAAGATGTTCAGGGAGGACGCCGGAGACTATAAGGCCAAGGCTGACGCGGTGAGCCAGGCTGAGATTTATCGTCAGGCATTTGCCATTTCCGTCTGTACGGGAGAAGATGTGCAGAGCCCTACCGTGGTAGGCGCGCAGGCGGCCAACGAGCTTTTGAATATCCGGGGCATCAAGGCCAGCTTTGTACTGACGGAATACCAGGGGAAGATTTATGTGTCGGCCCGTTCCATAGATGAAGTCAATGTGCAGATCATCATGGAGAGGCTGGGCGGCGGCGGACATATGAGCATCGCGGGCTGCCAGCTGGAAGGAGTGGGCATGGCGGAAGCCATAGGCAATTTGAAATCAACTATTGATACCATGTTGGAGGAAGGTGCGATTTAATGAAGATAATATTACTGCAGGATGAGAAAAAGCTGGGTAAAAAGGGAGACATTATTGAGGCCAGCGACGGATATGCCAGGAACTATATTTTGCCTAAGAAGATTGGCGTGGAGGCTACTGCGGCCAACCTAAATGATCTGAAGCTGCACAGGGCCAATGAGGACAAGCTTGCGAAAGAGCGGCTGGAGGCGGCCAGAGAGCTGGCGGCTGATCTGGAAAATAAGACCGTGGAGGTTCAGATCAAAGGGGGAGAAGGCGGCAAAATCTTTGGCTCTGTTTCCTCAAAGGAGATCGCGGCAGCCTGCAGGGAGCAGTACGGTATTGAACTGGATAAGAAAAAGCTGATACTTCCGGAGGCATTAAAGAGCCTTGGAACCTATGAGGTGAATGTAAAACTGCATCCTCAGGTAACCGCTAAATTAAAGGTACATATAGCAGAGGCTTGACCGGATACCTGAAACAAAAGCGAGAGAGGAACGGAAGGCTATGGAAGAAGCCGTTTTAAAAAGAATAATGCCTCACAGTACGGAAGCGGAGCAGTCGGTGATCGGCTCCATGATCATGGACAGTACAGCCATTGTAACGGCTTCGGAGCTGATAAACGGAGAGGATTTCTATAACAAGCAGTACGGCGTGATCTTTGAAGCTATGGTAGAATTGCATAATGAGGGGAAACCGGTGGATGTGGTGACGCTGCAGAACCGTCTGAAGGAGAAGGACGTGCCTCCGGAGGTGAGCAGTCTGGAATTTGTCAGGGATCTGATCACGGCAGTGCCGACTTCTGCCAATATCAAGCATTACGCGGGCATTGTAGCGGAAAAGGCCACCCTTCGTAAGCTGATCCGCTTAAACGAGGAGATCGCCAACACCTGTTATGCGGGCAAAGAAAGCCTGGAATTTATCCTGGAAGATACGGAAAAGCGGATCTTTGAGGTGGTGCAGAAGCGCAACAGCGGAGAATTTACCCCCATCCGGCAGGTGGTTATGGAGGCCATGGACCGCATAGAGCGGGCGTCCAAGAACAAGGGAGCGGTGACGGGAATCGCCACAGGGTTTGTGGATCTGGATTACCGTACCGCAGGGATGCAGCCTTCTGATCTGGTGCTGATCGCGGCCCGTCCCTCTATGGGAAAGACGGCTTTTGTGCTCAATATTGCCGAATATGTGGCTTTTAAGCTGCATCAGACCGTGGCTGTATTCAGTCTGGAAATGTCTAAGGAACAGCTGGTGAACCGTCTTTTTTCCATGGAGTCGAAAGTGGATTCCCAGCATATCCGAACCGGACAGCTTTCCGATCAGGAATGGGAGAAGCTGATAGCCAGCGCAGGGATCATCGGGCGCTCTGATCTGATCATTGATGACACACCCGGGATCACGGTGCCGGAACTGCGGAGCAAGTGCCGCAAATACAAATTGGAGCATAATCTCTCCATGGTCATTATCGACTATCTGCAGCTGATGAGCGGCAGCGGCAGAACGGACTCCAGGCAGCAGGAAATTTCCGAGATTTCCCGTTCCTTAAAGGCTCTCGCCAGGGAGCTGAACGTACCGGTACTGGCACTTTCGCAGCTGTCGCGGGCAGTGGAACAGCGGCCGGACCACAGGCCCATGCTCTCCGATCTGCGTGAATCTGGCGCCATAGAGCAGGATGCGGATGTGGTCATGTTTATTTACCGGGAAGATTACTACAAACGGGATGCGGAAAAGACCGATGTGGCGGAGATCATTATTGCCAAGCAGAGAAACGGCCCCATAGGAACTGTGGAACTGGCGTATCTGCCCAATTATACAAAGTTTGCGAATCTGGAGAAATAAAAATATCGATTTACGAAAGAGGACAACGCCTGATATGGCGGCTGTTCTCTTTTTTAATATAAGAAAGGAAGGATAGATATGAGTAGTGTTTTTTTGATTTCGGATGCGGCAAAGCAGGTCAAGGTGGAAGCCCATGTGCTGCGGTACTGGGAAGAGGAGCTGGAACTGCCTATCAAGCGGAACGAGCTTGGGCACCGCTACTATACAGAAGAGGATGTCAAAAGGTTTCAGGAAATCAAAGATATGAAGGAGAGAGGACTGCAATTGAAAGCAATCAGAATGGTGTTAAAAAACGGCAGCCTGAACGTGCTGCCTGAGGAGGATAATCCCCAGGAACAGGAAACCCTGCAGGTAGTGGAGCGTCAGGACACCGCTGTCTACGAAGTGAGCAGGGAAGAGAAGGCCAGACGTCTGCAGTGGCTTTTGAAACAGCTTTTTAAGGAGACTCTGCAGGAAAACAATGAGGAGCTGTGCCGGGGTATGAAGGACGTCCTGCTGAAGGAACTGGATTACCAGTTCCGTATGCAGGCGGAGAAAGAGGAAGAGCGCGACGCCGAAAAGGTCAAGCGGGAAGAAGAGCACTATAAAAAAATAGACGAGCTGCTCAGGAAAAAGAGGGGAAGGATTAAAAAATAATTTTATAAATTTTCATTTTTCAGGGTGTCGATCAGGTTCTCTTTCCGGATTTTGTTTCCGGAATAGAGCATGGTAATAAACACGACCAGAAATACGCTCAACGAAGCGATACCCATAGCGCCCCAAGGCAGGCGGAGGGTAGTTTCATAGCCATCTGTAATGGCGCGGTAGATCAGCCAGGTGACGGCACAGGATACAGGCAGTCCCAAAAGCAGCGCTTTGAAACTGTACAGCAGGCACTCGTAATTCAGCATTCTTTTAAATTCCCTGGATGTCATGCCCACGGATCTGAGCATGGCAAATTCCCGCCTGCGCAGCCCAATGTTGGTGGAAATGGTATTGAAAACATTGGCAATGGCAATCAGGGAAATTAACGCGACAAAGCCATAGGCAAATACCCGTATACTCAGGACCGTGTTCCGGTCTTCTTCCGCGGCCTGGGCATAATCATACAGATAGCCATCGCTCAATCCGTTTTCAATGAGCTTCCGGCTTAGATCGGTATAGCTGGCATTGTGATCATCGGAGAGAAGGCAAAAGTGAATATTGTAGCCGGTATGGGCTTCTTTGGGCATTACGTCGTTGTAAAGGCTGATAGGATAGATCATCTCCAGATCTCCGCTCCAGTATATATAATAGGGATTTTCATATATGGTTTTTCCTGAATACAGCGGATAGTGGCTGAAGGGGATGTCATCCAAACCGCTTTCTTCCGCAGAGTCTGAGGGACGGAACCGGCCCGTGATCTCACAGTAATCATCTTTCAGGATTTTGCGGGTAACATATTTCTGTTCGGACACGTTGAAATGAGTATGGCCGTCCACCGTTATGGCAAGAGGATGTTTGGGATCCATAAAATCCTTTTCGTTTAAATGATACTGGGAAAGAAGCTCTTTAAAATCCTTGTCAGGAATGAAAAAGAGGAATATTCCTGCCGCGTCGTAGTCATCGGAATCGTATATGAGCCCGTCATTGACATACTGTGCCGGTATGATACCGTTGGCATTTTCCCGCAGGGCATAGCTGCCCGCGGTCACGTCCTGGCCGGTGCAGAGCAGAGCCAGTATATCGTCAGGATTTTGATCGGCCATGGAGAAGGATGTGCCGCTGAAAAGCAGATCGAATTTTTCACCACCCATTCCGCCATGGAACGCCTCCACCAGATAATCCGTGAAGGCAGAGGCCGCTACAAACAAAACGATACTCATAAACAGACTCATAACCGTGGCTCTGTATTTCTTTTTGCTGCGTTTATAATGCTTGCTGGCCAATACGCCGGGGATTCCAAATAGTTTATAAGTAAACCGGGGCGTTTTTATGGGCCTGACGGTACGGATGTCGAGAGTCTGGCGGATTGCCTCCACAGCTGAAACCTTGGAGGCCCGGCGGGAAGGGATCCAGGCGGAGATCAATACGGTGATCAGGGCAGTCACGGCCGCGATGACAATGGCTGCGGGAGATACCCGGGTACGCATGGAAACGTGCGCGTTGCCCATCCAGGACGTCAGCCGGCTGCCAAGCAGGCACAGGGTCATGTGAATGCCTGCGATACCGGACAGGATTCCTAAGGGAATGCCTGCAAGGGATACGCATAGGGCCTCAAAAAAGACCATTTTTCGGAGCTGCTTCCTGGTAGCGCCTACGGAGGCTAAGAGCCCGAATTGTCTGGTACGCTCGGACACCGAAATGGAAAAGGCGTTATAGATCAAAGATACGGAGCCGAACATGATAAGCGCGATCACAATGGCGGCAAGGTGGAGCAGCACGCTGTAGAAGCGCGTAAAATGACTTATGCCCTGAAACAGCAGGACACTCCGGTTGATAGAGCCGGCATAGCCGCCTTCTTCCATAAAATCATAGATATTTTTAGGGTGCGCAAGCCGGAAATAAATATCGTACGATTGCGGGGAAGCGGGTTTTTCATCAGCCGTGGTAATGGCGGTATACCCTGGAAAGGACGTGGGCTCTATCTGGGTATCCAGCCTTTCGTAGAAACCGCATACGGTGTAGCTGCGTGTCTCTTGGATTTCCAGAGTTTCCCCTGTCAGGGCATCCCCTTCATAGACGGGATTTTCCATGGGTACGGGGCTGCCATCCAGCATACGGGTACCCAGAGCGAGAGTCAGGGTATCGCCCAGATGATAAATAACGCCGCCGTTTTTGGCAAGATGATTCGGCAGCAGGAGTTCGCTTTCCGATTGGGGGTAGGTGCCGGCGGTAATGTGAATGGGGAGCATGTCCTGGGTTCCCGCAGAACCGCCCACAATATAGAGATAGGGCTTATATTCATTGGTACAGCCTTCCGCGTAGGCAAATCCCAGCTGCTGCAGGTAAACGCCTGCGCTTACCTGATCGGAGGAGACAAGCTTTTGATAAACGGAAAGCTCCGTGTTGGTAATGCGGCCGCTCCAGTTTCCGTTGTTGTAAATGGCAACCCTGAGAAGATAGTCCTGCATACTGGAAGTAAAGGTGGTGACGGCACAGATCATAGCTGCAGACAGGATGATGCCCACGATAGTGACTGTGGTACGGGTCTTATTTTCTTTTAAGGTCTGCAGAGTTACTTTGCGAAATATTTTCATTTGCGTATCACCTCGTCACGTGTGATCTTGCCGTCCTCAATGGCAAGGATGCGGTCTGCCTGCAGCGCAATATTTTCATCATGGGTGATGATAATAAGCGTCTGACCGTATTTTCGGTTGGAGGCTTTTAATAATTCCACAATGTCCTGGCTGTTTTTGGAATCCAGATTGCCGGTGGGCTCATCGGCCAATACCACGGCGGGAGCGTTCATTAAGGCTCGTCCGATGGATACCCGCTGCTGCTGGCCGCCGGAAAGCTGATTGGGCAGATGATTTTCCCGCCCCTTAAGGCCCAGGGTAAGCAGCAGTTCCTGCAGCCGGCTCTCGTTGACCTGCCTGCCGTCCATGAGTACGGGCAGGGTGATGTTTTCCGTGACATTGAGAACGGGGATCAGGTTGTAAAACTGATAGATCAGCCCTACCTGACGGCGGCGGAAAATGGCCAGCCGCTCATCGTCCTGGGCATATACGTCGGTGCCGTTCATATAGACGCTGCCGTCTGTGGGCTTGTCCACGCCCCCTAAGATGTGCAGCAGAGTGGATTTACCGGAGCCGGAAGGACCGATAATGGCGATAAATTCTCCCTTCTCTACGGAGAAGGACACCTGATCCAGCGCCTTGACTGCATTTTCCCCTTTTCCATAGGTTTTGCATAGATTTTCAACTCTCAATATTTCCATAAGCTAAGCTCCTTTTTGTACTTGTATAAGGACAGGATACACCGGCAGGGTGACAGGAAGGTGACTGCAAAATAACAAAAATGTCACTTTACCATAAAAGGCGCTGTCCTTAGACAACGCCTTTGTAAAATCGAATGGTAAATTTGGCGCCGGTTGGCGTCAGGTTTTCCGCTTTGATGGTACCGTTCTGGCCAGTGATGATCCGGCGCGCCAGGGCCAGACCGATGCCGAAGTTTTTACTGTCGGTGTTTTTGCCTTTGTAAAAGCGCTCAAAGATATGAGGCAGATCTTCTTTTGCAATCCCGGGCCCATTGTCCGCTATAGTGAGTTCTGTGTATAGGGAATTGTCCGTTCCGGAGATTTCCAAAGTGCCGCCCTCCGGCGTATGTTCCATGCAGTTTTTCACAATGTTGGTGACGGCCTCACAGGTCCATGCCTTATCGCAGACAAGGGTGCCTGACGCCAGGATATGCAGAGTCTGGCCTCGCAGTTCCATAGGAACCAGCAGAGGCGAAACGGCCTGCTCCAGAAGCCGGGGAATGGAAACTTCTTCCAGATTAAATCTGACTGTGCAGGCGTCCAGTCTGGATATTTTCAACAGAGAAGTGATCAGCCAGTCAATGCGGGAAAGCAGCGCATAGAGTTCGCAGGACAGCTTTTGCCGCCGCTCTGGCGAAATGTCCGGTTCGGATAAAAAGGAAACCAGCAGGTTGATGGAGGTCAACGGCGTGCGGAGCTGATGGGAGATGTCGGCCAGAGAATCCGCAAGATAGAGCTTGTCCTTCTGGAGATTGTGCTGCTGTTCCCGGAGCCGGATGGTCATCTTGTGGATCTCACTTTGCAGAACAGCCAGCTCTCCTTCGGCGTATGTTTCCAGTTCCAGCTGTTCTTCCCCATGAAGGAGCCGGTCAATATCGGCGGCCAGCTCTGCAATTCGCTGATAGCGCCTGAGAGCAGTGAAGAAATACAGGCAGGATAAGAGCAGACAGAGCGCCAGAGTAAAGAAGCCAAAAGAAACGTCCCAGAGGAAGGCGGCCAGGACCGCGGCAAAAGAAACAAGGACATATAGAAATAAAGTTTTTTTCACTTCCGGATTGCGCAGCAGTTTTATCATAGATCCACCCTGTAACCCAGCCCCCGGACGGTTTTGATAATGGAGGGTTCCTGGGGATCGTCTTCTATTTTTTCCCTGAGTCGTTTGATATATACCGTCAGGGTGTTGTCATTTACAAATTCACCGGCAATATCCCAGATGGATTCCAGAAGCCGGGCTCTGGACAGAACGGCACCCCGGTTATTGAGAAATACCAGCAGCAGGCGGTATTCCAGCGCGGACAGGTAGAGGTCGTGCCCGTTTTTGCTGGCGGTGCCTCTTACGGTGTCCACTGTGAGGCTGCCAAGGCGGATAGTGGAGCCAGCTCCACCGGTAAGACGGAGGATATTTTTAATCCTGCTCACCAGCTCTCTGGGCCGGAAGGGTTTGGAAATATAGTCGTCGGCTCCCAGTTCAAAGCCCGTGACGGTATTATATTCGTCGTCGGAAGCAGTGAGAAAGATAACGGGAAGCCCATAGTCGGCTTTAATGGCCTTGCAGACGGCAAACCCATTTCCGTCGGACAGGGAAATATCCAACAGTACCAGGTCAAAGGCTTCCTCTGCCAGCATGGCCAGTGCATCCTTTTGGCCCATCGCGTTTTTTATGGAAAAGCCTTCACTGTTCAAAAATTCTGTCAGCCGGGCTACAATTTCACTGTCATCCTCTACCAGCAGGATCTTGTGCATGATTTGCCTCCTTTTCGGAATGTGGAAAAGAAAACACCGGGAAAAACGGATGTGTTCTTCCCGGCATTCATCTTTGCCTGTTACGACCTTGCATTATTCCTCGGAAATAGCGCCTACGGGGCATACGCCTGCACAGGAGCCACAGCTGATGCAGGTGTTGGGATCGATTTCCATCTTGCCGTCGCCTGCGCTGATAGCGCCTACAGGGCACTGCGCTTCACAAGCGCCACAGCTGACACAGGTGTCATTTACTACGAATGCCATACTTAAAACCCTCCTTTGGTAAAACAAGTTCCTGTTTTTATCATTCCTATTTTAATATAAAACGCGGACAAATACAAGTGCTTTATGCATTCTCCTCCCGCCGTTTCCTGATACCATTTAAGATCACCTGTTTTTTTTCGATCACCTTGTTTTTGTCCATGGGCGGGACTCCGTGTAATTTGTAGGGAATGCCCAGGGACTCATATTTCTTTTCCCCCATGGTGTGGTAGGGCAGAACATCGAGAGCCTTCAGATTATGAAACTGTCCGATAAAGTATCCCAGCTTCTCCAGATATTTGTCATCATCGGTAATGCCCGGGACTACTACATGGCGGATCCACATATCTACATTTTTCTCTTCCAGATATTTGCAAAAATCCAGGATGTGCTCATTGGGCTGGCCCGTCAGTTCCAGATGCTTTTCGGGATCGATATGCTTGATGTCCAGCATAACAAGATTGGTTACGGGCATCAGGCGCTCCATTTTCTCCATGAAAGCGGCATTGTCACGATTAAAAGCAATTCCGGAAGTATCGATGCAGGTATGGATGTTCTTCTGCTTTGCCAGTGTAAACAGATCGATCAAAAAATCCGGCTGCATAAGCGGTTCGCCGCCTGTGACAGTAATGCCTCCGTCTTTATAAAAGCTGATATTGCGCTCATACTGCTCCAAAATTTCTGCGGGCTCCATCATGGTGCCGCCGGTCATGGCCCAGGTGTCGGGATTGTGACAGTAGGCGCAGCGCATTGGACAGCCCTGTACAAAGACCACAAAACGCACACCCGGTCCGTCCACCGTTCCGAAGCTTTCCAGAGAATGTATTCTTCCCTGCATAGTATAAACCTCTCATTCCGCCGTGTTCGCGGCATTTTCTGCTATCTATCTGAACATATTATACTCTTTTTTATCGGGAATGACAATAAAAACGCAGAAAACAGGCGGTACCCGCTTAGGATACCGCCTGTCGGTCTTTCACACGCCTGGCTGATTAGATTGCCTCGTGGAACGTACGGGAGATAACATCGGCCTGCTGCTCCGGAGTCAGCTTAATGAAGTTTACGGCATAGCCGGATACACGGATAGTCAGCTGAGGATAATTCTCAGGATGCTTCTGTGCGTCCAACAGGGTGTCTCTGTTCAATACGTTTACATTTAAATGATGTCCGCCTTTGGTTGCATAACCGTCCAACAAAGCAACTAAATTGTTTACCTGTGCGCTTTCTACTGCTGCCATAATTTTGTTCCTCCTTTTAATTGATAAAATTTGATAAATGGTTACTCTTACATTATTGTTTCTGCGACTCATCGTCCTTGCGGCCGCTGTAGTCGTCCAGCCCCTGGTGGAGAGTGGGAACACTGCAGGCCAGAGGCGTTCTGGAGCAATCCGTACAACCCATTGTCTGAACGTTTTTGGATTTTTCCTCATTGGTATCCACATTGACATGGCCCACGCCCTGCCCCATACCGGAGTCCAGCATTTTAACCAAATCGTCAATCATAGCTTTCTCATCCATAGTGTTCCTCCTCTTTCAGGAAATAACTGTTGTGTCTGTCATTATTTATTTAAGTCCAGTTCAATATCGCCGGAGAATACCTTATCCTCTTTGCCCAGAGCGCTGGGGATAATGGTGAAGGTATTGGAAATACCATCCTGCGCGTCATTGAAAGGCAGCTTGGATACGGAAGATAAGGAAGCTACCGCACCGTGGGTATCGCGGCCGTGCATAGGGTTAGCGCCGGGAGCGAAAGGCTGGCCTTTCTTACGTCCATCGGGAGTATTACCGGTTGCCTTACCATAGGTAACGTTAGAGGTAATGGTCAGGATGGAAGTGGTAGGAATACCGTTTCTGTAGGTATGATGTCTTCTTACAGCGGTCATGAACTTGTGGACGATCTCCTGTGCGATCAGGTCTACGCGATCGTCGTCGTTGCCGTATTTCGGGAAGTCGCCCGTGGTCTTGAAGTCTACGATAACGCCGTCTTCGTCACGGATAGGCTCAACCTTCGCGTACTTGATAGCGGAAAGGGAGTCGGCTACAATGGAAAGACCGGCAACACCGGTTGCGAAGTAACGTTTTACATCCCTGTCATGCAGAGCCATTTCCGCTCTCTCATAGCAGTATTTGTCATGCATGTAGTGAATGATGTTCAGGGTATTTACATATACATCCGCCTGCCACTCCAGCATATCAGTAAATTTCTCCATAACGTCGTCGTAATCCAGAACGTCGCCGCTGACAGGACGATACTTGGGACCAACCTGCTTCTTGGTAACTTCATCTACACCGCCGTTCAAAGCATACAGCAGACACTTAGCCACGTTAGCCCGGGCACCGAAGAACTGCATCTCCTTACCGATAACCATGGAGGATACGCAGCATGCGATACCGTAGTCATCGCCGTGGGTTACTCTCATCAGGTCGTCGTTTTCATACTGGATAGAAGAAGTCTGAATGGACATCTTCGCGCAGTATTTCTTCCAGTTCGCAGGAAGTCTGGTGGACCAGAGAACCGTCAGGTTGGGCTCGGGAGAAGGTCCTAAGTTGGTTAAGGTATTCAGGTAACGGAAGCTCATCTTGGTTACCATATGACGGCCGTCAACGCCTACACCGCCCAGGGACTCGGTTACCCACACGGGATCGCCTGCGAAAATCTGGTTGTACTCGGGAGTACGCGCAAACTTGACGCAGCGCAGTTTCATGATGAAATGGTCTACGAACTCCTGAATCTGCTCCTCGGTAAAGGTGCCGTTAGCCAGGTCGCGCTCTGCGTAAATATCAAGGAAGGTGGATGTACGTCCTAAGGACATAGCCGCGCCGTTCTGCTCCTTGACTGCGCACAGATAACCGAAGTATACGGCCTGAATAGCTTCCTGTACGTTGGTAGCGGGATTGGAAATATCGCAGCCGTAGGATGCGGCCATTTCTTTCATGAGCTTCAGGGCAGTCATCTGCTCGGAAAGCTCCTCACGAAGACGGATAACGTCGTCGGTCATAACACGGCCGGTGGAATCCTTTTGTGCCTGCTTATCCTCGATCAGTCTGTCAATACCGTACAGAGCCACACGTCTGTAGTCGCCGATGATACGTCCACGTCCGTACGCGTCGGGAAGACCGGTAATGATGTGGGAAGAACGGCATGCTCTCATTTCCTGGTTGTATGCGTCGAAGCAGCCGGCATTGTGAGTCTTTCTATGGGTTGCGAAGAACTCACTGATCTCCGGATCTACTTCATAGCCGTTGTCGGAGCAGGCTTTCTCTGCCATTCTGATACCGCCGTAAGGCTGTAAGGAACGCTTGAAAGGTTTGTCGGTCTGGAAACCTACGATGGTCTCCTTGCTCTTGTCAAGATAGCCGGGGCCATGGGAGGTGATGGTAGAAATTACCTTGGTATCCATATCCAGCACGCCGCCAGCTTCTCTTTCCTTCTTCTGCAGATCCAGTACCATAGCCCACAGATCCTTGGTGTTCTGGGTGGGGCCTGCCAAGAAGCTCTCGTCGCCGTCATAGGGATGATAATTTCTCTGGATGAAGTCACGTACATTGACTTCTCTGTCCCATTTGCCGCGGACAAAATCGGTTTCAATTGGTTTCATTTGAAATGCCTCCTCTTTTAAAAAATTTTAAATTTATGACTGCTGAAACTATAGTATATCCTTTGTCCTTATTATATGAAAAACGTGTATACACGTCAAGCGCGGACGTGTATTTTTTTCGGTACAAATGCCCGTTTTTACTAATGTTTCGGAAAAAATACATACTTGCCAAGCCGCGGGGAAAGTATTATACTTATCAGGTACAGAAGGAGGTATTGCTATGAGTAATATTACCAAGG
Source organism: uncultured Lachnospiraceae bacterium (assembly GCA_947631685.1). Classification (GTDB taxonomy): domain Bacteria; phylum Bacillota; class Clostridia; order Lachnospirales; family Lachnospiraceae; genus Acetatifactor. The sequence goes on from CANRMI010000006.1 coordinate 17,214, forward strand.
ATATGACAATCGGCGAGATCCTGCGTCAGGCCCCCGAAGTGGCTCCTGTACTGCTGGAGGCGGGAATGCACTGCTTAGGCTGTCCTTCCTCACAGGCCGAAACCCTGGAAGAGGCCGCAATGGTGCACGGCATGGATATTGACACCCTCATGGAAAAAATCGCGGCTGTATAAGTCAACCGTAGAAAAAGGACGCGCCCCTTGGTTGGGAAGCGCGTCCTTTTTGTGTTCGGATTCAGATACCGGCCAGAGACTGCAGAGCGTGTTCGGCAATGACCGGCGTGTAATGCTCCTCCAGATAGGAACGGCTGGCAGGAAGGCTTTTCCTGACGCTGCCGTACTCTGAGAGGATATTGCAGACGCGGTTGAACTCCCTGGGGGTGTGTCCGTTGCCGGAAACCACCAGCAGATAGAGCCCTTCAGATTCATCCTTATATAAAGAGTTTTCACCGTTGTAGCTGCCTGCCAGCATACCGGAGAGCTTAAACAGGCTGCGGAGAGAATCAAAGGCAAATATCCTTGTCAGGCCGGACAGATCGCCGTCCTCTTCCTCCTTGGGAAGAGCGGGCTGTTTCCTGGAGGCAGGGGGAAGGGATTCCCCCGCATCCGCCTTGCGGCTGTCATGCAGCTTCTTGAATAAGTCCAGTACATCGTCGGCACCCTCGGTGATCTCGTTTACAATGTCTTCCAGGTCCTCTTCGTCGTGTACGGAGGGGGCAAATTTGGAAAAACGGGTGTCCAGCTCTTCAGGATCCTCTACCTTGGTAATGATCAGTACGATACATTCCGAGTTGAGAGGAATCGCCTCTATCATCAACGGAATATCTTCCGCTTCAAAGCCGCATTCATAGGAAGCCTGCTGCATCATATCGCGGAAGAGATTCTTCGCTTTTTCCGTTCCATAGGCCAGTTCACTGATTTTCAGTTCGCGGTCCGCCAGATCCTCGCGGGTCAGGGTACAGCGAATTTGGTTTTCATTCACTTTTTCGATTTTCATGCTATCACATCCTTACTATTAAGATACTGCATTTCCGTTTACCGGTGACTGAAACTCTTGTGAATCTGTTGAAATTATATTATACCTTTTCTTTTCTTCAAGTCAATAGCAGCGGCGCAGTTTCAAGATTTTTAATAAAATTTTAAAAAATGAATAATAGTTCTTGCAAAACTGGTAATCTTTGTATATAATAAAGGCCTAAGGTGTTCCCGGCAATCCCGTATGGAAAGGGGGAGAGCCGCACTTATTTCTTTCTAGGTTTCTGGAGTATCTTTCACATGTTCAAGCTTTATTTCTGAGCGGATTTCCAAGTATTTAGAAAGTGATCTTTTGGTATTTTAATTTAGAAAACACAACAGTATTCTTGTCCGCGCTTTTACTGCACAGTAATAGTATGCGGATGTCTTACAGGCTTATGTGTCTGTTTCTAATTTAATTATTTCCAAATTTTTTGCTCGTTTTAATTCAATTCACAGGTAAATTTTTCAAGTTTGATACGGCCGGGCATCTTAGATCTCATCACGGAGGAGCTTATTTTAGTATATCACGGACAGTACCTTTTTATGGCAGGAATAAGCTCCGAAAGCAAGGAGGGAGGAAAGTGCAGGAAAACAGTGAGCGGCTTCTGAAGAAAAAGCTGAAGAAAGCACAGAAGACCGGAGTCAGCCTCTTTTTGGAGGGGCAGCCGGCCAGGCCAGCCGATATTGCGGAAAAATGTGTCTGCGAAAATGCGGTTTATATGGCGGACTACGTGCTGGATGAACAGGGCGTTCTAAAGGAGCTGCGCTATGACCGGATCACAGACTGGTAGGCTGTCAGTGCCTCCATAAAAACAACCGGTCAAAGCAGGGGACGGGACTTATACCAGGGAATGCCTCTCTGCCGTGGTCCCGTCCCTTTTTATAAAGAACGGAAAACGGCCGTTCTTTTGCGGAAAATGTCAAAATTGATAATGACGAAGCGGGCATAGTTTGTTATAATAGTAAAGTACTACTGATAAAATGGAGGCGTTTATGAAAAAAGCAATTCCCGTATTGATCGCGCTTGTATTGATCATAGTAGTCGCCGGCGCGGCTTTTGGTTCCAAGATCATAGAGAGATATACCTATTCCAGAGAGGAAGCGGATCTCTATGAATATTTTCATATTATTAAGGAAGAGGAGGTGCCCATTGTACTGCAGGAGGAGCTGATAGAGGCCAAGGCGCTCATGCAGGACGGACACTGCTACTTTGATCTGGAGACTGTGCACGCTTATTTTAACGAACGATTTTATGTGGACGAGACGGAACAGCTTCTGCTCTATACCACACCCACGGAGATTATCAGGAGCAATATCGGAGCGACCGTGTATCAGGTGGACGGCGTGGAAAATGAGGCGGGATACTGTATAAGCTTTTCCAGGCAGCAGGGAGATTCCATGACCTACTATGTGGCAGTGGATTTTGTAAAGCAGTACACGGATCTTTCTTATGAAGTATTTGAGAATCCTTATAGGATGCAGGTCTATACCAGCTGGGAGGACAGGGAGGTAGCTGACATTAAAAAAGACACAAATGTCAGACTTTTAGGCGGCGTAAAAAGTCCCATTCTGCGGGCTATTGCGGCAGGCGAGCAGGTTGTAATCCTGGAGAAGATGGAAACTTGGTGCAAAGTGCAGACCAACGACGCCTTTATCGGATATGTGGAAAATAAATATCTGGAGAACGAGAGAACGGAAACGCCTGAAACAATGGCGTTCCCCCAGCGGCCGGAGTACACCTCTTTGACAAAGGAGGAGAAGATATGCCTGGGCTGGCATGCCATTTACGCGGATTCCGGCAATGCTTCCCTGGATGAAGTGACTGCAAACGCCGCCAGCCTGACGGTGATCGCGCCCACCTGGTTCAGCATCAATGACAACAGCGGCACGCTGCGCAGCTTCGCGGCGGCCTCTTATGTGGAGAGGGCGCACGAGAAGGGCCTGGAGGTCTGGGGCGTAGTGGATGATTTCAATTACAAAAACGACACGGGTTCAGACATCAGCCTGAACGAGGTACTTTCCGCCACCACCAGCAGAACCAATCTCATTGACCAGATCCTGCAGGGCGCCGCGGACAGCGGTATGGACGGTATCAATATTGACTTTGAAAATGTGAACGAAACCTGCGGAGAGGATTTTATCCAGTTTTTGCGGGAGCTTTCCATACGCTGCCGCAAGGAAGGGCTGGTGCTTTCCGTGGACAACTATGTTCCCTATGATTTTAATTCCTACTATGATCTGGAGGAACAGGGCGTCCTGGTGGATTATGTCATTATCATGGGCTATGACGAACACTGGGCAGGGAGTCCTGAGGCGGGCTCCGTGGCCTCTTTGGGATATGTAAAATACGGAATTGAGAAAGCGGAGGAAATGGTCCCGCACAACAAGATTGTCAATGCGCTGCCTTTCTATACCAGGCTCTGGAAAACGGAGGGCACGACAGTGACCAGTGAGGCTTACCCCATGACTGCAGTGGAGAAGGTTCTTTCCGACAATGGCATGGAAAGCTGGTGGGATGAGGAAACCTCCCAGAATTACGCGGAGGCAAGACAGGGGGACACGCTCTATCAGATGTGGATAGAGGATGCCCAGTCCATTGGTGCCAAACTGACCTTGATGCAGGGGCATGATTTGGGGGGCGTGGCCGCCTGGAGACTGGGATTTGAGCCTCCCGTGGTCTGGGATCTGATCGGCGCGTATCTGGCGCAGTAGAGCCGGAGCGCGGCAGGGAGGGGAACTATGTACGGCGTATTTGTGGGGATACAGCTCTTGGGGATTCTGCTGGCTTTTGTAGCGATTGCCCTGATCATGCACATGGACGGCAGTAATGCCCAGAAGATGATGGTCTGCTTTATGATCGGGGTACTGGTACAGAACGCCGCGAATCTGTTTGAGGCGATGGCCATGGAACCGGCGGAAGCGGTTGTGGCGATCAAGCTGCAATATCTTGGAGCCTGTTTTGTGCCCTTTTTCTTCAGTCAGTTTATATTTCTATACTGCAACAGACCGCAGCCCAAGTGGATATTCAGTCTGCTGGGGGTGATAGATCTCTGCATCCTGGCATCTGTCTGGGGCTGCGATCGTTATCCTTTTTTCTATAAAAAAATGGAATTTGTGCAGGAGGGCGGACATCCTCACTTTGTGTTTGAATACGGGTGGGGATTCTGGCTGTTCTTGATATTTGGAGCCTTTATTCCGTTTGGCCTGGCCGTACAGGTGCTGATCCGTACCATTCGGCAGGATGCCTATCAGAGACGCAAGAGGCGCTATGTATCCTTTATCGCGCTGGGAATTATACCCGCCGGCGCCCTGTTGCTGCGCGCGGCGCAGGGGATGCAGGCCTATGACCTGGTGCCTCCGACTCTTTCCATTGTGCTGTCCAGCGTGGTGATACTGGTCTGGAGCCGGCGAAATTATGATCTGAGCAAGGCGGCGGCGGAAATCGTTCTGCATGAGATCCAGGATGGGGTTTTGTTCCTGGACGATGAACAGCGGATCATGAGTTACAATCCGGCTATGGAGACCATCTTCCCGGATCTGGATAAGCATATCCTTGGGAAAAAGGTAACCGGGATCAGGCATTTCCCTGAAGAGATCATGGTGAGTGACGGACATCCGGAGTTTGATCTGGGAGAAAGACATTTTGAAGGTCATATTGAGCCGGTCAACGATAAGAACGGCACGCTGCTGGGGTATATCATTCTGATCTTCGATATTACCCAGACTAAGCGGCTGGTAATGGAGAGCATTGAAATGCGCCAGAAGGCGGAAGCCGCCAGCCGTGCCAAAAGTGAGTTTATGGCGGCCATGTCCCATGAGATGCGCACACCCATGAATGCCATAGTGGGATTCGCGGAGCTGATAAAAGAAGAGAGCCTGGGCCGGAAGGTATACCAGTATGCCTGCGATATTAAAAGCGCTTCCGGAAGGCTGCTGGATATTTTCAATGATATTTGGGATATTTCCGCGATGGAAGCCGGCAGGATGCTGCTGGTGCAGCAGGATTACAGTACCACGAAGCTTTTGCGGGACGTGGCGGAAAAGGCGGGGGCGGCGGCAGAAGAAAAGGGCTTGGAATTTCAGCAGAATATCAGCGGAGATCTGCCGGCGGGCCTGAACGGAGATGAAGGACGGATCAGACAAGTGCTGGGCAGCCTGCTGGACAATGCCGTAAAATATACCAATGAGGGAAGCGTTTCCCTGACGGTGGAAACGGACGGTCCCGTAGGGGAATGGACCACGTTGAAATTCCTGATCCGGGACACAGGGATTGGGATCGAGAAAGAAAATCTTCAGAAGATTTTTTATAATTTTGAACAGGTGGATTCCAGTGAGAGCAGAAGTGTGGAGGGTATGGGCCTGGGGCTTTCCGTGGCCAAAAATCTCACGGAATTGATGGGTGGAAAGCTGGAGGTCGAGAGCGTTCTGGGAACGGGAAGTACCTTTACGATCCTGCTTCCTCAGAAGGTGACGGACAGCAGAAAGATTTCTTCTCTCTCCGGAAGCCTGCCGGATTCCAAACAGGAGATCATGATGTTTTCCGCACCGGAAAGTCATATCCTAGTAGTGGACGACAACCTTATCAACCGCAAGATCGCCAAGGGAATGCTGCGCAATTACGGATGCCAGGTGGACGAGGCGGAGAGCGGCCCGGAGGCTATTGCCCTTGTTAACGCGCAAAAGTATGATATTATTTTTATGGATCACATGATGCCGGAGATGGACGGAATGGAAGCGGCACGGCTCATTCGAAAAGAGTGCGGCACAAATGGCAGGGATGCGGTGATCGTGGCACTGACTGCGAATGTGATCGGCGGTATAGAAAAGCAGTTTCTGGAAAACGGTTTTCAGGATTTTGTGGCAAAACCCATGGACAGGATTCCCCTGCACAGAGTCATGTCCAGATGGATTCCGGAGGATAAGAAACGGAAGCTGGAAAAACAGGTTGTGGGGACGGACATTGATCTGGAAGAAATAGAAGGTATCTTCATCCGGGGCATAGATGTGAAGAAGGTCATGGAGAAGCATGCGGGCAACCTAGGAGAATATCTGGAGATCCTGAACCTCTTCTATATGGACGGACTGCGCAAGACAGTGTATTTTGAGGAGCTGAAGGAAGAAAGGGACTATGAGAATTACCGGATAGAAGTACACGCCTTAAAGGGAGCGGCAGGCAATATCGGTGCGTGGGAGCTGGCGGGGACTGCGGAATTGCTGGAAAATGCGGCCGCGGCGAAAGACGACAGAGTGCTGGAAGAACAGCATGATAAGCTTTTGGAAAATTACAATGCCTTGCTGCAGGAGATCCGGCAGATACTGGATAAGCGCAGGCAGAGAGAGGAAAGAAGCGCAAAGGGTGTTCCACGGGAAGCTATTTCCCAGGAGGAGATCATAAGCAGTCTGAAAGAGGCACTGGGCGCGCTGGAACATTTCAGATCCAAAGACTGCAGGGAAAAGGTAGAGCGGCTTTTGGAGCATGAACTGGAGGAAACCATGAGAGAAGAGCTGCTGGAAATACAGCGCAGACTGCAGCTCTATGAGGATGATGAGGCGGAGGAACTTCTGCGTCAGATGATCGCAGACTGGGGAAAGGAGCCGGATTATGGATAGAATGAGAATTTTAGCAGTTGATGACAATGTAGTGAATCTTGCTACGATAGAACAGGAGCTTCAGGGAAAATACGAGGTGATTCCGGTCAGCTCTGGAAGACGGGCCCTGAAGGTGGTCAGCCAGGAAAAGGTGGATCTGATCTTACTGGATATTCAGATGCCGATCATGGACGGATTGGAAACCCTGAAGCAGATCAGAGGGCAGGAAAATGGAACCACCGTCCCGGTGATCATGCTGACGGCAAAGCACGACAAGGCCACGGTATTAGAGGGTGCCAAGCTGGGCATCATGGATTATATTCTGAAGCCCTTTGACGGGGAGGATCTGTGCCAGCGTATCGAGCGGGCGCTGAAGCTGCGGGGTGCTCTGCCCATGAATGAAACGGAACTGTACCGCCATATCGAAGATATAGTGAAATGCATACGCAATGGGAATACCAAACTGTCCGTAACAAAGGTGGAAGAGATGCTGGGCTACCAGCTGAGCGACGAAGTGGCAAAGCGCCTGCAGGCGATCTCTGCCAAAATGAAAGAAGAAGATTTTACTGCGGCGGAGCGCATGCTGCTGCGTATTCTGCAGATGCTCGACCAGAAAAACGCCCAGAAGGAGGGAGAGGAGCTGCAAAGCATCAGTGTGGGAGAGCTGAATGCCAAGCTGCTGTTCATACTGGACGATCTGCAGAATTTCCGCGTGGAGGATGCGGATTCCAGGCTGGATGAACTGATGCACTATGCGATCCCCTCCATTATCAGGGAAAAATCCCAGGCGGCGCAGAAGAGCCTGAAAGAATATGACGACGGAGAGGCGGAGCGCCTGATCAAGGACGCATTAAAGCGCCTGTAGCGCGGGCCGGTATAATATGTATTCCGTCCACATATATTTAGGTAAATGCTTCAAACGGATTGGAATCGCATGACGAAGAAACCATATCTGCTGCTGGGTACATTGCTGGTGGCCGCAGCCGCGGTGCTCCCTCTGCTTGGTCAGAACCTCGGACGGGATACTTCGGGAAGCGCCCGGGTAAAAGACGCTCCCTGTGTGGTGCTCGACGCCGGACACGGAGGAAATGATCCGGGAAAAGTGGGCATCAACGGCGCGCGGGAAAAGGATCTGAACTTGGAGATCATGCTGCTGGTAAAGAAATATCTGGAAGCCGACGATATTCGGGTGGTGGTTACCAGGGACACGGATGCCGGACTGTATGATGAAAACGCATCCAATAAAAAAGTGCAGGATATGAAACGGCGGATCGCGCTGATCGAAGAGGCTGCCCCTGTACTGACCGTAAGCATCCACCAGAACAGTTATCCCGAAGAGTATGTGCGCGGCGCGCAAGTCTTTTATTACACGGGAAGCGTGGAGGGAAAGAAGCTGGCGGAGAAGATCCAGGCCAGGCTGGTTCAAGGGGTAGATCCGGACAATAAACGCACCGTCAAGGCAAACGACAGTTATTACCTGTTAAAGAAAACCGCCTCCACCATTGTGATCGTGGAATGCGGTTTTCTTTCTAACCCTGAGGAAGCGGAAAAACTGTGCACCAGGGAATATCAGGAAAAGCTGGCGTGGGAAATACATATCGGGATCATACAGTATCTAAAGGAAAGCGGTCTATAAGATGCTTCTTAAGTATTCCGTCAATATGCCGGCGGCTCTTTCGTGAGCTTTGACTCCAGGATGAAAACGTGCGCCGATGGTGTCTGCGGTGGTATTGGGAAGCTGCAGAAAGGTGGTTTTGGTATCCTGATCTTCCCGGCAGAAAGTTTCTACCCCGTGGGCAATGGGAAGAGTCAGCTCGTATCCCAGCATACCGTATGCCCAGATGATGCGGGCGTTGGGATTGCAGGAGCGAAGCAGCTTCAGGAAGCGTATCACACCCTGTTCAAAGCGCTCCACGGAGCCTCGCTCCAAAGAACCGTCGGGGTTTCTCCTGTTTTGGAAGATTTCCCCGGTGACCGGATCTTTCCATTGGGGCTGGTCAAAAGCGCCGTTGTCGTTGGTTCCTAAGTTGACAATGATGGCGTCCGGCTGCCACTCCTTAAAAGGATTGGGCTTTTGCGCGCCAAGGGCCTCGTTGGTTTCCCCCTGGGCCAGACCGCAGATCTGGGTGTAGTACGCGGGAAGGGCGTGACGGGGATCATTGTCCCAGCCGCAGACCACACCCCAGCCGCCCTGGGAGATCAGGCGGAAATCCGCGTTTAGGGCCTGCGCGGTCATGGCGGCGTAATGCCTGCTGGCACTCATGAACATAGGAATCCAGGGCTGATCCCCCACTGCGCCGTAGGTACCTTCTCCCGAGGTGATGCTGTCGCCGATGAATTCCAGCTTGTAAGGACGTTCTGGAACCGGGAAAAATTCGCCGTCCGTTTGCAGGCCGCAGATCAACAGATGGCAGGCGTTATCTTCAGACATGGCCTGCAGCTCCCTGAAAAAGCAGACATTTTTAACTGCTTCGGGACTCATATTTCGAAACAGGCAGAGTTTATGTCTGCCGGGGAGGAGCATCTGCCGGCTCATCAGGGCGCCGTCGATGCGGCAGGCTGCCCAGGGTTCATGGTAATCGAAATCCACTTCCACTTCTATCCACAACTCCGTTCCCGATACATTCACCTCCAGCCCGCTGCCTGTCCAGAACAATGGCAGAGGATCCTGTGAAGTATCTGTGCGCCCGTGTATTTTACAATGAGGCAGTTCCTTTACGGAATAATTTTTAAGACCGGTATTGATATTCATAGCAGCTTCTCCTTGTTAAAATATAATAATATGTATGCGCCTGCGTTCCTGATGCAAACCTGCAGGCCAGGATACAAGTCTATTGTATACCTGTTTGCCTGTTTCGTTAAGACATAAAACGTGATTTCCCAAAAGAAACATGGATTTTCAAAAAAAGATGTGTTATACTGTACACGAAAGCGGCTTGCCGCGGATTGGAGGCTATTATGGAGTTAGAACAGTTAAGAGCGGATATGGTGGCAGCGATGAAGGCCAGGGATAAGGTGCGGAAGGATGCAATCTCTACATTGGTGTCCGCGGCGAAAAAGCTTGGAATCGATGCGGGGTGCAGAGAGGATATTCCGGCGGAACTGGTGGACAAGGCCATTTTAAAAGAGTTAAAATCCGTAAAAGAACAGCTGGATACCTGTCCTGCGGACAGGACGGATCTGAAAGCGGAATATCAGGCTCGTTACGATATTATTTCCGAATATGCGCCGAAAATGATGTCTGCCCAGGAAGTGGAAAGCTTTATTACCGCGCGTTTCCCTGAGGAATTAGCTTCCGGGAATAAGGGCTTGATCATGAAAGCGGTTATGGGAGAGTTAAAAGGGAAAGCTGACGGCAAAGTGATCAATGAAGTCGTTGCCGGACTTTGCAAATAGGAGAAAGCTCGGAAGGCACAGTATCGGTATGAATACCAAAGTGATCACTTGTATGGAAGAAGACGACAAGGCCTGTCTGGCGGAAGCAGGCAGGATCTTAAAAGCAGGCGGGTTGGTGGCATTTCCTACGGAAACCGTTTACGGATTGGGAGGAGACGCATTCAATCCGGAGTCTTCCCGGAAAATATATGCGGCAAAGGGACGCCCGTCGGACAACCCGTTGATCGTACACATCAGCAAATGGGAAGACATTTACCGGCTGGTTTCCGGTGCGCCGGAGCATGCGGCCAGGCTGGAAACAGCCAGAAGGCTGGCGGATGTATTCTGGCCGGGGCCCCTCACCATGATACTGCCCAAAGCGGAAGAAGTACCAGATGAGACCACGGGAGGACTGCGGACCGTAGCAGTCCGGCTGCCTTCCCACAAAACCGCGCTGGCGCTGATCGAGGCAGCCGGCGGATATGTGGCGGCGCCCAGCGCCAATACCTCCGGACGCCCCAGCCCTACGGTGGCAAAATACGTGCTGGAGGATATGAACGGCAGGATCGATATGATAGTGGACGGCGGAGAGGTCGGAATCGGACTGGAATCCACCATTGTGGACCTGACAGTGAACCCGGTTGAAATTCTGCGGCCGGGATATGTGACGGAGGAAATGCTGCAGGGACTGCTGGGAACGGTAGAAACTGACAGAACTGTCTTTGAAGGCAACAGCACCCAGGCGCCCAAGGCACCGGGTATGAAATACCGGCATTACGCGCCAAAAGGAGAACTGACGATAGTGTCAGGAGAAGAAACGCGTATTGTGCCCTATGTCAACGCACAGTTGAAGCTGGCAAAGGCTGCCGGAAAAAGAACGGGAATCATCGCGGCAGAAGAAACTCTTGCCAGTTATACCGCGGATGCGCGAAAATCCTTAGGCAGCAGGACGGACGGTCTGGGAGCGGCAAAGCGGCTGTACCGGATCCTGCGGGAGCTGGATGATGAGGGCGTGGAGGTCATATACGCGGAGGCCTTTGAGAGTACCGGCTTGGGAGCGGCGTTGATGAATAGGCTGCTGAAAGCGGCAGGACACCATGTAGTGGAAGTTTAGGAAAAGGAGCTTCATATGATAGCGATTGGCAGTGACCATGGCGGTTTTGAGTTAAAACAGACAGTGATCGGATATTTGGAGAAAAAGGGGATCGCCTATAAGGATTTTGGATGCTATGATAAAAATTCCTGCGATTATCCGGTATTCGGGAAAGCGGCGGCTAAGGCGGTGGCTTCTGGAGAATGTGAAAAAGGAATCGTGTTCTGTACTACCGGACTGGGAATTTCCATGGCGGCCAACAAGGTGCCGGGGATACGCTGCGCGGTATGCCAGGATTGTTACAGCGCCAAAATGACAAGACTGCATAACGACGCGAATATGCTGGCTTTGGGCGGCGGCATCGTAGGCCCGAATCTGGCGGTAGAAATTACGGAAACCTTTCTGAATACGCCTTTTTCCGGGGAGGAAAAGCACTGCCGCAGGATCGGCATGCTGGAAACATAAGGTTAGGGACAAAGGGGAAAAATATGGAAAAGATGCGAAAAAGAGAAGATTATATCAGCTGGGATGAATATTTTATGGGAATCGCCCAGCTTTCCGGGATGCGTTCCAAGGATCCCAATACGCAGGTAGGAGCCTGCATTGTCAGCAGCGACAATAAGATCCTTTCCATGGGCTACAACGGATTCCCTTTAGGATGTTCCGATGAGGAATTTCCCTGGGAAAGGGAGGGGGATCAGATCTTGGAAACCAAATACCCTTTCGTGACGCATGGAGAGCTGAATGCCATCTTAAATTACCGGGGAGGTTCTCTGGAGGGAACCAAGCTGTATGTTTCTCTGTTCCCCTGCAACGAGTGTACCAAGGCCATTATACAGGCAGGAATCAAAACCATTGTCTACGACAGTGATAAATATGCGTTCAGTCCATCCAATATCGCGTCTAAAAGAATGCTGGACGCGGCGGGCGTGGCCTATGTCCAGTATCGCAGAACGGGAAGAAAACTGGAATTAGAGGTGTGAGTCTCAAAACGAAAGTACCACAAGGAGTATCTGTTTCCTGAAAAGAAAAAATAAGACAAAGAGTGGAAAGGAGGAAAACCGGATGAAAAAGTCAGTGTGGCGCAAGAGCAGAGCGGCATTGGGAATGGCACTGCTTTTATTTTTATGCTCCCTGCCGGTCTTTCCCCTTGCCAAGACTACCCAGGAACAGCTGGATGAAGCGATTCAGCAGCAGAGCGCGCTGCAGGGAGAGATCGACGCCAATGAGGAAGAACTGGAAGGATTGAGGGGCGACCAGGCGGATCTGAAGAAGGATCTGAAAAGCCTGAAGGATCAGCTGACGGAGGTCAGTGAGAGGCTGGAACAGCTGGAGCAGCAGATCCAGGAGAAGGAAACGGAGATCGAGCTCACCCGCCAGGAGCTGGATTCCGCGAGAGAAACCGAACAGTGGCAGTACGATTGTATGGTGCGCCGTATCCAGTATATGTATGAAGTGGGGCAGACCGATTATCTGGAAATGTTCTTTGCGGTGGACAGCTTCGGAGACATTCTCAATTATACCAATTACATGAACGCTATCAGCGAGTATGACAGCAATATGCTCAAAGACTATGAAGAAACCAGGATCCTGATCGAAGAACAGGAAGCGCGCCTGCAGCAGGAAATGGCAGAACTGGCTGACCTGCGTCAGGAGGCGGAAGAGGAAAAGAGCAGGGTGGCCGGGCTGGTGAGCCAGACCTCCAATTCCATAGCGGTTTATGGGGACCAGATCGATCAGGCGGAAGCGGAAGCGCGTGCCTATGAAGCGGAAATGGAAAGACTGAATGGGGATATTGAGGCGCTCAAAAAGAAGATCGAAGAGGAAAAGGCATTGTCCAGAGCGGCAGCCAACGCGGCGTGGAGAGATATTTCAGAAGTCACTTTCGCGGATGGAGACAGGGCTCTTTTGGCAGCGATCATCTATTGCGAGGCCGGAGGAGAACCCTATGACGGCAAACTGGCAGTGGGCTCCGTGGTGATCAATCGGGTGCTCAGCTCCCGTTATCCGGATACCGTAGTGGGAGTCATCTATCAGAAGAGTCAGTTCTCACCGGTGGCAAGCGGCAGACTGGAACTGGCGCTCGCTGCCGGAAAGGCCACGGCGGACTGCTACAGAGCTGCGGACGAGGCCATGTCAGGCATGACCAACGTGGGAACCTGTCTGTATTTCAGAACTCCCATAGAGGGGCTTACCGGTATCAGTATCGGCGGACATATTTTCTATTAGCGGGAGAAAGCGCGGTCACAGCCCACGCTTTTCCAGTTCGTTCCCCAGTTCTGAGAAACGTCCCTCGTAGATACATACAAGGAGCGCGTTCAGCTGCTTTAAGGAAAGAGTCAGCTCCTGGGAAGAGATGAGCCCCTTTTCAAAGGCTTCGGCCAACTCATCCAGATCGGCCACTTTTATGGAACCGTCCGGATAAAGTATCACATCTGCCAGTAAATCTGTCACGGTCAGAACCGTGTTCCCCTGGGAAAAATCATAACGGACAATATCGCAGTACCAGCAGAACAGGCTGCCGTCCCCGCGGTAAAATTTGCTGACCTTGATCCCCTTTTTAAGAAAATAGCAGGAGGCACCGTACTGGAAGGCCGTTTTGGGATTCAGGGTATTCCAGCTGGTGACAATAAGCTCCTCCGTCTGACTGACAAGCGTGTCGTCTTTTAACAGAACACATTCGTCAGGAATCAGGCGCTTTCTGTAAATGGCAAGCTGTTCCATGATAAGTCCTCCGTTTTATCCGGCATAGTACAAATATTACGGGTTAAGAAAATACTACACCACCCGGCTGAGGAAGTCAAACAGATCCCATCCGTGAAAGAAATATTTTTAGTGAAATCTGTCAAAGTGTCTGGACAATAGAGGGGAAAATTAGTATAATTTACAATAGATTTGTATAGGGCCTGGGGAGGAAAATGTGGCGCGGCGCAGAAAATATGGAAAAAACGTATATCGGGCGTTGGCAATGATCACCCAGTTCGGGATCAATATGCTGGTTCCCGTTTTTCTCCTGTCTTTTCTGGGAATCTGGCTGGATAAGAAGCTGGGGACCTCTTACCTGATGATCGTCTTTTTTTTCATAGGGGCGCTGGCCGGCTTCCGCAACATTTACATAATGGCTAAGCATGTCTATGAGGACAAAGGTGGGGACGGACATGACGGAAAGACTTAAAAAGTGTGACAGGGCAATCCTGGAACTGCTGACAGGCATTTTGGTATTTCTGATATTCTGCCAGCTGGCGGGTATCCTGGCAGGGCTGTTTTTCCCACTGAAAGAAGAACTCTTTGCCATGAGCCTCTGGAGTGGCGGGCTTATGGCCGGTATTCTGGCGCTGCATATGTGGCGGTCCCTGCAGAAGGCCTTTCTCTGCGATGAAAAGACGGCGGCCAAGATCGTGGCGGGCGGGTACCTGTTCAGATATTTTTTAACGGCTGTTTACCTTGTGGGTTTATTTTACTTGAAAGCAGGCTATGTACTGGCCGGTTTTCTGGGCGTGATGGCCCTGAAAGCAGGCGCTTATTTACAGCCTGCGGTACACAAATGCTATAACCGGCTCTTCGGTGAAAGTGATCCTGCTGCGCAGCCTCTTATGGAGGAGAAAGCAGGGGAAGGACCGGAGACTTTCAGGTGACAGGAAGAGTAAGGAGGTGAGTACATGGAATATGGGATTCTGCTGTCGGCAGGCAATGAAGTGGACTTTATGGTACACGGCCTGTTCCAATACTCCTTTTTCGGACACAAAGTCTGGATCACCACTACCCATGTGAGCATTTTGATCGTGATGCTTTTGCTGCTGGGTTTTGCCATAGCGGCCAACAGAGCCATGAAGCACGCGAAAGAGGTACCTTCCGGATTTCAAAATGTAGTGGAACTGATCGTGGAAATGCTGGACAAAATGGTGAAAGGCACCATGGGAAAAAATGCTTCCAAATTCCGCAATTATATTGGAACGGTATTTATCTTTATCCTGATCAGCAATCTTTCCGGTCTTATGGGACTGCGGCCGCCTACCGCGGATTACGGTGTGACGTTGCCGTTAGCGCTGATGACTTTTGCCCTGATACATTTTAATACCTTTAAGCACAATTCCTTAAAGGCTATCTGGGTGGATAAGTGTTCACCCCTGCCGCCCTGGCTGCCTATCTGGCTGCCTATCAATATCATCAGCGATATTGCGGTGCCCATTTCACTTTCCCTGCGTCTGTTTGCCAATGTGCTTTCGGGCGTGGTCATGATGGCGCTGGTATATGGACTGCTGGATCTGTTCGCACTGATATGGCCGGCGTTTCTGCATGTGTATCTGGATATTTTCTCAGGAGCCATCCAGACCTATGTGTTCTGTATGCTGACCATGACCTATATTCAGAACGCCATTGGCGACGGGGAAGCGTGATCCGTTCTTTGCTTTGGGAGAGTTTTATTTACAACAAATAGAAACGCGTATTTATTATTTTTATATTTAAGGAGGAGATCAGAATGGGATTTGACGAGAATTTTATCAGAGGATGTTCCGCGATCGGCGCGGGACTGGCGGTTATCGCAGGTATCGGACCTGGTGTCGGCCAGGGTATCGCGGCAGGACACGCGGCAGCGGCTGTAGGCCGTAATCCGGGAGCCAAGTCGGATATTACTTCCACCATGCTTTTAGGCCAGGCAGTTGCGGAGACTACCGGTCTGTACGGTCTGGTTACCGCGCTTCTTCTGATGTTTGTACAGCCCTTATTACCGTAAGGCTTTCTTTGTTATGAAAGAATGAAAGGAAGGAGGTTTTGAGGGTGAGGATTTTATTGACATCCGGCGAAACCATGTCCAGGCTCTTCGATTTGGACTGGCAGCTTATCGCGGATTCCGTATTGTCCATGATCGCTGTGCTGGCGCTGTTTGTGGCACTGTCCTATCTGCTTTTTGATCCCGTGCGTAAAATGCTGGCGGGAAGAAGCGAAAAAATAGCGGGAGAGCTGGCGCAGGCGGAGCAGGATATGACGGAAGCCAAGGCCATGAAAGAAGAATACGAGGCAAAGCTGCGGGATATACAGAAGGAGGCAGACGGTATTCTGGCGGAAGCCAGGAAGAAGGCCATGCTGAATGAGACGCAGATCGTCGGGGAGGCCCGGCAGGAGGCGGCCCGTATTATGGACAGGGCCCGCGTGGAGGCCGAACTGGAGAAGCAGAAGGCAGCGGATGAAGTAAAGAAAGAGATGATCGCGATCGCATCCATGATAGCCGGAAAGGTTGTGTCGGGTGCCATTGATACAACGGTGCAGGAAAGGCTCGTGGATGAAACCTTGCGCGAGATGGGTGAGAGCACATGGCTAAGCTAGTGGAAAAGGTATATGGCGAGGCATTGTTCGAACTGGCTTGCGAGAGCGGCAGAACGGAAGAACTGCTGCGGGAAGCGGAAGCGGTAAAGGAGATCCTTTCCGCGAATCCTGACTTTGAAAAACTGATGTTAAATCCGGCAGTTTCTCACGAAGAAAAGGAAAAAGTACTGGGAGAAGTCTGGAAGGAGCGCGTCAGCCGGGAAATATACGGAACCATGTGCCTGCTGCTGCAAAAGGAGCATTATAAACAGCTTCCTCTGGTGCTGGAGTATTTTATTTCCAGGATCAGGGAGAAGGAAAAGATCGGGATCGCTTTTGTGAAAACGGCGGTTCCCCTTTCCAAAGCGCAGAAAGCGAAAGTGGAGAAGCGGCTTTTGGAAACTACGGATTACCGCTCCTTTGAAATGCGCTATGAGGTGGATGAAACCCTGCTGGGCGGCATGGTGATCCGTATCGGTGACAGAGTGGTGGACAGCAGCATCCGTACGAAATTGGAGAATTTGAGCAGACAGTTATATCAGACTAAGCTGCAGTGATGCAGAAAATGAAGGAAAGGTGTTAAGGATCCATGAACTTGAAACCAGAGGAGATAAGCTCCGTAATCAAGGAACAAATTAAGCGGTACTCGTCTGAAATGGAAGTGTCCGATGTGGGTACAGTCATTCAGGTGGCGGACGGTATCGCCCGTGTTCACGGTCTGGAAAATGCCATGCAGGGCGAGCTTCTGGAATTTCCGTCAGAAGTATACGGCATGGTTTTGAATCTGGAAGAAGACAACGTGGGTGCCGTACTGTTGGGCAGCCACAGGAATATCAATGAGGGCGATCTGGTAAAGACCACGGGACGCGTGGTGGAGGTCCCCGTAGGTGACGCGCTTTTAGGGCGTGTAGTCAACGCGCTGGGACAGCCGATCGATGGGAAGGGCCCCCTGCAGAATACGGGCTACCGGAGAATAGAAAGAGTGGCGTCCGGCGTTATTACCAGGAAGTCCGTGGACACCCCCCTGCAGACGGGAATCAAGGCAATCGACTCCATGGTGCCTATCGGAAGAGGACAGAGGGAATTGATCATCGGGGACAGACAGACCGGGAAGACGGCGATTGCCATAGATACCATCATCAACCAAAAGGGGCAGAATGTAAAATGCATTTACGTTGCTATCGGCCAGAAGGCCTCTACAGTGGCAACCATTGTGAAGACACTGGAAGAGTACGGCGCTATGAGCTATACCACCGTGGTAGCCGCTACAGCCAGCGAACTTGCGCCCTTGCAGTATATCGCGCCTTATTCGGGTTGTGCCATCGGTGAGGAATGGATGGAGAAGGGCGAGGATGTACTGGTAGTATACGACGACTTAAGCAAACACGCTGCCGCATACCGTACACTCTCCCTGCTCTTAAAACGTCCCCCCGGACGTGAGGCGTATCCGGGCGATGTATTCTACCTGCACTCCAGGCTTTTGGAGCGCGCGGTAAGAATGAGCGAAGAGTACGGCGGAGGCTCCCTGACTGCTCTGCCCATCATAGAGACTCAGGCGGGAGATGTTTCCGCTTATATTCCTACGAATGTCATTTCCATTACCGACGGACAGATCTACCTGGAAACAGAAATGTTCAACGCGGGCTTCAGGCCTGCGGTCAATGCGGGACTTTCCGTTTCCCGTGTGGGAGGCGCCGCGCAGATCAAGGCTATGAAGAAGATCGCGGCCCCCATCCGTGTGGAACTGGCACAGTACAGGGAACTGGCGGCGTTCGCCCAGTTTGGTTCTGAACTGGATGCGGATACCAAGGAAAAGCTGGCCCAGGGCGAGCGCATCAAGGAAGTTCTGAAGCAGCCCCAGTATCAGCCCATGCCGGTGCAGTATCAGGTTATCATCATTTACGCCGCGACCAATAAATATCTTCTGGATGTGGCGGTAGAAGACATTACCCGCTTTGAGAAAGAATTTTTTGAATATCTGGATACCAAATATCCCGAAGTGCCCAAAGCCATCGCTGACGAGAAAGTCATTTCGGAAAGCACCGAAGAGACTTTAAAGAAAGCGCTTGGGGAATTTAAGGCAGAATTTGAAAAGAATTAGGAAGGGTGATACATTATGGCATCCATGCGGGATATTAAACGCCGTAAGGGCAGTATACAGAGCACCCAGCAGATTACGAAGGCCATGAAACTGGTGTCCACGGTCAAGCTGCAGCGGGCCAGGCAAAATGCGGAGCGTTCCCGGGATTATTTTACCGGTATGTACGAGACGGTCACTTCCATTTTGGCGAAAACCGCGGGCATGAGGCATCCCTATCTGGACGGAAGCGCTTCCGGCAAAAAGGCGGTAGTGGTCATGACTTCCAACAGAGGACTGGCAGGGGGATATAATTCCAATGTGGTGAAGCTGGTTACCAGAGGAGGCTTCTCCAAGGAAGAAACCGTTATCTACGCGGTAGGGAAAAAGGGCCGTGACGCGCTGGCAAGAGCCGGGTATGAGATCGCCGCGGACCTGTCCGAGATCGCGGAGGAACCGGCCTATCCGGACGCTATGCGGCTTTCCGGAGACTTGCTGGATGCTTTCGCGAAAGGCGAGATCGGCGAGATCTATATGGCCTATACCAAATTTAAAAATACGGTGAGTCATGTGCCTACGCTGTTAAAGCTTCTGCCGGTAGAAGTGCCGGAGGGCAGGGAGGAGCAGGCAGCGGAAAGCAGCGCTCCTATGAATTTTGAAATGGAGGATGAAGAGGCTTTGAACCTGCTGATCCCCAAATATGTGACCAGTCTGATCTACGGAGGGCTGGTAGAGGCCGCGGCCAGTGAAAACGGTGCCAGGATGCAGGCGATGGATTCGGCTACCGGGAATGCGGAGGAGATGATCTCCAAGCTTTCCCTGCAGTACAACAGAGCAAGACAGAGTTCCATCACGCAGGAACTGACGGAGATCATAGCGGGCGCAAATGCGATAACCTAAGGAAATGGGAAAGGAAAGGACAACAAAATGGCAGGAGTAAATAAAGGAAAGATCACTCAGATCGTCGGAGCGGTTTTGGATATACGCTTTGAAGAGGGCCGGCTTCCCGAAATCAATGAAGCGATAGAGATTCCTTTAAAGAGCGGGGATCCGCTTACGGTGGAAGTGGCACAGCATCTGGGTGACGATACGGTGAGGTGTATTGCCATGGGTACCACGGATGGGCTGATGAGAGGCATGGAAGCGAGAGCCACCGGCGCTCCCATTACCGTACCCGTGGGTGAAAATACGCTGGGACGTATCTTCAATGTGCTGGGCAGGCCCATTGACAATAAACCGGCACCGGAAAATGTGAGTTACGAGCCCATTCACAGACCTGCGCCCGAATTTTCCGAGCAGTCTACCCAGACAGAAATATTGGAAACTGGCATCAAGGTGGTGGATCTGCTCTGTCCCTATCAGAAGGGCGGTAAAATAGGGCTTTTCGGAGGAGCCGGTGTAGGAAAGACGGTGCTGATACAGGAGCTGATCCGAAATATCGCTACGGAGCATGGCGGCTATTCCGTGTTTACCGGGGTAGGGGAACGCACCCGTGAAGGAAACGACTTGTACCATGAGATGACGGAATCCGGTGTTATTGATAAGACCACCATGGTGTTCGGACAGATGAATGAGCCCCCCGGAGCGCGTATGAGAGTGGGCTTGACGGGCCTTACCATGGCGGAATATTTCAGGGACAAAGGCGGTAAGGACGTACTGCTTTTCATCGACAATATTTTCCGTTTTACCCAGGCCGGCTCCGAGGTGTCCGCGCTGCTGGGCCGTATGCCTTCGGCCGTGGGATACCAGCCGACGCTGCAGACGGAAATGGGTGCGCTGCAGGAGCGTATTACCTCTACGAAAAACGGTTCCATTACTTCCGTACAGGCTGTCTATGTGCCGGCGGATGACCTGACTGACCCGGCTCCCGCTACTACATTTGCCCATTTGGATGCCACGACGGTGCTCTCCCGTTCCATTGTGGAACTGGGTATTTATCCTGCGGTAGATCCGCTGGAATCCACTTCCCGTATTCTGGATCCCAGGATCGTGGGAGAGGAACACTATAAAGTAGCCCGCGGCGTACAGGAAATTCTGCAGCGCTATAAGGAACTGCAGGACATTATCGCCATTCTGGGTATGGACGAACTTTCCGAGGAAGATAAACTGGTGGTATCCAGAGCCAGAAAGGTGCAGAGGTTCCTTTCCCAGCCTTTCTTTGTGGCAGGGCAGTTTACCGGACTGGAAGGAAAGTATGTGCCTGTAGGGGAAACTATCCGCGGCTTTAAGGAGATTTTAGAGGGACTCCATGACGATATACCCGAAAGCTATTTCCTGAATGTGGGAAGCATTGATGATGTACTGGCCAAGGTAGAAAAGAAATAGGAGCGGCTATGGAACAGTTTAAATTGCGGATCATCACCCCTGACAGAGTGTTTTATGAGGGGGATGCGGAAATGGTGGAATTTAATACCACCGAAGGAGAGATCGGAATACTGCCGGGCCACATTCCCATGACGGTGATTGTAAAGCCGGGGATCCTGACTATTACGGAAAAAGAAGATTCCAAAGAGGCCGCGCTGCATGCGGGATTTGCGGAGATCCTGCCGGAAGGAGTCACCATACTGGCGGAGATCATAGAATGGCCTGGTGAAATTGATGAAGCCAGAGCGGAAGCGGCAAAACGCAGGGCAGAGGAGAGGATCCGGGAAAATACCCCGGAAACGGACATGGCCAGGGCGGAAGCAGCTCTGCTGCGTGCTATAGCCAGGATCAATGTACTGAAATAAGAAATCGCGTGTCACAGGCCGAAAGCCTGTGACATTTCTTTTTTTGGCTGCATATCTTATGGAAAAGGAGAAAGCAGAGGACAGCCGATGAATTATCAGCACAGGATACTGCCGTATTACATGTCCGGCTCCATGCCTTATTTTATGAATGAAGAAGACAGCGTCAGGCGGGATCTGGAATATTTGCAGCAGCTTTACCCTGCACAGGTAAAAAGGCTCCAGACCAGAGTATCCGATATTCTGGATAAAATGGATTATGAAGGCAGCCTGATCTATGATGAATATCCGGATAAATGGCAGCTTTACCGCCTGAAAGATTCCGTCGTCACCGTACTCAGACAGGAAGAAAACCGTGAGGATGAAGGGGCTTTGGGGGAGGAGGCTGTAAAGGAAGATACTCCGGAAAAATGGGAATGGATCGGGGATATGGTACAGGTTTTGATATATTATGAGATTTACCGGAGAAGACATGGAGGCAGACGGGGTTTCCTAAAATTTTAGTTGAGGTTTTGGAACAAAGCCAGTACAATATAGTCATAGTGCCGCGGTGTTCAGAAATGGCCCAAAGCAGCTATGACTATATCAATATGAGGCTATACTTATATGGAAGAGTTAAAAGCGCTGTTGGAAGAAGCGATAAATGAAAACTTACAGAACCTGATCTTAAGCAATCCTTCCCGGCCTGAGCTGGGCAGCAAGGCAAGCGCCAGGCCGCTGCGGTTAAAGGGCGGGATGTGCTTTCAGGTAACTCTGTACCGGGACAACAAGGTATTTCACTATAATGCGGACAGGGAGGAGACAGTGGAGCGTCTCTTAGCGCTTTTGCGGGAAAATTTCAGACAGGCTGAAGTGGAGAGCGGCGGCTGGAGAGCGGTGGCCCTGATCAGTAAAAAGGGAAAGGTGACCGTGAAAAAGAAAAGGCGCAGGGAAGCGGAAGGAAAAACATTGGCAGAAAGCGGCAATGGCGCGGGCATGGAGCATAACAGAACCAGACATTATATTCTGGAAGAGGGGCGCCCGGTGGACTTGGGCGTGCAGACGCTGGAAGGACGTGTGGTAAAGGCAAAATACAATAAATTCAGGCAGATCAACCGCTATCTGGAATTTATCGAAGATGTCCTGAAAAAGCTGCCGGATGGAGGACCGCTCTTTATTATTGATTTCGGATGCGGGAAGTCCTATCTGACCTTTGCCATGTACTACTATCTCCATGAGCTGAGGCGGTATGAAACGGAGATCGTGGGACTGGACCTGAAAGCGGATGTGATCGCGGACTGCAATGCCCTGGCCGTAAAGTACGGTTACAGAGGCCTGCATTTTGAACAGGGAGATATTGGGAGCTATACCTGCAGCCGCAGGGTGGACATGGTGGTCAGTCTCCATGCCTGCGATACGGCTACGGACTATGCGCTGGAGAAGGCCATCCGTTGGAACGCGAAAGTCATTCTGGCGGTTCCCTGCTGTCAGCATGAAGTCAACAGGCAGATCCAAAACCGGGAACTGGCACCCCTTTTGAAATACGGGCTGCTCAAGGAGCGTATGGCTGCTCTGGCAACAGACGCGATCAGGGCCGGGCTGCTGGAGGAAATGGGATACGAAACCCAGATCCTGGAGTTCATCGACATGGAGCACACGCCTAAAAACCTTTTGATACGGGCGGTAAAGCGGGAGGGGATGAGGCCGGGAAACGGCAGCGTCCGTAAGCTGGCGGATTTTCTGCATGTGAAAACTACGCTGCAGAAGCTTTTGGAGGAGGAACCTTAATTTGAAAAAAACGGTTGTGAAGGCGCTCATAAAAGGAATTGTCCTGGGCCTGACCTTTTTCGCCGCGCTGTTTGTCATCAGCGGTATCATGAATCAGGGGAATCACGATATGACCATGGAAATGCCGGAAGCGGAATTCCCTGTGATATACATGGGAATGGACGGGCAGCGCTATAACGAGCTTCACGGCTACGCGCAGGAAATGGATACCGCCTATATGCGGGAAACCATTACCGCATTGAATGACGCGCGCTCCGCTGATTTTGAAATTAAGACTTACGGGCAGGCGATTCAGGATATTTCTTATGAGATCAGGAGTGTGGACGGAGAGCGCCTGATAGAGAATACCCAGGTGACGGAGTATACCGGGGAGGGGGATAAGCTGACAGGCGTAATAACGGTGAAGGATCTGATTGAGCAGAACACCGAGTACGCCATGATACTGTTTTTGCGGACCAAACAGGGACAGGTGATTCACTACTATACCCGCATGGTGTGGGCACCGGAATTTCATCTTGCGGAAAAATTGGCCTTTGCGATAGAGTTCCACGAAAAGAGTTTTGACAGGGAAGCGGTCAAAGATCTGGCAAAATATATGGAGAGCAATTCCGAAGGGGACAATTCCACCCTGCACAGAGTGGACATTCACAGCAGCTTAAATCAGGTGGCCTGGGGAAATCTTTCGGTAAAGCAGGAGGGGGAAGCGGTCTTTAACGTAACGGAGTTAGCCTCTCAGACTGCCAGCGTCACAGGGAATTATCTGGTGTCCACTGTGGACGAAGACGGAGAGAAAACTTATTTCTATGTGGAGGAATATTACCGGCTGCGCTATACGCCGGACAGGATCTATCTGCTGGACTATGTACGGAACATGAACACGCTCGTAGATGAAAAGAGCGCTATCTATGTAAACGACAAGATCATGCTGGGAGTCGCGGAGGAAGCGCTGCCCCTTTACGAAAGCGAGGACGGCAATGTATTTGCCTTTGTCATGCAGAACAGGCTTTACAGCTACAATGTCACCACCAATAAAATGGCGGTGATCTTTGGCTTTTACGACAAGGAACACATGGATGCCAGAACCCTTTACAACCGCCATACCATCAAAGTATTGGATATTGATGAGGGAGGAAACATCCATTTCGCGGTGTACGGTTATATGAACAGGGGAAGGCATGAGGGGGAAGTGGGCGTCCAGATCTGCTTTTATGACAGTGCGCTCAATACCATTGAAGAGGAACTGTATATTCCCTATGATGGAACCTACCAGATCTTGCGCGCGGAGGTAGAACAGCTGCTGTATCTGAACAGGGAGGAATACCTGTATGTATTTTTGGAGGGCTCCGTATACGAGGTGAATCTGCGGGAAAGAAGCGGGAGCCGGATATTGACGGTAAAGCAGGACGAAAGTATGCGGGTATCGGACAGCAACAAGATGCTGGTCTGGCAGAACGGCGACAGTATTTACGAGGCTGAACAGCTGATCCTGATGGATCTGAGCACCAGAGAGAGAAGAGAGATAAACGCCGGCGCTAAAGACTATATTCTGCCTCTCGGCTTCATGGGGGAGGATCTGGTTTATGGCTTGGCTAAAAAAGAGGATGTGGCGGCGGACAGTGCGGGAAACATTCTTTTCCCCATGTATGGAGTTTATATCCGCAACGCGGCCGGAGAGATCTTAAAGTCCTACAGGCAGGAAAATATTTATATTGAAAGCTGTTCCCTGCAGAACAACCAGATCACATTGGAGAGGCTGCAGCGAAAGGAAGACGGCACATATACCGCGGCAGCTCCGGACTATATCATGAACAATTCCGCTGCGGATACGGGCAAAAACAAGATCACGACGGTAATTACCGAAAGCTACGGAAAATTTGTGCAGATAGAGGTCAGCCAGAATATTGATGCCAAAACCATTCAGATCCTGACACCAAAAGAAGTGGTGTACGAAGGCGGCAGGAGCCTCTCCTCCATAGAGAGGGATGAGAATGGCAGGTATTATGTGTATGCGCCTGACGGGACTACCGCGGTGTACTACAATCCCGCGAGAGCGGTCAGCCTGGCGGACCAGTGGTCGGGCGTGGTGGTGGATGAGGCCGGCGCGTATGTGTGGATAAAAGGAAACAGGGCCCTGCGGAATCAGATCATGGCGATCAAGGCCGCGTCCGTTACGGAAGAGCAGGGCAGTCTGGCAGTCTGTCTGGACACGATGCTGCTGTATGAGGGCATTGTAAAAAATGCGGGCTATCTGCTCTCCACCGGGGAAACCGCTTATTCCATACTGCAAAACAATCTGGAAGGCGCACAGGTATTGGAACTGGATGGCTGTTCCCTGGATGCGGTATTGTATTATGTGAACAAGGATATTCCGGTGCTGGCCTGCTTGAAAGGCGGAGAAGCAGTGGTTATAGTCGGTTTCAACGAGTACAATGTGCTGTTTATGGATCCGCAGAAGGGGAGCATTGAAAAAAAGGGGAAAAATGACGCTTCCGCATGGCTGGAAGAAAACGGGAATTTCTTTATTACCTACAGCAGAAAATAAAATGGGAGATTTCCCATAGTAAGGACAAAGCATGTTATCTGTAGACACTGCCAAGGAAAGTACATCTGAATATAAGAAAATGACACAGGCGCCGGTTTTTGGACTGGTGCTCAGGCTGTCCGTTCCCACTACTTTTAGTATGCTGATCACTTCGGTCTACAATCTGGCGGACACGTATTTTGTATCCTCGCTGGGGAATTCCGCCACCGGCGCAGTGGGCGTGGTCTACGCGATCCAGTCTGTGATCCAGGCGGTGGGCTATGGATTCGGTATGGGAGCGCAGAGCCTGATCTCCCGCAGACTGGGGGAGCAGAAAAACGAAGAGGCCAATCTGTACGCTTCCTCAGGGTTTACGGCGGCTTTTCTCGTAGGTCTGCTGATCATGGCCGGCGGCTTGTTTCAGCTGCCGCGCCTGATGCGTTTCTTTGGCGCAACGGATACGGCCCTCCCGTTAGCCTGTGATTACGGCTTTTGGATATTGTTAGGCGCGCCGATTTTTTGCTCCTCTTTTGTGCTGAATAATATTCTGCGGGCAGAGGGCAGGGCGGCCTTATCCATGGTCGGGCTTTGCAGCGGCGGGATTCTCAATATCGGCCTGGACGCGCTGTTCATTTTCGGATTCCGGATGGGTGTTTCCGGAGCGGCTATCGCCACGATGCTCAGCCAGATATTTTCTTTTCTGATCCTGCTGTCATTTTTCCTGCTGAAAATGTCCGTAGTGGAGATCAACCCTTTTCGGACCAGCCGCCGGTTCATGGATTATCTCACAATCTTTCGGGTGGGGCTGCCCACGGTTTTCAGGCAGAGCCTGGGAAGCGTCGCCACCACGCTTTTGAATGTTGCGGTCCGGCCCTATGGGGACGCTGCTATGTCCGCGGTGAGTATCGCGAACAAGATATACATGCTGCTGCGCAGTATGCTCATCGGAGTGGGGCAGGGCTTTCAACCCGTTGCCGGATATAATTTTGGGGCGAAGCTGTATGGCAGGGTGCGGAAAGCCTTTTATTCCGCGATTTTTATGGGGACGGTCTACGGAGTGTCCATAGCGGCTATTCTCTTTGGGTTCTCCGGGAGGATCATGGGACTGTTCCGGCCGGGAGATACCCAGGTCATAGAGATTGGCGGGCAGATGCTGCGGTATCTCAGCCTGTCTCTGCCGGTTCTGGGATATTCCACCTTTGTCAACCAGCTGTATCAGTCGCTGGGATTTGTGGCTCCGGCAACATTTCTGGCTTCCTGCCGGCAGGGCATTTTCTTTATTCCGCTCATTCTGCTTCTGCCCGCCCATATGGGATTGACCGGTATCCAGCTGACGCAGGCGTTAGCCGATCTGTTTACGTTTGTGATTTCCGTTCCCTTTCATGTGCTGATCCTGAAGCGTCATATCGGGGCTTTGGCGGAAGAAAGATCCGCCCGGCGTATTTCTGAAGGGTGAACAGCAGGAGCATACCCAAAACGCCGCAGGAAATGATCTCCCCGATGGTTACGGTAATAAAGTCAAACCAGATAGGGCCCAGGCCGTAAGCGAAGTACAGTACGGGGGGAATGATCAGGGCGTTGGCCGCGATGGGCGGCAGGGGAGCCAGCCATTTATTGCGGCGCAGCAGGTATGTGAGGATGGCGCCTGTCAGAGTCGCCAGGGAGCCGAAAACAATATCGGGCAGAGCGGCACCGGTGAGCAGATTGGCAAGCAGACAGCCTGCGAACAATCCCGGTATGGCGGCCGGAGTGAAATAGGGCAGAATGGTCAGGGCCTCAGAAAAGCGCACCTGAATCGCGCCGGAAGCGATGCCGAGCAGATTGGCTATAAAAGTCAGCACCACATAAAGAGCGGCTGTCATAGCCGCATGTGTCAGAAACAGAACTCTTCTTTGAATCATTTGTATTTTCTCCTTAGTTTTGTTTTTTAGCCGTCTGAGAAGACGGTTCGGTGAGGATGGTTTCGAACTCACCGCAAGCAATATCATAGCACAGGCAGGAGCGGAACGCAACCGATCTTTTATTCTGTTAGGCCGGCCCGCAGCAGAGCCCGGCGCAGGGGAATGCCGGTCAAAAGGGCGACGGCCATTTTACACAGGTCCGCAGGAATATAGGGAATCACGCCCAGGAGCAGAGCCTGACCGAAGTTCAGTTTCATCTGGAATGCCAGCCAGATTGTCCCGAAGGCATAGCACACGCCTGCGCCCAGGATCATGCCAAACAGACAGAGGTACCATTTGCGCCAGTCGTTACCGAAGCGTTCGATAAAAGCGCCCGCAATAAGGGCCAGAAAAAGATAGCCGAGTATGTATCCTCCGGTAGGGCCGAAAAGCTTGGCGGCGCCTCCGGAAAAACCACTGAATACGGGAAGTCCGGCCAAACCCAGAAAAATGTACAGCAGGCAGCTTACGGTGCCTTTTATCATCCCTAAGGCAAAAAGCGTGAAATAAATGGCCAGAAAGCCCAGCGTAATGGGAACGGGGCTGATGGGCACAGGAATGGAAAAGGGACTGATGACGCAGATGACTGCGGTCATTAAGGCAATGGAACAGAGTGTTTTGGTTTGTTTATGGGTTTTCATACAGGCGTCCTTTCTTTGAAGCAATATTCTAATTGTAAACCAATAACAAAAATAAGTATACAATTAAGGCGCCATAATGTCAACCCCAATATAGCTTAGATTACAGTAAAAGGAACTAAAAGTACGTTTTCTCAACGATCAGGGTTTCCTGAAAATTATCGTACGCCACAACAGTCAGACCACAGTTGGTCGTCTGAACCGGTGTGGTATTCAGCATAATGGAAACGCCAAGGGTACCGCCGTTATCGGGAGAAATCTGATTTTGTATCACCAGTGTGTCCGTGTCGCTTACGTCAAGCGCGTAAGTATCGGCAGCCTCCTGGTTCATATGATACAGGAGCACGCCGTCAGAAAATACCCATTTACCGCCCAGATTATATTCCTCTTCGGAAATGTTGAATGCGGCCAGCGCTCCCTGCAGATCCAGGGAAGAATCTCCGTAAGCGCCGTCCAAAGAAAGCACTACCGTCAGATTCGGGGAAGCTGCCAGAGCAGCTAAAAGGCTGGATACATCCGGCTGTGAAGAAAGACTGGCGGCATTATGCAGCTGGGCATCATAGACGGAATTCTGCTCCCACAGATAGTAGTCGTCATTTCCTCTGTGATCCGCCAAAGCATATCTG
The DNA here is from genome assembly GCA_947631685.1 of uncultured Lachnospiraceae bacterium. Lineage (GTDB taxonomy): Bacteria > Bacillota > Clostridia > Lachnospirales > Lachnospiraceae > Acetatifactor. The sequence continues at coordinate 45,886 of CANRMI010000006.1, forward strand.
TCTGAGAGGTATTCGCCTACATAGGCGGTCAGTTTGTCGGCTCCCCGGTAGTTAAGATGAAACGCGTCGGAAAAATCCGTGTTGTAATCCAGCCCCAGATCGGGGACCAGTTTATTAAAATCCAGAAAAGGAATATCGTTCTGCTCTAAATAGGCTTCCGCACCGTTGAGGATCTCCTGATCGTCGGCTGAGGCTGCAAAGGGAATCACCCAAAAGATCAGCTGAAAATTTTCCTCTTTGGAGAGCGCGATCAATTTGTCCAGCCATTCCTGATTCAGCTCACTCAATGGCTCCTGTTCCGTACAGGCCAGTGCGTTGGCCTCAGGGCCGTATGCGGAGCCGATATGGTCCGAGAAAAAATAGCCTCGTCCGTAAATGCTGGGCTGATACTGGATAAAATCGTATTTATCCAGTTCCTTGTAGCGGGTATGGAGAATGGGCCAGCGAAGAAGATAATTCATCTGTTCCTCTTCCGCGACATATTCCTGAACAAGGGAAATAGAATTGGAAGAAAGCTTCATGGAGAGCATATTCCGGTAGTCATTGCCCAAAACGCCTCCCCTGTCATAAAGAAGGGCGTAGGCATCGATGCAGACTACGGAAGGGGACTGGGTTTTCAGGGTTTCCACAAGGGTGTGGTAGGTGGAAAATTTATCCTGGCCGGAAACGGACATGTCAAAGGCTGCCATGCCGTACCGGTCCCAGAGCAGGGCGGGATTGATGCCGCAGTAGCAGTGGCTGCTGCCCATAAAAACCACGTCGATCAAATTATCACCGGTAGCGTAGAGCTGCTGGGTGGAAGACAAATAGCCTCCGGTGGTGTCCTTCCACGAAAGGATATGATAGGTTCGTTCCAGAATAAACACTAAAAGAATGCAGAATGCCAGTCCGCGGATTACTTTTTTCATGGGCTCTCCTTTCTGCCGCGCAGGCGGCCGCTTCTAAAAGTTAAAGTAAATGAATTGGGCGGAATTAAAATTCACGCCGTATTCGCCGTATACCAGTATCATAACGATAAGGCCGAAAACAACAAGCCAGCGGAACCATAAATTCTGTTTCATAAGGAACGCCGCCACGTTTTCCCTGCGCAGATAGCGCAGAAGATCCGCCAACAGCAGTACAAGGAGGGAGAAAAACAGAATGTTCATCTCTCTTCGGTCCAATCCCAGGGAATACATGCTTTCATTAAATAAAACCCAGGGATTCCATCTGGTAAACAGCCGCCTGATGTAGAGCAGGGCGGATGAAAAGCTTCTGGCGCGGAAAAAGATCCATGCGAAGCAGGTGAGACAAAAGGTACAGAGAACCTGCCCCAGACGATAGCTGAACACAGAGGTATTTACCCGAAGCAGTTTCAGGCAGCGCTCTTTTAAGGGTTTTGTTATATCTCCCAGTATCTGGTAGATGCCGTGGAGACCGCCCCAGACGACGTAATTCCATGCGGCGCCATGCCACAGGCCGCTGGCCAGAAAAGTGATCATGAGATTCCGGTATTTTTTCAGACGGCCCCGGCGGTTTCCGCCCAGGGGAATATAGAGATAGTCCCGAAACCAGGTACTCAGGGTGATATGCCATCTATGCCAGAAGTCGGAAATGCTCACTGCAAAGTAAGGCGTATCAAAATTATCGGTCAGGGTAAAGCCCATTACCCTGGCCGCGCCTACGGCGATGGTGGAGTAGCCGTTGAAATCACAGTAGATCTGCAGGGCAAAGCCCAGCACCCCTGCCAGCAGCTCAAAAGTGCCGTAGCCATAGCTGTTGCCAAATACCTGGTCCACCAGAATGGAAACCCTGTCAGCGATCACCATTTTCTGGAACAGGCCCCAGACCATGAGAATAAAGCCGGAAGCGATCCGATCAAAGCTTTTATCGTCGGCCAGAGAAAAAAGGCGTATGTGCTCAATATTTTTCAGCTGCGTCAGCAGGACCTTGGAACGTTCGATAGGACCGGCAACCAGCTGTGGGAAAAAGGATACGAAAAGGGCGTAGCGAAACAGATTTTTTTCCGCGGCCGTGTCGCCCCGGTATACGTCCACGGTATAGCCGAGAGCCTGAAAAGTATAAAAGGAAATGCCTACGGGAAGCAGCAGATCGAAGGGATTATCCAGAATGGCAATGCCCAGATGCCCTGCGATCCGGTTGAAATTGTCTATGAAAAATCCGAAATATTTAAAAAAGAAAAGAATCCCCAGGTTGGCGAAAAAGCTGCAGGCCAGCACCCATTTCCTTGCGCCGCGGGATGAAAAGCGCTCCAGCAGCAGGCCGCTTATCCAGGTGATCACCGTGGAGAGAGCGATCAGAACAGCGTATCTGGCATTCCAGCTCATGTAAAAATAATAGCTGGCGGCCAGCAGCCATAAATACCGGAGTTTTCGAGGTATTATGAAATAGATCAACACCACTATGGGAAAAAAGATCAAAAAGTGAAAAGAGTTAAACAGCATGAGTTCCTCTTTCTGCTACTGAAGCTCGCCGGTACGGTATTTGGACACAATATTCTGGATCCGTTCATTGGGATTTAGTAAATCGCTGATAGAAGAGTCGTGGTTCAGGGTATCGATGATATAAGCGATATATTTGCTCATATCGCAGTTGATGTACCAGCCGCGCTCCAACAGCTCCGGAGTCTGATAGATCAGGTTGGTAGTCAGCACCTTGGTAATGATGCCGTCTTTCGCCGCCTGGTCAAACTTGTCCAGCCCATTGGTAAACAGACCAAAGGTAGCGAAAACAAAAATATTTTTCGCTTTTCTCTCTTTTAAAGCGGCGGCCACCTCCAGTACACTTTCGCCGGAGGAGATCATATCGTCAATGATGATCATGTCCTTGCCTTCCACACTGGAACCCAGAAACTCATGGGCAACAATGGGATTGCGTCCGTTGACTACCCGGGTATAATCCCGGCGTTTATAGAACATTCCCATATCCAGCCCCAGCACATTGGCAATATAAATGGCGCGGGACATACCGCCCTCATCAGGGCTGATCACCATCATATGTCCGGAGTCTATCTGCAGATCCTTGACGTGGCGGAGCAGGCCCTTGATAAACTGGTAGGCGGGCTGTACGGTTTCAAAACCATGCAGGGGAATCGCGTTCTGGACTCTGGGATCGTGGGCATCGAAGGTGATGATATTGTCCACACCCATATGTACCAGCTCCTGCAGGGCCAGCGCGCAGTCCAAAGACTCTCTGGCGGTTCTTTTATGCTGGCGGCTCTCATAGAGGAAAGGCATGATGACGGTGATCCTTCTGGCCTTGCCGCCTACTGCCGCAATGATTCTCTTCAAATCCTGATAGTGGTCGTCCGGGGACATGTGGTTCTCATGTCCGCACAGGGAATAGGTCAGGCTGTAATTGGCTACATCTACCAGAAGGTAGAGATCGCATCCCCGGACCGATTCTAAGATCATGCCCTTTGCCTCACCGGAGCCGAAGCGGGGCACTTTGGCTCCAATCAGATAGGAAGGACGCTGATAGCCGGAAAATGCCAGGCTGTTTTTATGCTCATTCTCCCGTTCGGTTCTCCATTTTACCAGGTATTCGTCGATCCGCTTTCCCAGCGGAAGGCAGCCCTCCAAGGCGATCATTCCCAGGGTGCCCACAGGAATAGTTTCCAGATTACGTTTTTCTTCACGGTTAGCCATGAAAACAGGTCCTCGCTTTCTCTCAGTCACTTCTGTAGATTATATATTTTTACAGGCCCTTATGTCGGGACCTGAAAATTTACGGAAAGTAAAATTACTGGTCAGCCGGGAAAAAATACGCTCGGAATAGCGGGCTTTGAGTTCCTCCAGGCTTAAATTCGTGGAAATCAGCATGGACTTTTTCCGCAGAAATCTTTCATTAATAAAGGAAAAAAACTGGGAATTGGTAAAGGCATTGGAAAGTTCGGTTCCCAGATCGTCCACAATCACCAAATCACAATTGTATAGGTCTTCGTAAGTTTTGTAAAGCATTTCTTTATTGTCCGATCCGAAAGAATAACGGGAAAGCAGATTGAAAAATCCGGAAGCGGAAAAATAAATGACCGAATAGCCCTGCCCCAGCATCTCGCAGGCAATACAGTTGGAAAGAAAAGTCTTGCCTGTTCCTACTTCCCCGTAAAAAAGCAGGTTACGGTATTCTTCACGGAAATTCTTAATAAAAGAGAGGGCGGATTCCACCGCTTTTTTGAAGTTGGCCAAATCCTCGCCTTTGTAATAATCGTAGGAGAGGGCGGCAAAGTTCTCCGTGGCTAAAAGCTCCTGCAGATTGCTCTGGGCGTACAGTGCCCGGATGACACGCTGCTCATAGCAGCGGCAGCGCCGGCCGTTTACATAGCCGGTATCCTGACACAGCGGACATTCACAGACAGGCTCCAAATAGTCGGCGGGAAAGCCGGCCTGTACTAAGAGCGCTTCTTTTTGGGCGGAGAGAGCGGATAATTCCTGCCGGTAGCGGTCAAGGGCACCTTCGTCCCCGTCCAGGAAACGTTTGCCGTATTCTACGGAAAGAGAGGCAACCTTATCGGAAGCCTCTTCATAAGCCGGGCAGACACGAAAAACTTCGGCGCGGCGGCTTTCCAAAAGCCGGCGGTTTTTCAGCTGTCTGGCGTCATATTCACGTTGTATGGCATCGTACTGGGCATTGGTTAAGCTCACGACAATCTCCTTTACTTACTGAGCAGTTTGGCTTCCAGTTCTTCAAAATCGTAATCCCGCTGGGCAAACTGGTTAAAGCGGTTGCCTGCCGCAGGGGAAGCCTTAGTCTGGCGGCGTTTCTGATAAAGCTCGTCGATGCGCTGGATGTCCGACTTGCGGTGCACATTTTCTTTTTTCCAGCTGCTCAAAATGCCTTCCGCGTACTCGAAACGATGGCTGTCGGTAGCCATAACGGTACGCTCACAGGCTTCCGAGATGATGTCCGCGGAAAATCCGTATTCTTTAATCCAGCGGTTGATATATTCCAGTTCCTTGGAAGTGGGGGCGCTGTTTTTCCCCAGTTCCTTCATAATGGTATAGACTGATTTGTCATAACGGGACGCAAACTTTTCCGCCTGTTTGGGTGTGGTAATACCGGATTGTGCCCAGTTTAAAGCGACGGCTTCAATATACTTGAAGTCCTTTTTCCCCCGCTCCACACAGTATTGGAGCAGGTAGTCGATCAGATCGTCCGAAAAATGCAGGCAGTCCGAAAAATACAGGATGCATTTTAATTCGCTGACAGTCAGGGGACGGCCCATGTAGGACTCGGCCACAAACAGAAGCTGGGAAGAAGAAGGATTTCCCTTGAAGCTGCGCAAGTCGTCCGCGGAATAGGCGGGCTTGGCGTAGGGGTTCTCCTCCTGTCTGGGCACAATGGAAACAATGGGAGCGGATACGGGAGCGGGATTTTTAGCTCCGTCGTCGCAAAGCTCCTTCAGATGAATACCGGTCAGAGCCTTGGATTCGTCAAAATCCAGGGACAAAAGCTGCATCTTTTCCCAGTACTTCAAAGCCCGCATCACGTCTTTCTCCGTGTGGTTGAACTTGTCCGCGATCTCGGATACACTGGTAGAGCGGTTGGCTCCCATCATGCGCAGCAGATAAAGGTAGACCTTGATCTGCGCGTCGTTGGCGTCCTTCATATATTCGTCAATGAATTTGTTGGATAAAACCGTAGCTTCCACACAGTTGTCGCGATAAATTAAAAAATTCCCCATGATCTCACACCTGTTCCCGTACCGGATGAAAATATCTTCCGGTTGTTTTTACAGGACAAGTATAGCACACCCTCTTCAAAAAAGGAATAGGCATTCTGCCGAAAAACCTTGCAAACACTAGGATTGCGGGACTTTGTGGATATTGTGGAAAATGTGGATGAACGAAAAACCACCCATTTGTAAATGGAGATTTTTCGGCAAAATCAAGGCTTTGGAACAATTTTTACTATCCGCGGTAAAAATCAAAATATCCACAATCTCAAAAAGGCAAAAGCGCCCGAAAAATTGTGGATATTGTGGAAAACTATATGCCAAGAAGGTTTTCGCCGATTTTAAGTACGTCTCCGGCCCCCATAGTTATCAACAGGTCACCGTTGATACAATTTTGCAGTAAAAAATTTTCTATCTCATCGAAGGAGGGAAAATAATAACAGTCGCAGCCCAGCTTTTGCAGCTCTGCCAACAGTGTGCGGGAGCTGATTCCCAGGGTGTCGGTTTCTCTGGCGGCGTAAATGTCCGCCAGCACCACCTTATCGGCAAGGGAGAGCGCCCGGGCAAAATCCTGTAAAAAAGCCTTGGTTCTGGAATAGGTATGGGGCTGGAACACACACCAGAGCCTTTTATGAGGATATTTTGCGGCCGCTTTTAAGGTTGCGGTTATTTCTGTGGGATGATGCGCATAATCATCTATTATGGTGATACCGCCGACGCGGCCTTTGTATTCAAAGCGCCTCTCGGTACCGGAAAAAGCATTTATGGCCTGGGCACTGACTGCGGAGTCAATCCCCAGTAGATCGGCCAAAGCTAAGGCGGCCAGAGAATTGCAGATATTGTGCTCTCCGTGGACGGAGAGAGAGATCTCTTTAGGAGCGTTGCCAGGAGAACGTAGCAGAAAAGTCGGACAACCTGAACTATCGTAGGAAATGTTCTCCGGGAAATAGTCGTTCTCCGGCTCCATACCGAAAGTGACAATTCGGCAGGGCAGACCTTCCGTGATCTCTGCGAGCCGGTCGATCCCGCCGTTGATGATCAAAGTACCGTCTGCCGGGAGCAGCTGCGCAAATTTGCGGAAAGAACGGCGAATGTCCTCCAGATCCTGAAAGAAGTCCAAATGGTCTTCTTCTATATTAAGGATGATCCCGATACGCGGGAAAAAACGCAAGAAGCTGTTGGTGTATTCGCAGGCCTCTGTCACAAAGTATTCGGAACGGCCTACACGGATATTGCCGCCGATGGTTTTTAAGATACCGCCGATGGACAAAGTAGGATCCAGATCTGCCCGCAGCAGGATCTCCGCTATCATGGAGGTAGTAGTGGTTTTGCCGTGGGTGCCGCTGACAGCCACAGGGGTTCGGTAGTTGCGCATGATCTGGCCTAAGAGCTCTGCCCTGGACAGTATGGGAATACCTGCCTTCGCCGCCGCGACGTATTCCGGATTGTCCGGATGGATGGCACTGGTGAAGACGGCGCAGTCCACATCAGGTGTGATATGGGCTTCCTGCTGTCCGTAAAATACCGTGACGCCCTTTGCCTCCAATGTTTCGGTAAGAGCGGATCTTTGGCGGTCGGAACCGCTGACGTGAAAACCCGCTTCTCTTAGGATTTCGGCCAGACCGCTCATGCTGATCCCGCCGATCCCTACAAAGTATATATGTGCCGGATGTTGAAAATCAATCTGATACATCATGCTGTTTCCTGTTCTTTCATTAATTAATAGGATAATATATGTATTTATATATAATATATGTACTTATATTATACGCACTTGGGGGAGAAAAAACAAATGATAAATGCGGGGGGAGCAAAAAAACTTCGGGAAAAGGAAGAATATCGGCAAAGAAGTTTCTTAAAAAACAAAATATGACGAACGGAAGATACGGACAGCTCAAAGGGTATAGTCAAAATACACAAAAAATTAAGTGCGGAATTAGATAAATTGCAAACAATGCACAGAAAAATAGTAAAAAAGTCATAATTTTTTTGCCATAACCATTTACCTCTTTAAAGTGGTGTGGTATAATTGGGAAAAGCACAGCATTACAATGACTAGTGGTAAGAGGTGATAGTATGATTAAAAAAGAAATGATTGCCATGTTACTGGCCGGCGGCCAGGGGAGCCGTCTGGGTGTCCTGACATCCAAAGTAGCAAAACCGGCAGTTTCCTTCGGGGGGAAATACCGTATCATCGATTTTCCGCTGAGCAACTGCATCAATTCAGGCGTGGATACCGTAGGCGTACTGACCCAGTATCAGCCCCTCAGGCTGAATACCCATATCGGAATCGGTATTCCCTGGGATCTGGACCGGAACATAGGAGGAGTTTCCGTACTGCCGCCCTATGAAAAGAGCTCCAACAGTGAATGGTATACAGGTACCGCAAATGCCATTTACCAGAATATTGATTACATGGAGAGCTTCAATCCGGAATATGTGCTGATTCTTTCGGGGGACCATATCTATAAGATGGATTACGAAGTCATGCTGGACTTTCATAAAGCCAACAATGCGGAAGTTACCATCGCGGTTATGCCCGTTCCTCTTGAAGAAGCCAGCCGTTTTGGCATAATCATTGCGGATGAAAACCGTAAGATCCGGGATTTCGAGGAGAAGCCCGCCAATCCCAGAAGCAATTTGGCGAGCATGGGAATCTATATCTTCAACTGGAAGACCTTAAAGGAATCTCTGATAGCCATGGCGGAGCAGCCCGCGCTGGATTTCGGCAAGCATGTCATTCCCTACTGCCATGAAAAGGGACAGCCTTTATACGCCTATGAATTTAATGGTTACTGGAAGGACGTGGGAACTTTAAGCTCTTACTGGGAAGCGAATATGGAGCTGATCGACATTGTTCCGGAATTTAATCTCTACGAAGAATACTGGAAGATCTACACCAAGAGCGAGAGCCTTCCGCCTCAGTACATTTCTCAGGACAGCGTGATCGAGCGCAGCATCATCGGTGAGGGGACGGACATATACGGCAAGGTGTACAATTCCGTGATCGGATGCGGCGTTATCATAGGCAAGGATACTGTGGTGCGGGATTCCATTATCATGAACAATACCTGTATCGAGGGAGGCTGCGAGATCAACAAGGCAATTATCGCGGAAAACGTAACCATTTCCCAGGGCGTGAAGCTCGGTGTGGGTGAGGAAGCTCCCAACGAAACCGCTCCCCATATCTACAATAACGGACTGGTTACGATCGGTGAGAAGAGCGTCATACCGGAAGGCGTACAGATTGGAAAGAATACGGTGGTTTCCGGTGTTACTACGGCCCAGGACTACGAGAACTCGGTTCTTGCGAGCGGTAAATCTTTGATCAAGGCAGGTGAATAACAGTGAGAGCAATCGGAATTATTTTAGCAGGCGGTAATAATCACCGCATGAAAGAGTTATCCCAGAGACGTGCGATCAGCGCGATGCCCGTAGCCGGCAGCTACCGCAGTATCGATTTCGCTCTGAGCAATATGTCCAATTCCCGGATCCAGAAGGTAGCTGTGTTTACCCAGTACAATTCGGGAAGCCTGAATGAACATCTCAATTCCTCCAAATGGTGGGATTTCGGACGTAAACAGGGAGGTCTCTATGTACTTACCCCCACCGTCACTTCCGATAACAGCAACTGGTATCGGGGAACGGCGGATGCTATTTACCAGAATCTGGACTTTTTGAAGAGAAGCCATGAGCCCTATGTGGTTATCGCGTCCGGCGATTGTGTGTACAAAATGGACTTCAACAAAGTGCTGGAATACCATATTGATAAGAAAGCGGATATTACCGTGGTCTGCAAGGACATGGATCCCGACGTGAGCATGGACCGCTATGGCACTGTCAAGATGAACGAGGACTGCCGCATCGAGGAATTTGAAGAAAAGCCCCTGGTGGCTAAGACCAATACGGTTTCCTGCGGTATCTATGTTATCCGCCGCCGCCAGCTCATCGAAATGGTAGAGCACTGCGCGGAAGATGACAGATATGATTTTGTACGGGATATTTTGATCCGCCACAAGGATATTAAGCGTATCTACGGATACAAGACCAGGGACTACTGGCGCAATATCGCTTCAGTGGAAGATTACTTCGGCACCAATATGGATTTCCTCAAACCGGAAGTGCGGAATTACTTCTTCCACCAGTATCCGGATATTTATTCCAAGGTGGATGACCTGCCTCCCGCGAAGTACAATGTGGGCGCCCATATCAAGAACAGCCTGATCTCCAGCGGCTGCATCGTGAACGGCGTGGTAGAGGATTCCGTAGTATTTAAGAAGGGCTACATTGGAAATAACTGTACCATTAAGAATTCCATCATTTTAAATGACGTATATATCGGGGACAACACGCATATCGAGAATTGTATCGTGGAGAGCGGCAGCACCATCAGAGCCAACTCCTATCTGGTAGGCGAAGAAGGGATTAAGATCGTGGTGGAAAGAGATGAAAGATATGTGATTTAGTACGAAAGGGGGTTTTGAAATGCAGATAACAGATGTTCGTGTCCGCAGAATCACAAAGGAAGGCAAGATGAAAGCCATTGTGTCGATTACCATAGACAACGAGTTTGCAGTACATGACATCAAGGTAATCGAAGGGGAAAAAGGTCTGTTCATCGCCATGCCCAGTAAAAAGGCGGCGGATGGAGAGTACAGGGACATAGCGCACCCCATCAATTCGGAAACCAGAGAGGCCATTCAGCAGATTATTCTGGAAAGCTACAACAAAGCCCTGACAGAACCGCAGGAAGACATGGAATAGGTAAAAAGGGGAATTTCCTAAAAGGCGCCGTATGAAAAATGCGGCGTCTTTTGCGGCATGGGAGGAAATATGTTCATTATCGTAGGTTTGGGAAACCCTGAAAAAAAATATGAGAACACCAGGCATAATATTGGCTTTGCTGTTATAGACCAGCTCGCGCGAGGGGAGCGTATCCCGGTTTTGGAGAAAAAGCACCGGGCACTTATAGGAAAAGGATATATAGGAGGAGAAAAAGTGATCCTCGCGAAGCCGCAGACCTATATGAATCTAAGCGGCGAGAGCGTGCGGGAGCTGGTGGATTATTATAAGATCGACGAAACAAAAGAGCTGCTGGTCATTTCCGATGACATTACCCTGCCGGCAGGGCAGCTGCGCCTGCGCAAAAAGGGGAGTGCCGGCGGGCACAACGGCCTGAAAAACATCATTCTCCATTTGGGGCACGATAATTTCATGCGGCTGAAAATGGGCGTGGGAGAAAGACCGGGGGGAGGCAGACCCGAAAACCGGGATCTGATAGAGTATGTGCTGGCCCATTTTACCGAACAGGAAAAGCAGGAAATGGAAAGAGAAGCAGGGGAGGGAGCCGACGCGGTCCGCATGGTCATGGAGGACGGTATAGAGGCGGCCATGAACTGTTTTAATAAAAAAGCCGCGGCGCGGCCGGACGAGGGATAGGTATGCAGGCATTACTGGCGCCTCTGCAGGAGATGGCAGAGTATGAGGAAATAGAAAAATTGATCAAACGGGGGCTGCCCGTTGGCCTGACCGGTTGTGTGGACGCCCAGAAGCTTCACATGATATATGGGCTGGGACAGAATTTTAAATGCCGGCTCATTATCACCTATAGTGATCTGCGAGCCAGGGAGATTTATGAAGAATACAAATTTTATGACAGGAATGTCATGCTTTATCCCGCCAAGGATCTCATCTTTTTCCAGGCGGATATACATGGAAATGAGCTGACCAAGGAAAGAGCGAAAGTACTGCGCCGTATTGCGGAGAGAAGTTCTTTTACGCTGGTGACGACTGTGGCGGCACTGATGACGCCCCAGGCGGTCTGGAAACCGGAGGATACCCTTTCCATTGACAGGCGGAGCTCATTGGAAGAGGGGGCGCTGGCGGAGAAGCTGGTGGCCATGGGATATGAAAAAAACTACCAGGTGGAAGCGCCGGGACAGTTCTCCATCCGAGGGGGCATTGTAGATATTTTTGATGTAACGGAGGAAAACCCCTACCGTATAGAATTGTGGGGGGATGAAATAGACTCTATCCGCAGCTTTGACGTGCTCAGCCAGCGTTCCATTGAGCAGCTTTCTTCCCTGTGCATATATCCTGCTCTGGAGTTTGTCCTGTCTGAAGAAAGGCTGAAAGAGGGTTTTACCAGACTTTCCAAAGAGGCGGAAGAAAGAGAAGCCTATTTCAGGGAACGTTTCCAGACAGAGGAGGCGCACCGGGTATCGTCCCAGGTAAAGCAGCTGCAGGAGCAGGCGCTGGAATTTCACGATCATTCCTGTCTGGAAAGCTATATCCGCTATTTTTATTCCCAGGAGGAGTTAAAGAGCCTGTTAAAACTTTTACCCGAAAACTGTGGGATCTTTCTGGATGAACCCTCCCGCGTCAGGGAACAGGCGGAGGCGGTGGAACTGGAATTTCGGGAGAGTATGACAAACCGGGTGGAGAAGGGCTATATCCTTTCCGGACAAATGGATCTGCTCTACGGCTGTGAAGAAGTGGCGGCCATGCTGCGGGGAACCGGCTTTATCACCCTGGCGGCCATGGAATTGAAAAAACCGTTTATTCAGGCCAGACGGCGCTTTGACCTGCAGGTCCGCAGCATTTCATCCTATAACAACAGTTTTGAGTCCCTGGTAAAAGATCTAAAGCGCTATAAAAAGCACGGGTACAGGGTGCTGCTGCTCTCAGGTTCCCGAACCAGGGCCCAGAGGCTGGCAGAAGATCTGCGGGAGGAAGAAATTTCGGCGGTCTATACCCAGGATCCGGAGCGGCTGGTCATGAACGGAGAAGTGCTGACCTGCTACGGGCATGTTTCCAAGGGCTTTGAATATCCTCTGTTGAAATTTGTGGTGATCTCCGAAAGTGATATTTTCGGCGCGGGACAAAAGAAAAAGAAAAGAAAGCCCCGTTATGAAGGCCAGAAGATAAAAGATTTCAATGAACTGCGTGTAGGAGATTATGTGGTGCACGAAAGCCACGGCCTGGGAATCTATCGGGGCATTGAAAAAGTAGAAGTAGAAAAGGTCGTGAAAGATTATCTGAAGATAGAGTACCGGGACGGGGGAAATCTGTACGTGCTGGCCACCGGCCTGGATGTCATTCAGAAATACGCCTCCTCGGATGCCAAAACGCCTAAGCTGAATAAGCTGGGCAGCCAGGAGTGGAATAAAACCAAAGCCAAAGTGCGTACGGCGGTGAACGAAGTAGCTAAGGATCTGGTGGAGCTTTACGCCATCCGGCAGCAGTCGGAAGGTTTCCGCTACGGGCCGGATACGGTTTGGCAGAAAGAATTTGAGGAAATGTTTCCCTTTGAGGAAACGGAAGACCAGCTGGCTGCTATCGCCGATACCAAGGCAGACATGGAAAGCGGAAAGATCATGGACAGACTGATCTGCGGCGACGTGGGATACGGTAAGACGGAGATCGCCATTCGGGCGGCCTTTAAAGCGGTACAAGAGGGTAAGCAGGTGGTATATCTGGTGCCCACTACGATCCTGGCCCAGCAGCATTTCGCTACCTTTACCCAGCGGATGAAAGATTTTCCCGTCAAGGTGGAGCTGCTCTCCCGCTTCCGCAGCGCGGCGGAGCAGAAGAAAACAGTGGAAGAATTGCGGAAAGGCATGGTGGATATAGTAATCGGCACCCACAGGGTATTGTCCGCGGATGTGACATTTAAGGATCTGGGACTGCTGATCATTGACGAGGAACAGCGCTTTGGTGTGGCGCACAAGGAGAAGATCAAGAAATTAAAAGAAAATGTGGACGTACTGACCCTGACCGCGACGCCCATTCCCCGTACCCTCCATATGAGCCTGATCGGTATCCGGGATATGAGCATACTGGAAGAAGCGCCCGAGGACAGGCAGCCTATCCAGACCTATGTGATGGAATACAATGAGGAAATGGTGCGGGAAGCCATAGTGCGGGAACTGGCCAGAAACGGGCAGGTCTACTATGTTTACAACCGGGTAAACAATATTGCGGACGTGGCTGCTTCTTTAAAAAAACTGGTGCCGGAGGCAGAGGTGGCCTTTGCCCATGGCCAGATGAAAGAGCAGGAGCTGGAGCGGATCATGTACGATTTCATCAACGGAGAGATCGACGTGCTGGTTTCTACCACCATCATTGAAACCGGACTGGACATTTCCAACGTGAATACCATGATTATTCACGATTCAGACAGTATGGGGCTGGCGCAGCTCTACCAGCTGCGAGGCAGGGTAGGGCGTTCCAACAGGACGGCCTACGCCTTTCTGATGTACAAACGGGATAAGATGCTGAAGGAAACTGCCGAAAAGCGGCTGGCCGCGATCAAGGAATTTACGGAGCTGGGGAGCGGCTTTAAGATCGCCATGCGGGACCTGGAGATTCGGGGAGCGGGCAATCTGTTGGGAAAGCTGCAGCATGGGCACATGGAAGCAGTGGGCTATGATCTGTACTGCAAGATGCTGAACGAGGCGGTAAAGAATTTAAAAGGGGAGCCTGCCGCGGAAGATTTTGCCACGCTGGTGGACATGGATGTGGACGCGTTCATCCCGCCGGAATACATTGTCAATGAAGTGCAGAAGCTGGACATCTACAAACGGATCGCGGGCATTGAGAATGAAAAAGAACGGGAGGATATGAAGGATGAACTGCTGGATCGGTTCGGTGCCATCCCTAAATCCGTGGACAATCTGCTGCGTATCGCGCTCATACGGGTGGCGGCCCATGCTCTGTATATGACGGAGATCAAGGGCAAGGACGAGAAGATCGTTTTCTCATTTAAGCCGGACGCGCCCTTAGAGCCGGACGGAGTGCCGCTCCTGTTGAAAAAATATGGGAACCGGCTTCTCTTCACTGCCTACGGCAGCCCGTTCTTTACCTATAAGTATCATAAGACGGGACTGGTGGATAAGGACGCCGAACTGCTGCTCACCGATACGGAAAAACTGTTGAAAGAAATGTCTGAGCTGCTGGCGCCGTCCAAAGTATAAAAGTCCGGATTATCGTACTTTAAAAATGGTACCTTTTTTTCAGAACAGTTCACAAGGATTCTGAAAGGAAGGTGCGGTTATGAAAGGTTATAACACAGACAACGGTTATATGGGATATGTAAACGGGAGCTATATCCTGTTTGCCAGTGAAGAGGATTACAGGGAATATATGGCCGGTTGACAGGCCGAAAACAGTACATCATAAAATTTCCGCTTTTGGCGGGCTGGGAGGGATCGTATGGCAAAAGAATTTGATCTGGTATCTTTGGGGGAACTGCTGCTGCGGCTGTCGCCGCCGGACAATGAAAGAATCACCAGGAGTGATACCTTTGGCAAGCAGGCGGGAGGCGCGGAGATGAATGTGATCGCAGGTTCCGCTATGCTGGGACTGCGCTGCGGCATCATTTCCAAGCTGCCTGCCAACGATTTAGGAACCTACATCAAGAACAAGGTGCGCCAGTGCGGAGTCAGCGACGATTATCTGGTGTATGACGGGGAGAAAGATGCCAGACTGGGTGTCTACTATTATGAGAGCGGCGCGTACCCCAGAAAGCCCCGTATTGTCTATGACAGGAAAAATACCTCCATCAACAAGATCGACATTTCCGATTACCCGGAATCTATTTACGGCTCCGCGCGGTGTTTTCACACCAGCGGGATCACATTGGCATTGAGCCCCAAGTGCCGGGAGACGGCGGTGGAGATGATAAAGCGCTTTAAGGCCCAGGGTACGCTTATTTCCTTTGACGTGAATTTCAGGGGAAATTTGTGGAGCGGCGAAGAGGCGAAAGCCTGCATTGAGAAGATTCTGCCCTATGTGGATATTTTCTTCTGTTCCGAAGATACGGCCAGGCTGACCTTTTTAAAAGAGGGGGACGCCAAAAGCATGATGAAGAGTTTTACGGAGGAATATCCCATATCCATTGTGGCTTCCACCCAGCGCATCGTGCACAGTCCGAAGCGGCATACCTTTGGCTCGGTCATCTACAGCGCCAAAGAAGATACCTTTTATGAGGAAGCGCCCTATGCGGATATTGAAGTGGTGGACAGGATCGGCAGCGGAGATGCCTATATTTCCGGTGTGCTTTACGGGCTGCTTTCCCATGAGGGAGACTGCCGGAAGGCGTTAGAGTACGGCAATGCCACCGGCGCTCTGAAGAACACGATTCCCGGAGATCTGCTCTCGACGGATCTGAAGGAAATAGACGGCATTGTGAAGGAGCATAAGTCCACCGGGAAACCCCTGGAGATGGACAGATAGCGCTTGTGAAAAACGCGCAAAGCTGTTATAATATTTTCCAAACATAAGATGCTTTTGGAATGGAGAGGAATATGGACAGGAAAGAAAAAGTCGGTTTGATACATTCTATGGTGCTTAAAGTAGTGTGGAGCATTATCACAGGAGTAGTGGTAACCTGGGGAATCTTGGTATTGATATTCCTGCCAAGAATACAGGAAATAGTATCTTCCAATGCGGAAAATTACATGTATGATATGGCAGTGACTCACGGCGAGGCCTTGGAAAAGGAAGTGGCGCTGGCCGGAGCAACCCAGGCTCTTTCTTCCACAATGCTGGCGGACATGTTTCAGAACGTGGGGATTAAGGGCGTGGATTCCAGCTACGCGTATGTGACGGACGGAGCGGGCATCATGCTCTATCATCCTACGGCGGATAAGATCGGACAGCCTGTAGAAAATGAAGTGGTGAAGGGTCTGGTACAGGAGCTGGCTGCCGGAAAGATACCGGAACCCGGTATTGTATCGTATGACTATAGGGGAAGCGTCAAATATGCTTCTTATTATGTAGGGAAGAACGGCGGGTATATTCTGGTGATCTCCGCGGACGAAAGCGAGATCTTTAAGCCGGTCCGTTCCACTATGGTGACGATCGGGCTCGCGGGGATCGCGGTGCTCCTTATCTGCGGCGCGGTGGGCTTTGTGCTGGCCAAGCTGGTTGTGAAGCCTATCAATATGCTCACGGGCAATGTATATAAGCTGGCCGGATTGGATTTCCGTCCGGACGCCACTCAGGAGAAATTAAATAAGCGCAGGGATGAATCGGGACATATGAGCCGCGCCATATCTTCTCTGCGGCAGGAACTGGTACAGGTTTCAGCTCGTATCAAGGAGCAGAGTGAAAATCTATACCGTTCGGCAGACGCGTTAAACCAAGGCGCTTTAAACAGCAACGAGACGGTGGAGCAGGTAGAAAGAGCCATTGGAGAGATCGCGGACGGAGCCGGTTCCCAGGCGGAAGAAACCCAGAAAGCCACCGAGAATGTAATCTTGATCGGTAATATGGTGGAAGAGGTCGGCAACCGTGTAGAGAAGCTCAATGACAATGCGGAAACCATGCAGCAGGCCAGTGTAGAGGCCATGAATACCTTAAGGCAGCTCAATGCTACCAATGACAAAACCCAGGAAGCGATCGACAGGATCTATGAGCAGACGCATACCACCAATGAGTCAGCTCTCAAGATCCGGGAAGCTACCACTATGATCAGTTCCATTGCGGAAGAAACCAATCTGCTTTCCTTAAATGCCTCTATCGAAGCGGCCAGAGCGGGCGAGCAGGGCAGGGGCTTTGCCGTAGTGGCTTCCCAGATACAGAAGCTGGCAGAGCAGTCCAACGAGTCCGCGAGACAGATAGAAGAAATCATCGATTCCCTGATCCGGGATTCGGAAGAAGCCGTAGTGACCATGGACGGAGTGAAAGATATTATTGTGGAGCAGAGTGCCAACGTGGACAAGACCGACAGAGCGTTCGGAGAAGTGAAGCGGGGCATGGACGTTTCCATGGAAAGCATCCAGTCCATTGCCAATGATATTGAGCAGCTGGATAAGGCGCGTATCAATGTGGTGGATGTGGTACAGAATCTGACGGCGATCGCGCAGGAGAATGCGGCAAGCACCCAGGAGACCTCCGCTTCCGCTACGGAGGTAGGCAATATTGTGGCTGGCATGGCACAGCAGGCCGGCGGTCTCAAGGCCGTGGCGGAGGAACTGGATAGTACTATGGCCGTATTTAAATTATAAAAACCATCCGGCAAATTGCGCCGAATTTCCTGCTTTAAGGTATAAAATGCCACCATTTACAGATAATACTACTATTCCCGCAAAATGCGGTAGTACGAAATCTGATAAATGGAGGAAATGATATGAAAGCAACAGGGATTGTCAGAAGAATAGACGACCTCGGCCGTATCGTGATACCCAAGGAAATCCGCAGGACACTGCGGATCAGGGAGAGCGATCCGCTGGAGATTTTTACGGATAGAGAGGGAGAGATCATTCTCAAGAAATATTCGCCCATAGGGGAAATGACCACCTTTGCCAGGCAGTACGCGGAGAGCCTTTCCCAGGTGTCCGGACATGCGGCCTTGATTGCCGACAGGGATCAGTTTATCGCGGTCAGCGGCGGCTATAAGCAGTTTTTGGGAAAGAGCATCAGCAAACGCCTGGAGGAAAAGATCACGGAGCGCGAGACGGTGATCGCCGCAAAAGGCGATAAGGAATTTATCCCGGTAACGGAGGAGAGCGCGGACGAGTACGAGCAGGAAGCTCTGACGCCCATTATCTGCGAGGGGGATGTGATCGGTGCGGTAGTACTGCTGGAAAATGATACCAAAACCAGACTGGGTGAGGTGGAGTATAAGCTCATCATGTCGGCAGCCGGGTTCTTAGGCAGACAAATGGAGCAGTAGAAACAATAAGGGTATCGGCTTTTTGGCCGATACCCTCTTTTTATCCTATATGGAGCGAAGCAGCTGCTCTACTTTTCACTCATCCGGTTTAAGAGCTGGATCTTCATGTCATAGAGCTTTTGAGAAAGATCCACATAGACCTGGTGAGGATTGATCAGACGTCTGGTCTCAGGCCAGAGCGTGTCCAGTTCTTTCTGGCAGACCGTGCGGATGTCCATGACCTTGGGGGAGGTATAGCAGCATTCTCCCTGTTGAAAGACAGGTACCAGCATTTCCCGCAGAGTATAACTGCCTCCCGCAAGACGAGTCTTTTTCCAGGGCTCTAAAGGATCGAAGAGAAGCAGGGGATCCGCTTCGTTGAATTGTTCATCCGCCAGACAGATCAGATCTGCCTTGATCTTGCCGGACTCTTTTTCGTAAACCCGGTAAATAGTTTTATTGCCGGGGTTGGTGACCTTTTCGCTGTTCTCGGAGAGCTTGATCTTGGGAATAAAGCAGCCGTTTTCATCCTGTACGGCGGCAAGCTTATAGACGCCGCCGAAAGAAGGACAGTCCTTAGAGGTGATAAGGTTAGTGCCCACACCCCAGGAGGTGATCTTGGCGCCCTGTACCTTCAGGCTGTCGATCAGAAACTCGTCCAAATCGTTGGAAGCAGAAATAATGGCGTCTGAAAAGCCAGCTTCATCCAGCATTTTCCTGGCTTTTTTGGATAAATAGGCCAGATCGCCGCTGTCCAGCCGGATCCCGTATTTCGTCAGAGGAATACCGGCTTCTTTCATTTCACGAAAGACGCGGATCGCGTTGGGCACGCCGGATTTTAAGGTATCATAAGTGTCCACCAGCAGAATGCAGGCGGAAGGATAGATTTCCGCGTAGGTTTTAAAAGCGGTATATTCGTCGGGGAAACTCATGATCCAGCTGTGGGCATGGGTACCGCTGACGGGAACGTCGAAGAGCTGGCCGGCCAGCACATTGCTGGTGCCGATACAGCCGCCGATCATAGCGGCTCTCGCGCCGTAGGTGCCGGCGTCCGGGCCCTGCGCGCGGCGCAGGCCGAATTCCATGATACCGTCGCCCTGAGCCGCGAAGCAGACTCTGGCGGCCTTGGTGGCGATCAGGCTTTGGTGATTGAGTATATTTAATATGGCAGTTTCAACGAGCTGAGCCTGCATAATGGGCGCGATCACCTTGATCATGGGTTCTCTGGGGAACATAACGCAGCCTTCGGGAATGGCATAAATATCTCCCGTAAAGCGGAAGTCCTTAAGATATTCCAGAAAGTCTGCCTCAAAAATGCCAAGGCTTCCCAAATAGGCAATATCCTCAGGGGCAAAACGCAGATTCTTCACATAGTCGATGACCTGCTCTAAGCCTGCAGAAATAGCGTAACCGCCGCCGCAGGGATTGCTTCGGTAGAACGCGTCAAAAATAACGGTTTCGTTTTTATCCCTATTTTTAAAATAGCCCTGCATCATGGTGAGCTCATAGAGGTCTGTAAGCAGCGTCAGATTTTGATTGAACATATTGATCCCTCCCGTTAAACGACCACCTGGTCGCGGCCGTGTTCCTTGCCGTAGTAAAGTCTGCTGTCCGCTTTCTGGAGCAGATCCTTGATGCGGGTACCCACCTCGCCCTCGGCCAGACCGAAGGTCATGGTAACACGGATGGGTTGTTCCTCGTAGGAAACCTCCAGCTCATGAATCTCGGCCAGCAGCGCTTCGGTCTGCTTCCTGGCCTCTTCCAGATGGATATTGTCATAGACAAATAAAAATTCCTCGCCGCCCCAGCGGGCTACAAAACCCTTTCCCGTCATATGGCGCTTTAAGATATAGGCTACTTTTTTGAGTACCAGGTCGCCGCATTCATGTCCGTAGGTATCGTTGACGGATTTGAAGAAATCGATATCTCCGATAGCGATGACAAAGGAAGAGCCATAGAGATCCGCATGTGCCTGAGTCTGGCGCAGATGCTTATCCGCAAAGCGGCGGTTGTTGATCTCCGTCAGGGTATCCTGTTCTACCAGGGTACGTAAAGAACTCTGCATATAAATGGCTGAGTAGCCCATATCGCTGATCTCGTCCCCTCTTCGCAATACCGCCGGATCCAGTTCCACGCCCAGATTGCCGGTGGATACCTTGGAAAGGAAGGTACGTATCTTCTGTAAGGAACTGGTGATCTTGTGTACATAGGAAGAAGAGATCAGGATAACGATGAGTACACAGCCCAAGGTGGCCAGAATGGCGGGAAATACCGCGTTAAACACGGCCTTGTTCACATCGGAGCAGGGCCTGCCCGCGTACAGCATACCTACTATGGTGCCATCCGAATTGACCAGGGGCGCGTAATAGGAAAAATACCGCTGGTTAAAGATCGTAGTATTAGTATAAAAATGAGAATGTCCGTCGGCCAGTACATCCTTTGTGACTAGAACGCTGGCGCTGCTGCCTATGATACGGTTGCCGCTCTCGTCGCGGATGGTGGTCAAAATGCGGGTGTCCTCATAGAACAGGGTGAGCTCTATGGAAGTGTCAGCCTTTAAACGGTCGATGATGGAATAATCAAAAGTAATGGGAACATCCCCTTTATATAGTTCCAGCGCCTCCGTACCCTCCAGGTGATAGTCCCCGGGATACAAAAGGTCATAGGTCAGGGCGAGGGCGTCGGTCATATTCTGCAGCTCTTCCGCTACCTGTTTGTGCATGGCGGAAGCGGTAGTACGATAGCAGACCAGCGTAATGACAATGCCCAGAACAAAAAGGGGAATCAGGTGCATGGCCTGCAGAGACATATATAAATGACCGGATTTCTTGGTGAATTTCATATCTGTTCTCCCAAAATGCAAACAAAATACAAAGTATATGACAAATTATACTACAGGAATGTGGAATAGCGCAAGTAGTGTACCGAAAAAGAAACAATGGACAAAAAGAAGAAAAATCTATAAAATGATATCGTAACAGAAAACACTGTGGATCAAGAAACGCCACAGGGAGGATGGCTATGGAAAATCTGAAAAAACTGGAGCGGCGGATGGCACTGAAAATGTGCTGCAATCTCTGGCCGGGCATATTGGCGCTTGTTTTTTTGGCGGGACTTTTTTTGTGGAGCGCCCAGTACGAAGAGCCGGACTCTCACGTAATAATGCAGATCTGGAGCCTGTACGGCACACTGATAGGATTCTATGCGATCATTATGATCATTCCTTTTGTGGTCTCTGCGCTGGGCCCTCATTTTTCCATAAGATGTCTGTCGGCCGGGGAACAGAGCAGGATCGATGAGGACTGTATGAAGGGATACCGGTTCGGAGACGTGATCGTCTGCCGGGACTGTCTGCTGGTGCCGGCGCCGATGGCGAGGCCGCAGGCGATTTCCTACCGGGATCTGCTGTGGATCTACGTGGATAAACGCCATGTCTATTATGTTACCGTGAAAAACCCGACTCCGCTTTCCGTCTCCTGCAAACCGAGAGTCCTGCCCAAGAAACTGGGGCCTCAGCTGGATGAGAACGGTTTTTATACTCTTATGCAGCAGTTCCTGCCCTGGTGCTTTTTCGGCAGCCAGCCTGAGATAAAAGAAATGCGAAGAAGAAATTTTCCCGCTCTGATTCAGACGGTAGAGCAGAGGCGGACGGCATATTTGGCTTCCATGCAGGGAGGAAACTGGGGAAACCCGCAATAATTTCTTGACAAGAGGAAAAGCAGGCATATATAATGAGCATGAAAAAGACCATGACGAAGACAGTACATAGGCTTTCAAAATAACAGCGAGCCGGCGGAGGTGGAAGGCCGGTATGAGTAGAAGCCCATGGAAGATCACTTCCGAGTCGCGCGGGCAAAAGGCGTGGGCCGAGTAGTCCGGGACGGCATCCCTCCGTTACGGGGAACCGCATTCTTCAGGAAACGGGCAGCGGCGTCTGCCTGCCCCAAGGTGTGCGCTGTAATGGGTGGTAACGCTGGCTTCAGACCTCGTCCTTTTACGGACGGGGTTTTTTATTGCGGCCGGTACAACGAATATTTTACGCAAATAAAACGGGAGGAGCAGTATGTACGAAAAAGTATCACCAAATCTGGACTTTGTGGACAGAGAGAAAAAAGTAGAGCAATTCTGGAAAGAAAACCGTATCTTTGAAAAGAGCATGGACTCCAGAAAGGAAGGCCCCACCTATACCTTTTACGACGGGCCGCCCACCGCTAACGGCAAGCCCCATATCGGGCATGTGCTGACCCGCGTGATCAAGGATATGATTCCCCGCTACCGTACCATGAAAGGGTATATGGTACCCAGAAAGGCCGGCTGGGACACCCACGGCCTGCCTGTGGAGATCGAAGTGGAAAAGCTTTTGGGGCTGGACGGGAAGGAACAGATCGAGCAGTACGGTTTAGAGCCCTTTATCAACAAATGTAAGGAAAGTGTCTGGAAGTACAAGGGCATGTGGGAGGACTTTTCCAGTACCGTGGGATTCTGGGCGGATATGGACAATCCCTATGTCACATACCATGATGATTTTATTGAGTCCGAGTGGTGGGCGTTGAAGGAGATCTGGAACAAGGGCCTGCTCTATAAGGGCTTTAAGATCGTGCCCTACTGCCCCCGCTGCGGTACGCCCCTGTCCTCTCAGGAAGTGGCACAGGGCTATAAAGATATCAAGGAACGCTCTGCCATCGCGCGCTTTCAGGTAAAGGGAGAAGACGCCTATATTCTGGCCTGGACCACCACCCCCTGGACACTGCCCTCCAATGTGGCCCTCTGTGTCAATCCGGTGGAAACCTATGCCAAGGTAAAAGCGGCGGACGGGTATACCTATTATATGGCGGAGGCGCTGCTGGATACGGTGCTGGGCAGACTGGCGGATGAAGAAAACCATGTGCCCGCTTATGAAATACTGGAGAGGATGACCGGTAAGGAACTGGAGTACAAGGAGTATGAACCTCTCTTTGACTGTGCCGTGGATATTTGCGGAAAGCAGAATAAGAAAGCGTTTTATGTGGTTTGCGACAGCTATGTCACATTGACGGACGGTACCGGCGTGGTGCATATCGCTCCCGCGTTCGGTGAAGACGACGCCAAGGTGGGACGGGTTTATGACCTGCCTTTTGTACAGCTGGTGGACGGACAGGGAAATCTGACGGCGGAGACGCCTTACGCCGGTGTTTTTGTTAAAAAAGCGGATCCCATGGTATTAAAGGATTTGGATGAAAAAGGGCTGCTCTTTGACGCGCCTAAGTTTGAGCACAGCTATCCCCACTGCTGGAGATGCGACACGCCTCTTATTTACTATGCGAGAGAGTCCTGGTACATTAAAATGACTGCGGTAAAGGACGATCTGATCCGCAATAACAATACCATCAACTGGATTCCCGAATCCATCGGCAAAGGCAGGTTCGGGGACTGGCTGGAAAATGTACAGGATTGGGCGATTTCCCGGAACCGTTACTGGGGAACGCCGTTGAATATCTGGGAGTGTGAATGCGGATACCAGCACAGCGTTGGCAGCCGCGCGGAGCTGGCGCAAATGAGCGGCGATCCCGAAGCGGCAAAGGTGGAGCTGCACAGGCCCTATATCGACGAAGTGACCATCCGCTGTCCCAAGTGCGGCAGGGATATGCGCCGTGTGCCGGAGGTGATCGACTGCTGGTTTGACTCCGGTGCCATGCCTTTCGCGCAGCACCACTATCCTTTTGAGAATAAGGAGCTTTTTGAGAGCCAGTTCCCTGCTCAGTTCATTTCCGAGGCGGTGGATCAGACCAGAGGCTGGTTCTATTCCCTGTTGGCGGAATCCACCCTGCTCTTTAACAGGGCCCCCTATGAAAATGTCATTGTGCTGGGGCATGTCCAGGATGAGAACGGGCAGAAAATGAGCAAGAGCAAGGGAAACGCGGTGGATCCTTTTGAAGCGCTTTCTACCTATGGCGCGGACGCTATCAGGTGGTATTTTTACATCAATTCAGCCCCCTGGCTGCCCAACCGTTTCCACGGAAAGGCCGTGCAGGAGGGACAGCGCAAATTCATGGGAACCCTGTGGAATACCTATGCGTTTTTTGTACTGTACGCCAATATTGACCGTTTTGACGCCACCCAATATACGCTGGAATATGATAAGCTGGCGGTAATGGATAAATGGCTGCTTTCCAAATTGAATACCCTGGTGACGGAAGTGGACGGACATCTGGAGAATTACCGGATTCCGGAGGCTGCGAGGGCTCTTCAGGATTTTGTGGATGACATGAGCAACTGGTATGTGAGAAGGAGCAGAGAGCGTTTCTGGGCAAAGGGCATGGAACAGGATAAGATCAATGCTTACATGACCTTGTATACCGCCCTGGTAACGGTCTGCAAGGCTGCCGCTCCCATGGTGCCCTTTATGACAGAGGATATTTATCAGAATCTGGTGCGCACCAACGACAAGACTGCGCCGGAAAGCATCCATTTGTGCGACTTCCCTGTGGCAGATCCTGCCTTTGTGGACAAACAGCTGGAAGCGGACATGGACGTTGTGCTGAAAGCGGTGGTCATGGGACGTGCCTGCCGCAATACCGCCAGTATCAAAAACCGGCAGCCCGTCAGCACCATGTTTGTCAAAGGCGGACATGAGTTGGGAGATTTCTACAAAGACATTATCGCGGAAGAGCTGAACGTAAAGCAGGTACTCTTTACTGATGATGTAAGAGCCTTTACCTCCTATACTTTCAAGCCTCAGCTGCGGACGGTAGGGCCAAAGTACGGCAAACAGCTGGGCAGCATCCAGAAAACGCTGGCATCCCTGGACGGCAACGCGGCCATGGACGAATTGAAGGCAAAAGGCGCCCTGACCTTTATGGCGGGCGATACGGAGGTTTCCTTAAGCGAGGAGGATCTGCTCATTGAAATGACGCAGAAAGAGGGATATGTCACCGAAGCGGACAATTATATGACCGTAGTGCTGGATACCAATCTGACCGATGAACTGATAGAGGAAGGATTTGTTCTGGAGATCATCAGTAAGATCCAGACCATGCGCAAGGATGCGGGCTTTGAGGTGACGGACCATATCAGGACAGCTTTTTCCGGCAATGAAAGGATCGAGGACATTGCCCTGCGCAACCGGGATTCGATTGCCGGAAAGGTACTGGCGGACGAGATGACTGCCGGCCAAACCCTTGCCGTTTCCAAAGAATGGAACGTAAACGGAGAAAATGTTACGATTTCTGTGGAAAGCGTGTGAAAGATAAGGTATAATGACCTTATTCGGGGCAGGCGGCGGCCGAATGACCGGCCTGCCATAAAGGAGGAAAGTAATGCTGAAAAAGACAGTAAAATTTGACAAGGAATTATTTAAAAGAAGTGTATTGTACAATGTAAAGACTTTATACAGAAAGACGCTGGAAGAGGCTACTCAGCAGCAGATCTTTCAGGCGGTCTGCTTCGCGGTCAAGGATCAGATCGTGGACAACTGGATGGAAACCCAGAAGGCCTATGAGAAGCAGGATCCCAAAATGGTATATTACCTGTCCATGGAGTTTTTGATGGGCAGGGCGCTGGGCAACAACCTGATCAATCTGCAGGCATATAAGCAGGTGAAGGAAGCCATGGAGGAGCTGGGACTGGATCTGAACATGGTGGAAGATATGGAACCCGACGCGGCTCTGGGAAACGGCGGTCTGGGACGTCTGGCGGCGTGCTTCCTGGATTCGCTGGCAACTCTGGGGTATCCGGCTTACGGCTGCGGTATCCGCTACCGTTACGGTATGTTCAAGCAGGAGATCCGCGATGGTTATCAGGTAGAGGTGCCCGACAACTGGCTGGAGAACGGCAATCCCTTTGAGCTGCGCCGGCCGGAATATGCCAAGATCGTAAAATTCGGCGGCTATGTCAATGTGAGGGTGGATGAAAAAGGAAGAAACCATTTCTTCCAGGAGGGCTATCAGTCCGTCAAGGCCATTCCTTTCGATATGCCCATTGTGGGTTACGGAAACGGCATAGTCAATACCCTGCGTATCTGGGACGCGGAACCGGTGGAATGCTTCCAGCTGGATTCTTTTGACAAGGGCGACTATCAGAAAGCAGTGGAGCAGCAGAATCTGGCCCGCAACATCGTGGAAGTGCTCTATCCCAATGACAACCACTACGCCGGCAAGGAGCTGCGTTTAAAACAGCAGTATTTCTTTATTTCCGCCTCTGTACAGGAAGCGGTGGACAAATATATGCGCAAGCACAGCGACATCCGCAAATTCCATGAAAAAGTAACGTTCCAGTTAAACGATACGCATCCTACGGTGGCGATCGCGGAGCTGATGCGCATTCTGATGGACGATTACGATCTGGAATGGGACGAAGCGTGGGAAGTGACCACCAAGACCTGTGCCTACACCAACCACACCATTATGGCGGAAGCGCTGGAGAAATGGCCCATTGAGCTCTTCTCCCGTCTCCTGCCCCGTATTTATCAGATCGTGGAGGAGATCAACCGCCGTTTTATCAACAGGATCGACCAGCTCTATCCGGGAGATGCGGAAAAAGTGCGCAAAATGGCCATTGTCTACGACGGGCAGGTACGTATGGCGCATCTGGCCATCGTGGCGGGCTACTCCGTAAACGGCGTGGCAAGGTTACATACAGAGATTTTAAAGAATCAGGAATTAAAGGATTTCTATGAGATGATGCCTGAGAAGTTCAACAACAAGACCAACGGCATTACCCAGAGAAGATTCCTGCTCCACGGCAATCCGCTGCTGGCGGACTGGGTAACGGAGCACATCGGTTCCGAATGGATCACGGATCTGCCGCAGATTGCCAAGATGAAGATCTATGCGGACGATAAAAAGGCGCAGCAGGAGTTCATGAACATCAAGTACCGCAACAAGGTGCGCCTGGCACAGTATATCCTGGAGCATAACGGCGTGGAAGTGGATCCCCGCTCCATTTTTGACGTACAGGTAAAGCGTCTCCATGAGTACAAGCGCCAGCTGTTAAATATCCTGCATGTGATGTATCTGTACAATGAGCTGAAGGAACATCCCGATATGGAGTTCTATCCCCGTACCTTTATTTTCGGCGCGAAAGCGGCGGCAGGCTACCGCAACGCCAAGCTGACCATTAAGCTCATCAATTCCGTGGCGGATGTGGTAAACAACGATCCGGCCATCGGCGGCAAGATGAAGGTGGTATTCATTGAGAATTATCGGGTTTCCAACGCGGAAATGATCTTTGCCGCGGCAGATGTGTCCGAGCAGATCTCTACCGCCAGCAAGGAAGCTTCCGGTACCGGCAACATGAAGTTTATGTTAAACGGCGCCCTGACTCTGGGCACCATGGACGGCGCGAATGTGGAGATCGTAGAGGAAGTGGGCGAGGAGAATGCTTTTATCTTCGGATTAAGTTCCGATGAGGTCATCCACTATGAGAACTACGGCGGCTACAATCCTATGGAAATATTCAACAACGACCAGGACATCAGAAAAGTGCTGATGCAGCTTATCAACGGCACCTATGCGCCCGGCGATACGGAGATGTTCAGGACCTTGTACAATTCCCTGCTCAATACCCAGAGTACCGCCAAGGCGGATACTTACTTTATCCTCAAGGACTTCAAGTCCTACGCGGAAGCGCAGAAGAGGGTAGAGGCTGCCTATAGGAACGAAAAGGGCTGGGCCAAGAGCGCGATCCTGAATATGGCCTGCAGCGGCAAGTTTACTTCTGACAGAACGATTCAGGAATATGTGGATGACATATGGCACTTGGATAAAGTGGTGCTGGGTAAATAACGGAGTGTACGAAGTCATATGAGAAAGACGGGATTGGCGCTGGGACTGGCAGTATGGTTAAGCGGCAGCGCCGGAATGGTTTTAAGCGGCTGTGCCGGCGGGCAGGAGGCGGTATCGAATGCGGTACAGATGCCTCCCGCGGCGGCAGAGGCACCGGTGGAATGGTTCTGCGCGCTGGAGCAAAGCTGCGCGGAAAGCGGAGGAAGATATTATGCTGCCGCGGCAGAATGTCTGCCTGTTTTGGAAGAACTGGCCCGGCCAAAGATCACGCTGGTCATGGTGGGGGATATGCTCATGCACATGCCTGTCAACAACAGCGGCAGGATGGAGGACGGCGGCCGCAATTTTGACCATTTGTTCACCTATACCAAAGACATGATCTCTGAGGCCGATCTTGCCATTGTAAACCAGGAAGTGATACTGGGAGGTCCAGAGCTCGGCATTTCCGGTTACCCCAGATTTAACACCTATTATGAAGTGGGTGACGCGCTGGCGGCGGCCGGCTTTGACGTGGTGCTCCACGCCACCAACCATTCCATGGACAGAGGGCTGGAGGGGCTTCAGAACTGTCTGAATTTCTGGGAAGAGAACTATCCTGACATGGCTGTACTGGGTATGTACGACAGCAAAGAAGATCGGGACGAGATTTATGTATATGAAAAGCAGGGGATTAAGATCGCCATCCTGAATTATACCTACGGTACCAACGGCCTTCCCCTGCCCGCGGGAATGCCTTACGCGGTCAACCTCATTGAGGAAGATCAGATCGCCCGGGACGTGGCCAGAGCGAAAGAAGAGGCGGATTTTGTAATCCTCTGTCCGCACTGGGGTACGGAATACGTGCTGGAGGAGACATCTGCTCAGCGCCTTTGGGCTGAGTTTTTCCTAGAGTGCGGCGTGGACCTGGTGATCGGGACACATCCTCATGTGATCGAGCCGGTAGAAATGCTGACGGACGAAGAGGGAAACGAAATGCTGGTCTATTATTCCCTGGGCAATTACGTGAACGCCACAGCTTCGGAGGAGAGAAATATTGGTATCCGTATGCTGGGCGCTATGGCCAAGGTAACCATTTCCCGTGATGAGGAAGGGGAGGTCTGTATTCAGGAATACAGCGCCGAGCCGCTGGTGACATACGTTTCCGGCGATAAAAAGACAATTACCACCTACCCGATGGAACTTTTTACGGAGGAAATGGCAGAGGAAAGTTTTACCCGCAAAAGGGACGGGGGATTCACCCGAGAGCACTGTGAGGAAGTCTGGAGACAGGTATTCGGGGATATGGGGCTTGAGTAAAAGAGAAAGGACGAAGAAAAGATGATTGACTTATTACAGGGCGGGGCATATCTGATAAACGGTACGGAAATCGTACCCGACAACGGTGAGGCTGCCGCGGCGGTTGCCCATAAGATCGGCAGACAGGTTACGAAGGAGGATGCGGCGCGCCAGACCATTGCCTACAGAATCCTGGAAAGCCACAATACCTCCGGCAATATGGAAAAGCTGAAGATCAAATTCGATAAGCTGACCAGCCACGATATTACCTTTGTGGGAATCATTCAGACGGCCAGGGCGTCGGGGCTGACGAAATTTCCCGTACCCTACGTGCTGACAAACTGCCACAACTCTCTCTGCGCGGTAGGCGGGACCATCAACGAAGATGACCACATGTTTGGCTTGACCTGCGCCAAAAGATACGGCGGCGTTTATGTGCCCCCTCATCAGGCGGTTATTCACCAGTTCGCCAGGGAAATGCTTTCCGGCGGCGGTAAAATGATCTTAGGCTCCGATTCCCATACCAGATACGGCGCACTGGGCACCATGGCAATGGGGGAGGGCGGCCCCGAACTGGTAAAGCAGCTTTTGGGACAGACCTACGACATCAATATGCCCGGCGTGGTGGGCGTGTATCTGACAGGGGCGCCCGTAAAGGGCGTGGGGCCTCAGGACGTGGCCTTAGCCATTATCGGCGCGGTATTTAAAAACGGTTATGTAAAAAACAAAGTCATGGAATTTGTAGGACCCGGCGTAGCCTCCTTGAGCGCCGACTTCCGTATCGGTATCGACGTGATGACGACGGAAACCACCTGTCTTTCTTCTATCTGGCAGACGGACGGCGAGATAGAGAAATTCTATGAAATCCATGGCAGAAAAGAAGATTACAGCGAGTTGAAGCCCGGGGACGCGGCATATTACGACGGTATGCTAATGGTGGACTTAAGCAGGATCCGCCCCATGATCGCCATGCCTTTCCATCCCAGCAATGCCTATACGATCGAAGAGCTGAACGCCAACCTGACGGACATTCTGCATGAAACCGAAAAGAGAGCGCTGGAAAGCTTAGACGGTGCAGTGGAATTTTCCTTACAGGATAAGGTGCGGGACGGCAAATTCCATGTGGATCAGGGAATCATTGCCGGCTGTGCCGGCGGCGGCTTTGAAAATATCTGCGCGGCAGCGGACATTCTAAGGGGCAGCTCCATAGGCAGCGACGGCTTTACCCTGAGCGTATATCCCGCTTCCATGCCCGTATACATGGAACTGATTAAGAACGGCTGCGCGGCGGCCATTATGGAGACCGGCGCGGTAATGAAGACCGCTTTCTGCGGCCCCTGCTTCGGCGCGGGCGACACGCCGGCCAACAATGCATTCAGTATCCGCCACTCCACCAGAAATTTCCCCAACAGGGAGGGCTCCAAGCTGCAGAGCGGGCAGATCGCATCCGTGGCGCTTATGGACGCGCGCTCTATCGCGGCCACCGCGGCTAACCGGGGCGTGCTGACTCCCGCGACGGAATTTGACGGGACCTTTCATCCTTATCAGTATCATTTTGACAGCAATATCTATCGGAACCGGGTATTTGATTCCAAGGGTGTTGCGGACGAGAGTGTGGAGATCCAGTTCGGCCCCAATATCAAGGACTGGCCCCAAATGGGCGAGCTGCCGGAGAATCTGGTGCTGCAGGTGGTTTCCGAGATCCATGACGCGGTCACTACGACGGACGAACTGATTCCCTCCGGGGAAACCTCTTCCTACCGCTCCAATCCCTTAGGACTGGCGGAATTTACCTTGAGCCGCAAGGATCCCCGCTATGTGGAAAGGGCAAAGGAGATCCAGAAAGCGGAAAAAGAAAGAATGGCCGGCGGACATCCCTGCCAGGCCCTGCCTGTATTAAAAGAGGTAATGGGGGTAATAAAGGGAAAATTCGGGGACGCAGACCACACCAATACCGGCTTCGGTTCCACGATCTTCGCGGTAAAACCGGGAGACGGCTCCGCCAGGGAGCAGGCGGCTTCCTGCCAGAAGGTGCTGGGCGGCTGGGCCAATATTGCCAACGAGTACGCTACCAAGCGTTACCGTTCCAATCTGATCAACTGGGGTATGCTGCCTTTCCTGATCAAGGAAGGCGAACTGCCTTTTCAGAATCTGGACTATATTTTCCTGCCAGGCATCCGCAAAGCAGTAGCGGAAAAGCAGGAAGTGATCAAAGCCTATAAGGTAGGAAAGGATGCGCTGGAGGAATTTGAACTGCGTCTGGGCGAACTGACCGACGAGGAAAGACAGATCATCCTGAAGGGATGCCTGATCAATTATAACAGGGTATGAGCCCTGCTTATTCTGACGAACCGGATTCAGAGATCCCCTGCATGCGGCCGTTCAACCGATCCAATAGCAGCGAGCAGAGGATGCCTCCGGCCATACAGA
Source organism: uncultured Lachnospiraceae bacterium (assembly GCA_947631685.1). GTDB lineage: Bacteria > Bacillota > Clostridia > Lachnospirales > Lachnospiraceae > Acetatifactor. The sequence goes on from CANRMI010000006.1 coordinate 77,684, forward strand.
GCCCGTTCTCCAGAGCGCTGCCCATGAAGGCTTTATAGGGCACCGTGACGGCGGTGGCGGCGATAACAATGCCCGTAATGGCGTGAAAAGTAACGGAGTAGTGGCGTTTAAGCAGCCGGTTGACCAGCTTAGGAAGCGTCAGAAAGGCAAATAGAGCGCCGATCCCTCCGGGGATCAGAACATTGGGGAGCAGATGTCCCAAACCGTCCACGAAGGGCGTATAGAGATTTAAGGGCATGAGGAGCGTGGAAAAACTCATGCCGGGAGCGATCAGGCTGAGAGCCAGACAGAAGCCGCAGAAAAGATACCAGAAGAAATTGGGAGTAATGGTGGTGTGGGAGGCATTTAAGCCACACAGTACAACCAACGCAGTCATAGCGGAAAGAAGCAGGGCAGTGCAGGAACCTTTTGCAATGCCCTGCTTTCCTGCTTCTTTCAGTAGGGAGGGCAGCATACCCAGGATCAGTCCCACGAAGATACAGACGGAGCTCTCAGGATAGCGGGTAAGAAAGGCGGCCAGCAGGTTTGCCACGCCCAAAAATCCCACAGCGGCGCCAAACAGGGCAGGCAGCAGGATGGGCAGATGGCTGCGCCAGTAACGGGAGGGATTGGCCAGAAATTCCATGGCGGGACGGTAGATACCGAATACCACGCTTAAGACGCCGCCGGAAATTCCCGGCAGTACGGCTCCCAGTCCCACAAGGGCGCCCTGTATAAATTTGAGAAAGTATCCGGAAGGTTTCATAACGGCCTCCATATTGCCGGTTTCTTCACTATATGAAGTTTTGGGGAAACACATGCCTAAAGTATTTAGGGAAGCAGCCGATAAATATAGCAGAGGGTGCCAAAGGCCAAGGCACCAAAAAAAGAAATGAGTCGCCACGGATGGTATGCAATGGGTGAAGGAAGCCCTGCGGATACCGTTTTTGTTTTTATGAAACAGGGAGGGGAAGTAAGAGCAAGGGACTAAAAGGAGGTATTATTTGCGAATTGATTCCAGCATAATAGGAATGGAATCCGAAAGAAGATATACGTCTTCAACAACACGAGGCGGCCGGCTGCAGGTAAGGGACTACAATGGGAGACCGGCACATGGAACCATGGGAACCTTCGGAGAACTGCTGAATCCTGATATGGGAGGCAGTCTGGAGGCGCAGGGCGGCAAGGAAAAGGAAAACGGAAGCGATCCCAATACAGCGACCAAGGACAGTATCATAGAGCTGCGGGAGAGAGTGGAGAGTATGCGAAACGGCAGACTCAGTCTGCGCTCCTCCTCCGTCACCTCCATGAGTGAATTCAGGGAATATACGATCCGCTATATATTTGACATTATGTTTTCCGGCAGCAGCAGATGGCGCAATATTTTCGGGGACAGTTCTTCCCAGAACTTCATCTCGGGAGGGAATGGTTATCAGGCCAGCTTGGATAATCTGAAGCGCCTGGGCATCAATGCCAATGTACTTACCGTCAAATCCGGCCAGTATTATGAAGAAAGCGAGGCTACCTCATTTTCCACGAAAGGTATGGTAAGGACCTCGGACGGCAGGGAGATCAATTTTAATGTGGATGTACTGATGAGCCGTCAGTTCAGCGAATATTTTGAGGAAGAAATGGATGTGCTGCAGGTCAACACCTGCGATCCGCTGGTAATTAATTTTGACGGAGATACGGCGGAGCTGTCCGACCAGAAATTCTTCTTTGATATTGACGGGGACGGCGTGGAGGATGAGATTTCCCAGTTGGGCAGCGGAAGCGGTTATCTGGCGCTGGACAAAAACGGGGACGGCGTCATCAATAACGGCAAAGAGTTGTTCGGACCTGAGAGCGGAAACGGTTTTGGGGACCTGTCAGCCTATGATGATGACGGAAACGGCTGGATCGACGAAAACGACGCCATCTGGTCCAAATTAAAGATCTGGTGTAAAAATCCGGACGGTACGGATTCTCTTTACACCCTGGCCGACAAAGGCGTGGGCGCGATCTGCCTGCAGAGCGTAGGAACGGATTTTGCCTTAAACGACGCAGCCAACAACACCAACGGCTATATCCGCAGAAGCGGTATTTTCCTGTATGAGAACGGCAATGTGGGAACGGTGCAGCATTTGGATTTAGCCAAATAGCGCGCCCGATACCGCGGACAAACAAAAAGAATCGTCAGAGTTTTCTAAAAACCATGCAGATAACAGGATTGGATCTGCATGGTTTTTCTGTGCTTTCTTTCCTGTTTTGGAATAAATCATAATTTTGCGGTAAAACTATCCATACAAGAAATTATCTGTAAACTTGCAGATTTAAAGGGATAGAAACGTAACAGCAGAAAGGAAGTAACAGCTATGAAAAGACAAAGCAGTTTTAATCGTAACCGTAAAGACAATACCAGGAAAGAAAGGGTGGTCATGATCGCCTCCTCCGTTTTTGTGCTGGCGGCGCTTACTATGACGGGCATTTATGTAAGGCGCAGCAATGAGAAGACGGAAAACGACGGTTATCACATTGATTTTAACGTTCTGGAAGACGACTCCCAAAATTTTCCGGTGCAGGATAAGATAGAAGAGATCGCCCAGGCGGTTGACACGGAGGACATGGCGCAGGCTCTGGAGGAAGAAATACCGGATAGGGAAGAAATAGCGGAGGAGGAAGACGGCACTATGTCTCAGATATTGGAAAACGATCTGGATTATCTGCCGACAGAACCGGTGGATTCCGGAGAAATAGCGATCCCCGGATTGACTGACGTGCCCGTAACGGAAAACGAAGAGGGACTGCTTCAAAACGAGGGAGAGAGCTTCGCGGAGGAATTGGCGGCGGATCAGGCGGCCATGGACGCGGATGCGGGACGGGTAACGGAAAATACAGCTCCCTCCTATACGGCAGGGGAGGCCTTGGTATGGCCTGTGTCGGGAAATGTGCTGATTCCCTACAGTATGGACAAAACGGTGCCTTTCGCGACTCTGCAGCAGTATAAGTACAATCCGGCAGTGGTCATGGCCGCGGGAGAAGGAGATCTGGTCTCCGCCGCGGCGGGAGGTAGGGTCACCCGGGTATTTTCCGATGAAGAGATCGGAAACGCCGTAACGGTGGACATCGGCGGTGGTTATACGGTGACCTACGGCCAGCTGAAGGATATTGCCGTGACGGAAGGAAGCTATGTGGAAAAAGGCGGCGTCATCGGCTATATAGCGGCACCCACCAAATATTACAGCGTGGAAGGAACCAACGCTTACTTTGCCCTGCAGTTAAACGGAAAACCCGTAGATCCCATGGGCGCGCTGCAATAATATGGGCGATATGACGATTACCGGCGGCCGCATTCTGACAATGGCAGGGACAGAATGGGAAATGGGCACCATAAAGATCCGGCAGGGCAGGATTCAAGATATGTGGGAGGGCCCGGCGGACGAGTCCCGGCTTGGGGAAGGAGAACTCCTGATAAAGGCGGAGGGCGCCTGGGTGCTGCCGGGGCTGATGGAAGCCCACTGCCATATGGGGATCACCGAGGAAAAGAAGGGCATGGAGGGCGACGACTGCAACGAAAATGTGGAGCCGGTGACTCCCTGGCTGAGGGCGATCGACGCGGTCAATACCATGGACGCGGCCTTTGACGACGCGGTGCGGGCGGGGATTACCGCCGCCATGATAGGCCCCGGCAGCTCCAATGTGGTGGGCGGACAATTTGCCGTACTGAAGACCAGGGGAAGGCGCATAGACGACTTGATCGTAAAGGCCCCTGCGGCTATGAAGGTGGCTTTTGGAGAAAATCCCAAGGTCAATTATTCGGGACAGGGAAAGAGCCCTGTAACCAGAATGGCTATCGCGGGGATCCTCAGGGAAGAATTGTTTAAGGCAAGGCAGTATGTGGAAAAAAAGGAGAAGGGAGAAAGCGGCTTTACGGAAGATTTCCGCATGGAGCCGTGGGTACCTGTCTTCAGAGGAGAGATTCCCCTGAAAGCCCATGTGCACAGGGTGGACGATATTTTTACCGCCATCCGCATCGCCAGGGAATTCGGGCTTTCCATGACGCTAGACCACTGCAGCGAGGGGCATATGATAGCGGAAAGCCTTGCAAAAGAAGGATTTCCGGCCATTGTAGGACCGGATTTCTCCAGCAGAAGTAAGATTGAGGTACAGAATCTGGCCTTTAAGACGGTAGGGGTGTTAAACCGGGCGGGAGTGCGCACTGCGATCACCACGGATCATCCGGTGTCCCTGATCCAGTCCCTGCCGCTCTGCGCGGGCATGGCGGTAAAGGCCGGACTGCCCTTTGAAGAGGGATTAAAGGCCATTACCGTAAATCCCGCCTATATCTGCGGCGTATCGGACAGGATGGGCACCCTGGAGGTGGGGAAAGACGCGGATATTGCGATCTTCGATGGAAATCCCATGGAAATTTCCACAAGAACCCTGTATACCATAATCGACGGGAATATTGTTTATGACGCTAAGAATGATTGAGAACTCTTTACCCACGGCGGTTTTCGTGATAAAATATCGTAGAAAAGTGCCGGTGCCAACGGAGAAAGGGAGGACCGCGGCGTGGGGAAAGTAAAAAGGATAACGGCGCTTCTTCTGGTTCTGACCATACTGGCAGGCTGCGCGGCGGGACGGACTTCATCGGAGGAACCGACGCGACAGACTGCTTTAGAGCCCATGGAAGAAGCGCCTGTGTTAGATTATGACGTTCCTGTCATGACTGTGGGCGTACTGGTAAACCAGATCGGCTACGATACGGATGCCCCTAAGACCGTGGTGCTGCGAGGGAAAAAACTGCCGGAGGAATTTCATATTGTGGATGCCGCCACAAAAGAAGTGGTTTTTACGGGGGAGCTGGAAAAGGCGGAGTATGAAGAGAACACAGGGGAATATAATAGTTACGGGGATTTCACTTCCTTTGCACAGGAAGGAAGTTATTACATAGAATGTGATTATATCGGCTGTTCTTATGAATTTGACATTCAGGATGGGCTCTACGAGGAGCTGTCGGCTCACGCGCTGGAGCTGCTTAAGGAAAAGCGGGAAGCGGTGAAAGCCGCTGATGTGGCGGACATATGCAGGTGCCTTTCCGTACTGCTGCTTTCCTATGAGCTTTATCCTCAGGTATATGATGCAAAAAGCGAAGAAGCGGTCCCGCCCCTTATGGCTGAGATCAGAAGCTATGTGGAAGAGCTTCTGCTGCTGCAGGATGAGAAGAGCGGCGCGGTCATGGAGGGAGATACCCAGCGCAGTCAGGAAACGGTCTGGGTATCGGCTGTGCTGGCGAAATTCAGCTACAACTATCAGAGTTATGACAGTACCTATGCCACGGTCTGTCTGCAGGCTGCGGATCGGGCATGGCGTTTTCTGGAAAAGCAGGGGGAGGAGACGGAAGCCGTACTGCGTTTCTTCGCTGCCGCGGAGCTGTACCGGGCCACGGGACAGAGCCGCTATTACAATGCGGCCAACCGCCTGGGGGAAGCGCTGAAAACGGAGCAGAATAACCGCACCCTGCTTTTCGGCGTGCTGACTTATTCCTCTACCAAGAGAAAAGTGGATATGGATCTGTGCGCCGAGCTGATGTCCGGTATTTTTGAAGAGGCGGAACAGATTGCCGTCAACGCGCAGACGGACGCCTACCTGATAGGCAGCGGTGCGAAGGGGGAGAGCCTGGAAAATATTTTCTGGGATGTGCTGGTGCTTTCCGTCATTGACTATATCATCACCAATCAGGAGTACGCCACGCTGATAGCCAGGCACCATGATTATCTGGCGGGTGCCAATGAAATGGCGGCCTGCTATGTGCCGGGAGCCGGCGGGGAAAGAGAACTGTTTGAAGGGATTACGACCAGCCGTTTTCAGCTGGCCGGCTATATCATGCTTTTGACGGAAATGATGAGCCACGAAAATAAAGAGAGCTGAATATCTGCGGGCCGCTTCGCGGCAGAAAGCGAGGAAATATGAATATAGTGGTATTGGCAGGAGGAATCAGTACGGAGAGGGACGTGTCCTTAGCGACTGGAAAAATGATCTACGAAGCGGTAAAGAGAAAAGGCCACAGGGCTGTTCTTCTGGATGTATTTCTGGGATATGAGGGAGAAGATACCGACAGTGTGTTTGCACAGGAAAAGGACTGGGCGGCGCAGATAACGGGCGTTGGAGAGACCAGCCCCGACCTGGAACAGATCAAAGCCCTCAGGCCGGACTGGAAGAAAAATTTCTTCGGCCCCCATGTGCTGGATATCTGCCGGCAGGCGGATCTGGTATTTATGGCGCTGCATGGAGAGAACGGGGAGGACGGAAAGATTCAGGCCTGTTTTGATCTCATGGGAATCACCTATACGGGAACCGACCATGTCAGCTCCGCTATCTGTATGGATAAGGGTATCACGAAGGATATTCTGGAGCATTACGGGATACCGGTACCTAAGGGCATCCGCCTGAAAAAAGGAGAAAAGGAAGGGGAGATGCCAGGGTTTCCCTGTATCGTCAAGGCTTCCTGCGGCGGCTCCAGCGTAGGAGTCGCGATCGCCCGAAACAGTCAGGAATACGAACAGGCCAAAGCGGAAGGCTTCCGGTACGGAGAGGAGATCATCATTGAGGAATACATAGAGGGAAGAGAATTTTCGGTCGGGGTGTTGGATGGCAGGGCACTGCCCATTATTGAGATCGCCCCCAAGTCCGGATTTTATGATTATAAGAACAAATATCAGCCAGGAAGCACCATAGATACCTGCCCGGCCCTGATACCCCGGGAAAAGACGGAGGAGATACAGCGGTACGCGGAAATGGCTTTTCAGGCGCTGCGTTTGAAAAATTATGCCCGCATGGATTTCATGATGGGAAAGGACGGCTCCGTATACTGCTTAGAGGCCAATACTCTGCCCGGTATGACCATGACTTCCCTGCTGCCCCAGGAGGCCGCGGCTGCCGGTATCAGCTATGAGGACCTGTGTGAGAAGCTGATGGGATTTTCTTTGCCGAAAAAGGAGGCGTAAGTATGGATCTGACGTTGCGGAATGTGGCGGATGCCTGTGGAAGTGTACTCTGTAGTGCCCAGGGAAGAGAAGATGAGGCGCTTACCTGCGCTGTCATCGATTCCAGGAAGATAGAACGCGGCGGGCTTTTCTTCGCTATGGAAGGGGAAAAGGCAGACGGGCACCGGTTTATCGGACAGGTGTTTGAAAAGGGAGCGGCCTGTGTCGTGACGGAAAAGACGCCTGCCGAAGTGGAGCGCCTTTTCGGCGTACCCGCAAAACAGTGGGGCCCCTATATTCTGGTGGAGGATAGCCGGACGGCGCTGAGAAAAACCGCTGCCTGTTACCGCTCCCATCTGCATATCCCGGTGGTAGGGATCACGGGCAGCGTGGGGAAGACCAGCACCAAGGAATTTGTCGCGGGAGTTTTGTCGGAAAAATATAAAGTATTAAAAACGGAAGGCAATTACAACAATGAAATAGGACTGCCCCTGACTTTATTGCGGATCAGGGAAGAGCATGAGGCGGCTGTGGTGGAAATGGGAATCAGCGATTTCGGGGAAATGAGCCGGCTGGGAGAAATGGCAAGACCTGACATATGTGTCATTACCAATATAGGCCAGTGCCATTTGGAGAATCTGCACAGCCGGGAAGGGATTCTGAAGGCCAAAACGGAAATTTTCGATTATCTCCAAAAAGACGGGCAGGTATGCTTAAACGGTGAGGACGATCTGCTTTTTGCCATTAAAGAGGTGAATGGAAAGAAAGTCTGCCACTTTGGAATCTCGGAAAACAGGGATTTTGCGGTTTATGCCGGAGAAATTGAAAATCTCGGGCTTTTGGGAAGCCGCGCCATGATGCATATAGGGCAGGAAGCCTATCCCGTAACGATAGAGCTGCCGGGAACACACATGGTCATCAACGCCATGGCCGCAGCAGCAGTAGGTCTGCTTTTGGGGGCGGCGCCCCAGGAAATACAAGAGGGCATACGCAAGGTCTGTCCCGTAAACGGCAGAAGCCGGCTGCTTAAGGCAGGGAACCGGCTGGTGATCGACGACTGCTACAATGCCAATCCGGTTTCCATGAAAGCGGCGCTGGATCTGCTCATGACGGCAAAAGACCACAAGACGGCAATCCTGGGGGATATGTTTGAACTGGGAGAAGATTCGGAGCGTATGCACGCCGAAATAGGCGCCTACGCGGTGGAACAGGGCGTGGATGCCCTCTATTGTGTGGGAAAACAGGCCCGTTTTATGTATGACGCCGCTCTGGAGCGGTATGACGGCTCTCAGGACATCCGTTATTTTGAAACCAAGGAAGAGCTGCTGGAGATCCTGCCCGGCCTGTTGGAAGAAAACGATACCGTTTTGGTGAAGGCTTCCCACGGGATGGAGTTTTCCGCTATAGTGGATAGTCTGAAGTCTTGATCCGGTTATATTCGGCTTCGATGATGCCCCGCACCTTACTGCCTAAGACTTTCTTTTCTTCTTTGGGCAGGCGGTCGGGATAGATGGGTTCTCCGTAGGAAATAACTACCGTGGCTTTTTTCAGCTTGGGGAAATGGTCTTCAAAAACTCCTGCGGAGTTGACGATCGTCATGGGGATCACGGGAATGTTAGCTTTTTCCGCGATCTTAAAGCTGCCCTCATGGAAGGGCAGGAAAGTGTCCGGAACTTTGTTGCGGGTGCCTTCCGGGAAGATGCAGATGGAGATACCGGATTTGGCTTTTTCCACAGCCTGCAGGATGGTCTTCATTCCCTCCTTGATATTGTCCCGATCCAGGAACAGACAGTGCAGATCCTTCATCCAGACAGAGAGCAGGGGGACTTTTTCCATTTCCTTTTTGGCGATGTAACCCGTGGGGCGGGGAACCCGTACATAGGTCAGCACAATATCAAAAAAACTTCGGTGATTTCCGGCGTAAAGTACCGCGGTATCTTTGGGGATATTCTCTTCGCCGAGGGCAATGACTTTGACACCGGCCAGACGGGCTACCCAGCGGAAAGCCCAGTTGACAATGGCAAGAGAACTGCGGTTCTTAAGGTCCATATTGAACTTCCCGATGATCCATTCCGCGAACATCAGGGGAGTACTGAGGATCAGAAACAGTATTACAAACGTGGAAACAATGAGAAGACGGATCATAAAAAGACTCCTTATACGCTTTTTCATATCAGTATCATTATACTAGAGAGCATTTTAGAAAGCAAGGAAAAAGGCGTCTGAGGCAGGGAAAGAAGATTGGGCCGCGTAGCGGCGGAGGCAGGAAAAATGGATAGGATACGCAGAGTGGCAATTTTAGGAGTAGGTGCGGTGGGCGCTTACTTTGTGCAGGGATTGAATGAAAAACTGGGAGAAGATCTCTGGGTGGTGGCAAAGGGCGAAAGAGGAGAGCGTTTAAAGAAAGAGGGGCTGTTGATCAACGGCAGGAAATACCCGCTGCATGTCCGTACGCCTCAGGAAGCCCGCGGCGCGGATCTGTTGCTGGTGGCAGTCAAGTACGGCGCTTTAGAGGAGAGCCTGGAGGATATAGAAGCGGCGGCGGATTCCCACACCACGGTGATGAGTCTTTTAAACGGTGTGGACAGTGAAGAGATCATAGGCGGAAAGATTGGCATGGAGCATATGCTGTATGCCTTTATAAAGATTGCCTCAGAACGGCAGGGCGCCAGCGTGGTTTTTGATGTGGATTCCACTCTTGGCGTTTATTTTGGGGAGGCCGGCCGGCAGGAGCAGACGGAGCGTATGCTGGCGGTGGCGGAACTTTTGCAGGGCACCAATATCCGATTTCACATGTGTCCGGATATTGTGAAGGATATGTGGTACAAATACGCTTTTAACATCGGGAAGAACCTTCCCCAGGCCATTGTGGGCTGCGGGATAGGCGCCTACGAGGACAGCAGCCACATGGCCTTTCTCAGCCAAAAACTGCAGGAGGAGGTGGCTGCGGTAGCTTCCGCCAAAGGAATCAGCCTTTCCCTGGAAAGTGATTCCCTGAAAGGAAGCCCCACCAACAAAGGGGGCCGTTACTCCACCCTGCAGGATCTGGATGCGAAAAGAACTACGGAAATAGATATGTTTGCCGGCGCCATGGTGCGCATGGGCAGGGAGCTGGGAATCCCAACGCCCTACAATGAATTTGCTTACCATACCATAAAGGCACTGGAGGAGAAAAACCAGGGAAAATTCGACTATCCGCCTATTTAAATTCCACGGTTTCGTCCATATACTCCAGTTTTACCACGATATAGGGGCAGGAAGGGGAACTGCCTTTCTGCTCTTCGGGGCCGGGGCCTAACAGGCTGGTATTGATGTGAATTGCATTGTCGGAAAGATAAAGCTCATCCACCGCGATGCTGTAGCCCCCTGTTTCCTGTTTCCCGTACCCTACGCAGAGATACAGGTAGTCCTCGTCGCTGTAGGTGATCTGGAAAGCCTCCTCTTTGCGTTCTTCTATCAGTTCACTCAGCTCTGCGGGCAGCAGCTCTTCACTGACAACGGTAAAGTCCAGATCCCGCAGCTTGGTGGTCTTGCCCGAGCCGAACCCGCAGCCGGAGAGCAAGAAGCCAAAGAGCAGCAGGAGGGCGGCCTGTAATAAAAAGATAGTGTTGGGTTTATGCTTTTTCATAGAAAGTCCACTGGTTGTTTTGTATGTATCCTATGAGGAAAGGAAGCAAAATATGTTACTGATCGCGAACGCATATGTGATGAACCCCGCTGACGGCAGAGAAGGGTATCTGGATATTCTGACGGACGGAGGCAGGATCTTAAAAATGGCGCCAGAGCTGTATGAAGAAACAAAGGAGCTGCCGGAGGCGGAAATTCTGGACGCGGCGGGGCTTGTCGCAGCTCCCGGGCTGGTGGATGTGCATTCCCACTTCAGGGATCCGGGATTTACCTATAAAGAGGACATTTTTTCGGGAGCCGAAGCAGCGGCAAAAGGAGGCTATACCACCGTAGTGCTCATGGCCAATACCAGACCGGCGGTGGACAATCCTCAGACACTTTCCTATGTGCTGGAAAAAGGCAGACAGACCGGTATCCACATAGAAACCTGCGCCGCTATCACAAAGGGCATGGGCGGAAAAGAACTGACGGACATGGAAAAGCTGCGCAGCCAGGGAGCGGTGGGCTTTACTGACGACGGACTGCCTCTTCTGAATGAGGAACTGGTAGGACAGGCCATGGCCGAGGCCAAAAGGCTGGGCGTGCCCTTGAGCTTTCATGAGGAAGATCCGGCCCTGATTCAAAATAATGGCGTCAACGCCGGAAAAGCGGCGGCGCATTTTGGAATAGGAGGCTCTCCCCGGGAGGCGGAGATTCGGCTGACGTCCAGGGACTTAAATCTTGCGCTGCGGGAGGGGGCCTGCGTCAACATCCAGCACGTCAGCGCCAGGGAAACGGTGGAATTAATACGGCAGGCGAAGCAAAAGGGCGGTGACATCCACGCCGAAGCCACACCCCACCATTTTACGCTGACCCAGGAGGCGGTGATCGACTGGGGCACTTTGGCTAAAATGAATCCGCCCCTGCGGGAAGAGAGCGACAGGCAGGCCATCATAGAAGGGCTGCGGGACGGCACCATAGACATCATCGCCACGGACCATGCGCCTCACAGCAGGGAAGAAAAAGAGCGTTCTATTACAGAAGCGCCCAGCGGTATCATAGGGCTGGAAACGGCGCTTCCCTTAGGGATCACGACACTGGTGGAAACGGGAGAACTGACAATGATGTCACTTCTTGAGAAGATGACCTGCAATCCGGCGGGAATCTATCATTTAGACGCCGGGTATCTGGCGGAGGGCGGGCCTGCGGACATCGTGCTCTTTGCTCCCGGGGAGGAGTTTACGGTAAGGGATTTTGCGTCCAAATCTTCCAATTCCCCTTTTGTGGGCCGGAAACTGAAGGGCGCGGTAAAATATACGGTATGCGGCGGCAAAGTGGTATATGCCGCGGAAAATAAAAAAGACATATAAACGGGAGGTCCTATGCAGAAGAAAAAAATAAACGCGAAAGTATATTCCCAAAAGGAAATTGCGCCGGGAATCTATGATATGTACCTGGAAACGGATCTGGCCGGGGCAGCGGTGCCAGGACAGTTTGTCTGCCTGTATCCGAAGGATAAGAGCACCCTTTTGCCAAGGCCCATCAGTATCTGCGAGGCAGATAAAGAAAGGGGCCTCTTAAGGCTGGTATACCGGGTGGCAGGTAAGGGAACGGCGGAATTTTCCGGTTACCAGCGAGGAGAGGAAGCCGCCCTGCTGGGAAATCTGGGGAACGGATTCCCGCTCGAAGCTGCTAAGGGAAAGAAAGTCTTTTTAATGGGAGGAGGCATCGGAATACCTCCTATGCTGGAGCTGGCAAAAAGAATGGAGGCGGAGAAACAGATTATTTTGGGATACCGCGACGGAAATACCTTTTTAAAAGAGGATCTGGAAAAGTACGGCAGGGTATATGTGGCGACGGAAGACGGCAGCATGGGAACAAAAGGAAATGTACTGGACGCGGTGCGGGAAAATGTCCTTGGAGCGGATGTGGTGTTTGCCTGCGGGCCTATGCCCATGCTGCGGGCCATAAAGCAGTACGCGGCCAGACAGGGGATTGCCGCGTATATTTCCCTGGAAGAACATATGGCCTGCGGGGTAGGAGCCTGTCTGGGCTGTGTGGTAAAGACAAAGGAAAAGGACGCCCATTCTCATGTAAACAACGCGAGGATCTGTACGGACGGTCCGGTATTTGAGGCAGGGGAGGTGGAAATCTGATGAATACGCAGGTAACGATAGCAGGCGTAACATTTCAGAACCCGGTGATGACCGCGTCGGGAACCTTTGGTTCCGGTATGGAGTACGGGGAGTTTGTAGATTTGAACAAGCTGGGGGCGGTAGTGACCAAGGGCGTAGCCAATGTGCCCTGGCCCGGAAATCCCACGCCCAGAGTGGCGGAGGTCTATGGGGGCATGTTAAACGCCATAGGGCTCCAGAATCCCGGAATCGATGTGTTCTTAGAGAGGGATCTGCCCTTTTTAAAGCAGTATCATACCCGCGTTATTGTAAATGTGTGCGGGAAAACCGTGGAGGATTACATAGAGGTAACGGAGAGGCTGAGGGAGGCACCCGTGGACATGCTGGAAATCAACGTGTCCTGTCCTAATGTGAAGGAGGGCGCTATCGCCTTTGGGCAGAAAGCGGACGCGCTGTTTCACATCACCTCACAAATCAAGAAACATGCCGGCCAGCCCATTATCATGAAGCTGAGCCCCAACGTGACGGATATTTCGGAAATGGCCAGGGCAGCGGAGGCGGCGGGAGCGGACGCCCTTTCCCTGATCAATACCATTACCGGTATGAAGATTGACATCTATAAGAGAACTTTCGCACTGGCAAATAAGACGGGGGGAATGTCGGGCCCGGCCATTAAGCCCGTGGCAGTGCGCATGGTGTATCAGGCGGCCCACGCCGTAAAGATTCCGGTTATCGGTATGGGCGGTATTTCCACGGCAGAAGACGCCATAGAATTTTTACTGGCAGGGGCCAGCGCTGTCAGTGTAGGAGCCGCCAATTTCTACAATCCCTATGTGACGGAAGAGATCATAGAGGGAATAGAGGATTATATGAAAACCTGCGGTATAGAAGATATTCAGGAAATTATCGGCGCGGTAAAATAAAGTCCGCGCATTTGCAGACATAAACCCAGGACTCTCCTCATATAGTAATTATAAGCAACATATGTGGAGGGATAAAGGTGGAACTGATCAAGAAAAATATACATATGGACCGGGTGAAATGCAGAGGCAACAGCCAGCTGACGCTGGAGGAGGATATTAATATACCCGACAGCAAGCCGGATGTGGCCGACGTCATTTATGAGAAGGGACAGATACAGATAGAAGAAGTAAAACCTACGGAGGACCATGTCAGTGTCCGGGGCAGACTTCTTTTTTCTGTGCTTTACCAGACCAGGGAGGAAGGCGAGAAGCTGGTCTGCCTGGAAGGAAAGCTGCCTTTTGAGGAGCAGCTGTATATGGAAGGCGTGAAAGCTTCCGATGCCGTCAGCATAAAAGCGGAGCTGGAGGATCTGAGCGTATGCGTGATCAACTCCAGAAAACTTTCCATACAGGCGCTTTTTACCTTAAAGGGCTGGGTGGAAGAACTTTACGACGAGGAAGCGCCGGTGGACATCTATTTTGAAGAAGGCGGCACACCTTTGGAATACCGGAAGGTAAAAATGGATCTGGCCCAGGTGGCTATCCAGAAAAATGATATTTTCCGGATTCGGGAAGAAGTTACGCTGCCGCAGAATTACCCCAATATCTTCCATATCATCTGGGACAGTGTGACCTTAGAGGATGTGGAGTGCAAGCCGCTTGAGGAAAACATTGGCATCCAGGGGGATGTGCGTATTTTTATCCTGTATGAGGGAGAAGGGGAAAATACGCCCATCAGTACCTTTGAAACCCTGATTCCCTTTAACGGAACAGTGGAATGCCATGGCTGTCAGGACAGTCTGCTGGGTGACATCACCTATGCGGTAGGACACAAAGAGCTGGAAGTGAAGCCGGACTTTGACGGGGAAGAGAGAATGCTTTCATTGGAGCTGGTGCTGGATATGGGCATCAAGCTTTATGAAGAAGAAACGGTGGAAATGATCTCCGATGTGTATGGCGTTTCCAAAGAAGTGGAAACGGTCAATCAGGAAACCAATCTGAAACAGCTTTTAATGCGGATCGACGGGAAATATAAAGTGACCGACAGACTCAAAATAAAGAACCCGGAGGCGCGGGTACTCCAGCTGCTGTTTGGCACAGGCACGCTGCAGATCGACAGTAAGACTATCACGGAGGATGGCATCTGCATAGAAGGCTCGCTGGCGGTGCAGGTACTCTATGTGACGGGGGACGACGCCGCGCCCTACAACTGCCTAAAGGGGAGCATTCCTTTTTCCTACACCCTGGAAGTAGCGGGTATCAGTCCCATGGACACCTTTACCTTAAACGGAAGCGTGGGCCAGGTGCAGGCCGTGATGGTAGACAGTGAAGAGATGGAAGTGAAAGCGGTGCTGAATTTCCAGGCGGTGGTATTCCGCTGTCTGCCCGTACAGATGATCACGGACATTAAGGTGTCGGAGTTAGAGCCCGGTAAGATCAGCGAACTGCCGGGAATGGTGGTGTATGTGGTACGTCCGGAAGATAATCTGTGGAATATCGGAAAACGCTACTATGTGCCCGTAGAGAAGATTAAAGAGGTCAATGAATTGTCTTCGGATGAAGTAAAACCGGGAGATAAGCTGCTGATAGTAAAAGGGATGTAAAGAGATTTAGCAGGAATAGTTTAGGAAAAGAGGGTGTCTCAAAAGTCATGCTGAATGGCTGGGGGACACCCTTTTTAAGATGTTTGTAAGAAAATTTTTGGTTTACAGGGGGGGCAGCAGTGCTATAATTAATGGCGAAAGATATTTGAACGAAAGAAAAGGAGGGAATGCCATGAAAAAACATTTTTACGCGGCGATGCTGATAGGCTGTGCTGTGGCTCTCGGCGGCTGCGGCGGGGAAAATCCCAAGGAAACTCAGGAAACATCTGTACCCGCTGCGGAGTCTTCCGCGCCTTCTGCGGAAACGCCTTCCCCAAGCACGGAAACGGTCACAGAACCTGACAGCACGCCTCCTGAAGATATACAGTCATCTCCGCCGTCCACTATCAGCGCTTATTTTTTGGCGGTGGAAAAGCTCTGGAAAAGCGACAAGGAATATGGGAATGATCGTACGGTCTTTGTCAGCGAGGCTAGGGAGGAACTACTGAGTCAGAGACAGGAGTTGGAGAGCGGTACAGATTATGAAGTTACCATTACGGATGAGGAGAACTTTGCTGAAACCGGAAACTTTACCCTTTCCCTGCCTTTGGATGATGGGAGTACTTATGTATTGGAAGGCAGTATGGAGCAGTACAGCATCTTTTTTGGCGGGGCCTGCAGACTGGGGGATACCATATACCTTGGCACCGGCGTTTCCGGTGAGCCGCCCTACGCGCTGGATATTGAAACCCAGGACCTGACGGACTGCGGGGAGGAGTATGAAACTCTGGAGAGTATTTACCGCGAATACCTGCAGGACCATCCGGAAAATGCAGATCTGCGCATCTGGTATCTTCAGCCGGTCGCGCAGGTGGAGGAGTGCACGATCTATCTGGCATCCATCTCAGAGGCGATGGATACGGATACCCGCGCGGTGATTTACGCCGCCTTTGACGAAAACCGTTTTTTACGGGATTATCTTTTATTGACTGATGATTGAATTGAACGCGCATATTTATCGGGCGAGCAGGGGAAGCACATGCTTCCCCTGTTTGTATGTCCGCATTTGTCTGCTGCTGAAGAAGCGTGTTGATATTGACAAAATCCCCAGGATTGTATAAAATGAAATACAATCCTTGTATACAATAAACAATATAGGAGCCATAACGGCGACAATCCTTTCGGGAGGCGGATAGAAGATGGAAATAAAGGCGTATGCGAAAATAAACCTGGGACTGGATGTTTTAGGGAGCCGCCCCGATGGCTATCATGAAGTGAGAATGATCATGCAGACGGTAGACCTCTATGACACCGTTTCCCTGGAAAGGGGAGGAGAGGGAATTGCGCTTACCGTATCTTTTTTGGGAGAAGCGGATTCTTACCCGGCGGGAATCGTGCCCGACAATGAAGAAAATCTGGCATACAAAGCGGCAAAGCTGATAAAGGAAACCTGTGAAATAAAAGAGGGAGTCCGGATCCGTCTGCAGAAAAGGATACCCGCGGCGGCAGGAATGGCGGGGGGCAGTACGGACGCCGCCGCAGTGCTGCGGGGCATGAATCTGCTGTTTGGCCTGAAGCTTTCCGACAAAGAACTGGAACGGCTGGGCGTGAGATTGGGAGCGGATGTGCCGTACTGCGTTCGAGGCGGTACGGTGCTGGCAGAAGGCATCGGTGAGAAGCTGACCGGACTTCGGGATGCGCCGGATTGTGTTCTGCTGATAGCAAAGCCGGAAGTGAGCGTGTCCACCGCATATGTCTACACACATCTGGGAGAAGATACGGAGGAGTACCGCCCGGATATTGATGGAATGAGAAAAGCCATAGAGGAGGGCAGTCTGGACGGAATCCTGCGCTGTATGGGGAATGTGCTCCAGAGCGTGACGGAAAAAGAATACCCCGTTATCGGCAGAATCAAGACGCTGCTGGAAGAGGCCGGCGCGGAAAAGGCTATGATGAGCGGCAGCGGGCCCACCGTATTTGGTATTTTTACGGAGAAAGAGAAGGCAGAGAAGGCGTACCGGACGCTTCGGGAAAGCGGAGAAGCCAGCCAGATTTTTTTAACCGGATTTATCAGACCGAAAAAGGAGGAAGGGTAAATGCAGGACAATCTTCAGGTGAAAATGGACGAATTTCTGCCGCTGCGGGACGTGGTGTTCAATACGCTGCGGCAGGCCATTCTGACGGGAGAATTAAAACCGGGAGAAAGGTTAATGGAAATACATCTTGCCAACAGATTAGGCGTCAGCCGTACTCCCATCAGGGAGGCTATCCGCAAGCTGGAGCTGGAAGGGCTGGTCACCATGATCCCCAGGCGGGGCGCGGAGGTGGCCCAGATCACGGAAAAGAGTTTAAAAGACGTATTGGAGGTCAGGAGGGCTTTGGACGCGTTGAGTGTGGAACTGGCTTGTGACAGGATCACGCCGGAAGAGCTGGAGGCGCTGGGAGATGCCTGTGACGCCTTTGAGGCTGCTACCAGAACTCACGACGCGAAAAAGATCGCTCAGGCGGATGTGGCTCTGCATGATATTATTGTGCGGGCCACCAGCAATACCAGGCTGATACAGCTGGTCAACAATCTTTCGGAGCAGATGTACCGTTACCGTTTTGAGTATATCAAGGATGAAAGCACACACAAAGGTCTGATAGAGGAACATAGGATCATATTTGAAAGTATCAAGCATAAAGATAAAAAGACGGCAGCGCAGACGGCTCAGCTTCATATTGACAATCAGGAAAGGTCCATTATGAAACAGCTTCGTGCCGACAGCGTAAAGCATTCTGCCAGATAGGCCGGATCGCATCGGGTATAAATCCTTTGTGAGATGTCCATACTCTGAATAAAGAATCCTTGCGGATAAAAGGAGTGGACAAAATGAAGGAAACGGCTCTGTGGTGGAAAAAAGGAATGGCGGTATTGGCGGCGTGGTGTTTATTC
The DNA here is from genome assembly GCA_947631685.1 of uncultured Lachnospiraceae bacterium. GTDB lineage: Bacteria > Bacillota > Clostridia > Lachnospirales > Lachnospiraceae > Acetatifactor. The sequence continues at coordinate 95,852 of CANRMI010000006.1, forward strand.
GGCGTGCTCTACCCCCAGTTATGCATATTAGAAGATACCTGCAAGGTGGTATATGTGTCTTCTTCGGGAGAAGAGGAAGAGCTGGAGGTGCCGGAGGGCAGTGATTTATACTATGAGCTCTTGTCAGCCGGGCCGGAAGAGATTAAAATAAAAAGCAGGCTTTGGGAATTTATCAGCGCCTGTTTTGTAAAGGATAAGGAAAAATGAGTGATAGAAATGCTCCTATCGGGGTTTTTGATTCCGGTATCGGCGGCCTGACGGTGGTAAGGGAGATCATGCGCCAGATACCTAATGAAAAGATAATTTACTTCGGAGATACGGCCAGGGTGCCTTATGGAAGCAAATCCAGGGAAACCGTCACCAGATTCTGCCGCCAGATAGTCCGCTTCCTGCAGACGCATCAGGTCAAGACCATTGTGGCTGCCTGCAACACTGCCAGCGCGTACGCTCTGGATGAACTGGAAAAGGAAATAGACATTCCGCTGGTGGGCGTAGTGAAACCCGGCGCCAGGGCGGCGGCGGAAGCCACACGCAACGGGCGGCTGGGGGTGATCGCTACCGAGGCTACCATTGGCAGCCGGATCTATAATCAGTACATACAGCAGTTAAATCCCAATATTACGATCCTGGGTAAGGCCTGTCCGCTGTTCGTGCCCCTGGTGGAGGAGGGGCTGCTGCAGGATCCGGTGACGGATGAGATCGCGAGACGTTATCTGACAGAGCTGATCGATTCCGATATTGATACGCTGATACTGGGGTGTACCCACTATCCTTTGATCCGTTCCACGATTGGACGCATTATGGGAAGTCATGTGACGTTAGTGAATCCTGCCTATGAAACCGCTATGGAACTGAAGGAAATGCTGCGGGAAAGAGGACTGTTAAATACCGACGCGCCCGAACTGGGCAGCAACCAGTACCAGTTTTATGTGAGCGACACCACTGACAAATTTATCCGTTTTGCCAATTCCATTATCAAGTATGGGATTTTATCGGCAAAACAGGTAAACATTGAAGAATATTAAAAAACTGAGGATATTTATGACAAAAGATGTATTGCTGGCAATCAAGGGATTGCAGTTTAACGCGGCAGCCGATGAAACGAATGTACAGACCGTTACGACGGCGGAGTATTATTTTAGGAACAACAGTCATTATGTGGTTTATGACGAAGCGACGGAAGGGGTTTCGCAGAATACCAAAAATATCATCAAACTGCGGGAACACAGCCTGGAGCTGACCAAAAAGGGCTTTGTCAACGTACACATGCTGTTTGAAGAAGATCAGAAGAACCTGACCAACTATTCCACCCCTTTCGGAGACATTCTGATCGGGATCGATACCAGACGGGTGTCCCTCAAAGAGGCGGAAAAGCAGATTCTCTGTCAGGTAGATTATGCGCTGGAAGTAAATTATGAGTTTCTCGCGGACTGTAAGATCAGCCTGGAGATCTCTGCGCGGAACCTACTTTAGGGGCTTGGCTCCGGCCTTTTCCTGGGCCGTTTCCACCATGCGCTTCCACCAGCCCTTCTTTTTGGCAGGTGCCGCTGTCTGCCTGCCGTGGAGTCCCTTGACATCCAGGATGTAAATGCCGCTGACAACAGCCTTTACCTCTTTTTTGATGGGGATGCTGTCAAAAATCTTTTCATCACTGACCAAAGAAAGGATTTGAGGCCCGACTTTTGCTTTTACAATGGGAAGCTTGGAGCCCCTCATCAATTTGGGCGTTTGGTCTATCACCATCTGCGGCAGCCCTGAATCTCGCAGCTTCATGCGCTTTTTATCTATGATCAGCATGGAAACCGTCTGTTTGTTCTGCTCCATGACGGCCTGCTGTTCGGCCTGCTTCTTCTGCGCTTTCTTTCCCAAGAAATACAGTACGGCTATGATAGCGGCCAGTACGGCGACAACAATAAGAACAATGATCCAACCTTTCACGGAAAATCCTCCTCGTTTTATTTGCAAAAAATATTGTAGCATTCTTTTGGGTGTAAGGCAATACGCTTTTTGGGGGTATTTTTGGGGAAATATTTATGATATAATGACTTTGCATTAGTGAAAAAGGATTGGTGAAAATAGATGCAGCAGATATGGGACGCAGCCGGTATGGTTCTGCAGTTTATATGGACACATCTGGTGATACTGAACGGTATCTTTGCCATTATTATTGTCTTTTTTCAGCGCAAGGATCCCAAGACGGTATGGACATGGCTGATGCTTTTGTATTTTATTCCGGTGCTGGGCTTTGTCTTTTATCTTTTTCTCGGCGCGGACATGCACAAGAGAAGGATGTTTAAGACAAAAGAGATTGAGGACAAGCTCAATGAGGCCATAAGGCAGCAGGAAAACCAGATAAAAAACAACGAACTGCAGAGGCAGATACCGGATATAGAGGGTTTCTCGGATCTGGTGATGTTCAATCTGGACACAGTGGGGGCAATGCTTTCGGGAAACAACGACATTGATATTTATGTGGACGGAAACACCAAATTTGGAGCGCTGCTGGAGGATATGAGGAACGCCGAAAAATTTATACACATCCAGTACTACATTATCAAAGACGACGTGCTCTTTCAACGTGTCAAGGATGTGCTGAGAGAAAAGGCCGCGCAGGGCGTGCAGATCAGGATTCTCTATGATGCCATGGGCTGCCGTTCCGTAAAGCGGCGCTGCTGGAAAGAACTGAACAGGTTGGGAATCCGTACCGCAGAATTTTTCCCCGCCCGCATGCGCCAGCTCCATCTGCGTATCAATTACCGGAACCACCGAAAGATAGTGGTAATCGACAATAAAACGGCATATGTAGGAGGCTTCAATATAGGGAAGGAATACATCGGGCTGGATCCTAAGTTCGGCTACTGGAGGGATACCCATCTGCGGCTAAAGGGCGAGGCCGTCCTGGGACTGGAACTGCGGTTCTTAATGGACTGGAATTATGGAGCCGGCGAGAATCTGCTCCTGGAAAACCAGTATTTGAGCGGTATTGAACCGGGAAAAAGGGATTTTTGCAATGTGCAGATCATCTACAGCGGCCCGGACACTTCCCTGCAGCCTGTCCGGGACAATTATGTGCGGCTCATCAATAAGGCGGAGCATAAAATTTACATTCAGACGCCATACTTTATTCCGGACGAAGCCCTGCTGACTTCTCTGCTGATCGCCATATACTCCGGCGTGGAGGTCAATCTGATGATTCCCTGCAAGCCGGATCATCCCTTTGTGTACTGGGCGACCTATTCTTACATGGGCGAGTTGGTCATGGCCGGAGCGAATTGTTATACCTATGACGGCGGATTTTTACACAGCAAGGGGCTGATCGTAGACGACAAGGTCTTCTGCTACGGTACGGCCAATATGGATATTCGCAGCTTTGCCTTGAATTTTGAGGTCAACGCGGTGGTGTACGATGAGAAAAAGGCCCAGGAGATGATAGGGTATTTCACGGACGATCTGCGGCACTGCACCCGCATTACAAAAGACATGTACGCGGGGAGGTCCCTGCCCTTGCGTATCAAAGAGCAGATCAGCAGACTGTTGTCTCCGCTGTTGTAAAAGGGGCTTTTATGGGAAGGAGATTCATGGTATAATAGTTCTATTATGAAAACATATATTAAAATTTTGTCTATGTTATCGGTTATGGGAATATTGTCGGCCTGCGGAAAAAACGGAGAAGATACCGGCGGGGATTTACAGCAGACCAGTGTGGAAACTCAGCAGCCTCAGACGGAAACGTCCCAGGCTCAGGACGGGGAAACCGCAGCGGAAATATATCTGCGGGATGTGCCGGTGGAAGAATATTTGAATCTGAACGACACCTATATGGGAATGACTCTGCAGATAGCGCCTAAGGCGGAAGTGGCGGACGGACAGGCGGATGAGCTGGCGCTGACGGCTTATAATAACAGTGCCGGTCTGACCGCGGCGGACGGTATCACAGAGCGGGCTGTGGCTGTAGGAGACCTGATCAATCTGGATTATTCCGGCAAAAAAGATGGTGTGGTCTTTGATGGCGGTACGGCCGAAAACCAGCAGCTTGGGATTGGAAGCGGCACATTTATTGACGGGTTTGAAGAGGGCCTGGTAGGCGTTATGCCCGGAGAGACCGTGGATTTGCAGCTGACATTTCCGGAAACATACGGGAATGCGGAACTGGCGGGACAGCCGGTGGTATTTACGGTCAAAGTAAATTTCATCTATCCTTTTTCCACGGAGCAGATGAAGGATGAAAAGATTGCAGAGATGACGGGCGGGGAGTATACTACCGTGGCGGATTTTGTGCAGTACTGTCAGGACTACCTGGAGTATGAGGCGCAGTACAATTATGATGTGGCGAGGGAAAACGCCGTGATCGACGGACTGGAGGAAGCTTTCAGTGTGGAGAGCGTACCTAAGGAGCTGCAGGATAAGTATGCTTTAAATGTAAGAAACTCTTTGGCGGATGATGCGGCGAGAAACGGCCTGGACGCGGACACTTACTGCTACTATATGTATCAAATGGACGCGGCGTCCTATGTGGAGAAGTTTGCGGAGACCAGCGCGCGCCAGAGTATGATGTTCCAGTATGTGGCGAATCAGGAAGGGCTCAATGTTTCCGATGAGGAGCTGGAAGCCGATTTACAGCGGTTCGCGGAGGAAAACGGCGTTTCCAGCGTGGAAGAAATGCTGCAGACTACGGACAGGGAAGAGTTCAGGGAATATTTTATGTTTCAGAATGTAGTAGATTTTATTGTGGAGAACGCTCAGGTAACGGAGCAGTAACAGGCTGTGGGCCGACTAAGGGAAGGATGGACAGACAGTTATGGATTTAACAGAGATCAGGTCGCTCTACCGCGACAGGGAAAGCTACATCGGCAGGGAAGTGTCGGTGGGCGGCTGGCTGAGAAGCAACCGGGATTCTAAAACATTTGGATTTCTGGTGGTAAACGACGGTACGTACTTTGAAACACTGCAGGTGGTCTACAGTGACAAGCTTGCCAATTTTGAAGAGGTGGCAAAGCTGAACGTAGGCTCCGCGGTAATTGTAAAAGGCACCATTGTGGCTACGCCGGACGCAAAACAGCCCTTTGAAATGCAGGCGGAGGAAGTGGTATTGGAGGGCGCCTCCGGAGGAGATTATCCGCTGCAGAAGAAGCGCCACAGCTTTGAATATTTAAGGACGATTCCCCATTTGAGGCCCAGGACCAATACCTTTCAGGCCGTGTTCAGGGTGCGCTCCCTAATCGCTTATGCCATTCACACCTTTTTTATGGAGCGGGGGTTTGTCTATGTGCATACGCCGCTGATTACGGGAAGTGACTGTGAAGGCGCGGGAGAAATGTTTCAGGTGACGACTCTGGATTTAAACAATGTACCCAGAAACGAAGAGGGTGCCGTGGACTACAGTAAGGATTTCTTCGGAAAGGCGACCAATCTGACGGTCAGCGGTCAGTTAAATGTGGAAACCTACGCGTTTGCGTTCCGCAACGTCTATACTTTTGGTCCCACCTTCAGGGCGGAAAATTCCAATACCACCCGTCATGCGGCGGAATTTTGGATGATCGAGCCGGAAATGGCCTTTGCGGATTTAAAAGATGATATGGCACTGGCTGAATCCATGTTAAAATTTGTGATTCGCTATGTGCTGGAAAACGCGCCGGAGGAAATGGCTTTCTTCAATCAGTTTGTGGACAAGGGGCTGATTGAGCGCCTGGAGCATGTGCTGAACGCCGATTTTGCCCATGTGACCTATACGGAAGCTATCCGGCTTTTGGAGAAGCACAACGATGAATTTGAGTACAAGGTATCCTGGGGCTGCGATCTGCAGACGGAGCATGAAAGATACCTGACGGAGCGGGAATTTAAACGCCCTGTTTTTGTCACGGACTATCCCAAGGAAATCAAAGCCTTTTATATGAAACTAAACGAGGACGGAAAGACTGTGGCGGCTATGGACTGCCTGGTACCCGGAATCGGGGAGATCATTGGAGGCAGTCAGAGAGAGGATAAGCTGGAACTGCTGGAAAAGAGAATGGAAGAGCTGGGCCTGAAAAAGGAAGACTATGACTTCTATCTGGATCTGCGCAGATACGGCTCCGTCCGCCACGCCGGCTTCGGACTGGGATTTGAGCGCTGCGTGATGTACCTGACCGGTATGAGCAATATCAGGGATGTGGTTCCTTTCCCCAGAACTGTCAACAACTGTGAACTGTAGTGGGGCAAGCAGAAAAGAAAGGCCTGTTGTCAAATGAAGAAGAAAATGATCAAGCTGGTGAATTGCATATTGGTGTGCCTTCTGGTCTTTTATCTGGCCATCTATCCGGATGCGGCTACCATAGGGCAGCTGCAGCAGAATATAGAGGCAAACAACAACGCGCTGGCAGATGTCAATGCCATGATCATGGGGCTGGAAGACGAGCAGGACCTTCTGGACGAACAGATCAGCGACGCGGACGCGGAGCTGGTGAATACAATGACGGAAATAGGGCTGAAGGAAGAAGAGATCGAGACCAAAAAGGGAGAAATCTCCGTGGCTCAGGCAGAATATGACGCGGCCAAGGCCCAGGAGGAAGCCCAGTACAATGCCATGGTGTGGCAGATCCAGTTTATGTACGAAAGAGGGGATGCCGATTATCTGGCGGCTCTTTTTGACGCGGACAGTTATGATGAGGTTTTAAACCAGCTTACCTACATGGAAGCAATGTATGATTACGGGCGCAATCTTTTGAACGAATACGAGGAGACCAAGATACAGGTAGGGCTGCTCTGGGAGAGCCTGGAGGCTGAAAAGGCTGAGCTGGAGGCGGCACAGGCGGAAATGGAGACTCAGAAGGACTACCTGAACGGACTGTTGGAAAATCTGCGGCAGCAGTCTGCGGACTATGATGCCCAGCTGGCGCGCGCCAGACAGGAAGCCAATTTGTTGAAAACAAAGATCAAACAGGAGCAGGCACAGTTAAAACAGCTTCAGGATGAGGAAAGGCGAAAGGCGGCGGCAGCCGCCGCGGCAAACGGCAATTACACGGTAAACCAGTCGGTAGCACAGATCATTTCGGGCGCTTCGGGAAGCGATCTGGGCAAAAAGATCGCCCAGTACGCCTGCCAGTATATCGGCAATCCCTATGTGTCCGGCGGGACCAGTTTGACCAAGGGCGCGGATTGCTCCGGCTTTACCTATCGGGTATATATGGACTTCGGATATTCGATCCCCAGAACCTCTTTCAGTCAGAGAAGCGCGGGAACGGAAGTGGCTTACAAGGATGCCCAGCCGGGAGATCTGATCTGCTATGACGGACATGTGGCGCTTTACATAGGGCAGGGATACATTGTCCATGCCAGTACGGCCAAAACCGGAATCAAGCTGGGACGGGCAGAGTACCGGACTATTTTGTCCGTAAGAAGGATCATCTAGGGAAATGGTGAAAGGAAGGCTCCTGCGGACTGCGGGAGCCTTTTACGGGAGATTATGAAAAAGCAAGTCAGAGAATCTGTACAGGCGGGACTGGCAGTGCTGATCCCCGCGATTATTTTTTATTTGTTTGAATGGTACACACACAATCCTTTTCTGGATATACGCTGGGACATTCAGGTCTTTAACATTTTGTTTTTTGAACTGTTCCTGCTGTTCTTATACTGTCTGCTCGGCAGACTGCATCTGGCGTTAATGGTGGAAACGGTGTTTTTTATGCTGTATGGAACGGCAAATTATTTTGTACTTTCTTTCCGCTCCCAGCCAATCCTGCCATGGGATTTCTTCTCCATCAAGACGGCTGCCGGAGTGGCGGGGGATTTCAACTATACATTAAACGCGCAGGCCCGGGCTGCCATGATCGGCTTTCTGTTCCTGCTGACAATAGAACTTTGTTTCTGCAGGAACCGGCTGAAGGACATCCTGGGAAGATTTTATAGGGGACCGTTAAAAAGCTGGGCCATCCGGCTTCCCATAGGGGCAGGAGCCCTTGCCATGATTTTCGGGTTTGTCAATTTGCTTCACGACGAGGAGTTCGTGGAGCAGGAAATCCGTATGTATGACAAACTGTTTACTCCCACAGCCATGAGTGAAATGGACGGAACGGCGGTGGCTTTTCTACTGGAACTGCAGTATATCGCGGTGGAAAAACCGGAAGGGTATGACAGGGAAGAGGCGCAGACTCTTCTGCAGAGTCTGGAAGAAGAGGCACCTCAAATGCCGGATGTCTGTCCCAATATTATTGTGATCATGGACGAAGCCTTTTCGGATCCGGCCGTATTGGGAGATTTTGAAACCAATACGGACTACATGCCTTTTCTGCACAGCCTGAAAGAAGAAGGGGAAAATGCCGTTACGGGAACTTTATATGTATCCGTAAAAGGAGGAAATACCGCCAATACGGAATTTGAATTTCTTACCGGAAGCAGCATGGCCTTTCTGCCGGAGGGAAGCATCCCTTATCAGCAGTACATTGACAGCAGCCTGCCTTCTCTGGCTTCCTATCTGGATTCTTTAGGATATGTCACGGAGGCCGCGCACCCATATATGGCTTCCGGCTGGGACAGGGATCAGGTCTATCCGCTGATAGGCTTTTCGAGAACGGATTTTATTGACAGCTTTACCGGGGCCAAAAAGCTTAGGCGCTATGTAAGCGATGAATCGGCTTTTGCGTACATTGTGAAACGCTATGAGGCCAGGGAAGAAGGAAAGCCCCTCTTTTTCTTTGAAGTGACCATGCAGAATCATTCCGGCTATACGGAAGAATTTGAAAATTTTACGCCGGACGTGACGGTGGAAGGCAGCGATTCTCTGGCATTGAGTCAGTATCTTTCCCTTATGAAACGGACGGACAGCGCCCTGGAAGAACTGGTGGGGTATTTTTCGGAACAGTCCGAACCTACAATCATAGTGTTCTTTGGAGATCATCAGCCGGCGGACTCTGTAGTGGAACCGATCTGGCGGCTCCATGGGAAAACGGGAGGAAATCTGAGTGAAGAAGAGGAGGCGCTGCGCTATCAGGTTCCTTTTCTGATCTGGGCGAACTATGATATTGAGGAAAAGCAGGATGAGGTGTTGAGCGTCAATTATCTGGGCGCGCAGGTGTTGGATATTGCGGGGCTGCCCCTGCCTGCCTATCAGAACTATCTGGTAAGGCTGAGAGAAGAAGTACCTGTTATCACGGCAAGGCAGCTTCAGAGCCGGGACGGTTATACGGGAAATCCTGACGGGTATGAGGATTTTCTGGAGGAAGAGGAGCAAGGGGGTTCCGAAAACGGCAGAGGAGTGACGGATATGCTGGATACATACCAAAAATTGCAGTATTATTTGTTATTTGACAGAGAATAAAGCTGGCAGCGGCAGGGAGGTCTGACATGACATTACAGCAGTTAAAATACGTGATCGCCATTGCGGATAACGGTTCCATCAATCTGGCGGCAAGAGCCCTGTTTGTTTCCCAGCCCAGCCTGTCCGGCGCTGTGGAAAAACTGGAAGAAGAACTGGGAGTTACCATCTTTTTAAGAACCAACCGGGGCATATCCGTAACACCGGAAGGCAGCGAATTTCTGGGATATGCCAGACAGGTGGTGTCCCAGTGCCAGCTCATGGAGGAACGTTACATTGAGAAAAAGGCGGGAAAGAAAAAATTCAGCGTTTCCATGCAGCACTATACCTTTGCGGTAAAGGCTTTTGTGGAGACGGCCAAGGCTTTCGGTATGGACGAATATGAACTGGCTGTGCACGAAACCAAAACCTATGAGGTCATACAGCATGTGCATGGTTTTAAGAGTGAGCTGGGGGTCCTTTATATCAACGAATTTAACCGAAAGGTGATCGAGAAACTGCTGCGGGACAATGATTTGGAGTTTCACGAACTGTTTCCCTGCCACATTTATGTGTATTTGTGGAAAAACCACCCTCTGGCAGAAAAGAGTGCCATTACCATGGAGGAACTGGACGAGTACCCCTGCATTGCCTTTGAGCAGGGCATGAACAACTCTTTTTATCTGGCGGAGGAAGTGCTGAGCACCTACGACTACAAGCGGATCATCAAGGTGGACGACAGGGCTACCAACCTGAATTTGATGGTGGGACTAAACGGATATACGCTTTGCTCCGGTATTATCTGCGAAGAATTAAACGGCAGTGAGTACAGGGCTGTTCCCCTGAAAAGCAAAGAGGTTATGCACATCGGCTATATCACGAGACGCAATGCGGTTTTAAGCCCTCTGGCGAAGCGGTACATTGAGGAAATGATGAAATACAAGGAAATGGCAAGGTAGGAAAATAAATAAAAAGCAGGATAAGAGGATTCATTATGAAAAAAAGAAAAGTTTTGACAGCAGTACTCTGCGGGGGACTGCTCTGCGTGGGAATACTGGTTGGCGTTCTGGTCGGATTCTGGGTCGGAAACAGGCAGGCTGTGGAGAAAAATCCTGAAACCGTAACGGAAGAATCCATGGAAGACTCCGAGGACGAAGCTTTGGAGGACAAGAACAAAGAAACCGGGAGCGTACCGGAAGAAACCCAGACAGTGCCACCGGAAACGGAAGAAACCAAGCCGGAAGAGGAAGAACCCAAGGAACTGGCGCCGGGAGAGGCGGTACCGTCTGTCTGCGGAGCGCTGCATGTGGAGGGAACCCAGTTGACTGACGAATCGGGACGCCCCGTACAGCTCAGGGGAATCAGTACCCATGGTCTACAGTGGTTTCCCCAATATGTGAATGAAGACTGTTTTCGGGAACTGCGCCAGAACTGGAACGCGAATGTGATCCGTTTAGCCATGTATACAGCGGAAGGCGGATACTGTGAGGGCGATAAGGAAGCCCTGAAAGAGCTGGTGAAAAATGGCGTGGAATATGCCGCCAGTCAGGATCTGTATGTGATCGTGGACTGGCATGTCCTGACAGATATGAACCCCAATAAATATAAGGATGAGGCCAAGGCGTTTTTCGAAGAGATTGCGTCTCTCTATGCCGATTACGACAATGTGCTGTATGAAATCTGCAATGAACCCAATGGAAATACCAGTTGGAGTGATGTGAAGTCCTATGCGGAGGAAATCATACCGGTCATCAGAACCTATGACGAGGACGCGGTGATCTTGGTGGGAACCCCCACCTGGTCCCAGAATGTGGACCAGGCAGCGGCAGATCCTATCACGGGCTATGACAACATCATGTATACCCTGCATTTTTACGCCGCAACCCATAAGGATTCCCTCAGAAATACCATGACTGCCGCGATTGACGCAGGCCTGCCGGTATTTGTGAGCGAATACGGTATCTGTGATGCCAGCGGCAGCGGCGCCATAGATGAGAGCTCCAGCGCGGAGTGGATAAGTACCATGAACGCCTATGGCGTCAGCTATGTGGCATGGAATCTGTCCAATAAAAATGAAACTTCCGCGATCCTTAAGAGCAGCTGTGACAAGACCAGCGGTTTTACGGAAAATGATCTAAGCACCAGCGGCAAGTGGCTCTATCAGATGCTGACAGGGAAAACACAGTTTGAAACGCTGGAGCGGGACACCTCTGCTCAGAGCACAACTGTGGGGAATGGTAACGGCGGAAATGCCGGAAACGGCAGCAGCGGAAACACCGGGACAGGTAACGGAGGTGGCACCGGGACGGGTAACGGCAGCAGTACCGGAAGCAGTAACGGCGGAGAGGCTCTGCAGAGCGGGGATACGATTTCCTTAACCAGCGGAGAAATTGCTATTCAGGCGGAATACATGGGAAGCTGGGAGGCTGACGGCGAAAGCTGTTATCAATATAATATTTCCCTGACAAATAACGGCAGGGAGGACTGCACCTCTTGGAGCATAGAAATCCCCTTTACAGGGAATATCGGCCTTTCCCAGAGCTGGTGCGGCAATTTTACTGTGGACGGCTCCATCTTGAAGATAAGCGCCGCTGATTTTAACGGCGGGATAGAAGCGGGAGGCACCATAAAGGATATTGGTTTTATTGTAACGGGTTCATCTGATCTGCGTATTGTTGGGAAATAGTGAAGATACCTGCGCTTTGGAACGGTAAGGCGCAGTGTCTTCCATTATTTCCACGCATATCTCCCCATGACCTTTCATAAGATGTAAAAAACGTTCTTAAGGGCATATTATGAAAGAGTATATCGAGGAGCGCGCCATAAACATCGCCAATTATATCATTGAGAGCAACGCCACAGTCAGGCAGACCGCAAAGGCGTTCGGCGTGAGTAAATCTACGGTACATAAAGACGTAACTGACAGATTAATGCAGGTAAACCCTGCGCTTGCCAGACAGGCCAGACATGTTCTGGATGTGAACAAATCGGAGAGGCATATCCGGGGCGGTATGGCAACCAGAGAAAAATATCTGCACCAGCACGAACATATCGGGTAAAAAATAAAAGGCTTCGAGAGAAGCCTTTTTGTTTTCCACCAATGTGGGCCCTAACGGGCGGAATGAATAAATTTTTATTTGAACTTATGATGTAATTTAGTATGATCTAAATTAATTATAGAATACCTAAACAGGTATAAAATGTCAAGATGTTTTATAAAAAAATAGAAAGATAAAAATATTTCGTCAAAAAATCTGAAATCAAGTGACAAAATATATCAAATTTGGTACAATATAAAAAACGATAGGGGAGGTAAGAATTCCATGGAGAATTATTACTTGGGTTTGGATATGGGTACCGGCTCAGTAGGCTGGGCGGTGACCGACGAGGAGTACCATCTGGGCAGGGCCCATGGGAAAGATCTGTGGGGCGTGCGTTTGTTTGAAAGCGCAAATACGGCAGAAGAACGCCGGCAGTTCAGATGCAACAGGCGGAGGCTGGACAGACGAAATGAGAGGCTTCGGCTTTTGCAGGAACTATTTGCGGAAGACATTTCTAAAGTGGATGCGGGATTTTTCCTTCGGCTTAAGGAGAGCAGGTATGTACCGGAGGACAAGAGAGATTTGGAGGGAAAGGTCCCGGAACTGCCTTATGCTCTGTTTGTGGACAAGTCATATACGGATAAAACATTTCACAAAGAATACCCTACCATTTATCATCTCAGAAAAGAATTGATGGAATCAGCGGAACCGAAAGATGTCAGGCTGGTATACCTGGCGATACATCATATTATCAAACATAGGGGGCATTTCTTATTTTCAGGACTGGACGAAAATGGGGTACCTGATTTCGCAGAGGCGTTTCATACGTTTGTTTCACTGGTGGATACGGAATTGGAACTTTCCTTTCCGGATGACGATGAAACGGTCAATCAAGTCAGGGATATTCTGCAGGATGAAAAGCAGACAAAATCCCGCAAAGCGGATAATTTAATTCAGCAGCTGCATTTGCAGGGAAAGCAGGAAAAGGCCCTGTGTAAATTGTTATGTGGCGGAAAGGTAAAACTGAGCCAGATTTTTGGGACGGAAGAATATGATACCTGCGAAAAACCGCAAATATCTTTTGCGGAAGCGTCTTATGAAGAATATGAAGCTGTTGTGGAAGAAACCTTAGGGGAGCATTTTGCCCTGATAGCTGCGGCAAAAGCAATTTATAATTGGACAGTGCTGGTGGCTATTTTGGGAGAAGAGCATACCATCTCAGAGGCGAAGGTGAAATTATATGAAAAGCACCGCCGGGACCTGCGTTATCTGAAAGACGTGGTAAGACAAAATCTGCCCAAAGAAGTTTACAGAAAGCTGTTTGTTTCTCCAGGTGAAAAGAACAATTATGCTGCTTACATAGGCAATACTAGAATCAACGGTAAGAAAACGGCGCTGGAAAATAAACTGTGCACGAGGGAAGCATTTTATGACTTCCTGAAAAAGGAAATATGCTGCGGACTGCCGGAAAAAGATAAGGAATACATCGAAAATGAATTAGAACTTGGGACATTTCTGCCCAGGCAGGTCAGCAAAGATAATGGTGTCATTCCGTATCAGCTGCAGCAAAAAGAACTAAAGGCAATTTTGAAAAATGCCGGGGAATATTTACCCTGTGTGCGGGAGAACCAGGATAAAATAGAAAAGATTTTAACCTTTAGGATTCCGTATTATGTAGGGCCTTTAGGAAACCGCAGTCAAAACGAAAACGAACTTGCAGCAAAGGAATTTGCATCAAATTCCTTTGCAGCAAATTCATTTGCTTGGGCAGTCAGAAACCCGGGCAAGGAGCATGAAAAGATATATCCCTGGAATTTTTCGGAGATCATTGACGAAGAAGCAAGCGCGGAAGGATTTATCCGGAGAATGACAAATAAGTGTACTTATCTTGCAGGAGAAGACGTGCTTCCGAAGGAATCCCTTCTGTACAGCAAATTTACGGTCCTGAATGAATTGAATAATCTGCGCATCAATGATGAAAAAATTTCTGTGGATTTAAAACAGAAAATCTATGAAGAACTATTTCAGAACTATCGGAAAGTGACGCAGAAAAGGCTGCGCACTTATCTGGAAAAAGAAGGAATCATAGATAAAGAAGCGAAAATATCCGGTATTGACGGAGATTTTAAGGCTTCCCTGCGCTCCTATCATGATTTTAAAGAGAAGCTGACGGGGGTAAATCTGTCGGAAAAGGAAAAAGAAAATATAATTCTTAATGTGACGCTTTTTGGAGAAGATGAGAAACTGTTGAAAAAGCGTTTAAAAAAGCAGTATCCAATGCTTACGGAGAAACAGCTCAGCGGGATAGGCAAACTGCGATACAAAGGGTGGGGCCGGCTTTCCGGACGCTTTTTGGAGGGACTGACTGCCCCTGATCAAGAAACGGGAGAGGCGGTCAGCATTATCAGGATGCTTTGGGAAACCAACGAGAATCTGATGCAGCTTTTAAGCAGCCGGTATGGTTATGTCCAGGCCATCGAAGCTGCTAACGGAGTGGAGCCGGCAGGAAAACTGACCTATGAAACAGTGGATAAATTGTATGTTTCTCCGGCGGTAAAGAGACAAATCTGGCAGACTTTGCAGATAGTTGAAGAATTAAAAAAGGTAATGAACGCCGCGCCTAAAAGAGTGTTTCTGGAAGTGGCAAGGGAAAAAGCGGATTCCGGAAGGACTGTATCCAGAAAGAAATTGTTATCTGACCTATACCGAAAATGCAGGGAAGAAGAACATGACTGGATAAATGAAATTGAAAATACGGACGAGCATAGCTTTAAAAGTGACAGATTATTTTTGTATTATACACAAAAAGGGAAGTGTATGTACTGTGGAAAAAGTATCGATCCGGCCTCTCTTTGGACGAAGGAAGCATATGATATTGACCACATTTACCCTCAGTCCAGAGTCATGGATGACAGTATCAGAAACAGGGTGCTGACCTGCCGGACCTGCAATGCTAAAAAAGAGGACAGATACCCTCTGGACACGCAGATCAGGGAGAAGATGCAGCCGTTCTGGCATGGTCTGCTAAAGGAGAATTTTATCGAGGAAGAAAAGTACAAACGGCTGGTCAGAAAGGAAAGTTTTTCAGCCGATGAACTGGCCGGATTTATTGAACGGCAATTAGTGGAAACAAGGCAGAGCACCAAAGCGGTAGCGGATATTTTAAAGAGAGGACTGCCTGATACGGAAATTGTTTATGTAAAAGCCAAAACCGTGTCGGCATTTCGGCAGGACTATGATCTGATAAAGGTCCGGGAACTGAACGATTATCACCATGCGCAGGATGCGTACCTGAATATCGTAGTAGGAAACACCTACTATGTAAAGTTTACAAAGGACGCAAAACGCTATATAAGCGCCCATTCCGAGAAAAGCTATAATCTGAACAAAATGTTTGAGCGGGATGTGGTAAGCGGAGGAGAAACTGCCTGGAAAAGCGGTGAGGCAGGCAGTATAGTTACGGTAAAAAAGACCATGCGCAAAAACAGCATATTGTTTACAAGGCGTAGCTATGAAAAACAGGGCGGTTTATTTGACCAGCAGTTAATGAAAAAGGGAAAAGGGCAGATACCGGTCAAGGGCAGCGACGAACGACTCAGGGATATAGGCAAATATGGAGGATATAATAAGGCGGCTGTCGCTTATTTCATGCTGGTAGAATCCGAAGGCAAAAAAGGAGCGCGTAAGAAAACGCTGGAAACCATCCCCATTTACCGGAAGCGTGAACTGGAGGGCAGCGCAGAAAAATTAAAAGCATATTTAGAAACAGAGTGTAAGTTGAAACAGCCAAAAGTCTTAATCCCAAAGATTAAAATAGATAGCCTTTTCAGTGTAAACGGCTTTAAGATGCATTTATCGGGCAGAAGTGTAGATAGATTGACGTTTAAAGGGGCAAACCAGCTGCTGCTTGCTCCAGGGCAGCAGGCAGATCTGAAGAAAGTAGTAAAAGTGACTGAACAGTTAAAGGAAAATAAGAATTATAAGGTAAATGAGTATGACGGAGTATCTTCCGATATGCTGCTTGATTTATATGATGTATTTTACAGGAAGCTGTGTGAAACCGTATACCGGGAAAAGTTAGGAGCGCAAATTAAGACGCTGGAGGAGGGGAAGGAAAAGTTTCTCCAGCTGTCAATAGAAGAGAAATGCCAGGTCCTGTATGAGATACTACATTTGTTTCAGTGTCGGAGCGTTACTGCGGACTTAAGTAAAGTAGTAGGGGATAAACATAAGCAAGTAGGTACTCTGAAAATGAGCAAGACCATAAGCGGCTGTCAATCCATTTATCTGATTTACCAGTCTCCTTCCGGTATTTATGAGCAGGAGATTGATTTAAATAAACTATGAGCTGGCGGACGGTGGTAATTTCAAAAAGAGCGAAGCTGGATCTGCAGATGGGGTTTCTGTCAGTCAGGGCGGATACGACAACAAAGATACATCTGAGCGAAATAGGAACGCTGCTGGTTGAAAATACGGCGGTATCCCTGACTGCCAGTCTGCTGGCAGAACTGACCAGGCGGAAAATAAAGGTGATTTTTTGCGATGAAAAAAGAAATCCCTGCTCTGAGCTGGTGGGATACTACGGAAGCCATGATACCAGTAACAAAATAAGGAATCAGATCGCTTGGAAAGAGATGACCAAGGAAGCGGTCTGGACAGAGATCGTAACGGAAAAGATCAGAAAGCAGAAAGAATTGCTGGAATTTTACAAAAAGGAGGAAGCGTCGCTATTATCATCTTACTTAAAAGAAGTGGCATGGAAGGATGCGACAAACCGAGAGGGACATGCGGCCAAAGTGTATTTTAATGCTCTTTTCGGACTGGATTTTACCAGAACGGCGGATACGGTCACAAATGCCGCGTTAAATTACGGATATTCCATTTTGCTTTCTGCCTTTAACAGGGAGATTACGGCAAACGGATATTTGACGCAGCTGGGACTGTTTCATGACAATATGTTCAATCCGTTTAATCTGGCGTCGGATTTTATGGAGCCGTATCGGATATTGGTTGACAAAGAGGTCGTGACCATGGATATGGCTGAGCTTGGACATACGGAAAAAATGAGGCTGGTAAATATTTTGAATCATGAAGTAAGAATAGACGGAAAAATCCAATATGTCAGTAATGCCATTAAAATCTACTGTAAAAGTGTATTTGACGCGCTGAATGAAGATGATATATCGCTGATTCGATTTTACGGAGATGAGTTACAGATTTATGAGGATCCTGGTGATGTTTGATTTACCGATAGGGACGTCTGAGCAGAGGCGGGAATATGCGAGATTTCGCAAGTTTTTGCAAAAAAGCGGGTTTTTAATGCTGCAGGAATCCGTGTATTGCAAACTGGCGCTGAACGGAACCGTTACGAATGCCATCGTGGAAAACGTCCATAAAAATAAACCCAAAGAGGGATTGGTACAGCTTTTAACTGTCACAGAAAAACAGTATGCCAAAATGGAGCTTATTGTAGGAACGGCAAATCGTGAAGTTTTAGATAATGATGAAAGGCTGGTGATCTTATAAAACTGGTACATCCGCAACTGCAAATGCAGATCGCGTTTCAGGAAAATGAATGGGTACTGTGGTGTATCGAATCGCCCACTGCATTTCGGAATTATTTGGAAGCATTGTCATCACAAGTTCTGGGCGAAGAAGGCGACTTTGTATTGTCGGATCAAGACAGGTTGCTGGATATAGGAAAATGTGTGGATTTAATATGGTCGCCATATACGATCGATGTAAATGAAAAAAGGTGTCTGAATAAAATATATACACAGTTAAAGGAAGAAGCATTTGATGAGAAGCATTTTTTGCAGACGAGGCAATTGTTGAGTGATATTTACAGCTATTTTACCGAATTGGAGCAGGGAGTAGATGTAGAGTTGGATTATGGGGAGGAGGTGGAGTTTTCTCAATTACTCAAAGCCATAAATGTAAAAGTAGAGGTTTACAAGGGGGACACATTGTCGGCACTGGGACAATACTTGCAGGTTATGGCAAAATTATTGGAAAAGAAAATATTGGTTTTTGTAAATCTTTCTGCTTATTTGGAAAAGCCGGAAATAGAGGAACTGATTCGGGAAGCTTTTTACTTAAAATTACAAATCATCTTAGTAGAGCAGAAAGAAATAAATTTGGCATTACCGTGTAAAAGGTATATAATTGATCAAGATAGATGTGAAATTTTTTAATTGTGGTTGACTCTCAGAAAATTAGGCTTGATGGAGCTTATCTTCTTGAATTTGAATTTTGAGGTTTGAGAATGATGTAAATTAGTATGGGAGTCAAACGTATACTGTTCTTCTAAAACGCTTGAAACAGTTTGAGAATGATGTAAATTAGTATGGGAGTCAAACTATTCTGAATGTGAACTCATGTATGAAATGGTTTGAGAATGATGTAAATTAGTATGGGAGTCAAACTTACACCAGAAGAGCAGCGGCTGGTTGATCGTTTGAGAATGATGTAAATTAGTATGGGAGTCAAACCCCTGCCATACAACGGCACGACAGAGACAGGTTTGAGAATGATGTAAATTAGTATGGGAGTCAAACAGGGTAGGGCGGTACGATTGCGGACATCAAGTTTGAGAATGATGTAAATTAGTATGGGAGTCAAACGATAAGTTTGAGGAATACGAGTCTTCTACTGTTTGAGAATGATGTAAATTAGTATGGGAGTCAAACAACTCATAAACTTGTTGAAGAGCAATAGCCGTTTGAGAATGATGTAAATTAGTATGGGAGTCAAACCCAACATCAACGGCGTATTCAAGGCGATGGGTTTGAGAATGATGTAAATTAGTATGGGAGTCAAACGATTATAAAAAACGGCGTGATACCCTTTAGGTTTGAGAATGATGTAAATTAGTATGGGAGTCAAACCGGGATTGTCCAAATGACAAAGATACCTAGGTTTGAGAATGATGTAAATTAGTATGGGAGTCAAACTATCACCCAGTAAGCATCGGCAACTTTTTGTTTGAGAATGATGTAAATTAGTATGGGAGTCAAACTCCGGCCTTTCTTTTGCTGCTGAATAATAAGTTTGAGAATGATGTAAATTAGTATGGGAGTCAAACCGCAATAAATCCATTATCATCTACAGGATAGTTTGAGAATGATGTAAATTAGTATGGGAGTCAAACAGAACGGCCGCCAGCAGAACCGCCAAAGGAGTTTGAGAATGATGTAAATTAGTATGGGAGTCAAACCTCCAGTATTTTGGCTGTCCTTATCCTATGGTTTGAGAATGATGTAAATTAGTATGGGAGTCAAACGCGCTCAATCTTCTTACCCTGTCTACAGAGGTTTGAGAATGATGTAAATTAGTATGGGAGTCAAACAACGATTCTCCACCATCCGGTCCCTTCGGCGTTTGAGAATGATGTAAATTAGTATGGGAGTCAAACTGATTACGGCATTGAAATGCAAGGATGTTGGTTTGAGAATGATGTAAATTAGTATGGGAGTCAAACGAACGGAGAGCAGACGATTTATTTCAGTCCGTTTGAGAATGATGTAAATTAGTATGGGAGTCAAACGCTTTTGCCTTCTGACGGCCGCCGGACTGGTTTGAGAATGATGTAAATTAGTATGGGAGTCAAACAGGAGAAGAATATCATCTGCCGTCTGGGCGGTTTGAGAATGATGTAAATTAGTATGGGAGTCAAACTGAAAAAAACAGTCTTAGACAAAAAAGAAGTTTGAGAATGATGTAAATTAGTATGGGAGTCAAACAAGTTTTTGTAATCACGATTATCCCAGATGTTTGAGAATGATGTAAATTAGTATGGGAGTCAAACTCTGACTGAAAAGATAAACGACGCATTTATGTTTGAGAATGATGTAAATTAGTATGGGAGTCAAACGAAAAATATCAACAAGGAAATTGGGGGAAAGTTTGAGAATGATGTAAATTAGTATGGGAGTCAAACATCACACATACACCAATACAGATCTCCCTTGTTTGAGAATGATGTAAATTAGTATGGGAGTCAAACATAGAATGTGTACCCTGGGTAAAAGGTATCAGGTAAATAACTCGCATCTTGAGTAAACACCTCTCGGTTGAGATAATTGAAAAAGCTGAAAAAGTTCACAA
>CANRMI010000007.1 GCA_947631685.1 uncultured Lachnospiraceae bacterium
TCAAGCCATTTCTATACACTTTTGCCAAATCGTTCAAAATTCCTATGGCATCAATTATTGATAGCCGCCTGTGCTGCTGCCAGCCTTGCGATGGGAACGCGGAACGGCGAGCAGGACACGTAGTTCAATCCTACCTTGTGGCAGAACTCCACGGAAGAAGGATCTCCGCCGTGTTCGCCGCAGATACCGCATTTTAAATCGGGACGAGTCTTGCGGCCCTTTTCCACAGCCATTTTTATCAGCTGGCCCACACCGTTCTGATCCAGTCTCGCAAACGGATCGGACTCATAGATCTTCGCCTGATAGTACGCGTCCAGGAACTTGCCGGCGTCGTCACGGGAGAAGCCGAAAGTCATCTGAGTCAGGTCGTTGGTTCCAAAGGAGAAGAACTCCGCTTCCTCTGCTACAGCATCCGCCGTCAGGGCAGCGCGGGGAATCTCGATCATGGTACCGATGTGGTATGCCATGTCGGAACCTTTTTCTTTCTTAACCTGCTCTGCGGTCTCTACCACAATGTCCTTGACATATTTTAATTCTTTCTTTTCACCTACCAGGGGAATCATGATCTCCGGCACAATATCATAGCCCTTTTCGGCCTTTACTTCAATGGCCGCTTCCATTACGGCTCTGGTCTGCATTCTGGCGATTTCGGGATAGGTAACAGCCAGACGGCAGCCCCTGTGTCCCATCATAGGATTGAACTCATGGAGGGAATCGCATTTATTCTTTACTTCCTCCACGCTGAGGCCCATATCCTTTGCCAGCGCTTCCATATCCTCCGGAGAGGTGGGGACAAATTCATGCAGAGGCGGATCCAGGTAGCGGACCGTCATAGGTCTGCCCTCCAGTGCCTCATACATTGCCTTGAAATCGGACTTCTGGAATACCAGCAGCTCGCTCAATGCCTTTTCCCTGGCTTCCACGGTATCGGAAAGGATCATCTTACGGATCTTGGGAATCCTGTCTTCTCCGAAGAACATGTGCTCGGTACGGCACAAGCCGATACCCTCAGCTCCCAGCTCCACGGCCTTGGCGGTATCCGCCGGCGTGTCCGCGTTGGTACGCACCTTCAGCGTCCTGAACTGATCCGCCCAGTCCATAATACGTCCGAAATTGCCGGTTACGGAAGCTTCCACGGTCTTAATGTCGCCTTTATAGATCTTACCGGTGGTACCGTCCAGAGAAATATAATCTCCCTCATGGAAAGTATAGCCGCCCAGTTCAAATACCTTGGCTTCCTCGTCGATCTTTAATTCGCTGCAGCCGGATACACAGCAGGTTCCCATGCCTCTGGCAACCACTGCCGCATGGGAGGTCATACCCCCGCGTCCCGTGAGGATACCCTGAGCCGCATGCATACCTTCAATATCTTCGGGAGATGTCTCCAGGCGCACCAGGATCACTCTCTCACCCTTGCCGCCGGTACCCAGCGCTTTCGCGTCTTCCGCGCTGAAGCATACCTTGCCTGCGGCGGCGCCGGGAGAAGCGGGCAGCGCTGTGGCGATCACTTCGCCGGCCTTCAGCGCTTCCGTATCGAAAGTAGGATGCAGAAGCTGATCCAGGGATTTGGCTTCGATACGGCTGACTGCTTCCTCAGGAGTGATCTTGCCTTCATCCACCAGATCGCAGGCAATATTGATAGCCGCGGGAGCGGTCCTCTTGCCGTTCCTGGTCTGCAGGAAATAGAGCTTGCCTTCCTCTATGGTAAATTCCATATCCTGCATATCCCGATAGTGATCTTCCAGCTTCATAGCCAGTTCCATAAACTGCGCATAGCAGTCCGGCAGATCCTTTTCCAGCTGGGTGATAGGCTGAGGTGTACGTACACCTGCCACCACGTCTTCGCCCTGGGCGTTGATCAGATACTCACCGAAAATGCCTTTCTCGCCGGTGGAAGGATTGCGGGTAAACGCCACGCCGGTACCGGAGGTCTCGCCCTTGTTGCCGAAGACCATACACTGCACGTTGACCGCGGTACCCCAGTCACCGGGGATATCATTCATACGTCTATATACAATAGCGCGGGGGTTGTCCCAGGAACGGAATACGGCTTTCACCGCGCCCATTAACTGCTCTCTGGGATCCTGAGGAAATTCCTCACCCTTCATGGCTTCTTTGTAAACGCCCTTAAATCTTTCAGCCAGTTCCTTTAAATCATTGGCATCCAGTTCCGTATCAAAGGTCACGCCCTTGGCCTGTTTCATTTCATCGATGATCTTCTCAAAAAAGGACTTGGGCACTTCCATTACTACGTCGGAGTACATCTGAATAAAGCGGCGGTAGGAATCATACGCAAATCTGGGATTACCCGTCTTTCTGGCAAACCCCTCTACTGCCACGTCATTCAACCCCAGATTCAAAATGGTATCCATCATACCGGGCATGGACGCTCTCGCGCCGGAGCGGACCGAAACCAGCAGCGGATCTTCGGTATCGCCAAACTTCTTGCCCATAAGTTCCTCCAGATCGGACAGATTCTTAAATATCTGCTCCTGGATCTCTTCGGAAATCGTTTTCCCCTGCTTATAGTAGTCGATGCAGGCTTCCGTTGTAACCGTAAATCCCTGAGGAATGGGAAGCCCCAAACTGGTCATTTCCGCCAGATTGGCCCCCTTGCCGCCCAGCAGATTCCTCATATCGGCACTGCCTTCTTTAAACTTGTACACCCATTTGTTCATGCACTCTAATCTCCCTTGCCTTAGATTTTTTGGAACCAGTTTATTTAGTTAATTGTACCAATTCAAGCCCCAAACATCAAGCAATATAGGTAAATTTTTCCCATTTCAGATACACTTTCGTCTATTATGTCCAAAACCCTCCTTTTTATTTATACATTATGTCCAAAAATGTAAGCAGTTACACAATATCAATGCATTTCGTAAATTCTGTCCGGGGAATTGATAAGCCCTGTCAGGATAAAGCCGTTTGCATTATCGGCAGGTTCCAGCAGCAGCAGAACATATCCTTCGTCCTCCCCCCAGTAAACCCGGCGGTACTGCACCGCTGTTTTTTCCTCATAGGTAAAGCAGGACACCATGACGTACTCCGTATCCGGCGCGTCGGAGGCTCCGATGTAGAAACAGTCATCCTCATAATACAGAGCCGTCCTGCCCGCCGGCATATCTTCTTTCCGCGGCCGGAAATCTGCCGGGAACTCGGCTCCCAGGAGCTGCCTCGTTCGCTCCTCCACTTCTTTAAGAGGCACGATCCGCTGGTCTTCCCAGCCTATATCCTCTCTGTATACCCGACGCACATCCGCTCCTTCTTCCCAGTCGGATACATTCGTATAGGAATAGAACACAAAGTCTTCCCAGAATGCTTCATTCCAATCCCCGGTGCTTTCAAATGGAGGCACCGTCCGTATCATATCCGGCAAAACCTCCTCGTCCAGACCATGCAGCATTTCTGCCGCGTTCGCGTTCCAGCCATAGATCCCTTCCAGGGAAAAGCTCCCCCCGTCCCGGTAACGTACCCAGGCACTGACATAATCTTCGCAATAGTCCGCCACGGCGGCGTCATTCATCCAAAAGCTGATCTCCGCGTTCAAACCAATGGACTCTTGGGAAATGTCAAACAAGATCTGGTCCCCCACCTCTATAAGATCATAGGGAACGCCTTCTTCATAGAAAAGAGGAAGTCCGGCGCTCTTTCCGTCCACCAAAGGCTGGGTTCCGTCCCGCGTCTGTTCAAAGCCGAGATGCTCCCGGAGCATAGCGCAGTAATCCTTCTCCAAAAACTGATAAACCCAAAGTTCTCCCGCGGCATTCTCATCCGCCACAAAAAGACTGTCCACGTAAATGCCTGTCCCATGCAAAACATTGAGCTGGATCGCCAGTTCCGTTTCTCCGTCTCCGTCCAGATCGCTTTCCATGACCTTAACAGGTATCATATAGTTAGAAACAAAGGGAAAGGGCAGCTGCGCGTAATTTCCTTCTTTTTCCACGAGGATGTTCTCATAATCTCCCTTGCCGTAAACACTGTAATGCTCCGTGATCGCCAGCAGAAAAACCCTGTCTTTGTCAATGTTCTGCAGATCCAACGACCGAAAAGCCTCCTCGTCCCGCAGATCCTCTACCTGACTTAAATCCCAGCCCGCCTCCTGGGGCACACAGGGCCGTCCGAGTTTCCAGTCATCATACCACTCCAGGGATTCGTCCTCTCCTTCGCTTCCTCCCAAGGACACATCCTCCCTTTCGCTTCCTCCCAGGGACTCATCCTCCTCTTGGCTTCCTCCCAAGTTCTCTGATACCCTGACCTTTTCCCCCTGGAAATCCCCATGCGCCTCCTCCCCTCGGGGACGTATGGTCAGGCCAAAGACAACGAACAACACGCCCGCCGCCGCGAAGGCTGTCAGGAACAGACTCTTTTTCTTCTCTCTCAGCACATTCCGGATCCTATCGCGCAGGGCCGGCTTGCCAAAGCGGGGAGTGATAAGTAAAAAACCGCTCTCCCTGGCCGCAAATTTCAGCAGGCTCGCGGCGTACTGCTTCCGCACGCTGCCTGTGGTATGGTCCAGCACCTTCTCGTCACAGGAAACCTCCATATCCTGGCAGAAAAGCCCGAAAGCCAGCCAGACCAACGGATTGAACCAATGCAGGACGGTCACGCACAGAGCGGCCGGCTTCACCAGATAGTCCCTCCTCTGTCTGTGATAAAGCTCATGGGCGGTCACATAGATTCGCTCTAATTCGCTCAAATTGGCAGGCAGATACGCAATGGGTGTAAAAAAGCCGTACAAAAACGCGGACTGCGCAAAATCCACCGTGGCGATCCGTCTCTCCCCATCCCAGCTAAACACCTTTGCTTTGCGGATCTTGTTTCTCAGCCTGAAAAAGCCTGCCAGATAGTAGCCCCCTAAGATACAGACGCCCGAAAACCACACCCAGCCTGCGGCCATCCAGAATACCGGAAGCTTTCCTCCCGTTTCTGCTCCATCGCCTTTTTCCTCTTCCCTCTCCCGGGCAGGCATGTCCGGATAAGGTTTTTCCATGACCTGCTCCGGCTCACTCTCCTCCTTGTCCTGCACCAACACTTCCGCCGCGGGCCGGTAACGCTCCAGCAGATCCTCTTCCACGGAAAATCCGGCCACCTGTCTGGGAATCAGACTGAATATCCCCTCAAAGGTGACAGGCAGGCACAGATTGAAAAAGACCACGAACCACAGGTAATAGGAATACTTTCTTGGACACTTTCGCAAAAGCAGCCTCGCCGCCAGCACCACCAGGATGCTGTAACACCCCACCATGCTCATTTCCAGGATTTTCATAAAAACAGAATATAACATACTACTCCCCCCTTACTGCTCTTCTTTATAATCCTCGATCATCCGTTCCAGCTCTTCGATTTCCTGACGGCTCAATTTCCTGTGCTTTAAGAACGCGGCCACAAAGCCGGGCAGGGAGCCGTTGTAATTTTCCTCCAGGTAATTCTCCCCCTTTTTCCTGGCGTACTCCTCCTTGCTCATCCGGGAAGTCACTATGCTTCCCTCGTTTTGAAAGATTCCGTTTTCACAGATCTTGCGCAGAACGGTATAGGTGGTGGATTTCTTCCAGCCAAGCCTTTCCGCCGCCAGCTTTACCAGACTGCCGCTGGGAACCGGCTCCGCCTCCCAGATAATGTCCGCCAATTCTCCTTCCGCCTGTGTCATTACATAAATAACCATTCCCACGCCTCTTTTCTTTTTCCATTTTTATTTTCATTTCTCCGCCATGTCGGTTTAAATCTTTTAGACCTTATAGTGAGTTTAAAACTTTTAAACCATTTTGTCAAGAAAAAATAGAAAAAATAAAGAATAACTTGAAAAATCCTCTGTTTTCTGTAAAATAAGTAAGGAAACGGTTTTACAAACAACAGAAAGGTTTTAATGAAAAAATTATGATTAGTGCAAACAACGTTACCCTGCGGATCGGAAAAAAAGCATTGTTTGAAGATGTGAACATCAAATTTACCGAAGGCTGCTGCTACGGACTGATCGGTGCCAACGGCGCCGGCAAATCCACATTCCTGAAGATTTTGTCCGGCCAGCTGGAAACCACCAAGGGGGAGGTTTTCATTACCCCCGGCCAGCGGCTTTCCGTACTGGAACAGGATCATTTTAAATACGACGACTATACTGTGCTGGACCTGGTTATCATGGGCAACGAACGCCTTTACCAGATCATGAAAGAAAAGGACGCCATCTACGCCAAGGAGGATTTCTCTGATGAGGACGGCATCCGGGCCAGTGAGCTGGAAGCGGAATTCGCGGAAATGAACGGCTGGGAAGCGGAATCTGACGCGGCTTCCCTCTTAAACGGCTTAGGTGTCGGCACTTCCCTGCACTACTCGCTCATGAAGGATCTGGACGGCAGTGAAAAGGTGAAAGTGCTTTTGGCCAAGGCGCTTTTCGGCAACCCTGACATCCTGCTGTTAGACGAGCCCACCAACCACCTGGATCTGGACGCCATCGCATGGCTGGAGGATTTCCTGATCGACTTTGAAAATACCGTGATCGTAGTTTCCCACGACCGCTACTTTTTAAACAAGGTCTGCACCCATATCGCGGACATCGATTACGGCAAGATCCAGCTCTACGCCGGCAACTATGACTTCTGGTATGAATCCAGCCAGCTGTTGATCAGACAGATGAAGGAAGCCAACAAAAAGAAAGAGGAAAAGATCAAGGAACTGCAGGAATTCATCTCCCGTTTCTCCGCCAACGCTTCCAAGTCCAAGCAGGCTACCGCCAGAAAGCGGGCGTTAGAGAAGATCGAACTGGAGGAGATCCGTCCCTCCAGCAGGAAATATCCCTATATTGACTTCCGGCCGGAGCGGGAGATCGGCAACGAAGTACTGACTGTGGAGCATCTTTCCAAGACCGTCAACGGCGTAAAGGTGCTGGATGATATTTCCTTTATCGTAGGACATGATGACAAGATCGCCTTTGTAGGCAGCAATGAGCTCGCCAAGACCACTCTGTTTCAGATCCTGGCAGGTGAGCTGGAGCCGGACTCCGGCAGCTACAAATGGGGCGTTACCACCTCCCAGGCCTATTTCCCCAAGGACTATACGGCGGAATTTGACAACGACTTAACGATCGCGGACTGGCTTACCGGCTATTCTCCCGTCAAGGACGTAACCTATGTGCGGGGATTCCTGGGACGTATGCTCTTTGCCGGCGAGGACGGCGTCAAAAAGGTCAGGGTGCTTTCCGGTGGTGAAAAGGTGCGCTGCCTGCTTTCCAAGATGATGATCAGCGGCGCCAACTGTTTGATCTTAGACGAGCCCACCAACCACCTGGACATGGAATCCATTACGGCTCTGAATAACGGTCTGATCAAATTCAGCGGCGTAGAACTGTTTTCCTGCCGTGACCATCAGTTTGTACAGACCACAGCCAACCGCATTATGGAGCTTTTGCCGGACGGCTCTCTCATCGACAAGCTCACCACCTACGACGAGTATCTTGCCAGCGACGAAATGGCAAGGAAACGCACCGTCTACACCAAGAGCGAGGACGACGAAGATTAAACAGCCCGGCAAGGAGACTCTCTATGATAGATCTGCATGTACATTCCCGTTTTTCAGATGGCTCCTATTCCCCGCGCCAACTGGTGGAATACGCCTTAAACCACAATATCAGCGCTTTTGCCCTGACGGATCATGACACCACGGCCGGACTGCCCGAAGCCTTTGCGGCCGCCGAAGAACTTTCCGGCCAGATCCTGCCCGCCAATCCGGAGGGAAATGCGCTGGAGGTTATCGCGGGCATTGAATTTTCCACGGAATACGAGGGAAAAGACATCCATATCGTGGGATTGGACATAGACTATCAAAGCAAACGGTTTGCGGAACATATAGAGCGTTTTGTGGCTTCCAGAGAAGCCCGTAACGAAAAAATGTGCGCGCTGCTGAGAGGCTGCGGGATACCCTTGACCTATGCGGACTTACAGGCGCGTTTCCCCGGCGCGGTCATCACCAGAGCGCACTATGGCCGATTCCTGCTGGAAAAAGGCTATGTCAAAAGCATTCCGGAAGCTTTTGAGCGCTATATAGGGGACCATGCTCCCTGCTATATTCCCAGAGAAAAGGTATCTCCCACCGATGCCATTTCCCTGATCCTTTCCGCCGGCGGCATTCCCGTACTGGCCCACCCGATCCTCTATCGCATGAGCGACAGACGCTTAGAGCAGCTTGCTTCCCTCTTAAAGGAAGCAGGGCTTGTCGGCATCGAGGTGTTCTACTCCACCTACACGCCCGCGGAGACCAGGCAGATGCAGGGACTGGCCAAAAAGCTGGGCCTTACCGCCAGCGGCGGCTCCGATTTTCACGGCGAAAACAAGCCGGGCCTGCAATTCGGCACCGGCTATGGCAGCTTATCTATTCCGGAGGACGTCTGGGAAACCCTGAAACAGGCCAGGTGATCACCCTTCCACGATCAAATACCTGCCGTCCCCTACCGCAAAGACCTCTGCTTCCTCTAAAACGGAGCTTTCGTCGGCCCCTTCCATATCCACGCCTTCTTCTTCAAAATAATCCAGCACTTCTTTCACGGACTCCACTACTACAGCCATGCATTCCTCCAGGAAAGCCTCCGCTTCCTTTCTGTCGGAAGCGACTTCTTCCGGAAAAAGCTGCAGCTGGTTTTTCAAAAAGCAATCCAATACCGCATCATCAAATTTCTGCATTTCTTCCACTCCTTTATAAATACGCCAGCAGTTCCAGGGGGCTTGCAATCACCGCGTCCGCGTGATTTTCCTCCAGCTCCGCCCTGTCCCGAAATCCCCAGAGCGCTCCCACGCAAAAGACTCCCGCTGACTTTCCTGTCTGCATATCCGTTCCCGTATCGCCCAGATACAGAACGTCCCCGGCTTCCAGCCCTAAACGCTCCAGAATGTAAAACACCCCGTCGGGAGCGGGCTTCCTGCGCAGTCCTTCCGTCTGTCCCAAAACAATATCAAAGCAGTCCTTTCCAAATACCGCCTCGATCACTTCCACCGTTCTTAAATGGGGTTTGTTGCTCAGCACAGCCAGTCTGACATCCCTCTTTTGCAGTTCTTCCAACAGCTCTCTGATCCCGCTGTAGGGCCTTACCTGATACATGCAGTACTTTTCAAATACTTTGCGGTATGCCGCATAAGCCTCTTCAAAGCGCGCGTGTTCCGTATCTCCACCGGCCTCCAGACATCTCTCCACCAATACCGCCGCCCCGTCTCCCACAAAGCGCTTGTACTGCTCCTCGCTATAGGGCCCGAAGCCAAAGCGTTTCATAACCTCATCCGCGCTCTTTTTGATGGAGGCAATGGTATCGTTCAGAGTGCCGTCCAGATCAAAGATCACAGCTTTTTTCATACTTTCAATTCCTTTAATTCCTGGCAGAGCCGCCCTATGGGCAGTCCCACCACATTGTTGTAGTCTCCCTGTATCCCTTTAATATACGCGGCAAAACGGCCCTGGATCCCGTAGGCTCCCGCCTTGTCCATAGGCTCCCCGCTGTCCACATAGTCCAGGATCTCCTCCTCGCTCATGGGATAGACACTGACCCTGGTCATCTCATAAAAGGAATGGCTTTTACAGCTCTCTTTTCCATAGCAGAGCGTCACCCCCGTATAGACTAAGTGGGTATTGCCCGCCAGCATACGCAGCATGGCACAGGCCGTCTCTCGATCTTCAGGCTTTCCCAGGATCCTGTCCTTAAAAGCCACCACCGTGTCCGCGCCGATCACCACCGCATCCTCCCTGTGGGAGAGCCGTCCCCAGACATTCTCCGCCTTTTGGGCAGAAAGTCCGACGACCGTTTCCTTAGGGGAAAGACTGCCCATCTCTTCTTTGCAGTTACTTTCCATGATCTCAAATTCCAGTCCAACCTGGCGCAGCAGTTCCCTTCGTCTGGGAGACGCGCTGGCAAGTATCAGTCTACTCATGATGTCTTTCGGGAATGAAACTCCTCCCGTTCTCCTCTCCGCCGCCCTTTCCTGCCATGGCGGCCGCTTCCTCACAGAAAGCCTCCTGGGAGTTGAAAGCCTCTTTTCCTCTTCTGTCCACTTTTTCATAGCTGCCGTCCGCGGTCAGCAGGTGCGCCTTGACCGTATCCTTGAGCTGGCACTTTAAGATATGCAGCAGCTTTTCCTTTAAGCTTTCTTCCTCTACGGGGAATAAGATCTCCACCCGTCTCTCCAGATTCCTGGGCATCCAGTCAGCGCTGGAGCAGTAAATTTCCGGCAGCCCTCCGTTTTCAAAATAGTAGATCCTGCTGTGCTCCAGAAAATTTCCCACAATAGAGCGTACCGTGATATTTTCGCTGATACCGGGAATCCCCACCTTCAGGCAGCAGATACCCCGCACGATCAGCTCGATCTTCACGCCGGCGGCGCTGGCCGCGTAAAGGGCCGCGATCACATCAGGATCGCAGAGGGCGTTCATCTTGGCGATGATATGGGCCTCCCTGCCTTCCTTTGCCGCTTTCCTCTCCCGGTCGATCAGATAGAGAAATCTGTCCTTCAGCCACAGGGGCGCCAGCGACAGTTTGTTCCAGTGCAGAGGCTCCGAATATCCCGAAAGCATATTGAATACTGCCGTGGCATCCTCTCCGATGGCTTCCGAGCAGGTAAGCAGCCCGATATCCGTGTAGAGCTTGGCGGTGGCGTCGTTATAGTTGCCTGTCCCCAAATGCACGTACCTGCGGATACCGTCCTCCTCCCGCCGTACCACCAGCGTGATCTTGCTGTGCGTCTTTAAGCCCACCAGTCCGTAGATAACGTGACAGCCGGCTTTTTCCAGCATTCTGGCCCACACGATATTGTTTTCCTCATCAAACCGGGCTTTTAATTCCACCAGTACGGAAACCTGCTTGCCGTTTTCCGCCGCCTGGGCCAGCGCGCCGATGATCGGCGAGTTGCCGCTGACTCTGTAGAGTGTCTGCTTAATCGCCAGCACATCCTTATCCGCTGCCGCCTGTCTGATAAAATCCACCACCGGCGTAAAAGTCTGATAGGGATGATGCAGCAGAATGTCCCCTTTCCTGATGGCCGCGAAAATATCTCCTCCGGCGGGCAGCTCCGGCACCGGCTGGGGCACATACCCGGGTGTCTTTAAATGCTCAAAGCCCTCCAACGCGTACATTTTCATGAGAAAAGTCAGATCCAGGGGGCCGTCAATGGCATAGATGCTCTCTGTGTGTATGGACAGTTCTTCCCGCAGAAACTTTAACAGCCTCTTGTCAATGCCCGCTTCCACCTCCAGCCGGATCGCTTCGCCCCGCTGCCGCTGTTTCAGCTGCTTCTCGATCTCTTTTAAGAGGTCGGCGGCCTCGTCCTCCGCAATGGTCAGATCCGCGTTTCTCATGATCCGGAAAGGATGTACGCACACAATATCATAATTCAGAAAAAGCTTATGGATATTTCTCTCGATGATCTCCTCCAGCAGGATGATACGCCTGCTGCCGCCTGCCGCCGGCAGTTCCACTACTCTAGGCAGGACACTGGGCACCTGCACCATGGCAAATTCCAGTTCCCCGTTCCCCGCCTTTTTGGTGACTAACGCCCCCAGGTTCAGGGATTTGTTCCGTATCAGAGGAAAAGGCCTGGAAGAATCCACCGCCATGGGCGTCAGCACCGGATATACATTGTCCTCAAAATAGCCGTCTATGAACGCCCCTTCCTCCAGTGAAAGCTGCTCATGCTTTTTGATGACATGGAGCCCCTCCCCCTCCAGCAGGGGAAGCAGGGAACGGTTGTAGGTGGAATACTGCAGTTCCACCAGCTCATGTATATGAGTATTTAAGGCGCGAAGCTGCTCTCCGGCGGTCAGTCCGGCAATATCCTTCTTCTGATAACCGGCATCTACCATATCCTTTAAGGAAGCGACACGGATCATAAAAAACTCATCCAGATTGGACGCGGTAATGCTTAAAAATTTCAGCCTTTCAAAGAGGGGGATGCTCTTATCCCTCGCCTCTGAAAGCACTCTGTAATTGAACAGGAGCCAGCTCATTTCCCGGTTGGTATAATAAGCCGGATTTCTGTAATCGTTCTTTACCTCTCCCATACTTTTCCCTTCTTTTTCAATTAAAGACTCCGTTTCTGCCGGATAACCGGCTTTACGTTGAACACTTCTTCAAAGAGCAGGGCTCTGTCCTCAAACAGCCCCTTCTCCAGCGCGATGTCCTCTCCCGTATCCACTGTCAGCACCAGCTCCGTCTCTTTTAAAACCGCCTTTACATCCTTGAACTTCTGCTTGTGGCTGCGGTCCAGACCATTGGCGATCCGCAGAATGGCCGTCAGCTTCGCTACCTTCAGATAAGCCTGCTTATCCAGGGAAGAAGCTCTGCTCAGCTCTTCAAAATATAAAAAGTCCTCGTGGTTGAATTTTACGATATTGGCGATCATTTCCCGCTCCATGTGGGAAAGGCCGATAATTTCCGTCGCCATGATGATCTGGTAGGAACACTCCCCCAGCCCCACCATGCTGATATATTTCCCGCAGTCATGCAGAATGGCCGCCAGCTGCAGGTAAAACCGCTCCCGCTTCCCCAGGCCATGCAGCTTCTTTGTCGCGTCAAAGATCGTCATGGTCAGGCTCTCCAGGGTAGCCGCCCTCTTCCTGCTCCCCATGTAGCGCTTACTGATATTCAACGCGCAGTCCAAAATGTCCTTTTCAAAATCATGGCCGCCTACGATGATCTTCTGCTGCTGGGCATATTCATAGGCGATCCCGTCGCAGAGCGTCACCCCCGGGATCCAGATGTTTTCGGCGCCGGTCATCTTTAAAATGCTCTGTACCAGTACGGCGGAAATAAAGAGCAGTCTGGCATTTTCCTCGGACATTCCCAAGCTTGCGCCAATCTCCGTGCCGCTTTTGTTCCTTAAATATTCCATGAGGGCCGCGTAGCCTTCCTTCTTTATATAGCCCGCCTGTTCCATATCTTTCTTCCGCTCTTCCATCCAGCGGGAAATATGGTCGTCCACCAGTATGATATTGCGCACATCCCGATCCTTTAAATAGAGCTTCTGATATACGGAGAGCTGCGCTTCCGCCAACTCGGAAACCATTTGCTCCAGCTTGGACGGCCTGGCATTGATATGATACAGCCGCTCCGCCAGCCGCAGTACCCCCAGCCTTAGATTCTGGGTAGCGGTCAGTCCCCCCTTATCGAACAGGGAAAGCTGGATGCTGCCTCCCCCCACGTCCACGAACAGGGTGCCCTTCTCCAGCACTCTGTCAAACTCTTCTCCCCGCAGGGCCACGGCTTTACAGTCTAAAAAGCGCTGCTCGGAATTGCTGATCACCTCGACCTCGATCCCGGTCCGCTGGGCAATCTGCTCCAGCACAATGTCCCTGTCTTCCATTTCCCGTATGGCACTGGTGCCGTAGGCCTTATAGGCATCTACCTGATAGGACTCCATGATGCTCTTGTATTCTTTCAGTACCCTGCCCAGCTCCTCCACCTTCTGAAAGCCCAGCTTTCCGGTGGAATACGTATCCGTTCCCAGATCCAGCCTATACCGGATATGATCCACTTCCTGCATCCTGTTCCTGCCGGAAAAGCTGAAAATTTTCATGGCAAGCTCATAGGAGCCCACATCGATTGCCGCAAACATTTTCACCGGTTTCATTCTTCCGCCTCTCTGCCCGCCAGATAATCAATAAACTGCTGGGCGGTCCTGCCGGATAAACCTCCGTGGTTAAGTTCCCACTGGCCGGCCTGCAGATACAGTTCCTCCTCGTCCATACGGATACCGTTTCTTTCCGCCAGCGTGCGGACGATCTCCCGAAACAGCTTTCTGTCCGGCGCGCCGAAATAAATCGTTACCCCGAAACGGGCCACCAGGGAGAGCTTTTCCGCCACCGTATCTCCCTTGTGCAGGTCGTCCTGCCTCTCCTCCTTGTCACTGAACTTCTCCCGCACCAGATGCCTCCTGTTGGAGGTGGCGTAGATCAGGACATTTTCCGGCTTCTTCTCCAGGCCGCCTTCAATGACCGCCTTTAAATATTTATATTCTATTTCAAAGTCCTCAAAACTCAGATCGTCCATGTAGATGATAAATTTATAGTTCCGGTTCTTGATCTGCGCGATCACATCATTCAGATCCTGGAACTGGTGCTTGTAAATTTCAATGATCCGCAGTCCCCTGTCGTAATACTCATTGATGATCCCTTTGATGCTGGAAGATTTTCCCGTACCCGCGTCCCCGTACAGCAGGCAGTTATTGGCCTTCCGCCCGCTTACAAAGGCCTCCGTATTCTCCACCAGCTTCTGCTTGGCGTTTTCATATCCCACCAGGTCTGAGAGTTTTACATGGGCAATATTCAGTATGGGCACGATCTGCGCCCCGTCCTCCTTATGCAGAACGCGGAAGGACTTGTGCAGGCCGAATTTTCCCACGCCGTAATCCCTGTAAAAGTCCGTCAGCGCGTGCTTCATTTCCGAAGCCGTCCTACATTCCCCCAGCTCCTTTGCCAGCGTGCAGATGCGCCTGCAGATACGGGCATTGTATACTCTGCTTTCCTGTCTGCTCACCTGATAATCGAAGAGCATGGCGCAGTCTTCTGCCTGCAGCGTCTTTAATAGCGAGGGAAAATCCGCGTCAAAAAACTCTTTGAAGATCTCAATATCGTGCAGGGCCGCCTCATTGATGCTGCCCTCCGTCTCACCCCTGATCTCACAGGCCATACTGTAGCTGTTCTCACAGTTTACCAAAAGATTGGTCAGGTAGCAGTGCCAGAGATTGCCGTAAAATCCATGGCTTCCGGCCAGCTCCAAAAGCCTGTGGGCGCAGTCGAAAAAGAGTTCCTGCATCCTCTCTGTATCCGAGTCCTCCGGCGCGGCTTTTGGGGCTGCGGTAAACAGCTTTGCCACATCCTCCAAAAGGTCCCCGCCCTCCGTATTTTCCATGCGATAAATCAGCAATTCCCTCTGCCGCATTTTCTTTCCTCCGTCCCGCATCTAATAATTTCCCAGAATCTTCATATTGCGCGTCTCGTCCCGCAGGCCCCTGAGGGCGTTTTTCACCGCCTCATCGGCCAGGTTTCCTTCAAAGTCAATAAAGAAACGGTACTCCCAGTTCCTGTCTTCTATGGGCCTGCTCTCAATCTTACACATGTTCAGATTGTTGTAGATAAAATGGGAAAGCATATGGTAAAGAGAGCCGCTCTTGTGGGGCACCTCGAAGCAGATGCTGATCTTCCCTGCGTCCTTTTTGAATATCTTCTGATTGCTCACCACGATAAAACGGGTGGAATTGGTATCGGACTGGTTGATGCCCTCTTCTAACACCTTCAGGCCGTAAGCCTGCGCCGCCTGCTCTCCCGCGATAGCCGCCTGGCTCTTATCCTTGTCTGCGGCCACCTTGCCCGCCGCGAAAGCATTGTTCTTCATGCTGATCTGCTGCCAGTCATAGCTCTGCAGATACTTTGCGCACTGCATCAGGGACTGGGGATGGGAATAAACGGTCCGGATGTCCTCTTTTTCGGCCTCCGGCAGCGCCAGCAGACAGTGCCGGATTTCCAGAATCTGCTCTCCCACGATATAATTTTCAAATTCCACCAGCAGATCATAGATCTCACTGACAATGCCCGCAGTGGAATTTTCAATGGGCAGCACCGCGAAATCCGCGCTGCCTTCCTCTATGGCACTCATGGCTTCCCGGAAAGTCTGCACGTGAAAACTGTTGACCTGCTCTCCGAAGAACCGCTTCATGGCCGCCTGGGAATAAGAGCCTTCACTCCCCTGAAATACCACCCTGGCTTTCCCGATATCCAGCTCGTCCACAGCGATAAAGGGCAGCCGCCCCACACTGCCGTTCTGCGCCAGAAGCCTGTACTGGAGCTTGCGGCTCATACTCATAAGCTGCTCAAAGAGCTCCTCCACGCCATGCCTGTTGAAATCGTTGTGCACCATGGCTTTGACCTTATCCAGCTTCTCCCTCTCCCTGGCGCTGTCAAAAACCTTCTTCCCCGTACTGATCTTATATTCCGCCACATTTTTGCAGACCTCCATCCGCCTTTCATACAGCCTTACAATCTCGGCGTCTATCTCATCGATCTGCTCTCTCAATTCCGCTAAGTCCATAAAATACTCCTTTGTGCAATCACTTCCGAAAGCGACTTTTGTTACGCTTATCTTATACCAAAACCCTCTTGATAGCAAGTAAAACAGCCGATATAATAGAGTAAAATCTGATTTACGGAAAGGATATTTTTATGGGCTCCCGAAAACAAACCGTTTTTCTTGTCATATTGATTCCCCTGCTGTTCCTGCTGCTTGCCGCCGCAGCCGTCCTGCCCCGTTTTCTGGATCGTACCGCGCCCGTACCGGCCGGTACGGTAGGCAATACGCCGGGCAATTCCTATAACGGCGGTCTCTTTTGTGAATACGAAGGGATGGTTTATTTCTCCAACCCTTACGACGGAGGCACGCTCTATGCCATGGCACCGGACGAAAGCGGTATCCACAAGCTCAACTCCGTATGTGTTTCCCATATCAACGCCGGCGGCGGCTACCTTTTTTATTTCCAGTCCCGGGCCTCGGGCAGTTCCGGTTTAGGCTATGTCCGCAGCCGTCACGGCGTATACCGTTCCTCCTTAAACGGGAAAAGGAGCGTCTGCCTGTTTGAGGATGTAATCTTCAATATGCAGCTTGCCGGAAATGCCCTCTACCTGCTTTCTTCCGCAGAAGACGGCCCCCATTTCTACCAGGTTTCCGCCCAGGAGGGAGATCCCGAAGAGCTGTTTGCCAGAAATGTAGATTTTTCCTGCGCCATGTCCGACGGCACCGTCTATTATACAGACGGAGAAGACGGGCACTATCTTTACCGTTACGATACCGCCTCCGGCACCTCCTCCCCGGTATGGGAAGGCAGCCTCTGGTACCCCGTCTATGACAGCGGATACATCTATTATCTGGATGTTTCTTCCGACTACAGGCTCTGCCGCTATTCCCTTTCGGAAGGGATCGTGGAGGTCCTGACCCATGACAGGGTGGACTGCTACAACCTGGCAGGCGGATACATTTATTACCAGAAAAATTCCTCATCCTCTCCGGCCCTTATGCGCATGGATCTGGATGGCAAAAATGCCGTGACCGTAGCGGAGGGCAATTTTACCCATATCAACGTCACATCCCGCTATGTATATTTTACCCCCTACGGCACTGACGTTCCCCTTTACCAGACAGCCATCGGCGGTACTGACGCAGTGCCCTTTGACGCCGCTATGGAAGCCGCCGCCCAAAATACAAAATAGTTTAAATGACCCGCTTTCTGCTCCATCTTCCCGTCCGGTACCAGATATAGGAAACCAAAAAGTTGGCGGCCCAGCCCATGGGAACGGCCCACCATACCGCCTGGATTCCCACCACTGGCGCCATGAGATTGGCAAAAAGAACCCGGATCGCCAGATTGAGCAGATTGGCCGCCATATAGACATTCACGTCCCCCGCTCCGCGCAGCACACCGTCAGTGGAGGCTTTCAAGCCGATAAAAAGGAAAAACCAGCTGATAAACTTCAAATAAGCGCTGCCCGTGGCGTAAGCCGCCGGCCCCGCATCTTCTTTCAAGAACGCTCTGACAATATCCCCGTAAAAGATCTGCAGAATCACACAGATCAGCACCGCAAACGCCGCTGCCATGCAGAGTCCCGCGCGATAGCCCTTTTTTACCCGCTCCGGCTGGCCGGCTCCGATATTCTGGGCGGTAAAGGTGGAGACCGCGTTGCCCGTGGCGATCATGGGCACGATACAGATGGACTCTATCCGCATTCCCGCCGAATAACCGGCCAGCACCGAAGAACCGAAGCCGTTGACTACCGACTGCACCAGCAGCATCCCGATACTGACTATGGACTGCTGCACAATGGAAGGCACCGCGATCTTCGTACCCCTCGCCAGCATCTCCCAGTCATAGAACACCGCTTTTTCTTCTCCGCCGTCATACCTGCGCAGATGCAGCAGCAAAATACCGAAAGAAATCACGGCGGAGAGTCCCTGGGCGATAACGGTGGCTATGGCTACGCCCGCCACTCCCAGGGAGAGTACCCGTACCATGTACAGGTCCAGAGCCACATTCAGCACAGAGGAAAAGATCAGCAAAAACAGCGGGATCCTGGACTTTCCCAGCGCGTTGAACATGGAGGAGAGTACATTGTACATAAATAAAAAGGGCAGTCCGTAAAAATAGATCCGCAGATACAGCACCGCGGAATCCAGAATGTTCTCCGGCGTCTTTAAGGCCGTTAAAATGCCCCGATTGCCTAAAAAGCCCCCGCAGGCCAAAAACAGGGCCAGTGCCAGAAAGCTGACCAGCGCCGTAGAGATGCTGGTCTTCATTTTCCGGTATTCTCCCGCTCCCAGATACTGGCTGGTGATCACGGAGGCGCCCATGCCGCCCCCGATCGCTATCATGATGAACACGGTTGTCAGGGAATAGGAGGCACCTACCGCCGCCAGCGCCTCCTCCCCCACATACCGCCCTACGATCATGGAGTCCGCCATATTGTAGAACTGCTGGAAAAGATTTCCTAGGATCATGGGCAGAGCAAAGACAAACAGCGTCCCCGCGGGGCTTCCCGTCAGCATATTCCGCCTGGTCTTCTGCCCTCCTGCCCTCTGTTCGCCCTGATTTTGTTTTTCATTTTCGGTTTCCGTCAAAACGCTTCCTCACATTTCCAAAGCAGCATATTCTTCTCAAATCCGGCGCTTACCCTGCCCGCATCCTTTAACCATGCCAGATAGGAACGAAGGGTGCTTCCTATCAGCGCATACTGCTCAAAATTCATCGTCAGGGAATAGTCGGTAAAAAGCCCCTGCAGGATCTCCTCGAACGGCTTCGGCTCCCTGCAGAGCGAAAGAATCTTTTGCGCCACTTCCTTTACCTTATCTATGTTATACTGCGCCAGTTCCGAAATATTCTCCGCAGCTTCCGCATGCGCCGGAATAAAAAACCGCGCCTCCATATTTTTCACCTTTTCCAGCGTCTGCAGATAGGCTTCCACATCATAGAGAAAGCCGATCTGATATTTATCCAGTGTTTCCTTCCCGGAAAGACAGTCCGCCAGATATACCACGCCGTCCGGTGTGCGAAAGCCCGTCATATCCAGGAAATGCCCCGGCAGCTCTATCATCTCAAAGCCTTTCGGCAGAAACTCCGGCCGCAGTTCCTGCGCGTCGCTTTCCTGCGCCAGTAAAAACTTGTGCCGCAGCTCCCGGAAAGGATAGCCGCCGTACAAAAAAGAGGGCTCCAAAACAGGGTGTCTGGTAAAATCACATTCCATGCCCGGCGCATATATCTTACAGCCTGTCTGGGCCTGCAGATATTTATTTCCGCCTATGTGGTCCGCATTGGAATGGGTATTGTAAATGGCTGTGAGTTTCCAGTTGTGACTGTCCAGTATCTGCCGCACTTTTCTTCCCGCGTCCTTGTCGTTCCCGCTGTCGATCAGGCAGACCTCCGTATCATTTAACCTGAACAATCCTATTTTAGCAGGACTCTGGATATAATAGGATTGTTCCGTAACCTGTATCAATTCATACATAATACCGCTTCCTTTCCATCTTTTTTCATATGCCGCCCTGTTCTAATATACCGCCCCGGCGAGCGTATGTAAACTGATTTTTACGTTGAAACGGGTATATGGATATGCTAAAATAACGGTAATCAGGAGAGAAAAAATGAATTATACGGAATTGTTTCATAAACTGCAGCCGGATTTTTTCCGGCAGGAAAGTATCCGCGCCCTGCCTGCGGACAGGGTATTCACGGAATTGGTCATGGACCTGCACCAGCTGCCTCCGCAGATGGCGCCCTCCCATTCCATAAACGGTATCACTTTCAGAGAATATGCGGGGGAACCGGCGCCGCTGCTTAACGCGGTCTCCTTCGTGGAAAAGGACTGGCTGCCGTATTTTACTGAAGAAGAGAGATACTATTGCGCTTTCAGCGGGGAAACCATTGCGGCTTTCTGCTGTCTGAGCGATATGGGCCGCTTCCAGGGCCTGCGCGTCGGCGGACCGGGCTGTGTGGGAACCGTACCCGCTTTCCGCAGACAGGGCATCGGTCTGGAAATGGTGCGGCGCGCTACCAAAATCCTGCAGGAAGACGGATTCGATCTTTCCTGGATCCATTACACGCATCTGGCCCTCTGGTACAGCAGACTGGGATATGAACCGGTTCTATGGTGGAACAGGGAGGGAATCCTCCGGGAAAAGACATGACCTCCCGCAAAGGAAAGGAGTCAGAATATGATAACTGCTTTTGTCATTTACAGCCTTTTGGCCGTACTGTTTCTGGGAATAGGCATATTGGCATGGAAATCCGAAAAACCTGTGGGCTTCTTTGCGTCCGTTACACCCCCGGCAGTCACCGATGTGAAAAAATACAATCGCGCCGTTGCCCGCCTCTGGGCTGTGGGCGCCGTCATTTTTGAATTGCTGGGGATTCCCCTGCTTTTCACGCAGCAAAATTCTCCTGCTGCCATTTTTTGCATATTAGGAATCCTGGTATGGGCAATCGGTATGATGATCGCCTATACCAGGATTGAAGCAAAATACACCGCCAGGTTTTAATCCCGCACAATACTTACGTATCTGACCGGTGTGCGGTATCTGTAGTTGGAGATCCGGATTCCGGTCCTTTCGTTGCTGGCATGGATTACCTGCCCGCCGCCGATATAAAGCGCCACATGGTTGATGGTGCCCGAACTGTCAGCATAGAAGATCAGGTCACCGGGCTGCAGCTGATCCGCGGTAATCTTCGTCCCTTCTTTCGCCTGAGAGCCGGAATGGTGGGGCAGGCTGATACCAAAATGTTTATATACAGCCATGGTAAAACCGGAGCAGTCCACGCCCTTTGTCAGGCTGGTGCCGCCATATACATAGCGGTTGCCTAAAAACTGCTTCGCGTACTCCACAATGTCCACGCGCAGATCCGATACGCCCTGGCCGTAACGCAGCTCACTCATGGTAACTGCGGTATTTAACTTCTCTTCCACCGTCACATATTCGGAAGCCAC
Organism: uncultured Lachnospiraceae bacterium; assembly: GCA_947631685.1. Taxonomy (GTDB): domain Bacteria; phylum Bacillota; class Clostridia; order Lachnospirales; family Lachnospiraceae; genus Acetatifactor. The sequence continues at coordinate 20,983 of CANRMI010000007.1, forward strand.
ATAGGCCGTGTCTCCGTCAATGGAAACCATCACCCACTCTTCCAGTACTTCTAAAACTTCCAGCTCTTCGCCCTTGGGAACCTGCGTCAGGACCGCGCTCTCTACGTTTGGCTCATCCCTTACCTTCAAAGCGTCCGCGTTTACCACCGCCACTGTATTCATCAGCTCGCTGGCACGCATCACCGCGTCCGCTCCCGTATACAGATATTCCATGCTCACGTAACCGCTTACGTCCCCGGAAGTGATCTTGGCCCAGCCGTCTTCCGTCACTTCCAGAATTTCACAGGCGGAATCCTTGGGCATTTTCCCCACCAGCTTTCCGCTGGTATCCGGAGTTTCTCTTACGTTTAGATTGCCGCTTTCCAGCTTGGCAATGCCCAGATTGGTATATCCCCAGAGCGCTCCCTGAGCGGACTGAGCCGCCGCCAGACACTCCTCTTCATCCAGAGCCATTCCGAACAGATAGGAAGCTCCCGTACCGGAGGTAACCTCTTGTATGGATACGCTGCCCGTAGCGCTTACCTCCATGGGCGGCTGCAGGCTGAACACTCCTGCTGCCGTACATACAGCGCATACACCGGCCAGACGCATGATATGTTTTTTCCGATTCATTTCCTTTTACCCGTTATCATCCTATATCAACACCGCAGCTTGCTGCGGAACCGTATGTTACAAAAATATTACAAATTTATTATAGTCACGGGGGCAGGAAAAGTCAATAGGGATCCGGCCAAAATTGTATGATCCTAATCATTGACCTCTGTTAAAACCGCAATGATATTCGCTTCCATTTCTTTCTGCTGCGACGCGGTCAATTCCCTGGAAGTTCGAACTAATACAGTACCTACAACTACATGGGAGCCGGGATCAAATAATCCTCCATCATAGATCGCGAGATAATCGTTTCTGGAATTCGCATCTTCCACTGTGGAATAAACTTCTATGCTTCCACCACAAGCAGTACCTTTTTCAATGATACTGCCGCCCATTATTTCATCTTGATTTATCCAGTCACTTGAGAAATAGACCAATGCCGTGTATCCACCCGCCTTGTTTAAAAGTTTATTGGGATCATTCTCTTCTGTAACGGCCGATATGCCCACCACACTCGGTACTTTTTTCAAGCATTCGATAATATAGGCTTCTGCAGGCGCATCCACTAACGCGTATTGTTTTATGCTATATTCAAGCGCGGACTGTTTTTCCGATAAATTGAGCAAAACACCACTATAGTCGATTCCGTTAAGCGCATCATTTACAGCAATGATCTCATTCTCTGTTTCAGGCATTTCCGGAATAGGTTGTTTCGCTGCCTTTGCCTCAGAAATGGCTGTTTCTAAAACAGGCACCAGGGTTTCATCCATAGCAGGCTTCTTTTCTAAGATCAGGGCCTCAGCGGCTGAAATCGCGTTATTCAATTCCATGTTTTTTTCTTCCGCAGCGGTTCTTGCCACATTATATCCATTGATCGCTTCGATCATATTATTACAATATTCAAGGTGCTCCTGTGAATCCTTATATTCACCCAGCTCCGCATAAATTATTGCCGCCGAGGAATAGTCTTTGGCTTCTTCTAATTCCAATGCCTCATTGTAGTCTTTAATTTTACACCCGGCCAATCCTAAACACATCAATGCAGCCAGACACATCAATAAAATTCTTTTTTTCATAAAGTATACCTCACCTTTCTTGAAAATCATTATCCTATTGCTTGTAAGTATACTTTATGCTTTTGTTGCATTTATTTCAATATATTCGCACAATATCGCAACATGCAAATCTTTATTGCAACAATTTGATGTATTATTTGTATTTTTGCAACAAATATGGTCGTTACGCAACACCCGGATTTATTTAAGACATTTATGCAACTTTTCGTCTATTTTTGCAATTTTTAATACGCGATAAAAAAGCCTAAGCCTGCTCTAACTGGTTAAACAACCGCATGGTGGTGTCCGGTCCGACTCTGCCCTCCTGCTTATTTACATTTTTACCCACAAATGTATTCTTTGACACCCGCACCGTGTATAGAGATTCTCCAAACAGCGGTACTGCCGCTTCGTTTATCACACAACACGCGGCTTTCATATCCCGGTCCCAAATCTTCAGCATCGTCTTGCCTGTGCTTATGACGGAATCCGCAAGGATCACATTCCTGGTCTTCGGCCGTACAAAATCATCATGTTTCGGATCATAGATCTGAAACTTACAGCCCAAGGCAAAATAGATTCCTTCCGCAAAGAAAATGCCTCCTCTAAGCATTGCTACAACCGTTGTATCCTTCCGGTCAAAACCTTTCATCTGATTTCCCAATGCCATTCCAAGCTCAATATGGGCTCTTGCCAGTTCTGGCCCGGACCATCCTGAATCAGACTTTGTCATGGCTATCCATTTATTTATTTCATCACTTTTTTCTAACTCAAACAATGATCAAACCCTCCGTGTCCTTTCCCCTTAATGATCTGCTGATAGAACCGTCTTTTTGTGCTATGAGATAACCTTCATCCGCCTGCTTCAGCATAAAATAATCATTCATTCCATCTCCGTAAGCGATTACCCGTTTTCCGGCATCCTGCAGCTGTTTCGTAATGAAAAGCTTCGTTTCCGCCGACATTTGCGCTCCACAAAAGAAATCAAGGCCCAGCTGTTTGGACAGGCTTCTCCAGATCTGTTCATGCCCGGAGGTCAGAATATACGTATCCTCAGTAATGGCCGCTTTGACCTTTTCATTGAAATGCACCGGTATCTCGGTAAGATCATTCAATACATACCTGTCAAATTCTTCATTCTGCTTCCACGCCTGATAGCCGGTATAATAATTTCCATCGTACAAATGTGTTATATAACCAAATACCGTTCTGCTGCTATCTTCTATAGTCAATGTTTTATCGCCGTCTAAAAGAACAATGGTGTCTGACTTGCTTTTATTCATAATATGCTCCGCGCATTTCCGCGCGTAAGCCGCGCAACTATAACCATTCACGATGTCCCTGATAAATCTTATCACATTGGAGACATCCTCAAAGCGATTGTCAGGCGGATTATCTATAACATAGAAATCTTTTCTGTTATCCTGGCAATACCTTCTTAATCCGGTGATCTCACGCTCCTGCCATTCCATGATATCATATTTCAAGTATCCGCAATTCTTATCCGAGGCAGCCATCCGCTCCTTTAAAATATCAGGCGAGATATACAAATATAGGATCGCGTCATACAATTCCCCGTCATATTCCGTGAATACAGTTTCATTCCCAAAAGCATAATGCCCATCCATGATAAAGGACTCCTTCGCTTTCATTAACTGAGCCACTGCTTTTCTATCCCGTTCCCGTCCCGTTTTATCCTGAATATCAAAATCGGGGTCATATTCTCTAAGAAGTTTGCTGCCGGCCGCCGCTTCTATAAAATTTATCTGATCCAAAATATATGTCTTTCCCGCTGCGGGCATTCCATATAACCCTATTCGCATACTGACTCCTTATAACAATAATCTCTGTCAAAATCCAAAGAAATCTTTTCAAGTTCCTCAAACGGTATACTGCTGGGGCCAACAGGCGGAAGGTCAATACAATTTCCACAGTAATACACCTTACCATTGGCAAAAAAATAATTATTGCTTCCCGCTCCGCATTGACCGCCATACATGGTACAATCTTTCCCGCCTCGTCTTATAGGTATTTCTTTTTCAGCTTTCTCTAAAAATGCGTGATATTCCCGCAACGATATTCCATACCGGCCGATCATTCGTGAAAACGTAACTCTTGTGCCAAACGGTTTAAAGAAATCCACCACACGCTCCGCATTCTTTAAACTTTCCCTGCCTACAGCGGCATTGAAAGTCGGATAATGACCTGAAATCTTCCTATAGAGTTCCACATTCTCCATTGCCCTGTCAAATGAGCCGCATCTGTTCAGATCGTGCAATTCCTTATATCCATCTATCGAAAACCCTACATTGACCCTATGATCCTCTAAAAAATGCCATTCCTCATCCGGAAGCTTAACCGTTCCATTCGTAATGGTATAGACGCTGATATTCGGCGAATCTTCCAGGCAGCTTATATACGATTTCAACAACGGCCAGTCCAAAAAGCATTCACCATTTCCAACAAAACCTATCTTGAATTTCTTTCCGGCGTATCTTTTAACATGGTCCAGAATCTCAAAGACATTCATATCCGCCGCTTCCGTGCTTCCTTTTTCCCGGAAATGGCAGTACCTGCAGGCTAAATTACACCGATTATTAATCGAAACGCATATTCTATCGATCACTGTTGTCTCGCTCCCTAACCCATCTGATCCGTAAAAATTCATCCCACCGGTCTTCAGCCGAATATCCCTCATGATCCAGGATCGTAACATCTGCCCCAGCATCTTCTATTATCTTTCGACATTCTTTATTGCCCCTAATGCAGGCTTTGATCAAAGCCGTATACCCGTTTCCATCTTGCTGATTCAGGCTGATCCGTTTATCTGCGCATAGATCGCTCACCATATCGATCTGGTTCTCCCACGCAGCCACCATCAAGGGCATATTACCATCATTTTTCTGTCGGATTTTTCCCACATCATAGGGATTTCTGCTCCCCACATTGGGATTTGCATTACATTCCCTGAGTAAAAAAGAGAACATCTCATAATCATGCTTCTTAATAGCATGTGTGATAGGGGGAAAGTTTTTGCTCTCCCTGTCCCGTTGATTTACATCTGCCCCATTCTTTATGAGCCAGCGGATCTTTTCCTTGCGCTGTTCAACAGGGGCCAGACTATTATCAACTGCCGCTATGATGAGAGTAGAACCATCCGCCAGAAAACAATTCCATTCTTCATCATGCATAGAAAAAGACTTAATTCCCAACGCCTTTTCAATATCATCATAAGAATCCGCGTAATACTCATTAATAGCATTTAAAACACTCATGTTGATAAGTTTTTGTTTCGTAGCGGCAAATTCCTCCAGGAACAAAAGGTGATACGGTGTGGTTTCCGTCACGCACCCTTTGATCTGTAAAGCCAGGGGAACATCATTGGTTATAATGTCTACATCACAGCAAAACTCCTCTGAGACAGCAGCCGCGATCTCAATGATCACAGGTTCTGATACGCCTGAGATTGGATAGCTCTTGGTATGTATTCGTTCATTTTCCTGTATCCTTCTTATCAGTTCCAGCGCTCTATATCCATGCTCGTCCGTATTGCTATTTTTTATTTGTTTCAGATCCTCAATCACAAAATCCGGAACAAAAACACAGCTATACTCTTCACAAAGCTCTTCTAAGAGATCCGGCCGTGTAATCATAGCGGAAGTATCTACCACCACTGCTTTTTCGCCCCGAAGAAAAAGCTTCTTCTGCTCTTCACTCATACCCAGCACGTCGCAGTATTTCTCCGCGAACTCATGAACTTTGCTAAAGCTGGTATCTCCTCCGATCTTTTCGGCACGTGATAACGCTGACTTGCTAAAATGGATAGCATTGGCCATCTGCGTCAGATTATAACCATTTTTTTTACGAAGCTGAACCATTCTCTGTCTTAAAAAATCCGTTTTTATCTGATCGTTCACAATGTTCTCCTCTTCTTTTCATTTGGCCCCTTTTCCAAAAAGGCATGATAATGATCCATGAAGGTCCATCCATTGATGTCCTCTATTCTTTCATCAGCATTATACTCCTGCAGAATATCTCTACAACGTATATGTCCATTCATACACGCTTTCATCAAAGCTGTAAACCCGTTTCCGTCCTGCTGATTAATGCTTATCTTCTCACTTTGACATAATAAGCGGACAATATTCTCCCGCCCATGATAAGCTGCCACCATAAGGGGCGTGTTTCCCTCATTTTTATGCCGGACATATCCGGATTCAAAAGGATTCCTGCTGCCAACATTGGGATCCGCGTTACACTCTTTCAAAAAGAACTCGACCATCTTATAATCATTTTTTTGTACCGCATGCGTAATAGGCGGAAAGTATCTTCTGCCGCAATCACGCTTATCTACATCCGCGCCGCAGCTTATCAGCCACAAGATCTTTTTCTTTCGTTGTTCAAAAGAAACGCCGTTGTTGCGTACAACCGATATGATCATAGTATATCCATCTCTTAAATAGCCATTTACCTCTTTAGCAGTGGGGCGTTCCACCTCTTCATATGAATCCAGATACAGAGTATTAAAATAATCCAATCTGTCCATATTTAAAATTTCTTGTTTCCTTTTCATGTATGCTTTCAGATGTACCGCGGAAACCTTATCATCTCCTTTAAGATATGCGGAATAATCTGTGTCTTCCGTAATAATATCCACCTTACAGCTAAATCTTACCGACGCCTCGCGCGCTATACTTATAATTTTGCAATCGTTATTTACTTCTTGCTGGGGCCCAGTGTACTCCATAAGTATGGTTTTCTCCCCATATCCTATTCCGCGAAGGATCTCCCATGCTTTCTTCGCAAGAGTAGTATTGGTATTACGATTTTTGATATTATCAAGCTCATCTACCACGATCCGGGGAATAATGACCTTGCTGTATTCGGTATTTAGCTCATCGATCAATTGCGAATTTTTTAATAAAGCGGAGGTATCCGGCACCGCAATTCGTTCTCCCCGCATAAACTGCTCAGTCTGACTCTCTGACATACCAAACACCCTGCAATATTTCTTCGCCATATCGATCAGCGTTTTATTGCTGGTCTTTCCAGTCTCTACTCTCGAAATGGAAGACTTATTTGGCGCAACTCCATTATCAAGAGCAGCCAATCTCTGCGTCATTTCTTCCATTGTACAATGATTTTTTTCACGCAGTTCTTTCAATCTTATACAAAGAAATGCGACATCTGCTCTATTTTCGTTTTCCATGCAACCCATCCCCGCTTTCAAATAATCTCAACCGTATGACATTCATACTTTTATTATAAATGCTGTTGCATTTTTTTCAAGATTTACACCGCAATCCGCAACAGCATATGACATCATGCAACAGCAGGCGCAGGGATCAGCACTTTCCGCAACAAATCATTTATATATGCAACTTTATGACAAGATAAAATAAAAGACATCAAAAAAGCAACCGCCCCGGTCAAGGTTAGGTTGCTTTTTGATTTACCATTCACTCCCTTTTTATTCAGATAAGGCAGGCAATAAAGCCGAGTAATCCACTGTCCACGTAACCGTTTCGTCACCACTGCCTACTGTTATCGTAAATGTTGTTTTATTAAAGCTTTCTGCAGTATGCTCGCAGCGCATAACCATTTCTGCCGCTGTCTGCCCTTCAGGATGAGATGTTGTAATGATCTTATAATCTCCTTCACAAGTAATCTTATAGGGCAGGTAATAACCTTTATTTGTTTCATCAGGATCGTCTGTGCCGCTTCCCCAAGTACCGGAATCCCATGCTCCCTCATACTTTGTCAGCTCACCACCCGTTAAGGTAATCTTATGATTCCCAGCATCTATCGACATTGTAAGGCTACTACCATCGAACAGACTGCTCACATTAACACCATAAACTGAACCCGTCAAGAGTTCAATTTTAATAGGGCATTCCTCTTGCTCCTCCTCCGGCTCCGCAGACGGGCTGGGTGAAGGACTGGGTGAAGGGCTGGGACTTGCTGCGGGCGCAGGCGCCGGTGACGGTGCGGGTTCAGGCTCTGTCTCTACTGTCACTCCCGCTGTCCTTCCTTCCGCTATCCCGAAGTTTAAGAAATGCTCGATTATCGCCTCATAGTCATCCCCGAACGCTTCCTTCACATCCGGATAAGCTTCCGCATACGCAATCGGGTCAAAGGTCCCCCCACTCACACGGTGCTCTTCCACTCCGTAGGTAAAGTAATGCTCTACATACGCATCCCAGTTGTCCCCAAAGGCTTCATCCAGATCTCCGTACATCTCACGGTATGCCACTACGTCAAATACCGGTGATGCTGCTCTTCCCTCTGAGAGTCCAAAGGTCAGGTAATGCTGATAAAGGCTCTCCTCATCATAGCCGAATGCTTCCTTTACATCCGGATTCGAGTCCGCGTAGTACTTCGCGTTGAAAATATCTCGCAGACCAGCTGCCGATACGGAGAGACTTCCTGTGACTGCTATGGAAATTGCCAGTCCCAGTCCCAGGACATTTTTTACTGCTCTTTTCATCTTGCTGTTTTCCTCCTCTGCTTTTTCATTTTCCTGCCTGAAAGGCTTCCCGTTCCTTTTCTTTTTCCGGCAGGTAAGTTCATTATACCCCCCCGAACCTCGCAGCCTTTCCAAGCTACCATTCGGTGGCAAAAAAGATTCCTGATATAACCCCTCCCCTTGCCTTCCCCCTTAAAATATACTATAATGATCCCACCAACCCAAAGGAGTCCGATATGAACATCTCCCTATGCGACGACAACGCGGCCGAGCGCTCGTATATCAAATCCCTCGTCCTTGACTGGGCTATGCAGTCGGGAGCCTTGGTCAACATACGCGAATACCCCTCGGCAGAGGCGCTGTTGTTTGACTACCCCGAGCACTGCCCCGGCATACTGCTTTTGGACATCGAAATGCCAGGCATGAACGGCATTGAGCTCGCGAAAAAGCTTCGCGCGAGGGCCGAGACGGCGCAGATAATCTTCATCACGGGCTATCCCGATTTCATCGCCGAAGGCTACGAGGTCGAGGCGCTGCACTATCTGATAAAGCCGCTCACGCGCGAAAAGCTCTGCGAAGTGCTCGACCGCGCGGTTGTAAAGATTTCACAAAGCGATCGCAAGATTTTAGTGCCTTTTGACGGCGGCGAGGTCACGCTGCCCCTGCGGGAGATTCGCTATATCGAGGCGCAGCGGCAGTATTCGCTGATACGCGCGGCCTCGGGCGACTATCGGATCAAGGTACCTATTTCAGAGCTTGAAAAGCGGCTCGACGGATATTTTCTTCGCGTCCAGCGTTCGTTTATCGTCAATCTTCGTGAGGTCTTACGCATCACCCGCGCCGAGGTGATCTTGAGAAGCGGCGAAGCCGTCCCCATCAGCCGCGGCATGGCCGAGAGCGTCGGCAGGAAGATAATTGAGCTGTTCTGATAGAGAACCGTATTTCAGAAATCAGATTGGCCGAAGATGGCAGAAAACAGAAATACGGATTCGGGGGTGGGAAAATGTTTCTCGACAAAATCATCAACAAAAGAATCGATCGCTACCAGTCTGAGCTGATGCAGAAATACTGCGACGAGGTGGAGTCGATGTACCGCAAAATGCGGGGCTGGCGGCATGACTATCACAACCACATTCAGGCCATGCAGGCCTCGATGGCGCTGGGGAAATATGACGAGGTCAACCGCTATCTGAGCGACCTCAACGACGACCTCACGACCGTTGACACCGTGATAAAGACGGGTCGGGTGATGGTCGACGCGATTTTGAACGGCAAGCTGAACATCGCCGCGCAGAATGGTATCCCCGTCAACGCCAAGGCGAAGATACCCGAGGGCACTCCTGTTTCGGACATCGATTTGTGCGTTATCATCGGGAATCTTTTAGACAACGCGGTCGAGGAAAATAAGCGTATCGCGCTCGAGAATCGCTTTATCCGTGTTTATATGGGCAGGAAAAACACCCAGTTTTATCTTGCGGTGACGAACGCCGCAGGCAAAAAACAGCGCAAAAGCGGCGCGCGGTTTGAGTCCTCGAAGGGGTATGACCACGGCTTCGGACTCGGGCGGGTGGAATATGTCGTTAAAAAATACGGAGGCTATTTCTCCGCGGACAGTGAGGACGGCGGGTTCACAGCGGAGATTTTGATACCGCTTATAGAAGATGGAGAGTCAGAAAATAGAGGATAGAAATTCTATCCTCTATTTTTCTAATCCTCTAATCATCCTCTATCCTCTACCCTCTAAATGCATTTTGTACACTCAAAAATACATTTCGTACCCAAATCCACATAATTCTCCGCTGATGTGCTATTCTGAAACCCGAGGTGATAAACATGTCAAAAAAGGAAAAAGAGCAAAAATCCAAGCCAAAATACTCGATTTTATCCTGCGTGGGCTATGTCTACCGCCTGCTCTGGGAAAACGCGCGGTTTTTGGTGTTCGTAGGGCTCGGGGTGGTGCCGCTGTCGATTCTGGCGGCAGCGTTCGGGCTTTACGCTTCGCCGATGATGATCAACGCCCTCGGCAGGTATTCAGACTTCAACTATGTCGCGCTTACCGTCGCGGGGATAGTTCTAGCTTGGGCGATAGTCAATACCGCTAACGGAATGCTTCAAGTGATCGTCCAAAACTCGGAGAACCACGTCATGGCACTCTTGACGTATAAATCCATCGAAGTGCTGAGGCTCGGTGACAACTATTTGCTTAATGACGTAAACCACCGCGCAATCCAGGACAGAGCAAATGCCGCCGCTCGCGACCACTCACACGCGACCCATTTCCCGATGATTTTTGCCGAGACCGTCGGAGAAATCATCAAATTCTTCCTCTTCGGCGCGACGGTGTCGATGCTTCACCCCGCATTAGTCCTGCTGCTTATCGTCGGCGCGATAATCGACCGCCGCATGTCGAATTGGCAGTGGAGGAAGCACTATGAGGAGCGGGACGGCCGCAACGCTTCGGAGCGCAAGCGGAACTACATCTCCTCAAACATCACCCGCAACCTCAGCTACCAGAAAGAAATTCGGCTCTACGGCATGGCAATGCCGCTTCGCAAGCGGTTTTCAAAGCACATCGGCGAGTGTCTCGGATGGCAGAAAAAACATGAACAGCGCGGATTTCTGGTCTCGCTCACTGGGTTTATCACGGTGCTTTTACGCGACGGGCTGGCCTATGCCCTGCTCATATATAAAGCGCTTTCGGGCGAAGTCGACGCCGCGCAGTTCGTTCTCTATTTCTCCGCGATAAGCTCGCTCGCTGGGCTTCTGGGCGGCATGGCTTGGCGATTTCAGCAAATCAAAGAGGGTTCGGCGCAGATAAGCGACATTCGCGAGCTGGTCGAATATGAGGGCAGGCTCAACCACGGCAAGGGCATCGCACTGCCGAAAAAACCCTTTTCAATCGAGTTTAAGGACGTCACATTCAAATATCCCAAGGGCGAGAAAAACGTTTTGGAGCACGTTTCGTTTGAGATTAAAGCGGGCGAGAAGATAGCTCTTGTGGGCCTCAACGGAGCGGGAAAGACTACGCTTGTGAGGCTGATGTGCGGGCTTCTTTTGCCCGACGAGGGCGAGGTGCTCATTGGCGGCCACACGCTCTATGAATACAACCGCGACGAGATGTATTCGCTCTTCGGGCTGATTCCGCAGAAGTATAACCTGCTGCCCGTATCACTTGAAAAGAACATCGCCTGCACCGTAAATGAAGAGGAAATCGACCGCCAAAGGCTTGAGCGCGCGGTCGAGCTCTCGGGTTTCAAAGAAAAGGCGGAAAGCCTGCCGATGGGCTTAAAAACGCCGTTGAACCGCACCGTGAATGACGACGCGACCGACCTCTCGGGCGGGGAAAAGCAGCGGCTTTTGCTGGCGCGGCTGATCTATAGAAACCCGCTATGCATGATTTTGGACGAGCCGACGGCAGCGCTCGACCCCGTCGCGGAGGACAGAATGTATCGGCGCTACAATGAGATCTCAAAAAATGCAACCTCGGTATTCATCTCACACCGCCTCGCCTCGACACGCTTCTGCGACAGGATTTTTTTGCTCGACGGCGCGAATTTTGCCGAAGTCGGCACGCACGACGAGCTGATGGCAAAGCATGGGAAATACCGCGAGCTGTTTGACGTTCAGGCGAAATATTATCAAAAGGAGGTGCCCCAAAATGGCTAAAACAGGGCTTAAAGACGACGTTTACTGCCTTAAGAGGGCGATGAAGCTCTGGCGGGAATATGCGCCGAAATATTGGACATTTTCGATAACCGGGAGAATTTTATGGCAGGTCTCAGCGTACTTTTCACTCACGATGTCGGCGCTTTTGCTCGACGAAATAGCGGGCGCAAGAGATGAGAAAAGGTTCATTATTTTCGCGATGCTGACGGTTATCGGGGGATTTATATTCTCGGTTCTCTTCCGCGCCGCGCATATGAAAGAGAATGTTTTAGACAGTCAGAATCATTATAAATATACCCAAATCATGTTCGACGCGAACTGCAGCCTGCAATACGAGCACCTGGAAAACCCCGATGTCAGGCTATTGCACGAGAAAATCGACGCCACGACAAGAAGCGTAAACGGCGGGCTCGGCGGCGTTCTTGAGACTGTTCCACAGTTCGTCCAAGCAGTGACTGAGATAGTTTTTTCACTATCGCTTACCGTCGTGGCGCTCTTTGCCTCGGCCTCGGAAAGCTTTACGGGGATATTAGGATTTATCAATTCTCCGCTTTCGACTGCAGCTATGCTCATTGTCATTCTCCTGTTCTCGCTTTTAACCGCTAAGCTCTCAAAACTGCGGCAGCTTCGAGTCGACAGCGCGCTGTCCGAGGTCTCGCTCACAAACCGCCAATACATGGCTTACGGCGACCTTTGGGGCGAGGATATGACGATTTTCGGGCTACACCCCATCGTCCTGGACGAGTATCGCAAACACACCCTGCGTCCGAAGTGGCTTTTAAAGCTCCAGAAAACATTTCTCATCTTCGGCGCGCTTGACGTCCCAAAAAACGTCGTCATGGAGATCATAATACACCTTTACGTCGCGGCAAAGGCGTTCATGGGTGCGTTCGGGATAGGCAGCTTCGTGCTCTATGAGGGTGCGATAAGCCGCTTTGTCAAGGCGATAGACGACCTCAGCTCAATCATCACTCGTATACGCTTCAACACCAAGTATCTTCAGACGACCTACGAATTTTTCGACCTGCCGAACGACATGTACAAAGGCACACTCGCGGTCGAGAAGCGCGACGACCTAGACTATGAGATTGCGTTTAAAGATGTCAGTTTTAAGTATCCGCGCACTGATTTCTGGGCGCTGCGGCACATCTCGATGAAATTCAGAATCGGCGACAAAATTGCAATAGTCGGCGAGAACGGTTCGGGAAAATCGACGTTTATAAAGCTTTTGTGCAGGCTCTACGACCCGACCGAGGGTAAAATTTTGCTTAACGGCATTGACATTACGCGGTACAGATATGCCGAATATATGTCTCTGTTTTCAGTGGTTTTCCAGGATTTTCGGCTGTTTGATTTTTCGATTGGTGATAACGTTTCGGCGGGCCTCGGCTATGACGAAAAGCGAGCGAGGGAGTGCCTCACGCGGGCGGGAATGCTGCAAAAGCTTAACGAGCTTGACAAAAAAGCTGCCGATGACGGGAAGAATGCGCTCGATTACTGCATGGGCAGGGAATATGACATCGAGGGAGTTGATTTTTCGGGCGGCGAGGAGCAGAAAACCGCGCTCGCGAGAGCGCTTTACAAGGACGCTCCGTTCGTCATCTTAGACGAGCCGACGGCAAACCTCGACCCGGTCGCGGAAGCCGCGGTCTATGAGAATTTCAACCAAATCGCCAGGGACCGCACCTCGGTGTTCATCAGCCACAGGCTGTCAAGCTGCCGCTTCTGCGAGAGGATCCTGGTGTTCGACAAGGGCAGCATTGTGCAGGACGGCGGGCACGAGCAGCTCTACGTGGACGGCGGGAAGTATAAACAGCTCTGGGATGCCCAGGCGGGATACTATGTAGAGGGCAGGTTTTCAGGATAATCTTACAAACACCGCCGAGCCTGCGGGGAGCGCGCATTTATTTTCATGAAAGGCCGCATCTTTACCAAAGCGGTAGAGCACCTCTCCGAAACTGCCGTTTATCTCTATTTCTGCCAAAACAGCGCTGGGGTTTATCGCGACAAAAATCCTTTCTTTGTCAAAGCTTCTGCTATACGCGATCGGTTCTCCTGCCGCACCGCCGCAAATAAATGCAATCTTTCCGAGACTTTGCAGCGGCTTATTTGCCTGCCTTACAGAAATGAGCTTCTTTATTTCGTTCAGTAAAGAATTTTCATCCTCCAGCTGTGCCTGTACGGTGGGACGGTTTGGATCAGGATCAATGGGAATATATAATTTATCTGCGGGAGCGGTGGAAAATCCCGCGTTTACACTGTTATCCCACTGCATCGGCGAACGCGAACCCGTTCTGTTATAGCCGCCCTCCACGGAAGTCAGTCCTTCCACATACCGCATACCTATTTCATCGCCATAATAAATATACGGCGCGCCCGGCATGGACAGCAGAAACGCAAACGCAAGCTTGCGATTGTCTCCATGGATATGTTTCGCCAGCCTGTCCATATCATGATTCCCGGAGGGAATGCAAATAAGCCCCTTTCCTCCGGAGCGCTCATAACTGTTCACATATTTTGCCACAAATTCCGACGCGTCTCCATGCCCTTCAAAAAAGGGCTTTTCACACCGGAAAAGGTCGTTGTAACGCGATGTTCCGAAGTGCAGGAGAAAATCCATATGGAATCCGCCCGCCAAGCTCTGATACGGTTCACCCCATTCGGATACCATGGCCGCTTCGGGAAATTCCTCGTCCAGAAACGCGCGGATATTCTGCCAAAGCGCGATCGTACCCTTGCCGTCCTCATCATTTTTCACAAGTGAACCTGCCATATCCACACGGAAACCGTCGCAGCCTTTTGAAAGCCAGAAACGCATAATATCCTTCAGGGCTTCTCTGGTGGCTATCGCTCCTGCTGAATCCATGGACTGCTGCCACGGACGGTCCGGTTTATAAAAACCATAATTCAACGCGGGCTGATGGGTGAAAAAATTCACCGCGCAGCTTCCGTCACGGTCGGAGATTCCCCTTAAAGAGCCGTAACCCGCCGGTTCTTCCCAGATACTGTCCGTCCAGACATAGCGGTCGGTAAATTCGTTTCGCTCTGCCCTCATGCTTTCCTGAAACCAGGGGTGTTTCCAGGAGGTATGTCCGGGAACAAGGTCCAAAATGATATGCAGCTGCAACTTATGGGCCTCATGGAACAGATTTATCAGATCCTCATTTGTGCCATATCGCGGCGCGACCTTGCAGTAATCGGATACATCATAGCCTGCATCGCCAAAGGGAGATTCAAAACAGGGATTTATCCAGACCGCGGTACACCCCAACTCTTTTATGTATGGCAGTCTTTCGGTTATCCCGTTGATATTGCCGATACCGTCGCCGTCGGTATCCTGAAAGGACTGCGGATATACTTCATAGAAAACAGCGTCGTCAAGCCATTTAGGTCTCTTGGACATAGTATCCTCTCCTCCACTTTTTTAATGGTTAAAAATCCGCCTGCGCTCCCGCCTTTATGTCTTCCTCTATGCAGGCTCTGAGGGCCTCTGTACTCTCAAATTTCTGCTCCGGTCTTCGGAACGCGTAGAGCAGGACTTCGATTTCCTTGCCGTAAGCATCTCCTTCAAAACCGTAAAGATAGGTCTCCACACCCATGACTTTTTCTTTTTCCGCTATAGTGGGTTTGTAACCGATATTGGTGATCCCCCGATAGAGTCTGCCGTCCAGATACACGCCGCTGTAGTATACGCCGCAGGGCGGCAGCAGTTTTCCTTCCGGCGGAATCAGATTCACGGTAGGCATTCCCCAGGCCTGTCCCATATGGTTACCGTGGAGCACCCTGCCGCCTACGCTGTAGGGACCGCCTAAAAGGCGCTCCGCCAGTCTCATATCGCCTTGCTCCACAGCTTCCCTGACATAGGTGGAGCTGATCTCCCTCTCTTCCCACATGAGTTTTTCAATGATACGCACCTCGTATCCGCATACGGGTGCCAGCAGATGCAGCAGAGCCGCGTTGCCGGCCCCCTTGCTGCCAAAAGAAATATCGGTTCCCGCCGCGATAAAGACTGCCTGCATCCTGCCGCAGAGAATATCCTTGATAAAAACCTGGGGCAGTATTCCCGCGGTTTCCCGGTTAAAAGGAAATTCCACAAGAATATCAATACCCAGCAGCTCAAAGATCCGGCGTTTTTCCTCTTTGGTCGTCAGTTCCCTGCCATCCCCTGTTTGAAACAGCCGGGACGGAGGCGTATCAAAGGTAAACACGCAGGCTTTTCTGCCCTTTGCTTTCTCCGCCAGGATTTCCTCCAGAAGCCGCCTGTGCCCTAAATGGACACCGTCAAATTTTCCGATTGCCACAGCCGTTTCTTCCCGCAGGAAAAAATCCGTGGTGCCGGTAATGATCTCCATGCCGCCGGCTCCTCCTTTTTCTTCGTCATGCTCTTCCGTTAGGATAAAAACATTTTTTCGGGGACAAAACGCCCCTGGTCTCTTAAAAAAGTATAGATACCGTAAAAGCGCCCCCTGCCGTCGTATACCCGTACCTTTTCTCCTTCATCAAACAGCCTGCGCTCCCGAATCCTATGGGAATCCAGGGAATTGCCGTTCTGTACAAGCTTTAAGGCGCTCTCTTCCACATGCACCTGGGCCAGCTGCTCAAACATCGCGTCTATAGGGATCAGAATATCCCGGATCCTGCCCCCGCGCTGCAGCGCTTCCACTTCTTCCAATCTGTGGGAGTCTTCTGCCTTGAAATTTCCTGTCCGGATCCTCTCTAAGCTGCTCATCACCGCCCCGCAACCTAATTTCTGCCCAATATCATGGCAGAGCGTGCGGATATACGTGCCTTTGGAGCATCTTACCCGGAGTGAAATGTCAGGCAGGGCCATGGAAAGGATCTCAATCTCGTAAAGGACGATCTCTCTGGCCTTACGCTCCACTTCTTTTCCTTCCCTGGCCAGTTCATACAGCTTCTTCCCATCCACCTTAAGGGCCGAATACATGGGAGGAAGCTGCGCATAGCCGCCTATAAAGGAATATACCGCCTCCCTGGTCTGCTC
The DNA here is from genome assembly GCA_947631685.1 of uncultured Lachnospiraceae bacterium. Classification (GTDB taxonomy): domain Bacteria; phylum Bacillota; class Clostridia; order Lachnospirales; family Lachnospiraceae; genus Acetatifactor. The sequence goes on from CANRMI010000007.1 coordinate 37,766, forward strand.
CTCTGTCACTTCCACCGGCTTCTCTTCCAGCACCCGCCCCCATATGTCCTGGGTATCCGTGGTAAGGCCCAGCCGCAACCCGGCCACATATTCCTTATCCCAGTCCGTGATCATGCCGCAGAGCCTGGTCGCGCTGCCGACACATACCGGCAGCACTCCTACGGCGTCAGGATCCAGCGTCCCCGTGTGTCCGATCCGCCGCTGTCCCAGAATGCCCCGCAGCTTTGCCACCACGTCATGGGAAGTGTAGCCTTTCTCCTTATAAATATTGATAATGCCGTCTGCCATGCAGTTTAATCCTCCCATTGCAGCGCGATCCTGTCAGTCAGGTTATTGATCACATCATGTACGCTGCCCCGCATGGTACAGCCGGCCGCTCTCGCGTGTCCGCCCCCGCCAAAATAGGAGGCCACCAGGGAAACATCCACTTTCTCATTGGAACGCAGGCTGACCTTATACTCCTGCACCCCGGTCTGGTACAGGAAAATAGCGCAGTCCGCTCCCTTGGTATTCCGCAGCTGGTTGACGATCCCGTCCAGGTCTCCTGGCTGTACCTGATAGAAGTCCATCATCTTTTTGTTCACACAGCTGAAAATACATCTGCCGTTCATTACACGGATACTCTCGATCAGCGCTCTGCCCAGGATCTGATTCTGCAGATAGGTTTTCTGGCAGAAGCTCTCTTCAATGATCTTTGAAAAATCAAAACCAAACTCTATGAGCCTGGCCGCGATCTCCAGTGTCCTGGGGCGGGTATTGGAGTACTGGAAAATACCGGTATCGTGTATGATGCCGGTATACAGCGCTACGGCAATGTCCTCATCCAGCTTTTCCGCTTCCATCAATTCGTACAAGATCTCCGCCGTAGAACCCACCTGGGGCATTATCACATTGATACTCCCGCTGCCGCCTGGATTGCTGACATGGTGGTCGATATTGATCTTCTTTCCCGCGTTTTCAAAGTAGCGCACCGCGTCTCCCATTCGCTCGGCGACGGTATCCAGCGCGAAAAACACATCGAATACGCCCTCATACGCATAGGCGGAGTCGATTTCATCCAGATATTTTAAATGTCTGAAATTTTCGGGCGGCTTTTCCAAAAACAGTTTTACCTCCGCTCCCGGAAGCTGCCTCTTTAAATACAGATACAGCGCCATGGAAGAACCTATGGCGTCCCCATCCGGATGGATGTGCGCGCTGATACCGATCTTCGCGGCTTTCGCGCATTCTTCCAATAAATTCATATTTCCTCGCATTCCTCCGCTTCAGGCGGCCTTTCCGCCTTCATCGCCTGCTCGCTGCTTATGACTTCGTCGATCTTTCTGGACATATTGACACCGTACTCAATGGACTGGTCCATAATGAATGTAATGTCCGGCGTATTGCGCAGATTGACAATACGGGCCAGCTGATTCTTGATAAATCCCTCCGCGCTCTTTAAGCCCTTGTAGGTCTCTTCCCTGGCCTTATTGTCCCCCAACACGCTGATCCATGCCTTACAAGTCTTTAGATCCGGTGCCACCTCCACCGCTACTACGCTGGTCAGGGGGCTGATGCGGGGATCCTTAATGCCTCCCCGCAGAATTTCCGCTAACGCCCGCTGCACCTCTCCATTGATACGGGTGCTTTTTACACTGTTTTTTCTCATCTGGGCACCTCTACCATGACATACGCTTCTACAATATCCAGCTCCTGCATCTGATCATAACCTTCAAATACCAGACCGCACTCAAATCCGGCCTTGACCTCTTTCACATCGTCCTTAAACCGCTTTAAGGAAGCCAGCGCGCCCTCGTAGATCTGCTCGCCCTCTCTGGTGATCCGCACCTTGCAGCCTCTCTGGAATACACCGTCCAACACATAGGAACCCGCGATATTGCCCACCGCAGAGGCCTTAAAGATCTGGCGCACTTCCGCATGTCCGATCACCTTTTCCTCAAATACAGGATCCAGCATACCCTTCATGGCAGCCTCTATATCCTCGATGGCCTGGTAGATGACCTTATAGAGCCTTACATCCACGCCTTCCCTCTCTGCTGTCGCCTTGGCCGTCGCGTCAGGGCGCACATTGAAACCGATGATAATGGCCGAAGAAGCACTGGCCAGCATTACGTCGGATTCGTTGATAGCGCCTACGCCGCCATGGATGCACTTGACTACCACTTCCTCGTTGGAAAGCTTTAAGAGACTCTGCTTTACCGCCTCCACACTGCCTTGTACATCCGCTTTGACGATCAGATTCAGCTCTTTTAAATTGCCCTCCTGGATCTGGGAGAACAGATCGTCCAGGGACATCTTGCTCTTGGTCTCCTCCAGCATCTTTTCCTTGTTCTGAGCCAGATAGGTGTCCGCAAAGGATTTTGCCGTCTTGTCGTTTTCATGGGCGAGAAATACCTCGCCGGCGCTGGGCACGTCGTTTAAGCCCAGGATCTCCACGGGCGTGGAGGGACCTGCTTCCCTGACTCTTCTGCCCTTATCGTCGATCATGGCTCTGACCTTGCCGTGGCTGGCCCCTGCGGAAATAAAATCTCCCACATGCAGTGTACCCTTCTGTACCAGTACGGTAGCCACAGGACCTCTTCCCTTATCCAGCTCCGCCTCAATGACCAGACCTCTGGCCCGTCTGTTGGGATTGGCCTTTAACTCCAGAATATCCGCAGTCAGCAGGATGGTTTCCAGAAGGTCTTCGATACCTTCTCCGGATTTAGCCGATACGGGCACAAATTCCGTATTTCCGCCCCAATCCACAGGGATCAGCTCATATTCCGTCAGTTCCTGCTTTACCCTGTCCACATTGGCGCCGGGTTTATCGATCTTATTGACCGCCACCACAATCTCGATCCCTGCTGCCTTGGCATGGTTGATCGCCTCTATCGTCTGGGGCATAACGCCATCGTCTGCCGCCACCACTAAGACCGCGATATCCGTAGCGTTGGCACCGCGCATACGCATAGCTGTAAAAGCCTCATGTCCGGGCGTATCCAAGAAGGTGATCTTCCTGTCGTTGACGGAAACAGTATAGGCACCGATGTGCTGGGTGATACCGCCCGCCTCCCTGTCCGTAACGTTAGTCTTACGGATAGCGTCCAGAAGGGAGGTTTTACCGTGGTCTACATGCCCCATGACACAGATAACGGGGGAACGGGAGATCATTTCCTCTGCCTGCTCCTCTTCTTCCTTTAACAGCTCTTCGATAACATCTACCTTTACTTCCTTTTCACAAAGGATGTCGTATTCCATGGCGATATTTTCCGCCTCTTCATAGGAGATCTCCTGGTTGAGGGTAACGCCCTTCCCTTGTAAAAAGAGCTTCTTGATAATGGCGGAGGACTGGATCTTCATCTTGTCCGCCAACTCTTTTATGGTAATGGTCTCCGGAAGCACAATGACCTTGATGATTTCCTCCACCGCTTCTTCTTTTTTCTTTTCAGGCTTGATAAAACGTCCCGGCTTGTTCTTTAAAGCCTCTTCCTCCTCGTACATGAAGTCCTTCCTGGAACGTTTATCCTTTTCCTGACCGATACGGCGCTTTTCTTCATCTCTGTGCTTTTCGGCATCCTTGATAGAATCCTCCGGCGCAAATCCTTTACCCTGGCCAGGTTTTCTGAATCCATCTCTCTGTCCGCCATTGCCTCTGTTATCGCGTCCGCTATTGTTATAAGGTCTCTCAGAACCTGCAGAAGCGCCGCCAGAACGGAAACCGCCCTGACCACTGTACGCACCCGTACGGCCGCCGCCTTCCACTCTTCTATCCGGCCTTGTACCCTGAGGCCTTTCGCCTCTTCCATCTCTGTTTCCATACGCCGGCCTCTCGCCTCCTGTTCTGCCGGGGCCGCCCGGGGTATGTTCCTGCCTGGGCGGTCTGTTTTCCGTTCTTACAGCCGTATTCTCCTGGGCCGGTCTCTCCGTATTGGGCACATCCTTGGCCTGCGGCCTTGAGGAAGGCACCATCTGCACGCTGGGCGTGGGAGAGGGCGGCGTCAGCGGTTTAATGGGCCTTGCAGGCGCCTGTGACGGGCGGCCCGTCTGTCCGGGACGGCCTCCCTGGGAAAATCCCTGACCGGGTCTGCCTCCCCCGGCGTTCCCGCGGAAACCGCCCTGCTGTCCGCCCGACGCCCTGGAATTCTGGGGATTGCTCACAAATATGATATTCTTTTTCTTTCTGGGAGCTTCCGCTCCTTTTTCCGCCGGCCTTTCCTTTCCCGCTTCCTCCGGTTTCTTTCCTTCCGGGTCTGCCGCCGGCTTTTTCTTTTCCGGTCCCTCTGCCGGCTTTTCCTTTGCCGTTTCTTTTTCCGGTTCTTTTGCCGGCTTCTCCTTTACCGGTTCTGCCTCCGGCTTTTCTTTTGCGGCGCCTTCCGATTTTTCTCCTTTACCAAAATGCGCTCTTGCCAAAGCCGCGGCATCCTCTTCCACAGAGCTCTGCGCCACTTTGGCCTCTATGCCTTTCTCCTGCAAAAAAGCCAGTACCTCTTTACTGGATACTCCTATTTCTTTTGCAAGTTCATGTATTTTGATTTTCGCCATGCTTCCTGCTACCTCCTAGTTTTGTAATTCATCCAGATAACCTGTTATCGTATGCGCAAGCCCCTCATTTACGAGCGCCACAACGGCACGCTCTTCCAAGCCAACGGCGCGCCCCAGTTCTTCCTTGGTCCCATATGTACGAATGGGTACCTCATAATAGGAGCATTTGTCATAAAAACGTTTCCGGGTATTGTCCGAAGCGTCCTGCGCCGTGATCACCAGCGCGGCCTTTCCTTCTTTTACTGCCTTCATGGCAGCAAACTCTCCACTTACAAGATTGCGTCCCCTTTCGGCCAATCCCAGCAGTCCGTATATTTTATTCGGTTTCAAGCTCGCAAAACTCCTTTTCCAGTTCTTCGTAGACTCCATCCGGTATGCTGACCTTAAAAGAGCGCTCTAAGCCTCTGTTCTTCCTGGCCTTCTTCAGACAGTCCCCGCTTTTACAAAGGTATGCACCTCTTCCGTTCTTTTTACCTGTGGTATCCAGAACAATGGGGCCCTCCGGAGTTTTTAACACCCTTACCAGCTCTTTTTTGCTCTTCATTTCTCCGCAGCCCACGCATTGTCTGAGAGGAATCTTCTTACTCATCCTCCGTCACTTCACCTTCCTCATAGAGCCCCTCTTCCTCATAGCCCTCTTCGTATTCGTCCTCGTAATCGTCCACATAGTCCTCGTAACGGAATCCGGGAGCATCCTTGGCCTGTGTCTCCGACTTAATATCGATCTTATAGCCGGTCAGCCTGGCCGCCAGTCTGGCGTTCTGGCCCTCCTTGCCGATAGCCAGGGAGAGCTGGTAATCGGGCACTACCACCTTGGCCGTCTTTTCATCGGGATCCGCGAACACCGCGACTATCTTGGCCGGAGAAAGCGCGTTCTGGATCAGGTTGCCGGGGTTCTCATCCCAGTTCACGATGTCGATCTTTTCTCCCCGCAGTTCTTCCACAATGGCGTTGACTCTGGCACTGTTCATGCCCACGCAGGCGCCCACCGCGTCCACATTGGGATTGTTGCTCCATACGGCGATCTTGGTACGGCTGCCTGCCTCTCTGGCGATACTCTTGATCTCCACTGTACCGTCCTTTATTTCGGTCACTTCGGACTCAAAGAGCCTCTTTACCAGTTCCGGATGTGTCCGGCTCACATTGATACGGGGACCCTTGGGGGTATTCTTTACTTCCAGGATATAGACCTTGATGCGGTCGGTGGGTTTGAACACCTCGCCCTTCACCTGTTCGCTTTCGCTTAACATGGCGTCGGCCTTGCCCAGGTTGATGCTGATGCTGCGTCCCACATAGCGCTGTACCACGCCGGTTACAACGTCCTTTTCCTTCTCATAGTACTGGTTATAGATCACGCTTCTCTCTTCTTCACGAATCTTCTGCAGGATCACGTTCTTGGCGTTCATGGTAGCGATACGGCCAAACTCCTTGGACTTTATCTCCACCCGCAGAATGTCGCCCACCGCGGCTTTTTCGGAAAGCTCCTTCGCGTCATCCAGGGAGATCTGCAGGCAGTTATCCTCTACATCCTCTTTTGTGGGCACAACCTCCTTTTCCGCATAGCAGAGAAAGTCGCAGGTGTCCCGGTCAATTTCCACTTTTACGTTGTCCGCTTTGCCAAAATGATTTTTGCAGGCGGTGAGCAGCGAATTTTCAATCGCCTCAAACAATGTCTCCTTGCTGATCTCCTTCTCCTTTTCCAGAATGTCCAGCGCTTCCATCAATTCCTTATTCATTTTCCAATCTCCTCCTGTTATTGTACTTTTAAAAATCAAGGGCCAGTCTGATCAGTGCCACGTCGCTTCTTTGAAATACCATTTCTTCTCCGTTTACAATGGTAATCGTACTGCTGTCAAAAGACTTTAATGTGCCCGCAAATTCCTTGTTTCCCTCAATGGGCTTATAGGTTTTTATCTCCACTTCCTGCCCCAGGCTCTTTTCCAGATGCCTGTCTTTTTTCAACGTTCTTCCCAGGCCCGGACTGGAAACCTCCAGGATATAGGCGTCTCCTATAAAATCCTCCTCGTCCAGTTTATCGGACAAAGCCCTGCTTACCGCTTCGCAGTCCTGAATATTCACGCCTCCCGGTTTGTCGATGTAGGCCCGCAGATACCAGTCCGCGCCCTCCTTTACATACTCCACATCATAGATTTCCACCCCTTGCTTACTGGCTATGGGCGTCAGCAGTTCTTCGGTCCTGGCTTCGTATTCCTTCTTGGCCATCCGCACCCTCCCTTTCTTCCGGTTTTTATCCCTTTCATGCCTTTCAATCAATAAGAAAGAGTGGCGCTTCGTCCACTCTTATCTCATACTGTCAGTATTCAACTATGCTTAGTTTATACCTAAAACAAACCAATGTCAACACTTTTAGCGGATTTCTTTTACGGTATAGTCCTTCGCCTCCACCGCCTGCCTTAATACCTCGTCAGCCACATCCTGTGTCAGGGTAACCTGAGCCGTCCCCTGCTCATGACTCACCAAAGCTTCCCCTACGCCGGGAATCTCCTCCAGCGCTTTCTTTACGGCTGCCTCGCAGTGTCCGCACATCATGCCTTCGATTACCATTGTTTTTTCCATACTCTTTTTCTCCTTTTCTTTATAGTTTTCTTTTTTGCTTTCTTTTTTATTCCGCTCCGGCTTTTCGCCTTTTGTTTTCTGGCTGCCGTAGAGCCTGCACCAGTTTAATCTGAGGGCGTTTGTCACCACACAGAAACTGGAAAGGCTCATGGCCGCCGCACCGAACATGGGATTCAGCTTCCAGCCCCAAAGAGGGTACCAGACTCCCGCAGCCAGCGGGATCCCGATGATATTGTAGATAAAGGCCCAGAACAGATTCTCATGAATGTTGCGCAGGGTGGCCCTGCTTAAACGAATGGCTGCCGGTACGTCTTTCAGGCGGCTCTTCATCAGCACCACGTCGGCGGCATCTATGGCAATATCCGTTCCTGCGCCAATGGCAATTCCCACATCGGCCGCAGTCAGGGCAGGCGCGTCATTGATACCGTCTCCTACCATGGCCGTCCGTCCCTGGGCCTGTAAAGAGCGGATCACCGCTTCCTTGCCATCCGGCAGCACACCCGCTATGACCTCGTCCACCCCGGCCAGACTGCCTATGGCTCTTGCCGTCTTTTCGTTGTCTCCGGTCAGCATCACCACCCGGATTCCCAGATCACGCAGCTCTCTTACCGCCTCCGCCCCGTCTTCCTTCAGTACGTCCGCCACCGCGATGATCCCCATGAGTTTTCCGTCCTTTGCGAAAAACAAAGGTGTCTGGCCGCGCCCGGCGATTTCCTCCGCTATTTGGCCGCTCCCGCTGCCGATTTCAGCGTACTGCCGGATAAAGGAAAGGTTTCCTCCCAAAAGGGTGCTGCCTTCACAGACGCCCTGTAATCCGCTGCCGGTAAGGGCCTTAAAATCCTGCAGGGGCAAAGGATCTATCCCCTCTTCTCCCGCCTTTTGCAAAACCGCTTTTGCCAGGGGATGCTCGCTCTTCTGTTCCAGGGCAGAAGCCGCCTCCAGCAGCTTCCTTTCATCCACGCCCTCCACGGGATACAGGCCAGTCACCACCGGTTCTCCTTTGGTGATGGTACCGGTTTTGTCCAGAGCCACGATCTTAACCTTTCCCGTTTCCTCTAAAGAGACCGCTGTTTTAAACAGGATTCCGTTGCCGGCTCCCACGCCGTTTCCTACCATGACCGCCACCGGCGTTGCCAGGCCCAGGGCGCAGGGGCAGCTGATAACCAGAACGGAAATCCCCCTTGCCAGGGCAAAGCCCACACCCTCTCCCGCGAGCAGCCAGACAAGGATCGTGACTGCCGCAATTCCTATTACCGCCGGTACAAAGATACCGGATACCTTATCCGCCGTCCTGGCAATGGGCGCCTTCGTGGCCGCCGCGTCGCTGACCATCCGAATGATCTGGGAAAGGGTAGTGTCCTCCCCCACCCTGACTGCCTTACAGGTCAGAAATCCGGACTGGTTCAGTGTAGCGGCAGAAACCTGGTCCCCCGCTTCCTTGTCCACAGGTATGCTCTCTCCGGTCAGGGCCGCTTCGTTCACCGCGCTGCTGCCCTCCGTCACCACTCCGTCCACGGGGATCTGCTCTCCGGGACGCACCACAAACAGATCTCCCACAAGAACCTCCCCAATGGGGATCTCCGTTTCCACGCCTTCCCGCAGTACCACCGCAGTCCTGGGTGCCAGACTCATCAGCCCCTTTAAGGCGTTGGTTGTCCTGCCCTTGGATCTGGCTTCCAGCATTTTCCCCAGGGTAATCAGTGTCAGGATCGTACCGGCGGATTCAAAGTAAAGCTCCTCCATGCAGGCCATCACTTTTTCCATATCGCCTGCCGCCTGGGCTCCCGTCATGACAAAGAGCACATAGGTGCTGTAGCCGAAAGCCGCTCCCGCTCCCAAAGCCACCAGCGTATCCATATTGGGAGCCCTGTGCCATAGGGCCTTAGCGCCGCTGATAAAAAAGCGCTGGTTGATCACCATGAGGATCCCCGCCAGCAAAAGCTGCAGCAGGCCCATCGCCACATGATTCTCCGCCAAAAACGACGGCAGGGGAAAGCCCCACATCATGTGCCCCATGGAAATATACAGCAGCACAGCCAAAAAAACCAAAGAAACCGCCAGTCTCTTTAGGAGTGCCGGCGTTTCCCTATCCCGCAGGGCTTCCCCGGCTTCTTCTTTTTCTGCTTTTCTTTCCCCGGCCTTTAACCGCGCTCCGTAGCCGGCTTCCTCCACCGCCGCGATCACAGCCTGGGGCGGTGCGCTTCCTTCCACTCCCATGCTGTTTGTCAGCAGATTCACAACGCAGGACTCCACTCCCGGCACCTTGCTTACCGCCTTTTCCACCCGGGCACTGCAGGCGGCGCAGCTCATGCCCGTTACCGTATATTGCTCCATGTCTGCCTCCTTCACACGGCTTCTGCCGTACCTTTATTTCATCAGCTTCTGCAGGGTTTCCACCAGTTCGTCCACGGTCTCTTCCCTGCCGTTTCGGATGTCGTCAGCCACGCAGCCTCTTATGTGGCTGCTCAAAAGCACCTTGTTAAAGCTGTTTAACGCGGCAGTGGCCGCGGCCACCTGCACCAGAATGTCGGTACAGTAGCAGTTCTGCTCCACCATACCCCGGATTCCCCTGATCTGCCCTTCGATCCGGTTCAGCCGGTGGATCAGGTCCTTATACTCCTGCTCGCTCCGCTCTTTGGTCTTTTTATGACAACAGTTTTTTTCCATATCCGCTTTCCGCGTCCTTTCCTCTGCAGCCTTCCTGCGCATTGCAGCCTATTGTAAACAGGCAAATACCCCCAGGGGGTACTTATAGTATATACCCCCCAAGGGTATTTTGCAAGCCCTATTCGTTAAATTCTCCTGTTTCCAGCATTTCTTCAATAAATATGCCGTAACCACTGGTAGAATCGTTTACCAGCACATGGGTGACCGCGCCTACCAGCTTGCCGTTTTGGACAATGGGAGCGCCGCTCATGCCCTGGATGATACCGCCTGTCAGGGCGATCAGTTCAGGATCCGTCACCTGCAGTACGATCCCTTTGTTCACATTTCCATGGTCTAAGTTGCACTCTTTGATCTCAATGTCATAATACCGGGGCTCTCCGTCCACCGCACAGAGTATCTGGGCCGGCCCGATTTCCACTTCCTGCTTCAGCCCTATGGGTATCGCCTCCCCGGTGATCCGGGAAGCCAGTTCCTCATTACAGATTCCGAACACACCCTGGGTAGTATTGTCATAGATTTCTCCCAGGATATTGGAATCCGTATATTCTATCATACCCGTCATTTCTCCCGGTTCTCCCTTTCTGCCTTTTTTAATGGCTATGATGTCCGTACCGTAAAGGGTGCCGCCTTTCACCTCCATGACGATGCTGGTATCCACATCATTGATCCCGTGGCCCAGTGCGCCGAAGTTGCCTTCACTGTCCACAAAGGTCAGGGTACCTACGCCCTGGGCGTTGTCTCTCACCCAGATGCCTATTTTGTAGCTGCCGCTCTGGTTCAAAACGGGCTGCACTTCCACTTCAAATTCCTCACCGTCCCTGCGTATGCCCAGCACCACGGGAGCGCCCCCGCTGGCTTCTATCAGACGCGTGAATCCGGCTTTGTCCTCCACGGCGTTTCCGTCCACGGAAAGAATATAATCCCCGCTCTGCAACAGGTATCTCGCGGGAGAAACCTCTCTTCCCCCCAGGGATATAAAATCTCCCACACCCACCACCAGGATGCCGTCGGTCTCCAAATAGATCCCTACCGGCACTCCGGCAGGCGTGACCAGCTTATCCCTGATCACTTCAATATCCACCTGTTTGAATGGAATGATGCCAAAGAGTTTTAAATCCATGCGGTAATTGTTCAACGCGTCCGCCCGCATGGTAACGGTATTGCTTAAATCAATATGAATGGAATCCGCCGGAATATTGGAGGGGTTCTGACCGCCTGCGGCCACCGCTTCTTCCTCATCCACTATTTTCCGGATCTCTCCTTCTACCGGCAGTCCCATCTGCAGCACCTGCTCTTCGCCCACCCTCAGCTTAATACTGCGGGGAATCCGCTCGTAAACGGACAGTATTCCCAGTCCGACAAAGGTCATACAGGAAATTAAGAGAGCCATGCGCAAACCCTTCCGGTATGCCCGCCACCTGCTTTGCTTTCCTTCTGTTTCCTTTTCCAAGCTTTTCACATCCTTTTCTCCGCTGTTTTTCCATTCGTGCCTTTTTGGAAATTTTCCACCAAAAAAGGAGCATCCATACAGGATACTCCTTTTAGTGTAAACATTTTTTTGACATCTAAACCCTCACTGGGGGATTTCCATTTGTTTGATTCTGGAAGCCTGCTGCATCAGCTCCTTTGCGTTGGAGAGCGCCGCCTGGGAAAGACTGTCCGTTCCCAAAAGCCTTGCCAGCTCTTCCGTGATACCCTGTGAGGACAGCCTGCGGATATTGGTGGAAGTACTGCTGCCGTCATTTTCCTTTTCTATCAGAAAATGGGTGTCTGCCATAGCCGCGATCTGGGGAAGATGAGTAATCAGGATCACCTGATGCGCTTTGGAAAGTTCTCCCAGTTTTTCAGACACCTTCCAGGCAGTCCGCCCGCTGATCCCTGCGTCGATCTCGTCAAAAATCAGGGTATCCACCTCGTCTTTGTCCGCTAACACGGTCTTGACTCCCAGCATGATACGGGACAGTTCTCCGCCGCTGGATACCATGGCCAGAGGCTTCAACGCTTCTCCCACATTGGCGGAGAGGAGGAATTCCACTTCATCCGCGCCGTCCGCGGAAATTTCTTTTTCTTTTATGGAAATCTCAAAGTCCGCGTTGGCAAAATTAAGTTCCCGCAGCGCCTGCTTCAAGGTGTCAGCCAGCCGGGGCGCTTTTTTCTTCCGCAGAGCCGAAAGCTTTAAAGCCGCCTGCCGCAATGCTTCCTCCGCTTCCTCGCAGGCTTTTTGCGTTTTCTGCATATAGTTTTCGTAATCTTCCAGCTTTTCTATTCTGCCCTGGATCTTGCTGCCGTATTCCAAAATGGCCGGAATACTTCCGCCATATTTTTCCTTTAAATGATTGATCTGATTTAAACGTTCCTCTGCCGTTTTGAAATCGGCCTCGTCAAATTCCAGTTCTTCCAGATAGTCCGCCAGTTCCCTGTTAAAATCGTTTAAAAGCTCTTCCGTCTGGGTAAGCTGGGCAAAAAGCTCCTCCAGCCCTTCATCGCAGGAAATGACGCTGCCCAGTTCCCGCACCGCCCTGCCTAACAGTTCCGCCGCGCAGTCCTCTCCGCCGCCTGTGAGCCTGTAGGTACCGCCTGCGGCTTCGCCTATCCTGCGGCTGTTTATCATGCGGCGGTATTTCTTTTCCAGTTCCTCGTCCTCGCCCTCCCGCAGCAGGGCTTCCTCGATTTCCTTAGCTTCAAAGGAAAGCAGTTCCAGCTCCCTTTTCCTGGAGGCCTCATCCATGCGCTGTGTTTCTAACTCCTGCCTCAGCCGGTTCCTCTCCCGGTAAAGGCGCCCCACCTCCTCCAGCAGAGCGGGCGCTTCGCTGCCCGCATAGGCGTCCAGGATCTCCCTGTGTTTGCTTTTTTTAAGAAGGGACTGATGCTCATGCTGCCCGTGGATGTCCAAAAGCAGCTCTGCCAGCTCCTTTACCTGCCTGGCCGATACGCTTTCCCCATTGACGCGGCTCACGCTCCTGGTATCGGAGATCCGCCTGCTGATGGTAACGCAGTCCTCTTCCGCCGGCAGCTCCATTTCCTTCAGCTTGCGCCGGATCTTTTCCGAAACGTCAAAGGTCAGCTCCACCTGGGCATACTCCGCGCCCTTCCGGATCATTTCCTTATCCGCCTTGGCTCCCAGGGCCAGATTGACGGATCCCAACAATATGGATTTTCCCGCACCGGTTTCTCCGGTGAGAACATTGAAACCGGAAGTAAATTCCACCTCCGCTTCCTCTATCAGGGCCATGTTTTTCACATGTACGCTCAGTAACATATTTTCCTCTCTTTAACTCTCAGTCTTTAGCATATTTCGGATCTTATCCATCAACACCCTGGTTTCCTCCACGGTGCGCACCGCCATCATAATGGTGTCGTCTCCCGCTATGGAACCTACGATCTCTTTGAGTTTCATGGTATCCACGGCGGCTGCCACCGCCATTGCCATCCCGGATACGGTCTTGATCACCAGGATATTCTGTGCCATATCCATGGAAACAAAGCCCTCCCGCAGCACCCGGATATATTTGTCCAGGGCCTCTACCTCCTCCTGCTTGACAAATACGTATTTCTGCCGGCCGCTGCCCGCCGGAAGCTTGGAAAGCTTCAACTCCCTTATATCTCTGGAGACCGTGGCCTGTGTCACCTGGTACCCGGCCTGTTTTAAATATTCCGCCAACTCCTCCTGCGTCTCCACGTCATAGGTCTCCACCAGCTCGATTATTTTTTTCTGTCTGAGTTTTTTCATGAATCTTCTCCTCAGTTGTCGCTCATCTTCTTGCGCAGGACCTCTAAAAATCCGGCCTTGCTCAGCTTGACAAAATCCGTAGTCTTTTCGGATTTCACAATGCGGATGGCATCTCCGGTCTGCATGGGAATCGCGCACCCGTCAAAGCTGGCCGCCGCCCGCTGGATCTGTCCCTCCCTGCCCAAAGGAATTTCAATGACGATCTCGTCTTCGGGAGAAAGGATGATACTCCTCTGGTTGATCGTATGGGGACAGATGGGCGTCAGGATCAAAAGTCTGGCTCCCGGCTCCGCTATGGGCCCGCCGGCGGAAAGATTGTACCCCGTGGAACCTGTGGGGGTCGTCACGATCATACCGTCCGCAAGATACCTGTTTAAAAGCCTGCCGTTGACAGCCACGGTAAACTGCAGCACCTGCTGGGAGTCGGATTTGCTGATCACAATATCGTTCAGAGCCCAGCCCTCGCCGCTCCTTTTCCCGTCCTTTTTTATGATACCGTTGAGCATCATACGGCTTTCCAGCTCATAGTCCCCGCCCAGAAGCTGAAGCAGGGCGCTTTCCGTCCCTTCCGGCTCCACCTCCGTCAGGTAACCCAGAGTACCCATGTTGATCCCCAACAGGGCCACGCCCTTTCGCTCCATCACATCTCTGGCCGCCTGCAGTATGGTGCCGTCCCCGCCCAATACCAGGATGCAGTCCACATCCTGTGGGATCTCTTCCTCCTGCCGGCTCTTCACCGTACATTTCTGTCCATGCAGCACCAGAAAATCCCGCAGCCTTCCGGTTACCTGCAGATCCTTATCTTTATGCGCGTTGGCATAAATGCAAAAATGTTTCATACTTCCCCTCCATACCCGGCCGTACTTTCTGCCTATTCCAGTTCCCCGTGAGCCTGTGCCACCGTAAGGGCGATTTTTTTCTGCCAGTCCCCGCTGTAAGAAAGCCCACTCTTTTCTTCCCGTATCTTTCTTAAAGCTTCTTCCGCTTCCTTTTCCGTAAATTCCTCTCTTTCCATTCCGCCGCTCTTTGGAAGAAACAAATGCATCAGGTATTCGATATTGCCCTCCGGTCCCCTGACGGGCGAATAATCCAGACCGCGCACCTCAAATCCCAGCAGGCAGGCGTAATCCAGCACTTTTCCAATCACCTCTTCATGTACCGCAGGCTCCCTGACCACGCCTTTCCTGCCCACCTTTTCCCGTCCCGCTTCAAACTGGGGCTTGATCAGACAGACCATTTGGCCGCCGGCCTTTAACAGGGATCTGGCCGGCAGCAGAATCTTGGTCAGGGAAATAAAGGAAACGTCCGCGGAAGCAAAATCCGGTTCCTCCGGAATATCCCCCTTTTGCATATAGCGGAAATTGGTCTTTTCCATACAGATTACCCGCTCATCCTCCCGCAGTTTCCAGGCCAGCTGTCCATGCCCCACGTCAACGGCATAGACCTTCTTCGCGCCGTTCTGCAGCATACAGTCCGTAAAGCCGCCGGTGGAAGCCCCAATGTCCATGCAGATACAGCCGGAAAGCTCCAGGGAAAAAACCTCTACGGCCTTTTCCAGCTTCAATCCGCCCCGGCTCACATATTTCAGTCCGGCATCCCGCACTTCCAGACGGATCTTCTCCGGGTCAAAGGTACTTCCCGCCTTGTCCTCCCGCTGCCCGTCCACAAACACGCTGCCGGCCATAATAACCGCTTTCGCCTTCTCCCTGGAGCCGGCATATCCCCGGGAGACCAGTATTACGTCCAGCCTTTCTTTCATCCTGCCGCTCCTCTATTCAGGCTCCTTTTCCAATGCTGTCCTGATCCGCCTGTAAATGCTTTCCTCATCTATTCCCAATTCTTTCTTTAAGAGCTCTACATTGCCATGCTCCACATACGCGTCGGGAAGTGTAACGGAAAGTACTTCCTTTTTCAGTTCCTGTTCCTCCATGGCGCGTCTGACGCTTTCCCCGAAACCGCCGCTTGCCACATTTTCCTCCAGCGTGACGAACAGGCTGTGGTCATCTCCCGCCTCTTTCAGCAGTTCCCCGTCCACGGGCTTCACAAACCGGGCATTCACCAGACTGCAGGCATACCCGTCCTCTTTCAGCCGTTCCCTGACCTTTTCCGCCGTCTTTACCATGCTGCCTACGGCCAGCAGCAGGATCTCCTTTTCTTTGTAGATCCACTCGGCCTTTCCCAGCTCTATGGGCGCGCGAAATTCCTTCAGTCCCGCATAGGCTTCCCCTCTGGGATAGCGGATCGCTATGGGAGCGTCAAAAGCCACGGCAAATTTCAGCATATCGGAAAGCTCCCATTTGTTTTTGGGCGCCATCACGTGCATATTGGGGATCCCCGAAAGATAGGACAGATCAAAAATCCCCTGGTGTGTCTCCCCGTCGCTGCCTACCAGCCCTGCCCTGTCAATGGCAAACACCACGGGCAGGTTCTGAATGCAGACGTCGTGCAGGATCTGGTCATAAGCTCTCTGTAAAAAGGAAGAATAGACAGCTACCACAGGCTTTAAACCTCCCGCCGCCAGTCCGGCCGCAAAAGTAACGGCATGTTCTTCCGCAATGCCTACGTCAAAAAATCTCTCCGGGTACATATTGCGGAACCGTTTTAAGCCCGTACCGTCGGGCATGGCGGCAGTGATGGCCACCACCTTTTCTTCCCGCTGTCCCAGTTTGCACATGACCGTGGAGAAAATGTCCGTATAATTGGAGGTAGTGCGGGGCGTCTTCGGCAGTCCGGTCTCGATTTCAAAAGGCTCCGCGCCATGGAATCTGGCCGGGTGCCGCTCCGCGGGCCCGTACCCTTTCCCTTTTTCCGTGATCACATGCACCAATACGGCTCCCTTCACCTTCTTGGCTTCCTTGAAAACCCGAAGGAGCGCGTTGATGTCATGTCCGTTGACCGGCCCCAGATAGGTGATCCCCATATCCTCAAAAAACATACCGGGAATAAAGAGCTGCTTCACACTGCTCTTTAACCGCCTGATCTTGGCAATGGCGTTGTCGCCCTTCATGCCCCGCAGGGCATTGTAGACGCCCTCTTTCAGATCCAGATAGCTGTCCGCCGTCCGCACTTTGTTCAAATAACTGGAAATGCCCCCTACATTTTCGGAAATGGACATTTTGTTGTCGTTCAGCACCACGATAAAATTGGTCTCCAACTGGGAGGCGTTGTTCAGCGCTTCATAGGCCATACCCCCCGTCAGGGAACCGTCTCCAATCACCGAGACTATCGTGTTCTTTTCCCCTTTGATGTCCCTGGCCTTTACCAGTCCCAGGCCCGCGGAAATAGAGGTGGAGCTGTGGCCTGTGTTAAAACAGTCGCAGTCGCTTTCCCCCCGTTTGGGAAAACCGCTCATACCGTGAAACTTGCGAAGATTTTCAAAGCCGTCCCGTCTGCCGGTAAGAAGCTTGTGGGTATAGGACTGATGCCCCACATCCCAGATCAGCTTGTCCTGTGGGAAATCCAGAGACAAATGCAATGCCATAGTCAGCTCCACTGCCCCCAGATTGGAACCTAAATGCCCGCCTGTCACACTGATTTTCTCGATCAGGAACTGACGGATCTCCTCTGCCAGCGCATCATAATCTGCTTTATCTATCTGTTTGATGTCATTTGCCTTTTCTATCTGCTCCAACAGCATATAGCCACCTCTGTTCCCTAAACCCTTCTCATCATCTGTCCCTGTAGATCAAATATTCCGTCAGCCTCTGTAAAAAAGCGGAATCCCCAGGCAGACCCTTCAGTATGTCCAGAGCTTTCCGGGAACGGATTCGCACTTCCTCCGCCGCTTTTTCCAGACCGCATACCGTTACATAGGTCTGCTTGCAGTTCTTTTCATCGCTGCCCACGGGCTTTCCCAAAGCCGCCTCATCTCCCGATACATCCAGTATATCATCCTGGATCTGAAAGGCGATGCCAATGTGGGACGCGCACTCCTCCACCGCCTTTATGACGGCCTCATCCGCTCCTGCCAGTATCGCTCCTATCATCATGGAAGCCTCTATCAAAGCGGCTGTCTTGTGCTCGTGGATAAAGAGCAGCTGCTCGGAATCCGGCTGGCCCGCTTCCGCTTCCAGATCCGCGGTCTGTCCGCCTATCATGCCATAAATGCCTGCTTTCCCGGCCAAAACGGAAAGAGCCCTGATCCCCGCTCTGTAACGCTCCGTCAGAGGAATCCCATCCACTTCACAGTTGTCAAATACCTTCAGCGCCGTTTCAAAAGCGTAATTGAGCAGCCCGTCCCCCGCCAGCACCGCCATGCCCTCTCCATATACCACATGAGTGGTCTTGCGGCCCCTGCGGTACTCGTCATTGTCCATGGCAGGCAGATCGTCGTGCACCAGGGAATAGGTATGTATCATTTCCATGGCCGCCATAAAGGGCCTGACGCTTTCTCCCGTTCCGCCGCAGAGCTTATAGGTCTCCTGCATGAGCATGGGACGCAGCCTCTTCCCGCCGGACAATATACTGTAGCGCATGGCCTCTATCACCGTCCGCTGACAGCCTTCTTCCGCAGGCAGATAGGAGCGCAGGATTTCTTCTATTTCCCGGGCCCTCTGTTCAATCTCTTTCTCTACAGCCAGTCTTTCCTTCTCGTCCACTCAAACTTATCCTCCTATTCAAAGGGCTCCAGGGTTCCCTCTGCCGTAACGGCCTGCACCTGTTTTTCCACCCTGTCAATATCTTCGTTGCACTGCTTTAACAGCTCCATACCCTCTTTATATACCTGAAAGGATTCTTCCAGAGAAATATCTTCCTCCTCCAGCCTTTTCACCGCGTCTTCCAGTTTAGCAAACTTCTCTTCCAATGACATCTTCTCTCTCCCTTTCGTGCCTGTCCTTCACTTGTACCTGAATCTGCCCGTCCGTTACATGGACAGTCAGCTCGTCGCCGGGATGCACCTGTGCCACCCGCTTCACGGCATGTCCTTCTTTGTCCTCCACATAGGAATAACCCTGGCTCAGTTTTGTAAGGGGAGAGAGCCCCTTAAACTGTTCCGTCAGCAGAGCGAACCTGTGCCGCTTCTCCTCCAGCTTTTTTTTCATTTCCCTGTGCAGGTCCTCTTCCAGCTTCAGTGCCCGCATCCGCCTATCCTGAATTTTTCCCAGAGGGCTTGCGTATCCTAACTGCATCCGCAGCCTGTCCGCCCGCTCCCGTTCCTCTTTGACTCTCCTCAGCACAGGCTTCCTTAAGGCTTCTTCATATTCCCGCAGCAGTTCCGCCGCCTGCCTGTAATCATAGACCGCCAGTTCCGCCGCCGCGGAAGGGGTGGGTGCCCGCAGATCCGCCACATAGTCGATGATCGTGGTATCCGTCTCATGCCCCACCGCGGAAATGATGGGAATTGCGCAGTCAAAGACGGCCTGAGCCACGATTTCTTCGTTAAAAGCCCACAGATCCTCCAGAGAACCGCCGCCCCGCCCTACAATCATCACGTCTACATCCTGCTTTTCCAGGGCCCTGATTCCGTTACAGATACTCTCCGCCGCCATCTCCCCCTGCACAATGGCAGGATAGAGCAGGATGCGGATATAGGGATTGCGCCGCTTTGCCACGTTGATAATATCCCGCACCGCCGCGCCCTCAGGCGCCGTCACCACGCCCAGGGTGCGGATATATTTCGGAATGGGGCGCTTGTATTCCGCGGCAAACATTCCCCGCTCCTCCAGCTCTTTTTTTAATCCCTCAAATCTTTCGTAGAGCAGCCCCGTCCCGTCCATAAGGATCTGTCTGGCATAGAGCTGATACTTTCCGTCCCGCTCATAGACATCCACGCTGCCGCAGGCTATCACCTGCTGCCCTTCCTCCAGATGAAACCGCAGGCCGTTTCTGCTGCTTTTCCACATCACGCAGGGAAGCGTTCCTTTTTCGTCCTTTAAAGTAAAATAAATATGTCCAGAGGAATGGTATTTACAGTTGCTGACTTCACCTCTGATGAAAACCGACTGTAACATAAAATCCTGCGTGAACATATTTTTGATGTATGTATTCACTTGTCCTACTGTGTAAACATTCTGTATCGTAATCACCGGCCCCTATGCAAATTTGGCCAAAACCGCGTTGACAAACGCTCCCGCGTTGTCCTGCCCGAATTTCTTGGCCAGTTCCACCGCTTCGTTGATCGCTACGCCCACGGGGACGTCCTCGTCATAACGCATTTCATACAGCGCCAGCCGCAGCAGGGTCAACTCCACTTTTCCCATGCGGCTTACGTCCCAGTTTTCGGCCTTTTCGTTGATCTGTCCGTCTATTTCCGGCAGCTTTTCCATGATCTTTTCGTATTTGCCGGCGATATAGGCGGTATCCGCCTCACTCCTTGCCGTCTCCTCGTCCTCCAGGAACAGCCGCATCTGCTCGGGCATATCCGCAGGATCATTAAATTCCACTCTGAACAGCAGAAGAAATATCTGCTCCCTCAGTTCACGTCTGCTCATATTCCCTTATCCGCCCGCAATTTATTTCGTCTTCGCCATATTGACGCCGGCAATCCGGATATTGACGTCCGTTACCTGAAGTCCGGTCATGTTTTCAATGGCGCTCTTTATCTTGCTCTGTATCTGCTGGCTGACAACGGGAATGTTGTAACCGTATTCCACCGTCACATACAGATTCACTCTGACATTCTTGTTCAGGATTTCAGCCTTTACACCCTTAATGGGATTCCGTCTGCCCACCATACTGATGATCTCACCGGCGGAATTGCTGCCAAGAGCCGCTACTCCATCCACTTCCCTGGCTGCTAAGGCCGCTATCATGGCCACTACATCATCCGCTATCTGCACCGCGCCGATGCTGCCATTATCCTGTAAAACATGGGTGTTCTTCTCTTCCATAATTAAAATCCTCCGCGCATTTTCCAATCAAAAAATGAAACAGTATTATTATACCACACTACCTGTCAATTCACAAGCCAAAAAGTCATGGAGAGCTGGCCGGCATCCTCTGCGTAAGCCACGGAACCGCCGTTTGCGTTCAGATAGGAGAAGATCTGCTGTTCTTCTATCAAATGTGTCCTAAAAGCGGCATAGACCTCCTCGTCGGCGCATTTTAACGTCACATCCGTCCTGCCTTCCTCATATCCCCTCTCAAAGAAGTCTTCCAGCGCTCCCTCGTCGTACTCTGTAAAATAAGCGCCTTCCATGACATAATAATTGGCCGCCATGGAGTCGCACTCCGGCATGGGGATCGGCATGTCGATAACATGTGTCTTTTCCAGCTGCCGAGTCGTGACACAGAAGTAGTCGTAATTCACTGCCGGTTTAAAGAGCCCGCTGTCCTCCTCCCCCTCTGTCAGCCGGTAGGAGGCATCCCCCCAGGTGGGATCCATATAGTAGCTCTCCCCGTCTATCCACACCAGATTCCACACATGATTTTCCCCGCCGTAAACGGTTCCCTTTACCAGTGTGGAATTTACGTCCAGGCGTTTCAGCAGATACTGGGCCGCCTTGGCGTAGCCCTGGCAGACGGACTCGTGGTTGACAAAGACGGAATAGATATTCTGGCTCTCTTCCGCTTCCTTTCGATACTCCGTTTCCAGTACAATGGTATCGTATACATATTTGACCTTTTCATAGTCGGAAGCATCGGAAGGAATCCCAGCCAGATAAACCCCGGCCCGGTCTTCTATGAGTTTCTGCTTTTCTTCCCTTTCTTCGGGCGTCATGCTGTACTTGCCGGCAAAGTTCAGTTTCGCGGTCTCCCCCGCGAAGGTATAGCTGGTGCAGGTGTAGCCCGTTACGAAAAACAGCTCCGGATAATCGTTCATCAGGCACTGGAATATCTTGTCCAGCTGGTCTTCGTCCGGCGCCTTGCCTGATTGCAAGGACAGTTCCCCATCCTCCTGCATGCGGTTTAAAATATCATACATTTCCACATACCAGTACTTTTCCTCTTCCGTCAGGCACTCGTAACCGTATAGCCCCCTGTGGGCTTCTCCCTGCCAGAGTTGCTCCACTGCCTCTGTCTGCTGCGCCCCTTCTGCGGGAAGTACTTCTCCTGCTTCCTCCCGGACGGAAAGGGGCTGTTTGTCCCTTATCCTTCCCTCCAGCCTCATTACGCAGAAGCCCAGCAGCAAAACCAGCGCGGCTGCAGACAATACGCCTGCTGCCCGACGCCCCTTTTTCTTTTTTTCCTGTTCCCAACGATATGCCAAAATAATCCCTTTCCGTCTCCGGCACGCAGCCGTCAGTTACGGCCAAATTCCGAAAGCACCAGCCCCTCATTCCGCTCCAGTGTCATTCCCACGCTCCACGCGTTGACAAAGAGCAGCAGCGGATTCCCCTTTAAATCCTGAATTTTTTTCATATCCGAGGTACCCGTCAGCTTTGCCACATCCAGATCCTTGTTTTCAATCCAGCGGATATGCTCATAGGGCAGCGGCTCCAAACGGATCTCCACATTGTATTCATTTTCCAGACGGTACTTCAGTACGTCAAACTGCAGCACGCCCACAACGCCCACTATGATCTCTTCCATACCGGTATTAAATTCCTGAAAGATCTGGATGGCGCCTTCCTGGGCGATCTGCGTCACGCCCTTGATAAACTGCTTCCGCTTCATGGTATCTAACTGACGCACTCTCGCGAAATGCTCCGGCGCAAAGGTGGGGATTCCCTCATAACGGAATTTTTCCCTGGGCATACACAGGGTATCCCCGATGGAGAAGATTCCCGGATCGAACACGCCGATAATATCCCCCGCATAGGCCTCCGAAAGGATCTTTCTTTCATCCGCCATAAGCTGCTGGGGCTGGGAAAGGCGCATGACCTTATCTCCCTGCACATGGCGTACCTCCATGCTGGCGTCAAACCTGCCGGAGCAGATCCGCATAAAGGCGATCCTGTCCCGGTGGGCCTTGTTCATATTGGCCTGAATCTTGAACACAAAGGCGGAAAACCCGTTTTCTACCGGATCGATCAGACCGGTATCCGCCTTTCTGGCAAGGGGCGTGGTAGTCATTTCCAGAAAATACCGCAAAAACATCTCCACGCCGAAATTTGTCAGCGCGGAACCGAAAAATACCGGTGTCAGCTGTCCCGCCCTGACTCTCTCCAGGTCAAATTCCGCGCTGGCGCCGTCCAGCAGTTCGATCTCTCCCAACAGTTTGTCCGCCGCGTCCCCGCCGATGGCGGAAAAGAGCCTGTCCCCTTCTCCTATGGGCACTTCGGTAGTCTCCCCCTCCCTGGTACCCTTCTGGGTATCGGAATAGAGGAACACCGCCTGCTTATTGCGGTCATAAACGCCCCGAAAGCCCTTTCCGGAACCGATGGGCCAGTTTACCGGACAGGTATCGATCCCAAGCTCTTTTTCGATCTCATCCAAAAGGTCAAAGGTATCTCCCGCGTCCCTGTCCATTTTATTGATAAAGGTAAATATGGGGATCCGGCGCATGACACAGACCTTAAAGAGCTTACGTGTCTGGGCTTCCACTCCCTTGGAGGCGTCGATGACCATGACAGCGGAATCCGCGGCCATCAGGGTACGGTAGGTATCCTCCGAGAAATCCTGGTGTCCCGGCGTATCCAGGATGTTGATGCAGAATCCGTCGTATTCAAACTGCAGGACGGAAGAGGTCACGGAGATACCTCTTTCTTTTTCAATTTCCATCCAGTCGGATACCGCATGCCTGGCAGTGGCCTTGCCCTTGACACTGCCCGCCAGATTGATCGCTCCCCCGTAGAGCAGAAGCTTTTCCGTCAGAGTGGTTTTCCCGGCGTCCGGGTGGGATATGATAGCGAATGTTCTTCTTCTGTTTATCTCTTTTGCGTAGTTATCTGTCACGATCTTTCCTCCAATGCCGCCTAAAGCATACTTTCCGCCGTAAAGGCCGGCTTTATTCCAAAATAATACAGTACGGAAGCACCTATATCGGCAAAGCTGCTCCTGGTGCCCAGACTGCCCGCTTTCACACCGTTCCCGTACATGAGAAAAGGCGTATATTCCCTGGTATGGTCGGTAGTGGCCGCATAACTTGGATCACATCCGTGATCCGCCGTTATCATCAGCAGATCCTCCTGCTTCATTTCCTTCAAAAATCCGGGCAGCCATTCGTCAAAGGCATACAACGCCTTAGCGTATCCTTCCACATCCCGGCGGTGCCCGTAAAGCATGTCAAAATCCACCAGATTGACGAAGCACAGTCCTTCAAAATCTTTTTTCAGGTACTGGGAAAGTCTTGCCATCCCCTCTTCATTTCCGCCGGTATACACATGCTCCGTGATCCCGTCCCCGGCAAAGATATCATAGATCTTGCCTACGGCGATCACGTCCCTGCCCGCTTCCTTTAACTGGCGCAGCATGGTGACTCCGGGCGGCTTTAAAGAAAAATCATGCCTGCCGGCGGTGCGGACAAAGCTTCCCTTCTGTCCCTTAAACGGTCTGGCGATCACCCTTCCCACGCCGTGGGGTCCCGTCAGGATTTCCCGGGCGATCCTGCAGTCTGCATAGAGTTCCTCCAAAGGCACCGTATCTTCGTGCGCCGCGATCTGAAACACGCTGTCGGCGGAGGTGTAGACGATGAGCTTTCCCGTCCGCATATGTTCTTCCCCGTAGTCCTCTATCACAGCAGTACCGGAATAGGGAGCGTTGCAGAGTATGCCCCTTCCCGTCCGCTCCATGAAAGGCTTCAGCACTTCTTCGGGAAAACCGTCCGGATACACAGGCAGCGGCTGTCTGGAACGGACACCCGCTATTTCCCAATGCCCTATGGTAGTATCTTTCCCCATGGAGGCTTCCTTCATACGGGCATACGCGCCTATGGCCCCTCCTGCTTCTTCAGGGCCAACCCGCACACCGTCTATTTGGAAAAGTCCCAGCTTTGCAAGGGTGGGAAGACAGGGTGTCCTCGAAAAAAAGGAACTCTTTACCACCGCGGCCAGGGTATTTGTCCCTGCGTCCCCAAAGGCTTCCGCGTCGGGCATGGCTCCCACCCCGAAACTGTCCAGGACTATCAAAAATACTCTTTTCATCTATGTATCCTCTTGTACTTTTTCAAAGTCACCAGTGTGAGTATACCATATTCTGCCTTAGTGCACAACCGTACTGATAATGATATTTTCCGCGGGCTGACTGGTCTTTCTCTTGACAATATCCTCTATCTGGGCTCTCTGGGCGTCGGTGAGTTCCGTGGCATTCACCACCACGTCCACGCTTCCGTCGCTGATACTTACCACTACATCAGTAAAGCCCTTGGCCTCCAACAGGATCTCCGCTTCCATTTCCTGTTCCGCGATGGCCGTCATGGCTACCATGGTATTTACCGCATTCTGTTTCTGCTCATCGCTCAGAGTCGTGCTGTTGATGATCTCTAACAGAGTCTCCTTGTTTTTGGCCCGTACCTGCTCCTTCAGCATTTTGGCTTCGGACAGTGTGCCTACAGCAGCAGAACCGGTAAAGACGGCTTCTCCCGGAATCTCTCCCTCCGCAGGTGTCTCACCCTCCACATCCGCCAGCACCACATCATCCGGCAGGTAGTTTTCCGTGATCTCCTCCACGTCGGAATCCAGGCTTTCTATTTCCGTTAAGGAAGCCTCCTGCAGGTCTTCTTCCGACAGATCCAGCAGGCCGTCCAGATCGTAATCTTCATTGGAGGTATCCGCGTACAGATCCTCCACGTCGGGCTGGGTAATGGTCTGTACATCTCCGGAGGCCGGTACATATTCTTCTTCGTCGAGGTTACTTGCCGTGAACTGTAAATATCCCGCAACCGCAATCATAATTGCCAGTGCCGTAATCATAAGTTGATTCTTTTTTAAAATATTTTTCACCTTATTCTCCCCTTTGCTGGCTGCCTGCCAGTTCTTTTTTGCTAATTCATTATATTAGCCTGTTCACTTTCCTATGCATACGGCCGTTAATTTGTACCACGCAATTTTAATACTTTTACACGGTTGGCTTCAATCCCGAAGATCACCTTGACTGCCTCCATGATTTCCATGCTGACATTGCCCTCACCCGCGCCCTGGGCCAGAACGATCACGCCCTGTACCTCCGGCGTCAGCGTCTTGACTACATAGGGGGCCGAGCTGCCGTTTTCGGAAAGAAATACCGTGGCAGTTTCCCTTTCCTCCGTTTTTACATTCCTGATTCCGCCCTGTCCGTCCTCCTCCCCGGTTTCCGAAAGGGAGCAGCTTATATCCTTGTCCGGAATCTCTTCCCCCAAAGCGCTCAGGGTGATCATGACCTTTACTTCTCCCGCACCCTCCAGGCCGCTCAGCGTCTCCTCCAGCCTGCTCTCCATTTCCCGGACATAGTCCTCACCGGGGGAAGCCTCCTGTGTTTCTTCCTGCCCCATGACTTCCTCCGCGCTCCGGCCGCTCTCCTTTTTTTTGACCGGCATGGCGATGACCATGAAAAGGATTCCCATCAGTATTACTACTGCCAGATTGTTCTTATTTTTAAAAAACAGCGTAAGCTTTTCAATCATAAAGCTTCACCTCTATCCTTTCCACCAGTTCTCCTGCCTCCGCGCCGGCCGTCTGCGGCTCCTCCCCGTTCCTTTCCGCTTCCTCTGACTCTTTCTCTTCCTCTTCATCTCCATTTTCTTCCTGTATTTTATTAAGTTCTGATTTAACTTCTTCCAAGGTCATTTTTTCCAGCAAAGCCTGGGCTTTCGCGCCGGTCTGCCGCGCCTCCTCCGACTCTTCCGATAAAATTTCATCATAATACGCTGCCCTCTCTTCCAGGGAGCTGCTTCCCTGCCCGAAAAGCTCCATAATGGGGCCGATCAGCAGCGCCAGCACCATAATGCTCATCAGCAGGCGTATATATTTTCCGTAGACCTCCGAAGGCTTAAAATGCAGCAGCATCTGGGCGCACACCATAAAAATACCGGTCTGTTTCAGCACCTGCAGCATATTCTCTCCCATTTTTCCTGTCTCCTTTCCCGTCCGGTCAAAATCCCCGGTTTGTCGTATAGGCCGCTATGGAAATCGTAATGACAAACAATAGCAGCGCCGTTGCGGCAGTCTTAAACAGCAGTTCGCTTCCGCTCCCTATCCTGTTGGTACAGGCGGTGATCCGCTTATCACTCACTACCCCCAAGAGACCAGCGGCCGCTTTCAAAAGAAAGGTGGTGAGTAAGATCTGCAGCAGGGGCACTGCCGCCAGAGCGATCAACAGCAGAAGCAATAGGATTCCCAGGCTGTTCTTGATGATCACAGCGGAACCGATGACCGTTTCCATCACTCCGTCCGCCGCGTCGCCGATTCCCGGTACAGCTCCTATGATTTTTTGCAAAGTCCCCATTTTTACTGAATCTATAGCAGGTGTTATCATTGACTGCAGCGCACTGATGCCCACTACCGCCCCTAAAAGCATCTTGAGCAGAAACCGAATCCCCTTCTCCACTCCCTCCACTAACAATGCCAGCCTTTCCTCTATCCAGAGCCCGTTTACCACGGAAAGGAGCACATATCCGTATATGAGCGGCAGCACCACTTTCAACAGTACATTTTCCACTATGTAGATAATAAAAAGCAGTATCTGATAGCCCGCCGCCGCGGTCAGTTCTCCCTGCGCCACGCCCACGGAAAGGAAATAAGCCGGCACAAAGACCTGGATAAATTCCAAGATCCGTTCCATGGTGTTTCCCGCCACTTCGGAAACCTCCAAAAAGCACTTCATTAAGATCACCGTCATCAGCAGATAAGTAAAATAAAAACCCAAATCCGCAATCTGATGGCTGTCAAAGATCTCTATGAAATGGGATAAAAGCGCCGCCGTGATTCCCAGCACCAGAATCCAGATGAATACCTGCCGCAAAGCCGCAAAATCTTCCGTAAAGCCCCGCAGTACCATAAAAAAGGCTTCCCGCACGCAGCCTAAGATGTCCCCTCCTAAAAGCCTTTCCAGCAGCCCCTTCATATCGGGAGCAGAGGCGGGGAACAATTCCTGCAGTTTCCGTTCCAGCCCGCCCAGTTCATAATCTTCCCAAATTCTGTCCACCTGTATCGTCATAGGCGCCCCCTTATAAGAATCCCTTTATAAGAATCCCTGTATCTGTTCAATGACCGCCAGCAGGATTGGCAGCCCCGCAAACATCACACTCAGCTTGCCCAGCACCTCGATCTGCCCTGCTACCGAGGAAAAACCGGCATCCTTACAGATTCCGGCGCTGAACTCGCAGATATAGGTGATTCCCACGACCTTCAGCAGGGTCCCCAGATAATTTTCTCCTCCTGAAACATATTCTTTCAGGATCTGAAACCTGTCCACCATGGAAAACAGACTCTGGGCCACATAGTAAAAGATCAGCAGCGCGGCACCGAAGCCGATATAATGGGTATACTCCTGCTTCTCGCTTTTAAAAAGAAGAGCAAAAAGCACGCCGGTGATCCCCAGCATCCCGATCTTGATCACTTCGCCCATTTTGCAATCTTGCCTCCTCATAAAGAAAACAGCGCCTGAATCGTGGTAAAAAGATCATAGATATAGGGTACGATCCAGGTCAGCACCAGGATCAGGCCTGCCAGGCTGAGTAAAAACGCCTGCTCTTCCCGCCCACTGTGCCGCAGGATCTGATTCAAAATAGTGACCAGGATCCCAACCGCTGCGATTTTAAATATCAGACTGACTTCCATGTTTCCTCCCAGGAAATTAAATCATAACTTAATATAAAACAATTACCAAAAATAATCCGCATAAGATTCCCAATCCGGCAGCCAGCTTTCCCTGCTTCTCCATTCCGGCCTCCCTTTGGCCGATGGCAGTTTCCAGCCTGTCCCGGTATTGCTCAATCGCCCTTATCTGCATACGGTTTTCCTCCAGCCCGCAGCAATCTCCCAGTCCCAAAAAGCTTTCCTTTTCCCTTTCGTTTACGGGAAGTTTTTCCAGGGCCTTCGCCATATTTTCCCGAAAGCACTCCCTAAACCCGCTTTCCCTTTTTTCCATCGCCTCACAGACCCGTAGCAGCGCACCCCTATAGGGCTCCTCCACCCGCTCCCCTACCCGCAGGCAGCATTCCGGCAAAGCGGCCTTTCCGTAAGCGATCTCACTGATAAACAGTTCCAGGATCTGGCGCATCAGGCGCAGATGCTCCAAACCCAAATAGAGCCTTTTCCGGTACCAGAATCCCATACCGCTGCAGCCTGCAAGGATCAAAACTGCTCCTACTCCCCGCAGCATCTTCTCATCTCCCCGTCATAGACTGCTTTTATTTCAGGACACCCGTTATTTTTATGTAAGATCACAAATCTGTCAAAAAAGCCCTCACGGATAAGCTCCCCCATGAAAACTTTCTTCTGCACATCCTCCATGTCCCGGCCGTGTACCGTTGCTAAAAGCCTGCAGCCGCAGGCGGCCACCCGCCGCAAGGCCTTCGCGTCTTCCGTTCCTCCCAGCTCATCCACGGCCACCACCTGGGGAGCCATGGAGCGGATCAGCATCATCATGCCATACACCTTGGGACAAGCATCCAGTACATCGGTACGGATTCCCACATCATTTTGGGCCACCCCCATATAGCAGCCCGCGATCTCCGAGCGCTCGTCCACCACACCCACCGTCATGCCCGCCCCCAGGCTGCTGCCATTGGAGACCTGCCGGACAATATCCCGTAAAAGTGTCGTCTTCCCGCACCCGGGCGGCGAGATCAACAGGGTACTGCGCAAAGCGCCTCCCTCATAGAGACAGGGCAGCAATTTGTCAGCAGCCCCCTTCTTTTCATGGGCCACGCGGACATTCAGGCTGGCAATATGCTTCAGCGTCCGTACCCGTCCGTCCTCTTCCAGTACCACCTGTCCCGCCACTCCCACTCTATGGCCGCCGGCCACGGTCAAAAACCCCTGCCGGATCTCGTCCTCATAGGCATAGGGGGAATCCCTGCAGATCCTGCTCCAGATTTCTTTCAATTCATCCCCGCCCATTGCATAGGCCATTCCAGGCTCTTTTGTGAAATTTCCATGCCCGTCCAAAAAATACTCCGTCTCATGCAGCCTGAGTATGACCGGCCGGTCTGTGCGCAGGCGGATCTCCTCCAGTCTGTCGTACTCTTTTACAGCCTGTCCCCAAAGAAAACGCATTCTGGACGGAAATAAGCCAAATAAGCTGTCCGAATTTTCCATATCCGGCCTCCCTTCGCTTAACACTAATATATGGCGTTATCAGGGAAAAAGAACCGGAATATAAAAAGAAGGGCACAAAAAAGGTACCGTGTTTTCACACGATACCTTTGAAAGCGCAGAATACAAAAACGCTCTGCTCTATTCCCATGCCTGGTATTCGCTCCAGTCCTCATCATAGGTTACATAGTAAATCGCCAGACCTATTACTTCGTCCATATCGTCCAGATTTACGGAGAGGAATACGATCTCGTCAAAATCATCATAATCGGCGTCGCAGAACCAGGTATCCCGAACTTCCACATCAGTCATGGCTCTCCACTTGCCGCCTTCCTTACACCAGGCCAAATCCAGCCATACATTGTTGGCATCCTCATACATCTCGTCAGCGCTCTGGTTGCTGTACGCGTCGAAGCTGGTATACTCGTTGTTATCGCCGGAAAAGAGTTCCCATACGGCATAGCCGTTCTTTACGCCGTAAAGCTTTTTGTAATCGTCCAGGGTCATACCCAGT
Source organism: uncultured Lachnospiraceae bacterium (assembly GCA_947631685.1). Lineage (GTDB taxonomy): Bacteria > Bacillota > Clostridia > Lachnospirales > Lachnospiraceae > Acetatifactor. The sequence continues at coordinate 67,833 of CANRMI010000007.1, forward strand.
CCCAGGCCTCTGGAGGTTTCAAAGTCCCCGGCGATTTCTTCGTAATCGTCATTGGTAATTCCCATGTAATAAGCAGCGTCTTCATAAACGATCACAGCGTAATCCTTGTCTACCGTAATCTCTTCGTCGCCCTTAAATACCAGGTCATCCTCGGTAAATCCCGCATTGGAACCACATGCTGTCAGCCCCAGCACCATGACTGCGGCCAGCGCTGCTGCCAAAAGTTTCTTCTTCATTTCCTTTTTCCTCCTTATTCGCCGTTATCCGGCCTTCCACATTATTTATCCCTATTTCCCCATTACTGCTGCGCAACATCCTTCATAGAGAAGCTGATCCTTCCCATTTTGTCTTTGCCAAGACAGACAACGGTCACAACATCCCCCAGTGTCAGCACATCTTCTACATGGGCAATCCTCTCTCTGGCGATCTTAGAGATGTGCACCATACCCTCCTTGCCGGGTGCAAACTCCAGGAAAGCGCCAAATTCCTTGATGCTGACTACTTTGCCCTTAAAGATCTGCCCCTCTTCAAAGTCGGTAACGATGATCTTGATCATCTCTACGGCCTTATCCATCATGGCCTGATCGGTACCGCATACGGATACCTTGCCGTCGTCCGTAATATCTATCTTCACGCCGGTGCGCGCAATAATCTCGTTGATGGTCTTTCCTCTCTGGCCTACCACATCGCCAATCTTTTCAGGATCGATCTGAATGGAGATGATCTTAGGCGCATAAGGGCCAACCTCCGGTCTGGGCTCGGAAATAGCAGGCTTCATACAGGTGTCCATAATGAACAGTCTCGCGTCACGGCACCTTGCGATAGCGCCCTCCACAATGGGACGGGTCAGACCGTGAATCTTGATGTCCATCTGGATCGCGGTAATGCCTTCGGTAGTACCGGTCACCTTAAAGTCCATATCTCCGAAGAAATCTTCCAGTCCCTGAATATCTGTCAGCAGTACAAAATCATCATCCGTATCGCCCGTTACCAGTCCACAGGAAATACCTGCCACCATCTTCTTGATGGGAACACCCGCTGCCATGAGGGCCATACAGGAAGAGCAGGTGGACGCCATGGACGTGGAACCGTTGGACTCAAAGGTTTCGGACACGCTGCGGATAGCGTAGGGAAATTCCTCTTCGGAAGGCAGTACAGGGATCAACGCCCTTTCTGCCAGGGCACCATGCCCGATCTCCCTTCTTCCGGGACCTCTGGAAACCTTGGTCTCGCCTACGGAGTAGGAAGGGAAATTATACTGATGCATATATCTCTTGGCGGTCTCATTTTCATCCAGACCGTCAATCTTCTGGGATTCGGACAGAGGCGCCAGCGTCACCACATTGCAGATCTGCGTCTGCCCTCTGGTAAACATGGCGGAACCATGCACACGGGGAATAATATCTACCTCCGCGGACAGGGGACGGATCTGGGTGATTTCGCGGCCGTCAGGACGCTTGTGATCTTTTAAGATCATCTTGCGTACAGTTTTCTTTTCATACTGATAAACTGCCTCGCCCAATACAGCCAGCCACTCTTCATTCTCCGCGAAAGCGGCTTCCAGCTTCTCGGTAATCTCTTTGATATTGCCCTCTCTGGTCTGCTTGTCGTCGGTAAATACCGCTACTTCCATTTCCTCGGGCGGTACGATCTCTTTGATAGCCGCGAACATCTCTTCCGGAATGGCGCAGCTTGTATACTCATGCTTGGGCTTCCCCACTTCGGCAACAATGCCGTCGATAAAGGCAATGATGGTCTGGTTGATCTCATGGGCCTTGTAAATGGCCTCGATCATCTTCTCCTCGGGTACCTCATTGGCACCTGCCTCGATCATGATGACCTTTTCCCTGGTAGAAGCTACCGTCAGGTTCAAATCCCCGTTCTTCCACTGTTCCTGGGAAGGATTGACTACCAGTTCCCCGTCGATCATCCCCATCTGTGTCATGGCACAGGGACCGTCGAAAGGAATGTCGGAAATACAGGTTGCGATAGCGGCTCCCAGCATGGCCACCAGTTCCGGGCGGCACGCAGGATCCACGCTCATCACCATATTGTTCAGCGTAACGTCATTGCGGTAGTCCTTCGGGAACAGAGGGCGCATGGGCCTGTCGATCACACGGCTGGTCAGGACCGCGTTTTCACTGGCCTTGCCTTCTCTCTTGTTGAAGCCGCCGGGAATCTTGCCCACCGCGTACAGCTTCTCCTCATATTCCACACTCAGGGGAAAGAAATCGATCCCCTCTCTGGGTTTGTCCGACGCGGTGGCGCAGGAAAGCACCGTCGTGTCACCATAGTGCATAAACGCACAGCCATTGGCCTGTCTGCCCACCCTGTCAATGTCCACGCTCAGGGTACGGCCGGCCAGTTCCATTGAATAAGTCTTATACATACTTATCTCCTCTTTTGCTCCGCCAGGCGGAGGTGCCTTCGGGTAAACCACCGAAACCACTGAAAAAAACACCTGTTATGAAAGATGCGCTTTTCAGCAATCCCGGCTTTTTGCTTACCCGAAGTGTTTACGGGTGACATTTTGAAAGGCGGAGAGGCCGACATTCCGACACACTCCGCCTTCTGCAATTACTTTCTGATTCCCAGTCTGCTGATAATGGAACGATACCTTTCAATATCCTTCCTCTTTAAATAATCCAGCAGGCCGCGTCTCTGTCCAACCATCTTTAACAGTCCTCTGTTGGAATGATGGTCCTTAGGGTTCTGCTTCATATGCTCGGTCAGCTCCTTGATCCGCTCCGTCAGTACAGCGATCTGTACTTCAGGTGAGCCGGTATCTCCGGGCTTGGTGGCATACTCGCTGATAATCGCGTTCTTCTTTTCTTTGGAAATCATGATAATCCTCCTCTTTCTAAAACCGCCTGATACCATGACGCGGTCGGAGTGTCCGTCATCAGCGTATCGGCTGAATAATACCTAAATAGGTTACCACAAATACGGGAGTTTGTAAACCCTTATTTTTCCCCCGTCCCTGTACCGTTTCCGTACCGCCTTGCCTGTTCTGCAATAAGAGCCGCGTCATCAAAATAATTGATGCGCATGGCCGCTTTCACTTCCGCCATAGTGGCCGCCGCTTCCGCCCGCGCCGTTTCACAGCCCTTCTTTAACATCTCATAAATAGCGGGAATCTGCTTCTCCAGTTCCTTTCTGCGGCTGCGGATCGGCTCCAGCTCCTCCTGCATAATGGCATTCAGGAACTTCTTTACCTTCACGTCTCCCAGCCCGCCCCGCTGATAGTGGCCCTTCAGTTCATCCAGATCGGCGTATTCCGGCAGATACCTTTCAAAATGCTCCGGCTTGCAGAAAGCGTCCAGATAGGTAAACACCGTATTTCCCTCCAGGGAACCGGGATCCGTGATCTTTAAATGATTGGGATCCGTAAACATGCTCATGATCTTGTTTCGCACCTCGTCCGCGGAATCGGAAAGATAAATGCAGTTCCCCAGGGATTTGCTCATCTTGGCCTTTCCGTCTGTACCCGGCAGCCTGCTGCAGGCTTCGTTTCCCGGAAGCAGAGCCTCCGGCTCCACCAGGGTTTCCCCATAGACCGCGTTGAACTTCCTTACGATTTCCCGGCACTGCTCTATCATGGGAAGCTGGTCGTCCCCCACCGGTACCGTAGTGGCCTTAAAAGCCGTAATATCAGAAGCCTGGCTGATAGGATACGTAAAGAAGCCTACCGGGATGCTGGTTTCGAAATTACGCTGCTGGATCTCCGACTTCACCGTCGGATTCCGCTGTAATCTGGAAACCGTCACCAGATTCATATAGTAAAACGAAAGCTCCGCCAGCTCCTGGATCTGGGACTGGATAAAGAGGGTGGATTTTGCCGGATCCAATCCGCAGGAAAGGTAGTCCAACGCCACCTCGATAATATTCTGCCGTATTTTTTCCGGGTTGTCCGCATTGTCCGTTAAGGCCTGCGCGTCCGCTATCATGATAAATATCTTCTCATATTCCCCGGAATTCTGCAGCTCCACTCTTCTCCTCAAGGAACCCACATAATGGCCCACATGGAGTCTTCCCGTAGGACGGTCCCCCGTCAAAATGATCTTACTCATGTCAGTCCTTCTCCTGTCCCGCTTTTGGCCGATCTCCAAAAGCTTTAGTAATTTTCTGCCTTTACCTGGAAGTAGCTCTGGGGATGATTGCATACCGGGCATACCTCAGGCGCCTTTTTGCCCACACAGATATGTCCGCAGTTAGCGCACTGCCAGATCACATCCCCCTCTTTGGAGAATACCAAATCTCCCTCTATATTCGCAAGCAGTTTTTTGTATCTTTCCTCGTGTTCCTTTTCAATCTCGGCAACGCCCTCAAAGAGGCAGGCAATTTCTTCAAAGCCCTCTTCTCTCGCTTCTTTCGCGAAAGAGGGATACATATCGGTCCATTCGTAATTTTCTCCCTCAGCGGCCGCTTTTAAATTCTCCGCGGTACCGCCCACCGCGCCACCGTTCAGCAGCTTATACCACAGCTTCGCGTGTTCCTTTTCATTGTTGGCGGTCTCTTCAAAGATAGCCCCGATCTGTACATAACCGTCCTTTTTGGCCTTGCTGGCAAAATAGGTGTACTTGTTCCTTGCCTGGGACTCTCCCGCAAACGCGGCCAGCAGATTCGCTTCTGTTTTGGTTCCTTTTAAATCTTTCATATATGCCTCCTTATAATCAGTAATAATTCCTATTTTTTAATAAAATATCATTCCCCGCTGCCTTTGTCAACTATATTCCATAAGTTCCTACGGCTGCTCTTTGGGCTTAAAAATACCTTCAAGTCCCTCCGAAAGATAGATATTTCCCTCATCATCCACAAATACGGTTTCCGCGCCATAGCGTGCCGCCAGCTTTTCCCCCTCTTCCCTGCCCAGTACAAAGCAGGCCGTAGAAAGCGCGTCGCTGACCAGTCCGCTGTGGCAGACCACGGTAACGCTCCTTATGCCGCTCCTGGCGGGATACCCGTTTTCAGGATTTAAGATGTGATGGTACCTGATGCCGTCCACCTCCACATAGCGCTCATAATCCCCGGAAGTGGAAATATACCATTCTCCCGTCAGACTTAAAGTGCCCAAAATTCCCTCGCCCGTTTCCGGATCCACAATCCCTACCTGCCAGGGGCTGCCGTCCGGCTTTTCTCCCCAGGTCACCACGCTGCCGCCCACGGAGATCACGGCTCCCGTCACTTCCGTTTCCCGCAGATAATCCCCGATCCTGTCACAGGCGATTCCTTTACCGGCCGCTCCCAGATCTAACAGCACCTTTTCCGAGAATAACATATGGCCGTCTTCCAGCGTCACCTTTTCCCAGCCGCAGTTCTGCAGGGCCCGCGCGATCTCTTCCTCACCGGGAATGTGAACCTCTGCCTCCCCGGCGGCCTGGGCATCCATATTCCACAGTCTGGTCAGGGCGCCCAGAGTAAAATCAAAAGCGCCGCCGCTGGCTCGGGATATTTCATAAAGTGCGGAAAGCTCCGTAAAAAGCCCTTCGGATACCTCCACGCGAACGCCGCCGCCTGCGCTGTCCGCGTCCTCCAAAAAGATTCCCTCCCGGGACAAATAGGTATTGACAGCCCCCACTTGTGAATCCGGTTCCCTGAAAGAGAGCTCCTCTTTTTCCAGGGTGCGCACCAGCTCCCGTATATGCCCTGTTTCATCCTCTCCCGCGGTATACACAGTCTGGTTTAAGACCGTTCCCATCGCAATATCCGCAGATTCGTAAGACCTGATCTGTCCGCCGCAGCCCGCGAGAAGACAGACCGGCCCCAAAACCAGGATGCTTCCCAGCAGACTTATTTTCTTATGAAAAAAAGTCGGATTCCTCTTCATTTTATCGTTCCCATTTGTTATACTTCAGGTATCAGTATAACAAAATACCCGCTATTTTACAATATAAGGAGCATCCCTGCGCCCATGAAAAGACTTCGCTTATTTTTCAGTGATCCCATAAACCGGCGGGCCGTTCTCATAGCGGCGGGCCTCCTGCTTTCAGCCGTTTCCTGCGCCGTCTTTCTGCTTTATGGCGCGCGCCGGCCGTCCGGAGAACTGCTGGCGCGTATCTATCTGCGGGGAGAACTGCTTACCACCATAGACTTAAATGCCGTGACCGAGCCCCGCCTGCTGACGGTAGAACTGCCGGAGGGCGGAAGCAATACCATTCGTGTTGTTCCCGGCGAGATCGCTGTGATAGAGGCCGACTGTCCGGACAGGCTCTGCGTACAGACCGGCTACACCTCCTCTCCTCTGTGCCCTGTGATCTGCCTGCCCCATGGGCTCCTGATCCAGATAGAGACCGATACTTCCGAAAAAGATCGGCCGGACATCATCAGCTATTAAAAGAAAGAAGGTTTTTCTGCCAATGAAAAAGAAACCGGTTTCTCATCCCATACTGCGCCTTACGGCCCTGTCCCTGCTGACGGCTCTTTCCTTAGCCCTGTTTGTGGCGGAAAGCGCCCTTCCGGCTCCTGTGCCTTTCCCCGGCGTCAAGCTGGGACTGGCCAATATCGTCACGCTCCTGGCCCTGTTGTTTTTTACCCCCGCAGAGGTCTTCCTCATGCTGAGTGCCCGCATTTTTCTCTCAGGTCTCTTCGCGGGACAGCTCTTCGGACTGATCTACAGTGTAGCCGGCGGGTGGTTTGCTTTCTTCGTCATGTTTTTCTTCCACCGTTATCTGGCAGGCCGTTTCCTGTTCCTTACCAGCATCTGCGGCGCTCTGGCGCACAATGCCGGGCAGCTCTGTGCCGCTGCCCTTCTGATGGGCAGTTTCAGCGTCTTTGCCTATCTGCCCATCCTTTTCCTAACCGGCTGCCTTACCGGCCTCTTTACCGGTCTCTGCGCCCAGTTTTCCCAAAAATATCTCAGGCGCTGTCTCCTTCGCTTTTTGGATTAAAAAAGATGTACGGAACACTCACATTCCGTACATCTCTTTTGTTTTCAGTCTGGCCGGCTGTAACGCCCTGCGTCTATTGTCAGCCCAAAGGGATCATTTCGGAAACGGACACATTTCCCTGCGCATCCTTTACATAAAATACACAGTAGTAATTTGCCGGTCTCTGCAAAGGCAGCACCTTCAATCCATAAGGCATCGTCAGATCCTGTTCAAAGCCCATAAACCAATCGGATTCCTCCCAGTCAAAGTAAGGAAGCAGCCTGCCCTCCTCGTCCCTGGTGATATAACGTCCTCTCATCACGCAGGAGATCAGATCGTAATCCTCCAGATCCAGAAGCTGTTTGCTGGGATTCTGGATCTCCGAATCTTCATCGGAGATCGGCACCGCGCTTCTGATAACACCGTCAGGATATTCTTCATTTACCACGATCTGCAGCTTCGCCGTCACCGTTTCATAGTCCGAATCGTCTTCCCCTCCCCATCTGGAAAGCACTACATAAGCTACATAGCGTCTTTCCTTTTCGGTGGACTCTTCTTCCAGCAGGATCATGGGAATAGGCGAAAGTTCCTCTGTCGAATTGTCCTCCATATAGACGACGCTGTTGCTGTAATAGGCATGCAGAACGCCGTTTTCGTCCATGTCAACGTCGTCGCTGCTGTGAATATAAAGATACATATCCGCCGCCCGTTCGTCTTCTTCTTCGTCAATGTAGTCCTCGTCTTTCAGATTGCAGAGGATCATATAGCTGGCGCTTCCGAAATTCTTCTGCTGTTCTTCTGTCAACGCCAGGGAAATATCACTGACCGTATCAGCGGAGCTGACATACTCATCGGTTTCCTCCTCCGCCTCAGACGCCTGAAGCGTTTCCACCTCCGTCCGGGCTACGGTCACATCCCACTGCGGAACCAGGGTATCACCCTTTTCAATGGCATAGAAGCTGTGCAGGAAATTCACGTAATCGGCGGCAAAACCGGCCTCTTCCTGCCATTCGATATAATAATCGGTGTAGTCTTCCTCCGCCTCATAGGGGTAGCAGATGGAGATCCCTCCCGCTTCTTCCACATTGGAGCGGGTATATACGATCATGTTCGCGACAGCCTTCAGCGCTGCCATGGCGGAATCGTCCTTCACCCCGGAAAACTGGCCCAGCAGCTGGCGGACATCCACCAGACTGTAATTATAATCCGTGGAATAGGAGCCGAAATCCCTGACATTGTCCCTGTTCCTCACCATTGTGGGGAAAGAGTTCACATCCATGGAAGCATCCACATCCTTAAAAAAGCTATTCAGCGCTTCTTCCGCAGCCTGATAACGGTTCAAATCGATACAGGAAAGAGTCAGATCCGCGTAATTCCTGGGACTGCTTTCAAAGATCTCCTCCCCGTACTCCATATAGGCATCCACGATCTCTTTGCCCAGTCTGGCGCCGTCCATATCCGGCTCAGAGAGGCAGGAGAGAAAATCATAATTCCAGCCCCAGCCCGGTTCCGTCTCCTGGGAAGCCACCAGAAAATCCGCATAGGGCGCAAACGTATAGGCGATTTCCAGGGAGCTCATCAGGCAGGCGTCAAAGCCTATCCACTCCAGCTTTTTGCCATAAGCGCCCACGGAATCCTTCAGCGCCTGATCCATTTCCTGAAGAGAGAGAATGTCCTGAAAGATCTCATCCACGCCGAACCCGAACACAGGGCCCGAACCGTGGTCCCAAAGGATCAGCGCGTATTTGTCCGTGTCGTAATTCTCCAGACAGTAATTGATAAAATTGCTTAAAGTAGAAGCTTTTCCCATGTTCTTGCGGGAGCCGGCCTCGATCACTTCAAAGCCGTCTTCCCCCAGCCGCATCATGGTATTCTCATCCGAAGACACGCCGGGATATTCCCAATCCTTGGCGCCTCCCAGATAAACTACAATATTGTTGTTGACAGTATCCGCCCCGGCCTGCTCCATTTCTTTCAGATCCCTGCTGGCACTGCCGTATCCGCTCTCCAGATCGGAGCCCACCACGTAGATCATAATGGTCTGGGTATACACCTGCCCGGTCTCTTCCAGGTTTTCAAAATAAGCCAGGCTGCCGTCCAAAGAATCCACAACCACATTTTCACCCTGTCCGCTTCCAGCGTCCTGGGCCGGTTCCTGATCTTGCAACGCGGGAGGCTTTACGTCTTTATCTCCCGTCCACATCGCTTTGGTAACAGGCGCCTCCTTCGCGCCGCAGGCCGCGCACTGCAGAGCCAGCATCAGGCTGCAGGCCAGCGCGATCCCCTTCCTGACATATGTCCTTCTTGCCATAGCTTTCCTTTCTCTTCCGGTACCATTATCTTACATACAGCGATTCCAAAAGTTCCGCTTTTATCATATAATATTTCTTTCTAAGTTGCAAGGGTACGATTCATACTTCCGGAGGCATATCCTTCCAGATCCGCCGACACATAATCGAACCCGTATTCCTTAAAACATTTCACGATCCGTTCCCGGTTCTGTTCCTGCCAGAGCCTGTCAAGCTCCGCAGGCGGCACCTCTATGCGCGCCAGAGTACCATGGAGCCTTACCCGTACCTGCCGAAAGCCCATATCTAACAGCAGCTGTTCCGCCCTGTCCACCATACGCAGCTTTTCTTCGGTAATGGTTTCCCCGTAAACAAACCTGGACGCCAGACAGGCATAGGATGGCTTCTCCCAGGTGGGCAACCCCATTTTCTTAGACAATGCCCGTATATCGGCCTTGGTCATTCCCGCCCGGCGCAGCGGACTCTTTACCCCCAGTTCCGCCACTGCCTGCAGGCCGGGCCTGTAGTCTCCCTCATCATCCAGATTGGAGCCTTCCGCGACATAACGCATACCGTTCTGCCGCGCAAGCGCGCCTATTTTCCGAAAGAGCGCCTTTTTGCACAGATAGCATCTGTCAGGCGGATTCTGCGCTACTCCTTCTTCCTCAAGGATCTCCTCCTCGCAAAATACCAGCCGTATTCCCTCTTTTTGGCAGAAGCGCTCTGCCTCTTTCATCTCCCTGTCCGGAAAAAAACAGGAGCGGGCCGTCACGGCCAGCACCCTTTCTCCCAGCACTTCCTTTGCTGTCTTTAACAGGAACGTAGAATCCACGCCACCGGAAAATGCCACCGCCACACTGCCCAGTTCCCGCAGGTACGCCTTTAGCGTTTCCTCCTTTTCCCGCAGTTCTTTTTCCCGCAGTTCCTTTTCCCGCAGCCCCTTTTCTTCCAGCCGGCTTTCAGGCCCGTTTTCTTTCCTTTCCATGGGTTTCTCCTTACGCGCGCCGCCCTGTGTGATATATTTCCCGGCAGCTGCCGGCGCTAAATGATATACTGATCCACATAGTCCGACTGCCAGTCCAGCAGATCCGCCAGTGTGATATTATCCACTACCTGATTGACCGCGTCGTTGATCCTGCTCCAAACCTTCGCCACCGCGCAGTTTTCGCTGTAATCACAGGAAACCGGATTTTCTCCCACGCAGTTTACCGGCGCCAGATCTCCCTCCGTCAGCCGCAGGATCATGCCCACAGTGTATTCCTTAGGCTCCTTCGCCAACAGATAGCCTCCCTGGGCTCCCCTGACGCTGCGCACATATCCCGCTCTGTTCAGGGAGGGGATGATCTGTTCCAGATATTTGTCCGATATCTGCTGCCTTTTTGCCACGTCCTTTAAGCTGATAGGCTCTCCCGTATTGTAGGTAGCCAGATCCAGCATCAGCCGCAACGCGTAACGTCCTTTTGTCGATATTTTCATATTCCGCCTCCTGGGTTTCCCGTATAAACGGTCTCATTTTCTCCGATCAGATCCTTTATGACTTCTCCGGCTATCAAAAATCCCGCCACCGGAGGCACAAAAGAGATGCTGCCCGGTATCTGCCTGCGGCAGCCAGGATTTTCCCCTGCCGCCTGTTCGCCGCCCGCCTCTTCTTCCATGGCCTGTCCCCATTCTTCTTTTACCAGGGGTTTTCGGGGGTTTTCCCTGGAATATACCACCTTGAAGCCGGGAATCCCCCGTTTTTTTAACTCTCGCCGCATCACTCTTGCCAACGGGCAGTCTTTGGTCTCATAGATGTCCGCTACCTGAAAAGCGGACGCGTCCAGCTTGTTGCCGGCTCCCATGGCACTGATAAAAGGCGTACCGCACCGATGCGCCTCCTGCGCCAGCTGCAGCTTGCCTGTCACCGTGTCAATGGCATCCACTACGTAATCATAGGCCGTAAAGTCAAACTCCCGCGCCGTCTCCGGCAGATAAAAAGTCCGATAGGCATATACCACGGCCTCCGGATTAATATCCAGTATCCTTTCCTTCGCCACATCCACCTTATAGCAGCCTAGCGTACTGGAAAGCGCGTAAAGCTGGCGGTTGATATTGGTAAGACTCACCTTGTCGTTATCGATCAAAGAAAGCGTGCCGACTCCGCCGCGTGCCAGCGCCTCCGCCACATATCCGCCTACGCCGCCGATGCCAAATACGGCCACGGAGGCTTTTTTTAATTTTTCTATATTTTCGCTGCCGATCAACAGCTCCTCCCTGGCAAATGGGTTCTGCATAAAATCCGCGTCTCCTCCTGTATGGCCGTTTAATTCCCACTTATTCAGTAGGATTATAGCACATTCTGCTGTTTCTGTAAATACCGCGGAGCGGCGCTTACATTTTTCCAATCAAAAACCCGTCCGGATCTCGTATGAAAATTCATCTTCCGGACGGGTAATCTTATCTTATCTTATTTTACCGCACTGCCTCTCCGTATACTTCCTGCCGATACGCCACACCGTAACAGTCATCCGCAGGCACCGTCACATAGCCCATTCCTCTGAACATTTCCCCCATATCGTTGACTCCACGCGGATAAACGTAAACGACGGCATCCTGTTTCCGCTCTTCCTCATCTTCGGGTGGATCTTCATTCATCGCGTATCTGCCGAAACCTTTTACCACTAAAAATTCAGGATTACCCTCATACTCCACGGTTTCCATAAATTCATATGGTGATATTTTATCATACAGCATAATGTTGGCATAGTTCAGCGCGAATACAGAGATCTCTCCGTCTGTCAGTTCCTCGGCGTATGCCAGCGCATTCTCATATCGGTACCAGTTCATGTGGGACACCGCGTTATTTCCAAAAGAATCATAATCCACCGGATACGTGGCCTGGGAATAAATATAATACCCAAAACAGCCCGCATATACACAAAGCACCACTCCCCAAAAGGCCTTTGCTCCCTTCAGGAGCCTGCCTAAACACCATATTCCCATTCCACCGTACAGAATAATGGGAATATGGATATAGTTGACTTTATGAAAATACACATAGTCCATACTGCATCCAAGTAAAAACGCAGCTCCAAACCACAATGCCAGCAGAAAATGTACCGGCAGCTCCCGCTTTTTGAGCAGCCACTGTACAAATACTCCAATATGGTAGAAAAGTCCCAGCAGGATAAACGGCAGAGAAATATAATAATATGAGCCGACCACCGCGTTGCTGATCCACCACCTGTCGTCATGCTGTCTGAACAGCATCACCACAAGATACATGAAACGACGTTTCAGATCCCGTAAGTGAAAGCCCATTTCACCGGTCCGCAGTGCGGGCAGCTTGGGAACAGAAAATAATCCGCCGCGAATCTCAGGAAGCAATCCAAAGTTTACTGCCAAAAACAAAAGCAGAGGTACTGCCATTATAAACAACGTCAGAAAACACAAAAAAAATTGTCTGTTAAAATGTATTCTTTTTCTAAACAGGAGCAGGCTCAGCAAAAGAACTAGGGGAATCAAAATCCAGGTAAGCGCATAGCTGTATAATGTCAGGCACCAGAAAATCACCGCTCCCCAAAGGCTCCTTTCCCTGCCGTTCAGATACCTGCAGAAAAAATACATGGCGATCAAAAGCATGGGTACCGCCAGATTGGCATCCATGCCAAAGCGCGACTGCTGAATATGCCACGGATTGATCGCCAGAAGAAAGGCAAAAAATACACCCACCCATTTTGACTGGAGCATCTCCCGGCCAAGTCCATAGGCCACAAGGATCGAGATACATCCCATAAGAGCCTGCGGCAGCCTGATCGTTTCCACCGAAACCCCGAACAACGCAAAAAAGGGCATGGTCAGATATGAATACAGCACACTCATCCCACTGCCCCAGACAGTATAATATACCGGCCGGGTATAACCAAAGGAATCTACTCCATAACGCATCACAGCCCAGGAATTATAGGCTCCGTATGCTTCATCCTGATGCAGCCCCATGGGATTCTCTCCCAGAAACAGCAGCCTTGCAAGACTGCCGGCCGCAAAAATGATCATCAGCCAGCATTCCGGCATCCGAATCCACTTTTTCAAACGTATCTGCATATGCAGTCCCTTTCCATATCTTTCTGCAGGCTGAGAAGCCAATGCCCTCATGCCCGACAGGTATCTGTTGCGTCTTCACCGAAAAAACGCCTGCCCTTACAGGCAGGCGTTCCATGTCTTGTCTGAAAATATTCCGGCCGCGGCCTTATTACATCATACCGCCCATGCCTGCGCCGCCCGCGGGCATGGCAGGAGTCTCTTCCTTGATGTTGGCTACTACGGATTCAGTCGTCAGCAGCGTGGAAGCTACGCTGGTCGCGTTCTGCAGCGCGCTTCTGGTAACCTTGGCAGGATCCAGGATACCGTCCTTTACCATATCCACATACTCTTCCTTCAGCGCGTCAAAGCCCATGCCTTCATTCAGCTCCCTGACTTTATTGACGATCACGCTGCCCTCCAGGCCCGCGTTTGCCACAATGTGGAACAGGGGTGCCTCCAGTGCCTTGAGTACGATGTTGGCGCCGGTCTTCTCGTCGCCTTCCAGCGTATCACGCAGCTTTTCAACCGCTTTGGAAGCGTGGATATAAGCGGAACCTCCGCCGCAGATAATGCCTTCTTCCACTGCCGCTCTGGTTGCTGCCAGCGCATCCTCCAGACGGAGCTTTGCTTCTTTCATTTCGGTTTCGGTCGCGGCACCTACACGGATTACCGCTACGCCGCCTGCCAGTTTGGCCAGCCTCTCCTGCAGCTTCTCCTTGTCAAAATCGGAAGTCGTCTCTTCAATCTGGTTCTTAATCTGGGCAATCCTTGCCTCAATGGCTGCCTTGTCGCCCTCTCCGTCCACAATAACGGTATTTTCTTTCTGTACCTTTACGGATTTTGCCCGTCCTAACTGCTCCATGGTGGTATCCTTCAGTTCCAGTCCCAGCTCAGAGCTGATTACCTGGCCGCCGGTCAGGATCGCAATGTCCTCCAGCATGGCCTTTCTTCTGTCTCCATAGCCCGGAGCCTTAACGGCAACTACGTTGAAGGTGCCGCGCAGCTTATTGACGATCAGGGTGGTAAGCGCTTCGCCTTCCACATCCTCCGCAATGATCAAAAGCTTTGCGCCGGACTGTACGATCTGCTCCAATAACGGCAGGATCTCCTGAATATTGGAGATCTTCTTATCCGTGATCAGGATGTAAGGATTCTCCAGAACGGCTTCCATCTTGTCCATGTCCGTAGCCATATATGCGGAAATATATCCTCTGTCAAACTGCATACCTTCTACCAGATCCAGTTCGGTCTGCATGGTCTTGCTCTCTTCGATGGTAATGACGCCGTCGTTGGAAACCTTCTCCATAGCGTCGGCTACCAGTTCGCCTACGCCCTCATCTCCCGCGGAGATTGCCGCGACCCTGGCGATATGCTCCTTGCCGTTTACCTTAGAGCTCATCTTCGCGATGGCTTCTACCGCGCAGTCAGTCGCTTTCTTCATACCCTTTCTCAGGATAATGGGATTGGCGCCTGCCTCCAGGTTCTTCATGCCCGCGTTGATCATAGCCTGTGCCAGTACGGTTGCTGTAGTAGTACCATCACCGGCCACGTCGTTGGTCTTGGTGGCAACCTCCTTTACCAGCTGGGCTCCCATATTCTCAAACGCGTCTTCCAGTTCGATCTCCTTGGCGATGGTCACACCGTCGTTGGTGATAAGGGGAGCTCCGAAAGATTTGTCCAAAACCACGTTCCTTCCTTTGGGACCTAAAGTTACCCTTACGGTATCTGCCAGTTTATCTACGCCTCTTCCCAATGCTGCACGCGCTTCCGCGCCGTATTTGATTTCCTTTGCCATTTTATGTCTGCCTCTCTTTCTTTTTTACTGGATCACTGCCAGAATGTCATTCTGCTTTACGATGATATACTCTTCTTCCTCGATCTTCACTTCCGTACCGGCGTATTTGGAGAAAATAACCTGGTCGCCTGCTTTGACCTCCATCTTGATCTCCTTGCCGTCCACCACGCCGCCGGGGCCTACCGCGATGACCTCTGCCTGCTGGGGCTTCTCTTTATTCTGACCGGGAAGCACAATACCGGATTTGGTAGTTTCCTCGGCTACTAACTGTTTTAATACGACTCTGTCGCCCAATGGTACTAACTTCATAAATGAATGCCTCCTTAGATGTATTGTGTTTTTGTTAGCACTCATTTTTATCGAGTGCTAATTGCTAAAGCATATATTAGTTTTATATGCAGAGGTTTGCAAACGCATGCAAAGAAAGACAGCTCTTTCCCGCATGCGTTTTTCTCTGTTTTTCTCTGTTTTTCTTTCGTTATCTCACTTTTAGCCAATTAATGGGATTTAATAATTATTTTAGATTCTGTTTATTTCCTATTTTTTGATGCTTCCGATCACATAGAAAAACGCAACCAGCAGGGTAAAGCCATAGCCCATAAGCAGGTTGGCGCCCAGATTGCCCCAGAGCTCATAGCGGTCCATATAGGAGCCCAGATCAAAGAGCACTTCCATATAGGAAAAGCCGGAGCCGAAGCCTTCATTTAAGGCCTTCCACACCGAAAAGGCGTAAGCCGCCCAGGTGGCCGGGAAGATCACGATCAGACAGAATACCGCGCTGATGATATTTCCGAACAGATCCTGCTTTTTGGTAAACAGCTTATAGCCATAGAGCGCCAGCACAAAGATCAGCACCGCGATCCAGCCGGAAATAAAGCCCAGACAGCCGATACCCGTCCAGACCGCCCCTCCGACCAGCGCTCCCAGCGCGGCACCTAAAACCCCCAATCCTCTGTTACTGCTTTCGATCACGGGATTGCCTGCGTTGTACTGGCCGTTCATGTACTGCGCGCCTGCATACTGCCCGCCCGCATATTGCCCGCCGTTATACTGACTTCCCGCATACTGGCCGCCCTCGTATCCGGTACCGCCGGTATAGGGTGCCGCAGTGTACGGCGCAGCGGTGTATGGCGCTTCTGTTCCCTGCGCGCCGGCACTATAAGTACCTGTGGTATTATAGGTATTCGCGGTATTATAGGCGCCGGCTGTATTATAAGCACTCGCATTGCCGGGATCCGTATGGTATCCGCCGTTTCCGCCAGTCCCCTGCTGTCCGCTCTGGTCGTACATATTCTGATTATTATCCATCTGCTCTCTCCGTTCCTAATCGCATTTGATCTCCAGATAACCCAGCAGCTTGCTCATATCGTATTCTTCCAGCACGCCCAGGTTGGGATCGTAGAATTTGCCGTCGTAGCCTACCAGATAGTGGCAGAACCTCCCCATTCTCTCCATCATGATGCAGCACTTGGGCAGCACGCAGTCGGCTCCCTCCGTGTAGGTGATGATATCCGTATGGTCGATACCGTAGTAATTGAGGGCGGAGATCACGCGCCCCATGGTGCCCTGCCATTCTCTGCAGTCCATTACCCTGATCACGTCGGCGATGGTAACGCCTGCCAGCATCGCTACGCAGGTCTGTCCACAGAGTCCGTCCTCCGGCTGGATAATTACCTGCATACTGTCTATCTTACGGATGGGATTCTCAAAGCTGTAAGGGCTGTTCTGATCCATTTTGATCAGACTGCCGTTCACATGCAGCAGAACCTGGTGGGTTTTGGAAATATCCACTGAAACCACGTCCTTGTCCTCCAAATGGATCTCATAATTGCCTTTTTCCCTGGGCAGCAGCTCGCAGTCAATAATGTTGTTGTCCAGCACCAGATCTGCCTGGATGACCTCTCTCTGCTTGCAGACTTCCCAGATATTAAAGGGAATCTGTATCACATACCCCTGTTCCTTTTTTTCGATCCTGGCGTTAAAAAAATACCTCATATCGGAAAACCTCCCAACATTTTATTGTTTTCTAAATTATAACAAATTTTACGGGTATTTCAATCCTTTTCCCCGCTGCAGCTCTCTTTTTTTCTTTTTCCCACCTGAGAAGGAGGAAAGCCGTACCGTTTTTTGAACAGCCTGCTGAAATGGTACACATCCTCATAGCCCACTCTGGCAGCCACCTCCTGGATACTGCCGGAAAAACCGGACTCCAGCAGCTCCATGGCTTTCTCCAGCCGGATATTGATCAAATGATGGATCGGGGTGTCCCCTACCTCGCTTTTAAAGATCCGGGAAATATAAAACGGACTTAAGTACATATTGTCCGCGATCCTGTCCAAAGAGATCCTTTCATCGTAATGATCCCCAAAATAGTCCAGTATCTGCTCTACCACGTATTTTTTGTTGACTGACTCAAAGGAGCGCCCCTCTTTGATCTCCGCCGGCTGCAGCTGTACCTTCAGCACCAGGAGCAGCAGCTGCATCATATAGGCTTTCATCATGAAATACCGCCCCTCCCAGTCCGCGGACTGCTCTGCCTCCATGGCAGCGCAGAGTCTGGAAAGCTTCTGGCGCAGTTCTCCCTGGGTGTGGAGGATGGGTCCTTCCGAGGGAACGGGCAGCGTATTCTCGTCATAGCCCTTTAACCAGAGCTGCGCGGCTCCCACAAAGAACTCCGTGGCCTGGGTTTCCGGATTTTTCAACAGCCCCTGATGAAGCACATGGGGATTGAGTATCAGCAGATCCCCCTCCTCCACATCAAAGAATCTGTCGTCTATCCGGTAGCGGCCGCTTCCGGAGAGGATAAACGCCAGCTCTAAATGCTCGTGGGAATGATAGGACTGCTCGTCCCGCATACGCTTTCCCTTCCAGGTAAAAAGAAACGCCGGATTAAATTGTTCCTTGAAGATGCCTTCTACGTTTTCTTTCATATTGTCCTTTCCACTGATCTCCCCGCCCCGAATAATGTCATTTTATCACATTTGAGCGTCTTTTTCCATAGCGTCGTTAAATTTTCAACGTGCAAAAAACTACATGAGCGGCGCAAGATAGTTCATTTTTCTTTTTGCTCCGCTCCACTATAATCAAGGGAAAGAACCTGCAGACAGAACAGTTTTTTGGAGGATCCATCCATGACACCAATGAAATGGTTTTTTTCTTTCCTGAAAAAGTACCGCGGCATGATCGTTCTTGGGCTTTTTCTCACCGTTCTCATCACGGCGCTAAATATCGTCAATCCTTATATTTCCGGTATCATCGTGGACAATGTCATAAGGGACGGGCACTACAACATCCTGCTTCCGGCGGTCGGCTGTATGCTGGCGGTCGTCGTAGTCCGGGGCATCATGCGCTTTTTCTATCAGTTTGTCTTTGAAACCGCCTCCCAGGGCATTCTTTACGATATGCGGGACGCGGTCTACCGCAAGCTTTTACAAGAGGATTTCCACTTCTACAACAAAAAAAGGACAGGGGATCTGATGAGCCGCCAGACCGGCGATATGGACGCGATCCGCCATTTTGTGGCCTATGTGATCTATTTTACCTGTGAAAATGTACTGATGTTCATTTTCGCTCTTACCATGGTCTTTACCGTCAATGTGAAGCTGGCTCTCTGCATGCTGGTGGTCCTGCCCTTTACCGCTTTTACCACCTTCCGGCAGGCGAAGGCCGTCAAGCCCGCTTTTCAGCGCAACAGGGACTGCTTCTCCTCCTTAAATGCCTTTGTACAGGAAAACGTCAGCGGCAAC
The DNA here is from genome assembly GCA_947631685.1 of uncultured Lachnospiraceae bacterium. Taxonomy (GTDB): domain Bacteria; phylum Bacillota; class Clostridia; order Lachnospirales; family Lachnospiraceae; genus Acetatifactor. The sequence continues at coordinate 86,590 of CANRMI010000007.1, forward strand.
CGGGTAGTCAGGGCCTTTTCCAAGGAGGATTTCGAGATTCAGAAATTCAACAAAGAAAATGACGCCTACCGGAACGCCCAGGTAGCCGCTTCCGGAGTCTGGATGCGCTTTGTCCCCATCTTTGAAGTGCTGGCCCACGCCCTGAACATCATCCTCATGGTATACGGCGGCTATATGGTGATCGAGGGAGAGATCTCCCTGGGCGGCCTGGTTACCGTCAACGGCTATCTCTGGATGTTAAACAACCCTCTGCGTATGGCAGGCTGGCTGGTGAACGATATAGGCAACTTTATCACTTCCGTGGAAAAGATCTACGCCACCTACAGTGAAGAACCCCATGTGCGCACTCCCCAGAAGGGTATTTCCACCAAGCTGCAGGGCGATGTGGAGTTTCGTAATGTCTCTTACCGGGCGGACGACGAAGACATCGTCATGGATATTAATTTCAAGGTAAAGGCGGGACAGACCGTGGGGATCATCGGCTCCACAGGTTCCGGCAAGTCCACTATCATGAACCTGCTGTGCCGTTTTTATGACACCACCTCCGGCCAGGTGCTGGTGGACGGTACCGATGTGCGGGATATGGATCTGTACAATCTGCGGGACAACATCGGTATGGCTATGCAGGATGTTTTCCTCTTCTCCGATACCATAGAGGGCAACATCGCCTACGGCCGTCCGGACTGTCCCTTTGAAGAAGTCAAAAAAGCAGCCATTATGGCGGATGCCAACCACTTTATCATGGCCATGCCGGATGGCTACGACACCATTGTGGGCGAACGGGGCGTAGGGCTTTCCGGCGGTCAGAAGCAGCGTATTTCCCTGGCCCGGGCTTTGATAAAGGATCCGGCCATCCTGATTCTGGACGATACCACTTCGGCAGTGGATATGGAAACGGAAAGCTACATACAAAAGCAGTTAAAGACCATCGAAAAAGACTGCACCATTTTCATCATCGCCTACCGTATTTCTTCTATTAAAGACGCGGATCTGATCCTGGTTATGGACAAGGGGCACATCATCGAACACGGCACCCATGATGAGCTGGTGGCCCGGGGCGGCTACTACGCGGCCGCGTTCCGCAATCAGTACGGAGAGATCCCGGAAGAGATCCTGCAGAAAGGAGGCAGATGACATGGCCAGAAACCGATACGATATGGACGAAGTGCTGGAGGACAGCTTCGATCTAAACCAGCTAAAACGTCTTGCCGGATACATAAAACCCTACCGAAAACGCATGGGGATCGTGGTGGCGCTGATGCTCTCCTCTTCCGCGCTGACCATGCTGATACCCATTTTCTTTCAGAGGATCATGGACGAAGCCATTCCCCAGAACAGCGTAAAAAGCCTCTGGTTTTACGGCGGCCTGACCCTTTTGATCGCACTGTACTCGGCTCTGGCTCTGCGCATGAAGATCAAGCACATGAGCGTTATCGGGCAGAATATCGTCCACGATCTGCGCAGCGACATTTTCGGTCATCTGCAGGAGCTGCCCTTTTCCTATTATGACGACAGACCACACGGCAAGATACAGGTGCGGGTAGTGAATTACGTCAACAGCTTAAGCGACCTGTTAAGCAACGGTATCATCAATACCTTTACCGACCTCTGCAACCTGTTCTTCATCCTGATCTTTATGTTTATCGAGGACGTGCGCCTCACCCTGGTCTGCCTCTGCGGCCTGCCCGTCCTGGCCGCCGTCATCGTCTTTATCAAAAGGAGACAGCGCAGGGCATGGCAGATCCAGAGCAACAAGCAGTCCAACTTAAACGCCTATATCGCGGAGAGCATCAACGGTATCCGGGTTACCCAGTCCTTTGTACGGGAAAAGGAAAATACGGGTATCTTCAACAGCCTGAGCCAGAGCTACCGCTCCGCATGGATGCGGGCCGTAAAATTCAACTTCACCATGGGCCCCTGCGTGGATGTGATCTCCATCGTCACTACCTCTTTCATCTACGTGCTGGGTATCCGCTGGATCCTGGCGCCGGATGCCACGCTGACCACCGGCGTGCTGATCGCCTTCACGGCTTATATCAGCCGTTTCTGGCAGCCCATCAATACCCTGGCAGGCTTCTACAATTCCCTGCTGACGGCTATTTCCTATCTGGAGCGTATTTTTGAGACCATAGACGAGCCGGTGCTGGTAAAGGACGCGCCGGACGCAAAAGAAATGCCCCCTATTTCGGGCGAAGTGAAGTTTGAGAACGTATCCTTCAGCTACGAAGAGGGGCACAAGATCTTAGAGAATATCAACTTTACCGTACATCCGGGAGAAACCTACGCCATTGTAGGCCCCACCGGCGCGGGCAAAACCACCATTGTCAATCTCATCAGCCGCTTCTACAATGTGGACGCGGGCCGTATTTTGATCGACGGCGTGGACATTTCCAAAGTGACGCTAAAGTCCCTGCGGACTCAAATGGGCATCATGATGCAGGATTCCTTTATCTTCGCCGGCACCATTATGGACAATATCCGGTACGGCAACATGGAAGCTTCCGACGAAGAAGTCATCACCGCTGCCAAAACCGTCTGCGCCCACGATTTCATCATGCAGATGGAAAACGGGTACCTGACGGAAGTCAACGAAAGGGGCAGCCGCCTCTCCGCGGGACAGCGCCAGCTGATCTCCTTTGCCAGGGCGCTGCTTGCCAACCCCCGGATCCTGATCCTCGACGAAGCTACCTCCAGTATCGACACGGAAACGGAGATCCTGCTGCAGCGCGGTTTAAACAGGCTTTTAGAGGGGCGTACTTCCTTCATCATCGCCCACCGGCTTTCCACCATCAAAAACGCCGACTGCATTATGTATGTGGATAAGGGCGCCATTCTCGAAAAGGGCAGCCATGAGGAGCTGCTGGCCCAGAAGGGCGAATACTACCGCCTCTATATGTCACAGTATGATTTTTTAAAGGCTGAATAGCAAATATTGCCGACTATCTTAAAGGCCTAAGATTGCCACCGCGAAGCGGAAATATACCAAAAGGGAAAGAGCGTCCACCAGGGTGGTGATGAACGGGCTTGCCATGACCGCCGGATCAAAGCCCAGCCTTTTCGCCAGTACGGGCAGAGTGCATCCGATCAGCTTTGCGATCAGGACCGCCGCCACCAGAGTCAGGCAGACCACTGCCGCTATGGCGATGTCCACTCTGTCAAAAAGCATGAGCTTGGCAAAATTGGCCGCTGCCAGAGTGACTCCGCACAAAAGAGCCACGCGGGTTTCTTTCCAGATTACCCGCAGGGTATCCCTGTAAGATATTTCCCCTAAGGAAAGTCCACGGATCACGGTCACGCTGGCCTGTCCGCCGGCATTTCCGCCGGTATCCATCAACATGGGGATAAACATGGTAAGCGCCGTACAGACGCTCAGCGCGGCCTCAAAGTGATGCAGGATCTGCCCCGTAAAGGTGGCGGAGATCATCAGCAGCAAAAGCCACGGGATCCTCTTTTTGTAAGTTTCCAGAACACCGGTCCTCATGTAGGGCTTGTCCGAAGGCACGATCGCCGCCATCTTCTCAATATCCTCGGTAGCCTCTTCTTCCAGAATATCCACAATATCATCGACGGTAACGATTCCCACCAGGCGGTTTTCATTGTCCACCACGGGCATGGAGGTAAAGTCGTATTTCTTGAACTGTGCCGCCGCCTCCTCCTGATCCATCAGGGTGTGGAGGGAAATGACATTCTCGTGCATGATATCCCCGATGATCTCATCCGGCTGGCTCAACAGCAGATAGCGCAGCGCCACCGTCCCCAGCAGATGCCTCTGGGCATCCAGCACGTAACAGATGTTGATGGTCTCCGAATCCAGCCCCACCTTGCGGATACGGGCAATGGCCTCCTCCACCGTGAGATTTTCTTTCAGATCCACATATTCCACCGTCATGATGCTGCCGGCAGAGTCTTCCGGATAACGCAGCAGATGATTGATGTCCCTTCTGGTATCGGGACTGGCATTGGCTAGGATCTTCTTCACGATATTGGCAGGCATTTCCTCCAAAAGGTCCGTAGCGTCGTCCGCCATCAGATTGTCGATGATACCGGCCGCGTCTTTTTCGGACAGGGAGGTGATGATCAGCTGCTGATGCTCCACTTCCAGGTAGGAAAATACGTCCGCCGCCAGATCCTTGGGCAGGATCCGGAATATCTTCAGCATATCCGCTTCTTCTAACTGCTCCAAGAGCCCGGCCACATCCGTCTCGTTCATTTCCGCCAGCTTCTGACGCAGGGTGGTGTATTGGCGCATAGCCAGCAATTCTTTGATCTCGTCCCTGATCTCTTCCATCCCTGTTTTCCTCCTTCTTCACTCTGTCACTTTCTGTCACTCTGCCGGACCGCTCATACGCCGGTGTCTTCCTCCACATACTCGGCTTCTTCCAGTACCGTCACGCAGGCTTTTCCCGCCGTGACTTCGGTTATTTTCTTTTCCAGAGCTTCCTTGTCCGATACCGGTATTCTCAAAATCAGTCTCACCTTTTCTGTATAGAGGCTTTCTAAAGGCTTGATATGCTGTTCCTCCAGGATCCGGAGGATCTTTCCTATGCTTCCATAGTCCGTTTCCACCAAGAGCTTTACGCCTTCCCGCAGGGTGCCAAGGCGGCAGCCTGCCAGCCCCGCTTTCACCGCCCGGGCGTAGGCCCTGGCCAGTCCTCCCGTTCCCAAAAGAGTTCCGCCGAAATAGCGGGTTACCACCACTGCCGTATCCCGCAGGCGCTCTCCCACAAGCACCTCCAGCATGGGCCGGCCGGCCGTACCGGAGGGCTCCCCGTCATCATTGCTGCGCATCCACTCTCCCCGCTTTCCTAAAATCACTGCGGAACAGTTGTGGGAAGCGTCCCAGTATTTCTTTTTTATCTTTTCAATAAAAGCCGCCGCTTCCTCCTCGCTCTCCACTCTTTTCACGGTAGCGATGAAGCGGGACTTCTTTTCCGTAATCTCTCCAGTCCCCTCTTTTACGATAACCCGGCGGGGCTCCTTTTCTTCCTTTTCCAACGCGTTTCCTCCCTGCGCAGCTCCCTGTCCCCTAGTATAGCATAAAAAATGATTTTTTTGTGAATAATTCTTAATATCTCAGAAAAAACCTTTATTTACCAGTCCGATTTTGGTATAATATTTCGGAAAGAGGAGTATTTTTCTCTTTTTTCCCAGGATAAGAAAGGTGAACAGACTATGAATTACGGAAAAAAAGGAGTTCTTGCCAAACAGAAGGCGCTTCATGCCAAAGCTCCCAAATGGGGCAGGAAACTGGCTTTCACCTGTGTGAAGGTCTTGTTTGCGGGCATGATTGCCGGCGTCATAGTGGGCGCTTCAGCCGCGATCGGCGCTTTCAACGGCATTATCGCTTCCGCGCCGGATATAGATGTCAATGATGTGGCTCCCGTGGGCTTCTCCACTTTCGTCTATGACAGCCAGGGCAACCAGATCGGCAAGCTGGTAGCTACCAACGCCAACCGTGTGCAGGTTACCATGGACAGGATCCCGCAGGATCTGGCGGATGCTTTCGTAGCGATTGAGGATCAGCGTTTCTACGAGAACAACGGCATTGACTTAAAGGCCATTGTCAGAGCCGGTTACGTATTTATCACAAGCGGTTTTCAGCGTTCCGAGGGTGCCAGCACCATTACCCAGCAGCTTTTGAAGAACACGGTCTTTACCAACTGGGTAAATGAGGACGGCATCATAGAGAAGCTGCAGCGTAAATTCCAGGAACAGTATCTGGCCCTTGAGATTACCAAAAAGCTGAGCAAAGAAGAAATTCTTCTAAGATACATGAACACCATCAACCTAGGACAGAACACACTGGGCGTACAGGCCGCTTCCCTGCGTTATTTCAATAAGGACGTCAGTGAGCTTACCCTGTCGGAATGCGCCGTTATCGCCGCCATCACCCAGAACCCTTCCCGCTGGAATCCCATTTCCCATCCGGACAACAACGCGCAGAGAAGGGAAAAGGTCCTAAACAATATGCTGGAACAGGGCTACATCACCCAGGCGGAATATGATGAAGCCATGGCGGATGATGTATACTCCCGTATCCAGGAAGTGAATGTCACCACCTCCTCCGAATCCGTCACTACCTATTTTATGGACGCGCTCACCGAAGCGGTCTACCAGGATCTGATCGATGAAGCTGGCTACAGCCCTACCCAGGCGGCCGCCATGCTTTACAGCGGCGGTCTGCGCATTGAGTCCACCCTGGATTCCAACATTCAGGATACCGTGGACGCCATTTATTCCAACCCGGAGAACTATCCTGCCAACACGCGCCTGTACCTCAATTACGACCTGACCGTTAAGACGGCTTCCGGAGAATATGTCAACTACAGCAAGGAAATGATGCAGACATGGTTTAAAGAAAATCAGAGCAGTTCTTTCAATCTGATCTTCAATTCCCCGGAGGATGCCTACGCCGCTATCGACACCTACAAGGCAGCTATCATGCAGGAGGGGGACGAAGAATACGCGGAGACTATTTATCTCGTACCGCAGCCCCAGGTGTCCCTGACCATTATCGACCAGCATACCGGCTATGTAGTGGCCATGATCGGCGGCCGGGGTGCCAAGGAGGCCAGCCGTACCCTGAACCGGGCTACCGACACCACCCGTCAGGCAGGCTCCACCTTCAAGGTGCTCTCCACCTACGCCCCTGCTCTGGACAGCGCGGGGCTGACGTTAGCTACGGTCTTCAACGACGCGCCCTTCCACTATGATACGGGGAAATTAGTAAACAACTGGTACCACAATCCCGAGTACGAGGGCCTAAGTCCTATCCGGAAAGGTATCTACCATTCCATGAACGTTGTGACCGTAAAATGCCTGACTCAGATCTCCCTCAAGCTGGGCTTCAGCTATCTGGAGAACTTCGGCTTTACCACACTGACAGAGGAGGACGACTGCGTACAAGCCATGGCCTTGGGCGGCACCTACCACGGAGTCACCAACATGGAGCTTTGCGCGGCCTACGCCACCATTGCAAACGGCGGCCTGTATATCAAGCCCACCCTCTATACCAGGGTATTGGATTCCGACGGCAATGTGATCTTAGACCACACCGTTCCCAAAACCAGACAGGTACTGAAGGAAAGCACCGCTTTCCTGCTCACCAGCGCCATGTCCGATACGGTTACCAGGGGCACCGGTACCTCGGTCCGCTTCAGCGGTATGTCCATTGCCGGTAAGACCGGTACTACCACTGATGAAAAGGACGTATGGTTCGCGGGCTTTACCCCTTATTACACAGCCGTTACCTGGACAGGTTATGACAACAACCTCAAGCTCACCAGCAAGGATGAACAGAACCTTTCCAAGAAGCTCTGGAAGCTGGTCATGCAGGAACTTCATAAGGATCTGCCCAACCAGGCTTTCCCCATGCCTCCTGACATCGTTCAGGCTTCCATCTGTACCATGTCCGGCAAGCTGCCCATCGCCGGGCTCTGCGACGTGGCCGGCTGCGTGGGAACCGAATACTTCGCGGCGGACACCGTTCCTACGGAAACCTGCGATGTGCACTATATCGGCGATGTCTGTGTTTATACGGGGCTGCTGGCCAGCGCGGAATGTCCTTTCAAGCTGCCCGGCACACTGACACTGACTCCCATTGAGGATCCTGCCCTGTGGCCCGGTTCCACCAATATCGTCACCAATCCGGACGGTACCGTTACCACGGTCTCTCCTCAGACCACCAATACCTGTCCCCACAACGCGGAATTTTTCTTAAATCCCGACGCTGCCAATATTGTGGAGCAGCAGCGGGCGGAGCTTTTGCAGCTAGGCTATAATTTCTATAATACCGGCTCTTCGTCCCAGTAGTAAAATCAGAAACCATCCATTTTGGACATAATAAACCGGCGTCCCATGGCGCCGGTTTTATGATACTATATTTGATCCTTGATGTCCTTGATCTTCTGCTCCAATTCCCGGGCGCCCCTTTTGGCATTGCGGATAGCCTGACACTGCTTTTCAAAGGCTTCCTGAGGCGCGTCCCCATACTGCTCGTAATAGAGTTTTCCAAGTTCCGCGTAATTCTTTTTGATGATCTCCTCACAGGTGCTTATCTGTCCTTTTAAACTCGCGATCTCGGCCGCGCTCTTAGCCTTGTCCACCAGCACCTGCCCCTTTATCATGACCGTTTCTTCTACCTTGTTCAGAAAATCCATTCCCATTCCTCCTTATACTGTCTTGCCGTTCTCTTTTTTTAAGAGCTGCACTTCTTTTTCCAGATCCAGCAGCCTGTTGATCAGCTCCGCGTTGGCGTGCTGGAGATTCTGAATATCCTCCCGCACAGGATCCGGCAGGTCTACCTGGTTTAGGTCCTCCCTGGGCATGTAGACATTGTCCCTCTTCACTACCCTGCCCGGCACACCCACCACCGTGGAATTGGGGGGTACCTCTTCCAGCACTACGCTGCCTGCGCCGATCTTGGAATTTTCTCCTATGGTAAAGGATCCCAATACCTTGGCGCCGGCACTCACCATGACGTTATTTTTCAGTGTGGGATGACGCTTGCCATGCTCCTTGCCCGTACCTCCCAGCGTTACGCCCTGATACAGCGTCACATTGTCTCCTATCACCGTGGTTTCCCCGATGATCACTCCCTGGCCGTGGTCAATAAAGAGCCCCCTGCCGATCTTGGCGCCGGGATGGATCTCAATGCCCGTCTTATGCGCCCCTCTTTGGGAAATCCATCTGGCCCAGAAATAATGTTTGTTCTGATATAAACGATGCGCGATCCGGTAATATACCATCGCTTTGAAACTGGGATACAGAAACACTTCCATATTGGAATGAATGGCCGGATCCCGTTCCCTGATCACCGCTATTTCTTCTTTCACAAATCTTATAAGTCCCATGAGCCGTCCCTCTTGCCAATAGCAAAAAGACCACGGTGCGTTTGACAGTGCGAAATACCGTGGTCCGCCTTTCTTTAGCATATGCAAAGGCAGCTTATTTGTCAACTTTTATTTTGCGGACGTCTATTTTCCCATTTTTTCATAATTATCATTGACAAGCCTTTTGGCCCTATGCTACAATAACATTCGGTGATTGTGAAAACAGTCGTCAAGCTGCTGTGGCTCAGTCGGTAGAGCGTCGCATTGGTAGTGCGGAGGTCACGGGTCCGATTCCCGTCAGCAGCTTTATTTTTTTGCCTTTTATCCTGCCCTGGACTGAAATTCTTCCCTGATACAAGCGCGGATATAGTCCTGAAACTTTTCTTGTACATCGCTTCCGTGGGACGCGCAAAGCGGATCTTCCCTTTCCCTGAGTAAAAAAGCCGCATAGGAAATAAACCTGCTCACCAGGGAGTACAACAGAAAATCGATGGGCACATCTCCCCTGATCTCCCCCTGGGCGACACTTTTACTGAGCGTGCCCTGCAGCGTCAACAGCGGGCAGCAGCCATCCGCGGTTTTCATTTCCCGCATTGCCTCCCGCAGCATCTGGCCGGTCTGGGAAGGCTCATACAGCAGATTGATGAACCGCAGCATACAAGCGCTCTTCCCTATCTCTGTCCTCATGATGTCCAAGGTCAGATCCACCTTATCCCAAATGCTGGCCTTTTCCATTACCCTGGTTTCCACACTCAACATAAAATGATTGATGAAAAACAGCAGAGCGTACGCTATCATCTCTTCCTTGGTATCGAAATAATCGTAGGCCGTACCTTTGCCGATCCCCGCTTTTTCCGTGATCTCCGATACCTTCAGTTCTACAATATCCGCTCCCTCTTCTATCAGCTCCAATATGGCCTCGTACAGAGCCGTCACTTTTGCGGGCAGTTCCGCCCTGGTTTCCCTTCCCGTTATTTTTCCCATATCAGCTTTTCCTCTTTCCGTTTTTAGCAGAAATCTTCTTGAAAACAGAAGCTTTCTGAGGCACCGGAGCTTTGATAAAATTTTTATCCTTAATAAAAATGTCATATACACAGGGGATCACGATCAGGGTAAGCAGCGTACCGTACACCAGACCGCCGATGGTGACAATGGACATGGGCTTCATCATTTCCGCGCCCATATCCTGACTGAATACCATGGTGGAAAGCGCCAGGATCGTAGTCAGTGCCGTCATAAAGACCGGACGTATCCTGGTCCGCCCCGCAGTCAGAATGGCCTCTTTCTTTTCCATACCCGCCGCCCGCAGCTGGTTCATGTAGTCGATCAGCACGATACCGTTGTTTACGATAATACCGGAAAGCATGACAAAACCGATCAGCGCTATGACGCTGACTTCGCTGCCCGTAAAGTACAGTCCGAAGAATCCTCCCGTAAAGGCCAGGGGAATGGTAAACATAATAATGAAGGGAGAAAGCAGGGACTGGAACTGCGCCACCATGATCAGGTACATAAATACCAGCGCCAGCACCAGCATCAGTACCACCTGCTCCATAGCCTCGTTAATGGTCTCATTTTCTCCCGCGAAGACCAGTCTGCAGCCCTCCGGCAGGGTATAGTCAGAGAGTGTCTCTTCCACCCGGGCGGAAACCTGCCCGATATTGTAACCCTCCGCCAGAGAAGCGGAAACCGTCAGATATCGGGTTTGATCGGCGCGGTTAATGGCGCTCAGGCTCTGCACCATCTCAAAATCCGCTATCTGAGAGAACGGTACTTCCACTTCCGCGTTTTCTTCTCCGGTACCTTCTATCAGCATACTTTCCAGCAGATCCCTGGTGAGCGCTTCATCCGCCTCGCTGATCACATATACCCCGTAATCCTTATCCGATTCTTCCAGAGTGGTGGCCGAAGCCGCCTCTGCCAGCCTTACGGACACCTGGGAAAATACCTGGGCCACCGTGAGGCCATACTCCATAGCCGCTTCTTTGTCCACCGTAATACGCAGTTCTTCCTCCGCGTCCTCCATGCCGTCGGAAACCTCCCCGACGCCCTCTACACCGGCGATCATTGCCGCCACATCTTTCGCTACTGTCTGCAGGGTATCCAGGTTACGGCCCTCCACTTGTACCACGATACCGCTGCCCCCTAAGGCGCTCATGTCCATGCTGGAAGCGTCTACCGTAATCTCCGCTTCCAGATCGGCCGTCTTTTCCAGGATCACCTTAGCCAGCTCCTCGTTGCTCATGCTCTTTTCCTGTACCGTAGTCACATAGATGGAAGTGGAATGGGTGCTGCCGCCGGAGCCTGTCAGGGCGGACATGGAAGAACCGCCTGCCATGGCGCCTACATCCGCAATATCCGGCAGCTGCTTCAGCCGCTCCACTACCTCGTCCGTTACGGCGCCGGTTTCCGCCAGCGTGGCTTCCTCTCCCAGCTCTACATTGACTGTAAGCTGTGTACTGTCCATATCCGACATAAATGCCGTACCGTTGGATATGGCAGCCGCGGCGCTCAGTCCCAAAAGAGCCACCACCAAGATCAGCACAAGAGGCTTAAATCTCAGACAGAAACGCAGTACTTTCTCATAGCCCTTTACAAACAATCGGAAGAATCTGCCTTCCTTCTGCTCTTTGGTCTTTTTTAACATACCGGAAGCCATAGCCGGTACCACAGTCAGCGCGATCAACAGGCTAGCTAACAGAGAATAGGCTATGGTCAGCCCCATATCCACAAAGAGCTGTCTGGTAATGCCCTCCGTAAAGACAATGGGCGCGAACACGCAGATCGTCGTCAGCGTGGAAGCCATAATGGCTCCCGCCACCTCCCTCGCTCCTTCCGTGGCCGCCTCCGCCACGCTCTTCCCTTCGCTCCGCAATCGGTAGATATTCTCGATCACCACAATGGAGTTATCCACCAGCATACCGATACCCAGCGCCAGACCGGAAAGGGAGATCACATTCAAGGTCACCCCGCTGAAATACATGCACACGATGGCTGTCACCAAACTGATAGGAATGGAAAACGCCACCACCAGCGTGGGCCGCAGATCCTTTAAGAAGAGCAGCAGGATCAAAACAGCCAGCAGCGCTCCCCATACAATATTGTTGATTATGGAATCCATGACCAGATCGATATAAATGCCCTGGTCCATCAAGGGGATCATGACCAGTCCCGGATGATCCTCCCGCAGTTCTTCAAACCTATCCGCCAGCAGATCAGATACCTCTCCCGTGGAGTAGCCGGTCTGTTTCTGTATCATCAGCATTACGCCGGCGCTGCCGTTCACATTGGTATATACATCCGCGGAATTGTCCACATAGAACACATCCGCCACATCCTTTAACTTGATCACATCCACGCCGTCCATGTGGAGGTTTAACAGCGGCAGTTCTCCCATTTCCTCCGCGTTTTCCGGCTTATCGCCGATCCGGACCATATAGGAAATACCATCTTCCGTCACATAACCCGCGGGCATGGAGAAATTCTGGGCAGCCAGCAGAGCGGATACCGTATCCACCGTCAGCACTTCCACCATATCGGCCTGCTCATAGGCGTCCTCCCTGGCTTCCTCCAGCTGCTCTTCCCCGTCCTCTAATTGGCTCAGCGCATCTTCCAGCTGCGCCTGGGTAGAATCCAGCTGAGCTCTGGCGGAATCCAGCTGGGCCTGGGCGGAATCCAGCTGGATCTCTCCCTGGACGATCTGTGTCATCCCGTTGGCAAAGCCCAGTACCGCATTGGACTCCCCGGAGGAGAGCGCGGTAAGCTGGGTGTCCAGCTGGGCGATCTGACCATTGTAGGTATTTAACTGCGTCTGCAGAGTGGCGATATATTCCTGCGTCTTCGCCGCGTCATAATTGGTGATCAACCCGGCTGAGTTTTTTTCCGGCAGTCTGGAGGTGCGCAGCATGATATTTTCCTGCAGGGAGGTAATATTTCCGTTCAGCTCATTCTCTATCTTGCTCTTATAGGCTTTTAACGGGGTGGTTATCCCATCCAGATTCTCCGAAATATCTGCCGCCGCCAGCGCATTTATCACTTCCTGAGGAATACCCGCGGGGAGTTGGCTCAATATTGTCTTCTTAAATCCTTCCAATGCCATCTGCTGTGCGGCTGCGTCGCCGCCGCTGACAGATAATTTTAAACCCGCGTAGGCAGTCTCCAATCCGCCGATCAGCGTATCTATCTGCCCTACCTGCCCCTTAGCTGCCTCCAATTGCTTTAACCCTTCCGCCATCTGGTTCAGGGTAGCTATTTCCACCGTGGTACTGGTCTTTAAGGTCTCCAGATCCGCCTTGGCTGTCAGCAGCTGCGTCTCGGCAGAAGCTAACTGGTTGATCGTATCGTTCTGCTGCGTTTCCAGCTCTGTCCTGCCGTTTTGCAGCTCCGCTCTGCCGTTGTCCAATTCCGCCTGGCCGTTGTTTAACTCCGCTCTGCCGTCCGCCACCTGGGCAAGGCCGTCCTGAATGTCCTCTTTTCCGTCCAGAAGCTCCTGCTTTGCCTCTTCCATCTGTTCATCAATGGCAGCCTGGATTTCTCCGTTTACCAGATCTATCTTATCCTGTCTGATCACTACATTGACATTTTCCTCGATCATGCCTGTGGTATCCACCGAAGCCACGCCCTCGATGCTTTCCAGCTCCGGTACGATATTTTCCTCTATATATGTGCTGGCATCTACAATATCCATGCCCTCCATACCTGCCGCCGCGATCATGACCGGCAGCATGTCGGGATTTAATTTCATGATAATGGGATTGCCGATCAGATCGTTATCCCAGTAAGCGGTCAGCTGGTCCAGATTCTCCCTGATCTCTAGGGAAACGGAATCCATATTGGCCGTCTGCGAAAACTCCAGGATGACCATGGAATAGTTCTCTCCGGAAACGGAACTCACGCTCTCGATATTGCTGACCGTGGCCATGGAGGCTTCAATGGGCTTTGTGACCGCGCTTTCCACCGTTTCGGGGCTGGCCCCCACATAAGTCGTCATGACAATGACATAGGGAAGACTGATACTGGGCAGCAGATCGGCCGTCATGTGGGTAAAGGACACCACGCCCAGCACGATTGCCAGCACCACTCCCACCAGTACCGTATATGGCTTTTTTACACTGAATTTTGAAATCATAGAAATACCGCACCTTTCTAAGTAGTATCCGCCCTCATGTCGTCCGACCGGTCAGTCGGTTTTCCGTTGTTGATTATACCGCTCTCCTCCATCCAAGTCAAGCACAGGACAAGGATTTAAAAGAGCGGCTGTATAAATTTTTAAGAGAAGCCGTCATGCCTCCGCAGGCTCTTTCGCGTACAGCAGCTTTAAAATAATGGGTGTGGAAATACTGGATACCACGATAAGCAGGATCACCGCCGTGAAATAGACGGGAGAGAGCAATCCTACGGAGAGCCCTTTCTGGGAAACGATCAGGGCTACCTCGCCCCTGGTCATCATGCCCACTCCGATCTTTAAACAGTCCTTCCCCTTAAAACCGCAGAGCCTGGACATCAGCCCGCAGCCTATGATCTTGGTGACAAGTCCCACCAGCACAAAGCAGATCGAGAAGATCAGCAGCGGAACGGTTAGGTTCTCAATATTGGTCTTTAAGCCGATACTGGCAAAGAAGACCGGCCCAAAGAGCATATAGGAATTAATATCCACCTTTTGCTCAATATAGGCGGAGTCCCTGATGGAGCAGAGGATAATGCCTGCCACGTAGGCGCCTGTAATATCCGCGATGCCAAACACCGCTTCCGCCACATAGGCCAGCATCAGGCACAGCGCCAGTCCCAGAATGGGAATCCTTCTGGTATGGGGATAGCGCCCGTCTATGAGTTTAAAGATTTTATAGATGATAAATCCCAGTACAAGGGCAAAAAGGAAAAACAGCGCCGTATTCACCACTACCCCCATGGGATTGGCATCGGGACTCTTAAAACCGATGACAAAGGTCAGTACGATGATACCGATCACATCATCAATGATCGCCGCGCTCAGGATCGTGGTCCCCACTACGCCTTTGAGCCTTCCCATTTCCCGCAGGGACTGTACGGTTATGCTGACGGAAGTAGCCGTCAGGATGACTCCCACAAAAACCGCCTTGTAAAAGCCTTCCGATCCCCAGGGCTCTGCCCCGTAAAAGGCCATATAGAGCAGGGAACCGCCCACTAAAGGCACCAGCACACCGGAGCAGGCGATCAGAAAGGCCTTGGGACCAGTTTTTAACAGCTCCTTTAAATTGGTTTCCAGCCCCGCGGAAAACATTAAGAGCACTACGCCGATCTCCGCCATCTGCGCCAGAAAATCCGTCTGCAGCACCAGCCCCAGCCCGCAGGGACCGATGATCAGCCCCGCTATGATCTCTCCCACTACCTGGGGAGCCTTGAGCTTCCTCGCTACGATCCCAAAGAATTTGGCAAATACGATGATGATCGCCAGATCCATAAACACACTGTACGTTTCCATAATAAATACTCCTCCTCATACTCCCGTTTCGTTCCGTATCACGCATAGGAAAAGCCTACTTCATCTTTTAAAAAATGAAATAGGCTGTTTGATCCTCTGTTTTACTGTACCCGGGAGTCCTTTAAAAATAACTCTCCTCCGATCTGCGCATGAGAAACCGCACCTTGTCCGCCACCTCGTCTCCTAACGCGTGGATCAGCTCCTCCGCCTCATTGCGGGAATTGTCATTGACGCAGATGACGCAGAGATTTCTTCCATGCTTGAAAATGCCCTGCTTATGCCATTTGATATAATAGGAAATACGGTTCTGCAAAAGGGCCCTTTCAATCAGCTTCTTTACTTCCATATCTACCGTTTCGCAGAGCTCGATCTCATTATTTACCTTGACTTTCGTGTATTCCGTCTGCATAGCTGTCATCTCCAACTCCAAACTTTTGATGTTTTCGGCGGCCACAGGCCCATACATTTAATATTATATATCCTTCCAAAATTTTTTCAATATGAAAACATGAAATTTCCGAGAAAAAACTCCTGGCCCGCTACCTGCGTATCAGCCGCCGGATCTTCGCTTTCAGCCGCTGCAGGGCGTTGTCCGTGGATTTGTCGTCCCTGCCCAGCACCCTGGCGATCTGGGTATAACTCATGCCGGTCATGTACAGTTCCAGCACCTGCTTTTCAAAGCCGCTCAATTCCTCTTCTATCCGTTTTTCCAGATTTTCCACATTTTCCTTATCTATCACCAAGTCTTCCGGATTGAGCCCTCCGTCCGCCAGAATATCCAGGATATTTTTCTCCTCTTCTCCCTGTTCTTCGCTCTGGTAGAGAGAAATATAGGTGTTTAGCGGAATGTGCTTCATCCGCCCTGCTGCCTGCACCGCCGAATACATCTGCCTGCTGATGCAGAGCTCCGCGAAGGTGGAAAAACTGGCGTCCCGGCCGCTGTCATAGTCCCGGATGGCCTTAAAGAGTCCTATCATGCCCTCCTGGATCAGATCGTCCCTGTCCCCGCCTAAAATGTACATGCTTCCCGCCTTGCTGCGCACCAGATTCTTGTACTTGTCCATGATATAGTCCGTGATCTGCTCTTCTCCGTCCCGCAGCCTGAGTATCAGCTCTTCATCCGAGCTTTGCGCGTAATCCTGCATATCCCGTCCCCCTACATTTCCCGCTGGCGCAGGATCTCATAGGCCAGTACCCCCGCCGCCACGGAGGCGTTCAGAGAGTCAATATTTCCCTTCATGGGAATTGCCGCCGTCATATCGCACTTTTCCTTTACCAGACGGCCGACTCCTTCTCCCTCGCTGCCGATCACAAGACAGATGGGGCCTTTCAGATCCATATCGTACATTCTGGTGCCGTCCATGTCCGCGCAGACGAACCAGATACCTTTTTTCTTTAACTCTTCTATGGTACGGACCAGATTCGTCACCTTCGCCACCGGCGTATAATTGATCGCTCCCGCGGAAGTCCTGGCTGCCGCTGCAGTCAGTCCCGCCGCCCGGTCTTTGGGGATGATCACCCCATGGGCTCCCGCCAAATTGGCAGTCCTGATAATGGCCCCCAGATTGTGGGGATCCTCAATATTGTCCAGCAAAAACAAAAAAGGCGGTTCTCCTTTTTCTTCGGCGGCCTGCAGTATATCCTCCACCTCCGCATAAGCGTAGGCCGCGGCTGCCGCGATGACTCCCTGGTGCCTGCCCGTTTCAGACATCTGATCCAGCCTGTCCTTTGTTACGTACTTTATGGGCGTCCCCGCCTTGCGGGCCTCCCGCTTGATGCTCGTGATCGGTCCGTCCTGACAGCCGTCCAGGATATAGAGCCTGTCAATGCTTTTACCTGAACGGTATGCCTCTAAAACCGCGTTTCTTCCTTCTATGGTAAATTCTCTGTATCCCATATATTTTTTCCTTTCAGATCTCCCTGCCGGTTTTTACAAGCCCCGCCCTGACGAGCTGCAGAGCCCTTTGGGTATCTCCCCGCAGATAGAGCCAGCCAAGCAGCGCTTCCAGTCCCGTGGCCCTGCGGTAATCTTGTAAACTGGCGTGTTTGGCGCAGCTGTGCGCCTTGGCGTTCCGGCCTCTTTGATAGACCGCCGCCTCCTCTTCCGTAAGCATCTCTTGTATAGCCTCCGCCAATCGGGCCTGGGACGCGGCGTTCACATAGGTGCTGGTCCGTTTATGCAGCCCGTTCACCGCCCTGTTTCCCCGTCCCACCACCAGGGTGCGGACGACCATATCAAAAAACGCGTCCCCTATATATGCCAAAGTGAGAGGTGAATATGTTCTCACATCCACCTCTCCCACTTCAAATTCTGCTTTTATCATAGCCGGCAGGCTCATACCTTCTTCCATTTTACGCCCTCTCTGGTGTCCTCCAACAGGATGCCCTGCTTTGCCAGCTCGTCACGGATAGCGTCGGCCGTAGCAAAATCCCTGTTCTTTTTGGCGGCCGCCCTTTCCTCGATCTTGGCAAGCACATAGGCCTCCAGCTCCGCGTCCACGGCTTTTTCTCCGCCGGCCTGCCCTGCCAGCAGGTTCAGGGAAAGTACCTTATCAAAGCTTTCCGCCAGTTCTCTCTTGGTCCTGTCGTTCATATCGGCTTTTAACATCTCATAGAGCACCGTAATGGCCATGGAGGAATTGAGATCGTCGCAGAGCGCATCCTCAAAACGCTTTTTCCAGTCCGCGAACTTTTCCTGTTCCACCTCTCCATCCTGGGACAGGCTCTCGATCCGCTTTAACAGCTTGTTGTAGGCGCTGGTCACATTGTCCAAGTTCTCATAAGAAAATTCCAGGGGCTTGCGGTAATGGGACTGCAGACAGAACAATCTGTAGGCCAGCGGATCATAGCCCTTTTCCTCCAGCAGGGACACCGTCAGGAAATCCCCCTTGGACTTGCTCATCTTGCCTGTCTTATCATTTAAGTGATGTACATGGAACCAGTAATTGCACCACTTATGGCCCAGATAGGCCTCGCTCTGGGCTATCTCATTGGTATGATGGGGGAAAATATTGTCCACACCGCCGCAGTGAATATCCATATATTCGCCCAGATGCTTCATACTGATGCAGGAGCACTCAATATGCCAGCCGGGGTACCCCAGCCCCCAGGGGCTTTCCCATTTCAGCTCCTGATCCTCGAACTTGGATTTGGTAAACCAGAGTACAAAGTCACTCTTGTTCTTCTTGTTGGCATCCTCTTCCACATCATCCCTGACACCCACCAGCAGCTCCATCTCCGTATCCTGTCCGGAAAAGACATGGTAGTTTTCCAGCTTAGAGGTATCAAAATAGATATTGCCGCCCATCTGGTACGCGTAGCCCTTCTCCAAAAGTACCGTGATCATGTGGATAAACTCCTGAATACAGTTGGTAGCGGGCTCCACCACGTCGGGCCGCTTGATGTTTAACTTCCGGCAGTCCTCAAAAAAAGCGTCGGTATAAAAGCGGGCAATTTCCATGACGCTCTTATGCTCCCGCCTGGCGCCCTTCAACATCTTATCTTCGCCGGTATCCGCGTCGCTGGAAAGATGTCCCACATCAGTGATATTCATGACCCGCTTCACATCGTACCCTAAGTACCGCAGAGTCTTTTCCAGCAGGTCCTCCATGATGTAGCTTCGCAGGTTGCCGATATGGGCGTAATGGTACACCGTGGGGCCGCAGGTATACATCCCCACTTTCCCCTCTTCGTTTGGAACGAACAGTTCCTCTTTCTTCGTCAGTGAATTATATATCTTCAGTTTGTTTTCCATCTTGCCTCTCATTCTGCCGCAAAGCGGCACGTTCCCATCCTGTCAAGAAAAGGATACGCAAATTTAATCCCTTTGTCAACAGGGATTTACATGGACCATAATGTGCTTGACCTCTTTAAAATTGGCTTCTATCTCATCATGAACCCGCTCCGCAATATCGTGGCTTTCATAGAGGGACAGATTGCCGTCCGCCAGTATTTCCACATCCACATAGATCCTGCTCCCAAAGGTGCGGGTGCGCAGACTGTCCACGCCCTTTACGCCCTCCTGGGCGCTCACCAGCTTTCTTAAACGCTCCTCTGTCTCGGCGTCGCAGGCTTTGTCCACCATTTTGTCAATGGCATCTTTAAAAATATCGTAGGCCGCCTTTAGGATCAACACGCAGATCCCCACGCTTGCCAGCGCGTCCATCACCGGAAATCCCAGCCTGGCCCCTAAGATACCCACAAAAGCTCCCACGGAAGAAAGGGAGTCGGAACGATGATGCCACGCGTCCGCCATGAGGGCGGAAGAATGGATCTTTTTAGCATAAAAGCGGGTGTACCAGTACATGCCTTCCTTGACGGCTATGGACACCAGAGCCGCCGCCAAAGCCGCCACCCCGGGTATGGCCAGCTCCTCGTATCTGCCGCCCAGAATTTTCTGCATACCTCCCGCCCCAATCTCTAAACCTGTGAGCGCCAGTATCACGGCCAGCACGATCGCGGCCACACATTCCATTCTTTCATGTCCATAGGGATGTTCCGCGTCGGCTTTCTTGCCGGACAGCCGGATTCCCACGATCACCACAAAAGTGCTGAATACATCCGAAGCGGAGTGCACCGCATCCGAGATCATAGCGCCGGAAGCGGCGAATACGCCTGCCGCGAACTTTCCAACGGAAAGCACCACATTGACCAATATGCTCACCATGGACACCTGCATGGCTGTTTTTTCATTCATCTGCTCCTGTGTTTTCATTTCTACACTCCCCGCGCGTCTCGCTCTTCAATATGGAAAGTTTTCAATCGGATACCCCGGCATGGGGACAGCCCCCGCAGTCCGCGCAGGCAGATTTTGGCCCGGCGGTCACATCCTCCGCATACAGCTCCCTGGGGGAGGTCAGGATGCAGACAGCCTGGGCGGCAATGCCCTCGCCTCTTCCCGTAAAGCCCAGCCCTTCTTCGGTAGTGGCCTTGATATTGACCTGGTCTATATCTAAGGACAGTTCCCTGGCGACGTTGGCCCGCATGGTATCAATATGGGGCCGCATTTTCGGTGCCTGGGCAATAATGGTGGCATCGATATTTTCCACTAAAAAGCAGTTCTCTTCCAAAAGTTCTCCCGTTTTCTTTAAGAGCTTTAAAGAGGAGATTCCCTTGTAGGCATCGTCCGTATCCGGAAAATGTTTTCCGATATCTCCCAGAGCCGCCGCGCCCAGCAGGGCATCCATAATGGCATGGAGTAGCACGTCCGCGTCCGAATGTCCCAGCAGTCCCTTTTCATAGGGAATTTCCACGCCTCCTATGATCAGTTTCCGCCCCTCCGTCAGGCGGTGCACATCGTATCCTGTTCCGATTCTCATGGCATTCTCCTTTTTGCAAATAAAGAGCTATCTATATCCTGTGTGAAGCCTTCACACCGATACCGATAGCTCCCCTCTTTTTCAATCACTTTCATCCTCGTCGTCATAAATATGCTGTTCCAGGATCTCTCTGGCCTCGGCCACCGTCATATTGGCTTCCTCCAGCAGATCGCTTAAGGCTTCCAGTTCTTTGTGCTGCTTTTCTTTCTGTAATTCGGAAAGCTCCCTCTCCTCTGTCTGTACCTTCGCTTTCAGAGCCGCTATCTGCTCTTCCTTTTCCCTGATCTTTTCCTCAATGGGCTTACGCTGTCCTCTTGCCATATTCTGCCTCCTAAAATCATTTTGCTAATACAGTATATGGACAAGATTTCCCGTTTATGACAACTTTTCGTTTTCATCCTGCCAGAGGATGATTTCCCCTCTCTGTAAGGACTTAGGCACATCGATGATGCGCTGATTGGATGAACCTCTGAACCGCAGGGTAATGTCTTTTAACTCTTCCACGAAACGCCCGTCCACCAGCACGTCGAAACAGTTTAAAAGTTCTCTGGTCACTTCCTGCTCCCTGCACATCTTTTCCAGTATCTCCCTGTCAAACAGATAGCCGCTGAAGCACCAGATATCCTTTCTTGGCAGTTCTTTTCTTACCCGCTTTACAAAGGGAAGCAGCCCTTTCTGGTTGGCATACTCCATGGGCTCCCCTCCTAAGAGGGTAAGTCCCCTGATATAATCCGGCCGCAGGGCCTCTATGATACGGTCTTCCACCTCTTTGGTAAAGGGCTCCCCATACGCAAAATCCCAGGTGATCTCATTGAAGCAGTTCTTGCAGTGGTGGGTACAGCCGCTGACAAAAAGGGATACCCTCACTCCCGGCCCGTTGGCAATATCACAGTATTTTATTTCCGCATAATTCATAACGCAGCCCCAAATCCCTCTACAGATGCAGCACCCGTTCCTTGATCTCCTGAGTCCTGCCCTGGTTCCAGAACTGTGTGCCGATATAACCGCAGGTTCTTCTCGCCACGTTCATGGTATCCTGATCCCTGTTCTTACAGTTAGGGCACTCCCAGATCAGCTTGCCGTCCTTATCGGTGACAATGAGGATTTCCCCGTTGTAGCCGCATTTCTGGCAGTAGTCGCTCTTGGTATTCAGCTCCGCGTACATAATATTGTCATAGATGTACTGCATCACCGCCAGCACCGCGTCCAGATTGTTCTGCATATCGGGCACCTCCACATAGCTGATGGCGCCGCCCGGAGACAACTCCTGGAACTGGGCTTCAAATCTCAATTTTTCAAAAGCGTCTATGGGCTCGGTCACATGCACATGGTAGCTGTTTGTAATGTAGTTTTTGTCCGTTACCCCCTCGATCTTGCCGAAACGCTTCTGCAGGCATTTAGCGAATTTATAGGTAGTGGACTCCAGAGGCGTACCGTAAAGGCTGAAATCGATTTTCGTTTCCTCCCTCCACTTTTTGCAGGCATCGTTTAAATACTGCATCACCTGCAGAGCAAAAGGCGTCGCTTCCGGATCTGTATGGGATTTGCCCGTCATATAACGGGTACATTCGCAGAGGCCCGCATATCCCAGGGAAATGGTAGAGTAGCCGTTATAGAGCAGCTTGTCTATGGTTTCTCCTTTCTTTAAGCGGGCCAGGGCGCCATCCTGCCACAAAATGGGAGCCACGTCGGAGGGCGTGCCCTTTAATCGGTTGTGGCGGCACATCAAAGCCCTGTAGCACAGATCCAGGCGCTCGTCCAGGATCTCCCAGAACCTGTCCATGCTGCCCTCGGAGCTGCAGGCCACATCCACCAGGTTCAGCGTGACCACGCCCTGATTGAACCGGCCGTAAAACTGCGGCTTGCCCTCTTCGTTTTTATATACCGTCAGGAAAGAGCGGCATCCCATACAGGGATAGCAGTTGCCGTCCTTTAACTGGCGCATGATCTTCTCGGAAATATAGTCCGGCACCATTCTCTTGGCGGTGCAGCTGGCAGCCAGCTTCGTCAGATACCAATATTTAGTGCCCTCTTTGATGTTGTCCTCCTCCAGCACATAGATGAGCTTGGGGAAGGCGGGGGTGATATAAACGCCCTTCTCGTTCTTGACGCCCTTGATCCGCTGGTGCAGCACCTCCTCGATCACAGCCGCCAGATCGTCCCTGATCTGTCCTTCCGGCACTTCATTCAGATACATAAATACCGTTACAAAAGGTGCCTGGCCGTTGGTGGTCATCA
Source organism: uncultured Lachnospiraceae bacterium (assembly GCA_947631685.1). Classification (GTDB taxonomy): domain Bacteria; phylum Bacillota; class Clostridia; order Lachnospirales; family Lachnospiraceae; genus Acetatifactor. The sequence continues at coordinate 109,437 of CANRMI010000007.1, forward strand.
GCGTTATCACCTGGTACTGTATCATCTGTACGCCCCGGTTGATCTCTTCCTTTACCCGGCTCTCCGCGATCTTGTTGACAATGTCGTCCCCGGCTTCCAGTCCCGCCATTTCCAGTTCCTTGCGCACTTCCCTGCGGAATTTCTCCCGGCTGACCTGTACAAAGGGTGCCAGATGGGCCAAGGAAATACTCTGGCCTCCGTACTGGGAGGAAGCGATCTGGGCAATGCTCTGCGTAGCGATATTGCAGGCGGTGGAAAAGCTCTTGGGAGTATCTATCATGGTCTCGCTGATCACGGTCCCGTTCTGGAGCATATCCTCCAGATTGACCAGACAGCAGTTGTGCATATGCTGGGCAAAATAGTCCGCGTCATGGAAGTGGATAATGCCTTTCTCATGGGCCTCCACAATATCCGCAGGCAGCAGAAAACGCTTGGTGATATCCTTGCTCACCTCTCCGGCCATATAGTCCCTCTGCACGCTGTTGACAGTGGGGTTCTTGTTGGAATTTTCCTGCTTTACTTCCTCGTTATTGCACTCCAACAGACTTAAAATCTGCTCGTCGGTGGAATTGGCCTTTCTGACCAGGGCTCTCTTATAGCGGTAGGTAATATAATTACGCGCTACGGAAAAAGCCCTCCTGTTCATGATCTCATTCTCCACCATATCCTGGATCTCTTCCACGCTGGGAGAACGCTGCATGGATTCGCAGGCATTTTCCACACTCCGGGTAATACCCAGGATCTGCTCCTCCGACATCTTCTCACTGTCCATTACGCTGGCATTGGCCTTGCGGATAGCCGCCTCGATCTTGCTCATATCAAAGGTTACTTCCGAGCCGCTTCTTTTGATTATCTTCATACTCCCTCACATTCTTCCGCCGCAGGCGGCATCAAATCACCGTACATACTACATATTGTATCATTCTTTTTACTCATGTCAATATGATGTGGAAAAAAAGATGTAGAAAAAGCTCCTCCGAAAATGGGCAATTTTACCAAAAGCCCATTTTCAAGGAGCTTGTTTCCCTGTTTTGCGCATCCTTAAAGCAGTGTCTAAAACCGCGGCGTTTCAAATACTTTTGCTCTGCATCCGGTCCCTGCCTTACGGCCTCTGGCCCAGACCGCCCTCCAGCGTCAGTGTCTCACCGGTCATATATTTAAAATCGGGAGACGCGAGCTGTACGCAAACCCGTCCGATCTCTGTTTCCGTATCTCCGAAATGCCCTGCGGGCGGCGTATGTACGTTCTTTTCAAAGGCGTCGGGATAAGCCTGCTTAAACTGCTCCAGCTGAGCCGTCCACGCTAAAGGACAGATAATGTTCACATTGATACCATCCTTTGCCCATTCCGTGGCAGCCACACGAGTCAAACCGCGGATGCCTTCCTTGGCAGCGGCATAGGCGCACTGTCCAAAGTTGCCGAAGAGCCCGGCGCCGGAAGCAAAGTTGATCACCGAACCCTTGCTTTCTTTCAAATAAGGATAGCATGCCTTCATATAATAAAAGGCGGCGTACAGACCGGAATACAGCGCCAGATTGAACTGCTCCGTAGTATGGTCGGCCAGCGTTACGCCGGAAGCCGACGCCTGGGCGTTGTTGATCAGGACATCAATATGTCCGAAAGTATCCATGGTCTTTTTCACCACTTCCGCTACTACCGCTTCATTGTCCGCCCCTGCGGAAATATCCGCCTGCACCGTCAGCACCTGAATGCCATATAAGCGCTCCAGCTCCTCCTTGGCATCCTCCAGCTTCTTTACGTTCCGGCCCGTGATCACCAGATTGGCGCCCTCTTTCGCGTAGGCGGTGGCAATACCGTACCCAATGGAGCCGCATCTGCCGTCACTCAATACCGCGCGTCCCGCTCCGGTAATGATCGCTGTCTTACCTGTTAAAAAACCCATTTTAACACCTCTCCTTTTACAATATTTCAGGCTTTTTCTCCTCTTTCAACCACAAAACCGAGCCTGTTGCTTTTATTATACATTACACACCACCCAAAATACAACCGTTATATATTTAACATTCCTTCACGCAAAAAATGTCCAAAACGCAAACGCGTCCGGACATTCTGAAAATAGCGAGAGGGGGACTTGAACCCTCGACACCACGGGTATGAACCGTGTGCTCTAGCCAGCTGAGCTATCTCGCCATAGGATAGGATTTCGGTAAAACGATGGGGCCTATAGGGCTCGAACCTATGACCCTCTGCTTGTAAGGCAGATGCTCTCCCAGCTGAGCTAAGACCCCTCGTCACAACCGACTCCGCTATTGTATCTTAAAATAGTACAAGTTGTCAATAGCTTTTTTAAAAAATCCCGCTTTCGTTCAGTTTACGGATAAACTCCTCAATATCCGCGAAACCGACTTTACCGCCGGAAAAAGATACCAGCGCGTGCAGCGGCATATAACCCAGAACAGATTCCAGCATTTCTTTAGTGCCCTCTCCCATGCTCTCTCCGCTTCCGGCGCCCTCCACATCCATTTTCGCCACGATCTCTTTCACATAAGGCATGGCTTCCGGTTTCTTTAAAATATCCAGGAAAATACTGTCCATGCCTATCCTGGTTCCAGGCGGCCTATCTTCCTCCAGTTCCACCATACAGGACTGCAGGATGTCGCGGGAGGAAAATCCTGCCTCAATACCGTACCGCCCGGAGGGAGCTCTGAATTCTCCCGTTTCGGCGTCATAATAGGAAAAGGCACGTTTGGAAAGAGCAAAATGCAGTGTTTTTCTTTCTCCCGGCGCCAGCTCTGTCTTGGCGAAACCTTTTAATTCCCTCACGGGACGGATGATCCCTTCTTTCGGAGGCGCTGTGTAGAGCTGCACCACAGCCTTGCCCGGACGGCTTCCGATATTTTTCACATCCACGGAAACCTCCAAAATATCCGTATCCCGTATCCGTTCCGCGGACACCTTCAGATCGGAGAGCGCAAATTCCGTGTAGCTTAAACCGTGTCCGAAAGGAAAGAGCACCTCCATTTTCTTTTTGTCATAGTAGCGGTAGCCCACAAAGATGCCTTCCCGGTATTCCACTCTGTCCCCCTCACCCTGATAGTAAAGGTAGGAAGGGTTGTCTTCCAGCTTAACAGGAAAGGTTTCCGCCAGGTGTCCGGAAGGGTTCACGTCCCCGTAAAGTATGTCTAAAACGGCGCCGCCCACTGCCTGGCCGCCCAGATAAGCCTCCAGTATGCCCTTTACCCTGTCCACCCAGGGCATCTCCACCGGCGATCCGTTGTGCAGTACCACCACCGTGTTGGGATTGGCCTCGCAGACCGCGCTGATTAAGGCATTCTGATTCTCCGGTAGCCGCATATGGGTACGGTCGTACCCCTCCGACTCGTAGGAATCGGGCAGTCCCGCGAATACCACTGCCACATCCGCTTTCTTCGCCGCATCCACCGCTTCTTTCAACAGCGCCTCGTCGGTCCCGTCCTCTTTGACTCTATAGCCCTGGGCATAGGTCACATGCGTCTTATCCGCCAGCTCCCAGGCGGATTCCGTTTTAAAGGAATTGATATGGGAGCTGCCGCCGCCCTGATAACGGGGATTTTCAGCAAATTCTCCGATAAAGGCCGCCTTCGTTTCCCTGGATAAGGGCAATACCCCTTCATTCTTTAAGAGCACCATGCACTCTCCGGCTATTTTACGGGCCAGCGCATGGGCAGCTTCCTTGTCATAGGGCGCAGTCTTCTTCCCCTGCCTACTCCTTTCCACAATGCGCAGAATCCGCTCTACAGCCTGATCCAGCACCTCTTCGGAAAGTCTGCCTGTCTTTACCGCTTCTACGATCCTGGCGTCGTTATGCCCAAAGGAGGAAGGCATCTCCAGATCCAGCCCGGCTTCCAGATCCGCCGGCCTGTCGTTGACGGCTCCCCAGTCGCTTACCACAAAGCCGTCAAACTCCCACTCTCCGCGCAGCACATCCGTCAAAAACTTCCTGTTCTGCGCCGCGTAGGTGCCGTTGATCCGGTTATAGGAACACATCACCGTCCAGGGCTTTGCCTCTTTGACCGCCTCCTCAAAGGCCGCCAGATAGATTTCCCGCAGTGTCCGTTCGTCCATTTCACTGCTGCTGCTCATCCTGCGGTGCTCCTGATTGTTGGCCAGAAAATGTTTTAAACTGGTTCCCACGCCATGGCTCTGCACGCCCTTGATATAGCCTGCGGCCATCCGGGAAGCCAGATAAGGATCCTCGGAATAATATTCAAAATTTCTGCCGCAGAGGGGAGAGCGCTTCACATTGACCGCCGGCCCCAGGATCACATTTACCCCTTCCGCCCGGCATTCCTTTCCCAGTTCTTCCCCCAGCTTATAGATCAGGGTTTCATCAAAGGAAGCCGCCGTAGCGCACCCTGCCGGAAAGCATACCGCCGGCACGCTTCCGCCCATACCCAGATGGTCGCCCTCTTCCTCCTGCCTGCGCAGGCCGTGGGGGCCGTCGCTCATGGTAATGGCTTCCACGCCCAGCCGTTCCACCGCTTTTGTATGCCAGAAATCCGCCCCCGAACAAAGTCCGGCTTTTTCCTCCAGAGTCATTTCCGCTACGATCTTCTTAATATCCATATGCCCTCCTTCTCTGCCACAAGATAGTTTCTTTTTTCAGTGTACTATAATCCCGTGGAAAAGAAAAGCCTTTAATCAGTGATATTCTCTTTCAACTTTCCCCTTTACAAAACTGTTTTTCCCTGTTACAATCAACCTATTCTTGAAAGATCAGTTCTATATTTTCTACGCAGTTTCTGCGGCATTTTTCAAGACAAAAATACAATCTCACAGGAGGAGTCTGCCTATGACAGATGACAGAACCAAAGAAACCCAGTTATCCAACAGGGAGCATAAGTCCGATATGTTCACCGCTCTCTTCAGCGAGCCGGAAAATGCCGCGAAGCTCTATACCGCCCTCTCCGGGGAGGAAACCTCCCCGGAGGACATTAAGATCACCACCTTGGAGGGCGTGCTGTTTCTGGCACGAAA
>CANRMI010000008.1 GCA_947631685.1 uncultured Lachnospiraceae bacterium
AAAATATTAAAAAATGAAAAGTACACCGGGAGTATGATCTTGCAGAAGACATACTGCCCGGATTTTCGCACTAAGAAGCAAATACCTAACCATGGGCAGGTACCCATGTATGAAGTGGCGGATAGCCACGAGGCAATTATACCCCTGGAACAGTTCAACGATGTCCAGCAGAAACTGGCGGAAGTCCGGGACGAAAGAAAGGGCCGGGCCACAAGGAACACCCCAACGCTATTTGCCGGACTAATGAAATGCGGGCAGTGCGGCAGTGCTTACTGCCGCCGCAATAACGGTTCGGGTAAGTACCACCATTTTATATGGACGTGCCGAAGATATGACGAACTAGGCAAGGCGGTATGCCCTGCCCAGGCAGTTCCTGAAGAAATCCTGATTGAGAAGACCAAAGAAGTGCTTGGCGCTGATGCGTTGACCCGCGACCTGCTGCTTGCAGAGCTCAAGGAAATCACGGTGCCGGGGCGCGGCCGCCTGGTCTATCACTTTAAGAGCGGCGAGACAAAAGAAATTGAATGGCAACACCACTCCCGCCGGGAAAGTTGGACGCCGGCCATGCGGCAAGCGGCGCGGGAGCGTGGAATACAACAACACCGAAAGGAGGGAGACAATTGAATACTAACTTAGCACCTAATGTAAAACTCATTCAGCCCGTGAAAAAGCTGATTGAGCAAGAACTGAATTTTGAACCTACTAAACTGCGGGTGGCGGCTTATGCGCGGGTTTCTACCGAACAAGATGAGCAGCAAAGTAGTTATGAAGCACAGGTGAAATACTACACCAGCTACATCCAAAATAATCCGCACTGGGAGTTTGTGGGCGTGTTCGCGGATGAAGGCATCAGCGGCACAAACACTAAAAAGCGCGATGGGTTTAACAAAATGATCGCGCTGGCCCTAAACGGCGGCATTGACCTGATTCTTACCAAGTCCATCTCCCGGTTTGCCCGCAATACGGTAGATACACTGCAGACAGTGCGTGATCTCAAGGAAAAGGATGTGGAGGTGTACTTTGAGAAAGAAAACATCCACACTCTTGATCCCAAGTGTGAGGTCATGCTCACGATCATGAGCAGTCTTGCACAAGAGGAAAGCCGCTCTATATCTGAGAATGTACGCTGGGGCAAAGAAAAAAGCATGCGAGACGGAAAGGTCTATATGCCCTACGGTCATTTCCTTGGCTACCGCAAGGGCGCGAATGGCCATCCAGAAATTGTGGAGGAAGAAGCGGAGATCGTAAGGGGGATCTACAAGGACTTCCTGGACGGAAAGAGTATCAGCCAGATTGCCAATGACCTAACCGAGCGTGGAATCCCAACGCCCAGCGGCAAGACCAAATGGAGTATCAGCACAGTAAACAGCATGCTAAGGAACGAAAAGTACAAGGGCGACGCCATCCTGCAGAAAACCTACACGGTGGATTTCCTCAGCAAAAAGGTTCGCAAGAACACAGGAGAGCGAGATAGCTACCTCGTTACTCAATCCCACGAGCCGATTATTGCCCCGGACGTCTACGAGCGCGTCCAGCGCGAATTATCGCGCCGACGTAGCGCCCGTCCGAAGAAGGCGGACGAGGATAGCCCCTTCGCCAACCGGCTCGTCTGCGGCGATTGTGGGGCCTTTTACGGGCATAAGGTCTGGCGGAGCGGCGGCAGGAGCCGGAAGCGCTATGATGTGTGGTATTGCAACCACCGCTACGATGGCGAGAATAAGTGCGAGACCCCGACTCTCCGCGACGATGAAATCAAGGCCAGTTTTGTGAAGCTACTAAAGGAAGCGGGGCGGCCCGAAACAGAGTTCTCTGCTTCCCTCTGGCATGAGATGGTTGAGGAAGTAACAATTCAAGCCGGGCGGCAAGCATCTTACCTGCTGGTGGATGCCCGCGAGTTCACCGTGCCGATCTAGGCTAGGCACCGCAAAATACAATTGGGCGGCTAGAGCTCCAACTCTAGCCGTTCTTCTTATATGTCTGCAGGGAGGAGGTTGAACATCGCCTCCACTAATTTGCATTTGCACCAATTCCGAAAATATGGTGTTGTAAAATTGCCTCCCTTATTTTTGGGCCCAAATAATAGCCGTTCCAAATGCACCACTTCTGGCAAAATTGGTCCTGTCCGGCTGCAGTAGGTGCGCAAGTGTTTTTGGTGCAGAGATTTTGCCTGTTCCGGCTCAAATCGCTGTGCGGGCTACGACAAAGAATGAAAAACACCCCTATTTCTAGGGATGTTTTTCTACTGGTGGCACGGACATGCAGTCATCCATGTCCACGTCATTTTGTGATGACCGTATGGAGATTTATTCGCCCGGCGGTATGGTTGATGGAACGTTGATTCAAAATTTGAATCTGGAGCAAGTCCCATCTAAAAGAAGAAATCCTGTGCTTGCAGATGTGTTTGCCCGATTGGATTATATGGAACGAAATGGAAGCGGAATAGAAAAAATTATTGATTCCTGTGAACTCGCGGTAAATTACACTGATAAAAAAGCACCGATTTTTTATTCGGACAGGTCGCAGTTCAGAGTAACTTTGCCAAATTTGAACTATGTTTTGCATGAAAAACAGGATACCGATGATTTTCAAAGCTCAGCTTCCAAAGCTCCAAAGCTCACAAAAAATGCTTTAGAAAAAGCTTTGGAGAATCAGGTTATGGAACTTATGAAGGAAAAGCCTTCTGTTACGCAATTAGAAATAGCCAAACACCTTGAACTTTCAAGAACTAAAGTTCAAAGCGTGATCAGAGAGCTTTTGAAAAGTGGGAAAGTTGAACGGATAGGTGGTAAACGATATGGAAAATGGAATGTCAAGGTGTAGGTAGAACGAATCCTATTTTTGATAAGGAAGAAGCAAGAATGGATTTATATAAAGTGTAAGAAAATTGTAAGTAATAAGTAAGAGAAATGTAAGGAGCAGAGAGTATACTTCTTTTCAACAATTGCTGAAGATTTTTCTGCGGCAACGTATACCAAGGAGGCAGAGCATGCTGAAACTGGCGTTTCGCTACATAAAAAGAGGGAAAAAGAATACTGTCATATGCATTACGGGAATTGCCGTTTCCGTGATGCTGCTGTTTTCCCTGGTGCAGATCGGGGAACTGATACTGGCCGAATACAGGGAGCAGCTGCTTTCCATGTCCTTTGCGCATGATGTGAATATCGAGTCGCTGGATCAAAAAACGGCGGATGAGATCTATGAAAAATACGAAGAACAGTATACCCTGGCAGAGGAAATCCTTTTTGCGTATACGGCCGAGAAAACGGGGCTCCCTGCTAGAGTGAGCGGGATGCGGGGCAGCAATTTTTTGGCTGCATATAAGATGGAAATGCTGGAGGGAACGGTACCCGCGGATAAGAGTGAAATCTGCCTGTCTCAGGCTTTTGCCAGAGAACGGGGACTTCAGGTAGGAGATACCGTTACCCTGCCTATGGCAATCATGGAGTATGGGATCGAGGTTACGGAGGATTTTACCGTATCCGGTATCTCTACGGATCCCGTATGGTATGAAGCCAGCGCGTGCCTGCTTGTGACGCTGGAAAGAGCGGAGGAGATCCTGAAAGACGCGGGCGTGGAGGAAGTTCCCTGGTATGTGGATTATATTCTGATGAACGAAAACGGTTTTCCTGATGACGAGGAAGTAACCGCGCTGAATCTTTATCTTTTTGATACATATGGGAAGGACATATTGCAGAAAATCGTCTTCAGCGAGCGCAAGCAGCAGCTGCAGGAGGACGGGGTATTCTATACCGGTATATCCGCCGTGATCTGGGGCGTTATCGCGTTTATCGCGGTAGTCATGGCGATCTTTATCTATTATATGATGCGTCTTAATTTCCAGAATAAGATGGGACAGTACGGAACCATGCGGGCTTTGGGAGCAGGAAATAAAGCGATCGGCAGGATGATCCTGGGAGAGCTCTTTTTATACGGGTGCGGGGGAATCGTTCCGGGATGTCTGGGAGGGATTCTTTTCAACAAGGCCTTTGCCGGATTCTTCATTCGGATCTTTGTGGGCAGTAAGGTGAAACAGATCAGGGTATCCTGGCGGATGCTGCTTTGGGTTGCCGGAATCACGGCGGCGGTCATGCTCATGGTCTGGGTTAAGCTGATGCTGGAACTGAAAAAGAAAACGCCGGTAGAGATGCTGCACGATACGGGCCATATGGTAAAGAAAAAGATTTTCACCTGTAAAAACAGTCTGGCGGAAATGGCGGTCAATAACAGCTTTCGGGATAAAAGAAGCGCCCGCGCTCTCCTGACTACCATGACGCTGGCTTTTCTGGCAGTGCTTCTGGTGGGAAACGGCCTGGATTCCGTTCCTTTTGAACTGGGAGATACCCCCTATGCCTTTTCGGATTTTGACGTGAGTATACCCATGTCTCTGGAGCTGCTGATGGGAGAGGTCCGCATGGAGGAGGCGGATCGGCAAACGCTGGAAACCTGCGCGGATAAGGTTTATCTGCAGGGTTATATGCCGGAATACGCGCCTTATACAGAGAGCGGGGAGCAGTTAGGGAGAATCTGTGTTTACAGCCAGAATCTCATGGAAAAGCTCGTCTCCATGCAGCATCTGCCGAAGGATACCCGTGTGGTATTTTCCGGCAGCGATGGAGAGGGCCTGCAGGGAGCGCGGATCTTCTTAAAGAATGATGCCGGAGGGGTGATTCCGGTGACGGTGGACGAGGTCATGGACGACGGATTTGAGGCGCTGTTGGGAGTGGGAACGAGAGAGATTTCCATCACCAATCTCATTATAGAGGAAGGATACGCAAAGGAGCTTTTCGGACAGGAGCCCCAATGGGTGGAGGCCTTTGTTTCAGGAAAAGATCTGACCATTACGGATCTGCAGGATGTTCTCCCGTCAGGCAGATACATCGTGACCGATCTTGCTAATGTATTCGGCTATGCGGTCACACAGATACAGATGATCATCATTCTGCTGGGATATATGACGGTGGCCCTTACGGGGCTAGTGGTCTTTATGATCACTTCCATTGTGAGGCAGAATTTTGAACACCGCAAAAAGGAGATCGGTATGATGCGGGCTGTGGGAGCCACTCGGAGAAAGCTGGAAGGAATGCTCTGGGGAGAGGTCTTTGTCCTTGTGGCGCTGGCAGGTATTGCAGCCGCGGTTTTGGCCGCGCCCATCTCCGTGTACGCTTATTACTGTATGAACGAGGAAATGGGAATGGGCACCGGCGGCTATCTGGCAGGGGGCCCGGCGGTACTGCTGTTCTGCGGCGCGGTGATATACGGCAATATCAGAAAATGCATGAAAGGGAACATCATAAGATTGTTAAGGAGCGAAGAATGAGCAGGAATATTATAGAAGCAGTAGGACTGACCAAAATCTATCAGGACGGAGAGGTAAAGAATGAGATATTCAAAGGGATCCATCTGGGCATTGAGGAGGGAAAATTCGCGGCGATCATCGGAAAGAGCGGTTCCGGCAAAAGCACGCTCTTAAATATCCTGGGCGGCCTGGACCGCGCGGACGAAGGAGAGATCACGGTCTGCGGAAAGGAGATAAACCGGTTAAATGACAAGGAAATGTCCGCCTACCGCTCCCGGAACATGGGGTTTGTGTTCCAGAGCTTCAACCTGATCCCCGTTCTTTCCGTATGGGAAAATATCACGCTTCCCGCCAGATTTGCCGGACTGCCGGCGGATGAGGCCTATGTGAAAGAACTGATGGAGATGCTGGAAATTTCCGAAAAGAAGGATGCGCTGCCTGCCACGCTTTCGGGCGGTCAGCAGCAGAGAACGGCTATTGCCAGGGCGCTGGTGAACAGGCCTGCCGTCATTTTCGCCGACGAGCCCACCGGAAACCTGGACGGGGAGACCGGCAGAAAGGTGCTGGAACTGTTGATAAGCGGTATCAGGAAATATCATCAGACCTTGGTTATGGTGACGCACGATATGGATATAGCAGGTCAGGCGGATGTGGTCATCCGAATGGAAGAACTCAAAGGCGCCTGACCTTTTGGAAACCGCTTTTTTGCGGTTACTGGTTCTTTTTTATGGCGGCCCGCTTTCTTAGAGTGGGATCCAGTATCTTTTTGCGGATGCGCAGGGAAGAGGGCGTAACCTCCAAAAGCTCGTCCGTGTCAATAAAGTCCAGACACTGCTCCAGGCTCATCAGCTTGGGCGGCACCAGGCGCAGAGCCTCGTCCGCGCTGGAAGAGCGGGTGTTGGTGAGCTGTTTTTTCTTGCAGACATTGACTTCAATATCCTCGCCTCTGCCGTTGCTGCCGATCACCATACCGGAATATACTTTCACGCCGGGGCCGATGAAAAGAGTACCCCGCTCCTGGGCGTTGAAAAGACCGTAGGTAATGGATTCCCCGGATTCAAAGGCGATCAAAGAGCCCTGCTTTCTGTACTGAATATCCCCTTTGTAAGGACCGTAGCCGTCAAAGACGGAGTTCATGATACCGTTTCCCTTGGTATCGGTCATAAAGTCGCCCCGGTAGCCGATCAGCCCCCTGGAGGGAATGGAAAATTCCAGACGGGTGTAGCCGCCGGTGCCGTTGCCCATGCTGCGCAGTTCTCCCTTGCGCTGGCTGAGCTTTTCAATGACGATGCCGGAGTACTCTTCGGGCACGTCGATATAGGTCAGCTCCATGGGCTCTAAGCGTTTGCCGTTTTCATCGGTCTTATAGAGGACCTCGGCCTTGCTCACCGCGAATTCAAAACTCTCCCGCCGCATATTTTCAATGAGGACGGAAAGATGCAGCTCGCCCCGGCCGGAAACCTTGAAAGAGTCGGGAGAATCCGTTTCTTCCACCCGCAGGGAGACATCCGTGTTCAGCTCGCGAAACAGCCTGTCCCGAATATGGCGGCTGGTGACAAATTTGCCCTCCTGCCCGGCTAAGGGAGAGTCGTTCACCATAAAGTGCATGGCAATAGTTGGCTCGCTGATCTTCTGGAAAGGAATGGGAGCGATATGCTCCGGAGAGCAGAGCGTGTCCCCGATATGGATGTCCGTGATGCCGGAAATGGCTACGATGGAACCGATGCCGGCCTCTTTAACATCCACTTTATTTAACCCGTCAAATTCATACAGCTTGCTGATCTTGACTTTCTTTTGTTTTTCCGGATCATGGGCGTTGCACAAGACCACTTCCTGATTGACGGCGATATGCCCGTTGTCCACCTTTCCCACGCCGATACGTCCCACATATTCGTTGTAGTCGATGGTGCTGATAAGCACCTGGGTGCCGGCGTCGGGGTCGCCCTCGGGAGCCGGAATATAATCCAGGATGGTATCGAAAAGGGGCTTCATGTCCTTATTCTTGACGGTAAGATTTAAAGTGGCGCTGCCGGTTTTGGCGGAAGCGAAGACGAAGGGGCAGTCTAACTGCGCGTCGTCAGCCTCCAGATCCAGGAACAGCTCCAGAACCTCGTCCACCACCTCCAGCGGTCTGGCTTCGGGCCGGTCGATCTTGTTGACGCAGACAATGACCGGAAGCTTTAATTCCAGCGCCTTGCGCAGGACGAATTTGGTCTGGGGCATGGGGCCTTCAAAGGCGTCCACCACCAGGATCACGCCGTTTACCATTTTCAGCACCCGCTCCACTTCGCCGCCGAAATCCGCGTGCCCCGGCGTGTCAATAATATTGATCTTCGTATTTTTATAGGTGACGGCGGTATTTTTGGAAAGAATGGTAATGCCTCGTTCCCTTTCAATATCGTTGGAATCCATGACACGCTCCGCCACTTCCTGATTTTCCCTGAAAACCCCGCTCTGTTTCAGCAGCTCGTCCACCAGTGTGGTCTTGCCGTGGTCTACATGGGCAATGATCGCTACGTTTCTCACATCTTCTCTTTTCTGCTGCATACAAACTCCTTTGCTTACAATGGAATCCCTGTTTTGGCATAATGATAATATATGCCGGATTGACCTCTCCAAAACTGTTACAGTATAGCACTATTTGTTGAAAGAAGCAAGAAAAAGAGGGGAAAGGGAGAAGTCTGCCAGAACTTTGCGACAAGATTTAGTACTATACAGGCAAAAATCAGAGTATATATTAGTACATTACAGGCATATTGCCGGAAAAATTCTTAAATGTAAGAAAAGGAGAACAGGTATGACAGATAAGGTTATTGAAAACAATCAGGTAACGATTATGGGAGAGATCGTAAGCGGATTTTCCTATAGTCATGAAATCTTCGGAGAAGGCTTTTACATGGTGGATGTAAAGGTACAGCGGTTAAGCGATTCCTTCGATGTGATCCCCATGATGGTGTCGGAGCGCCTGATCGACGTGTCCGCGGACTATCGGGGATATTTTGTGGAGGTAAACGGCCAGTTCCGTTCCTACAACAGGCATGAGGAAAGGAAGAACAGGCTGGTTTTGTCCGTATTCGCCAGGGAAATTGTTTTTGTGGAGGAAATCGAGGAAAGTGCCAAGACCAACCAGATCTTTCTGGACGGCTACATATGCAAGGTGCCCATTTACAGGAAAACGCCTTTGGGAAGAGAAATAGCGGACTTGCTTTTGGCCGTGAACAGACCTTATGGGAAATCCGATTATATTCCCTGCATCTGCTGGGGCAGAAACGCCCGTTTCGCCAGCGGGTTTGAGGTGGGAGAGCGCTGCAGTGTCTGGGGGCGCATCCAGAGCCGGGAATATATGAAAAAAATAGATGAAGAGCAGGTGGAAAAGCGGGTAGCTTACGAAGTATCCGTCAGCAAGCTGGAAATCGTGCGGGAAGAGGAAAAGGAGCTGCTGTAAGGGCCGTTTTATCATTTTTCTTTTCAAGCCGCCGGTATATGTGTCAGCCCGCCATCCTTGCGGAGAGAGGCTTTTCTTCAGCTATTGAGAAAATATGCCGGATAGGTGGTTGACATTTCATTCTACAGGGTGTAGTATAACTGTATTACATACTGTAGAATGGAGGGCGGCAGAATGCGCGAATTGAGAATGGGTACTGCGGAAGCAAGGTTCGCGGACATGATCTGGGAGAGGGAGCCGGTTGCTTCAGGGGACTTGGCGAAATTGGCAAATGAGGAATTTGGGTGGAAAAAGCCCACCTCCTTTACCGTCCTGAAACGACTGTGTGAACGCGGGCTTTTTCAAAACCAAAACGGGACGGTGACTTCCCTCATATCCAGAGACGAATTTTACGCGCGCCACAGTGAATCCTATGTGGAACAAACTTTCGGGGGCTCCCTGCCTGCTTTTTTAGCTGCTTTCGGGACGAGAAAGAAGCTTACCGACAAGGAAATCGATGAGATACAGAAAATCATTGATTCCATGAGGAGGTAAGCCTATGCTGGAGCAGAGCTTTTTAAAGGTGTTTAACATGAGCCGGGCCGCCGGCGTGGTGATCCTGGTGGTGCTTCTGGCGCGTTTTTTATTAAAAAGATTTCCCAAATACATTTCTTACATGCTTTGGAGTGTGGTGCTGTTCAGACTCCTCAGTCCGGTCATACCGGAATCCAGGCTCAGTCCTATTCCCAGTCTGGCGCCCGCCTTTTCGGAATATGTGTCGGAGCAGGACGCTGCCGTAGTGGAAAAAGAGCCTTCCGCTCCGGGTACGGAGGAGGAGAAAACGCCGGACTTTCAGGAACAGGGCGCGTCTGCTGTGGTATCCCCGGAGGAAAACACTCCGGCGGAGAAGATTTCCTGGCAGCAGCTCTTTGTTTCATACGGAAAGTACCTGTGGACAGCGGGAATGGGGGTTTTGTTTTTATACTGTCTGTTCTCTGCTGCAGGGATCCGCGCCAGAGTGTCAACGGCTGTCCGCTTGAAAGAAAATATTTATATTGCGGACGCGGGACTTTCGCCCTTTGTTATGGGGATCGTCCGCCCCAGGATCTATCTGCCGGAGGGGCTTGACGAAAAAGAGCAGGAATACATTGTTCTGCACGAAAGGTTCCATATCCGGCGGCTGGACCATATCGTAAAGCCCATTGCGTTTCTGGCATTGTGCATTCACTGGTTCAATCCGCTGGTATGGCTTGCATTTGTGTGCTTTTGCAAGGATATGGAAATGAGCTGCGACGAGGCCGTGGTCAAACGGCTGGGAGAAGGCGTAAAGGCGGATTATTCCGCCACCCTGCTGGCGCTCACGGCCAAACGGCGTGTGCTTCCCGTACTCCCCGTGGACTTTGGAGAGGGAAATACCAGGGAAAGAGTCAGAAATCTGGCAGCGCTTAAGAAAAGAAAAAAGGGAATCCTGGCGCTTGTCGTTTCCCTGGCCGGACTCCTGATCCTGTGTCTGGCTTTTACCCATAAGGCTATGGCACCCCGGGAAAATACGCCCGGGGAGCCTGCAGGCGGCCTCTCGGAAAACGAGGAAATACCAGATGGGACGGTTGAGACTTCTCAACCGGCTGAGCCGCCCGCATTCCGGGTATCTATAGATATTACGGAATACTATACCGCAAAAACGGGGGATCCGTCCCAACTCTACTACATTGACGAGGACCGTGTGCTGTGGGGCAGCGGCGGAAATGAATACGGACAGCTGGGGCAGGGAACGCAGGAGCCTGCGTTTTATGACCAAAAGGTGAAGATCGCGGAAGACGTGCTCCATGTGGACTATTCCCAGAAGGGATTTGCCATCTATCTCACGGCGGACCATAAGCTTTATGGCATGGGAAACGCCGGCTGCGGCGCTTTGCAGCAATATGAAAGCTGGGATTGGACGCGGTATGTAAACGGGGACCGGTACACGGTAAACACACCGGTTCTGCTGATGGAAAATGTGGTTTATGCCTGCTGCGGAAGAGACGATATTGTCTGTCTGGGACAGGACGGGACAGTGTGGACCTGGGGAACGGTTTATATGCAGGGGAATATTCTCTCCCAGGATGTATATTTTATCGCGCAGCCGAAAAAGATTCTGGAAAACGCGGTTTTGGTGACAGGCGGGTGGTTTCATCACGCGGCTCTGCTTGCGGACGGAACGGTATGGACCTGGGGCTATAACAGCGCAGGAAATTGCGGTGTGGCGGATGCGGCCGTGATCGGTGAGCCCACAATGGTCGCGGAAGGAGCAGTCAGGGTGTGGACCGGCTTAGCTGCAGATGGCTATCCCCAGCCGGACGCGGATACCCTCGCTTTGGTCTGGACGGGAAAGCAGAGGTACACTGTGCCGGATGAGGTCGGGGAGTCCGGCGGCGATTATCCCAGGTTTCTAAATAATACGGTGATCCAGAAGGCGGACGGCTCATACTGGGTATGCGGCGAAAATGTGGGAACGGAAGAAAAGGTGGTGTATGGCGCCGAAGGGGATTATTCCGTGGTCTGCACCCATGAGTTTACCCTTTGCGAATGAGCGCTTTGCGGACGAGGACGGAAAGGCAGGTTGTCAAACTCCGGAATTTATGATAGAATGACCTTATTCATGACAGGAAGCTGCATGATAACTGTAAATTCAGATACCACGGAGAGATTACATGGAAAAAGGCATGATTCATATTTACGCGGGCGATGGCCGCGGCAAATCGCCTGCCGCTCTGGGCAGAGCCCTGCAGGCGGCTGCCAGAGGGAAAAAGGTAGTGATCATCCAGTTCTTAAAAGGCAAGGGGCTGGACGATTCGGAGTTTGTGCGCAGGCTGGAGCCGGAGATCAAGCTGTTCCGCTTTGAAAAGTCGGATGAGGTTTACGAGGAACTGACGGAGCAGAAGAAAGCGGAGGAGATCATGAATATCCGCAACGGCATGAACTTTGCCAACAAGGTACTGGCCACGGGGGAATGCAATCTGCTGATCCTAGACGAAGTGCTGGGGCTGTTGGATAAAAACATCATCAAAACGGAGGATCTGCGGACGCTGTTGGATTCCAGAGGAGAAACCGACGTGATCCTGACGGGTATCAATTTACATGATGAAGTGTGTATCCTGGCGGACGAAGTATCCAAAATAGAAACTCTGAAGTTTAAAACCTTTCCCGCAGGTTGACAGCGGGTAAGATCGGTGATATGATAATAAGCAATGATAGAGGTTGCGTGTTTCATGAGTAGCCCTTCCAATGTGGCAGGCACAGGAGCGGAAGGAGGAAAGGGGAAGACGCCGAAAGGTAAGACGGCCTGACAGTCGATCCTTGGGCATACAGTGAAGAACTGTATGACTGTCATCTAAGTTTTAGGTGGGGCGCTATCGTAACGGTGACAATGGCCGGCCTCATTTTGAGGCCGGTTTTTTTGCAAGGAGGAAAAGAAATGGCTGTTTTTAAGGGTGCGGGCGTGGCTATCGTAACGCCTATGAAAGAAAATGGTGAGGTAAATTACGAAAGTTTTGCGGAATTGATCGAATTTCAGATCGCCGGCGGAACGGACGCGATCATTGTGTGCGGTACCACGGGAGAATCTTCCACGTTGTCCCATGAGGAGCATCTGGACGTGATCCGCTACTGCGCGGAAAAGGTGAACCACAGGGTTCCGGTCATTGCGGGAACCGGCTCCAACAGTACGGAAACGGCGGTGTATCTTTCCACGGAAGCGGAAAAATACGGTGTGGACGGTCTGCTTTTGGTATCTCCCTACTACAATAAGGCCACACAGAACGGCTTATATACCCATTTTAAGACCATAGCGGAATCGGTAAAGATTCCCGTTATCCTTTACAATGTACCCAGCAGGACGGGCTGCAATATTCTGCCGGAGACGGTGATCCGTCTCTGCCGTGACGTGGAAAACATCGTAGGAGTCAAGGAGGCCAGCGGCAATATCAGCCAGATCGCCAGACTGGCGGCCAAGGCGCAGGGCAGCGTGGATATTTATTCCGGCAACGACGACCAGATCGTACCCATTCTTTCTCTGGGAGGTCTCGGCGTGATTTCCGTACTTTCCAATGTGGCGCCGAAAGAAACTCACGAAATCTGCGCGAAGTATTTTGCCGGAGACGTAAAGGGCAGCATGGAGCTGCAGTTAAAGGCTATGGATCTGTGCGACGCGCTCTTCTGTGAGGTCAACCCCATTCCCGTGAAAAAGGCTTTAAATCTCATGGGCAGGGCAGCGGGCAGCCTGCGTCTGCCTCTGACGGAAATGGAAGAGGCAAATGCGGCTAAATTGGAAAAAGCCATGAAAGAATTTGGAATTTTATAATAAAAATTTTGATAAAAAGCAAGAAAGGGCAGATACTTATGTACAGATTGATCATGCATGGCTGCAACGGAAAGATGGGACAGGTGATCTCCGCGCTGGCAGCGGAAGATAAAACGGTAAGCATCGTGGCAGGGGTAGACTGCAGGGATGACGGGCACAATCCTTATCCCGTATTTACCGACATAGAAAGCTGTGATACGGAGGCGGACGCGCTGATCGATTTCAGCGCCGCGCAGGCTGTGGACGGAGTGCTGGCCTATTGTGAAAAGAGAAAGCTGCCCTGTGTGCTCTGCACCACGGGACTTTCCAAGGAGCAGCTTGAGAAGGTAAAAAAACTGTCCGAAACCACCGCCGTTCTGCGTTCCGCCAATATGTCCCTGGGCATCAACCTGCTTTTAAAATTATTAAAAGAAGCGGCCGATGTGCTGGCGCAGGCCGGTTTCGACATTGAAGTGGTGGAGAAGCATCACAACCAGAAGGTGGACGCGCCCAGCGGTACGGCGCTGGCTCTGGCGGATTCCGTCAACGAGCAGTGCGGCGGTGTGTACGAATATGTGTATGACAGGAGCAGCGAGCGCAGGAAACGTTCCGAAAAGGAAATTGGCATTTCTTCCGTCAGGGGCGGCACCATTGTGGGAGAGCATGACGTGATCTTTGCCGGCACCGACGAAGTGGTGACCTTTTCCCATACGGCCTACTCCAAAGCGGTATTCGGCAAGGGCGCCATACAGGCGGCAAAATTTCTGGCAGGCAAACCGGCAGGACTTTATGATATGAGCGCCGTGATCGACGCGGCGGGACAATTCTGAGGTAAAATAACGAAGCAGGCATGGTTTGGAATGCCTGCTTCGCCTGCTTTTACCTGTTTCGGCTAAACTTTTAAGAAGATCAGCGGCTCATGGCGCCGTTAGAACTGCCGCTGCCTGCTCCGTTGGAAGCACCGCCGCCGGTCATGTCGTCGGTAATATCGGAAATGCCGTCGCCGATGTCATTAAAAATGTCCCCTACGGTATCGCCGGCGTCGTCCAGAGCGCCGTTGACACCGCCGTTGGAATTGTTGGAGCCATTGGTGTTTCCATTGGTGGTACCGTTCATGGAACCATTGGAGCTTCCATTGGTACTATTCATGGAGCCGTTGGAGCTTCCGTTAGTGGTACCGTTCATGGAACCGTTGGTATTTCCGTTGGTGCCGTTCATGGAGCTGTTGGAACCGTTAGTACCGTTCATGCTGCCATTGGTGCCATTAGTACCATTGTCCGCGCCGCTTTCGGCAGTACCGTTGCCGGACATATTGTTCAGGTTGTTCTTATAGTCGCCGCTTCCACATGCGGAAAGAGCACATGCACTTACAATCGCAAGGCATAATATACTTGTCTTCATGTTTATTTTTTTCATAATATCACCCCTTTTGATAAAATAAATGTCGGACGTTAGTATTGTGCGCAGTCGGTTTTAATTTATGCAAAGAGACATTCAAAAAAATTTTTTGTTATTTTGTAATAAAATGTAGAAACAATGCGGATTTTCAGGAGGCAGGCATGGAATTCAGACCTTGTATCGATATTCATAACGGGGCGGTCAAGCAGATCGTAGGCGGTAGTCTGAAGGACGACGGCGACGTCGCGCGTGAAAATTTTGTGGCAGAACAGGACACCGCGTATTTTGCGAAATTGTATAAAAAGGCAGGGCTGAAAGGCGGCCATGTGATCTTACTGAATCCGGTTTCCAGCCCTTATTATGAGGCGACCAAAGCGCAGGCGCTGGGAGCGTTGGCCGCTTATCCCGGAGGACTGCAGGCGGGAGGCGGGATCACCCCCGAAAATGCCGCTGATTTTTTGGAGGCGGGAGCCAGTCATGTGATCGTGACCTCCTATGTATTCCGGGACGGCAAAATTGATTATGACAGACTGCGGGCCATGGAAAAAGCCGTGGGGAAAGAGCGGCTGGTGCTGGATATGAGCTGCAAAAAGAAGGAAAAGGGATATGTGGTGGTAACGGACAGATGGCAGCGGGAAACGGACCAGGCGGTAAACGAGGAGCTGTTAGATAAGCTGGCAGGCTGTTGCGGCGAATTTTTGATCCATGCCGTGGACGTGGAGGGAAAGGCAGGAGGCATTGAGAGGGAACTGACCGCCATGCTGGGCAGCTATACAGGGATTCCCGTAACCTACGCGGGAGGCGTTGCCGATTTTAAGGACTTAGAACTGTTGAAAGAATTGGGGCAGGGCAGAGTCAATTTCACCATCGGCAGTGCCCTGGATATTTTCGGGGGAGAGATGTCTTTTCAGGAGGTGCTGGCTTTTGTAAAAAAAATATAGCAGCCTGAAATGTAAAAAAGTGACGGCGGATCGTCCGCGCGGGATAAAAAAAGAACCAATCCGAAGATTGGTTCTTTTTCTAATCCTATATACGATATTGCAAATTCTAAATAAAAATCCTCATGAAGTCTTTATATTTAAGAACAGGTACATCGTGTTACTGATTAGAAGATTATAATTTGGTTACGTTTACGGCCTGAGGTCCTTTTTCACCCTGTACCACTTCATACTCCACAGCCTGGCCTTCTTCCAGGGTCTTGAAGCCTTCCATGTTCAGACCTGTGTAATGTACGAATACATCGTTGCCAGCTTCATCGGAGATGAAACCATAACCCTTTTGGTTGTTAAACCACTTTACCGTACCTTTGTTCATTGTAGATACCTCCAAAAAATTTAAAAATATGTCTTGTCCATACCTTCGTATGGTTATAACAGATAAAGAATAGCACACTATTTTAAAAAAGTAAAGACAAAGACTTGATTTTTCTGTACTGCTGTGATAATTTTTTTGTTGACTGACAAGACAGGTGACTACACAGTGAGGAAAGGACAGGGATTTACATGAAAAAAGTAAAAGAGATTCTGAATCATATTTTTATTGACGGCCTTTCGGGAATGGCCCTGGGCCTGTTTTCTACTCTGATCATCGGTACGATCATAGCGCAGGTGGGAACTTTGGTGGGAGGCACTTTAGGCGCTTATCTCACCGCCATGGCAAATATGGCGAAGACCGTTACCGGCGCCGGTATCGGCGTGGGAGTGGCCTGCAAGTTTAAGCAGGGACCGCTGGTTACGGTATCCGCGGCCGTAACAGGCATGCTGGGCGCATTTCCCACGGTACCCTTGGAAAGCTTTAAGCTGGGCGCGCCGGGAGAGCCTCTGGGCGCTTTTATCGCGGCACTGGTGGCCATTGAAGTGGGAAGACTGGTGGCGGGAAAGACCAAAGTGGATATTATCGTGACGCCCCTTGTGGCGGTGGTTTCCGGCGCTGCGGCAGCGTTTTTGGTCGGGCCCTCCATTTCCGCTTTCATGGGCTTTCTGGGAAATCTGGTAAATGTCAACGTGGAGGCCCATCCTGTTTTGGGTGGGATAGCGGTATCCGTATTGATGGGAATGATACTGACACTTCCCATCAGTTCGGCCGCGATCGGGGTATCCATGAGTATTTCCGGTCTGGCAGCAGGAGCTGCTACAGTGGGCTGCTGCTGCAACATGGTAGGATTTGCGGTGGCGAGCTACAGGGAGAACAAGCTGGGGGGACTGGCGGCGCAGGGAGTGGGAACCTCCATGCTGCAGGTGCCCAACATTATGAAAAAACCCATCATCTGGCTGCCGGCGATCCTTTCCAGTGCCATTTTGGGGCCCATTGCCTCCGGGGTATTCGGTATGGTGAGCACGCCCGTGGGCAGCGGTATGGGTTCCGCCGGCTTTGTGGGACAGATCGCGGCCTACGGAGCCATGACGGAAAACGGTATGAGTGCTTTGGCGGCCCTGGGCCTGATCCTGCTGATGCATTTTATCCTGCCTGCGGCGCTGACGCTTTTATTCTCCGAATTGATGCGCAAAAAGGGCTGGATTGCCGCGGGAGATATGGCTTTGGACGTGTAATCTGCATAATTAAGGAACCGGATTTTAGCTAATTGTTACAAAAATGTTAAATAAATGTTGTTTCAAAAAGTTACCTGTGGTAAAATAGATAAAGTTTACTGGAGGTGACTTTTTATGTTTAAAAAGAAGCACAAGAGAAAAGTAAGCCGCATTATTATATTTACCACGGATGCCGTGGACGCGAAAACAAAGCAGTTTAAAGTAAGACCTTGGATGTCCGTCCTGTTGACGCTGGTGTTCTGTATACTGGCCGGAGCGCTGATAGGTTACATTGTATACGAAGGAGAAATCTGGAACAGAGCCAGACTGGAAGAGGAAGGCAGATTAGAAGAGATTGCGGAATTGGAGGAGGAGAAAGCTTCCCTGGAAGCGAAAGTGGAAGAACTGAATGTGAAGCTGGAAGCTTTAAGTACGGCGGTCAACGAGCAGTCCCAGGCAGCCGGCGCGCTGCAGGAAGAACTGGATCAGCAGAGTCTCCCCACCAATTATCCACTGACCGGTTCCGCCGGTATCGAGGTGGTGACAGAGGGGGATCCCATGGTGATCTTTACCGCCTCGGACGGTATGGTGGTAGCCTCTGCCAAAGGGACGGTAGCCTCTGTGGAAGAGGATGAAAACTACGGGTACAAGGTGACTGTGGACCATGGCAACGGATATGTTTCCATCTATGGGAATAAGGGGGAAGTACAGGTAAAGGCCGGGGATGAGGTTTCCGCCGGCACCACGATCTTTTTGATCGGAGAAGATAACAAACAGTTGATCTATCAGATTATGCAGGACGGCGCGTATATCAACCCGACGGATATGCTTTCCATTAACGGTTGATGAAGGCGCGAGAAAGGAATGGGAGAGAATGAGTAATGAAATGAAAATTTCCACAATTGTGGCACAGGGTGTTGTGGTAGAGGGCGATTTTTCCGCGGAAGGCTCCGTCAGATTGGACGGCGTGGTGGAAGGAAACGTAAAAGCCGGAGGGTATCTTCTGGTGGGGGTTTCCGGCAAGATCCACGGAGACGTGGAAGCTTCTTCCGTTACCATAGGAGGAGAAGTGACCGGTAACGTGAACGCGCCCGCGAAAGCGGAGCTGACGTCCACCGCCAGAGTGATCGGGGATATATGCACCCAGGTCATCGTGATCGACGAGAAAGCGGTATTCCAGGGAAGATGCGATATGAACCAGGAAGAAGCGAAACCGAGAAAGCGGCCCTTAAAAGAGAGCAGAGCCGGCAGGCGTTCCGCCAAGGAAGCGCTGCGAGACGCGCTGAAAGCGGCGCAGGAGGTGCAGGAAGAGAACGAAGAGCCGGCAGCAGCGGAAGGAGCCGTCCAGGAGGACGGACAGGTCTGAAACGATATGCGGCAAAAAAGCGATGGCTGAGCCATCGCTTTTTGTATGTGTCATTCTTTGGGGCTGTCCTGTCCGGACGATAGCCGGTCAAAGACCAGTTCATAGCCGTCGTTGCCGTAGTTTAAGGAACG
Organism: uncultured Lachnospiraceae bacterium; assembly: GCA_947631685.1. Taxonomy (GTDB): domain Bacteria; phylum Bacillota; class Clostridia; order Lachnospirales; family Lachnospiraceae; genus Acetatifactor. The sequence continues at coordinate 18,465 of CANRMI010000008.1, forward strand.
GTTTACCCGGCTGATGGTGGCGGTGGAAGCGCCGGTCTTTTCAGCAATCTCTAAATAAGTCCTGCGCTCGCTCAGCATAGCCGCGACTTCAAAACGCTGGGAGAGAGATAACAGCTCGTTGACGGTACATAAATCTTCAAAGAAACTGTAGCATTCTTCCCTGGTCTGCAGCTGCAGAATGGCGTCAAACAGATGATTTACCGCGTCGGTCCTTATCTTTTTATTCATATGCGCTACCTCACATATCTGTACTCTCCAGTACCTCTGTATTTTACCATATTAAAGTTGTGAAGTAAAGGTAATTTGAGGTTATTCTGCAAAAAACAGATAAAAAACTTGTCATGTAGTATTGAATACTATATAATAGATAAAAACAGGACGGTGGAGTATATGACGATTGATTCCGAAGATTTATTGAACAGCATATTGAGCAGTCTTACCAGGATAGAATACATCCGGCCGGAGGACATTCCCAATATTGATCTGTATATGGATCAGGTCACTACCTTTATGGACAAGCGGCTGCGGGACACCACCCGCAATCCGGGAGATGACAAGGTGCTGACAAAGACCATGATCAACAATTACGCGAAAAACGATCTGCTCCCGTCTCCGGAGAAGAAGAAGTATTCCAAGGAGCATATGCTGCTTTTGATCTTTATCTACTATTACAAGAATATCCTGTCCATTGGCGATATTCAGACCCTGCTTGCGCCGGTGACCAGAAGGTTTTTCAAATCAGCGAACGGCTATGGCCTGGAAGATATTTACAATGAGGTCTTTGGCATGGAGCAGGAGGAGATCGAAGCCTTAAAGGAACAGGTCAAGGACAAATTTAAACGGGCGGAGGCCACTTTTGACGGGGCGCCGGAAAAAGACAGGGAATTTTTGAAAAAGTTCTCTTTCATCTGCCTGCTGAGCTTCGATGTCTATGTGAAAAAGCTGCTGGTGGAAAAGCTGATAGACGATATGCGGGAAAAGGAAGCGCCCAGGGAAGAGAAGAAAGAAAAGAAAGAAAAATAAAAAGAGAAGAAAAATAAAAAAGAAAAGACAAGTAAAAGGCGGCCGGATCCTTCCGGCCGCCTTTGTGCTTTACTGTTTCGCCTTCTGCGCGAATTCCGTATTGACAAGGTCTTCGTAGGGAACGTAAGCTTCCAGCACGCCGGATTCCATCAGGATATTCTGCAGCAGGTCAAAGGACTCCTGGGTAAAGACCAGATCGGTCTTCCAGGTATCCTGTTCGTGATACCTCGCCACAATGGTAGTCAGGGTTTCCATATCCGTTTCCGCGAACTGGGGAGCGATGGCAGCGGCAATCTCCTCAGGAGAGTGCGTGCTGCAGTAGTCCATGCCTTTCTGCAGGGCGTTGGTAAAGGCCTGGATCAGCTCTGGATTGGCCTCTATATAGCTCTTTTTGGCGGAAAAGGCCGTATAGGGAACATAGCCGGAATCTTCACCCAGGGAAGCCACCACATAGCCGTCTCCCTTTTCTTCCAGGGCGGTGGCGTGGGGCTCAAATTCCACGGTGAAATCTCCCTGCCCGCCGGAAAAAGCGGCCGCGGTGGAGCCGAAGTCGATGCTCTGGTCAATGGACAGATCCTGCATGGGATCAATATTGTTTTTCACCAGGATATATTCAAAGACCATTTCCGGCATACCGCCGGCCCTGCCGCCCAGAACGTTTTTCCCGATGAGCATATCCCAGGTAAAGTTCTCGATGGGTTCCCTGGATACCAGAAAGTTGCCGGCTCGCTGTGTCAGCTGGGCGAAGTTGACCGCATAGTCGTCCGTACCGCCCACATAGGTGTAGATCGTGCTCTCACTGCCCATGAAGCCGATGTCGGCCTCCCCGGTGAGGAGAGCGGTCATGGTCTTATCCGCGCCAAAGCCGGTGATAAGCTCCAGATCGATGCCTTCTTCCGCGAAATAACCTTCTTCGATCGCCACATACATGGGAGCATAGAAAATGGAATGGGCCACCTCGTTTAAGGTGATCTTGGTCAGGCCGCCGGAATCCTTTTTGCCGCCGCAGCCGCCAAAGCAGCCAAGACACAGTGAAAGTACCAGCAGAAAACATAAGATACGTTGCTTTTTCATAATATTCTCCTGTTTTTCATGATACTCTATTATATTATGTTCCCCCCAGGAAGTGCACAAAGAAAATTTCATAAAACTTGTAAAAGTTTGTTGAGAAATACGTGAAAACTTGATACAATAGATGGTGAAAATGTTCATAAAATGAGACAGGTATCAGAATACATAGCATGGAGGAAGAGAAATGGGATTATTAAGAGCAGCGCAGGAGTCTGTTTCTACCATTCTGGCGGATCAGTGGAGAGAGTACTTTTACTGTGATTCGCTGGACAGCGACGTTTTGGTAGTTAAGGGACAGATCCGCGCAAAAGAGGGCAGCAACAAAAGAACGGACAATATCATCAGCAACGGTTCCGTGATCGCGGTCAACGAGGGACAGTGTATGCTGATCGTGGCGCAGGGCAAGGTCGTGGATTTCTGTGCGGAAGCGGGACAGTTTATCTACGACGCTTCCACGGAGCCGTCCCTGTTCTATGGCAAGCTGGGCGAGAATATCAAGAATACGTTCACTACAATGGTTGACAGGTTTACCTTCGGCGGCAACGCGCCCAAGGATCAGAGAGTTTATTTCGTCAATACCAAAGAGGTTATGAAGAATTTCTTCGGCACCCCCAGTACCGTACCTTTCAGGGTGGTGGACAACAATATCGGCCTGGATGTGGATATTAACGTCCGCTGCAACGGCGAATATACCTTTAAGATCGAAAATCCGCTGCTGTTCTACACCAATGTCTGCAGCAACGTGACCGAATCCTATCAGACGGAGAGTATCCGTTCCATTATGAAGAGCGAGCTCATAACGGCTCTGCAGCCGGCTTTTGCCAAGATCTCCGAAATGGGGATCCGTTACAGCGCCATAACGGGCCACACCATGGAACTGACGGAAGCGCTCAATGAGGTGCTGTCTGAGAAATGGCTGAACCTGCGCGGTATCAGGATGGTTTCCATGACCGTCAACAGCATCAAGGCTTCCGACGAGGACGAGAAGCGGATCAAGGATCTGCAGATGACTGCCGTACTCAGACAGACGGATATGGCAGCGGCCACGCTGGCAGGAGCCCAGGCAGAGGCTATGAAGTCCGCGGCTTCCAATACTTCCGCCGGTCCCATGCTGGCATTCGCCGGTATGAATATGGCCCAGAACGCGGGCGGTATGAATGCCTCCAATCTCTTTGCCATGAGCGCGGCACAGCAGAACGCGGCTTCCAATACTTCCGCCGGGGCAGCATCTGCCGCTGCGCCTGCAGCTTCTACAGCAGGAGGGGCCGTACTGGGCTGGACCTGCAGCTGCGGCAAGACGGACAACAGAGGCAAATTCTGCGCGGAATGCGGTAAGCCCAAGCCTGCGGAGGCCGGTTGGACCTGCAGCTGCGGCCACGTCAATCAGGGGAAATTCTGTCAGGAGTGCGGTAAACCCAAACCGGCCGGCGCGCCTCTCTATAAGTGCGATAAGTGCGGCTGGGAGCCGGAGGATCCGGCACATCCGCCTAAATTCTGCCCTGAATGCGGAGATGTATTCGACGATAACGACAAGAAATAACGGAGTGGGAAATTGGCATTATGGCAATGTTGATCGCGGTGATTATCATACTGGTGCTTTTACTGGTTCTGGCGGGCGTGATCTATTACGCCTGCCGGAAAGTTTCCCGGAAAATACAATATTTTTCCCAGGCGGCATTTGGAACCCGTTCCCTGATGGAAGGCTTTCAGAAGGTGGAAGAGGACTACGCGGTCAGGCCCAAATCCGTATCGGGAGCCACCAGCATCTATCTGCCTCAGATCGTCAGGGATTTTCCGGATTTTCACTATGATGAGATGAAACGCCGGGCGGAGAGCCTGCTCTTATCTTATCTGCGCAGTGTGGATGAGGATAACGCGGGGCTTTTGACGGAAGGAACGGAAGAGTTAAAAGACAAGCTGCGGCTGCGGCTGGAGGATATGCGGAACAGGCAGCGGAAAGAGCGCTATGGCGATCCGGGGATTCACCGTACCGAGATCTTCCAGTATCGGAAAGATAAGAGCCGGTGCGCGGTGGTGTTCCAGTCCGCGGTACAGTATCATCATTATGAAGAGTCTGACGGTCAGGTGGTAAGAGGCAGTAAGGAAACATGGGAACAGTCCCGTTACAATGTGGAATGCATTTACATACAGGATCGAGATCTGATAGAAAATGTGCAGGACGCGGGGCTGGGTATGAACTGCCCCAACTGCGGCGCTCCGCTTTCGGGAGTGGGGGCGAAAGTATGCAAATACTGCGATACTCCCATAGTGGAATTTAACATACGGACATGGAATTTCAGCGACGTAAGTGAAGTGTAGTACAGAGGCATTGGGGGGGAAAATGCCCGGATTTGTACACCGGGGAGGAACCAGAGTGAGTGGGTTAAGGGATATAGCGGCAGGCAGGGCGGCAAAAAAGGCCGAACTGGATCAGGAGAGGGAAAAATTAAATATCATAGCGGAGATGTTTGGCGAGATACTGTTTGAGTATGATATTGCCTCGGACTGTATGCATTATACCAAATCCAGGGACAAACATATCAATGACAGCCTGGTGAGCCAAAACTATGTGGAGGCCTTGCGGCATACGGCCCATGTGCATCCCGAAGACGCGGATAAGCTGCAGACTTTCTGCAATGAACTGCAGGAGGGTAAGGAGCATATTTACGCGGAGATCCGCAACAGGCAGCAGGACGGCAAGTACCACTGGCTCAAGATCGAGGGCCGTACAGTCTGTGATAAGGAGGGAAAGCCCTTTCAGGTCATTGGCCGCATGAAGAATATTGATGAGAGAAAGGCAAGGGAAGAGGGGCTTTTAGTCAGCGCGGAAACCGACTCTCTCACCGGACTTTACAATCATCAGAGTATTATGAAAAGACTGACGAAGGAGCTGGGCAGCCTGAAAGAGGGGCAGAGCGGCTTTCTTCTGATCGTAGATATAGATAATTTTAAAAAGATCAACGATACCAACGGACATCTGGTGGGCGACGCGGTGATCTGCCTGGTGGCGGACGAACTGCGGGAACTGTTCCCGGACGCCGTTACAGGCCGCATCGGCGGGGATGAGTACCTGTCCTTTGTAAAAGGGATTTCCAGGGAGGAGACGGAGGAACGGCTGAAGCAGTTAAACCGCATTGTGGGAAATGTCTATCGCAGCGGGGACAAGACCATGGAAATATCCTGCAGCATCGGTGCCGCGTACTGCGAGGGACCGTGGGAGCTGCGGGCGGCCTTTGCCTGGGCGGACTATGCCCTGAGTAAGGTAAAGCAGAGCGGAAAACAGGGATATGCCATAGAATCTCCGGTGGTTGGCGAGGCTCCTGAAGAGGGTTATCTGATGACTCCGGAGGGAGAGAACCGCAGAGAGGAGTCCTCCATCCGAAACGCGGACGACCTGGTGCTCTTCTCCTTAGAGCTTTTGGGCAATACCGCCGATATGGAGAGCAGCTTAAAGATCATTTCCGACCGTATCTGCAGCTTTTTCAACATTACCCATATCGTCTATGTGACGATGGACAAGGAGAGCTGTCAGAAACGGTTCCACTGGAATCAGAAGGAAAAAAGGATCGTCGGGGACAGCAGACTGATCGGCGGCGGGGAGCACTGGGCCAGGATAGAGAAGTATCTGCGGGAAAACGGTACGCTGGTGCTGCGCCAGGATATGATAGAAACGGAGCCGAAGCTCATAAAGGGTTCCGTCTTTTTCGTGGGACAGTCGAAGAGCAGCGGCAGCAATGACGGCGACGGGTGTCTCATTTTTGTGGATGAGCACAACGACAGAAGCTGGGCGGAAGAGGGCCCGGCCCTGAAACGTCTGGCGGACGTGTATTTTAACTGTCTGCAGCTCATTTTCCAAAAAGAAGAAGCCATGAACGAGATGGAGCACCGCATCCACAACGATCCTCTGACGGGACTGCTGCGGTACCAGCATTTTATCTCCCTCTCCCAGCAGTATTTGCGGGAAAATCCGGATAAAAACTGTTATTTCATCTATTCAGACTTTGAAAATTTCCAGTACGTGAACGAGCTCTACGGCTATCAGGAGGGCGACAAGATATTAAAGAGCTTTGCGGACAGGCTCCTGACCATAGAGGGCGGCATCTATTTCTGCCGCATCACTTCCGACTATTTTGTAGGGCTTTTGGAGGGCGGCAGCGAAGAGGAAATGCAGGCCCGATACCTGGAGTTTACCAGAGATTTCTGCGCCAGGATCAATCAGGAATACAACCGGAACAATCTGGTGCTGGTCAGCGGTCTCTGCGGTGCCAAAGACCATAAAGAGCTGGTCTCCGCCTATATCGACAAGGCCAACAGCGCCAGAAAATACGCCAAGGATACCACTGAGACGGTAGTGATGATCTACAATCAGGAGATCAAGAAAAAGAGCGAAGCCGAGAAGAGGATCTTAGGCAAGATGAATGCGGCTCTGGCCGATGGGGAGTTCCACGCGTGGCTGCAGCCCAAGGTCTCCATCAACACGGGAAAGATCGTGGGAGCGGAGGCGCTGGTGCGCTGGATCCAGGCGGACGGCACCATAGTATATCCGGACGACTTCGTGCCTGTCTTTGAGAAAAACGGTTTTATTACCAGAATCGATTTTGAGGTACTGGATCAGATCCTGGACTATCTGCGTGACGCCATGGATTCGGGGGAGGAGATCGTGCCGGTGTCCGTGAATTTTTCCAGAAGGCACAATGAGAATCCGGAATTTGTTGAAAATCTTCTGGCGAAGCTGAAAGAGAGGCAGATTCCGCCCCGCTATATTGAGGTGGAGATCACGGAATCCATTTTTATGCTGGATCTGACTACGCTTACCGATAATCTGCGGAAATTGAAGGACGCGGGAATCGCCATTTCCATAGACGACTTCGGCAGCGGCTACTCTTCCCTGAACGTGCTGGCAAATGTGGACGCGGACATCATAAAGCTGGACAAGAAGTTTTTGAAATACGGGGAGGGCGACAGCAAGGCGCCTGTCTTCGTCAAGTATCTGGTGAAGATGATGAAGAGCATGGGATACAAGGTCATTTCCGAGGGCGTGGAAACGGAGGCCCAGCTGGCCTTTCTGAAAAACGCGGACTGCGATATGGTGCAGGGGTATTATTATGCCCGCCCCATGCCTGTGGAAGACTTCAGGAAGTTTTTAAAGGAGTTCAATCGATAATTTATGGGTATCTATGATACATTGAATAGCGAACAGAAGCAGGCTGTCACTACGGTGGAGGGGCCTGTTTTGTGCCTGGCGGGAGCCGGCAGCGGAAAGACCAGAGCCCTGACGCACAGGGTAGCTTACCTCATTGAGCACATGGGAGTCAACCCCTGGAATATTTTAGCCATCACCTTTACCAACAAGGCCGCGGGTGAGATGCGGGAGAGAGTGGACAGACTGGTGGGCATGGGCGCGGAGCAGGTGTGGGTGGCGACCTTTCATGCCACCTGTGTCAGGATCCTGCGGCGCTACATCGACAGGCTGGGGTACGATAACCACTTTACCATATACGATACGGACGACCAGAAGACTCTGATGCGGCAGATCCTCAAGAAAATGGAGCTGGATCCCAAGCTCTATAAGGAGCGGACACTGCTGAATGAGATCTCCGCCTGCAAGAACGAGCTGGTTTCGGAGGCGGAATACGCGCTTACGGCCTGGGGGGATTTTCGGAAAAAGAAGATCTCGGAGGTCTATATGGAGTACCAGGCGGCATTGAAAAGAAGCAACGCGCTGGATTTTGACGACCTGCTCTGCAAGACGGTGGAATTGTTCAAAACCGACGAAGAGGTTCTGCGTTCCTATCAGGAGCGGTTCCGCTATATTATGGTGGACGAGTATCAGGACACCAACACCGCCCAGTTTGAACTGGTACGGCTTTTGGCGGATAAATATCGCAATCTCTGCGTGGTGGGCGACGACGACCAGTCCATTTACAGATTCAGGGGAGCCAATATCCGGAACATCTTAGACTTTGAAAAAGTCTATCCCGAAGCCACCGTGATCAGGCTGGAGCAGAATTACCGCTCCACGGGAAATATCTTAAACGCGGCAAACGAAGTGATCAGGCACAACACGGGGCGGAAAGAAAAGACGCTCTGGACGGAAAAGGGAGAAGGCAGCAAGGTCCATTTCAAGCAGTTCGATACGGCTTATGAGGAGGCGGAATATATCGCGGAGGATATTGCCCGCAGGGTGAAGAAATGTGGAGCCGGATACGGAGACTGCGCGGTGCTTTACAGAACCAACGCCCAGTCCCGTCTGCTGGAAGAAAAAATGATCGCGGAAGGGCTGCCCTATGATGTGGTAGGCGGCGTCAACTTTTATGCCCGCCGTGAAATAAAGGACATCTTGGCTTATTTAAAGACAATAGATAACGGACAGGACGATGTGGCCGTAAAGCGTATCATCAACATACCCAAAAGAGGGATTGGCCAGACCACCATTGACAGGGTGCAGGCGCATGCGGACGCGGCCGGCATCAGCTTCTATGAAGCCTTAAAAGAAGCCGGAAGGATTCCGGGAATAGGCAAAGCCGCTTCCAAATTGGAAAATTTCCTGCTGCTGATCCAGGCTTACAAAAGCAAGCTGGAATATTACGGGCTCAGGGAACTGATAGAAGACGTGCTGGAGAAGACCGGATATGTAAAGGAATTAGAGGAGTCCGGCGAAGAGGACGCGGAGGATCGGATCGCCAATATCGACGAACTGATCACCAAGGCAGCCTCCTATGAGGAAACCCACGACGAGCCCGCCCTGAGCGATTTCTTGGAAGAGGTGGCATTGGTCGCGGATATTGACGGCGTAGGAGAAAATGACGCCAAAGTGCTGCTGATGACCATGCACAGCGCCAAGGGCCTGGAATTTCCCTATGTCTACATGGCCGGTATGGAAGACGGCATGTTTCCCGCCTATATGACCATTGTTTCGGACGATAAGACGGAAATGGAAGAAGAGAGACGGCTGGCGTATGTGGGCATCACCCGCGCCATGGAAGAGCTGACGCTGACCTGCGCGAAAATGCGCATGGTGAGAGGAGAAACGCAGTATAATCCGGTCAGCAGATTTGTAAAGGAGATCCCTCAGACGCTTTTAGACGGCGGGGAATTTCTCTCAAAAAGCAGGGAGAGGGCAGAAGAGGAAAGCTTTGAAAGACGGGCCGCAAGGCCAAGGGCAGTGGCATCCTTTGGAGAGCGTGCGCAGGCCGCGAAACCCTTCATCCTGAAAAAAGCTCAGGAGCTGAACCAGATGACCGGCTTAACGAAGGGCGCGGATCTGGCCGGAGCGGGAGCGCCGGACTATCAGACGGGAGACAGGGTGCGCCACGTAAAATTCGGAGAAGGCGTGGTCCTGGAAATCAGTGAAGCGCCCAGGGATTATAAGGTGACGGTACAGTTTGACAGCGCCGGCGTAAAAATTATGTACGCGTCTTTCGCAAAGTTGAAAAGAGTATAGCAAAAAACGAAAATTCATGATATACTATTGAAAAAGTGTGAGATACTATTATGTAGTATGGAAAGGTGGAATATATTATGAACAAACTGGAATCTTTAATCGATCTGGCAAAGTTGAATGAATTGTTAGGCAGAAAAGAAAAGGAAGAAGAGAAGAAGAGCAATATCTGGCTGTGGATACTGGCTGCCATTGGCGCCGTAGCCGCGATCGCCGCTATCGCTTATGTGGTATACCGCCATTTCAGACCGGACTATCTGGAAGACTTCGAGGATGAATTTGAAGACGAGTTTGAAGATCAGTTCGAAGATGAAGACGGCGTCTTTGAAGACGGGGAGTAATCTCTATGAAAAAGGGCCAGGTATACGAAGGCATTGTGGAGCGGGTGGATTTTCCCAATAAGGCCGTGGTGCGGGTGGGAGAGGAAACCTGTATCGTCAAAAACGGCCTGCCCGGACAGAAGATATTGTTTTCGGTAACAAAACAGAGGAAAGGAAAGGCGGAGGGCCGCCTGCTGCAGGTGCTGGAAGCGGGGCCCGAAGAGTGCGGCAGCCCCTGCTCCCATTTTGGGGCCTGCGGCGGCTGTACGTATCTTTCCCTCCCTTATGAAGAGCAGCTAAAAATAAAAGAAAATCAGGTGAAGAAGCTGCTCGACGGCGTACTGGCAGAACAGACGCCACCCTATGTGTTCGAGGGAATCAAACCAAGCCCGTATCCTTACGAGTACCGGAATAAGATGGAGTTTTCATTCGGGGACGAGGAAAAGGACGGGCCTTTGGCCCTGGGAATGCATAAGCGCGGCAGCTTTTATGATGTGGTGACCGTATCGGACTGCAGACTGGTGGACGAGGATTATCGGCAGATTCTGGATGTGGCGCTTTCTTATTTTGCCCAAAAGGGCGTGCGTTATTTTCACAGGCTCACCCACACCGGGTATCTGCGCCATCTTTTAGTGAGAAAAGCTTTCGGAACGGGAGAGATCCTGGCAGCGCTGGTGACAACCTCCCAGGCTCCTGCGGACGAGGAAGCGCTTATAAAAGGGTTTGCTGCCCGTTTGAGGGAACTTTCCCTGAAAGGTACGCTGGCGGGGATCTTACATATTGTCAACGATTCCCCTGCGGATGTGGTACAGAGCGATGAAACCCGCCTGCTCTACGGACGGGACTTTTTTTATGAAATTCTTTTGGGACTCCGTTTCAAAATCTCAGTATTTTCTTTTTTTCAGACCAATACCCCCGGCGCGGAAGTACTCTACAATACGGTCAGGGAGTATCTGGGTTCTCATGAACAGATCCCCGGAGTGATATTCGATCTCTACAGCGGAACCGGCACCATAGCGCAGCTGTTAGCGCCGGTAGCGGGAAAGGTCATCGGCGTGGAAATCGTGGAGGAAGCAGTAGAAGCGGCCCGGGAAAACGCCCAATTAAACGGTTTACATAACTGCGAATTTATCGCGGGAGACGTGCTGCAGGTCCTGGACGAAATAAAAGAGAAACCGGACCTGATCGTGCTGGATCCACCCAGGGATGGGATCCACCCCAAGGCGCTTCCCAAAATCCTCTCCTACGGCGTGGAGAAGATCCTCTATATTTCCTGCAAACCCACCAGCCTGGCAAGGGACCTGGAGGTCTTCATCCAGAATGGCTATAGGGTGGAGAAGGCTGTGGCGGTGGATCAGTTTCCGTTTACGGGGAATATAGAAACGATCTGCCTTGTGTCCAAACTTAATGTTGAGTAGTATGTTGAAGTATATAACAGAAAGCAATATTGTTGTGAGTAGTTTATAACACTGAAAAAGTTATCTGAATGATGAAAAGCGAGGCGATCTTATGGATATTCGATCTAAGATAAATCCATCACTTACATTGGAGTATGTGCAGATGGAAAATGAGAATAAATATTTTGACCGAAAGTCTGCACAAATTCGTTCGGTTGATCTGGCACCACACATTTCTGCCTTTGCGAATGCAGATGGCGGAACAATTGTGATTGGTGTCAGTGATAAAAAGAGAACCTTGGAAGGAGTTGATTCCTGCGGGGACGAAAAGATTAATGCATTCATCAATGCCCCGAAAGATTACTGCAGGCCGATGCCGCGATATCGGGAGGAATTTATTGATATTACGAATGAGGTCGGACAACCGGACCGGATACTACTTCTTCATATTGAACCGAGTGTTGATCAGGTGATACGTACTTCAAATGATCGGACATACCTTCGTATCGGCGATAAGTCCAAGGAAATGCTGGGTGAGAACCTCCGTAATCTGGAGTACGCGAAAGGCTCCCGTCATTTTGAAGATGAGCTTAACCAGAATGCGATTCTGGAGGATTTGGATCAGGAGCTGCTTAATGCTTATAAGAAACGTATTGGTGCTGAAGACGTAGATACTCATCAGGTCTTGACGGCAAGAGGTTTTTTGCAGAACAGGGACGGTAAGGAATACCTGACCAATGCAGCTGTGCTTTTGTTTGCCAGGAACATCATGAAATTCAACATGAATTGCCGTATTCGCTTTATCCGTGTTGATGGACGTGAAATGCAGGTCGGAGCCGATTATAATGTTGTGAAAGATAAGAGCATTGATGAACCGATACTGCGATTGGTAGATATCGCAAAAACATTTATTGCTGACCAGCTGCGTGTCTTTACACGTCAAGAGCATGGGAGCGGGAGATTTGTGGAAAGACCAGAATATCCAGAGTTTCCATGGGTTGAGGGTATTATAAACGCTGTGGCTCATCGTGACTATGCCGCATCGGGACAGTTTATCAAGGTCAGCATGTACGATGATCGGCTGGAAATCGAAAGCCCTGGCAGATTTCCAGACATTGTGACGGCGGATAATATTTCCTATACTCGTTTTTCTCGAAATAAGATTATTTCGAGAGTTATGACTGAGTTTGAATGGGTACGTGAGCTGAATGAAGGTGTAAAGAAGATTTATTCTGATATGGCAGAGGCGGAACTTCCAGAGCCTGAATATATTGAAACTCCGAATACGGTAAGGCTGATTCTTCGGAACAATATTGATGAGAGGATCGCCCATAGAAATAAAGATTCAGGCGAAAGTGGGAAAGTCATCATCTTTGGTTTGGAAACCTTATGGAATGAGTTGGATGATGTTGAAAGAGCAATCGTAACTTGCATCAAAGAAAATGGAAAAGCAAGTCGTTCGGAACTGGAAAAATATACGCATAAGTCTAGAGGTACAGTGATTAATCGCTTAAATAAGCTCTTGGATAAGGGGGTTATTAAGGTTAATGGAGATATCCATGATCCGAGGCGGACTTATGAGCTTGCGTAAAGCTGTATAATTTTAGAGACCATTGGAGAGTATTTGGAGAGTAATTGTACAGCTGTAGCAAGCAAGAATTGGCGAAATGGCAAGGTGCTGCTCTATTTTAATAGAATCTACAAAGTAATTTTTGAGGACAGGCAGCCGAGCAATCAATGGCTGAGATCTATAAAATTCAGGCTTACCATTATCGAGGAAGATATGGAAGTGAGTTTGGATGAGGATGAACATATAGAAGCAATCTGCCTTGTGTCCCAACTGGGTACCGAACATATACCATGATGATAACATATTTGAAAGGAGTTTTATTTGTGAAAAGAATCTGTGCAATTTTTACAATGCTGCTGACTATTTTTTCTTTGGCCGGGTGCGGCAGGACAAGCGGAAAAAGCATGGAATCGATGACCATGCTGGAATATGTCAGGAGTATGGGTATGGGAATTAATCTCGGAAATACCTTTGACTGCAACGGGACTTGGTTTGAACAGACCGTCAAAGGTCAGGAAACGGCATGGGGCAGCCCCGTCATCACCGAAGAGATGATAAAGGGCTATGCTGAAGCGGGATTTGGAGTTATGAGACTTCCCGTGTCGTGGCTCACACTTGCCGATGACAGTGGTAATATACCGGATGAGTTTATGAACAGAGTCGAGGAAGTGGCAGGATGGATACTTGACAGCGGTATGCGCTGCATTCTGAATACTCATCACGATGGCTGGGAAACGAAGTTTGCCGATGATTATGACGAAGCGATGAAGCTTTACGAACATATTTGGATGCAAATAGCCGAAAGGTTTGAAAAATATGATGACAATCTGATGTTTGAATCGATGAACGAAGTCGGTTTCGACGGGATATGGAACCAGTACGGCGGCACAGAAGGCAAGCAGGAGGCTTTTGACATATTCAATTCCATAAATCAAAAGTTTGTTGAACTTATACGTTCTTCGGGAGGCAACAATGAAACACGCCCTCTTTTGATAGCGGCGTATTGGACTAATTCAGAATATGCCTGTGATGATATGTTTGTGATCCCTGACGATCCTGCCGAAAGGCTCGCGGTGTCAGTACATTACTATGGACCGTCTACTCTCTGTATTCTCACCGAGGATGCAGATTGGGGCAAGGCAAGAACCGACTGGGGCAGTGAAGCCGATTATGAAGAATTGAACGCGGCCTTTGACAGGCTCAAAGAGTGCTATACAGACAATGGCATACCTGTTATTGTTGGTGAATATGGCTGCTTCGGCGACAATAAGACTCGTGAAACCCGCGAACAATGGATGATGGATGTTGCAAACGCGGCCTATGAACGGCAGATGTGCCCTATTCTCTGGGACACCCCGGGAGATGAATATGACCGCCAAGCCGCGAAATTCCGAAATCCCGACTTTATTGTCAGACTTGTTGGTATAGCGGGCGATAAATAATAAAAGGCAAGGAGGATCATAATGAAAGAGATTTTAAGATCGGCTAACCCATATCTGCCGCTTTGGGAGCATATTCCAGACGGCGAACCACGCGTTTTTGAACACAATGGAGAAAGACGTCTTTATGTCTACGGTTCTCACGACACAGAGCGCAGTGCTTATTGTGGGCGTGACTATGTTGTCTGGAGCGCTTCCGTTGACAATCTCACCGACTGGACATATCACGGTGTATGCTATACCGCGACCGACGGCTCGGTTCTCTACGCACCGGATGTTGTGCAAAAAGGAGACACATTCTACCTCTATGCCGCTGAGAAGTGCGGCTCAAGAATCATGGTGGCATCTTCAAAAAATCCTGCGGGACCTTTTGAGAATCCAATCGAAACAAAGCTTGGTTTCGATCCGGGAATTTTAGTCGACGACGACGGAAAGGTATATGCGTACTGGGGATTTTGCTCATCGTTCTGCGCCGAGCTGGATGATGATATGGCAACCATAAAAGAAGGGACATTCCGCAGCCATCCAATTGGTCATGTACCCGACACATGGAACAAAGACACCGATACCGCGCACATAGACCTTCGGGACGCTTTCTTTGAAGCCTCGAGCCCTCGAAAAATAGGCGGAAAATATGTTTATGTATATTCTAAAAGATACGTCACGCCCCTGCCTGAATTGGGTGTATATGAGCCTAATAACGGTTTTTTATCTTATAAGTGGTCTGACAGTCCGCTTGAAGGCTATCGGGAAGGGGGAGACATATCATTTAACGGCGGAGAAATCTTGGAGCTGCCTGACGGAACGGGCCAGCAGACATACCGCTGGGGCAACAATCATGGCGGACTTGTCGAAATAAACGGTCAGTGGTATATTTTTTACCACCGCCAAACCGGAACCGACGAATTTTCGCGTCAGGGTATGATAGAGCCTGTAGACATAGCAATCGGAAAGGATGGAAAAGTCTATATCGGTGACATTACTTATGTAAATGGAGAGCCGGTATCTTCAAAGCCTGTTGAGATGACCTCATCGGGCGCAAATGTAAACGGCATAGATGCTTATAAATTCATTTCCGCAGGCTACGCCTGCCACATAAGCCCGCTTCATCAGGCGTATATACAGCCGGTCTATGAATGTAAAGACGGTATTTCCGCGCCTGTTGTTAATATTAAAGGCGGCACCGTTGTCGGTTTCAGATATTTGCAATTTGGTACAATGCCGCCGAAAACCGTTTCTGTATCCGTAAAGGTCAAGGGGAGGATGAAAGTCAGGGTTCGCGTTGACAATTATCACGGGAAAGCTGTCGCTGAACTCGAAATTAAAGAGGGCGATACCGTACAAAGCGCGCTGCTTACCGCGGGTGTAATTGGCAGAAGGGCGATATATTTTGAGTTTTCCGGCGAGGGAGAAGCTGAGTTTGACAGTTTCACGTTTGACAGATAAAACTCGCGATAATGACGCAGCCAATATTCCAATCCCGATAAGGAAGTATTTGGCCCATACGGGGTTATCTGTCCGTATAGTACGAAAAAGCAGTAAGAAGGATTAGAGAAAAGTAGTGCAAAGTGATCGGATGCAATAAGTTTAGAATTGGAGGTTGCACATGGCAAAAGATATAAGGAAAGACGTCATTCATGCCAAAGGAATTGAAATTGGCATTTATACAATAGATTTTGAAAATGAATTTATTTCCCTGACTGACATAGCAAAATACCGCAATGATGATGATCCGCGGTTTGTTATCCAGAATTGGATGAGAAATCGGAATACGATTGAATTTCTTGCATTATGGGAGGAACTGCATAATCAAAATTTTAACCGTGTGCAATTCGACACGGTTAAAAATGAAGCCGGATTAAATCGCTTCATTATGACTCCGACTAAATGGATCCAGCAAATGAATGCTATTGGTATTGTCACAAAAGCGGGACGTTATGGCGGTACATATGCTCATTCAGATATAGCACTGGAATTTGCTTCATGGGTTTCGGCGGAATTTAAGCTTTATATCATGAAAGATTACCAGAGACTTAAGAAAGATGAAAACAGCCGCCTTTCTCTCAACTGGAATCTCAACCGCGAGATCGCCAAGCTGAATTACCGCATCCATACAGACGCAATCAAAGATAACCTGATACCGCCGGAGCTTACGCCGGAGCAGATTTCATGCAAATATGCTGACGAAGCAGACCTCTTAAATGTCGCATTGTTTGGCAGGACGGCGAAACAGTGGCGGGATGCTAATCCGGGCAGAAAAGGCAATATCCGGGATGATGCGGATCTCAACCATCTTCTGGTACTCGCGAATATGGAAAGCTACAATGCGGTGTTGATCGGGCAGGGTAAAAAGATGCCGGAGCGCTTGGTACTGTTGAGAGAACTTTCGGTCAAGCAGATGGAAACCTTATCGTTAGTCAGCATGGATAGCCTGAAAAGGCTTCCGGGAGGTGATCCTGAGTGAAAAGACTTTTCTCTTATTACCGGATGCGGGATAAGAATTTTCTTGTACAAAAATCTTTCTTGACATCCCTTCCGGGGGGTAATATAAGAAAAGCGAGTAAAATCTAAAAAAGATACATACAAAAGGAGAATTTAAGATGCCAGAAATATCATTATCGGGAATTTTGCTTATAGCAGGACTTGTTTTATTCCTTGTCGGGTGCTTTTATATCGACAGGAGGGCCGGCAAAAAATTTAAAAAAGAAATAAGCGAAAAATATCCGGCGCAGGATTTCTGCAACAGTATGTTTGTTACGGCGGGAGGCGAGTTGTTGTATTATTGGCCCACAGGGAGCGTAGCCGGCTATAAAAAGTGGAATCTGAATGATATAGCCTGTGTAGCGGTATACAAGGACAGCTTTGGCGTGTATGATGCCAATATGAAAGCGCTTTGCGGGGAATATTTAAGCCCGTCTAAGAAGCATGTGACGGACAGGGCGGTGAATTTTCCGGTCGGCGGAAGTAAGGCCCGGGAATACGCGGCGTTTATCAGACAGCATGGTCCCCATATCCAGTATCAGCTGAACGGAAAGATACAAAATTAGATATGCTTATGAAATTTTGTAAATTTCTAATTGAACTCTGAAAGGGTCTCTGATAAAATAAGATGATATGTTTTGTATTATAAAGAAGGAGGAATATAGAAATGGCTACAAAACGCAACATCATAGTAGGACAGTCCGGCGGACCTACATCCGTAATCAATTCCAGTCTGGCGGGCGTCTACAAAACCGCCAAGGAGCGCGGCTACCACAAGGTATACGGTATGCTTCACGGCGTACAGGGACTGCTGGACGAGCAGTATGTGGATCTGTCCACCCAGATTCATTCGGATATGGATATTGAGCTCTTAAAGAGAACTCCCTCCGCTTTCCTGGGCTCCTGCCGCTATAAGCTGCCGGATATTCATGAGGCAGAGGATCTGTATGAGAAGCTGTTCAAGATCCTGAACAAGCTGGATATTGAAGTATTTATCTATATCGGCGGCAACGACTCCATGGATACCATCAAGAAGCTTTCCGATTACGCTATCCTCAAAGGCCATGAGCAGAAGTTTTTGGGTGTTCCCAAGACCATTGACAACGATCTGGCTCTTACGGACCATACCCCTGGCTTCGGCAGCGCGGCTAAGTACATAGCGGCTTCCACCAAAGAGGTTATCCGTGACGCTCTGGGCTTAAGCTACAACAAGGAGAACATCACCATTTTGGAGATCATGGGACGTAACGCGGGCTGGCTGACCGGCGCTACCGCTCTGGCTAAGACCGAAGAGTGCGGCGGCCCTGACCTGATCTATCTGCCTGAGATCACCTTTGATATGGATAAGTTCTTAAAGAAAGTACAGGAGCTGGTACATAAGCAGAAGAACGTAGTGATCGCGGTTTCCGAAGGTATCAAGCTGGCTGACGGCCGTTATGTATGCGAGCTGTCCGGCGGTTCCGAATATGTGGACGCGTTCGGTCATAAGCAGCTGCAGGGTACTGCCGCGTATCTGGCAGGCTTTTTGGGCGCCAAGATCGGCTGCAAGACCAGGAGCATTGAGTTTTCCACGCTGCAGAGAAGCGCTTCCCACATGGCTTCCCGTACCGACATCAACGAAGCTTTCATGGTAGGCGGCGCGGCCGTAAAGGCGGCTGACGAGGGCGATACCGGCAAGATGGTAGTCATCGACAGAGTATCCGACGATCCTTACATGAGCGCGGCAGGTATTTATGATGTGCATCGGATCGCCAACAACGAAAAGCTGGTTCCCAGAGAGTGGGTGAACAAAGAGGGCAACTTCGTGACAGAGGACTTTATCGACTATGTAAAACCTTTGATTCAGGGTGATTATCCTCCGTTTATGGTAAATGGTCTTCCTCAGCACCTGGTTTTGAAGAAGGGCAACAGAAAGTAAAGAATTTGAAAAAAGACGGTATGGCCGGAAACAGCCGTACCGTCTTATTCGGATATGGATTTTCGGTTTAAGGAGAAAGCGGCTTTATGTATTATTTTCTTTTAGGACTTCAGGGATTGACAACACTTATTGTTTTTGCCGAATTTCTGTACATTTTTCATCACGGAACGTCGCGTCATCATACCATACTGTTGCTTCTGACGCTGGCGGCCTGTGTCAACAACGCGGGATATTTTCTGGAAATTGCCAGTGGAGACAGGGAGGCTGCTCTGATTGGCACCAAGATCAGTTATCTGGGCAAGACCTATATACCCCTGCTGATCCTGATCTTTGTTCTGAATTATTGTAACATACAGGTGTCCGGGGTATTGTGGGCTGTACTGGCCTTTTTTCATACGGGAATATGGGCATTGGTGCTCACCAGCGGCCAGCATACGCTTTTTTATACGGAGACGGAATATATAAGCGACGCGGTTTTTCCGCATCTGGAGTCCGGACACGGGAGTTTTTATTACCTTTTTATGCTGTTTTCGGGCATTTATTTCTGCGTATCCGCCTATGTTCTGATCACGCACTACCGGAAGGAGACGAGCGATGCGCGGAAGAAGCAGATCGTGGGGATCCTGGCGGTGCTGGCGGTATCCGTGGCGGGACTGGCGCTCGTTGTATCGGGCTGTACCGGCGGCTATGACACCACGGCCATAGCTTACGCTATCGGTTCCATGACTCTTTTGCTGGGAATCCGCCGGTATGATTTCCTGGACACGGTTACGGAAGCCAAGGAATACGCCATGAACCGTCTGGCGGAGGGGCTGGTGATCTTGGACGAGGATTATCAGGTCTTATACCGCAATCAGGTGGCGGTCCAGGTGCTGCCGGCGATCGAAGATGAGGTTTTAAATCAGGAGCGTTTGTTTTTTAAGGACAAGGTCTATCAGATTGAAAAACAGGATATGCATCCCAAGGAGGGGAAGCAGATCTATCTATATCTGCTGAAGGATATAACCGACAGCTACTATTATGAGGAGCATTTGGAGCGGGAAGTAGCGATCCAGACCAAGAACGCGGAAGAGAGGCGGCAGAAGGTCGAGCAGATGTCCTTACAGGCGGTGCGCGCTTTAGCGGACACCATTGACGCCAAGGACAAGTATACCAAGGGGCATTCCGCCAGAGTGGCGGGCTACGCGGTCTGCCTGGCCAGGGAGCTGGGATATTCCGAGGAAGAGCTGAACAACCTGCGCCATGTGGCGCTTCTGCATGACATCGGCAAGATCAGCGTGCCCGATTCCGTATTGAATAAGCCGGATAAACTGACGGATATGGAATATGAGATCGTCAAGACACACACTACCGTGGGCGGCGAGATCTTGAACCACGTGGCCATGCTGCCGGGAGTACAGGACGGCGCAAAGTATCACCACGAGCGGTATGACGGGAAGGGCTATCCCGATGGGCTTGCCGGGGAGGAAATCCCCGAAGTGGCAAGGATCGTGGGACTGGCGGACGCCTATGATGCCATGAGCTCCAAACGGATCTATCGGGACAGACTTTCCCCGAAGGCGATTAGGGAGCAGCTGATAGAGGGAAGGGGTACCCAGTTTGATCCTAAGATGACGGATGTTTTTCTGCGGCTTCTGGATGAAGGAAAGCTGGTGGATGAGCAGAGTGAAATGCCGCAGGAGGAAATGGACGCCACCGGCCTGGTACTGCAGAAGCTTGTGGAAACCATGACGCAGAAGGAGGGGCCGGAAAAGGATCTCCTCACCGGACTGATGCTCCGCTATGACGGGGAGCCCGCTATCAGCGAAGCCATTCAGCGGGAAAACGGCAGCCTCTGCTTCATAGATGTGGATAATTTAAAGAAGATCAACGACACCCTGGGACATCTGGCCGGGGACCATCTGCTGCAGGAGGTAGGAGAGGTGCTGCGCCGGTACGAGGAGAAGAATATCATCTGCCGTCTGGGCGGGGATGAATTTCTCATGTTTATCCCCGGAGCCGGGAAAGAACAGGCGGTGGAAGTGATAGAAAGCGTCGTGCGGGATTTCGAGGAGAAGAAGAAAGAGGACGCTTCCATACAGGCCGCCTCCCTTTCCGTGGGCATCTGCGTCTGCCGCAGGGGCGATAATTACAGCCAGGCAATGACTAATGCGGACAAGGCTCTCTATTATATCAAGCAGAACGGAAAGGCAGGGTATTCTATCTATCGCGAGGATAAGGGACAGCTTAAGCAGGATTCCAATGTGGATATGTCCCGTCTGATAAAGAGCCTGCAGAGCAGCGGCAACTATCAGGGGGCGCTGGATGTGGAATACCGGGTGTTTACCAAGCTTTACGAATACGTAAAGAACCTGGAAAAACGCTATGAGTACAAATTTAACTTAGCGCTGATCACCTTGGATACCCAGGCGGAGATCACGGTGGATGAACAGGAGCAGGCCATGAACTGCATGGAGCAGGCCATCCGCACGACGATCCGGAACACGGATATCTGCTCCCGCTACAGCGGGGTACAGTTCTTGATCATCTTCGCCTATGTGGGGGATGAGAATATCAAATATGTCATGAACCGCATTTTGGAGAATTATTTAAAGATCTATCACGGAAAGAAGATCAAAGTGACCTATGATGTGGCGGACATGGATATGGCGGACGCAAAGAGGCAGGATCAGAACGCGTAAAAAGGACCGGCAGCAGCCCGCTGCCGGTCCTTTGGCCTGGTACCTAGTTGTAATTATTGATGCAGGGCTGGAACATACTCTTGTCGATACCGCAGACGGGGCATACCCAGTCGTCGGGAAGGTCTTCAAAGGCGGTTCCGGGCGCGATGCCATGTTCCGGATCTCCTTTTTCAGGATCGTATGTGTAGCCGCAGGGATTACAGAAATACTTTTGCATAGATAAGACTCCTTTCAGTTATGTAATAGGAACCTAAATTCCACTAGAGCTATAGTACCATATTTTTTACTGAAATACAATTATATTTTGCGGAGTTTCTGCGCATATTGATAGGGCACAACGTGTACAAAAATCGGTTACTTGGTGCACTGTTGCGCTTTTTCTGGTATTGATATGATGAAAAATATCAGGAGAGGTTAAGATCGATATGAGCAGAAGCAAAAAATTCGAGAATGTAGAAATTGGAAGAAGGCTGCGGGAATGCAGGATCAATCTGGGACTTTCCCAAGCCAGGATGGCTGAAATACTGGATGTGACAGACGACCATTACCGCAAGTTAGAGAGCGGCAATACCGGACTGACCATCGGAAAGATCCGCATATTGTTTGAAAAGCTGCAAATAGAACCCACATACCTGCTGACGGGAAAACAGTCAGAGGAAATGGATCTGGATAAATATCTGGCAAACTGTACCGCCCAGCAGAGCAACGCGCTGTTTGCCAGGAGCCTGCAATACTTCTGGAACATGGTGCAGGAACGGAAAACAGAAGAGGGACAGTGAGGACACCGCCTCCGCGCTTATGCGCTGGGGCGGTATTTATTAAAGCAGGGTATATGAAAATGGAGGAAGAAGAGTTTTTTGAGGAGTTGTACCGAAATACCCAAACAGCGCTTTTAGAGTACCTGAAAAAACTGAAAGGAGCGGAAAGCTGGGCGGAGGATATTTTGCAGGATACCTATTTAGAAGCCTATAAGCGGCGGGATATGCTTATGGAACATCCCAATCCTGCGGGCTGGCTGTACAGGACGGCATTGAACCTTTACCGGAATATGGTCCGGAAAAAGGAAAACCACAACTTTTCCCTGGAAACAGTGTCCCAGAGCGTTTTTTTGACCGAGGAGCCCCGTTATGGCTCCGCGGAGTGGCGTCTGGCGGCGGAGGGGCTTCTGCCGGAGAGGGACAGGAGGCTGCTCAGGCTGTATTATCTGGATGGGTACTCGATCCGGGAGATAGCCGGGACACTCCATGCGACGGAAGGAAACATCCGGGTGCGGCTGCTGCGCATCCGCAGGCGCGTAAGGGATCTGCGGGAGATCGGATAGTGTCGTATGCTGTCAAAAAATAAAAAAATTTGTAACATTTTCCCGTTGCTGTAACATAATAAAGTATAGGGGACAAAAAAGAAAGGAAATACCGCGCCCTATAAATAACAAAACGGAGGTTTCAAATGGTAAGAACAAAAATGCTGATACCGGAAATTTCCAGCGCGGGTTATGACGCTCTATGCGCCGTTTTGGAATTGGAATTTATCCAAAGCGGTGAAATATGGCGGTTTTACGATGTGCCGGAACAAATTTGGTACGAGTGGAGGAAAACCGGTGAGCCGGCGGCCTACTTCCGCACTCATATTGCCGGAAGGTATGAGGCGGGGAAGATTTTTCCGGACAAATTTCTGCCTGCGGCCGAATAAGCCGCATTGCATAATCTGTTGTTTTTTGTTATAATGAAATACGCAGATTGTGTAAAGGAGAGGGCGCTATGATTTTTAAATGCAAGAACTGCGGCGGCAACACGGTTTACAGTCCTGAATTACATAAAATGTACTGTCCCTACTGTGACAGCCAGGACAGCGAGGAGCAGGTCACTGAGGGCCAGTCGCTTAGCAACTGTATCAGCTGCGGAGGGGAGCTGCAGGTGGATGAGTTTACATCCGCTGCCCGCTGCCCCTACTGTGATAATTATATCATATTTGATGAAAGGGTGACGGGAGAGTACCAGCCGCACCTTATCATTCCCTTTGTGTTCAGCAAAGAAAAAGTAAAGCTGCTGATGCGGGATAAATTCAAAAAATGCGTTTTTGCGCCCTCGTCCTTTTTAAGTGACGCGAAGCTGGATTCTATGACGGGGATGTATGTGCCTTTTTGGTTGTATGATTACCATGTGCATGGTTCCTATGACGGGCAGGGAAATGTGATACGGACCTGGGTGAGCGGCAGCAGGGAATATACCGAGACCAGCACTTTCCATATCGAGCGGGATATGGAGGTGGATTTTGATAAAATGCCTGTGGACGCTTCCCTGAGAATGGCCGACAATATCATGGATCTCATGGAGCCCTACGACTATAAGGCTTTGGAGGAGTTCAAGGCAAAATATATGTCCGGCTTCTACGGAGAGCGCTACAATATGCCTGCGGTGGACGCGGAGGGCAGAGCTGTTGGAAAAGCCAAGACCGACGCGGAGAGCATTTTGCGCCAGAGCATGAGCGGATATGTGGGGCTGCACAGCAACCTGAACAATCAGGTGACTTTGGACCGGACGGATACCAATTATGCCCTGCTTCCGGTGTGGGTATATCATTATAAATTTAAAGAAGAAGACTATTGTTTCCATATTAACGGGCAGACGGGTAAGATTATTGGCAAAGTGCCTGTTTCTCAGGGAAAGGTATGGGGCTACGGCGCCACGGTATTCGCTTCCCTGTTTGCGATACTGATGCTGGTAAGACAGTTGCTGTTTTTACTGTAAACGGCAGAAAATGTGAGGATGAGAGATGAAACAATATTTTTCTTATTTTAAATATTTGTTTATTGGGATCGGAGTGCTGGTCCTGCTGACGGTGTTAGCAGAGGCAGTTAAGATCAGTATGTCCGGACGGAGCAATCATTCCGCTCCGGAGGAGAGAGTCTATGACGAGGCCGATGTGCTGACGGCCAAAGAAGAAGAGAAGCTGCGGGATCTGATCGCGAAGAGGGAAAAGCAGATCGGCTGCGATATTGTATTAGTGACCATTGACCGCTCCCTGCTTACGGAGTACGGCCTGGAGGATACGGATGCCAACTGGGAGTACAGCATGCAAAATTATGCGGACGATTTTTATGATGAAAACCAGTACGGCTATAATAAGGATTTTGAGGGAGATGGAGTACTGCTTTTAGACAACTGGTACGAGGGAGAGAAAGGCAGTTATCTTTCCACCAGCGGCAGAGTGTATCAGCGGTTTTCCAGTTACATGATCGATGATCTGCTGGATGATGTGTCGGACGAAGTGGAAGATTCTCCCTACAAAGCTTACCGGATATACATAGAGGATGTGTACCGCCAGATGGCGCGGGAGAACTCGCTGGCCAGAATGATGAATCCCTTGGCGCTTTTTATCATCACGCTTGTTATAGCGTTGATCTATGTGGCTTCGCATTTGAAATATAAAGAGGGAGAGAAGACCACTTCCGCCAATACCTATGTGGAAAACGGCAGTGTGCGTTTCAACGTAAAGAAAGATACCTTGGTGAACAAGGTGGTTACCAGCAGAGTGATCGAGTCCTCTTCTTCCGGTTCCGGCTCCGGCCACAGCGGTGGAGGCGGCGGAGGGCATCACAGCAGCAGCGGTGCCAGCCACGGAGGCGGCGGCCACAGACGCTGAAAACAGATACTAAAAAAGCACCCACATGACGGTATGGGTGCTTTTTGGTATTTAAGCCATTTTATTGACTGCGGCAGCCAGACGGGATACCTTTCTGGAAGCATTGTTCTTGTGGTATACGCCCTTGGACGCCGCGGAATCAATCTTACTGGTTGCGGCCAGCAAAGCAGCGGATGCTGCGGCCTTATCGCCAGCTTCTACGGCAGCGGTCACTTTCTTTACCGCGGTCTTAACGCCGGACCTGATAGCTTTATTTCTGTCAGCCTTGGTCTGCGCTACTAAAATTCTCTTTTTTGCAGATTTGATGTTAGCCAATCTCTACACCTCCCATGTTCCGAAACTCTTTTTTGTAAGAAAATGTTTCATTCAGGCCTGACACGGACGACCAATGTAAACATACGCATATTATTTTAGCCGAGCGGCAGGATAATGTCAATACATATTTCCGGCATTTTTGTAAAAAATAAAGAACAAAAACGGAAGTGGAAAGGATCGACGGACGGATATGGGCAGTTTTCACGTAAGAACGGATTTGGCGCTGGAGGCCAGGGAGAGCGTTTCCGACGCGGATTCCGCCATGCGGGGAGTCATTACGGAGGAATCCTATGACGAGGAACAGGACATCAGGGTGACCAGAGTGGAGATTACGACAAAAAACGCCGCAAAGGCCTTGGGAAAGCCCGTGGGTATCTATATCACCATA
Organism: uncultured Lachnospiraceae bacterium; assembly: GCA_947631685.1. Lineage (GTDB taxonomy): Bacteria > Bacillota > Clostridia > Lachnospirales > Lachnospiraceae > Acetatifactor. The sequence continues at coordinate 44,151 of CANRMI010000008.1, forward strand.
GAGGCACCGGGAATGCTGGAGCCGGACGAGGGCTATCACAGGGAGATCTCCCAGGTCATTTCTACCGAGCTGGTAAAGATCATTCCTGATTCGGAAAACGAGCAGGACATTCTGGTGGTGGGGCTGGGCAACCGGGAGGTGACGGCGGACGCCCTGGGCCCCCATGTGGTGGACAACCTTTTTATCAACCGGCATGTGGTGCGGGAATTTGGGAAAGCGGCCTATAACAGGCAGCGGATGAACACCATCAGCTGTATGGAGCCTGGCGTGACGGGCAGAACAGGCATGGAGGCGGCGGAAATGATAAAGGGCGTGGTGGAACAGACTTCTCCGTCCGTGATGATAGTCATTGACGCGCTGGCGGCCAGGAGCACCAGGCGGTTGAACCGCACAGTGCAGATCTCCAATACGGGAATACATCCCGGCTCCGGAGTGGGAAATCACCGCAATGCCCTGACGGAGGAAAGCATGGGGATACCGGTGATCTCCATCGGTGTGCCCACGGTGGTGGACGCTGCCACCATTGTGGGGGACGCGTTGGAAAATCTGCGCAGAACCATGAAAAACGGGGAAAAGGAATGGCAGCTGGACGCGGAGGGAAGTCTTCTGCCGGAACTGCACAATATGTACGTGGCCAGCAAGGATATTGACGCGGTCATCAAACGTTTAAGCTATACCGTGTCCGAGGGGATCAACATGGCTCTGGAACTGGAATAGGGACAAAAGGCAGGGCATATACTGCAAAAGGGGAAGCGCTGGCCTCCCCAATCTGCTGGAAAGATGGGATCTGCTTGAAATATATAAGGACCTATGAAAGAAGCCTGCGAACCTTCGGCGCGTCGGTGCTGCTGGCTGCAGTACTGGTGCTGGTTTCGGGCGGCATGGGCGGCCAAAAACTGTATCTGCCGCTGTTTACATATATATTGTACGAAGATCATAACGGCGGGGCGCTTTTGGGGGAGAGCGTGACGGGATTTCTTCCCATATGCGGCTACACCAGGGAGCTGGGAAGCGCTTCGGGAAGCCAAGGAGAGCTGGGGATGCTTTTCGCGCAGGAAAAGGAAGACCGGGACGGAGAAGAACCTTTTGCGGATACCGGAGAGACTGCGGGAAATGAGGAAAACGGACAGGGCGCGCCGAGGGAAGATGGCGGAGAAAGGTCCGAAGAAGCAGGCGGGGCGGATACAGCCCTGAATACAGAAAATACCGGTATCCAGGAAGAAAGCGCGCAGGGCTATCGGTATGATTTTACGCCGGCTGAGAAGAGCTATGAGTATGACTGGGAAGCGATGAAGGACTATGAGACACTGCTGTCAGCTTTTTACGCGGTGGACGCCAATGCCTTAGCAGGCAGCGACCTTTTCAATCTGGAGGCTCTGCGGGATCGGGATATGCGCATTGACAGGACGGCTCCCGGGCCGCAGATCCTGCTCTACCATACCCATTCCAGAGAGGCTTTCGCGGACTCCGAAGCGGGAAATCCCGCCCAGAGCATTGTGGGCGTGGGAGATTTCCTGGCGTGGATCTTAACGGAGCAGTACGGCTATGAGGTGCTGCATGTAACAGAGGAGTACGATACGGTGCGGGACGACGCCTACGCGGTTTCCCTGCCGGCGTTAGAGAAGATACTGGAGGAAAATCCGTCCATACAGGTTATCATTGACCTGCACAGGGACGCGGGCAGCCCCTCCAGGGACATGGTGACGGAGATCGACGGAAAGCCCACGGCCCGCTTTATGTTCTTTAACGGCATTTCCAGAAGCAAAAAAACAGGAGAGATCTCCTATCTGGAAAATCCCAACCTGGCCGGCAATCTGGCGCTGTCCTTTCAGCTGCAGGAGAAAGCCGGAGAGTACTATCCGGGGCTGACTAGGAAGATCTATATCCGGGAGTACCGCTACAATATGCACCTTAGGGAGCGCTCCCTGCTCATAGAACTGGGGGACGAAAACAACACCTTGGAGGAGGCAATGAACGCCTGCTATCCGCTGGCCCACCTCTTGGATATGGTGCTTTCGGGAAAAGAACAGGCGCCTGTTGACTAGACTCCCAAAAGGGTTATAATAGAACAAAAGGGAAAGGATTTTACGGTAAAGGGAGGAAAATATGGAAGAAAAACAGAAGATAAGTACAGGAAAGCGTATCGGATATTTTTTCCTGGCGCTTACGCCGGCAGCGTCCAGTCTGCTGCTGCAGCTTTTAGCGGGAATGGTCGTGATGATTGGCGGCGCCGTGGTGCGGATGGTACAGTATACCCTTCTGCATCCGGGGGTGTCCCAGGCGGAGATTATGCAGATATATATGGAGGCGGTCTATGAGTTCGCGGGGCCCGGCGTGTTTGCCTACCATGTGGTGGCGCTGCCCATATTCGGGCTTTGGTACTATTTTGGATGCGGCAGGCCCAAGCTGAAAAATACAGTCCGCGGCCTGAATGGAAAGGCTTTTGCCATTGCCATCTTAGGAGGCGTGAGCCTGTGCCTGCTTTCCAACGCTGTCGTGGGGATTGAGCAGTATCTGCTGCCGAAAGCCATGGAATCCTATATGGAGTTGATGGAGACGGCGAATATTGGAGAGGGCTTTTTAGTTACCTTTGCCGCGGTGGTATTGGCTCCCATAGGGGAAGAGATCCTCTGCAGAGGACTGGCGCTGTACTATGCGGAGAAGGCTTTTGGGCGCTTCTGGGCGGCGAATATTCTCCAGGCCCTTTTGTTTGCCGTGATCCACGGCAATCTGATACAGGGAACCTATGCTTTTGCCATAGGGCTGATGTTGGGCTGGCTGGTGTGGCGGTATCATTCCCTGCTTCCGGGTATGCTGCTGCATTTTACGGTGAATTTTTCCTCCCTGTTCTGGGTGGACAAGGTCTTTTCCGGATTCCCGGATACACTGCCCGCCTACCTGCTCTTAGGAGCGGTAACGGCCGGTATCACGATCCTGCTGGTTATATGGGGAAAGCGGCTGGATAAGGGCGCGGCCGCGTCATAAATTAAAAAAATCTTCAGAAATAATTAAGATGACAGGGCTTCTTCAGCGGTCTATAATGCATAATATAGTGAAAAGTACGCGAAAAGAAAGGAAAGGGATACCATGCATATAAAATTCAAAAAACTACTGTCGGCAGGAATGGCAGTACTGCTGTCGGCAGGGCTTGCAGGCTGCGGAAATACCACCACCCAGGGGGGCGGAGGAGAGACGCAGGCGCCTGAAAGCGGGGAAGAGGACTATGTCTGGGTGGCTTCTTTCAGGGATTTCCCGGAAAGCGGGCAGGGAAACGGCGAAGAATCCGGAGAATATATCGGAAATGTCCAGCTGATGGATGGGAAATGCTATTTTTATGTCAGCTCCTACGGGGAAGTCAGAAAAAATGAACTGCGCTGCCTGGACCTGACGGACGAGTCATCGGAACCGACGACGCTCTATTCTTTCTCTGAAGCATCTTTGGAGGAGGGTAAGCTGACTGACGTGGACAGGCTGACTCCCGCGCCGGATGGCGGCGTCGTGATGATAAAGCTCACATATCCCGTGGTGGAGGATACGGACGATCCTGCCGCATGGGAAAGACAGCAAAGCCAGAGGGCCTATTATCTCTATAAGGTCGCGGCGGACGGCACGGATGTCTTTGAAACGGATATTACCGAATATCTGAGAATGGATGCGGAAAATTCCTATATATCCACCCTGTTAGTCAACAAGGAGGGACAGATATTTGTTTCCAACGGCAGGAGCTATATCTGGGTTTTTGATGGGGACGGCACCCATGTGGCCGACATTTCCCTGACGGATTTCGGAGGCTGGATACAAGGCATGGGCTTTACTGCGGACGGCAGTCTGGCGATCATAGGAAACGGTGCCCAGGGCGACACCCAGGTCTGCGTTTATGATGAGGAGAAGAAAGCGTTTGGAGAACCTCTGCAAAATCTGCCTCCCAATATCTATAACAGCGGCCTGTCCGCGGCGGGGGAAAACAGCCTGCTCTTAGAGGGCGAGGGCATTCTCTATCTGTACGATATGGAGACTCAGACTTACGGGGAATTGCTGAGATGGCTGGACAGTGACGTAAACCCGGATTATATAGACTACGTCACCATGCTTGACGAAAATACGGTTTTGGCCTATTACCGGGACTGGGATGACACCGAAGAAAAATTTCTGGTGACTCTGACGAAGACACCGGTGTCCCAGACGGTACAGAAGCAGACGATCACCTTAGGCTGTATGGGGATACCCCAGGCCATCCAGAGCGCTGTAGTGAAGTTCAACAGGCAGAACGATACTTACAGGGTGGAAATATGTGATTATTCCGCGGACGTGAACTGGTCCCAGGATGGCTCCGGCGAGTCCTATGCAGATGCGCAGACCAGAATGAACAGCGATATCATAACGGGCAACGCGCCGGATATGTTCCTGGAAAGCAGCGTGAATATCAGCCTGTTTGCGGCAAAGGGCCTGATCGAGGACCTGAATCCCTATCTGGACGCGAGCAGCGTGGTGAGCAGGGATGATCTGTTTGAGACCGTACTGGATGCCTACTCGGAAAACGGTATCCTCTGCACGATTCCAAGGAACTTCAGCATCTCCACCTATGTGGGCAGAGCTTCTGAACTGGGCAGCGACGCGGGCTGGACTGTGGAGGAAATGGCTGCCTACGCCGAAGAGTATCCGGACGCGCAGCTCTTTGCCTACGCTACGAACCGCAGCATACTCCAGTTCTGTCTGGTGTTTGATTTTGACTCCTATGTCAACTGGGAAACCGGCGAATGCTTCTTTGATACGGACAATTTCAAACGGGTGCTGGAGCTGGCGGCCAAATATCCGCAGGATGTGGAATATGATGTTTCGGAGCCGACGCTGGTGGGCAGCCACCAGGCGCTGCTCTACCAGCTGAACCTGCAGCGCACCGAGGAGTGGCAGCTGGCCCGCCTGATCTTCGGGGAGCCCATCAATCCCATTGGTTTCCCCTCGGCAAACGGGACGGGCGTAGTAGCCCAGGGCGACAACGGGATCTGCATCAGTTCGACCTCGGAGAACAAGGATGCCTGCTGGGCCTTTATAGAGAGCCTTCTGACAAAGGATTCCTTTGGGGACAGATACTCCTGGGGACTGCCTATCCGAAAGGACGTTTATGAGGAGCAGCTGCAGGAGGATATGACGCCCGATTATGAGACAGATGAGAACGGGGATCAGGTGCTGGATGAAAACGGAGAACCGATAGAAATCTCTACGTCCTCCTACGGCTGGGAAGACATCACTTTCGATCTCTACGCCGTTACCCAGGAGGAAGCTGACGAAGTGATGGATCTGATCGAAAGGATCGACGGCAGGAGCGTTTACGACGAGAATATTATGACTATCGTGGAAGAAGAAACCGGCGCCTACTTCGCGGGACAGAAGAATGTGGACGAGGTGGCGGATATTATCCAGAGCAGGGTGAAAACCTATGTAAGTGAAAATATGTAGACCGTAAAACGGAGTTTTTAAGAGGATGTTACAAAAAACATCCTCTTTTTTCCAATATATTTCGTAAGCTTCATAAAATATTAAGGTGACAATACCACATATATGGTCTATAATAGAGTAGGTGTGGAATCAGGACACAATATCATGTGTTGCAGGTAAGGGCAGGAGCGTTTATGAAAGCCATACAGAAAGAAAAACGGATGAAAAAACCAAAAACCAGGACCACCAGACGTCTGCGCAAGCAGAAGTTCTGTTCGGGGCTGTTCTTAGCGCCGAGTCTTTTGGGCGTGCTTTTGTTTTTTATCCTGCCTTTTTTGGTAGTAATATTTTATTCTTTGGTGGACAATCCTATCAGTAAAAATTTCGTGCTCCTGGAAAACTACGCGAAAGTGCTCCAGAATGCCGCGTTTAAGACCGCGGTAAAGAATACGGCCATGTTTTCGGCGATAGCGGTGCCCTTAGCGGTGGTGCTCTCCCTGATACTGGCCATGGTGCTGGATACCAGGCTGCCTTTCCGGAGCCAGTTTCGGACTTTCTTTTTAAGTCCCATGATGGTGCCGGTGGCTTCCATCGTGCTGATCTGGCAGGTGCTTTTTCACTATAACGGTGCCATTAACGAAGTGATGCTTGCCCTGGGCGGCAGCAAGATAGACTGGATGAAATCCCAGTACTCCCAGATCGTGGTGGTGGTGCTGTTCCTCTGGAAGAATCTGGGCTACAACATGATCCTGTTCATGGCGGCCCTCTCCAGCATTCCGAAGGATATTTTGGAAGTGGCAAGGCTGGAAAGCGCCACGCCTCTCCAGACTTTCTTTTACATTAAAATGAGGTATCTTTCCTCCACGATCTTGTTTGTGACGATCATGTCATTGATCAGCTCCTTTAAGGTGTTCAGGGAGATATACCTCCTGACCGGGGACCACCCCTATGACGCGATCTATATGCTGCAGCATTTTATGAACAACGCCTTTGCTTCGCTGGATTACCAGAGGCTTTCGGCTGCGGCGATCCTCATGTCCTTAGTGATGATAGTTATCATAGGCACCCTGTTTTTAGTGGAGAATCATTTCGGAAAGGATGTGGAGGGATGAGCGGCGCGGTTTCCGGAAAACGGGCGCGGAATGCGGCAAAAAGAAGAAAACGGATCCATGGGTTCAAGATCGCTCTCGCCACTTTGGTAGCGGCGGGCTTTGCCATACTGTTCCTGCTCCCCATTATCCTGACGATCACCAATTCCTTTATGTCGGCCTCGGAAATATCCTCCAATTACGGTACGGTGTTTGCGGTAAACGACAACGGGGGCAAGGTCTATATATCGGAGCGGGTGACACTGAAATTCATTCCCGACATCGTGTCTTTCAGCCAGTATATCACGGTGCTGTTTAAAAGCCCCGAATATCTGCTGAAATTCTGGAATTCCGTAGTGCTGGTGGTGCCCATTGTGGTATTTCAGCTCTTTGTGGCGGCCCTGGCTTCCTACGGCTTTACCAGATACCGGGGACGGCTGCGGGAGATCATTTTCTTTTCGTATATCATTTTGATGCTGATGCCCTATCAGGTTACGCTGGTACCCAACTACCTGGTAGCGGGCTGGTTAAAGACCATCAATACTTACTGGGCCATATGGCTGCCGGGTATTTTTTCACCTTTTGCCGTATTTCTGCTGACGAAGTATATGAGGAGGATCCCCACTTCAGTGATAGAGGCGGCCCAGATAGACGGCGCGGGAGAGTGGCAGATATTTAAGCGGGTGTGCATGCCCCTGTGTAAGGGGGCCATATGTTCCGCGGCGATCCTGGTCTTCATCGACTACTGGAACATGGTGGAGCAGCCGCTGATTTTGCTGGCGGACGAAGAGACGCATCCCCTTTCCGTATTTTTGAGCAAGATCAACGCGGGAGAGATCGGGCTGGCCTTCGCGGTAGCCACCGTATACATGGTGCCCAGCCTGCTGATATTCTTGTATGGCGAGGAATATCTGGTAGACGGCATTACCTACCAGGGCGGTATAAAAGGATAACAGGATAATAAGATAAAACGGATCAAATCGAAAGGACAGAGGGCAGATGAACGAGAAAAAAGGCAGACGGAGAGAATGGGTAAAAACGGCGGCGATCGTATTTTTATCGGTCATGCTGGTACTGACCTTCTTTTCCAACACAATTATGAATTATTCCCTGCCGGAGGTGGCAGGCCAGAATATTACGTCGGGCACCATTACCTCCAAGGTCAGGGGAACGGGCGTCGTGGAGAGCGGCTCTCTGTATAATGTCAAAGTGACGGAAAGCAGGAAAGTGCTGAGCGTAGAGGTCCGTCAGGGGGATATTGTGGCGGCAGGAGACGTAATCTGTTATCTGGCCGAAGGAGAGAGCACCGAGCTGCAGGAGGCAAAGAAAACATTAGATGAGCTGCAGGATGCCTATGAAGCGGCGGTGGACGCGTACAATCTGGCGCTGCTCACCGGAGACTATCATCCTGATGTGATCCAGAACGCCGGAACCAATCTGCCCATATCCGCGTATAAGGATCAGCTCACTGGAGCCCAGGCGGAAGTGAACGCCCAGCAGAGTGTGGTGGACAGCATCACCCTCCAGATGAATGAACTGAAGAAAAAAATAGGTCTGACCAGCGATGCCTCCGCTGCCGAATGGCAGGCGGTCCAGGCAGCGGCAGCGGCCAATGTGAACAGCTTGAGTGAGGCAGTGGCAGACTGGTCTGTAAGCGATGGAAACGCGGCGCTCTCCAACAAAAAGAAAGATTTGGAAAATGCGCAGATTACCCTGCAGAATGTCAATAATATCGTGAACCAGCTCAATACCCTGAATGCCAATCTGGCCGACGCGGAAGCGCTGCTTGCGCAGAAGCAGGAGACACTGGAACTGCTGCGGACCAGTATCGGTGCCATTTTCAACCTGCACAGTTTGTATGATGGCATTGCCAAGGCCAGGGAAGCCGTGGCGGAGCAGAACCAGCTCATAGCGGATCTGGAGAGCAAGGCTGCGGGCGGTACCATTACCGCGGATGTGGCCGGTACCATTACCGCCATCAATGTGGTGGCAGGGGAGAGCACTTCGCCGGATAACCCCGTGGCGGTCATCCAGCCGGAAGGCAAGGGATTTACCCTGAGTTTTTCCGTTACCAACCAGCAGGCCCAGAAGATCAGCGTAGGCGATCCGGGAGAGCTGGTAAATTCCTGGTGGTACAACGATGTGACCGCGACGGTGGCCTCTATCAAACCGGATCCTTCCAGTCCCAATACCCAGAAGCTGGTGACCTTTAATCTGACCGGTAATCTGACGGCGGGCCAGACCTTGAGCCTGCAGGTGGGACAGAAGAGCGCAAACTATGACAATATCGTGCCCAACAGCGCGATACGGGAAGACAATAACGGCAAATTTATCCTGGTGGTGGAAACCAAGAGCAGTCCCCTGGGTAACCGCTATTACGCCACCAGATACGATGTGGAGGTATTGGCTTCCGACGATACCCAGTCCGCTGTCAGCGGGGCTTTATACGGCTATGAATTTGTGATCACCACGGCGACCAAGCCCGTGGAAGCGGGGCAGATGGTAAGACTGCCCGACTAAACAGGCTGCGGGGAGCGCCGCCGGAAAGAGGCTGGGAGGCTGATATATGAAAAAGATCCTACGGAAGCTCAACAGGAAACAGGCGGTTTTGATCGGTACCGGCGTACTTTCCTGCATAATCGGGCTGACGATCCATGGTATAGGCGGACATATGGCCGGCCGGCTGGAAGACCAGAAAATGGCCGAAAGGTGGTCTGAGGACGGGGACGTGTCCCAGATAAGCTGTTTCTTTTCCAGAGAAGCCGCCATGACGGAAGATAATTTCATAAGCTTTGAGCATGGGCTGGACTCGGCCCTGGTGGAGGCTTCTATTGTAAATGACTCCGAAAATGAGCAGGCCCGTCTGTGGGCGGACGCTTACAGCGCCCCCGGCAGGGTGTCCATCAGCAGTGAGCGGGCTACGGTAGAGGTATCGGCCATAGGCGTGGGCGGGGATTTCTTTCTCTTTCATCCCCTGGAGCTTTTGTCAGGCTCCTATTTTTCAGGCAGCGACCTGATGCAGGATCATATTGTGGTGGATGAGGATGTGGCCTGGCAGCTTTTCGGCTCCAATGATGTGGACGGGCAGATCGTCACCATAGGCGGCGTGCCCCATATCATTTCCGGGGTTATCCGGCGGGAGGACAGCAGAATGGCAAAGGAGGCCGGACTGAATACTTCCGTGGCCTATGTGTCCTGTTCCACTTTGGAAGAGCTGGGCACCAGCTATGGCGTGAATACCTATGAGCTGGTCATGCCCAATCCCGTGTCCGGCTATGCGAAAACCTATGTCATGGAGCATATAGGCGCTTCGGAAAATGAAGTGGAAGTGGTGGAGAACACCACGCGCTACGGGCTTTTGGCCCGTTTTAAGCTGCTGGCCCGCTTCGGTACCCGCTCCATGAACAGCAAGGCCATTATCTATCCCTATTGGGAAAATATAGCCAGAGGCTACGAGGACATTCTGGCGCTGCTTTTGGTATTGACGCTTCTCTTCTTACTGTATGCGGCGGTGCTCTTTACGGTGCTGCTCATCCGCGCCTTTAAGCGGAAAACCTGGACGGCAGCGGGAGTGTGGCATGTGGTCAAGGATAAGCTGGAGCGGCAGAGGGAGAAGGTCTGGGCGCTGCAGAAAAGACGAAAGGCAGCCAGGGAAGAGAAGAAAAACAGGAAAAAGGAAGCGGTATCCGAAAGGATAGAAATAAAGCAAAAAGAGGGAAATGAGGAGGAAAAAAATGAAAAAGCTGACTAAGAAGGCGCTGGCGCTTTTGCTGGCAGCCAGTATGACGGCAGGTCTGGCGGCCTGTGGAGGGGGAAGCGGCGGCAAAAACCTTTTAACCAATGAAGACGCCAAAAAATACGTCTATAAAATGGAGGAGATGAATGTGGATCTGGGAGATGCCAGCATCAGGGCAGCCTGTGTGGTGGACGGCCGGGTGTACGCTCTCTCCACCAACTATTACTATGAAGAAATGACGGGATCGGTATTCAGCCTGTATTCTTTCAATATGGACGGCAGCGACCTGAAGGAAACGGAGCTCTTCAATACCTTAAAACCCAATCCGGACTATGTCCAGCCCGACGCGGGAGATGAAGAAGGTGTAGGGGATGAAGAAGGCGCGGGAGACGAAGACGGTATGGAGGGCGGCGAGGATGCCATCATGCCTTTGAGCGCGCCGGGCATAGCCGTTCCAGAGACGGAGGAGATAACGGACGAGGATACAGACGGGGACGAGAATGAGGATACCGACACGGACGTCGAACCCCGGACGGAAGATCTGAACTGGATGGAGGACGTGAATCTGAACACCTATGCCCTTAACGAAAAGGGGTGCTATATGGTGACGGAGAGAAGTACCTATGCCTACGACGCGGACGGCAATTATGTTCCGGGAGAGTATCAGCTGGAGATGAGAGCTTATGATCTGGCCGGCAATGAGCTCTATCGCACGACGCTGAATGACAATGCGGAGGAATATATGTATGTGTCCAGTATGGCGGTGGACGCGCAGGGAAATACGGCGATAGTGACGGACGGGGAAAGTGGTGCCATTTTATTCTTTGACGCCAAGGGCGCCCCTGTGGGCAATGTGGACCTGGCTTCCCAGCAGATAGGCTATGTGACGCGCGCCTTTGCGGATAAAGAAGGCAGACTGAATATTCTGGCCTATGACAACAATTATGAGAAAGTAAGCCTGTACCGCTACAACATGCAGACGGGCGCTTCCGAAGACGCGGGCGACCTGCTGCCCACCATTACCAACTACAATATTTCGGCCGGTAAGGGTTACGACTTCTTTTTGCGGGACTCCTTAGGCGTTTACGGATACAATGTGGGAGATGAGGAGGTAACACAGGTTTTAAGTTATCTCAATTCCGATCTGGACTACAATTCCATCAATGATGTCTATGAAGTGGACGAAGAGCATCTGTGCTGTATCTATTATAATGAGGAGGACTGGAGTGTCCACTTCGCGCTTTTGACTTATGTGGATCCGGCGACCATTCCCGATAAGGAAGTGATCTCCTTAGCATGTTTTGATATGAACTGGGATCTGCGCCAGAAGCTGGTGGAGTTTAACCGCAACAGCGATCAATACCGCATTGTGGTAAAGGACTACAGCAGCTACAACACCATGGATGATTATTCCGCGGGCTATACCCGCATGAACAACGACATCCTGACGGGCCAGATTCCCGATATCATCGTATTGGACAGATACAGTATGCCCGTGGATTCCTATATTGCCAAGGGACTGCTGGCGGATATAGGCAAAATGATAGATGAAGATGAGGAACTGAACAGGGAGGACTACATGGAAAATGTCTTTGATGCTTATTCCGTGGACGGTAAGCTCTATTCCATTATCCCTGCTTTCAGTGTACAGACCTTGGCGGCGAAGACCGCGCTGGTGGGAGATACGCCGGGCTGGACCATGGATGATCTGAAAGCTTTGATGGAGAAATATCCCGATGCCAATGTCTTTGAATCCAGCTATACGAGGGATACCATTCTTTCACAGGTTCTGATGTTTTCCGGCTCCAAATACGTGGAAAACGATACGGGAAAATGCCATTTTGACAGCGAGGAATTTATCGACATGCTGGAATTTGTCAAGCAGTTCCCGGAAGAATACGATTATGAAAACGACGACATGATGAACGATTATACGCAGTATCAGCTGCAGTACCGCAACAACAATACGCTTTTGGCTTCCGTTTACTTCAGTTCTTTCGATAACTGGGACGGCTATACCTACGCGAGACAGGTACAGTTCGGAGAGCCCATTACCATGATCGGATTCCCTACGGACGAGGGCAACGGTGCCGTAGTCAGGGCTTATATGGAGTATGCCATTTCCGCCCGCTCCCAGGTAAAGGAAGGGGCGTGGGAATTTTTGCGGTACTATCTGACCGAAGAGTACCAGACAGGGGACAGCTTTTACGCGCTGCCCGTTTTAAGGGAAGCTCTGTTAGACAAAATAGAACGGTCCAAGGAGCGTCCTTACTGGATAGATGAAAACGGGAATCCCAACTATTACGACGATTCCTTTAGTATAGGCGACGAAAGCTTTAACTTTGTACCTATGAGCGACGAAGAGGGGGAGGCGCTGTACGAGTATATCTGCAGTGTCAACCAGCCCAGCTACTATGATGATAACCTGGAGAAGATCATTACGGAAGAGGCTGCGGGCTTCTTTGCCGGACAGAAATCCGCCAAAGAAGTAGCGGAGATTATCCAGAGCAGAGCCCAGGTCTACATCAATGAAAGCAGATAATGTATTGCATGTCGGAGAAATAACGGGTATAATCTCATGCAGAAGAGAAAAATAACATACCGGATATGTATGAGTAAAGAAGGAGAACGACATGAGTAAAAAGACAACGGTACTGATGATACTGGATGGCTACGGCCTCAACGAGCAGGTAAAAGGAAACGCGGTGGCCCAGGCTAAGACGCCCGTTATGGACAGCCTGATGGCAGAGTATCCCTTTGTCAGGGGAAATGCCAGCGGCATGGCGGTGGGACTGCCTGACGGACAGATGGGAAACTCGGAAGTAGGACATCTGAATATGGGAGCCGGACGTATTGTGTATCAGGAGCTTACCAGGATCACCAAGGAGATCCAGGATGGTACCTTTTTTGAAAATCCCGCGCTTTTAAAGGCCATGGAAAACTGTAAGAAGAACAACAGCGCCCTGCACTGCATGGGACTGTTATCCGACGGCGGCGTGCACAGCCATATCACCCATTTGTACGGGCTTTTGGAAATGGCCAAAAGAAACGGCCTGGAAAAGGTATTTGTGCACTGCTTTTTGGACGGCAGAGACACGCCTCCCGAGAGCGGCAAGGGCTTTGCCCAGGCGCTGACGGAAGAGATGAAGAAGATCGGCGTAGGCCGGATCGCCACCGTCATGGGCCGGTATTACGCCATGGACAGGGACAACAATTACGACAGAGTGGAGCTGGCCTACAACGCCATGACAAAGGGAGAGGGAGAGACCGCTGCCTGCGGCGTCTGCGGTATCCAGGCTTCCTATGACAAGGAAGTGACGGACGAGTTCGTGCGTCCCACCGTGGTAGTGGAGGACGGAAAGCCGATCGCCACTGTGCAGGACGGAGACTCCGTTGTATTCTTTAACTTCCGCCCCGACAGGGCAAGGGAGATCAGCAGGGCTTTCTGCGAAGACGAGTTTACCCGTTTTGAAAGGGGCAGCCGGAAAAATATTGTTTATGTCTGCTTCTCCGATTACGATCCGACGATTCCCAACAAGGAAGTGGCTTTCCATAAGATCGCGGTCACTAATACCTTTGGAGAATGGCTGGCAGCCAACAACATGACGCAGGCCCGTATCGCGGAAACGGAAAAATACGCCCATGTGACTTTCTTTTTCAATGGGGGCGTGGAGGAGCCCAATCCGGGAGAGGACAGGATTTTAGTCAACTCCCCCAAGGTAGCTACCTATGACCTGAAGCCGGAAATGAGCGCCTATGAGGTCTGCGATAAACTGACGGACGCTATCCGCAGCGGCAAATATGATGTCATCATCATCAATTTCGCCAATCCCGACATGGTAGGACATACCGGCGTGGAGGCGGCTGCCATCAAAGCGGTGGAGGCTGTGGACGAATGCGTGGGCAAAGCAGTGGAAGCGGTAAAAGAAACGGGGAGCGTACTTTTTATCTGCGCTGACCACGGCAACGCGGAGCAGCTGATCGACTATGAGACCGGCGCGCCCTTTACCGCCCATACCACCAACCAGGTGCCTTTCATCCTGGTAAATTACGACTCTGCCTATACTCTGCGGGACGGCGGCTGTCTGGCGGACATTGTGCCTACCCTGATCGAGATCATGGGGAAGAAGCAGCCTGTGGAAATGACGGGCAAGTCACTTTTAGTCAGGAAATAATTCCATCAGAAAACTTATATTTTAAGCGTATCGTGGCATACTTATCCCTAAAGGAGGTATGCCATGAGTGCTTATTTGAAGATTATTGACGTACATGGAAGAGAAATTCTGGATTCCAGGGGGAATCCTACCATAGAAGCGGAAGTGACCGTACAGACGGGAAGTTACAGCGTGTTTACGGGACGGGCAGCAGTGCCCTCCGGCGCCAGTACGGGACGGTTTGAGGCAGTGGAGCTGCGGGACGGTGAGCCCCGTTATTTCGGACTGGGGGTACGCCATGCGGTGGAGAATATCGAAACGAAGATCAAGCCCGTCCTGCTGGAAAAAAACGCGCTGGAACAGGTGATGATCGACAATCTCTTAGTGGAGACGGACGGTACGGACAACAAGGGCAATCTGGGAGCAAACGCCGCCCTGGGCGTTTCCCTGGCCTGCGCCAGGGCAGCGGCTAAAGCCCTGAATCTGCCTCTGTACCGCTATCTGGGCGGTATCCACACCAGGCAGATGCCCATCCCTATGATGAATATATTAAACGGCGGCAGACACGCGGCCAATACCGTGGATTTTCAGGAGTTTATGATCATGCCTGTGAACGCCGGCAGTTTCAGGGAGGCGCTGCGCGTCTGCGCGGAGGTCTATCACAATCTGAAGAAGATCCTGGAGGATAAGGGGTATTCTACCGGCGTGGGTGACGAGGGCGGTTTCGCACCGGATCTGCCGGACGCGGAAGCGGTGCTGGATCTGATCATGCAGGCCGTGGAAGCGGCGGGCTACGCGCCCGGCGGGGACATCAGGATAGCCCTGGATGTGGCCGCCAGCGAGCTCTACAACGAAAAGACTGGCATGTACCATTTTCCGGGAGAGAGCAGTTTAAAGAAGCAGGATGTGGTCCGGGATACGGGGGAGATGATAGCCTACTATGAAAGGCTGCTTGACAGGTATCCTCTGGTTTCCGTGGAAGACGGTCTGGCGGAGGACGACTGGGACGGATTCAAGCTGCTGACGCAGAGGCTGGGAGATAAACTGCAGCTGGTGGGAGACGACCTTTTTGTCACCAATGTAAAACGGCTGGACGCGGGCATCCGCTTAGGAACCGCCAACGCCATTTTGGTAAAGGTCAACCAGATCGGCACCCTTTCCGAAGCCTTTGACGCGGTGGAAATGGCGCAGAAAAATGGGTACAATGCCATTATTTCCCACCGGTCGGGAGAGACCGAGGACACTTTTATCGCGGATATCGCGGTGGCCTTAAACGCGGGGCAGATCAAAACGGGAGCGCCCTGCCGTTCCGACAGAGTGGCAAAATACAACCGTCTGCTGCGGATCGAGGAAGAATTAGCGGGCTCCGCCATATACCGGGATGTCTTTACGGACAGAAAATAACCGGCTTTTACTTGATTCTTCTTCCCAATATAGTATAATGGACAGGTAAGCCCTACAGGAATGGCCTGGGGCTGAAGGAGAGAAATCCATGAAAATTGTGATCGTAGGCTGTGGGAACGTGGGCACAGCCCTGGCAGAGCAGCTGAGCAAGGAAGGGCATTCCATTACCGTTGTGGATGAGAAGGAAGAGCTGGTGAACAGTCTCAGCAATACCTATGATATTATGGGGTTCGCGGGAAACGGCGCCGTATACAGCGTGCAGCAGGAAGCCGGAATCAGGGAGGCGGATCTTTTGATCGCGGTGACAGGGCAGGATGAATTGAATCTCCTGTGCTGTCTGATCGCCAGAAAGGCGGGAGGCTGCCATACCATAGCCAGAGTGCGCAACCCCATGTATTACAAGGAAAGCGCCTATCTGAAAGAGGAGCTGGGCCTTTCTTTGGTGATCAATCCCGAATTTGCGGTGGCCACGGAGATCGCGAGGCTGTTGAAATTCCCCTCGGCCCTGAAGATAGATTCTTTCGCGAAGGGCAGAGTGGAACTGGTAAAATACAGGATTGGCGAACAATCCGTTCTCTGCGACATGCAGTTAAAGGATGTGGGCAGCCGGTTTAAGAGCGATGTGCTGATCTGTGTCGTGGAGCGGGGGGAAAACGTCTATATCCCCGACGGCAATTTTCAGTTGAAAGCGGGGGATGCGCTGACCTTTGCGGCGGCGTCCTCCAAAATAGCGGCATTTTTTAAGAAGATAGGCGTACCAACCGCCAGGGTAAAGGACACCATGATAGTGGGAGGCGGAGAAACCTCTTACTATCTGGCTTCCCAGCTGGCGGATATGGGGATCAAGGTCAAGATCATCGATAAGTCCAGAGCCCGCTGCGAGGAATTGAGCGAACTGCTCCCGGAGGCCATGATCATCTGCGGAGACGGCACGGAGAGGGCGGTCTTGATGGAGGAGGGCCTGGCTCTCGCGGAGTCTTTTGTTTCCATGACGAATTTTGACGAAGAAAATATCATGCTTTCCCTTTTTGCCAAGAGTCTTTCCCAGGCCAAGGTGATCACCAGAGTCCACCGCATTTCCTATGATGAGATCATAGACAGCATGGACCTGGGCAGCATTGTCTATCCCCGGAATATTACGGCGGAAACCATTATCAAATATGTGCGGGCCATGCACAATTCCATAGGCAGCAATATCGAGACTCTTTACCGTTTAAATGACAACAGGGTGGAAGCGCTGGAATTTTTGATCAGAGAAGACTGCCCGTTAGTGGGGATCCCTCTTCAGGAACTGAAGCTGAAAAAGAATATTCTGGTGTGCAGCATCAATCACCGGGGCAGTATTTCCACTCCCGGCGGCCAGAGCAGGATCCAGGTGGGAGATACGGTGGTGGTGGTAACCACCCAGAGCGGTTTCAACGATATAAGGGATATTTTGGAGTAAACGGCAGATATGAATTACGGAATCATTCTTTACATATTGTCCAGCGTACTGGAATTCGCGGGGGCCTTTATGCTTCTGCCCGCGGGGGTGGGCTTCTTTTACGGAGAAAAGGAGAGCTTCGCCTTTCTGCTGGTAGCGGCGGTAAGTCTGCTGGCCGGCTTCCTGGGACGTCTGAAAAAACCAAAAAGCAAGGTGTTTTACGCCAGGGAGGGGTTTGTGACCGTTTCTCTGAGCTGGATCCTGTTGAGTCTGGTGGGGGCGCTTCCCTTTGTGCTCACCGGAGAGATCCCTTTTTATGTGGACGCCCTGTTTGAAACGGTTTCCGGCTTTACCACCACCGGAGGCACCATTTTGCCGGATGTGGAGGTCCTGGCTCACTGCAGCCAGTTCTGGAGGCTGTTTACCCACTGGCTGGGCGGTATGGGCGTACTGGTGCTGATACTGGCGATCCTGCCTTTGTCCGGCAGCTACAATATGCATCTGATGCGGGCGGAGAGCACCGGCCCGTCGGTGGGCAAGCTGGTGCCCAAGATCAAGAGCAGTGCCCGCATTCTCTATGAGATCTATATCGGGATCACCCTGCTTCAGATCATTCTGCTTTTGTGCGGAGGGCTTTCCCTGTATGAATCGGCGGGACTGACCTTTTCCACAGTGGGAACGGGAGGTTTCGGATTCTTGAACAGCAGCGCGAAGGACTATTCCCGCTATGTACAGGTGGTGCTGCTCATCTTTATGCTCCTTTGCGGAGTCAGCTTCAACTGTTATTACCTGCTTTTAGCGCGTAAACCCAAAGAGGTCCTGCAGAGTGAAGAGCTCCGCGCGTATCTTGGGATCGCGGCGGGAGCCGCCCTTTTGATCGGCTTCAACGCCAGAGGACAGTTTGTCAATTTGGGGGAATCCCTGTACCAGGCTCTGTTCCAGGTGGCGTCGGTGATGACGACCACAGGATTTACCACCTGTGATTTTAACGCGTGGCCCATGTTCAGCAAGACCATCCTGTTTTTGCTGATGATCGTGGGGGCCTGCGCCGGTTCCACGGGCGGCGGCTTAAAGGTTTCCCGTCTGGTGGTGCTGATGAAGAGCATAAAGGGGGAGATCCTGCAGGTCATCCATCCCAGGAGCGTCAAGAAGCTTCACATGGACGGCAGGGGAATCTCCGCGGGCGTGCTGCATTCCATTCGGATGTATCTGGTGCTTTACGCGGGAATCTACCTGGTGTCGGTGCTTTTGATCAGCATAGATAACTTTAGCTTTGAGACCAACGCCTCCGCGGTCATGGCCATGTTCAACAATGTGGGGCCCGGATTTGACGCGGTGGGGCCGTTGGGGAATTACGCTTCCTTTTCCGCCTTTTCCAAAATAGTACTCATGTTTGATATGCTGGCGGGAAGGCTGGAGCTGTTGCCCATGCTGGTGCTGTTTTCTCCTAAAACATGGAAGAAGTAACTTCCAGGAAAAAATGATTTCCAGGAAAAAATAAAAAAGTAGTTGTAAATAGGATAGTGTTATGGTAAACTGTTTTTTGTATGATTTTACTGAACGTGATGAAAGTGTTTTTCCGGAGGTGTAAACATTGAGAGTTGCATTGACTGTTCTTTTTATTCTGATATGTATTGCATTGGTAGTGCTGGTATTGATGCAGGAGGGCAAGTCGGCGGGCTTAGGCGCTATCAGCGGCGCGGCTGAGACCTACTGGGGGAAGAATAAGGGACGCTCCATGGAGGGACAGCTGGTAAAGATCACCAAGATCCTGTCCGTGGCCTTTATCCTTATCGCATTGATACTGAATCTGAATTTGTTTTAAACGGGTTTCAGACAGAGCACTCCGACAGGGGTGCTCTTTTTATACGCGAGAAGGGCGCGCGCGCCGGAAAACCTATACGGGAGAGCTATGAAGAAAGAAGAGAAAAGACTGACAGGTACCTTTTTTCCCCATGCCAGAGGCTTCGGATTTGTGGAGGTGGAAGGGGAGGA
This sequence comes from uncultured Lachnospiraceae bacterium, assembly GCA_947631685.1. GTDB lineage: Bacteria > Bacillota > Clostridia > Lachnospirales > Lachnospiraceae > Acetatifactor. The sequence continues at coordinate 63,387 of CANRMI010000008.1, forward strand.
ACAGGATTTTTATATCCCGCCGGATATGACGGGGGGAGCCTTTTTTAAGGACCAGGTGGAGATCGCCCTGCTTGGGGAAAGCAGAGGGAAAAACCGGGAAGCTAAGATCTTGAAGATCTTAAAGCGGGGCTGCAGCCGTCTGGTGGGAACCTATGAAAAAGCCGGCCATTACGGTTTTATACGGCCGGACAATACACGGATCTTAAAAGACATCTTTGTGTCCGGAGAGCATTCCATGAACGCGGCTGACGGGTATAAGGTAGTGGTGGAACTGACCGATTACGGAAAAGGCGGAAAGAACCCGGAGGGAAAAGTGGTGGAGATCCTGGGGGATACGTACCAGGCGGGAGTGGACGTACTTTCCATTGTCAGAGCCTACGACCTGGAGGAGGAATTTCCGGAGAAGGTCTCGGAGCAGGCAAAGCGTGTGGCAAAGCCTGTCAGTGAGGCGGATATGCAGGGACGAAAGGATCTGCGTAAGGTAGTCATGGTGACCATAGACGGAGAGGACGCCAAGGATCTGGACGACGCGGTCAGCCTCACCGTGGAGGAGGCCACCGGAAATTTCCACCTGGGCGTGCATATTGCGGATGTCTGCAACTACGTGCAGGAAAATTCCGCCCTGGACAGGGAAGCCTTAAAGCGGGGAACCAGCGTGTATCTGGCCGACAGGGTGATCCCCATGCTGCCTAAGGCTCTTTCCAATGGGATGTGTTCTTTAAATGAGGGAGAGGACAGGCTGGCTGTCAGCTGTCTCATGGAGATCGATCCGGCCGGCGAGATCGTCAATTATGAAATCGTGGAATCCGTGATTCGGGTGGACAGGAGAATGAGCTATACTTCCGTGAAAAAGATCCTGGAGGACAGGGATCCGGAGGAGATCAGACAGTATGAAGCGCTGGTCCCCATGTTTGAGAAAATGCGGGAGCTTTCCGGTATTTTACGGGAAAGAAGAACCCAGAGAGGCGCTGTGGATTTTGAATTTCCGGAGACGAAGATCCTCTTGGATGAGACGGGGCGTCCCCTGGACATACAGCCCTGTGAGCGGAATGCCGCGAATATGCTGATCGAGGATTTTATGCTGGCGGCCAACGAAACCGTGGCGCAGCATTTTTACTGGATGGATATGCCCTTTGTGTACCGGGTGCACGAGAGGCCGGATGAGGATAAGCTGCAGAAGCTCACCCTCTTTATCAGCAATCTGGGCTACCGCATGAAAGCCGTGAATAAAAGGGGGAGAAGGAGCGGCAACGGGGAGGTGCACCCCAAGGAAGTACAGAAGCTTTTGAAGAAGATCGCGGGGACGCCGGAGGAAGCCATGATCAGCCGGATGACGCTGCGCAGCATGAAGCAGGCCCGTTACAGTACGGAAAGCAGCGGGCATTTCGGCCTGGCCTGTCAGTATTACTGCCACTTCACTTCGCCCATCAGGCGGTATCCGGATCTGCAGATCCACCGGATCATCAAGGACTGGCTGCGGGGCAGGTTAAACGAGGAGAAGGCGGCCCATTACAGAAGTATTCTGGACGAGGTGGCCAAGAACTCCTCCGCAAGGGAAAGACTGGCCAAGGAGGCGGAGCGGGAGACCGAAAAACTCAAGAAAGCCGAATATATGGAGGAGCGGATTGGAGAAGAATTTTCAGGCGTGGTATCCGGGATCACTTCGTGGGGCATCTATGTGGAACTGCCCAATACGGTGGAGGGCATGATCCATGTCTCTAAGCTGCCCGGAGACTACTTTTTCTATGATGAGTCAGCCTGTGAGATGCGGGGAGAGCGTACGGGAAAGGTCTACAGGCTGGGAGATCAACTGCGCGTCCGGGCAGTGGGAGCGGACAGAACGGAAAAGACTGTGGATTTTGAACTGGCGGAGGAATGGGAAAATGGAAAAAGAACCTCAAAAACTGGTGGCAAACAATAAAAAAGCCTATCACGATTATTTTATAGAGGAGAAGTACGAAGCCGGCGTAGTGCTGTGCGGTACGGAAGTCAAATCCCTGCGCATGGGAAAATGCAGCATCAAGGAGGCTTTCATCCGCATTGAGAATAACGAGGTCTGGGTATACGGGATGCATATCAGTCCCTATGAAAAGGGAAATCTGTTCAACAGGGATCCGCTGCGGCCTAAAAAGCTGCTGATGCACAGGGCGGAAATCCGGAAGCTGACGGGAAAGCTGGCGGAGAAGGGCCTGACCTTAGTACCCCTCCAAGTATATTTTAAGGACGGCAGGGCCAAGATAGAGGTGGGATTGGCCAGAGGTAAAAAACTCTATGACAAGAGGGCGGACATCGCCAAAAAGGATCAGCGCAGGGAGCATGAAAGGGAGTTTAAGATCAAGAATCTGTAATTGACGAAAGGAGGTTTTCAGCATATAATATAAGCAGCGGAAATATCCGCGAGATCAGGGCTAGTCAAGGTTTCGACAGGGGTCTTGCAGCTGGAGAAGCTATCCGCAGGCGATGCGTCAAATCGCAACCTAAAAATAAACGCTGAAGATAATTTAGCATTCGCGGCGTAAGCCGTGAAGTCTGCCGCCCCATGGCGGCTGTCCGCCTCAGGGCACTCACACCCTGAGATCCGGGCATCGACTCTGTGAGAAACGACGAAGCTTAAGCTTTGCGGCTTCGGGCGTACCATGAAGCTACCGAATATGGAAGGCTGTCAGTTTCCGACCATAGGAGGGAACATGCCAAAGCGAGTTTGGCAGAAGATAACTGACTATGATAGTAGAAGGACAGGGAATGGATTTCTGGACACGGGTTCGACTCCCGTCTAGTCCATTACAGCACGAACGGTCGAACACCGTTCAAATCCGCAGCATTGCGGTATTGAAAAATGAATTTCAGAAGAAACTTTAGAAACCGCCACTTGGCAGAGTGAGATGCTTCCTCTTTGTCGAGTGGCGGTTTCGGTTTTTCATGATGAAAAACCTGGTAGATATCACAATGTACATTTAAACATTGACACTAACATTAACATATTGTATAATATAAACAGAAATGATAACGCATTGAAAGAGGGACGGGAATACACATGAAGAAATTATCCGATTCAGAATATGAGATCATGAAAATCTTATGGGGACAGGATGCGCCCATGACTTCCAATGAAATATTGGAGGGATTGAAAGGCAGATATGACTGGAAGCTTGCGGCTTTAATGACCTTTCTGGCAAGAATGGCAGACAAGGGGTATGTAGCCTGCGACAGAAGCACACGCACAAATTATTATTCTGCGCTGGTCTCCCAGAGGGAGTATCAGGTGCGGGAAAGCAGGACTCTTTTGGAAAAGCTGTACGATAATTCCGCCGCCAAGATGATCGCGCAGCTTTGTAAAACCAACAACATTTCCCAGAAAGAGATTGTCGAATTGAGAGAGTACCTGAATGCATTGGAAGGCAGGGATGAAAAATGAGACAGTTTATGATAGCTTTTTTGAATACTTCTGCCGTGACCGGCGTTTGTATCGTCCTTTTTCTTTTGATCTTTTCCTTTTGGGGGAAGCGGTATGGGGCAAAATGCAGAAGGATCATATGGAGTCTGATCGCCGTCTGTTGTCTGGTACCTTTTCGTTTTCCTGCTGTTTTACCGTACAGTGTGGACATTCCTGAGGTGGTGATACGACGCGGGGAGACGGATCTTACGGCAAATGCGGCAAATACCACAAATGCAGCAAATACGACAAATACAGCAAATACCGTAAATACGGCAGACGCAGCCACACAGAACGGGCAGGAGGATATGGGGCCGGCAGCATCTGCCCAAGAGCCGGGAACCGGAAATCCCGCGGCCTTTGGTGTGCTCGGGAAAGAGATCACTGTCACGGATGTCTTTTTTATCCTTTGGATAGGGGCAGGCGCGGCGCTGCTGCTTTATTATTTTCTCGGTTATCGGAGGCTGAAAGGAACGATCAAGCGGCTGGGGTATGAATGTACGGATGCCGGTATACGAAAGATCCTGCGGGAAGAAGCAGAGCGGTGTCAGCTGAGAAGAATTCCCCGGCTATGGATTTTACGCGATTCTTTCATGGGGCCGTTTGCGATAGGCGTATTGCAAAATACGATTGTGCTGCCGGAAGACGCTTCTGACGAGCGGAAACTGCGTTTTATCTTAAGGCACGAGCTGCTGCATTGCAAAAAGAAGGATATTTTATGGAAGCTGTTTTTCCTGTTTGTCAATATCATCCACTGGTTCAATCCTTTTATCTGGCTGCTTAGAAAGGCGGCAGAACAGGATATTGAAATATGCTGCGACGAGGCTGTTGTATCAGGCGAGGACAGAACATACAGAGAAGAATACAGTGAGGTGATCATGTCACAGGTCGCAAGGGGCAGCTGTAAATGGAACGCGGCTTCCACCGGGTATGCGCAGGAAGTGAAATTTATCAGGCGGAGATTCGACAGTATCATGGGCGGCAGGAGAAAAAGAGGGACTTTTTTGATTGTTGCTGCCTGCGCGGTCCTTTTACTGGCCGGGAGCCTGATCCATCTGCAGAACGGTAAAAAGATCTATGCGCCAGGAAATATTCCGATTGACAATGACATAGCACCCCATGTTCATATTTTTGAACCGGAAGAGCTCGCGGTGGTGCCGGAATTGATAGAATATAACTTTGAGGATGCAGCGCAAACAGGAGAGGCAGAGAAACTGGTAGGCGATTTGCCGGGCGCCGCAATGGGAACCTGGTATACCGTTACGATTGACGGTGTGGAATATTATTATGCTAATTATGATGACAGGCCGGAAGAATACCAATTACTTGGCTGGGCCATTGTAGATGATACTTATGAACTTTCCAACGGATTAAAAACAGGCATGAAAGAAGAAGAGGTTTTGGCGCGGTATCCGGACATGGCAGTCATAGATTTTGAAAATAATTACATATACCAGGACGTTACTGCCTTTATGGGATGGAATGGAACGGCCTATCCAAGGAGTTATGCCGGGAGGGATAGTGATTGGGACTATGAGGGAAAAGCGTATTACAGCTGGACGGATCAGTTTGATTATATCATGGCAGCGGATATTGCCCTCCATGATCCTGAGCAGATACCCAAATATCTGGGACTGTTAGTAAAGGATCATATAGTAGTCGCCATAACCTTTTATTATCCTACTGCCGGTTAATGGAAATTTGCTTGAACTTTCCTTTAAAATATGCTAGTATTTGAGGGAGAGGATGGCGCATAAGGGAATGGAGGACTAAACAGGAATGAATATCGCAAAAGAGCTGCTGCTTATTGTCGCGTTTATCAAAATGATTGCCATGTCAGGGGAAAACGGGGATGTATGTTCTTTAGGCGAGCAGTATACCTATAGGGCATTCATTTCGGATGACCAGTGCGTGCATATGATGTATACGACGGATGGCGGGATGTCTTGGAATGACACGACAGTTACCGACATGGTTTCGGAGAGCGGAAGTGTTTTTGTCAGCTTTGCGGATGAGGAAACGGGATATATCTTATATTGCTCCGATCCTGGAGCCGGACAGATGGAAAAAATATTATATATGACCCAGGACGGCGGCAGAACATTTTCCGTGAAAGAGGATCTCTCTGCGGCGCTGGCGGGTTATCCCACGGATATGCTGTATACATCTGAGGGGACAGGGTATATTACCACGACATACCATGGAACCGACGAATTTTTTTATAGATGCGGCGAAGAGGGCGGATGGGATGCTGTGGGAGTAGAAATTCCGCTTGCCGGCTGCTCTTATGTAAATGGAGTGGGGATAGAAAGAACGGATCAGTGTTATGTGCTGCGTTTGGAAGCGGTCACTTTGGATGGACGCGTATCCTGTACATACACCAGCCTGAATGGGCTGGATTGGACATTCGCGGCCGGTTGACATTTTGGCTCTGATTCTTTATACTTGTGTCAGATAAACAGTCCAAAAGGAGTCCGGTATGAACTATTTGAAAGAATGCCCGAATCTGCGCGGAATTTACAAAAATACCCAGCGAAAGTGGATCATTATGGCACTGGTCAGTTTCCTGGCCTTTGGTTTTTCCTTTGTGTCTATTATATTGGATCTGCCGGAGTTAGTATCCATCCTGACAATGGCGATGGGCATTGTCGGTGTGTGCGCCCTGGTCTGTATGCTGTCGGCTAGGATTATAACGGCCCGCAATCTGAAGCGGTTTACTTATGATGAATTGGCCCGTATCGACAGGGAGCTGCCCATGACGGCTTCCGAAGAGGGTTTCTATGTTACCAGGGATGCGCTTCTGCACGGCAAAGGGCAGTTTTTCCTCTATCCGGTGCGGGATATTATCTGGGTATATAAGAATGTCATGACGGTGAGATATATGGGGATCATACCCATATCCAAAAGCAGCAGCATCATGATAGGGGGAAAGGACCATAAACGGCATGGCACCGCCATCAAGAATAAGGGGCGCGCGGCGGAGTTTGTGGAGGCCGGCCTCAAGCAGTACCGGAACGGTATCTTTTTCGGGTACAGCGATGAACTGGAAAGAATGTTTACCAAGGAGTTTGACAGGATGCTTGCCATAAGCAGGGAATATGACGCCCAGGGTACATATGGGGCCTGAAGCAGCGTGCTTCAGGCTCTTTTTTTATGAAATTTTGGTGTCCTGTGTTTTCTTTTATACGGGAATCTGCTAAAATAAAGCGGACGGGAAAGTGGTATTAAGTAAGCCGGAAGAGAGGGAGTGAGGATATGTGGCCGGAAAGAACAGTGGATGGGTATTTGTTTTACAGCGCGGAGGACGTGCAGCTGGCAGCGCAGGAAAAAAAGAAAGGGGAATATCTGGATAAATATTTGGATTATCACAATGAGGAAAATGTGCTGAAGGTGTACAAAAAAGCCATAGCGGAGCACATTTTTAAAACGCCCGTGGGATATGACTATCTGCGGAAGATGCAGAAGTTTCTTTTGGAGAGCGGGAAGTTTACGGAGGAGGACGTGCCCCCGATCCCGCTGCAGCACAGCTACAATCTGAATGTGCAGCGCAGGACAAGGCCGCAGGCGAAGACTGTTTCTCCCCAGGAAGAGAAAAAGGCCGCCTGGCCCAGGGTTTCCCTGATCGCCAATCTGATCCTGGCAGTCGCGGTGATCGCCATGTTCATCATTACCCTGCAGAGCGACAACCCTAATATTTTAAACTACGAGCGTACGCTGGTAAACAGGTACGCTTCCTGGGAGCAGAGTCTGTCCGAGAGAGAGCAGGCAGTCCGGGAAAAGGAACGGGAGCTGCAGATCGAGTTTGAGTAGCTGTTTTAGGGAGGCTGGATAAGAAATGGAAAGGATCAAGATACTGGTCGTAGATGACGAGAGCCGTATGCGCAAGCTGGTAAAGGATTTTCTGGCGAAGAGCGGCTATGAGGTGTTGGAGGCGGGAGACGGCGCTGAGGCCGTAGAGCTCTTCTTTTCCAGAAAGGATATCGGGCTGGTGATACTGGACGTGATGATGCCGAAGATGGACGGCTGGCAGGTCTGCCGGGAGATCCGTGCCTATTCCAAAGTGCCCATCATCATGCTCACCGCCAAATCCGATGAGAGGGATGAACTCCAGGGCTTTGAACTGGGCGTGGACGAATATATCGGCAAGCCTTTCAGCCCTAAGATACTGGTGGCCAGAGTGGAGGCCATTCTGCGCAGAGCGGGGCAGCAGGCCGAGGAAACGCTGACGGAGGGCGGGATCGAGTTAAACAAGGCGGCCCACATGGTTAAGATAGACGGGAAAGACGTGGAGTTAAGCTACAAGGAATTTGAGTTACTGGCCTATTTCATGGAAAATCAGGGGATTGCCCTGTCCAGAGAAAAAATTTTAAACAATGTGTGGAATTATGACTATTTCGGAGACGCCCGCACCATCGACACCCATGTGAAAAAGCTGCGCAGCAAAATGGGCGCGAAGGGCGACTTTATTAAAACCATATGGGGGATGGGTTATAAATTTGAGGTGGAAGCGGAGGAAGTATGAAGTATTCCATTAAAAAGCAGTTCGCGTTTACTTTTACCGGGCTCATGGCAGTCGCTTTGCTTGCCTGCTGGCTGATCAACAGTACCTTTTTGAGCAGCTATTATGAGCAGAAAAGGGAAAGAGCGGTGAAAGAGACCTACAATATCCTAAACGACGCGGCAAAAAAAGGAACCTTAGGAGAAGAGTCCTTTGCCATTGAGTTGGAGAAAATATCGGGACGCTACAATATCATGGGGGTTGTGCAGGAAGCGGACGGCCCCATTATGGGGACTTTCGGAAATGATATGGTGATGCTGCAGAGGCTTTTGTGGGAAAGGCTCTATGCTCCCGTGGAGGATACCCGTCTGCTGGAGGAAACGGACAATTACAGCATACAGCTGGTGGTGGATCCTAAGACCAAGACGGAATATATGGAAATGGTGGGCCGGCTGGATGAAGGCCAGGTCTTTTATATGCGCACTCCCATGGAAAATATCCGGGAGAGTGTCCAGATCGCCAACCGTTTCCTGTTTTATGTGGGGATCCTGGGGGTGCTTTTAAGCAGTATCGTCATCTGGATGGTGTCCAAGAAAGTGACGGAGCCCATCCTGGAGCTGGCGGATATTTCCCAGCGTATGACAAACCTGGATTTTGAGGCAAAGTACACGGGAAAGAGTAAAAACGAGATAGCGCTGCTGGGAGATAATATCAATAAGCTCTCCGAGGCCCTGGAAGAGACGATACGGGAATTGAAAACCGCCAACAACGAACTGTTGAAGGATCTGGAGCAGAGAAATAAGACCGACGAGATGCGCAAGGAATTTCTTTCCAATGTGTCCCATGAATTAAAAACGCCTATAGCGCTCATACAAGGCTACGCGGAGGGCCTCAGGGAGGGAATCAGCGAGGATGAGGAGAGCCGGAATTATTACTGTGACGTGATCATGGACGAAGCCGGCAAGATGAACAGCATGGTAAAGAGCCTCATGACCTTGAACGAGCTGGAATTTGGGCATGATGTGATCAATATGGAGCGGTTTGACCTCACCGCCCTGATCAGAGGCTGTATCCAGTCGTCACAGCTTCTTACGAGACAGCGGGGGATCTCGGTACGGATGAAAGAATACCCGCCGGTCTTTGTATGGGGGGATGAATTTAAAACGGAAGAGGTGTTCAGGAATTACTTCTCCAACGGGATCAATTACTGCGAGGGAGAAAAGATCATCGACGTCCGCCTGGAGCAGCGGGAAGACAAGGTGCGGGTAACGGTATTCAATACGGGGAAGCCCATTCCGGAAGAGTGTATGGGGCGCATCTGGGAGAAATTTTACAAAGTGGACAAGGCCAGGACCAGAGAGTACGGCGGCAGCGGGGTGGGTCTTTCCATCGTAAAGGCGATCATGGACGCTTTTCACCAGTCCTACGGAGCGGTAAACTGCGAGGGAGGCGTGGAGTTCTGGTTTGAGTTGGAAACGGTGCGGAAAGAACAGGCGTGAGGCGTTTTTGCAAAATCATATTGAAAGCGGTGCCTCTTAGGTGGTAAACTGTCACCAGAATGAGGCAAAAGGGGATGACAGAAATGGTGGACGAACGGAAAGCGGAACTGGAACAGCAGCTCGCATGGCTGATAGGCCAGTCCCGGGACAGATATTTTACGGAGTATTTGGAAGATCTGCGAAACAGGCTGCGGCAGGATGCGGTAACGGCGGAATACGCGGCGGAAGAGATTGCGCGTACCAGCAGGCTTTACAGCCAGAGAATGGCGGCTTTCAGGCAGCAGGAGGCAGTTTTCGGGCAGCAGGAGGCGGCAGCGGGAGAGAACAGGAGCGGCAGCGTAGAGTCTACCGTAAGACCCGGTATGTCCTCTATGGCCCGCAAGGCGGAGGAAAATAAAAAGGGCAGTGTAGAGTTTACCATAGGAGCGGGTGTGCTGGGGATCCTGGGCGTACTGTTCCTTTTGATCGCCTTTGTGATCATGGGCATTACGTACATGAGCGGCCTGGTGAAAGGCATTTCCCTCTATGTTATAGCTATAGCGGTGCTTCTGTTCTCAGAACTGATGTTAAACCGGAAAATGCCCAAGTTCGCGGTGGCCGTCACGGCGCTGGGCATCGGAGGGCTCTATCTTTCCACCATGCTGAACTATCTCTATCTGCAGAATTTTAACGGCTATGTGACTATGGGAGCAACGGTGCTCATTTCCCTGCTGGCTGTATTCATAAGCAGAAAGCGGGATTCCCTGACACTGAAGATCATCAGTTTTACCGGCTGCTATATCGGTCTCTTTCCTACGGGGCAGTCCTTTCTGGCTTATGAAAAGGCCGCGGAAAGCTCTGTGAAGGTGACGCATTTTCTGGTGGCGGCGGGGGTGCTTTTTATCGTGAACCTGATGACCTTGTTCCTGCCGGTCAAAAAAAATAAAAATGCTGCCAACATGCTCCATATGATATTGAATACCTGCTTTTCCGTGGCTTTTGCTGTCACGGCATTTTTCAGGCTGGATACCTGCGTGCCCATTTTGTGGTATCTGCTCGGCATGATACTGGTACAAGGGCTGATCTTCTTTGTGATGGCGGGGAAAAATAAAGAGGACAGCATGCGGGACGTGTGGGATATAACGCGGGATATGGCAGTGTATCTGTGCGCGGACATCGTACTCCGTTTCGTGGTCTGCCTGTTTTATCTGCTGGCGGCCGAGCAGAGCGGAGAGGCTTTTCTGCTGCGGGATATGCATCTTTTGACGGCGGGATTTTTCCTGGCCGGACTCTTTGTTTTCTTCCTGTTTATCAAGAAGGATCTAAAGTGGCTGCAGTATATGCTTTTCACCTTTCAGACACTGGCTGTCTACGGACTGCTTCTGCTTTGGATCAAGACACTTTACTGGTGGTGCCTGGGAGTGGTATTGGGACTGTTTTTATTATCCAAGGTCCTATCCCGGGTAAAGACGCTCAAGATCAGCGAATTGCTGGTGACTCTGTGGACAGCCTGTGTGGCGTTATACTATTTTAAGGAATTTCATCCCCTGTCCGCTCTGTGCGTCCTGGGCGCGTTTGCACTGTCCCTGGCAGCGCTGCATGAGTGGCGCTCTCTGTATGAAGAGATCTTTATCCTGCTGCTGGAATGCTTTGTACTTTTCCACTTCAGAAACGTCCTGACGCCCGCAATCATGGTATGTATTTTGTTCCTGGGGGTAAGCGGCTTCAATTACATTCGTTTTTTCAGGGACAAGAATACCTGTATTTTCAACTATATCAATCTGGGTCTGATGGGGAGTATCTACCTGGCGGCCGCCTTTTTTAAGGATCACTATTCCTATGGCGCACTGCTGTTATTGGGAGTGACCTTTATCCTGCTCATGTTCCATGAACGGTTTGGCATGGGCTTTCGGTTCAAGCATATGATCCTGGTACTGTTTGTGTGCTATATGGTGCTGATCTGGGAGTTGCCCATCTCTGTTTTCAAGAGCGCTCTTTTAATGGTGGCGGCGATAGCGGCAATCATAGCCGGCTTTATCCTGAAAGAAAAGAACCTGCGGATCACGGGGCTGGCGCTGACGCTGGCCGTCTGTGGGAAAATGGTGGTGTACGACTTCGCGGCGGAAGATACCATGGCCAAGATGCTGGTGTTTATGATCGTGGGCCTGATCGCGCTGATCATATCAGGAATATACATTGCATTGGAAAAGAAAATAGTGTAAATTATAAGTAGCCAGGTTTTGAATAACGGAGAAACGTATGAAAAAGAAAACGATCGTGACTACAATCTGTATAGGCAGTCTGTCAGTATTCTCAGGCTGCGGTGCGGCACTGCCGGATATGACAAAAGAACAGGAGGACGCCATTGTAGAGTACGCTGCCGATGTGGTGATGCGTTATACCAAAGACTATGACAGCAAGCTGGTGGATCTTTCCCTGTATGCGGAGGAAACACAACCGGAAGAACCGGAGGAAGTTCCCCCGGAGGAAGAAACGCCTTCCCAGACACCGGATACCCCCGTCGTGGACATATCGGAAGAGGAACCGGAGGGCGATATAGCCCAGGTGCTGCTGCCGGAGGGCATAACGTTGCGTTTCACGGGCAGCAGGGCGGTGGATACCTACCCGGACGGGGATTCGGCCAATCCGTATTTTGCCATGGACGCCTCTGCCGGCAATAAGATGCTGGTTCTGGAATTTTTACTGGGCAATACCACGGGAGAAACCCAAGAGGTGGATCTTTATTCCATGGCACCCCGATTTACTCTTCTGATCAACGATACGGAGAAACAGCCCGTACTGGCCACCATGCTCTTAGACGATCTGAGCACCTATATGGGCAGTCTGGAGGCGGGAGAAGAAGTAAAGCTGGTATTAATAGCGGAAATAGATGAGAATCTGGCAGAAAGTATCGAAACACTGCGTCTGTCCGTTTCCGCGGGTGGAAACAGTGTGGTTATGCCTCTGCAGTAGTACGCCTGCCTTTAATAAAAGCGAAAATGGGAAAGCGCTTTTGCAATCCCATCTTCGCTGGCCTTGGCTGTGACATAAGAAGCGATCTCAAACAGAGAGGCAGGAGAAGCGTTTCCCATGACAACGCTGTTGGGCAGATGGGTGAGCATGGACAGGTCGTTGTTGCTGTCGCCGAAAGCGTAGGCGTTTTCTTTTGGAATCTGATAGTAGGAGAGAACGGCGTCGATCCCCGTTGCCTTGGAGAAGCCGAGGGGAACAAATTCCCGAAAGGTGCCGCCCCTGTCGATGCACTGGAAAGAAGCGTCGCTGACGGCCCGGAACGCCTCCAGCTGCCAGGGCTCCTCATACCATATGACAAACTTGTCACAAAAGAAGTTGGGGTTTTCCAGATCCTCCGGCATCCGGTAGAAACGGCTGACAAAGGAGCGATACAGGCGTATGGCCTTGGGATGCTTCAAGGGCCGGGAGAGATCGAAAGCCACTTCTTTTCGGGATTCAAATAAAATATCCACACCGATCTTACGGGCCAGAAGGAGCATTTTCAGAGTGGTTTCATGGGATTGGGGAACATAGAGGATGTCCCTGCCGCCGCAGTAGATATTGGTGCCGCAGCCGCAGATATAACCGTCGAAACCGATGTCTTTAAAGCGCTGTTCCACGTTCTGGAAGCAGCGTCCCGTATTGATAAACATCAGGCTGCCCTTTTCCCTGGATCTGCGTATGGCCGCTACGGCGCTGACGGGAATGGAACCGTCTATTTCGGATGTCAGAGTTCCGTCAATATCAAAAAAAGCGATCTGCCTCATAGAACCTCCCTCGCATGTGACAAAAACGTCAGGTCAAACATGGTAAAAAATATTATAAAGGCAGAAATAGGGAATGTCAAAGCGCTAAAATATTTTTTGTACAAAATATATATTTTTTGTGTTCAATTTAACTTGTTTATGATATAATGTGATTAGGCGTAGTTTCATTTACGGCAGACGATTCTTTGAGAGGTGAAAGCATGGATACAAAGATATTATTGGAAAACGGTACCAACGAGTTGGAAGTTTTGGAATTTACACTGGACAACAATTCCTACGGGATCAATGTGGCAAAGATAAAAGAGATCATCAATTACCAGCCCGTGACGCCGATCCCCAACTCACATCCCAGTATTGAAGGCATTTTTATGCCCCGTGACAAGATGATCACGGCAATTGATCTAAAGAACTGTCTGCAGCGAGGCGTTTCCGGCGAGAACGGCCTGTTTATCATTACCAATTTCAACAGTCTGGATATTGCGTTCCATGTGGACAGCGTGGTGGGGATCCATCGTATGTCCTGGACGGATATTATCAAACCGGATGCCACCATAGCTTCTGAAAGCACCGCTTCCGGTATCATCAAGGTAAATGATAAGCTGATCATTATTCTGGATTTTGAGAGGATTGTAGCGGAGATCAATCCGGAGACCGGTCTTCGGACTGAACAGCTGGAGGCTCTGGGCGAGCGGGAGAGATGCAATGTGCCCCTGCTCATAGCGGAGGATTCCCCGCTCTTGAACCGTCTGATCGTGGACGCACTCCACAAATCAGGATACACCAATCTGATACATACCGCCAATGGCAAGGAGGCTTATGAGATCATCGAGCACTTCAAGGAGGAGGGTACCTTAAACGAGCATGTGCAGTGTGTGATCACCGACATTGAGATGCCCATCATGGACGGACATCGTCTCACCAAGCTGATTAAGACCGATGATGCTACAAAAGATATTCCCGTTGTGATCTTCTCCTCATTGGTGAATGACGAAATGAAGATAAAAGGAGAGCAGTTAGGGGCCGACGCCCAGCTTTCCAAACCCGAAATCGGAAAGCTGGTAAACGTGCTGGACGATCTGTTGAGAACGAAGTAAATGATAAGGGCGAAAAGCAGGGAGTTTTCCCTGCTTTTCTGATAAAGGGGACTCTATGTCGGAATTGGAACGGATATTGTCGGAAGCGGATATGGTGCTGGCAGGCGTCGGAGAAGAGTTTGACGGAATGGAGCTCTTGCGGACAAATGAGGAGTATGGACGGCTCTGCCGGAGCGCGGCGGAGGCGGGCGCCCAGTGGGCTGTGCCGTATCTGCACCGGTATTTTCTGAAAGATGATCCCAGGGTAAAGAAAGCATACCACAATCTGGGCGCGCTTCTGGAGCATAAAAACTATTTTGTGATCACCACCTGCATGGATGACCTCATTGAGGAGGCGGGACTGAAACCGGAGCGGATCACCGCTCCCTGCGGAAGCTTTGACAGACTGCAATGCTCTGCTGGCTGCGAGGGCAGTATAGTCCCGGGAGAAGCGGCCTTTTACGCGGAACTGGACGAGGTATTGGAAGGCAGGAAAACCTGGCAGGAATTGGACAGACCTAAATGCGGCATCTGCGGCGGGGATATGGAGTGCAATACGCTCTATGCGGAAAAATATCTGGAAGAGGGCTATGCGGAAAGCTTTGAACGCTACCGGAAATGGCTGCAGGGCACTTTGAATCACAGGCTCTGCGTGCTGGAACTGGGAGCCGGTATGCTGTTCGCCAACGTACTGCGCTTCAGGCTGGAAAAAATAGTGTCGCTGAACCAAAAGGCGGAATTGATTCGTGTGCACAGCCATCTGTACCAGCTTCCGGCGGAATTGGCGGGCAGGGGAAAAGGAATTTCACAAAATGCGGTGGATTTTATGGCGGAAATATAAGAATTGTGGTACACTATGCTTGTTCCGCTCTGATTATGATAAAAACGAGGTTATTACATGAGTTCTAATGAGGAATATCTGGACAGCTTATTAAAATCCATGGGGGACGACGGAAATCTGCCCGCCGACGAGACCGATTTTTCCGCGGACATAGACGCTATGTTTGCGGAGCTGGAAAAGTCCGGGCGTCTGCCGGATCCCTATGAGGAAAAGGAAAAGAAAGAAGTCGGGCCGGAGTCTGCGTGGGAGCCGGAGCCAGAACCGGAACCCATGCGGGAGCCAGAGCTTGAGCCCATCCCGGAGCCAGAACCGGAACCCATGCGGGAGCCAGAGCTTGAACCCATCCCGGAGCCGAAACCGGAGCCAATGCCAGAGCCAGAGCCTGAACCCAAACCGGAGCCCGATTCTGAACCCATCCCGGAACCGGCGCAGGACGATGCTATGGAAGATATGCAGGAGCTCCTGGACCTTTTCAATGTGCAAGGGGAAGAACTGCCCCAAACTGACGTAGACGAGCACAATGCGCAGGGAGAAGAACTGCCCAAAACTGACGAGGACGAGCACAATGTGCAAGGGGAAGAACTGCCTCAAACCGCCGCGGACGAGCACAGTGCGGACGCTCAGGCTGAAGCGGGGGAAATTCTGCCGGATATGGGAGCCGCCGCGGAAGCGGAGAGCGCGCCTACCGTGGAGGGTACGCAGAATCTGAGCCAGGAAGAGATAGAAAATATGCTGGCTTCCTTTGGAAATGGAACCGAAGAGGGTGAGGAAGGGCGGCGGGGAGGAGATCCGTCTGCGGTGAATCCGGAGGAAGCGGATATACTGGCTCTTTTAGACAATATGAACGAAGAGGACGGCGCCGGTGAGATCAGCGAGCTGCTGACAAAGGCGGAAAACAATGAGGCAGTGGACGAGAGCATCTTTGACCGGGAGGATGAAGAACAGGCTGCTAGGGAGATTGCGGCGCTTTTGGGCGAAGAGGAGACCGATTTCGAAGAGGACGGAGAAAAGGCCGGAAAAAGAAAGGTCAAAAAGGAAAAGACTCCGAGAAAGAAAAAAGAAAAGAAGAAAAAGGCTCAATCCGACGGGGAAGAGGAAAATACCGGGGAGCGGAAAGCGCCGGGCCTTTTCGGCAGGCTGTTCGCGAAACTGACTGAAGAGGACGAGAGTGAAGAAGAAAACGAAACGATCATGAAAGAGCTGGAGGCGGAGGACGCGGCCGCAGCCGGCAAAAAGAAAAAGAGGAAAAAAGGCCTGATGCCCAAAAAGGGCGGGGACGAAGAAGAGGAAGAGGAAACCGGCAAAAAGGGCAAAAAAGCAAAAGGCAAAAAGGGCGGCAAAAAAGAAAAGCCGGCAAAGGCGCCCAAACCCAAAAAGGAAAAGCCGGTAAAAGAACCGGCGGCAGAGGAAAAACCCTCTAAAAGGATTTCCAAAGCAAGCATTGTTGTGGTATGCTTATTTGCGGCCACTGTATTTGCGCTGGTGTTCATGGCGTCCACTTTCCTTTCCGGCATCCTGCAGAAGCAGAGGGCCAGAGAAGCCTTTGAGAACAGGGACTATCTAAGCTGCTATGAAGAGCTTTACGGTATGGACCTTTCTCCTGAGGAAGAAGAGATATTCTTCCATGCCCGCACTGTGCTGAAGGTGGAGCGGCGGCTGGATAAATACGAAAAATACATCGAAGATTTTCAGGTCGTGGAGGCGCTGGATGTGCTGATGCAGGCCCTGGCGGATTATGACGCTCTGTACGCCGAGGCCCAGAGCTGCGGCGCGGAATCGGAGGTCAACGCGGTTTATGACAGGATTTACGGGATCCTGGAGCGGGATTACGGGCTGAGCAGGGAAGCGGCCCACGCGATCGCGGACTGTGAGGAAAGGGTGGAATATACTCGTTATCTGACGACGCTGGCCGAGGGCGGGCAGATCCAGACAGAAGAAAACGGGGAGACACTGCCCGGACAGGAAGATCAGATGCAGGATATACTGCCGGAGGAGGAAGAATTGCATCCTCCCGTATTCCTGGAGTAAAGGGCAGGGAGAAGGACAGATGACAGCGATTATCGACTATGACGCGGGAAATATAAAAAGCGTGGAAAAGGCATTGCAGTTTCTGGGAGAAGAGGCTGTGATCACCAGAGAACCCGAAGAAATACTGGGAGCGGACAGGGTGATCCTGCCGGGAGTGGGCGCTTTCGGCGACGCTATGGAGAAGCTGGACAAATACGGCCTGATTCCGGTCATCCGCCGGACGGTAGAAGAAAAACGGCCTCTTTTAGGGATCTGCCTGGGACTGCAGCTTTTATTTGAAAGCAGCGAGGAGAGCCCGGGAGTGCCGGGACTGGGACTTTTGAAAGGAAAGATCCTTAGGATTCCCCCGGATCGGGGCTTAAAGGTGCCGCATATCGGCTGGAACTCTCTGCGTTTTCCGCAAGAGAGCAGGCTTTTCACCGGTATTCCGGAGGGCGCCTATGTTTATTTTGTACATTCTTACTATCTTGCCGCGGAAGAGGAAGACATTGTGAACGCTGTCACGGAGTATGGCGTTTCCATCCATGCCGCGGTGGAAAAGGGCAGTCTTTTCGCCTGCCAGTTTCATCCGGAAAAAAGCTCTGATACGGGACTTGGCATCCTGAGGAATTTTGTGAAGCTGGGAAGGGAGAGGGACTGATGTATACTAAGAGGATCATTCCCTGTCTGGACGTGAAGGACGGCAGGGTAGTCAAGGGCGTCAATTTTGTCAATCTCCTGGACGCGGGAGATCCGGTGGAGGTAGCGGCAGCCTATGACAGGGCTGGCGCGGACGAGCTGGTATTTTTGGATATTACCGCTTCCAGCGACAGGCGCGCCATTGCGGTAGAAATGGTAAGAAAAGTGGCTGAGCGGGTATTTATCCCCTTTACCGTAGGGGGCGGCATCCGCAGCGTGGAAGATTTTAAAATGCTGCTGCGGGAAGGCGCGGATAAGGTAGCGGTCAATTCCGCGGCCATTATGAATCCCGGCCTTATCGCCGAGGCGGCGGAAAAATTCGGCAGCCAGTGCGTAGTAGTGGCCATAGATGCCAAACGCTGTCCGGACGGCAGCTTCCACATCTATAAAAACGGCGGCAGGGTGGATATGGGACTGGACGCAGTGGAGTGGGCTGTGGAGGCGCAGCGGCTGGGGGCGGGCGAGATCCTGCTGACCAGTATGGACTGTGACGGTACCAAGGGCGGCTACGATCTGGAGTTGACAAAAGCGGTGGCTTCCGCGGTCAAAATCCCGGTGATCGCTTCCGGCGGAGCGGGTAAAAAGGAGCATTTTCTGGAAGCGCTGACGCAGGGAGGAGCGGAAGCGGCGCTGGCGGCTTCCCTGTTCCACTATAAAGAACTGGAAATCAAAGAAGTAAAGGAATATCTGCGGAAAAAGGGCGTTTCGGTAAGGCTGTAACGAGCGGAAGCGTTTTAAGATACCGCAGTCTGGAGGCAGTATATGGGTATGATCACAGGCGACTGGCTGGAGGCTTTAAAGCCGGAATTTCGGAAGCCGTATTATGGAAAGCTTTTTGCTTTCGTGAAAAACGAATATGATACAAAGCAGATTTTTCCACCTGCTGACGATATTTTTAACGCGTTTCACTTAACCCCCTTAAAGGAGGTCAAGGTCGTCATCCTGGGGCAGGACCCCTACCACAATGAGGGACAGGCCCACGGGCTCTGCTTTTCGGTGAAGCCGGACGTGAAGATTCCTCCGTCCTTAGTGAATATCTACAAGGAGCTCCACGAGGATTTAGGCTGTTATATCCCCAACAACGGCTATCTGGAAAAATGGGCGAAGCAGGGAGTCCTGCTGTTGAATACGGTGCTGACCGTACAAGCCCACGCGGCCTTTTCCCACAGGGGAAAGGGCTGGGAGGAATTTACCGACGCGGCTATCAGGATACTGGACGAGCAGGACAGGCCCATGGTATTTATCCTCTGGGGCAGACCGGCACAGATGAAGAAGAGTATGCTCCACAATCCGGCGCATCTCATTCTGGAAGCGGCCCATCCCAGCCCCTTGTCAGCTGACAAGGGCTTTTTCGGCAGCCGCCCTTTCAGCAAGACCAATGCGTACCTGGAAGAAAACGGGCTTATCCCCATTGACTGGCAGATAGAAAACATATAGAGAACAGATAGAGAACAGATAGAGAGGTATACTGACGTGAAGAAAGCATTTGTGACAAAAGAACAGATTGAAGAAATTGTGAAAACCTATCCTACTCCCTTTCATATCTATGACGAAAAGGGCATTCGGGAAAATGTAAAGGCCCTGAAAGAGGCTTTTTCCTGGAATCAGGGCTATAAGGAATTTTTTGCGGTGAAGGCAACTCCCAACCCCTATCTGATCCAGATACTGCGGGAATACGGCTGCGGCTGTGACTGCTCTTCCCTGACAGAGTTGATGCTTGCCAATGCCATGGGAGCGGGCAGAGGAGACATCATGTTTTCCAGCAACGATACGCCCGCGCAGGAATTTGCCTATGCGGCGAAGCTGGGAGCCATTATCAACTTAGATGACATTACTCATATTGAGTTCCTGGAACAGACCATCGGGTATATTCCCAAGACCATCAGCTGCCGTTTTAATCCGGGAGGATATTTTTCTGTAGCCAACAGCATTATGGACAATCCCGGAGACGCGAAATACGGCTTTACCACGGAGCAGATGTTTGAGGGCTTTCGGATCTTACGGAGCAAGGGAGCGGAAAATTTCGGTATTCATGCTTTTCTGGCCAGCAACACCGTATCCAATGACTACTATCCGGAGCTGGCAAGGCAGCTCTTTGAGCTGGCGGTAAAATTAAAGGAGGAAACGGGGGCCAATATTACCTTTATTAACCTTTCCGGCGGTATCGGCATCCCCTACAGACCTGACGATACCCCCAATGATATACGCGTTATCGGAGAGGGTGTGCACAGGGCCTACGAAAGCATTCTGGTGCCCGCGGGAATGGGAAATGTGGCTATTTATACGGAACTGGGACGTTTCATGATGGGGCCCTACGGGCATCTGGTCACAAAGGTCATTCATGAGAAGCATACCCACAAGGAATACATCGGCGTGGATGCCTGCGCGGTCAATCTGATGCGGCCTGCCATGTACGGAGCCTATCATCACATTACCGTACTGGGAAAAGAAAATGAACCCTGCGATCACAAATATGACGTGACGGGCTCTTTGTGTGAAAACAACGATAAATTTGCCATTGACAGGATGCTGCCCCGCGTTGAAATAGGAGATTATCTGGCCATTCACGATACCGGTGCCCACGGCTTTGCCATGGGCTACAATTACAACGGCAAGCTGCGTTCCGCCGAGCTTCTGCTTAAAGAGGACGGCAGCGTACAGCTGATCAGGCGCGCCGAAACGCCCAAGGACTATTTTGCTACCTTTGACGGCCTGGACATTTACAAGAAGCTGGATCTTGAGACATATAAGCTGCTTGCCAACGAGCCTTTGTGGAGGCTGGAGCTGCAGGATACGGAATGGCCCTTTGTCTCCGCGGACCAGGATCGGGAGATCGCGAGAGCGATTGTGGTTGACGGACAGGGAGATTACTATTTTGTCAGAGCCGTCAGGGACGATGCTTTCGGAAAAGCCACTCTGATAGAAACGGCAGGGGGCGGCGTGGAAGAAGGAGAAGAGCTGCCCGACGCAGTCAGAAGGGAACTGAAAGAAGAGCTGGGAGCGGATGTGGAGATCTTGGGCCAGATCGGGGTGGTCAGTGACTATTATAACCTGATTCACAGGCACAATCTCAACCACTATTATCTGTGCAGGATTTCTTCCCTGGGAGAAAAGCATCTGACTTCGCAGGAAACAGACAGCTATCATTTGACTACGCTGAAACTGTCTTATGAGGAAGCCGTCAGGGAATATGAAAAACGCGCGGAAACAAAGCTGGGAAAACTGATAGCGGCCAGAGAGCTTCCCGTTTTGCGCCGGGCAAAGGAAATGCTGGATAAGATGCGCTGAGCTTGCGGAAAATACGATAAACCATCGGAGTGAAAGAATTTATGATCGATGAGATAGATGAGGAAGAGCGGGAATTTCTCGAACGCAGGGAGCAGAGAAGACAGCGCTGGATGCAGGAAAGAAAGAAAAGGGAGCAGAGACAGAGGCTGTTCCGGCTGTTTTTGCTGGGCGCGGGTTTGATCTGCACGATTGTTATTACCGTTTTCGCGGTGAGAGCCGGGAAAAAGTCCGCCGTGGATTTCTCAGAAGAACGGAAAAATACCGCTGCCCGTACCGGTATCAGGGAAACGGCCGGCTGGGCCGCAGCGGCAGATATGCAGGGGGAAGAGGGAAGGGATCTTCAGGAGGCCCAGGAGCCTGAGCCGGAACTGCCCTGGACTTGTGTATTTGAATCCTGCCAGGATACGGCGGTAATAGACAGCGAAGAAGTGATCAGCTCCAATGCGATCCTGGTCAATGCGGACACGGATATGATCGCAGCCGAGAAAGGCGCTTATGACAGGATCTCACCCGCGTCCATGACAAAAGTGCTGACTGTCTTAGTGGCGGCGGAGGCGATCGGGGAAGAGAATTTGGATGATACGTTTACCATAACCAGGGAAATCACGGATTACACCTATGTCAATGACTGCAGCGCCGTTGGGTTTGGGGACGGAGAAACGGTAACGGTCAGGGATCTGTTTTACGGGACGATCCTCCCCTCCGGCGCGGATGCTGCCGTGGGGCTCGCGATCTATACCGCCGGTTCCCATGAGGCGTTTGTGGAAAAGATGAATGAGAAGCTGGAAGAGCTGGGCCTGTCGGAAAGCGCCCATTTTACCAACTGTGTGGGGCTGTACGACGAAGAGCACTACTGTACGGTATACGATATGGCGGTGTTGATGAAAGCCGCCATGCAGAACGAATGGTGCAGGGAGGTGCTTTCTGCCCATACCTATACGACCACGGCCACTTTGGAGCATCCGGAGGGAATTACTATTTCCAACTGGTTTTTGAGGCGGATCGAGGATAAGGATACGGGAGGTCTGGTCGTGGGCGGCAAGACCGGTTTTGTGATCCAGTCCGGAAGCTGCGCGGTCAGCTGGGAGGAATACGCGGACGGAACGCCTTATATCTGCGTCACGGCAGGCTCTACAAGCAGCTGGAGGTGCATTTACGACCAGGTGGAAATATACAACCGCTATATTCCGGTCATGAGCTCATAAAAGGGCAGAAAAACGGAAAAAAGACTTGTCAACGACAACCGGATATGATAAGATAATACTCGGCTTTAAAAACAAGCCGGCGTGTCGGAATGGCAGACGAGGCAGACTCAAAATCTGTTGTTGGCAACAACGTGTGGGTTCAAGTCCCACCGCCGGCATTGAAAATCGCAGCAAAGTGGAAGGTGGGACTTGAACCCTGAGCAACGTCCCACCGCCGGCATTGAAAATCGCAGTAAGGAACCGCAGTTTTGAAGATCAAAATTGCGGTTCTTTTTGCATTTTGAGGCAAAAGGTGGTAGACTATAGACTATAAAGAAAAAGGGGACGTTCCACGGGGTTACGATATGGACTGCGGCAGATTTGAAAAAATGATACCGGCCTTTTTAAACGACGGGCTGGAATACAAAGAGCTGAAACAGTTTTTAGGGCATTTGGAGAGCTGCCCCGAATGTAAAGAGGAGCTGACCATACAGGTGCTGATCTTAGAGGGCATGGCCAGGCTGGAGGAAGGCAGCGCTTTTGATCTCCAGAAGGAAATGGCACGCAGGATGGAGGAGGCGCGCAGACGGGTCCGTTTTCATCGGATGCTGGGATACATCAATATCACTCTGATCGCGGCAGCGCTTCTGGCGGTGCTTATCGCCTTTTTTGTTTTGATGATGTAAGAAAGGATTTTTATGAGCGAAAAGATTGTTCTGATAGACGGGCACAGTATATTGAACAGGGCATTTTACGGACTGCCGGATCTGACCAACGCGGAGGGGCTGCATACCAACGCGGTCTATGGCTTTCTGAATATTATGTTCCGCATATTAGAGGAGGAGACCCCCCGCTATCTGGCAGTGGCCTTTGACAGACACGAGCCCACGTTCAGGCATGAGCTCTATGGGGAATACAAGGGGACCAGAAAGCCCATGCCCACGGAATTGCGGGAGCAGGTGCCCGTGATGAAGGAAATGCTGGCGGCCATGGGAATCTGTACGCTGGAACACGCCGGCTGGGAAGCGGATGATATTCTGGGCAGCCTGGCGGTCATGTCCGAGAAAAAGGGCATGGAGGTGGCGCTGGTTTCCGGAGACAGGGACCTGCTGCAGATCGCCTCAGAGCATATTAAGATCCGGATTCCCAAGACGAAGATGGGAAAGACGGAGATCGAGGACTATTACGCGAAGGACGTGCTGGAAAAATACCGGGTGACGCCCGTCCAGTTCATAGAGTTGAAAGCGCTCATGGGGGATGCTTCCGACAACATTCCCGGCGTACCCAAGGTGGGGGAAAAGACGGCGGCGGATTTGATGGAGCGCTACGGTTCCATAGAGGAAATCTACGCGCATCTGGAGGAGATCTCCAAGCAGTCCATTCGGGAAAGCCTGCGGGAAAACAGGCATCTGGCGGATTTAAGCAAAGTGCTTGCCACTATCAAGACCGATTGCAGCCTGGACTTTGATTACGACAAGGCTTTGGCGGAGGGCTTCTATACCAGGGAAGCCTATGGACTCTGTAAGAAGCTGGGCTTTAAAAATATACTGAGCCGTTTTGACGAAGGCGTGGCTGCCGATCTGACGGCTTCGGTTTCGGATATTTTTGTAACCGTGGCGGATAGAAAAGAGGGAGAGCGTATCTTTGCGCGGGCAGAGCTCTGTAAAGAGGCGGCTTTCTGCCTTTTGGCGGATCAAAAGGGCGCGGAGGGGATCGCGGCCCTGGCGTTAGCTCTTTCCGAAAAAGAGGTCTGTTTCCTGCCTGTATCAGAAGATATAAGCGGCGCGTTTTTAGCGGAGGGCTTAGAGAGGCTGTCCGCGAAAGTGCCTTTGGTTTCCGCGGACATCAAAAACGCCTACGCGTACCTGGACAAAACGGATCCGGAGCGGTATTTTGATATTGTGATAGGGGCTTATCTTTTAAATCCTCTGAAAAGCGATTACGACGCGGAATCCGTGGCGATGGAGCATTTGCAGCTTATTATGCCCGGAAGAAGTGAGGTCTTCGGCAAGGGGAGCTTCCGGGAGGGAGTGACAAAGCAGCCTAAAAGCAGGGACTATGCCTGTTACAGCGCCTACGCGGCCTTAAAAGCCAGACCGGTGCTGGAAGAGAAGTTAAAGCAGGCAGGAATGTGGAAGCTGATGAAAGAGGTGGAGATGCCGCTTTCTCTGGTGCTCTATGACATGGAAGAGGCCGGTATGCTGGTGCGTCCCGAGGAACTGCGGGCATACGGAGAGCGCCTGACGGGGCGGATCAAAGAACTGGAAGAGCGTATCCAGGAAACCGCCGGTGAAAAATTCAACATCAATTCTCCCAAGCAGCTGGGAGAGATTCTTTTTGAAAAGCTGAAGCTGCCGGGAGGGAAGAAGACCAAGACCGGGTATTCTACCGCGGCGGATGTGCTGGAAAAGCTGGCGCCGGAGTTTCCCATTGTGGCGGATATTCTGGAATACCGCGGGCTGGCAAAATTAAAATCCACCTATGCGGAGGGACTGGCCTCCTGTATCGGGGAGGATGGCAGGATCCATTCCAGCTTCAACCAGACCATTACCGCTACGGGACGGATCAGCTCCACAGAACCCAATCTCCAGAACATTCCCATGCGCATGGAGCTGGGCAGGCAGA
Organism: uncultured Lachnospiraceae bacterium; assembly: GCA_947631685.1. Classification (GTDB taxonomy): domain Bacteria; phylum Bacillota; class Clostridia; order Lachnospirales; family Lachnospiraceae; genus Acetatifactor. Next base: position 88,292 of record CANRMI010000008.1, read on the forward strand.
TCCGGAAGGTCTTTGTGCCGAGGGACGGGTGGCTTTTTACCGACGCAGACTATTCCCAGATAGAGCTGCGGGTGCTGGCGCATATGTCGGAGGATGAGCAGCTGATCGAGGCGTACCGCGGCGAGCAGGACATCCACCGGATTACCGCTGCCAAAGTATTTCATGTGCCTTTTGAGGAAGTGACGGATCTGCAGAGACGCAACGCCAAGGCGGTGAATTTCGGGATCGTATACGGTATCAGCTCCTTTGGCTTAAGTCAGGATCTGAGCATTACCAGGAAAGAGGCGGCGGAATATATTGAACAGTATTTTGCCACCTATCCGGACGTGAAGCGCTTTCTGGACGGACTGGTGGAAAAGGCAAAGGCCTGCGGCTATGGGGAGACCATGTTCGGGAGGAGGAGACCGATCCCGGAGCTGTCCTCCAACAATTTTATGCAGCGTTCTTTTGGGGAGAGGATCGCCATGAACTCCCCCATACAAGGAACGGCGGCGGATATTATCAAGATCGCCATGATAAAAGTCTGGCGGGCGCTGAAAGAGAAAAAGCTGCGATCCAGACTGATCCTGCAGGTGCACGACGAGCTTTTGATCGAGACCGCTCCTGGCGAGGAAGAACAGGTGCGGGATATTTTACGGGAAGGCATGAGCGGCGCGGCGTCGCTTTCCGTCAATCTGGAAATTGATATGCACACCGGTAAAAACTGGTACGAGGCAAAATAATGGGGGGATATGCCATGCGGCTGATCGGAATCACAGGCGGGGTAGGTGCCGGCAAATCAGAGATCCTGCGCTTTATTAAGCAGCATTATTATTGTAAGATATATCTGGCGGATGAGGTGGCGCACAGGCTCCAGCGGCCGGGGGAAGCCTGCTATGAGAGGCTGGTGGCTCTGTTAGGAAAGGGAGTGCTTTCCACGGACGGCAGCATTGACAAGGGAAAAATGGCGGCCAGGATCTTTTTGGACAAGGATCTGTTGGTAAAGGTCAACGCCATTGTGCATCCGGCGGTCAGGGAGTATTTGGAGAAAGCCGTAGAGGAGGCCTCCGGAGACGGAGAAACGGAGCTGTTCTTTATTGAGGCGGCGCTTTTGATCGAGAATGGCTACAATGATTTTGTGGATGAGATGTGGTACATATATGCCAGGGATGATGTGAGAAGAGCCCGGTTAAAGAGCAGCCGGGGATATGATGATGAAAAGATCACCCATATTATGGAGAGCCAGCTGTCCGAGGAAAGATTCAGGGTGGGCAGCGATTTTGTGCTGGATAACAGCGGAGATCTAAGTGAGGCGTACAGCCAGATTCAAAAAAGACTGGAGGCGTACAAGTGGAAGGAATGACGCATCGAGGCAAAGTGGTATTCGGACTGGATATAGGTACCCGCAGCATTGTGGGTACGGTGGGATACAAACAGGGCGAAAGGTTTGTGGTAATGGCCCAGCGGGTGAGAGAGCATGAAACCAGGGCCATGCTGGACGGACAGATCCACGATATTAAAAAGGTGGGCAGTTCCATCGCCATTGTGAAAGAAGAACTGGAAAAAGACATCGGGGGAAAGTTAAAGGAAGTATGCATTGCGGCGGCGGGACGGGTACTGCGTACCGTTACCACCCATGTGGAAAGTGAGTTCGCGGAAGAAAAGGTGATCAAAGAAGAAGATGTGTATGCCCTTTCCGCCCAGGGGATCGAGCAGGCGTACGCGGAATTTCAGAGCGGAAACGATACGGATATGAAATTTTACTGCGTCGGGTATTCCGTGATCCGGCACTACATAAACCACTATCCCATAGGCAATCCCGAAGAGCACAAAGCCTCCAGCATAGGCGCGGATATGATCGTGACTTTTCTGCCCGAGGATGTGGTGGACGGTCTGTATAAAGCGGTGGAGCTGGCGGGGTTGGAAGTAGCGAATCTGACATTGGAGCCTATCGCGGCCATTCAGGTGGCCATACCCGAAAAGTTCCGGATGCTGAATATCGCCCTGGTGGATGTGGGCGCCGGCACTTCGGATATTTCCATTACCAGGGACGGCGCTATAGAGGCTTACGGGATGATCCCCACCGCCGGGGACAGCTTGACAGAAGTGATCGCCAGACACTGCCTGGTGGATTTTAATACGGCGGAACAGATCAAGAGACAGGCAGAAGAGCAGGACGAGATCACCTATGCGGACATTATGGGACTGCCCCAGACCATCAGCAGGCAGGAACTGGCTGCCCTGTTAAAACCCTCCATTGAAAAGATGACGAAGCCGGTGGCGGAGTGCATCAGGGAATTGAACGGAGGCAAGCCCGTCAGTGCCGTATTTGTGGTAGGCGGCGGGGGCAGGATTGCCGGCTACACGGAGATGCTGGCCGAAGAGCTGGGACTGGTGAAAGAAAGGGTGGCCCTGCGGGGCAAGGAAGTCATGGGGAATATAGATTTCCCGGAAGGCATTGAAAAGAGCTCCCTGCTGGTAACGCCCGTGGGCATCTGCCTGAATTTCTACGAACAGAACAACAATTTTATCTTTATCACCTTTAACGGTGCCAGGATCAAGGTATATGACAACGGCAGGCTCTCCGTGGTGGATGCCGCCATGCAGGCCGATTTTCCCAATGACGGGCTCTTTCCCAAGCGGGGCAGAGAACTCAATTATACGGTGGATGGCAAGGCCCGCATGAAGCGAGGAGAGTTCGGCGAAACGGCCATAATCACGGTCAACGGGGAGATGGGGGATATTCATACGCCCATCAAGGCCAACGATGTGGTACAAGTCATCCCCTCCACAGAGGGAGAAAGGGCGAAGCTGGAGATCCGCGGCCTGCCGGAGTTTGAACAGTCCATTCGGGTGAATGTAAACGGCAGGGTAGTGGAACTGCCCAAATTTGCGCAGGTCAACGGAGTCCTGCAGTCCGGTTATTACGAGATTCAGGAGGGGGACGCCATCCGGATGCTTGATTATTATACCGTTTCCCAGATCCTGGAATTTCTGGATGTGATCCTTTCCGGGAATACTTCGATCTCGGTGAACAATATGCCCGCTGACAGGGACACCCCGGTCTACGAAAACTTTACCCTGACCTGGGGAGAAAGTGCGGATGAGGCGTACCCAGAAGAAGATGAGGAAGAGGCGGAGCTTTCCTCTGAAAACCAGGAAGCGGAGCTTTACGCCGGAGACGAAGATACAGAGCGTTACGCGGGAAACAAAGAGGCGGCGCTTCACGCCGGTGGAGAAAAGGTGATGGAAGAAGCGCCTCAAACCAAAAAGGAGCAGCCAAAAGATGAAAACGAGGTCAAGAGCGCCCCTGCGGCCACCACTATCACGGTGACGGTGAACGGCGCTCCCGTGATCCTTTCCGGCAAGGCGTCCTATGTGTATGTGGATATTTTTGATCACATTGATTTTGATCTGAAGAAGCCCCAGGGCAGTATCGTAACCCGCTTAAACGGCAATACGGCGGAATACTTAAAGGAAATACATGACGGAGACGTCATGGAAGTGTACTGGAAGAATTGACATTGGAGGTATGGCATGAGGCTTTGCAGCATAGCCAGCGGCAGCAGCGGAAATTGTACCTATGTGGGTTCCCAGGCTACCCATCTGCTGGTGGATGTGGGTATCAGCAAAAAAAGAACGGAAGAGGGGCTGGCGGCTTTGGAGCTGACCGGCGCTGATATAGACGGTGTACTGGTAACGCATGAGCATTCGGACCATATCGCGGGGCTGGGAGTGTTCTGCAGGAAATACGAAGTGCCCATTTACGCTACGCGGGGTACCATTCAGGCTATCCTGCGCAGCTGCGGAAAGAATGCGCCGCAGGAAGAATTGTTTCGGGAGATCGAGGCGGATAAAAAGTTCATCATCAAGGATTTGACGGTGTCGCCCATGCGGATTTCCCATGACGCGGCGCAGCCCGTGGCCTATCGTATCGGATATGAGAAGAAAAAAGTGGCAATCTGCACGGACCTGGGTGTTTATAACGACTATACAGTGGAGTGCCTTAAGGGACTGGATGCCATTCTGCTGGAAGCTAACCACGACGTCAATATGCTGCAGGTGGGGCCCTATCCCTACTATCTGAAACAGCGGATCTTAGGAGAAAAGGGACATCTCTCCAATGAAAATTCGGGCAGGCTGTTAAACAGGATCCTGCATGACGATCTGAAAGCCGTTATGCTGGGACATCTCTCCAAGGAAAACAATCTGCCCCAGCTGGCCTATGAGGCCGTAAGGCTGGAGATCACTTTGGGCGAGGGGCCCTACAGAGGGGAGGATTTTCCCATCCAGGTGGCCAGACGCAGCGAAGTGTCTCCGGTGATTGAAATCTGACAATAAATAGATCCGACGATATAGACAATAAAAAGGAAAGGATATAGAAGCTTATGAAAAAGACGATCATTACCGTAGTGGGAAAGGATACCGTGGGGATCATTGCCAGGGTATGTACCTATCTGGCAGAGAACCATATCAATATCTTGGATATTTCCCAGACTATCGTACAAGGATATTTCAACATGATGATGGTGGTGGATACCGCTGACAGCTCAAAGCGGCATGGGGATATGGCGGATGAACTGGAGAAACTGGGCGAGGGTATCGGCGTTATCATCAAGTGCCAGAAAGAAGAGATCTTTGATCAAATGCACAGAATCTAAGAAGACGTGAGGAAAAATCCATGATTAATATCTACGAGGTTGTAGAAACCAACAATATGATCGAGAAAGAGAATCTGGACGTCCGGACCATTACGCTGGGCATCAGCCTGTTGGACTGTATCGATTCCGATCTTTCCGCTCTGGAAAAAAAGATTTATGACAAGATATGCTCGGCAGCCGGAGATCTGGTAAAGACGGGCGAGTATATTTCCAGGGAATTTGGCATTCCCATTGTCAATAAGCGGATCTCTGTTACACCCATTGCTTTAGTGGGGGGAGCGGCCTGCAAAACCACCCAGGACTTTGCCCGGATCGCGCGTACTTTAGACAGGGCGGCCTGCGAGGTGGGCGTGAATTTCATCGGCGGCTATTCGGCCCTAGTAAGCAAGGGCATGACGCCCGCTGACGAGCTTTTGATCCGCTCCATTCCCCAGGCCCTTTCCACTACGGAAAGAGTCTGCAGCTCCGTGAATCTGGGTTCCACCAGGACCGGTATCAATATGGACGCCGTGAGGCTCATGGGAGAGATCATCAGACAGACCGCGGAATGTACGAAGGAGCAGGATTCTCTGGGTTGCGCCAAGCTGGTGGTATTCTGTAACGCGCCGGATGACAATCCCTTTATGGCAGGGGCTTTTCACGGGGTTACCGAGGCGGATAAGATCATCAATGTAGGTGTCAGCGGCCCCGGTGTGGTAAAGACCGCGTTGGAGAAAGTGCGGGGAGAGAGCTTTGAGGTGCTCTGTGAAACGATCAAGAAGACCGCGTTTAAAGTAACCCGTGTAGGACAGTTAGTGGCCCAGGAGGCTTCCAGGCTTTTGAACGTGCCCTTTGGGATCGTGGACCTTTCCCTGGCTCCCACGCCGGCTATCGGTGACAGCGTGGCGGATATTCTGTGTGAGATCGGATTGGAGTACGCGGGAGCGCCGGGTACGACGGCGGCGCTGGCGCTTTTGAATGATCAGGTAAAGAAGGGCGGCGTGATGGCTTCGTCTTATGTAGGCGGCCTTTCCGGCGCGTTTATCCCTGTCAGTGAGGACCAGGGTATGATAGATGCCGTAACCGTAGGAGCCCTGACATTGGAAAAGCTGGAGGCCATGACCTGTGTCTGCTCCGTGGGACTGGACATGATCGCTGTCCCCGGAGATACCAAGGCTACGACCATTTCCGGAATCATAGCGGACGAAATGGCGATTGGCATGGTCAACCAGAAGACTACGGCGGTCCGGCTCATTCCAGTGATCGGAAAGGGCGTGGGAGAGAGCGTAGAATTTGGCGGCCTTCTCGGACACGCGCCCATTATGCCGGTCAACGGATTTTCCTGCGATAACTTTGTCAACCGTACCGGCAGGATTCCGGCGCCTATCCACAGCTTTAAGAACTGATACTATTTGATATTTCCAGGTTATTTGATATTTTTCAGTCTGGCCGGATTGGCGATTACGATCAGGCGCATGGAACTGCGCAGAGGTTTTTCGGGATCGATATTGACGGTGACGCTGTCGCCCTCCATGATCGCTACGATATTCAGGGAATATTTCTTCCTGAGATTGAGCTCGATCAGATTTTTCCCATCCCATTCCGGCCTGACTTCCAATTCTATCATGGACACGTCCCTGGAAAGCTCCACAATATCCACAAAACCGGAGCTTAAAAGGTTCTTGGCCATTCTGATCCCCGATTCCCTTTCGGGCAGGATCACTCTGTCCGCCCCCACTTTGCTTAAGATCTTGCCGTTGGTCTCATTGGCGCATTTTACGATGACGGTCTTAACGCCGATCTCCTTGCAGAACATGGTAGCCATGATGCTGGATTCTAAGCTGGAGGCCATGGCAATGACGGCCACGTCCACATTGGCAATGCCCAGACGCCTGATGACTTCCGGATTCGTGATGTCCGCGCATTTACAGTAGGGAATGTCGCCAATCGCGTCGTTGACAATATCTTCGTTGATGTCCACGGCGATAACTTCGGCGCCTCCCGCAGCCAGTTCTCCGGCTACGGCCCTGCCGAATCTGCCCAGTCCGAATACCGCGTATGATCTCTTTGTGCCCATGTTTTGATTTCCCCTTTCTTTTTACGGATAAAGTATCCTCAGCCGATACTGATCTCCTCTACCGGATTTTTGATGATATGGTGGTTGACTCTCTTGGTGTGGAAAGCTACCACCAGTGAAATGGGACCTACACGGCCCAGATACATGGTGATGATAATGATGATCCTGCCCCAGAGGTTCAACGCGGGAGTCAGGTCCCTGCTCAGTCCCACAGTGGCCGCCGCGCTGACTACCTCATAGACTGCGTCCAGCGCGTCCACGTCTGTCACCGCGGACAAGAGGAGAGTGGAGGTAAACAGGATGATAAAGGACATGCTCACTACCGCGACGGCTTTGCTGATGGCTTGTTTGGAAACAGTCCTGTGAAAGAACGACGCCTCTTCCTTATTTTGGATCGTGGCAAAGGCCGCTGCCAGAAGGACGGCGACGGTGACCGTTTTCACGCCGCCGGCGGTGCCTACCGGGGAGCCGCCTATGAACATGAGCAGCAGGGAAGTGATGGCTGACACATTTGTCAGGTCCTGCTGGGGGAGAGTGGCAAAGCCCGCGGTCCTGGTGGTAACGGATTGAAACCAGGCGGCCTGCAGCTTCTCCGGCAGGGAGAAATCCTGCATGGTCAGGGGATTGTGATATTCCGCGGCAAAAAAGACCGCGGTGCCCGCAAAGAGCAGAACCAAGGTGGTGCCGATGGCTATTTTGCTGTGCAGGGTCAGATTTTGAAAGCAGCCGATGCCCTGGCGCCTGATATTTTTGAGCACCCTGATCACGTCCCACCACACGATGTAACCGATGCCGCCCAGAATAATGAGCAGGCAGGTTACAATATTGACCATAGGATCGTGGACGTATCCGCACAGGCTGTCTTGCCCTATAATATCCATGCCGGCGTTGCAGAAAGCGGATACGGAGTTAAAGACGGACATCCAGATGCCCTTAGCCCCGTATTCGGGTACCAATACGGTCATGTATAAAAGCGCTCCGGCGCCCTCCACTGCCAGGGTACCGGCAAGCACGCTTTTGATAAATTTTACAATGCCGGAAAGCGTGTTTAAGTTGAAAGCATCCTGGATCAGCATCCGATCCCCCAGGCCGATCTTCTTGTGCAGACTGATGAGGATTCCCGTCAGAATGGTAATGATGCCCAGACCGCCCGCTTGGATCAAAAACAGGATCACGGCCTGTCCGAAAAAGCTCCATGTGGACACGGTGGGGACCGTAACCAGTCCCGTGACGCATATGGAGGTGGTCGCCGTAAACAGGGCATCTATATAGGGAACCCCCTTGCCGTCGGCGGAGCTTATGGGAAGCGCGAGCAGCAGGCTCCCCGCCATGATGGCTAGGAAAAAGCTTAACATGATGATCTGCGTTGTGGACAGGACTATTTTAGGTTTCTTTTTCATCTTTTTTACTCGATTTCGTCTGTCTGGATTTGGCCGTACCGGCGGCATGGCCCCGGTACCGGCAGACTCATTATATCACAACAAAATCATAAATCAAATTTCTTTTGGGAATCTTCGGGAAGCTTTAGAATCTGCCGGCGGTATTCGTGTACGAAGGAGCGTCCCTGCTTCTGGGCCCGTATGCCTTCCCAGAGCCCGGAGGCGAACAGATCCTGCCTGAACATGGCCCGGCCGAAGGAGGAAAGAGAAGTATCTGCTGCTGCGGGCCTGGATATGAGGGGAACGGGAGATTGGGAGAGCCTGGTGAGCAGAGGAGCGGAAGCGGGATTAAAGCCCAGTATCCTGGCGTAGCAGGCGCTCTGCAGGGAGGCAGCCTCCCGCAAAAAGGACTCCGAAATATCTAACAGGATATGGGTGAGAGAGCGGCAGATCCGGGTATAGGTCAGATCCCTGGATTTTAACAGGCTGGCAAAGCCGGAAAAGGAAACGTATTCCTCTAAGGAATTGGCAATCTTGTCCCCTAAGGCTTCCGATACGTCGGCAAAATCTCCGTACCCGCCGGACTTTAGGCTTAAGAGCCGGTAAAAGAGCACGGAGGAGAGGTCGTCGCAGGTTAAAACGCCGGCGCTTCGTTCTCTCTCTATAATGTCCGCGGAACTTTGGGGCAGGAATGAAGACAGTCGGGAGAGGGGCATCTCTTTCAGAAGCGCTCTGCGCAGCGCTTCGGCAGAGGCAAATGCTCCCTCCTGTTCGGGAAGAGAGGCTTCGTCGTAAGCGGCACCGTATCTGGGAACCGTGTAAAGCTCCATGGAGCTTTTACGCTTTCGCGCTGCCTTGCAGTATGCAATGCCCAGGATATTGTTGGGAGAGTGAAGAAGTGCTTCGCTGACGGGTTCTCCGCAGTGTTCCCGGTTTTCCAGGCAGGCGCCGAGAGCCCTGCTTCTGGCGGCGGGAAAGGAAAGGCCCTCCTTTTGATATTTCCGTAAAAGCACCCGGTAGGCTTCCGGCTCTTCAAGGAGCACGCCGGCCGCATCCTGCAGGGGAGCAAGGCTCCCTGCCTCGCTGCCAAAGCACAGGGCATCTATGCCCAGGGAATCCAGCAGGGTAACCGCACCCGTGGCAAAGTATTCCGCGCTGCCGCAGGAAAAGCAGACGGGAAGTTCCAATACCAGATCCGCCCCGCCTGAGAGAGCCATCTCACAGCGGGCGTATTTGTTAAAAAGAGCGGGCAGGCCCCGCTGGGTAAAGTCCCCGCCCAATACCACGACGGCGTAGTCCGCGCCGGATAAGGCCTTTGCCTGCGCGAGCTGGTATTCGTGGCCTTTATGAAAAGGGTTGTATTCCGCAACAATGCCGACGGTCTTCATGGCATCTCCTCAAACTGATTTGTATCGGAAATTATACAATTTTCCGCATGTTTTTCCTTGTACCAAAAGTTTATCTTTAGTATAATATAAACAAAGCTTTTTGCAAAGAAAAATCTGAAAGGAGAGGGGTTATGTCTTACATTGATTTAATCAAAGAACGGGCCAAGGTGGACAAAAAGACCATTGTGCTGCCCGAGTCCAGCGACAAGAGAACTTTGATCGCCGCGGCGAAGATTGTGGAGGAAGATATCGCCAACATCATTATGATCGGCGATGAAGAAAAGATCACGGACGGTGCCGGCTGGCTGGAAGTGGATTTGAGCGGCGTACAAGTTGTGAATCCGAAGACCACGGATAAGCTGGATGAGTATGTCAATCTTTTGTATGAGACCAGAAAGGCTAAGGGCATGACACCCGAAGCCGCGAGAGAGATCCTGCTGAACGATTATCTGACCTTCGGTATCGTTATGGTAAAGAACAACGATGCGGACGGTATGGTAGCGGGAGCCTGCCATTCCACGGCCGATACGCTCCGTCCCGCGCTACAGATCTTAAAGACGGCGCCCGGCGTGAAGCTGGTGTCCGCTTTCTTTATCATGGATACGGTCATGAAAGAGCAGGGAGAAAACGGAACCTTCCTGTTTGCCGACTGCGGACTGAACCAGGATCCCACGGCGGAGGATCTGGCGGCTATCGCGGATACTTCTTCCAGAAGTTTCAAATCCCTCATAGGCCCCAAACCGGTCATTGCCATGCTGTCCCATTCTACCAAGGGCAGCGCGAAGCACGCGCTGGTAGATAAGGTGGTGGAGGCTACCCGTATCGCGCAGGAGCAGTATCCGCATCTGGTACTGGACGGAGAACTGCAGGTGGACGCGGCGCTGGTGCCTTCCGTTGCCAAGTCCAAATCACCCGGAAGCCCCGTGGCCGGCAGAGCCAATATTCTGATCTTCCCCAATCTGGATGCCGGTAATATCGGTTATAAGCTTGTACAGAGGCTGGGCGGAGCGGAAGCTTACGGCCCCATGCTCCAGGGTATTGCCAAACCGGTCAACGATCTGTCCCGCGGCTGTTCCTGGGAGGACATCGTGGGCGTGGTGGCGCTGACGGCGGTGCAGGCTCAGCTGGTATAATATTGCGATCCCTGCTATGTAAAACCTGCCACATAAAATATGTAAAATAAGAAACGGAGGCTTATGCGGAATATGAATATCTTGGTTATTAACTGCGGGAGCTCCTCTTTAAAATTTCAGCTGATCGACGCGGAATCCGAAAAGCTGATCGCGAAGGGACTCTGCGAGAGGATCGGTATTGACGGAAGCAAGCTGACTTACGCGCCCACGGGCGGAGAGAAGGAGGAGACGCTTGCTCCCATGGAAAACCACACTGACGCCATTCGTCTGGTGCTGGATGCCCTCACCAATGAAAAGACGGGCGTGGTAAAGAGCCTGGATGAGATCGGCGCGGTAGGACACCGTATCGTCCACGGCGGCGAGAAATTTGCCCAGTCCACGCTGATCGATGATGAGGTTATGGCTGCCATCACGGAATGCAACGATCTGGCGCCCTTGCACAATCCGGCCAATCTGATAGGGATCAATGCCTGCAAGGAGCTGATGCCGGATACGCCCATGGCCGCGGTATTCGATACCGCCTTTCATCAGACCATGCCGGAAAAGGCCTATATGTACGGACTGCCCTATGAATACTATGAAAAATACAAGATCAGGAGATACGGATTCCACGGTACCAGCCATTCCTATGTAAGCAAGCGCGCGGCGGAGGTATTGGGAAAGAAGTATGAGGATTTGAAGATCATCGTCTGCCACCTGGGCAACGGCGCCAGCGTATCGGCGGTGATGAACGGAAAATGCGTGGATACCTCCATGGGACTGACGCCTTTGGAAGGACTGATCATGGGAACCCGTTCCGGTGACATCGATCCCGCCATTATAGAGTTTATTGCCCACAAAGAGAATAAATCCATAGAGGAGATCATGTCGCTCTTAAACAAAAAGTCCGGCGTACTGGGACTTTCGGACAATCTTTCCTCGGACTTCAGGGATCTTGAAGCAGGATACCGGGCAGGCAATCCCAGAGCAGTCAATGCCATGGAGACCTTTGCCTACAGAGTGGCCAAATATATCGGCGCTTATACGGCAGCCATGAACGGCGTGGATGTGATCTGCTTTACGGCAGGAGTAGGGGAGAACAGTGCCTTTACACGCACCATGATATGCCAGTATCTGGGGTATCTGGGCGTGGAGCTGGATGAAGAGGCCAATGGGAAGCGGGGAGAGGAAATCGCCATATCCACTCCTGAGAGCAGAACCGTTGTCATGGTGATCCCCACCAATGAGGAACTGGCTATCGCAAGGGAAACCTACAGACTGACCCGTTAAAGGATAATAGAACATAAAATAAAAAAGCCGGCTGTCTTTTGCTATTTTGCTATAAGACAGCCGGCTTTTCCGTTGTTTGTTGTTTATTGTACGAAAGCAACAATGGCGAGGACGATGCCTGCCAGAGAGTAAAGGCCGACAAGAGCACCGATGATGCTGGTTAAGATGCCAACGAAAGGGATCATATTGATCAGTCCTATAATGACGCCGCATACAACGCAGACGGCAAAGTAGATCAGGATCGTGATCACCAGGCTTGACACGTTGCCTTTCTGTACTTTGTTATTCAGCGGGAAAAAAGGTTTGATACTGTCCATTTGAAAATCCTCCTTTGCAGTTGATCTAACGATATACCATGATTATACGTTATCTGTAATAAAATGGCAATAAATATAAAGCAAATTCAAAAGCAAATTTATATGCAGAAAAATCTTGACAGGAGAAAAAAACGGAGTTAATATAATTTCAAATTAAATCAGTGGTTGAAAACCGATGATGTGGAGATAAAAACAGTATGTGCACTTACAGAGAGTCCTGCGGGCTGAGAGCAGGGCAGAACGCAGGCTGTTAAATGGACCACGGAGGGCATGGTGAACGGGTTTCCTATTAGCCGTGACGTAGGGGCATACGTTAGTTGCCGGGGATATGTTAGTATCCTGAAAGTGCGTCCGCATTGAAGGCGGGCGAAGCAAGGTGGCACCACGGGGAAATCAGTACTCGTCCTTGACAGTTTACGGTATCTGTCGGGGGCGTTTTTTATATGCTTCGCGGCGGAAAGGAGTTGTATGGCTAAGACAGGCAAGGTGCAGGTATTTCCTGCGAAAGAAGAAGTGAAGAAGCTGGCAGAGTCCGGAAAGTACAGCGTGATTCCCGTATATACCCAGCTGTACGCGGATATGGCGACGCCCGTAGAGGTGGTAAAAAGGCTGAAAATGGTCAGCGGGCACGTTTTTCTGCTGGAAAGCGCGGAGGATAACAAGCGCTGGGGCCGGTATACCTTTATCGGATACGATCCCAAACTGGAAATCGTATGCAGGGACGGAAAAGTACAGGTCACCCAGGACGGCTGTAGGAAGATTTCTTATGAAAATCCCAGGGAGTGCATCCGCCGGATCATGGAAGCGTATCAAAGTCCCAGACTGGAGGAACTGCCTTCTTTCAGCGGCGGGCTGGTAGGATATTTTTCCTATGATTTCATCAAATACAGCGAGCCTTCCCTGGATCTGGATGCCAGGGATACCGAGCAGTTCCAGGATGTCAACCTGATGCTGTTCGACAAGCTGGTCTGCTTTGACAATTACAGCCAGAAGATACTTCTGATCAGGAACATCGGAGCGGACAACGCGGAGCCGGCCTATGAGGAAGCCAGAAAGGAGCTGGAGGCCTTAAAGGAGCTGGTGCTGAACGGAGAAAAGGAAGAAGAACAGCCCTTTATGCTGAAGTCGGAATTTGAACCCCTCTTTTCGGAGGACGCGTACTGCCGTATGGTGGAAAGGGCCAAGGAGTATATCCGGGAGGGGGATATTTTCCAGGTGGTGCTTTCCAACCGTATGGAAGCGGAAATGGAGGGCAGCCTTTTGGATGTCTACCGGGTGTTGAGAACCCAGAACCCTTCCCCGTACATGTTCTATTTCTCCGGAGAGGACGGGGAGATCGCCGGAGCCAGTCCCGAAACGCTGGTAAAGCTGGAAGGCAGAAAACTCTATACCTTTCCTCTGGCGGGCACCAGAAGAAGGGGAGCGGACAGGGAAGAGGACGAGAGGCTGGAAGCAGAGCTTTTAAAAGATGAAAAGGAACTGGCTGAGCACAACATGCTGGTGGATCTGGGGCGCAACGACCTGGGCAGGATCAGCGAGATCGGCTCGGTGCAGGTGGAAAAATATATGGGGATCCACCGCTATTCCCATGTGATGCACATTGGCTCCACAGTTTCCGGAATTATCCGGGAGGACAGGGACGCGCTGGACGCGGTAGACGCGGTACTGCCGGCGGGCACCCTTTCCGGGGCACCCAAGATCAGAGCCTGCCAGATCATTAACGAGCTGGAAAATAACAAGAGAGGAATTTACGGAGGCGCTATCGGCTATCTTTCCTTTACCGGCGATCTGGATACCTGCATCGCGATCCGGCTGGCCTTCTCCAAAAACGGAAAGGTGTATGTGAGGGCGGGAGCGGGAATCGTAGCGGACAGTGTGCCGGCCAACGAGTACCGGGAGTGCCTGCAGAAAGCCGCGGCGGTGGTCAAGGCGGCAGGCTGCGCCGAAGGAGGTATCGAATGATATTATTGATAGATAATTACGACAGTTTTTCTTATAATGTATATCAGCTTATAGGGAGCATCAACCCGGACATCAAGGTAGTGCGCAACGATGAGCTGACGGTGGAAGAAATAGACGCCCTGGCGCCGGAGGCCATTATTCTTTCTCCCGGACCGGGCAGACCGGAGGACGCGGGCGTCTGCTGCGAAACGGTGAGACGGCTGGGGGCAAAATACAAAATGCTGGGCATCTGCCTGGGACACCAGGCTATCTGCCAGGTATACGGTGCCGAGATCACCTACGCGGCAAAGCTGATGCATGGTAAACAGTCGGAGATATTTCCCGTAAAGGAGGAGGGGCTGTTTGCCGGCCTTGGAAAGTCCTTTCCGGCAGCCAGATACCATTCCCTGGCGGCAAAGAAGGATACGATGCCTGACTGCTTAAGGGTGACGGCCCAGACCGAAGACGGAGAGGTCATGGCGGTAGAGCATAAAGAATATCCGGTATTCGGAGTGCAGTTTCATCCAGAATCGGTGCTGACACCCCAGGGCAGGACCATCATTGAAAATTTTATGAAGCTTTAAATAAATCAAAAACAGAGGATTCAAGAAAGGAAGGAAAAGAACATGATCAGAGAAGCAATTATCAAATTATCCAAAAAGGAGGATATTGGATACGAGGCGGCCAAGGCAGTCATGGATGAGATCATGAGAGGCGAGGCCACGGATGTACAGAAGGCCGCGTACTTAAGCCTGCTGTCAGCAAAAGGAGAGACGATTGAGGAGATCACCGGTTCCGCTGAGGAAATGCGCAGCCACGCTACCCGCCTGAAGCACGACGGGGATGTACTGGAGATCGTGGGGACCGGCGGAGACGGCTCCAATTCCTTTAATATTTCCACCACATCCTCCCTGGTGATCGCAGCCGCCGGAGTGCCCGTGGCAAAACACGGCAACCGTGGAGCCAGCTCCAAATCCGGCGCCGCGGACGTGCTGGAGGCGCTGGGCGTCAACATTACCATTCCTGTGGAAAAGAGCGAAGAGATCTTAAAGAAAGCCAATATCTGCTTTATGTTTGCCCAGGGCTATCACGGCGCCATGAAGTATGTGGGACCTATCAGAAAGGAACTGGGCATCCGTACCGTGTTCAATATTTTAGGCCCTCTGACCAATCCTGCTTTTGCTACCCTGCAGGTCATGGGCGTCTATGAGGAAGCGCTGGTGGAGCCCATGGCGCAGGTACTGCAGAATCTGGGCGTAAAACGCGGTATGGTGGTATACGGACAGGATAAGCTGGATGAAATTTCCCTGAGCGCGCCTACCAGTGTATGTGAGTTAAAAGACGGCAAACTGCAGTCCTACGTGATCACGCCGGAACAGTTTGGCCTGACAAGGTGCAGGAAGGAAGATCTGGTGGGAGGAACGCCGGAGGAAAACGCGGCTATCACCAGAAAGATCCTGGACGGCGTAAAAGGACCCCAGAGGGACGCGGTGGCCCTGAACGCAGGCGCCGCGCTGTATATCGCGGGAAAGGCAGACAGCCAGGAAGCAGGCGTGCGGCTGGCTGAGAAGATAATCGACGAAGGCCTGGCAAAGAAGAAGCTGGAAGAGTTTGTACGTCTCTCCAACGAGGCGTAAGAAAGGTTCTGCCATGAATATTCTGGAAGAGATCGCGAAGAGGACCGGGGAAAGGATCGAAGAAGAAAAAAGGCGTCTGCCCTTGGAGGAACTGCGCAGGCTGGCGGAAGAGAAAGATCCGGATACGGGTTTTCCCTTTCAAAAGGCGCTGGCAGGGGAGGAATTGAGCTTTATCTGCGAGGTGAAGAAGGCTTCCCCCTCAAAGGGCGTGATCGCCGAGGACTTTCCCTATGTGGAGATTGCCAGACAGTACGAAGCGGCGGGAGCGGCCGCGCTTTCCGTCCTGACGGAACCTTATTATTTTCAGGGAAGCGACGACTATCTGCGGGAAATCCGCAGAGAAGTGGCAATCCCCATTCTCCGCAAGGATTTTACCGTGGACGAATATATGATATACCAGGCCAAAGTAATGGGAGCGGACGCGGTACTGCTGATCTGCGCCATACTGACGGATGAGCAGCTTTCCTCCTACGGCAGTCTGGCAAAAAGTCTGGGTCTGAGCGCGCTGGTGGAGGCGCATGATGAAGCTGAAGTAAAGAGAGCGTTGGCAGCCGGTGCCTCCATAGTGGGGGTGAACAACCGCAATTTGAAAGATTTCACGGTGGATATTGAAAATTCCGTCAGACTGCGGCCGATGGTGCCTAAGGAAGTATTGTTTGTGTCAGAGAGCGGGATCAAGACCGCAGAAGATGTGGGCAGACTGAAAAAGAACGGCACCAGCGCGGTGCTGGTGGGGGAGACGCTGATGCGCAGCATGCAGAGCGGCAGTCTGGCGCAAACCCTGCGAAAGCTGCGGAACGGGTAAAGGATCAGGGTGGAACATGCAGATAAAAATATGCGGATTATTCCGTCAGGAAGATGCAGACTATGTAAATGAAGCCATGCCGGATTACGCGGGATTGGTATTCTGGGAAAAGAGCCGCCGCAAGGTGGATGAAGAAACCGCCGCGCAGATACGCCGCAGACTGCGTTCGTCCGTCAAAACGGTGGGAGTATTTGTGGATGAAGCGCCGGAGAGGGTGACTAAGCTGCTGGATACGGGCATCCTGGATATTGCGCAGCTTCACGGCAGGGAAAGTGAAGAGCAGATCCGTTTTATCAAAGCGCGCGCGGGCAAACCGGTCTGGAAAGCCGTGGAGATCGCCGGCAGGGAAGATGTGGAGAGATGGAACGCCTCCGCTGCGGACTGCCTGCTTTTGGACGGGGGCAAGGGCGGCGGAAAACCCTTTGACTGGACGCTGCTGGAAAAGGTCAACAGGCCCTTTTTTCTGGCGGGAGGCTTGGACAGGGAAAGACTTGCCCTGCTAGGCGCCCTGCGGAAGGAGAGCCGGAAGATCTGTGAAAATCTTCTTGGGATCGACGTCAGCAGCGGCGTGGAAACGGACGGCGTAAAGGACAGGGAAAAGATACTGGAGATCGTGCGGCAGGCAAGGAGTCTGTAATATATTTCAGAAAGGATAGAAAGATGAGCAGAGGCAGATATGGCATTTACGGAGGACAGTACATTCCGGAAACGCTGATGAATGAGCTGATCCATTTGGAGGAGAGCTACGAATTTTATAAAAAGGACGAGGCGTTCAATCAGGAATTGAATACCCTGTTTAACGAGTATGCGGGCAGGCCCTCTCTTCTGTATTACGCGGAAAAGATGACGCGGGATCTGGGAGGCGCCAAGATCTATTTAAAGAGAGAGGATTTAAACCATACGGGTTCCCATAAGATCAACAATGTATTGGGGCAGGCCCTTTTGGCAAAGAAAATGGGAAAGACCAGACTGATCGCGGAGACCGGCGCGGGACAGCATGGCGTGGCGACTGCCACGGCCGCGGCCCTTTTCGGTATGGAATGCGAGATCTTCATGGGAGAGGAAGATACCATACGACAGGCGCTGAATGTGTATCGTATGGAGCTTTTGGGAGCCAAGGTGCATCCGGTAAAAAGCGGTACCAGGACCTTAAAGGACGCGGTCAACGAGGCCATGCGGGAATGGGCGTCGAGAGTGGACGATACCCTCTATGTGCTGGGTTCCGTTATGGGCCCTCATCCTTTTCCCATGATCGTCCGGGACTTCCAGAGCGTGATCTCCAAAGAAGCCAGGGCGCAGATCCTGGAAAAGGAGGGAAAGCTTCCCACGGCGGTAGTGGCCTGTGTGGGCGGCGGCAGCAACGCCATGGGCTCTTTCTATCATTTTATTCCTGACGAGGATGTGAAGCTCATCGGCTGCGAGGCGGCTGGCAAGGGCGTGGACACAGCGCTGACGGCTGCTACCATTGCCACAGGCAGCGTAGGAGTGTTCCATGGCATGAAATCCTATTTCTGTCAGGATGAGTTCGGGCAGATCGCGCCGGTATATTCCATTTCCGCCGGACTGGATTATCCGGGCATAGGGCCGGAGCATGCGTACCTGCATGATACGGGAAGGGCAGAGTATGTACCGGTGACGGACGATGAGGCGGTGGAGGCCTTTGAATACCTGGCCCGTACCGAAGGCATCATCTGCGCCATTGAAAGCGCCCATGCCCTGGCGCATGTGCGTAAGATCGCGGGAACCATGAAAGCTTCCGACATTATCCTGGTGACCATCTCGGGAAGAGGAGACAAGGATGTGGCGGCCATAGCAAGATACAGGGGGTTGGATATTCATGAATAAGATAAAACAGGTATTTGCAAACGGCAAAGCGTTTATAGGCTTTTTGACCGCGGGAGATCCGGATGCGGAGAGTACGGTGAGATATATCCTGGAAATGGAAAAGGCGGGAGCGGATCTGATCGAGATCGGGATTCCCTTTTCCGATCCCACCGCGGAAGGGGTAGTGATTCAGGAGGCCAGTATCAGGGCCCTGCAGGGCGGTATGACGACGGACGGCGTATTTCAGATCGTGGAAAAGGTCAGGGAAAGCTCCCAGGTGCCTCTGGCGCTGATGACATATCTCAATCCGGTATTCCATTACGGGTACGAGGCGTTTTTTACCCGCTGCGGCGAGCTGGGCGTGGACGCCATTATCGTGCCGGATATGCCCTATGAGGAAAAAGGAGAAGCACAGGAGGCCGCGGCAAAGCATGATGTCAGGATCATTTCCCTGATCGCGCCCACCTCCAAAGAGCGGATCCAGATGATAGCGGGAGAGGCGGAAGGCTTTATCTATGTGGTATCTTCCCTGGGCGTAACGGGAGTCAGAAAAGAGATCAACACCGATCTTGACAGTATTGTCAGTTCTATCCGGGAGGCCACGGACGTCCCCTGCGCTATCGGGTTCGGTATCAGCACCCCGCAGCAGGCGAAAAAGATGGCCGCTTCCGCGGACGGCGTTATCGTGGGAAGCGCTATTGTAAAGATCATAGCCAAGTACGGAAATAAGGCGGAAAAAGAAATCTACGACTACGTAAAGAGCATGAAGGAGGCCTGCCTGCAGGCCTGAAATATTATAAAGTCCAAATAAGTAGTTGACAAAAACGTCCCGGATAGGTATAATGAAGCAGTGTGTGAAAACGAAGGCAGACTATGCTTTCGCAGGAGCTGATATGTTGCTGAATTTAACCGATGTACTTACCTTGGACGGGAAGAGCCGCACAGAGGAAGCAGAGATCGCCCTGACGGCTTTTGAGAGCAGAATGGGCAGCTTTCCCATTACGGAGAAGACGCCGCTGCATCTGGAGTTTGAGAACGCAGGGGCAGGAAGAGCCCGCCTCAAAGGACATGCCGTCATAACCCAGCGGATGAACTGTGACAGATGTTTGAAGGAAACGCCGGTCACGATCGTTCTGGACTTTGAGCGGGAGGTGTATTCACCGGAGGTAAAGGATGCCCGGGTTCTGGATGATATGGACGGGGGCGTTATGGACGGTTATCAGCTGGATGTGGAAGCCCTGGTTTACAACGAGCTTTTGATGAACCAGCCTGAGAGAGTACTTTGCCAGCCCGACTGCAGGGGAATCTGCAAAAAGTGCGGCAGGGACTTAAACGAAGGGGAGTGCGGGTGCGATACATTTGTTCCCGATCCTCGTATGGCAGTATTAAAAGATATTTTTCACGGGAATAAGGAGGTGTAAGCATGGGTGCGATTTGTCCCAAGAACAAATCTTCTAAGAGTAGAAGAGATAAGAGAAGAGCAAACTGGAAAATGACTGCTCCTACTTTGGTAAAATGCAGCAAGTGCGGCGCGCTGATGGCGCCTCACAGAGTCTGCAAGGCTTGTGGTTCTTACAATAAAAAAGAGATTATCACACAGGATTGATTTCTTAGGAACAAACAAAACCGCTCTCGTCAAAGGAGCGGTTTTTTGTCATTTTAAGCAGGATATGGAGGATATGGGATGAAAGTAACGTTGGGAAAGACCGGTATCACGGTGGAGAAAAACGGCTTCGGAGCGCTGCCCGTACAGAGAGTGGAAAAGCAGAAAGCGGCTGCGCTGATAAGAAAGGCTTATGAAGGGGGCATCCGCTTTTTCGATACGGCCAGAAGCTATACCGACAGTGAGGAAAAGCTGGGAGAGGCTCTCGCGGGTATTCCCAGAGAAAGCTATTATCTGGCCACCAAGACGCCTGCCGGAAACGGAGAAGATTTCCGGAAGGATTTAGAGACCTCTTTGGAGAAGCTGCGGACGGATTACATAGACATCTACCAGTTTCACAATCCCTCTTTCTGTCCGAAGCCCGGGGATGGTACGGGGCTCTATGAGGCCATGGAAGAGGCCAGAAAGCAGGGGAAGATCCATTTTATCGGGATTACCAATCACAGGATAGCCGTGGCCAGGGAAGCCATAGAGTCAGGACTGTACGATACGCTGCAGTTTCCGTTCAGCTATCTTTCCTCGGACAGGGATTTGGAAGTGGAAGAACTCTGTAAGGAAGCGAATATGGGCTTTATCGCCATGAAAGCCATGTCGGGGGGACTGATTACAAGCGGCCGCAACGCCTACGCCTTTATGGCGCAGTTTCCCAACGTGCTCCCTATCTGGGGCATCCAGCGGGAAGAGGAACTGAATGAGTTTTTGGACTGCGGGAAGAATCCGCCCGAGATGACAAAAGAGCTGCTGGCGGCCATAGAAAAGGACAAGGAGGTCCTGGCGGGGGAATTTTGCAGGGGATGCGGCTACTGCCAGCCCTGTCCGGCGGGAATCGAAATCTTTATGTGCGCCCGCATGTCCCTTTTGCTCCGCAGAGGAGTGACAGAGGAATATCTGAAACCCTACTGGCAGGAGAAAATGGCCAAAATAGAAGAGTGCCTCCACTGCGGCAGATGCGGCGCAAGATGCCCCTACGGGCTGGATACGCCGACGCTGTTAGAGCAGAACTACCGGGATTATAAGGAGGTACTGCAGGGAAAGCCGTTATAGCGATACGGCAGGAAAGTTTTTATAGAGGCGCTGTGGGGATTACAAGAAAAAACGCGCGCTAGCATGAGGGAGGCAAGTGTAAGAAAACTGAACCATAGTCAAGTAAGTAGACACATTTTTTTGTAAATTTTCTACCGGAGACAGAGAATTATTTCTGTCTCCA
>CANRMI010000009.1 GCA_947631685.1 uncultured Lachnospiraceae bacterium
GGAGACAGAAATAATTCTCTGTCTCCGGTAGAAAATTTACAAAAAAATGTGTCTACTTACTTGACTATGGTTCAAACGGCTTTCGCTGTGTTCTGTACTCCAAAACTCTGTTACGCCGTCCTCTGTCCTCTCGTAAAATACCCCGCTGCCGTCCTTGCATACATACTGCTTATGTATTACATTGTTTTCCATGCTTGATGTTTCTTTGTACTCTTTCCCGTACAATACTGCCGCCTTTGCTGCCTCATACTCTTTAAGTGTTGCTCTTTCCATTCTGTTTACCTCTCTTTCGTTGATAAAAAAATAAGCGTGTCAGAGATTTTTAAACCTCTAACACGCTTTTCATTTTCTGCTATATAAAAAATGAAATTCGGCTTTGAGATGTTTAATATCTCTTGTCGAATTTCATTCTAAAACTTATCCGAATTATAAAAATCCAAAATGGTCTTCAGATAATCGCCCAGTATGGGAGCAGAGGAACGGTAGCATTCGTGTTTCGCCTCCGCAAACTGTACCAGCCTGCAGTTTTGGGGTATCGCCGCCGCAAATTTTGCCTGGGCAGCGGCCTTGACCTGATTGTCCCGTCCTGCCTGTACCAAAAGCACCGGAATCCGGATGCGGGAAGCGTTCTTTACCGCCCTCTTTCCTGCCCGAATAGCGCCGTCAGCCCAGCCGTAGCTGGCGGAACTGGTCTGAAAATCAGGATTTTCCCGGCGCTTTGCCAGATAGTACAAATGCCTGGCCCGGGAGTCCGTACAACTGGTTTCAAAAGGCTCCTGGGGATTGAACTCACCATGGGTGAAAAGCCTCTCCTTCTGATGTCCTGACAGCTTCTGTATCTTACAGACCGCCCTTGCCGCGAACAGCGGGCAGGAGCCCAGCTCTATGGCAAACATGGGGGCGTTTAAAACCGCCTTTTGAAAATCTGCAGGATACGTCTCCAGGTACAGGGTTCCAATACAGCCTCCCATGGAATGGGCAAACAGGTAGAGCTTCCCCCTTCCCGCAAAGGCCTTTACGCGCTCCTCCATCAGCCTGTGCATATCCTCCACATACGCCTCAAAATCCTCCGCGTGGACGGTGTTTTTCTCCTTTCCTTCCCGCAGGGACCTGCCATGTCCTCTGTGTTCCCAGATAGCGGCCTGATACCCCGCCTGACGCAGATAATAGATGAATTCCGTATATTTTTCCGCGGATTCGGTGAAACCATGGCTGATCACCACCGTATCGGCTCCCTCCAGCGGGAAAAGCTCGTAATACAGTTCTCCGCCCTCTACCGCAAGCCTGCCCTTTTGTCTGATCTTTTCCAGCGCCGGCTCCACCGTATCCCGCATCCGCGCTTCGTATTCTTCTTCGCCAAAGCAGGGAAATATATCCTTTTTTTCCGTTTTGTCTTCCACTTGTCTATACCTCCCGATCCGTTTTCTCCCGCAGTCCAGCCAAAAGCAGCCGGCGCAGAAGCTGCATCCGGCGTCTCTCGTCCACCAGGCTGTCTCCGGAAAGCAGTTCCCCGAACCCTGCCATTTTCTGCAGCAGGCTCAAAACCGTATGTGTCAGTGTGTAATAGATTTCCTGGGTATCGGCCGCGCATTGTATGGTGCCGTCCCGCTTTCCTTTTTCTATGGCTTCGCATAGCAGGGGTTTGGCCCTGTCCACCTGCGCCTCATACTCATAAAGCAGCCCGCTCCCTACCTGGTGCGCCGCCAGATACCCGTCCAGCTCGAGGAGAAACTGAAACATGCTTCTGTGGTTTTCAAAGATTTCCTGCGTCAGGAGGAGCAAGGCTTCCACCTGTTCCAGCCCCCGCTTCTTCCTGTAGGCTTCCTCTCCCGCCAGCGCTTCGTACTCCTCTCCCGCCATTTTCCAGAAATGGATCCCGCACTCCATGATCAGATTTTCCTTATTGGAAAAGTACCGGTACAGGGTGGCCTCTCCATAGCCGGAAGCTTTCGCAATATCCGCCATGGCCGTGGCTCCGATCCCCTTTTCACAAAAGCAGGCTATAGCGCGCTCCACCAGTTCCCTGCGCCTCTCTTGCTGTTTACTGTCCTTCATTGACCTTCCTCTCGTTGTAGAAGATCAGAATGACGCCTCCTGCCAGCGCCAGACCGGAAGCCGTCGCCGCCACTACCCTGTAGCCCAGACCGCTGCCCGCTCCAATGGTCGCTAACGCCGTAAAGAGCAGCATGGACACGCTCTGGCCCAGTTTAAAGGCAAAAGTTCTGGCCGCATAGAACATCCCCTCCCTGTTTTCTCCTGTCCGCTTGGAATCGCTCAGGGAAACATCCGCCACCATAGCCTGGGGCAGAATACCGAATACAGCCATGGGGAAAGCCGCCGCCACTACCAGGATAAAGCCCTGTACCACAGGCGAGATTCCCAGACCGCTTCCGATAAACGCGGTATAAAGGAAAGCCGCCGCGAAAATGAAAAATGCCGTCAGCACCATTTTTTTCTTCCCGACGCGCTTGGAGATCAGATTGACCGGTACGTAGAACACCAAAGACAGGGCGGTCATGGAAACAAAATACACCGTGGACATGCTCTCTTCCAGTTGCAGCAGAGAGGTAACAAAGAACGGCAGCCCTGTCTGGAACATGGTCAGTGCCACCCAGTAAAAAATATCGGAACCCACAAAGATACGAAAATCTTTGTTCTTAAAAGTCTTAATCAGAGAGGATATGGCGCTGTCCTCAGAAGGCTGCGCCTGTACGTACTCTTTTTCGTTGATGGCAAACACGGGCACCAGCATACAGATAAAAGCGATCACTGCCATGACGGCAAAGGTCACGCGCATAGCCGGTACACGTCCCATACCGCCTTCCAGGGCACCCCAGATGACCGGAGCCACATAGGCAAAAGCGGTACCTACGATAAAGGTCAGGGAAATGGCTGTGGATATATTCAGCCTCTCGGTCTGGTCGTGTCCCAGTTCCGGGATCAGCGCATTGTAAGGCGTGCAATAAGCCGTAATGGAAAGGTAATATCCCATGACAAACACAAACAGCCAGATCACATTCAGAATACTGTTATGCCCCACAGGAGCGCAGAATACCAGCACCGTAGTCAGAGCCAGCGGCAGCGCCGCCCACTTCAAAAAGGGAATCCGCCTGCCCCTGGGGGATTTGCACTTATCCGACAGGGAAGCGATCCAGGGATCCGTCACCGCGTCAAATACACGGCCCAATGCCGTAATACCGCCCACCACGGTAAAGATTCCCAGCACGACCAGGCCCTGGGGTACAAAGATCGTCTGCCCCGCTTCCTGAGCCACCGCGTCCGGCTGATAAAAATACACCAGCCAGTTGGAGATCAGGCCCGACATCATGGACCAGCCCAGCTGTCCTACCGCAAACAACCACATTTTTCCTGTTGAAAGTTTTTTCATAGACTCTCCGCCTTTCTCTCATTTCACTATTTTTGATAGTGTTTCTATCATTGTACTTCTTTTAGTACAATTTTGCAAGAGTAAAAAAGGGTATCCCTCCAGCCATTTCAAAATGACTGTTGGGACACCCTCTTTTGTCATCCTGTTTCCCTGCGGGATTCTATCTCTGTACCCGTCCGGAAGCGTCGCCTCCTGCCAGGGTTTCCACTTCTTTTCTGGACACCAGGTTGAAGTCGCCGGGAATGGTGTGCTTCAACGCGGAAGCCGCCACGCCAAATTCCAGAGCCGCTTTGAAATCCTTGCCGTCCAGCATACCGCAGATCACGCCGCCGGCAAAGGAATCCCCGCCGCCCACACGATCCACGATGGGATGGATACTGTATTCTTTGGAATGATAAAATTCCTTTGTATCCCTGGAGTAAATACATGCGGACCAGCCGTTGTCGGAAGCGGAATGGCTCACGCGCAGGGAGGAAACACAGTATTCAAAGTTAAACTTCTCCACCATCTGCTCAAAAATGGACTTGTATCCGGCCAGCTCCAGCTCCCCGCTGGTAACGTCGGTCTCGCCGGGCTTAAAGCCCAGCACCAGCTCCGCGTCCTCTTCATTGCCGATGCACACATCCACATACTTCATCAGATTGGTCATCACCTTCTGGGCTTTCTCGGAAGACCAGAGCTTTTTGCGGAAATTCAGATCCACGGATACCTTTACCCCATGCTTCTTTGCCGCGATCAGCGCTTTCTCCGTAAGCTCAGCGGCAGCGTCGGATATTGCCGGGGTAATCCCGGTAAAGTGGAACCAGTCGGCGCCTTCAAAGATTGCGTCGAAATCAAAATCCGCTTCCGTCGCGGTGGAAATGGAGGAATGAGCCCTGTCATATACCACCTTGGAAGGGCGCATGGAGGAGCCGGATTCCAGATAATAGATACCCAGCCTTTCCCCGCATCTGGCGATATGGCCGGTGCCCACATTGTATTTCCGCAGAGCGGCTACGGCGCACTCTCCGATCTCATTGTCCGGAACCGCCGTTACAAACTCGGCGTCATGGCCGTAATTTGCCAGAGAAACAGCCACGTTGGCTTCTCCGCCGCCATAATTGATATCAAACTCGTCCGCCTGGATAAACTTTTCATTGTTGGGGGTGGACAGTCTTAACATGATCTCACCCATGGTAATCACTTTTGCCATTTTCTTATTTCCTTTCTCATTCATTTTCTATTTCTGTACCAGATGTACCGCGAAGCCGCCGATCTCCTCTTTCAGGTAAATCGCTTTCAGGCCGCCCGCCGCGTCCTTCTTGGCAGTGCTCTCGTCAAATTCCACACCCAGAACGGTGCTTAAATAGTTGACCGCCCTGTCAATGTAGTTCGTTCTGACAGCAATATGTCCGTTCTTTCCCAGATAGGGGGCCTTCATCACTTCCAGAGCGGTTCCGGCAAATACGGAGCTGTTGCCTGCTTTTACGGGCATTCCGAAAATAAACCCGAACCTGTTGGCCGCTTTCTCGGCTTCTTCGGCGTTTTCCGCGTTCACGCCTATGTGAGCCAGTTCAAAGCCCAGCATGGTCTGCACCGCTTCTCTTGTCAGCTGCTCAATCTTATCCCATTCTCCGGCGTTGATTAAGTCTCCCGGCACCATCCAGGAGCCGCCGCAGGCAATGATCTTTTTGAAATCCAGATAGGAAGTCAGATTCTTGGCATTGATGCCTCCCGTGGGCATGAATTTCATATTCACATAGGGAGCCGCCATAGCCTTGATCTTGGCAAGGCCGCCGGACTGCTCTGCCGGGAAGAACTTTACCACGTCCAGGCCCAGCTCGATCGCCTGCTCAATATCAGAGGGGCTGGAGGTTCCTGGGGTAATGGGTATATTTTTACTGATACAGTATTTTACGGTATTGGGATTTAATCCGGGGCTTACGATAAACTGCGCGCCGGCCGCCACAGCCGCGTCCACCTGCTCGGCGTTCAGCACCGTACCCGCGCCTACGCACATCTGGGGGAAGTTCTCCGTCATGGCCTTAATGGCGCCTGCTGCCGCGTCGGTACGGAATGTTACTTCCGCGCAGGGCAGACCGCCCTGGCACAGCGCTTTGGCAAGGGGCACAGCGTCCTCCACCCTGTCGATCTTTACTACCGGCACAATACCGATCTTGCTTATTTTCTCTAAAACTGCGTTCATGACTGCTCTCTCCTCTCTGCTTTGCCCAAAAGGGCTGTTTTCTTTTCTTTCCTAGGCAAGGATTTCTCTCACCGCGGCCGCGATCTTCTCACATTTGCAGTCCGCGAAAAAGTATTCCGAAAATCTTTCTCCTGACAGGGCGCCCTTCACCAGATCCCTGTCCAGGGATTTCAAAATGTCCGCCATATCCCTGTGCGTCACTTTCTTAACCTCGTCTAAGATCTTTTTGTTGCGCTGTTCGGGCACCACTCTCTCCTTGGGATAACCGCCTCCGCCGGGAGCAGAAAAAAGCTTCTCAAAAATGTATTCCAGATTCAGCTCTCCGCCCCAGCCGAAATTCTCCGCAAAAGGAAGCGCCACACAGTTGCCGTCATTGACCTGGGAGAACAGATAAGCGTCCAGGGGAGACTCGATATGTCCGCAGAGCACTCCGGGAAAGGAGTTGCAGGCCAGCATAGCGCCTTCTCCGGTCCCACAGCCCGTGATCACATAATCCGCCGCTCCGGAATTTAAGAGCACCGCCGCCAGGATCCCGTTCTGCACATAGGTAAGGGAGTTTAAATCCTCCGCGGAATACATACCGTAGTTGACTGCCTCATGCCCCATGGGCTCTGTGACTTTTTTCAAAACTTCAAAGATCATGGCGTTTTTTGCCGCCTGGCTGTTTTCATTGATCAAAGCAATCTTCATAATAAACGCCCTCTCCTTAGCTAGGCTGCTTGCCGATGTACGCGAGGATACCGCCATCCACATAAAGAATATGGCCGTTGACCGCATTGGAAGCTTCGGATGCCAGGAATACGGCAGGTCCGGTCAGCTCTTCCGCCTGCAGCCACCTGTTGGCAGGCGTCTTGGCGCAGATAAACTGGTCGAAAGGATGTCTGCTGCCGTCCGGCTGGATCTCACGCAGAGGCGCGGTCTGAGGGGTTGCGATATAACCGGGTCCAAGGCCGTTGCACTGGATATTGTACTGGCCATACTCGGAGCAGATATTTCTGGTGAGCATCTTTAAACCGCCCTTTGCGGCCGCGTAAGCGGAGACGGTTTCACGTCCCAGCTCGGACATCATGGAGCAGATGTTGATGATCTTGCCGTGTCCCTTTTTGATCATGGCAGGGATTACCGCTTTCGCCACAATGAAAGGCGCGTTCAAGTCTACGTCCACAACCTGTCTGAACTGAGCGGCGGTCATCTCCAGCATGGGAATCCTTTTGATGATGCCCGCATTGTTGACCAGAATGTCAATGACGCCTACTTCCTTTTCGATCTGCGCCACCAGGGCGTTTACCGCTTCCTCGTTGGTAACGTCGCAGACATAGCCGTGAGCCTGTATGCCTTTTTCTTTGTAGGCAGCCATTCCCTTGTCCACCAGCTCCTGGTTGATGTCGTTAAAGCAGATTACCGCGCCTGCTTCCGCGTACGCGGAGGCAATGGCAAATCCGATGCCGTAGGAAGCGCCTGTTACCAGTGCCACCTTGCCCTCCAGACTGAAATTTGTAAAATTGCTCATGTGAAACCTCCTTTATATGTATTTTGTTTTTGTTCGTATTTTATTTTTATATATTTTGTTTTTTGTGGGTTTTGCTTTGATATGTAGATCAGAGCAGATCCTTCATATCCACGCCGTCCATATCGTCGAAATCCTGATTCTCTCCTACCATGCCCCAGATAAAAGTATAGGCTCTCGAACCGCAGCCGGAATGGATGGACCAGCTGGGAGAGATCACGGCCTCTTCGTTTCTCATAACGATATGGCGAGTTTCGGAAGGTTCGCCCATATAGTGCATGACAAACGCGTCCTCGGGCATTTCAAAATACAGATATACTTCCATTCTTCTGTCATGGGTGTGGCAGGGCATGGTATTCCATACGCTTCCCGGCTCCAGCTTCGTCATCCCCATTTCCAGCTGACAGCTTTCCACCTGTCCCGGCAGAATGTATTTGCAGATCACTCTGTGGTTGGCGTCCTCCAGAGAGCCCAGTTCCACTTTGTTTTCATCCTTGACAATGACCACTCCCTCTTCGGGAACGCCTTCCGGCTTGATCAGTACAGTCGGACAGGTTCTGTGTGCCGGCGCGCTGTTCAGATAAAACTTGGCGGGCGTCTTCTCGTCCAGACTGGCGAAAATAATTTCCTTAGATCCCATACCGATGTACATGGCCTCTTTAAATCCCACCTGGTAGACTCTGCCGTCTACGGTGATGCTGCCCGGACCGCCGATATTGATGACACCCAGTTCCCTTCTCTGGCAGAAATATTCCGCCCGCAGCTCGTCGCCCGCAGTCAGGGTAAGCGGTTTTAAAGGTACTGCCGCTCCCGTGATGATCCTGTCGATATGGCTGTATACCAGTTTGATCTCTCCGGCCGTAAAAAGATTCTGAATCAGAAATTCTTCCCGCAGCCTTTCCGTCGTGTAATACTTTACGTCTTTAGGTGATACCGCTGTTCTAAGTTCCACTCTGACTCTCCTTTCCAATGTGCAGCAATTATTGATGTAAGCGCTTACATTATAACATAAACTTTTATTTTTTACTATAGTTTTTTTATTTTTATTCCGGCTTTTATTCCGTCTTCTCCTTTTGCAGCGCCCGGTATACCGTCCCGGCGATCAGCTTCGCCCCTTCCGGGTTCGGATGCAGCCCGTCCGCAAGATAGAGCTTCTGCCTTTCCTCCTTAGGTATGCCCATAAAAGCCGCGTGAACGTCAATTTTACGGACATCCGGATACAGCCGCAAAAGCTCTTCATAGCAGGGCATGAGTTCCTGAAGATATTTCTCCTGATGTTTACGCCAGACGCACTGTCCTATGGGCATGGGAATGCCCAGGTAAATGACTGCCGCGGGGGCCGCCTGCCGCACACTCTCTATCAGTTTTCCATAGCAGGGAACAAACTCTGCCTTTCTGCTTATCATATTGTGGAGGGGATAGCGTATGTCCTCCGTATCGTCCATTCCGTCCTGGGCATCGTTGGTTCCAAGCATCAGGATATAAATGTCCCCTTTTTCCGCCAGGGCCTCCTGATACCGCGCCTGCCGCATATAGGGATAGCCCATTACCTCTCCGCCTGACTCTGTGTCTATGGCGCAGCTGGAGCAGACTCCCTTATTCACCACCAGATAGTCCTCTCCCAGCAGTTCCTGCAGTCTGGCCGGATAGGCCTCTTGCGGCTCAATGGAAAAGCCCTCCGTGATACTGTCCCCCATACATACAACTTTCTTCTTCAATCCCGATACCCCGTTTCCAAAAAATATTAATCCAGGGAAGCGTCCAGAAAATCCCCGGGCACGAACTTTTTCTCTTCTCCTGCCTTTAAGGCGGCTTCGATCACCCGATCCCCCAGTCTGAGCTTCGTGCAAAGATCCTGCTTGGCGCGCAACAGCGCATGAACCAGTTTTCCATTCCGCCACACAATATCCACTTCTCCCCCGCCTTTGACACAGAGTCCCCGCACACTGCCTTCCGGCCATTTATCAGGCAGCGCGGGCAGCAGCACGATCCTTTCTTCGGTACTCTGCACCAGCATTTCCGCTATGGCGGCCGCCGCACCGAAATTCCCGTCTATCTGGAAAGGGGGATGGTTGTCAAAGAGATTGGGCAGGGTGGATTTGGCCATAAGCTGCTCAAAATGATAATAGGCTTTTTCTCCATCCCAGAGCTTGGCATAGTGATTCATGATCCACGCCCTGCTCCAGCCGGTATGTCCGCCGCCATGGGAAAGCCTGCGCTCCAAAGTCACTCTGGCCGCCTTTGCCAGCTCCGGCGTCCCGTCCACGGTGATCTGCTCGGAAGGATGCAGGCCGTACAAATGGGAAATATGCCTGTGCCCCGGCTCCGCTTCCTCATAATCTTCGGGCCATTCCAGAATATTGCCCTTTTCACCGATACGGGTGGGCAGAAGCTTCTCTCTCGCAGCCTTGATCTCTTCATTTAACTCATCATCCACACCTAACAGTTCGGCAGCTTTGATGCACTGGGTAAACAGATCCCGCAAGATCTGGTTGTCCATGGTGACGCCGGCCGTGTTGGAACCTCTCTCTCCGCTTGGCAGGATAAAGGTATTCTCCGGCGATACGGAGGGACAGGTTTTCAGGTAGCCGTTGTCCTCGATCATATAGTCTAAGAAAAAGAGCGCCGCTTCCCGCATAATGGGGAAATGCTCCTTTAAAAATTCCATATCCCGGGTATATTCAAAATGCGTCCACTGGTGGGTGCACAGCCAGGCGGCCCCCATTACCCAGTAAGAACCGGGAATCCACTGATCCTGCGTCACAGTATCTCCCCAGATGTCCGTATTGTGATGGCACATAAACCCTCTGCAGCCGTACATACGCCGGGCAGTCTCCCGTCCCTTTGCCACCATGTTCTTGATCTGCTCAAAGAGCGGCATGTGGCATTCGGACAGATTGCAGACCTCGGCGGGCCAATAGTTCATCTGGGTATTGATATTGATGGTATATTTGCAGTCCCAGGGAGGCAGCATATCCTTATTCCAGATACCCTGCAGCGTAGCGGGCAGGGTGCCCTCCCTGCTGCAGGCGATCAGCAGATACCGCCCAAAGTCAAAATAGAGCTTGGACAGCCCCTTATCCACCTTTCCTTCCCTGGCCTCCCCGATCCTTACATCCGTAGGAACGGCATCATATTCGGACAGATCTCCCAAAAGCAGCTCCACCCGGTCAAACAGAGCGCTGTAATCCCGGATATGGGCGGTCAAAAGCGCCTCAAAGGACTTCCCCGCCGCTTTTTCGATCTTAGCGCCGATCTCCTTTTCCACGTCTTTCATGCGGTAGGTGGTGCCTGCGCAGAAAAACAGCATGACCTCGTCGGCCTCTTCCACCAGAAGATGCTCTCCGATGACGCAGACTCTGCCTCCCTTTGCAAAGGCGGAAACCTGCATGGCAAAATCAAAGCCGCCCTTCCCCAGATTGCCGTACAGGCAGATACCGTTAGTGCCGCATTTTTTCACGCCGTCAAAAAACTTTTCCCGGCGCAGCAGTGTCTGAAAGGTAATGGCTCCTTTTTTATCCGCTCTGATCCGCATGACCATTACGTCGTCGGGCGATGAGAGAAAAATTTCCTTGGTGTAGGAAACGCCATCCGCCGTAAAGGTATTTTCATACACCGCCCTGTCCAGATCCAGCAAGCGTCTGTAATCCTTCACCTCGCCGATATTCTCAAACAGAAAATGGATATTTCCCAGAGTCTGATAGGGATGCGCGCTGTCAGGGCAGCCGGACATGGCCATTTTCATCAGCCGCTCCGCCTTGCGGATCTCTCCCTTTAAGATCAGCTCCCGTATTTGGGGCAGATATTCCCTGGTATCGGGATTGATCCGGTCCACGGCGCCTCCGTACCACATGCTGTCTTCGTTCACCTGGATCAGCTCGTTGACGGGTTCTCCGAATACCATGGCTCCCAGTCTGCCGTTGCCCAAAGGCAGCGCTTCTTCCCAGACCGCCGCCGGCCGCTCATACCACAATCTGCTCATCTTTTCCTCACATTCCGCCGCCTGCGCGGCCTGTAATAAGGTTATTATACTGTATTTTCCATGGATTTCCAACTATAACTTTTACAGTTATTCACGGTTCTTTCCTTAAACACTGTCACCATTTTTCCGGTTTTGCATATCCTATCAGAAAACCGCAGGAATCCTCTCTATGCATCCAGCCGCTGAAAAAATCCTGATCGCGGGCCGCAAAGAATTTACCGGTAACTACGAAAAGGCTCTGAAAACTTTAGGCATCCCTGCCGCCGTCACCTTGGAGGCCAGCGAAGTTTCCTCCTGCCGGGCTCTGCTGCTGCCCGGAGGCGGAGACATCACCCCTGCCTTTTTTGGACAGAAAAACAACGGTTCCCGCCATATTGACACGGAACTGGATATTCTGCAGCTGCAGGCCATGGAGCAGGCCCTGCGCTGTAAAAAGCCTGTGCTGGGCATCTGCAAAGGCATGCAGCTCATCAATGTCTTTTTCGGCGGCACCATCTGCCAGCATATGGAGGAGGCACGCCATCATGCCTACACGGACGGGGACCAATACCACGACACCGTTATTTTCCCCGACACTTTCCTGTTTTCCCTCTACGGCCCCTCCTTACGCGTCAACAGCGCCCACCACCAATGCGTGGATAAGCTGGGCCGGGACCTGCAGGCCGTCCAATACGCGCTGCCCGAACCGGTTCCGGAAGCCCTGTGTCACAAAACACTGCCTGTCTATGGAGTCCAGTGGCATCCGGAGCGTCTCTTTCCGGAAGGGGAAAAGCTATTGCGGTTTTTTGCCTCTCTTACCTGACGGCTGGGCGGCTCTTAACTGTTTTCCGGCAGTGTCAAAGAACCCTTTCATCAGCCGGGTGAGCCTGCGCCTTGTCTCCCCGTCCACTTCCTTGATCTCCGCCAGCATACCTGACGCGCTCTTCTTCCAGTCCGCCGTCAGTTCTATCAGATCCCCGGCTTCGGAAGCGGCAAGCACCTGATAGAACGTATTGATAAAAAGCTTCCGGTCTTCCTCTGTGAGCGAGCCGATCCAGGTATTCAGCGCCTTATCCTGAAATTTTCTGATGCGGTAGACATCTTTCACGTACAAAAAGTCGTCCCCCTCGACCAGCCATGTATAAGGATCGTGCTGCAAAAGGCCAAAACCTTTGCTCTCCACCACCCGTATGGGGCCTGTATTTTCAAAGAGCATCCCTACCACGGAAGAATGGGGCAGGATCTTCACTATCCTGTCCTCTATTTCCCTGTACTCCTCTTTCTTTATGGCCTCCGCGGGAAAGCCCGGGCCATCCATATTGTAGATCTTTTGGATCCGCTCCCTTACCTCTTCCCCGCAGTGCATGGCAGCATACACGGCAAAATTGCCGCCCTTGGAGTGCCCTCCCATATAAAAGTTTCCCGGAATGCCTGCTGCCGTCTGCTCCAGATATTCCACCGCCTTTAACTGTCCGAACAGGGGCCACTGAAAAGCCATGTTGAAATCTTCTTTCCAGCCCACCAGGGTTTCGTCCGTTCCCCGAAAGGCAATAAATACGGTCCCGTCCTCTAAAAAGAATGTAATGGCCGAAAACTGCGTCTCATTCTCCGGATCTATTATGTTTACATAATTATTCATTTTCAACGTCCTGAAACGCCGGCTTTTTCTGAGAGCGGAAAACAGCTCCCGGTTTTCTTTTTCAAAGCGCCTGTCCGCAAACAATCCATCCGAAGCCTTATCTGCCGCCACTTTTCGCAGACTTACCGGCTTTAGTCCGCTTTCCGGGGACGGCACCAGATTCTCAAATTTTAAATAAGAGAGCTGGCAAAGCACCAGGCTGTCCACAGCATTTAAGGACTTTTCCCCAAAAGTATAATCCCCATAACGCTTTACATAATCTGTCACAGTATCCGCCATGTTCTTTCTCCCTTTCCTTTTTTAAGACTGTATATTTCAATTTTCCATGGATTCATTGATTATTTTCTCAATTTGTGATATGTTTATAGTAATATTATCACAAACCAAGGAGGAATTTCCATGTCCAGACGAGCTCCCCATCCCAAGGGTTCCGAAAAGCCAGCCAAGACCAAGCCCAGGCCGGATTCCGTAAAGCCGGCCAGGACCAAGAGCAGGCAGGATTCCGTAAAACAGGCCAAGACTAAGATCAAACAGGCCGCCGGCAAAAAGATTTCCAGTATCCGTACCCGGCTGCTGGGCATTATCACCGTCCTGTTTGTCATTGCCTTTGCCCTGCTTCTGCTGGTCAGCTTTTTCAGCACCAAGAACACCCTGACCGACTCCGCTATCCGGACACTGCGCAAGGAAGCGCAGTCCAATGTCAATTCCTTTACCGTGGACATGGTAACCTATACCAGCTCTCCTACCCTGGAGGGCGCCTATATCAAGATATTTGACCGGCCCTCCGCGCTCTGGAACATTTACAGTGAAATGGAAAACATAAGTGTCATGGACTGCGGCTACGCGTTTCTGGTAGACAGCGAGACCGGCAAGGTTCTGGCAAATAAAAACAACGACGTGAAAAATACCATTATCTATGAGGCGGAGGCAGGCACCTTTTTGGGAGAGGTAGCCGACATGATTACCAATATGCCCACCGGACTGGACGAGGAACTTCCCGTAAAGCATTTAAAGGACGGCGCTGATTCCTACTATGTGATCGCGCAGCCTTTCCAGAAGATGCCCTGGGTTATGGTTTTCTGCCTGCCCGATTCCTATGTGACGAACGATCTGATCCCCACCTTCTTAGGAATGATGGTGGTGATCATCATCATGCTGCTGGTGATACTCTTCATCGGCGGTATCTTCATCAGCCGCACCACCGCTCCCATCAACAGCTTAACCAAAGTTCTGATGGATATTACGGACGGAGACTTTTCGGTGCAGATCAAAAAGCCCGCCGGCAACGATGAGATTGCCGTTATGAGCGGCGCCCTTAAAGATTTCGTTTCCGTCATGAAAGATGTCATTATGGACATCCGGAATGTTTCCGATTCTTTGAGTGAACATTCCAATTCCACCAAGCAGATTGCGGAAGCCCTTTCCGATACTTCCCAGACTCAGGCCGAATCCATGGGCGATATGCAGATCACGCTGGATCAGGTTGCCAACGCCATTCAGGAGCTGGCACAGCATGCCACCACCTTGGCCGAGGTAGTCAACACCACCAATCAGGACAGCAGCATGGCGAGCGAAAAGATGCAGCAGACCGTCACCGTAGCCGGACAGGGAAGAGAGGATATGGAGCAGGTGGCAAAGACCATGCAGTCCATTGTCAGCACCATGAAACAGTTAGAGGAAGTGGTTACCGGCGTAGGCGCTTCCACCGCGCAGATCCACTCCATAGTCCAGGTCATCAGCGATATTGCCAAGCAGACCAATCTGCTCTCCTTAAACGCGGCCATTGAGGCGGCGCGGGCCGGAGAAGCAGGCCGCGGGTTCTCCGTGGTCGCGGACGAAATCCGTAAGCTGGCGGAAATCAGTTCCGATTCCGCTACCCAGATCGCGGATATTATTTCTCATGTGACGGTACAGGTGGACGACATGGTGCACAAGACGGACGAAAGCGTACACTTTATCGAGGACAACGCTTCCAAAGTCACCGACTCCTGCGAAATATTCAACCATATTTACCAAAATGTCTCTTCCACGGGAGATGTCCTTCAGCATATCGTATCCCAGATCCATCAGGTGGATGATGTGGCTACCAATATCGCGGCGCTCTCCGAGGAGCAGTCAGCCAGCACCGAGGAAATCCTGGCTTCCACACAGGTTCTCGCGGAAGCTTCCCTGCATATTTCCGAAGACAGCCAGCGCGTGGAGGCAAGCGCGGATACCGTGTCTCAGGCTTCCTTTACACTGGCCGAACATATGCGGCGTTTCAAGATCTAGAGCCGGAGTCATCTTTCTGTTTGACCGTAATAAGCCCCCTCCCCGTGTTTTCTGGAATAGTGCTTTTCCTGTAACTCACGGGGAGCGGGCTTTACTTTTGGATTCAGCCATTCGGTTCTGGCCGCCATTTTGGCTACCTCCTCCAACACCACCGCATTGTGCAGCGCTTCCGCCGCATCCTTTCCCCAGGTAAAGGGGCCGTGATTCTTACAGAGTACGGCAGGCACCGCCTCTTCATCCAGGCCCCTGGCGCGAAATTCTTCCACGATCAGCAGCCCCGTATTCTTCTCATAGGCTTCCTCTATCTCTTCTTTTGTCAGATTGCGGACACAGGGCACCTCACCGTAAATATAATCCGCGTGGGTAGTCCCATAGCAGGGAATGGCTCTGCCCGCCTGAGCCCAGCTTGTAGCCCAGGAGGAATGGGTATGCACGATCCCGCCCACTTTGGGAAATGCCCGGTATAACTCCAGATGCGTGGGCGTATCGGAAGAGGGCCGGTATTGCCCCTCCACTTTTTCCCCCTGCATGTCCACTACCACCATGTCCTGGGGTTTTAACTCCTCATAGGGCACCCCGCTGGGCTTTATGACAAAAAGCCCGCTGGCCCTGTCTATCCCGCTTACGTTTCCCCAGGTAAAGGTCACCAGTCCGTACCGGGGCAGCGCCATATTGGCCTCATACACTTCCTGCTTCAATGCTTCCAGCATATCTCTCTTCTCTCCTTTGTTTCCGGTATAACCGCCATTTTACCGGGCAGTTCCGTCCGCCGCCTTAGAACGCCTCCACCGCCGCCCGCTCTATTGCCAGCCCTTTGCGGTAATTTTCCATAAACGCTTCAAAGCCCCTGACTTCCTCTTCCCGCGGCGCCACTGTGCTTCCCTTTGCCTGCGCGAACACTTTCTTTTCCAGAAAATCCTCCAGGGTTTCGTTTCCGCTCTTTTGCTTCAGATAGGCCGCCAGAAGCGCCATTCCCCAGGCGCCGCCCTCCCCTGCGGTTTCCATTACCGTCACAGGGGAATTTAAAGCTGCCGCCGTAATGCTCTGTCCGGCCTCCGGTGTCTTGTAAAACCCGCCATGCCCCAAAAGCCTGTCTATCTTCACCTGCTCCTTTTTCAGGATATCCATGCCCAGCCTGAGCGTCCCCAGGGCACTGTAAAGCTGGAGGCGCATGAAATCCGCCAGATGCAGCGCCGCCCCGGGCTGTCTTACAAAAAGAGGCCGTCCCTCTGAAAATCCGGTTACGGGCTCTCCCGACACATAGTTGTAGGACAGCAGTCCGCCGCAGTCCAAAGTCCCCTCCAGGGCCTTGCGGTAGAGGGTGTCATAAAGCTCCCCCGCTTCCGTTTTTCGCCCGAAAGCTTCCAGACATTCCCCAAACAGCCCGGCCCAGGCGTTTAAGTCCGAAGTACAGTTGTTGCAGTGTACCATAGCCACCGGGGCCCCCGCGGGCGTAGTCACCAGATCGATTTCCCCGTAGGCTTTAGAAAGCGGTTTTTCCAGAACCACCATGGCAAATACGGAGGTTCCGGCGGAAATATTTCCTGTCCGCTCTGCCACACTGTTCGTAGCTGCCATACCGGTACCCGCGTCCCCCTCCGGCGGACAGAATGGGATCCCCGCTTCCAGATTCCCTTTCCGATCCAAAAATTCCGCCCCCTGCGTGGTCAGTACTCCTCCCGGCTCTCCCGCGGCTCTTACCTTGGGCAGGATGTCTTTCAGCTTCCAGGCATATTTCCCGCCGCTCTTCTCTTTCAGCGCTTCAAAGCGTTTGAGCAGTTCCCCATCGTAGTCACAGGTCCCGCTGTCTATGGGAAACATGCCGGAAGCCTCTCCCACCCCTGCCAGCTTTTCTCCCGTGAGCTTAAAATGCACATATCCGGCCAGCGTAGTCAGAAAATCCAGCTTTTCCAGATGGGGCTCCTTATTCAGCATGGCCTGGTAGAGATGGGCGATGCTGAAACGCTGGGGAACGGGATACTCAAAAAGAGCCGTCAGTTCCTCCGCGGCCTGCGCCGTCATGGTATTGCGCCAGGTCCTGAAAGGCACCAGAAGTTCTCCCTCTTTGTCAAAGGCCATATAGCCATGCATCATGCCCGAAATCCCGATACTGCCCACCGTTTTCAGCACAATGCCGTACTCTGTTTCCACCTGCGCCGCCAGATCCCCATAGCAATCCTGCAGGCCCGTCTGTATGTCTTCCAGAGAATAGGTCCAGACGCCGTCGCAAAGCCTGTTTTCCCAGGAGTAGCTGCCCATGGCCAGAGGCGAAAAATCCTCCCCGATCAATACCGCCTTGATCCTGGTGGAGCCAAATTCGATTCCCAGAGCCGTCCGCCCTTTCCGGATCCACTCTTTTTCCCTTTGTTTTCTCTCTTCCCTCGCCGTATCAGACATGATATTCCTCCCTTATCCGTTTTTTATAAGCCTCTATTTCCAGCCGCAGTTCTCTGGCGGAGAGCAGGGCGCATCCCGCTCCCCTGATGATGATCTGTTCCAGCCCGTCCGATGTCGCCACCGTTATCCGGTACTTCCCCGCGTTTTGATGGGCAAATTTTTCAATATAGCAGTCCGCCGTCTGGGCCTGGGCGGTAAAGACCACATGGATATTGTGATAATCCGAAAGCTCCGCGGCGTGTCCCTGCACCCGGTAAGCGTCAAAGACCACGATCAGCTCGCCTTCCCGCATCCCCTGATAATCCGATAGAATATCCAAAAGCCTGCCCCTTGCTCCGTCGATACTCACCTTTGCCAGCTCCGAGAGCTCCTCCCACGCAAAAATAATATTGTAGCCGTCCACCAGCAGATATTCCTCCCGCTTTTCTGCCGGCTTTGCGCTGCGCACAGGCGCGGATGCCTCCCCGGGCTTTTTCACGGGTCTCCTGTAAATCCCCTTTCGTACCTCTCCTCTGCGCCTGTTGGCGCCGAAAGTCCGCTCCAAGATAGCGTCTATTTCCTCCGTCCCCAGCGTGACGTCCAGGGCCCGCTTCCTTTCCTGCCTGTGCCGGCCTATGCCAAAACCGTTTTCCCCGTTCTCTTCCCTTCCCGCCGGTTCCTGCTTGGGGTACTCGCTCCCTTTCTCTTCCTGAACCTGGGTATGCGCATAGTCCTTTACCTCATACCAGGGCACCACAAACCCGGCCCCATGGGCACAGAACACGGAGTCCGCGGGATTGCGCAGATCTGCCTCCGGATCATAGTCCAGCTTCTCTAACACTTCTTCCGTATTGTGGCAGGGGAAATAGCCCTTCAGCGTGCAGGAGAACCTGCCCAGTCCCTGGGTATAGGCCGCCACCTCCTTTTGGTACCCCCGCATGGCAGTCACCGGTGCGATTCCGCGTAATATGGCCATGTCCTCCTCCAGTACGGGTGAACCGGGAACGCCGCACATGCGCTCAATATCCATCATGGCCCTGCCCACCTGTTTTGCGGGCACTTTAAGCGTAAAAGCATAGTAGGGCTCCAAGAGCACGCACTCGGCTTCCATCAGCCCCTGGCGCACCGCCCTGTAAGCGGCCTGCCTGAAATCCCCGCCTTCCGTATGCTTCAAATGGGCTCTGCCCGTCAACAGGGTGATCCGCATGTCCGTAATGGGAGCGCCCGTTAAAACTCCTCTGTGTTCCTTTTCTTCCAG
This sequence comes from uncultured Lachnospiraceae bacterium, assembly GCA_947631685.1. Taxonomy (GTDB): domain Bacteria; phylum Bacillota; class Clostridia; order Lachnospirales; family Lachnospiraceae; genus Acetatifactor. The sequence goes on from CANRMI010000009.1 coordinate 18,586, forward strand.
ATGGCTCAGCACCAGCCGCTGCCAGTTTCCTGCCAGCACATCCACGCTGCAGCTGCTGCCAAAGCTCAATCCGCTTCCGGCCTCCGCAGGTTCCAGCAGAAGCTGTACCTCCGCATAATGGCGCAGCGGCTCAAAATGTCCGATTCCCACCACAGGCGCGGCAATGGTTTCCTTATACACCACGCTGCCCTCTCCAAACTCCGTCTCCACGCCAAACCGATCCTTTATCTGACGCTGCAAGACCTCCAGCTGGATCTCCCCCATAACGCGAAGCTGGATCTCCTGCAGAATCTCGTCCCATACCACATGGAGCTGGGGTTCCTCCTCTTCCAGAAGCCGCAGTTTTTTAAGCATAGCGATTCTGTCCTCATCCGGCGGCAGGATCACTCTGTATACCAGCACCGGCTCCAAAATGGGAACTTCCTGCCCGCTTTCCGCTCCCAGTCCCTCTCCCGCATAGGTGCGGGAAAGTCCCGTTACCGCGCAGACCGTCCCGGCAGGCGCTTCCTGGATCATTTCATATTTTTCGCCCGAATATATCCGCAGGCCGGTCACTTTTTCTTCCCAGTCTCCGTCCTCCCCGCGGCTCCCGCCCCGGAGAACATCCCGCACCCGCAGACAGCCGCCTGTCACCTTCAGGCAGGTCAGCCGGTTTCCCTGCGCGTCCCGGGTTATTTTGTATACCCTGGCTCCAAACTCCTCCGGATAGTCCGGTTCCTTGGCAAAACGACAGATGCCCTCCAGAAAGGCTTCCACTCCCCAAAGCCGCAGCGCGGAACCAAAAAAACAGGGAAATACCTTCCGCTCCCGGATCAAGCCGCTTATCTGCTCGTCACTCAGACTTCCCCGCTCCAGAAAGATTTCTAAAAGCGTCTCGTCGCAGACAGCCAGCTCCTCCCAAAAGGTTTCCCCTGCCGTATCTTCAAAATCTATGCAGGCGCCGCTTAAATCTGCCTGCAGACCGGCCAGCAGGGCGTGTTTGTCCGCCCCCTGCTGGTCCATTTTATTTACGAATATGAATACGGGCACCCGATATTCCGCCAGCAGGCGCCAAAGCGTTCTGGTATGGGCCTGCACCCCGTCGGCGCCGCTTATCAAAAGCACCGCCGCATCCAACACCTGCAGTGTCCTCTCCGTTTCCGCCGAAAAATCCACATGCCCCGGCGTATCGATAAGCGTGATTGCCATATCCCGGTAAGTAAATTCCGCCTGTTTGGAGAAGATGGTAATGCCCCTTTCCTTCTCCATGGCATCCGTATCCAGAAAAGCATCCTGATTGTCCACCCTGCCCATTTTACGAATGCTGCCGCTTACATATAAAAGCGCTTCGGAAAGGGTGGTTTTACCGGCGTCCACATGAGCCAGTATGCCGATGTTGAGCTTTTTCATATCCTTTTCTCATTCCGCTGCCCTATACCTGGGCGGACTGCTTTTTATCGATCTCTTCCACCATGGGCTTTATCTGGGAGATCATATTGTCAATATCCTCAAACATAGAGCTCTTAGTGGTACCCAGACTGTTGGCCTGGGCAATGTGCTTTAATACCTGCTGATACTGGGCTTCCGTTTCCCCGAAATAGCGGCTGACCTCATCCAGTTCCTTTTTGGAAGTGCCGATAGCCTCGCCGATCTGCTCCTGCACCGTTTCCGCGCCTCCTGCCGCCGCCGTGATCCTGTCAAAAGTGGCATAGGTGGCATCCACATTTTCCATACTCTGGGACAGAGCCTCTCCCGATGTTCTGATGCTGGCTTTCATCTTGTCGGTGCCCTTTTCCACGTCACCGATACTGCCCTCTACCGTACTCACCAGTCCCTTGATAGCGTCCGCCAGATTTTTTACTTCTTCCGCTACCACAGCGAATCCCTTGCCCTGTTCTCCGGCTCTGGCCGCCTCAATGGAAGCGTTCAGTGCCAGCATATTGGTCTGGTTGGCAATCGCGATGATCTGATTCATGCAGTCCTTGATCTTCTGGACAGAATCCTGAAAATCCGTAAAGGTATCCTGGATGTCTCCAAAATGATTCTGCACCTGCTCGGAGCTGGTGCGCAGGCCGTTGACCTGTCTCTGGGCCTCTTCCACGGAACCCACAATATCCGCCTTTACCTCATCATATTTGTTGGAAATCCTGCCCACATCCTCAAAACGTCCATGGAAAACGCCCAGCTTTTCCCGCAGGACTTCATTTTCCTCCAGCACCTTATCAAAAGCCTGCTCGATCTCCCGCAGTTCCTGCAGAGAGCTTACCTCCTTGGATACCAGCTGGCGCTGATAGTCTTTCAGACTGTCCGCCACATGGACGATCGGATATAGATCGGGCTTCTCCGCCTTTACCACCGTTTCTTCTTTTGCCTTTTTATTTTTACCAAATAACATAGTCTCTCCTCCGCCCTTGAATTATTCAAACACAACGCAGGTCATGGACTGATTGACAAAACGGTTGTTATAATGCTCCCCATAGCCGATCAGCCCCACGTGATTCCCCAGCCCGCTCATGGTATCCAGATAGTGCTGCATGTCGCCGTTCTGGGTAAACAGCAGATAACGGAACAGGCAGTTAATAGAAAACACGCCGGATATATGGGAGAAGTCACTCCGGATCGTCTGCACCGTTTCTTCCGCGATTTTCTTGTAATCCTGCAATTCCAGCAGCGTCAGCACATCGGAGTCATTGACCTGCCTGAAACAGGAAAGGGCATTTCCCTCCACATCCTTAATGGAAATAATGCACATCTCATCCCCGCTGACCTTGCCGAAAGGGTTTTTGAAGGTCTGGGAAGTGATCTCGCTTTCGCTGATATGTAAAATATCCTGATATACCTGCTTTGCGGGCCTGCCGTTCAATTCGCCCATAATATAGCGGCTTCTGTCCGTCTTAGAGGCGATCAGCCTGCAATCCACGCCGGAAAGGGGCGCGTAAATATTTTCCTTATAGGCCTTTACCCTGCCGCCCTGATTCTTAATGAGCGCATACGCTACCGCGTCGTTATATACCTTGCCGTTGGCGGATACCTTGCCGCCGTCCCCTGTGCCTCCCACCAGAGAGATTCCCTGTTTTCCCAGCACACTGTTCATAGTAGTCAGAACACAGGCGTCGTTTGCCGCGCAAAAGTCAATGCACACCGTATCCCTGGACTGGGCGCCTACGGCACGCACATCCTCCTCCAGTCTGCGGATGTACTTTACGGGCATGATGGAAACCTCCTCCAGAACGCCGGCCACCGCCGCCACTCCATCCGTATAAGCTACGATCCCTACGCCTTTCTCCACCACCTGCTTATCGTAACACATACCGATACAGCCGATGCTGGGTACGCCGGGAAAAAGCGCCTCCAGCTGCGCCACATGCTCTTCAAACCTGTCCCCATTGGACATCATGATGATCAGTTTCGGATCCGTAATTCCCCTGACCGCTTCCTGCAGATCCCCTGACTGACTTTTTCCGAAAAATTGTTTCACCGGTATTCTCCTTTCCTCTGCGCATTCCTGCCCTGAATAAGGTCATTATACCATAAATGCTTCGCATTTATGGCAATATGGCCATTCGGCCGCTTCCTGCCCTGAATAAGGTCATTATACCATGTTTTCCCTTTCCTGCATAGGAATTTTATCCCAAAACGTTTAAACGTTTAAAAATCTTCTGTCCCGGGCAGGATTCCCCATTTCACAAAAAAAGCCCGAAGCGCTGCCGCCGGGCTTTTTTGTACGTGTATGAGTGCATGAAAAGAAACAACGAAATTGCTACTGCCGGGGAGGAGGCGCTGTCTGCCCGTCTCCCTGGGGCGGCGGTGCCGTCTGTCCGTCCCCCTGAGGCGGAGGCGCCGTCTGTCCGTCCTCCTGGGGTGGAGGCGCCGTCTGCCCATCTTCCTGGGACGGAGGTGCCGTCTGCCCGTCTTCCTGAGGAGGCGTTGTCGGGCTGTTTTCCTGAGACGACGGAGGCTGCTCGCTTTCCTGGGGAGCCGGTGTCTGCCCGCTTCCCTGGGAAGGTGCCTGCGCATCTCCGATCTTCTTCAGTACAAAATTGTCAAAATATACCGTATAGTCCATATCGGAAACATAGCTCCACCTCTGCATATTGCCAAGATTCAATATCAGTACCGGGGCATAGTCGGATTCTATCTCGTTTGGAACAAATGTAACATCTACTGTCCCTCCTCCGTTGGTCACTTCCACAACGGTATAATAATAATCCCGCCAATTGCCTCCGTTTTCCTGTATTCCCAGATAAAAGGCAAAGTCTTTGGAGCAGTATACCTCAAAGCTCAGTTCGTATTCCGCGCCCGGCTCCAGTGGAATATCTTTATAATTTGCCTGTACATCCCATTCCACGTCACCGCTGTCCGTTACATCAATCCGCAGACGGCCGTCATGAGTCGTCTCCATCTGCCCGTCTCCGGTATCCAGATACAGTTCCCAACCGGCAGTCCCATCGGAGAAATTGCCGTTTTCGATCAGATTTCCCTCCACATAATCCTGCGCAGGCACAGATTCCGGCTGTTCTTCCTCATCCTTTGTATCACTGCCATTTGTATCAGTGTCCTCCTCGTCATACTCATGGTCCGTATCCCGGCCGGTAACGCCGCTGGTGTTATGGGGTTTACTCCCGCCGCTGCCTCCCAGGGCAAAAATAAGGAGCAGTACAACAATTACCGCCGCCAGTACACAGCCCCCTATCAGCAGCCATTTTTTCATGGAAGAGCCCTTATGGGCAGCTGCGGGAAGGACAGCCTGGCTCTGCGCCGCTTCTTTCTGACTGCTTCCGCAGACAGGACAGAAGACGGTATCGGCATGGATAAAAGCACCGCATCTTACACAGATCCTTTTAATGGCGTTATCCTCTCTGACAGGCTGGCCGACCGGTATATATACGGGAGTCCGCGGCGCATCCTGCCTGACTCCGCAGACAGGACAGAAAACAGTGTTTGAGTTGATATTCCGGCCGCAGTTCTTACATTTTCTCTGCTGCGGTGCCTGAAAAAAAGCAGGCTGCATTACGGGTGTTGTCTGCCTGTACGGTTCAGGCCGCGCGGCATTTATATTTCGGGACGGCTCTGCTGCGGGGGACATCCCCGGCTCCTCCCGCAATACTTCTGTCGCTTCGTATTCGGCGTCTTGTCCGTCAAAAGCAGACTGCTGCGTGGAGCCGGACAATCCCGGCTCACCGCTGTCCTTCTCCTCGTAGACCATAATGTCGGCATCCGCGGTCATCTCCTCTTCCCGGTAAAGAATCGACTCCAGATCCTGCCGCATGGCAACGGGACCGGAATAGCGGTCTGCCGGACGGTAGGCGCAAGCCTTCATCACGATTTCCGGCAGTCTGCCGCTGCTTACCTGCGCGGGCTTGGGATACTTTTCCCCGCTCATGCGCAGCATCAGCGCCCTGTCTCTGTCGTCCAGGCTGACAGGCTGTGGATACGGCGGCATAAAAGGCAGCCTGTTATTGTTTAACAGCCTGTAAAGTACGATACCAAGAGAATAAATATCCACCGCTGAAGTATAGGTCTGGCCCTTATACACTTCCGGTGCCATATAAGCGGAGGTGCCCTTCTTGGAAAGCTCCATATCCCTTCTTTCCACCACACGGGCAATTCCGAAATCCCCCAGCTTGAAATTTCCGTTGGAGGCGGCAAATATGTTGTCTGCCTTAATGTCCCTGTGAATGATATTGTACTTCTGGCATTCTTCCAGGGCCTTGCAGATGTCGATTCCCAGCTTGATCACTTCCCTTTTGGTAAGCCTTCCCTTCTGCTGGCGGATATAAGTATCAAGGGGCGTCAGATACTCCATTTTTATCAGAATATCCCAGCCCATGCCATCCTCGTGTTCCATGACCGCATGGTCCTCGTAACCCACGATATTGGTATTGCCCTTCAGCTTATACATCAACTGGATTTCCTTTATCGTATCCTCCACGATGCCTCTCAAGTTCATCCGGATGTCGTCGTCCGTCATCCCTTCGGACCGCATAGCGGTTATCTCAGTCTTGTTTTTGGCAACCGTAATGATCTTCAGGGCGGAGACATACTCGTTTCCGAAGTCGTTTCTGACGATCTCAAAAACTTTGGCAAAGCTTCCCTCCCCTACAAATCGCTTCAGATACCAGCTTCCGAAAACAGGTTCGTACTTTTTGTACTTTGCTATCATTGCATTGTCGTTCATATTCCGTTCCTTTCTACGCTCCGGCCTTCACAAAGCCGCTGTTTTCATCTGATTTCTTTTCCGGCCTTTTAAAATCCCATATCTTCTATCAGTTCAGGGGCAAAATTTTCCATATCCGGCCTTTCCAGCTCGGGGCAATCGGCAAACATTCCCGTAGTCTTTTTTAGGCTGCCTGTGTCAAAACGACTGACGTCCACAGCCGACAGCAGCCTGCAGCCGCTGAACATACTGCTCATATCGCTTACGCCGGCCGTATCAAAACCGCTTACATCCAGCCCGGTTACCTTTCTGCAGTGCAAAAACATTTCCTGCATACTTTCCGTATATTCCGTATGGACGCAGTCCCCTAACCGGATTTCCTCCGCATTGATCAGATAGGCAAACAGGCCGCTGGCATCCGTTCCCAGCCACACGCCTCCTTCGCCCCCGATATATACGTCGTAATAACCGTTTTCCCCCTGCACCGCCCAGGCCATGACCGTTCCGTTTCCTGCCGCGGATACATCCTCCGCGTCTCTGGGCATATCCGCCAGGGTATCCAGAAAAGTGACACTCCCTATTTCTCCCCGGCGTATTCCGGTATTTAAAAAGTATACGCTCTGCGGCTCTGCCCCCATCAATACAGGCTCCTGCCCCATAGTTTCCACATTTTTCGTATTCTGCCTGCCCGACGTACTGATTAGGAATCCGGCCAGGATGGCAGTTCCCAGAACCACAGCCAGTATAAGGACCGCGCAGATACCTTTTATTGTCCTGCTCTTTTCAGCGCCTGTCCGGAGCGGCTTTTTTTCGGGCTTTTCCTCCTTTTCTTCCCTGCCGCTTATTCCCGTATCGGTGGGTTCTTTTTGCAGGGCTTCCCTGTCCTCGTAAATCATAACGCTCTTACCGTTCCCTTTTGCCAAAAGCGCTTCCAGTTCCCGGCGCATGGCCATGGGACTTTCATACCTCTCTCTGGGATGGTAGGCGCAGGCTTTCATCACAATTTCCGCCAGTCTGCCGCCGGGCGCCTGGGCCGGTTTGGGAAATTTTTCCCCGCTCATGCGCCTTAACAGAGCCACATCCCTGTCGTCCAGACTGATCGGTTCCGGGTATTTCGGTAAAAAAGGAGCCCGGTTGTTGTTTAAAAGCCTATACAGCACAATTCCCAGGGAATAAATATCAGCGGCGGTATCATAATTCTGTCCTTTATAGACCTCCGGCGCCATATAGGCCGAAGTCCCCTTTTTGGACATTTCCATGTCCTTGCGCTCCATTACTTTGGCAAAGCCAAAATCCCCCAGTTTAAAATCCCCGTTTTGGGAAATAAAGATGTTATCGGCCTTGATATCCCTGTGAATGATATTGTATTTCTGACAGGCTTCCAGCGCTTTACAGATGTCAATCCCAAGCCTGATAATCTCTTCTTCGGCCAGACTGCCTTTCTGCTGTCTGATATAGCTGCCGAGCGTAGTCAGGTACTCCATTTTAATGAGAATATCAAAGCCCCAGCCGTCCTCATGCTCCATAACGGCGTGGTCCTCATACTCCACGATATTTCCGTTTCCCTTCAGCTTATACATCAGGCGGATTTCCCTGGCCGTATCTTCCACGATTCCCCTGAGGCTTTCCTTTATCTCCCCCTCCGTCATGCCCTCGGCTTTCATGGATTCTATTTCCGTTCTGGTTTTGGAAACCGTAATGACCTTCAGTGCCGCCGCGTATTCGCCTCCGAAATCATTCCTGACAAGCTCAAAGACCTGGGCGAAGCTCCCCTCTCCGATAAAGCGGTTAATGCGCCAGCTTCCAAACAGAGGTTCATATTTTTTATATTTCGCGATCACCTCATTGTCATCCATATGAAATGCTCCTTCGATCAATATCCATTCCCAACGTCTATTCCGTAATCCGCAAAGTTCACCGGCAGCATATCCAGCACTACCTCCAGGCCGGCTTCCCCGTCATACACGGCGCTGCTCATCAGATACTCTATAAAATATATCCTGCCCTGGGCATTGTCCTGGATCATATAAAGATAGCCGCTGTAATCACTGTCCCATTCCGCGTCTATCGTGTAGACGATCTCATATCCATCTTCCTCATCCCTTACCACGGCAGAGTTGCCGGGCGCGGCATCCAGCATTTCAAATATACTGCTCAGATCCATAACTTTCAGGGTGCCCGCGCTCATACCGTCCAAGGCGAATATCCTGATACGGTAGTCCTGGCTATCTTCCGTAGGACCGTAAAGGGTGGCAACCCCTTCTCCCTCTATCCGGTAACCGCCGTCCATCAACGGTCCCGTCCACCGTATCTGGAGTTCTCCGGCCTCTTCCAGAGCCGGATCCAGATAGAGCAGATGTCCGGCCATCTGAGGATTGTCTTTTAATACCCAGGTTTCATGCCAGCCGGTACTCTCATATCCCGTAAACTGTACCCGGTATGGCTCCAGATACTCAGCCTGCCAGTTTTCCGATGCTTCCGGGAGGGTTTCCCCGGGAGGATTCTGCCCGCCGTCAGCTTCTTCCGGAGGCGCCGGATTGTCGTGGGGCTCCTGCGGCACAGACGGACTGGTATCCGGCTCTTCCTGTGCCTGCCCAAAATCCTGCTCCTTGATATCCTCCGGGCGGATACTTCCGCGGGAGGAAGCCGAACCGGCCGTCACTACGATAGCAATTATTACGCCCACCACCGTCAGAAGCGCCGCTCCGATACCGCCTACCAACAGTAATTTCCTTCTGCCATGCCCTTTCTTTCCGGCACCGGACGCAGCCGCGGCTGTCTGCGGCTTCTGGTCCGCGCCGCATACGGGACAGAAAACCGCGTTCCGGTTGATGGCGTTGCCGCAGTTTCTGCAAAGTATTTTCACGCTGCTGTCCATAGCGTTTAAAGCTGCCGGGGACGCGGCATACTCTGTCCGGGGCGCGGGATGAATGGTCTCACGGGATACCGGTGCTTTCGCGTATGCCTGCGCAGGTGAGGAAGCGGCGGGAGCAGGGGGCTCCTCCCGCAGTACTTCGGTAGCTTCATATTCCGCTTCCTTCCTGCCGGCAGCCTGGTCCGCAGTCCCCGTATTGGGAAACTGCTCCCCGCCCTCCTGATCTTCATAGATGACTATCATTTCATCCGCGGCCGTTTCCTCCTGCGTATGCAGAATGGCCTCCAATTCTTGGCGCATGGCGACAGGACTGGAATAACGCTCCTGGGGCTGGTAAGCGCAGGCTTTCATGATGATCTCAACCAGCCGTCCCCCGCTTGCCTGCGAAGGCTTGGGGAGCTTGGTCCCGCTCATGCGCATCGCCAGCGCTTTATCCCTGTCATCCAGACTGACCGGCTTGGGATAGGGCGGCAGAAAGGGCATACGGTTGTTGTTCAACAGCCGGTAGAGCACGATCCCAAGGGAATATATATCCACCGCGGAAGTATAAGTGTTCCCTTTATAGATTTCCGGCGCCATGTAAGCGGAAGTGCCCTTCTTGGAAAGTTCCATGTCCTTGCGTTCCACTACTCTGGCAATACCGAAATCTCCCAGCTTAAACTCTCCGTTCTCCGAAGCAAAAACATTGTCCGCCTTGATGTCCCTGTGGATGATATTGTACTTCTGGCAGGCTTCCAGCGCCTTACAGATGTCGATTCCCAGCTTAACGACTTCCTGTTTGGCAATCTTCCCCTTATGCTGTCTGATATATCCGCCCAGGGAAGTGAGATATTCCATTTTTATCAGAATATCCCAGCCCATACCGTCTTCGTGCTCCACCACGGCATGGTCCTCATACCCCACGATATTGCCGTTTCCCTTCAACTTATACATCAGCTGGATTTCCCGAATCGTATCTTCCACGATCCCGCGCAGGTTTTCCCGAATATCCCGCTCGCTCATGCCTTCCGCCTGCATCGCTTCGATCTCAGTCTTGTTTTTGGCGACCGTAATGATCTTCAGCGCAGACACATACTCATTTCCGAAATCGTTACGGACGATCTCAAAGACCTTCGCGAAGCTGCCCTCTCCAACAAAACGCCTGATATACCAGCTTCCGAAAAAGGGCTCGTACTTTTTATATTCTGCAATAATCTCATTATCGTTCATGGGCTTTTCTCCCTCCTTACCCTTCGGGCAGCATACGCCGTTCTCCTCCGGCTACCCCCATATCCGTTCCCGCCAGGATTTCTTTTCTTCACAGCAGATGACCATCACGGTCGTATTGTCCTTGCCCCCATTGTCCAGCGCCTCTTTTATCAGAGCGTCCGCAATGGCCTGGCAGCCGCCTTTTTCCCCTTCTATGATCTTCGCGATCGCTTCGTCCTCCACCATGGAAGTCAAACCGTCGCTGCTCAAAAGCAGAATATCCCCCTCATGCAGCTCGATGTCCACCACGATATGGGGATTTAACTCAGGACTGCGGATACCCAGGTATTTTGTCAGCCGGTTTTTCTGAATGGCGTCAAAATTAAAATCCGGTATCTGCATATCCAGGGCTCTCTGCAGCTCCGTATGATCTTTGCTGATCTTGCGCAGCCTGCCCTCCGAATACAGATAGATAGGGCTGTCTCCCAGATTACAGATCTCCGCGATTCCCTGACGGACTAACACCATTGCCGCTGTGCTTCCCATATTGCAGGGCTGGTTTCTCTGCGCATATTCATTGATCCTGCCGTTCATCTCATTCAATACGATATTCCAGTCCCCTTCCGGCACGCGCCCGTCAAACATCGCCATTGTCTTGGCCGCGATAAAAGAGGCCACTTCTCCGTTCTCTTCCCCGCCGATTCCGTCAAACACGCCTGCCATAACATGTTTCCTTTTTGTGAAAGAATGCGTATCCGCCGCCGCTTCCTGCGCCTTGAAATATCTGTCCACGCAGAAATTATCCTCATTGATGGGGCGTACCTTTCCTTTGTCCGTCCGTACATATCCGTTTACCGTTATCATTTTCTTTCTCTCTTTCCGCTGCCAAAGCAGCTTAACATCATCCGGTCAAAAGCCCCGTGTACAAAAAGAAATACGCCAGAAAAGCCGTCAGCACCACTCCCACGGCAACCCTTTCCAGCCAGATCAACAGCAGCTCATATATTTTACAGGAAATCCCGCTCTTCCAAAGGCTGGGAACAAAGCCGGCGAAAAAAATGATCGCCGAGTAGGGCACCACTCCGATCACCCATTTCACCACCATGGAAGACACCAGGTTTTCACTGACAACACCGGCCAGCACCGGCTCTAAAATGCTGATTCCAAGAGCTTTGGCGCCATAGAGGGCATCCGCTCCGTCTACCCCCAGCAGATTGAGCAGCAGCTTAAACGGAGTTCCTAAAAAAGTAAATACATGGGTATACTGCGCCAGCGCGATGCCCAGGGGAATGATAAAGACACTCGTTCCCGTAATCTCACACAGGATCGGAAAGATCTTTTTCAGGATACCGCCCACAGATTGGCGCAGGGACGGCGCTTTCTGTGCCTTTTCTACGCCGGCTTCCCAGGCTTTCCCAAATCTGCCCATACGCTCCCGCGGCTCCGTCACCGGTACAATGCCCTCTTTATAGGTATCTTTCTTGCTCCTTATGGGATAGATCCTGGCTGTCAGCATGGTCGTCACAAAGGTCACAAAGAGTACGGAAAATACATAAATCCCCCAGTAACGCATCAGATCCAGATAATTTACCAGATTGATCATCAGCCCGATGGAACAGGTGGAAAACCCGGTAGCCACAATGACCGCCTCCTTTTCCGTAAAGCGGCCCTCCTCATACATCTGTCTGGAGATCACATGCCCCATGGAATAATTGCCCAGAAAGGCGCTGACTCCTATCACGGCACTGGAGCCCGGCGTATGGAAAAGCCGTCTCATCATGGGCCTGCAGAGTACCCCCGCAAAATCCACCAGCCCGTATTCCGTCAGAAACGGAATAAAGAACGCGGTCAGAAAAATGGCGCAAAGGATATTGCCCGTAGCGTCCACAGCAGATCCTGCCATAGCCGTCAGCTCCTCCGGAAGCAGCCCCGTAAGCATTAAAATGCAGAGTGCAAGCCCCAAAACGGCCTGCACAAAGAAGAAAATATCTGTTCCCGTCTGTTTTTCGTTCTTTTTCTTTATATGCCTGATAACCGAAATCCCGCTTAGAAGCGGAATGATATACAGGTAATAATCTCTTAAAAAGCTTTTCAGCCAGCCGATGAGATGATCCACCAAAATTCCGGAAGTGCCCCCTATAGGGATCCGTATGAAAAACACAAAAATACCGATCCCGCTGCACAAAAGAAAGCGGATCATCCCACGGCGTTTATCCTCATCCATATTCTCCGTCCCGTTTTACTGTGGAATTACTACTTCCACCGCTGTTCCGGGATCTACGATCTCCATCTGCAGATCGATATGCAGATCGAAAGTTTCCTCCGATCCGGAACCCGTATAGGACGCGGGCACCGTTACCGTAGTGTATCCTCTGTACTCGATCATGTACAAATATCCGTCGCTGTTTGCCGTCGCGATGCATTCAAAATCTTTCAGCCCGTCAAAGGAAAGCGTATCGCCGGAGGTCTGTGTCTGCTCTTTGACCATTTTGTTTAACAGAGTCGTCAGAAATTCTTCCGGGAAGGTCATGGTATATACCGTATCGGAGCCGCTCGTGCTGCTGGAAATCTCCTTCACATAGTTCTGGGGAATCGGATCCAATACCCCCATTTCCTTGATTTTTCCTGCTTCCAGCATACCGGAGAACTCCTCTAAAAACCTGGTGGAATTAAATCCTGTGCTGTTTTCCTTTTCATCACTGCCGTCGGGATTTCCTCTCTCCACGCCCTGATCGGTATTGTTGATGGAAGCTGTCTGCTCCTCGCCGTCCACAAAAGTATGTATCTCGCCGTTCTGTACATACTGTACGATCTCTCTGCCGTTGATCTCCATTTCATAATAGACCTCGTTCTGGGCGTTCATTTTCATGTTGCCGGTAGAGTGCATCGTGTCCGAATCGTCTTTCACCGTGAGATCAAACTCCACATTCAGCGAACCTGTCTGGGACATTTTTTTGTACGCGTCACTGTATGCGGAATAGGCCTGATTGCTTCCGCAGCCGGTAAGGGCAAGGAGACTTGCTCCCGCAAGAATGATTGCGCACGCTTTTCTGAACTTTTTCATCATATTGGTTTCCTTTCTTGTTAAAATGTATAAATGCTTAAAGCTTTTTAAGATACTTACTTTCTTCCCTTGACCTTTAAAACGCCTACAGTCAAGGCCAGCGCCGCCGCGCTTAACAGCAGAAGGGCGATCCAGCCGTCCGCAACGGGATTGAGGATACCGCTTCCCGTAAAGGAATAGATACTGCTGACAATAACGGTTTCTCCCTCCTCCACCCCCAGAGCGGTCAGCTTAAACGAACCGGGAAGGTTGTTTATATCCGCCGTGGTACAGTATGCCACGCAGGCATACCGGCAGGATATGATATAGGAAATGGTATTGATAATGCCTTTCAGCTCCACGATGATACCCGAAAACAGGATCTGTGGTATCAACAGTATGGGAGCAAAGGAAATGGCCTGATCCGAATTGTTTACCAGCGCGGAAACCGCGAGTCCTATACAGGTAGCGCTCAGCATAGCCAGATAGGTGGTCAGCCAGATCTCTAGGAAAGGCGCTCCCGGAAACTGCTTGCCCGCTTCAGGCATTCCCAGCAAAAGAGCCACCACTCCCGTGAGCATAAGCGTCTGGACCAGATCAAAGAGCCCGTTTACCGCCAGCTTGGAGCCCACATAGGGAATCAGTTTTAAATCTGCCATTCTCTCCCTTTTGTAAATCTGGCTCTCTTTACAGATCTCCTGTATGGAATTGAACAAGCCTATCCAGAACGCGCAGCAGGCCAGTGTCAGCGCCAGCTTCTGAGTATCGCCGGAAGCCCTGAAAGGATAGGCTTCCCTGAAAGCTGCATACAGCAGCAGTCCCAGTCCGGGCGCCATGAGCAGTTGGATCAGCAGGCGTCTGGTGTCGTGGAACTGCATTTCCAAATACCTTCTGATCAGGATGCTGCCCTGCCGCAGGGAGGAAGCGCCTTTTCTGCGGCTTTCCCCGCTCTTTCCCATGGGCGGCGGCAGTGTCATCTCACCGTAAGCGCTGCCTGCCGCATACCTTTTATAGGCCGCCTGCCAGCTTTCCGCGTCATTGTTGATGTATTCGTAAATATCCACCAGATTTTCCACGTTGAAAAAGCGCAGCGCTTCTTCGGGACTTCCGCAGTAGCACAGACGCCCGCCTGTCCCCATGACGATGATCTTATCGCAGAGGTTTAAGTTCAGCGGCGTATGGGTAACCAGCACCACCGTTTTCCCGTTTCTGGTCATTTCCCTGAGCGTCAGCATCAGATTGCGCTCCGTTCCGGGATCCAGTCCGGAGGTGGGCTCATCCAGAAAGAAAAGCTTGGGATCGGAAAGGAGTTCCACCGCTATACTGGCCCTCTTTTTCTGTCCGCCGGAAAGACTCTTGATCATCACGTCTTTTCTGTCGCTCAATTTTACCAGCGCCAGCGCCCTGTCGATACCGGCCTGGATCTCCTCAGCGGTGGAATCCTGGGGTGCCCGCAGCTTCGCGGTATAGTAGAGCATTTTCTCCAGCGTCAGATTGTCGTAAACAATATCCTGCTGCGGCACATACCCTATCAGACTCTTTAAACTGCCGTAGTTTAAAGCAAGATCCTCGCCTCCGATCACCACATTTCCTTCCGTTATGCGGCTGACGCCGCACAGGCAGTTGAGCAGAGTGGATTTTCCGGCTCCGGAACCGCCGATGATCGCTGCAAACTCTCCCGCGTTTACGGAGAAGCTGACGTCGTTGTTGATACGCTTTTTCTTCTTTCCCTTTCCCACGTCCTTGGACAGATGGGACACTTCAAAGCTCAGCCCTTCGGCAATCTGGATATAATGAAGTATGCCTCCTCTGTAGACGAACTGCGTATCGCCTATCATGAATCTGTCCATGTCAGCCAGCCTGCACTGTGCCGGCATATCCACACCGTTATACTGCACCGGCGCGTTGGCGCTGGCCCTTTCTAAGTAAAAACCGTCCGGCCGCATCACGACGCGGCAGTGAACCTTAAAGACGGACTGGTGAGTCAGGCCGATGTCACAGCCAATGTCCCTGCCGATGGTCACGATGTTCCTGCCTGTCAGGGGATATTTATGGTATACGTTCTGGGGGCTCTTATCCGAGAAAAGAAACGCCACTTTATTTCCCGTGGTCTCATATCCGATCAGGAGCTTATCCCCGCCGATCAGGCGTTTGCTTGGAATCTTGCTGCCATTCCAGAAAATACCGTTGGTACTGTTGTCGTCATAGACCACCCAGTTTTCCCCGTTGAACTGAAAACGGCCATGTCTCTTGGAAACCAGGGTGCTGGTCAGCACAATATCATTTTCCGAACTTCGTCCAAACGTGACTTCATTTTTCTGATAGGCGGCCAGGTTGACTACCATATCTTTGTCAGCGCCGTCCAGAATGGTTATATAAAAGGCTCTCTGCTGCATAATCACTGCTCCCTGTGGAATATCAACATATATCTCTGGGGTACAAACTGCCTGCTTTCCGTCAGTTGAAACCCGTAGTATCTTAACTGGGCGATGATCAGCTCCTTCGCGATCCCGGGGCCGAAATAAGGCGGCGCCTTTCTGGCGGTAATATCGTTATCCACAATCACCAGCCTGCCGCCCGGCCGCAGGGCCTTTTTTAAGCTTTCAATAAATTCATCCTTCACAAACTCCAGGCTGGCGATATAAACCGCGTGATACATGGAGCACATAAAAATAGTGTCCACACTGTTTTCCGGCAGGCAGGCATCGTTTAATCTTCCTACCACCGTGGTAATGCGCAAGTTGTTTCTTTCATTCAGTTTTCTCAGATAAGCCAGAGCATCCTCATTGGTTTCCGTGGCATATACCCTGCCCTCTTCTCCTACCAGGCGGCTGAAACGGTAAGAGAAATAGCCGCTTCCGCAGCCAATATCCGCCACAGCCTCTCCCTTTTGCAGATTCAGGTAATCCAACATTTCCTCCGTTTTTTCCCAAAGGCAGCGGTTGGGATTGTTAAAGGTCAGGTATTCGCTCCATTCGTTGAGGATTCCCCGTTCCACGTCCCCGTTTACGCAATCGTGGACCAGGCTGTCATCCTCATCGGGCAGCGGCGTGGCAAAATCATACTTGTTGCGCAGATATTTCTTCAAAATATCAAAGTCGTTGTCCGCGAAAAAATGATAGTAATCGGAATACAGGGGATCCTCTAAGGTTTCCGGAGGCTTTTCTCCCGTCAATATCTGGCAGAACCACAACAGCGCCGTATAGTCGTCGCCCACTCTTTCCTTAGACATGGCCGCTTTGTAGGCTTCTCCTGCCCTGGCGATCATGGCGTTGTCCTGCCTGCTTAAGGCATCATGCAGCGCAAGGGCCATGCGTTTGCCATTCAGGGTATACCCGGAAGTGGAGGTGCCAATGATCCGATAGCGTACCAGGGAAGCCGAAGAAGTCACCTTGATGCGGGACTGTGTCTCATCCGTAAATTCCGCGTGTCTCGTCAGATCTCCCTGGGGAATCTCTTCCTGCTTTTTGAATATCAGTACGTAACGCTGCACCGTAAAACGGAACTGTTCCACCAGCTTAAAGCCGTAATAGTACAGCTGGCTGATCAAAAGCTCTCTGGAAACGTGGGGGCCATGATACGGCAGTTCATCGTCCTCCACCATGTCATTATCCACCAGGATAAAGGTACCGTCCGGTTTCAGCGCCCGTCTGATGCTTCCTACAAACAGATCCCTTTCCTCGTCGGTAAAGGCCGCGTACACATTGTGGTAGAGAGAGCACATATACACGGCGTCCACCCTGACGTCCGGATGCAGACCGATGCCTTCAAAGCTGCTGGTCACTACCTCCACATTCTCCACATGGTACTTTTCCACGTAGTTTCGCAAGAACTCCAGATGCCTGGGGTTGGTCTCAATGGCGTACACCCTGCCCTCTTTTCCTACAATATCAGCAAATTTAAACGTAAAATACCCCGGACCGGATCCCACATCCGCCACAGTCATTCCGGGACGCAGGGGAAGCTTCGGTATATTCTCCTCCGTTTTCTCCCAGCGGATACGATCAGGATTGTTAAACAGGATAAAATCCTCCAGGAAACGCAGATAATCTTTGGATTTGGTATCTTTCCTGTCAATCTCCACAAAATGATACTTCCTGTTCAAGTACCACTTCAGATTAAAAAAGTCATCTTTGGCAAGAAGCTCATAGAAGCTCTCCACCATTGGCAGCGTCAGAAACTCTTTCTGTATCTCGGGCGGCGCCGTCCAATATCTGCACAGCCACTCCAAGGCCGTATATTCCCCGCCGAAATTCTCATTGGGAATCAGTTCCTCATAAATGTGGATCGCTTCCATCAACAGATCCCTGTTTCCATTTTCCAGATACTCCAGAATCTTGTGGCCCGCGCTCTTTCCGCCCTCCGTGATGTCAAAGGAATCCAGACTTCCCAAATGGATCATGGAGTGTCTGGAAGCAATATCCAGTTGAATGTCCTTCTCATTCCGCATCTCCGATAGCATCCTCCGTCGTATTATCCAGATAGGGATTCAACTCCCCTTCCGCGTAATTGCTTCTGGGAAAAGGCTGAAACTCATTGGCATTGTACTGCTCCACCACCTCATCCGCCAGAAACTTTCCTACAGGCGTCAGGCTCACTGTCTTTCCGTCATCCGTAAGCAGTCCGTTTCGCTTTAACCGTTCCGTCTTCTTGATGAACACCTTATCAAAATCCAGTCCCGTTACGCGCTTGTAGTCCGCTTTGCGCACATCCCGGTTTTTCATCGGCAGCACGATAGCCCACCTGGCCTGCTGCTCGGTATCCCTTTTATATCCTCTGTTGACAGGCAGCAGCCCTCTGTCGATCTTGTCATAATATTCCTCAAAGCTCTGGGTATTTAAGGCAAATCTGTCCCTGTAGCTGCTGAAAGCCGTGATTCCGAAACCGATCTGATCAAAAAGATTGCAGCACTGGTTATACGCGTAATGTGAGAAAATCTTTCTCTGCCTGGAAAATACCCGCCGCAGATTCTCATGGAAACCGTTCTCTTCCAGAATGTCGTAGGAAGCCTGCTTCATCATCATGGTCTCTTTAAAATCAGGAATAGGGATCGCGTCGCTATTTCTGCGGTTATTGATGATCGCTCCCTGCAGATCTCCGTATGCCTGCACCTTGAGGCGGTAAAACTGCAGTTCATGGGCCGGAAGCTGTACTGCCTGGTCCACTACATCCACCCAGTTTTCAAAGGTCTGCCCCGGATGTCCGTAAATAAATTCCGCATTGACCTGATAACCCATGTCCATGGAGCGCTCCAGCGCTTGTATGGCCCGCTTTGCGTCGTGGCCTCTGTTCATGCACTTTAACACTTCGTCATTCAAAGACTGCACTCCCACGGTCAGTCTGTCTACTCCATAGGCTTTCATGATCCGCATCCGCTCCATACCGTCTTCATCCATAATGGAGTTGGGATCCAGATCCACATTGAACTGGGCGCAGGAAGACATATCTATTCTGTCCGTCAGAAACTTCAAAAAATATTCCAGCTGCTTTGGCGTCAGATAAGTGGGCGTTCCTCCTCCCAGAAGAATGGAACGGGGCTTGATCTTACTGATGCCCAGCACATCCAGATAGAGATCTATCTCTCTTTCTAAATAGGACAGATATTTGTTTTTCTCCTCCGTCTGGCTCCCCAGCTTACCGGGATAATGGCAGAAGAGACATCTTCTCTCGCAAAAGGGGATATGTACGTAAATATCTATTTTACCGTCCTGGGGCACAGTGTAGTCCCCCAGAATAAATTCCTGTGTCACGGGAGGATACTGGGTGATCGGAGGATAGTGCACCGACGGCACAAAATCCCCATCCAGACAGACCAGCCCCTTTCGCTGAAACTCCTGCACGATCTCAAACTTTTCTTCCGCTCTTTTTCTCAGATAATCGTATCTTTCCTGCTGCTGGCTCAATGTTTCTCCTCCGTCTTTTCATAAATTCTTCCAGATACTGCTATATTACTTCTTTATCAGCCGATTTTGTTCCGCAGGTTGCGGACTTTTGCGATTTTAAAAAGCTTTTTATTGATTTTTAAGACAAATCTCGCTATTCTAAAGTTAGTTGGAATTGCGGAAAGGGGACAGGAAAAATGGAGAATACGCAGACACAGCCCACTACGGCCCGGTTAATGAAAATGTTGGAATCTTCTCCCAATCAGTTTAGAGAGAAGCATCTTCCGAATGTACAAAATCCTTCTTTTCATGAATATCTCTACCGGCTTCTGGATGCGAAAAACATCACCATTCCTGCCCTGATCGCCTCTGCCTGTATCAGCAAAACCTACGCATATCAATTTATCAACGGGGAACGGCTGCCCGGCCGGGATATTGTGCTTCGGATAGCGCTGGCCGCCAGGTTCAATATTGACGAAACCCAGCGGCTTTTGACTCTTGCGGGCAAAAATGTACTGTATCCCAAAGTGCACAGAGACGCCTGTATCCTTTACTGCTTCAGGAAAAAGATGTCCTTGGATGAAGCTAACCTGTTTCTGGAAGAATTAAAGGAGGTGCCTCTGCTGTGACCAACTCTGACCTTTCTTCCCAGGCAAAAGAATTTACCGACATCTATCAGATTGCGGCTCTGCCCGTTCTGCCTCCCCGTTTTTCTGATTACCGCTTCCTTTCCTGTCTGTCAGAGAGCCCGAAGAAAAAGACCTTTCTGCTGGAAAACGAAAGCGGCCGCAAGGTACTGTGCAAATACGCCTCCGGCGAATATGTTTCCATGCTGCAGACGGAGGGCCTTTTTTACACACACGGGAAATTTCCTTTTGTGCCCTACGTTTTCGACTATTTTTCCACCGAAGATGAAGCCTGGCTGCTCAGAGAATATATCGAGGGCGAAACTTTGAGCGACATTGTGGAGCGGCAGGGCGCGATGCCCTTCAAAAAAGCCGCGGCCCTTATGGAGCAGGTATGCAATATGATCTCCTGTCTGCATGCCTCCAAGCCGCCCATTATCCACCGGGATCTAAAGCCCTCTAATATTCTTTTGAGCGCTTCGGGGGACTGTTACCTGATCGATCTGGGAACGGTCAGGGACTACCGTGAAAACGCCGATACGGATACTCTGCTTTTCGGCACACCCGGTATCGCCGCGCCGGAGCAGTTCGGCGCCAGACAGACCGACAGCCGCACCGACATCTACGCCTTGGGCATCCTGTTTTACTATCTCTTGACCGGAGAACTGCGGATTGAAAAAAACAAATTAAAAAAGCTGCCCCGTAAGGCAGCTTCCCTCATCGAAAAATGTACGGCTTTCGATCCGGATATGCGCTGTTCCCATGTGTCCGAGATACAGCAGAGCCTCCATTCCCTGCTCACCGAGCCCAAAGTTTCCGGTATGTCAAACGGCTGGATCTTCGGTATCGCCGGAATCTGCTGCGCCCTTTTTGCCGGCGCCGCTCTCCTTTTCTCTCATGCTTCCACACTTTTTCCGAAAGAGGTAACCTTTTCCTCCTCTCTCCTGGAAAAAGCTGTCCGTCTGGAGCTTGGCAAGGGGGAAAACGAGCCCGTCTACGAATATGAACTGGCCGCCATAACCAGACTGCATATCTGCGGTTATCAGGTGATCTTTAACAACGATTCCCACATCCAGTTCCAAAACCACCACACCGTCAACGGGATCGCCCGCAGTGAGGACGAAACCGGCGATATCCGGGATATTTCCCTGCTTGCCAAAATGCCCAATCTCCATTATCTGACTCTGGACTTTCAGGACATTGAAGATATTTCTCCCTTACAGGATCTGCCGCTGGTATCCCTTTCCCTCTGCGGCAATCCCATAGAGGATCTGTCTCCTCTGGCACAGCAGGATACTCTGGCAAGCCTGTATCTTTCCGGTACAAACGTTTCTTCCCTGGAAGCTTTAAGCACCTGTACCTCCCTGGAGCTTCTGGATATTTCCTACTCCCAGGCTTCTTCTCTTGCTCCGCTTTCGGGACTGCCCATTTCCACTCTCCTCACCATACAAAGCCCTATAGAGGATTGGGAAGTATTGCCCGAAATGTCCGTTTCCGTACTGATCTGCGGCGGAAGCGAAATAGACGCGGATGTTTACGAAATACTGGGGCAAACAGACAGCCTGCACTCCCTGACGCTGCAGCGCTGCGGGATCACCTCTCTAAAAGAGCTCTCCTCGCTTTCTCCCTCCCTGACCTACCTGGATCTGGCGGTAAATTCCATCACATCTTTGGACGGGCTGGAGGCTTTTCCCAATCTGAACAAACTGGTCCTCACCAGCAATCCGCTTACGGACGGCTCCGCTCTGGCCAGCATGCAGAATCTGCAGGAATTGTCCGTGGGCGATACCCATATGGATTTTTCCGTCTTAAATGAACTTCCCTATCTGTCCCAGGTAAGTATTTATCCGTCCCAGCAGGAGGCTCTGCTGCAGGCGGTCCCGGAGCCCTGGTTTTCTGTCAGCTTTTATTAATATCCCGTCGTATTCCGCTATCTCTCCAGCGCCCCCGCCAGACACAACGCTCCAAAGCCCACTCTGGCATTGGGCAGCTCGCCCTCCCCTCTGAGCGGCCTGGCGCCTTTCCGCAGATAGGCCTTTACTTTTTCTCCGTACAAAAAGGCGTCGTTTCCCTGTACGATCCCCCATTCCATCAGCAAAGCGGCCGATCCCGTCACAAAGGGCACGGCAAAGGAGGTGCCGGTAAAAAAACCGTATCCGCCGAAAGTGTCCGGCGCGGTGATATTGACGCCGGGAGCGGCCAGGTCCGGCTTGACAGCCCCGGCCGCCATGAGCCCAGCGGTGCTTTCCGGATAGACATAGCCTCTGCCCGAAAAATCCGCATAGGATTCATAGGTACTGTCGTAGGCTCCCACCGTGATCACCCGTCCGGCAGTGGAGGGGATCGTCAGCGTCATCTGGGGCGTGGGCGAAAAGAACCGGGTATCGCTGTTTCTCGTACCTAAGCTGGGCAGATAAAAATAGAACTGTCCCGTGACGGTATCCAGGGGCTCTATGAGAAAGCTCCAGATACCCGCCGCAATATAGTTTCCCAACGGAATAAAATCAAAATATATCTCCTGAGTAACGCCGTAAGGGGTAGGCTCTCCCAGATAGATCAGGATCTCCGTATCTTCCATGCGCAGCGTCAGTTTTCCCACTCCCGTCTCCGGGATCCGGATTTCCTCGCCCGCAGGCGAGCGCAGGGTGATCCGATATCTGTCCACATAATTCTTCCAGAACTGTACATTCAAAGCCGCCTCATATCTGGCTACGGATAACTCCACCCGCTGCCTGCCCGAGGCGGCGCTCCCCTGAAAATGCCCGCCGGAAGCCGCTTCATTCCCGCTGCCCACGCAGATGACCGTCCTGCCGATTTCCGCCGCGTTGTCCAGAAAGCGCTCCAGCAGAGAAGTCCCGTCGTGGGCTCCGTAAGTATTGCCGAAGCTTAAATTCACTGCCAGCGGCATGGACAGTTCCTGCGCTTTTCTCACCGCGTAAGTCACCGCCCGCATCAGCTCCGTAGTGCGGGGAAAAGAATTTTCTCCCGCGATTCCCAGCTTCACCACCAGCAGACTGCTTTCCGGAGCCACTCCCGAAAATCCGCCGTTTTCGCTTCCGGCGGCAATGCCCGCTACCGCCGTACCGTGTCCGCTCACATCCAGGCTGGGCAGGAGCGTGTACCTTTCCGTCAGGCTGGGCGCCTGCAGGGCCCTGTCTATCTGCTCCTTGTCAAATTCCGTTCCCAGCGCAAAGCCTTCCGGCGGCCTTCTGCCGGCGGCTTCGTCGGGCCTTATCGTCTGGTCCCAGAGATAGAGGATCCTGGTGCTGCCGTCCCTTTCCCGAAAATGCCTGTTGCTGTAGTCGATTCCCGAATCCAGGATTGCCACCAGCACGCCCCGCCCACTCAAGTAAGGATCCCGGAAAGTCACCTGCGGAATGCAGGAAGCGTCCTTTCCGTCCTGAGCAAAAAAGAGTCTTTTGGGCTTTTCCACGTACTCGATCTGCGGCAGGGACGCTATCCGCTCCACCAGCTCCTGGGGCGCCGTCAAGATCGCATAGCCGGCGATCAGCTCCTCCACTGTCACGCCCTGTTCCCGCAATCCCGACAAGTCGCCGTTATACTTCACGATCAGCTCCCACCTGCCTCCCTCCTCATACCCCACATTCAGGTTCAGGGATTTTTCCCTCGTATCTTCCGGTACCTCCAGGGCCAGGTTGAGCAGATTTTCTATCTTTTGATTGTTTCCGCGGTATTCCATATTTTCCCCCGGCTTTTTCTTTTATCATATTCCGGCGTCGGCCTTTTGGTTTGCACCCGGCCTTTTTTCCCATTTCCATAAAAACGATTTTATATTATACTTAAAAGTAACTAAGGGATTGTGTTGGGGATTTTAAGGGGGATTTTATGCATTACGATATCTATACGCCGCAGGACGGCTCACAGATACCGGAAGATATTGCGGCGGACTTAGAACGCAGCCGCCACATTCAGTATACGCCCGTTCCGGTGGAAAACTTTGATTTTCCGGTGGGCGCTCATTTTTTAGATCTGGCCAATATGTCCATGCGCTTTATCCGCTGGCACTGGCATGAAGAGGTAGAATTTATCATTATTCACAGCGGGGACGCCCTGTTAAAGCTGCCGGATAAGGACATTCCCCTTTCTCCGGGGGACGGTATCTTCATCAACCAGAACCGCCTGCATTCCATTCATTCCGCAGGCAGTACCAGCTGTACTTTATACACTTTGAAATTTGATCCTGCTTTTCTGTTTGGCTATGGGGAAACTGTTTTTTCTTCCAAGTACCTGACACCCATTCTTTCTTCCACGGATTTTCATTACCTGGTACTGCGCAGGGACGACCGCTCCCTGTTTGAGATGCTCTCCTTAGCCAGGAGAGTTTATGACAGCTGCCAGAAAAAAGCCAGAGGGTACGAGATCAAGGCCAAAGGGTATCTCTGCCTGTTGTGGGAGCGGCTGCTGCCTTTCTGCAATCCCGATTCCGCGCGGATCTCACCCCTCTCCTCTCATTCCATCATGGATTCCAACCGCATCAAAGAGGCGATCCGTTTTATCGAAAAGTCCTATATGGAGCCGCTGACTTTAGACGACATTGCCAATTCCATCCACGTCAGCAAGAGCGAATGCTGCCGCTGTTTTAAACGCGCCCTCGGCCTGACGCCTTTTGAATATCTGATGAAATACCGGATCTTTGAATCCACTAAGAAAATCATAAGTGGAGACGCGGACGCTTCCTCCATCTCCACTCTGGCTGCCTCCGTAGGCTTCAACAGCTCCAGCTATTACAATAAGCTGTTCCGAAAATATTTAAAATGCACGCCGACGGAATATATTCACTCTCTTTCCGCTCAAAACCTTCAGCCCTCATAGAATACCCGAAACAGCCGGACCGCATAGTCCGTATCCTTTGCCCCGGCCGTTTCCACTGCGGAATGCATGGCAAGCTGCGGCAGGCCGATGTCCACGGAAGGCACGGAAACGTGCCTGACGGAAATATTTCCCAGAGTAGAACCTCCGGCCATATCCGAACGATTGGTGTAAGTCTGCAGCGGCACCTGTGCCCTGCCGCAAAGGAGCTTTAACTGAGCCGCGGTTACAGCATCCGTAGTATATTTCTGGCCTCCATGGTATTTTAACACAATGCCTCCGTTCAGGCAGGGACGGTTAGCAGGATCCGATTTTTCCGGATGCGCGGGGTGCACTCCATGGGCGTTGTCAGCAGAGATCAGCAGACTGCCGGCAATCCTTTGACGCAGCCATGCATCTGTCTGTCCCAGTCCTTCCCGGATCCGGACCAGTACATCTTCCAGAAAAGTAGAATCCGCTCCCTGTCTCGTGCCGCTTCCTACTTCTTCATTGTCAAATACCGCGCACAGATTGATATAGGACGCCGGATCACTTTCCGCCATAGCGGTCATAGCCGCAAAAGCACACTGCAGATCGTCCAGTCTGGGCGAGAGGATATATTCTCCGTTTCCGCCGATCCGTTTTCCCTTTTCCCGCACATACAGAAAAAGATCCCAGGCCAGGAGCGCCTCCTTTTCTATCCCTGCCGCCTCCGCCACGCAGTCCTGGAAAGCATTTTTCCCTCCTTCTTCCCCATAGAGCGGAAGCAGGTCCGTCTGAATGTTATATTCCTGCTCTTTTCCTGCCATATGAATAGCCAGGTTGGGGATCACTAAAAGATCCCTGTCTATATTGACCAATTTGGTCATCACATTTCCTTCCCGCAGATAAGCCGCCCTTCCGGCTGCGGAGAGAGCCCTGTCCAGCCATGTCTGAACCAGCGGGCCGCCGTATTTTTCCACATTGAGGCGCACATATTTCTCCGATACCACTTCCGGTTTTTCTTTTATTTTAAAAGAGGGAGAATCACTGTGGGCCGCCGCGATATGAAATCCTCTGA
Source organism: uncultured Lachnospiraceae bacterium (assembly GCA_947631685.1). GTDB lineage: Bacteria > Bacillota > Clostridia > Lachnospirales > Lachnospiraceae > Acetatifactor. The sequence goes on from CANRMI010000009.1 coordinate 44,205, forward strand.
TCAAAGCATTTTCCAGTTCCGGCAGAGCAAAAGCGATAATGGAAGAGTCATTGCGTGTCACATAATAACGGCCTCCCGGGCATATCTCCCAGTCTTCCTCCTCCCGTAACCTCCGATACTCTCTTTTTTCAAGCATTTCCTCCAGATTTGCCGCCGCGTGAAAAGCACTGGGGCTTTTGTCAATAAACTCCAGCAGTTCTTCGCCGCGCCTTTCCCAGTTTTCCATATTCAGACCTTCCTTTCCCTGAACACACTTTTTTTCTGAAGAGGTATGTTTAGAAGCACAATGGCTAAGAAAATAAGCAGGATCCCGGCAGCGTTCCGCAGCCGCAGCTTCTCATGAAAAACCCCTATCCCCGTAACCGCAGCCACCATGGGCTCCGCGAACGCCAACACGGAAGCTTTTCCTGCCTCCACCTCCTTTAGTCCGGCGGTGTAGCAGATATAAGGCATAAAGGTGGATACCAGGCCCAGTCCCAGGGCTGTCGCCACGGTTCTGGCATCCGCCGTTACAACTGCCGTCATTTCTCTTATACCCACAAAAGGGAGCAGACATACGGAAGCCACAGCAAAGGTATAGAAGATCAGGGTAAAAGTATGGTATTTTTTCAGGGCCGCCTTGCTGAAAATACTGTAAGTGGCGTAGCCTATACCGGAGCCTATCCCCGCCAGGAATCCAAAGGGGCTGATGCCTCCCTCTGCCAGACCGCTGACCAGTACAGAACCGGCAAAGGCCAATACCAGCGCCGCCAGCTTCTGCGCCGTGATCTTCTCCTTAAAAAATATCGCCGACATAAACATGACAAAACAGGGCGCCGTATACAGCAGGATGGAAGCGGCCGCCAGTGTTGTAATGCGGATAGTGGTAAAGTAGCATACGTTGAAAAAAACAATGCTGATCAATCCCGTCCCCAAAAACATCCAAAGATCCCGCAGATGGATCAAAAAGAGCCGGCGGTCCCTGCAAAGCAGGAAAATCCCCATACCAGCCAAAACTATGACACTTCGCACAAAGGTGATCTGCAGCGCCGTCAGTCCTGACGCCGCAAGAGGTCTGGAAAATAACCCGATCAGTCCCCAGCCCGCCGCGGCAGTCAGTATCATCATCACCGAAAAGACTTTTTTCTCTTTCATCTCCGCCTCGCTTTCTTCGCTCAATATTGTAATGTCTCCTGCTCTTCCTGTCAATCCTCCCCGCCCGCGCGTCTCCCGCCGGCTGATACCCTGCCTTGAAATCACACAGAAAATATGTTATAGTACCAGCAAACAACTGTGGATGGGAGACCGATATGGATTATATTGTAGAAACAAACGCTCTTACAAAAAAATACGGATCCAGAGCCGTGGTAAACGGTATCTCCATTCATGTGAAAAAGGGCGATATTTACGGCCTGATCGGAAAAAACGGCGCTGGGAAGACCAGCCTGATGAAGCTGCTTTTGGGACTGACTCTGCCGGATTCCGGCAGCATCTCTTTCTTTGGCGGTTTAAATTTAAACGATGCCAGAGCGAAGACCGGCTCCCTGATCGAAGCGCCTGCCCTATATAAAAACGAAACTGCCTATGAAAACTTAAAGCGCCTGTCTCTGCTTTCCGGCTCTTGCGAAGAGGAGATCAGCCGGCTTTTGGAGCTGACAGGCCTAAGCGATACCGGCCAAAAAAAGGTCAAAGCCTTTTCCCTGGGAATGCGTCAGCGGCTGGGGATCGCTCTTGCCCTGTCCGGCCATCCCCAGCTCCTGATACTGGATGAACCTGTCAACGGATTGGATCCTGCCGGTATCAAGGAAATCCGGGATCTGATCCTGGAATTGAACCGCCAGGGCGTTACTTTTATCATAGCCAGCCACTTACTGGACGAATTAGGCAAAGTGGCTACCCATTACGGGATCATCGCAAACGGGATCCTGGTTGAGGAGCTGACCGCGGCTTCCCTTGCGGAAAGGTGCCGTACCACAGTGAACATAACCGTTCAGGACGCCCCCAAAGCCGCCTCCCTTCTCACTTCCCTGCACAAGGACATGAAACTGGAATATGCGGACAATGTCCTCCGCATCCTTTCTTCCGTTCAGGACACTTCCGTCATAGTCGAAGAACTGGTCCAAAACGGAGTCAGGGTATACGAGCTGAAAAGGGAAGGAAAGGGATTGGAAGACTTCTTTATTGAAAGGCTGGAGGGATAACATGAAAAATCTGCTGAAATTGGAATATAGAAAACTGCGAAAGCAGAAGAGCTTTTATATCTGCATGAGCATCATGGCACTCCTGCTGTTTTTGTCCGCTCTGGCAACCAGACTGCTGCTGGATCTTGCCGCTTCCCTTTCGGAAGAGTTTGCCCAGATCACCGTTCTGCCCACGGATTTTCTGCTCGACACTCCCGCGGACAGCTCCTTTATCCTGATCATCAGCATTTTTACGGTCCTCACCGTATGCGATGATTTCGAACAGCAGACCGTTAAGAATATTTACGCCAGGGGCTATTCCCGGCCCAGTGTATATATGGCTAAGCTGATCTCCCTTTTTACCAGCGCCAGCTTCATGTTTTTCGTCATGGAAATACTGTCTCTTTGTTTCAGCATCCTGTTTTTCGGTACCCAGGAGTTGAATACCCCCAGACTGCTCCCTATTCTGGCAGTGCAGTATTTTACCATCATAGCGGAGGTATCCCTGTTCTCTGCGGTCAGCTTCCTGTTTCGCAGGATCGGTGTTTCCATAGCCATAGTCATTATCGGCCCCATGCTCATCGACGCAGGACTTGCCGCCATGGACTTTCTGATACGGTCGGATTCCTTTTCCCTGGAAAATATCTGGCTCTCCTCTTTTCTTTCCGATCTTTCCATTTTAACGGTGGATACGGAAAGGCTTCTTCTCTGCCTTGCGGCTTCGCTCCTCTATACTGCCGTATTTATCGGAGCCGGCTTCCTCTTCAGCAGGAAGGTGGAAGTGTAGAACTGTTGGCGAAAGTAAGCCCGCTTCCCGTAAGACACGGGCACCTTTCCGCTAACGCAGATTCTCCTTTACTTCCCTGAGGGACATTCCGGTCTCTTCCGCGATCTTTTTTATATCTTCATACTCCGGTTTCTCTCTGGTGATTCCGAACCCTTCCGATACCTTTACGCGGACTGACATCCCGGATGCTGAAGTTCCGAACTCTGATGTCCTAGGCACTGACGCTCCGGATATCGGAGTTCCGGGCCCTGATGTCCACGCTTCTGCCCTTACCGCCAGCACCTCCGTCCGTTCGGTACGGTTCAGTACACTCCGTTCACAGAGATGTTCTCTGATCCCTATGGTAGAGGTATGTTTAAAAAGCAGCCTTATAAATTTCTCTTTTTCTTCTGGTTTACATAACACTGTCAGTAGGATGCCCATTCGGGACTTTTTCATCCCCACCGCTGTGGTGAATACTTCCAGCGCTCCTTCCCGCCAAAGCACTTCCTGGGCATATCCCAGCTCTTCCGGCGTCATATCGTCCAGATTGCAGTTTAACTCTACTACCTGCTGCCTGCTGCCAGGCTCCTCTCTCTCACTAATGCCCCATACCGCCCGCAGGCAGTTGGCTGCGGCAAAGTCCTTCTTTCCCATGCCGTAACCGGTTTTTTCAATCCGCATCAGAGGCATCTGTCCGCCTGCGCTTTCTCCGGAGGGATCTCCGTATCTGGAAACAAAATAGCGCAGCAGCGCCGCACCCGTAGGGGTACAGAGTTCTCCTTCCGTATTTCCGCCGTAGCAGGGCATCCCCTCCAGCAAAACGGCCGTAGCAGGCGCCGGTACCGGCAATATTCCGTGCGCGCAGCGAACCTGTCCGAAGCCAGTATTGACGGGAGATACTGCCACCCGTTCTACGCCCAGCTCATGCATTAGCATCACGCAGCCCGTAATATCCGCCACCGCGTCAGCCGTGCCTACTTCATGGAAATGGATCTCCTCCACTGTTCTGCCGTGTACCTTTGCTTCCGCTTCCGCAATGCTGCGGTAAATATTTCTGATGTCCTCTTTTTCCTCTTCCGACAGCTTCAGTTTCTCTATGATGCCGTAAATATCTCCCAGTCCCGCATGCGTATGTGTATGCTCATGGTTATGGTCGTGGTCGTGCTCATAGTTATGCTCATAGTCATGGCTGTGCTCGTAGTCATGGTTATGTTCGTGCTCATGGTCGTGTTCATGGTCGTGCTCGTAGTTGTGTTCGTGCTCATGGTCATGCTCGTAGTTGTGGTCGTGCTCATGGTCATGCTCGTAGTTGTGGTCATGCTCATGAGCATGAGCATATTCCCAGGTCTGCCCGCAATCTAAGTTATGCGCCTGTCTGGAACCGTTCAGGGCAGCATCGCTGCTCTCTTCCTCCTGCCCATGGACAAGTACCCTGGCATGGGTACCAGTAATGCCGCATTTCACCGACGGCTCCCACAAAACCGTTACCCCCGGTATTCCCACGGCGTTTAACCGGGCAAAGAACGCCTCTTTGTCATCGATTAGCTCCGACAACGCCCCCAGCAGCATATCTCCTGCCGCTCCCATATTGCATTCCAAATACAGTGTGCGCAGAGCACCCATTTATTTTCCCTCCATATGGTTGATCATGCTGGCCAGATAACCGGCTCCGAATCCGTTGTCTATATTTACGACACTGACGCCGCTGGCGCAGGAATTCAGCATGGACAGAAGAGCCGAAAGCCCGCCGAAATTGGCGCCGTATCCCACGCTGGTAGGCACCGCTATCACGGGGCAGTCCACCAGCCCGCCCAGTACGCTGGCCAGCGCTCCCTCCATACCGGCCACCGCCACGATCACTCTTGCGCTCATGATCTCATCCAGATGATCCATAAGCCTGTGCAGTCCGGCCACTCCCACGTCGTAGAGTCTCACTACCTCGTTTCCGTACACTTCCGCGGTCCTGGCCGCTTCCTCCGCTACGGGCAGATCGCTGGTGCCGCCGGTTGCCACTACGATCTTTCCGATACCGTCCTTAGGGGGCAATTCTCCCACCATACCGATCTTGGAAAGTTTGTCATAGGAAAGGGACAGCTTCTCTCCGATAAAAGCGGCGGCCTCCGGGGACAGGCGGGTAATGAGAACCGTCTTTTCCTCCTCTTCCCGCATGGCTTTCGCAATTTCCAGGATCTGTTCCGCAGTCTTTCCCGCTCCGTAAATGACCTCCGCCATACCCTGACGGATTCCCCGGTGCGTATCTACCTTCGCAAACCCCAGATCCCGGTAGGGCTGAACGCGGAGCCGCAGAAGAGCCTCCTTCGGCTCCACTTCGCCTGCCGCTACCTGTTCCAGTAATCTCTCCAGTTCCCTTTTATCCATTTCAAGCCTCCGTTTCACGCATCGGGCCAGAGCCCGGCTGCCGGCTTTGGAACCGCGCTCCCCACTATAAGCTACAAGATAACTTCCATGCCTATTTTCTGGGGTTTCAGCCCGCACGCCTCATAAAATTTCATAGCGCTCTCATTGCAGGTCCATACATTTAACGTCACATTGTAGCATCCCCGGGATTTCGCGAATCCCAGCACATATTCATAAAGGCTTTTTCCTACATGTCTGCCCCGCAGACTTTCATCCACGCACAGATCATCTATGTAGAGCGTGGTAATATCCGTAAAGGCATGGCTGTCCGTATGCCTTTCAAACACGCAAAAGGCATAACCTTCTACCTGCCCCTGCTCCTCAGCCACAAAAACCGGCCTTTCGTCGTCCCTGAGGATCTCCTTCAATTCTTCATCCGTATATTTCTTAGCTCCGGCCACGAACAGATCCGGTCTGCCCTCGTGATGTACCATGCAGACTTGCAGGAGCAGTCTGTCTATGGCTTCCAAGTCCTTCTCCTGTGCTCTTCTGATCTCCATATATCCTCCTTAAACGCACATCCTTTACGCGCTCTCGTTCATTTTACTCAGTTTCGCGGCCTGATCCGCCGCTATGCAGGCGTCTATGATCTCCTGAATATCGCCGTTCATCACTTTATCCAGCTTATAGAGGGTAAGTCCTATGCGGTGATCCGTCACCCTTCCCTGGGGGAAATTATAAGTACGGATCTTTTCGGAACGGTCCCCCGTTCCCACCTGGCTGCGGCGCAGTTCCGCTTCCGCGTCATGTGCCTTCTGCTGTTCCAGATCATAGAGTTTGGCCCGAAGCAGCGCAAATGCCTTGGCCTTATTCTGCAGCTGGGATTTCTCCGTCTGGCTGTAAATGACAATTCCCGTGGGATAGTGCGTCAGCCGCACCGCGGAGTCCGTCGTATTGACACACTGTCCGCCGTTACCGGAAGCGCGCATTACATCGATACGAATATCTTTCTCGTCTATCACCACGTCCACATCCTCCGCCTCAGGCATCACTGCCACCGTAATGGTAGAGGTATGGATCCGTCCGCCGGATTCCGTTTCCGGCACTCTCTGTACCCGGTGTACGCCGCTCTCGTATTTTAACTTGGAATAGGCCCCCTGTCCGCTCACCATAAAAGTGACTTCTTTCATACCGCCTATCCCGATTTCGTCCACACTGACCGTTTCCACTTTCCAGTTCTGGCTTTCCGCGTAGTGGACATACATACGGTATATTTCCGCCGCAAAGAGAGCGGACTCGTCCCCGCCTGCGCCTGCCCGGATCTCCACCACCACATTCTTGTCGTCGTTGGGATCCTTCGGAAGCAGCAGGATCTTTAACTGCTGCTCCAGTTCCTCGATCCGCTTCTTGGCCGCCGCCAGTTCATCCTTGAGCATTTCCCGCATTTCCCCGTCATTTTCCTCATCCAGCATGACCAGGGAATCTTCCTCGTCCTGTTTACATTTTTTGTATTCGGTATAGGCGTCTACCAAAGGCATCAGATCGCTCTGTTCCTTCATCAGGCTGCGGAACCGGTTCTGGTCGTTTACCACGTCCGGCTCGTGCAGTTCGTTTACGATTTCCTCATAGCGTCTCAACAGATCATCCAACTTATCAAACATTTTCCTACCTCTGTCTTTTCTTTCCAAGGACAACCCTGTCCAGTCCGGCGTAGTCCTTTACGATCTCCGTCTCTGTAAATCCCGTGTCCTCCAGCATACACTTAACGGCCATTCCCTGCTTCTCTCCGATCTCCAGAAGCAGCCAGCCGTCCGGTTTTAAAAAGGGAGCTCCCTCTTGTACGATCCTTCGATAAAATCCCAGCCCGTCCCCGCCGCCGTCCAGCGCGCTCTTTGGCTCATAGAGAGCCACTTCCGGCATCAGAGCTTCTATGTCTTCGCAGGGGATATAGGGAGGATTGGATACTATCATATCAAAGCCTTCCACGCCTGCGGGCAGGGCCTGAAACAGATCTCCCTGATACCAGTGGGGCCGCCTCTCCTCCAGCAGCAGCCGGAGGCCGTTTTCTTCCGCCACCTGTATGGCCTGCGGAGAGATGTCCGCTCCTGTTCCCCATACGCCTGTTGTCATAGCCAGCAGACTGATCAAAACGCATCCTGAACCTGTACACATGTCCAAAAGCCGCATCCCGGACTTCAGCCGCTTTGCTGCCTCCTCTACCAGGATCTCCGTATCCTGTCTCGGGATCAGCACATGTTCGTTTACGCGAAAAGTAAGGCCGCAGAACTCCTGCTCGCCTGTCAGGTACTGCAGAGGGATCCTCAGGCATCGTTTCGCGAGCAATGCCTCATACGCCGCTCTCTCCTTCTCCGATACCGCCCTGTCCGGGTGGGCCAGCAGCGTATTCCAGTCCGTATCACAGACAAATTCCAAAAGCAGCCTGGCGTCCGTCTCAAAATCCGGTACCCCCGCAGTTTTCAGACCGGCGCATCCGTTTTCATAACATGCCCGATACTCCATGCTTTCATTCCTTTTCCTGGGTATCAGCCGGCGCCGTTTCCTCTTCTTCGTTCAGCACAGGGCTGTCCACCACATAAGCGAACTCGTCCTTTAAATATTTTTTCCAGTCAAACACTGCCTCCACGGAAGCGATCGCCACCTCCACCATATCTTTGGTGGGTTCTTTGGTGGTCAGGCGCTGGATCAGCATACCCGGCGCGGACAATATCCGGACCGGCAGACTGTTGCTTCTTCCCGCCAGCCTGATCAGCTCATAGGAAATTCCCGCCACTACCGGGATCAATAAAATCCTCAGCAGCACTCTGAGGGCAGGGTTCTGCACCCTGATAAAGAAAAACAACACAATGCTGACAAACATCACAAAGAATAAAAAGCTGGTACCGCAGCGCTTATGCAGCCTGGAGCTGCGCATTACGTTGCGGACGGTGAGGGGCTTGCCCCTCTCTACGCAGTTGATGCATTTGTGCTCCGCCCCATGGTACATATAAAGCCGTTTAATGTCTTTCATGGAAGCGATCGCTATCACATACAGCAGAAAGATCGCGATCCGCAGGACTCCCTCTATGATGGCCATCAGCGCCTCGCTGCGGATATATTCCCGGAAAAACGAAGTGATAAAATAGGGCAGCAGAATAAAGATCCCTACCGCCAGCACAACCGAGAATATAGTGACCAATACGGTCAATATCTTTTCCCCGTTGCCGCCGCTGACCTTGTTCAGCGCTTTGTCCGCCGCGGTTTCCTTCGCGTCTTCCTCTTCATAAAAGCCCGCGGAATAATTTAAGCACTTAGTGCCCAAAATCAGGGAATCCGCGAAATTGAAGATTCCTCTGACAAAGGGGATTTTTCTGAAAACGCTGGTGTGCGCCACGCCTTGGTAATTTTCCAGTTCCACTTCAATCCCGCCGTCGGGCTTTCTGACCGCGACCGCGTACTTTTCACCGTTTTTCATCATAACGCCTTCCAGTACCGCCTGCCCGCCGATACCGGAATAATGACCCGTTCTTTTCGCCATAGTCTTTCCTTTCACCAAAACACAACAGGACATGCACGTCCTGAATAAGGTCTTGTAATCACAAAAGGTTGAGATATGCACCTCAACCTTTCAGAAATCTTATTTAGAAAAAACCTACTTGTTCTCCACGCCATATTTCTTATTGAACTTATCAATACGGCCGTCGGCTCTTGCGGTTTTCTGCTGGCCGGTATAGAATGAATGGCACTTGGAGCAGACTTCTACGTGGATTTCAGGTTTGGTGGAACCGGTTACGAATGTGTTGCCGCAGTTACAGGTAACGGTTGCCTGATAGTACTCGGGATGGATTCCTTCTTTCATCTTTTTCACCTCTCTATATTCATATCGACTTATTCTGTTCTCATCCGCACTGTTTATGCAACCACAAACAGCGTTGTTATTGTACCATGCGAAACAGGATAATGCAAGGGTTTTTTAAATAAACTTCATTTTTTTGACGGTATTGACAAATTCCACATTGCTGCGGGTTCTGGAAAACATGTCCAAGATCCGGTCCGCCGCCTCGTCCGCCTTCATACCGTTTAACGCCTTACGCATGATATTGATGGCTTCCAGCTCCTCCTCGTTGAGCAGCAGATCCTCTCTCCTGGTGCCGGATTTCTGCAGATCGATAGCGGGGAATATCCTCTTTTCGGACAGCTTGCGGTCCAATACCATTTCCATATTGCCCGTCCCCTTAAATTCCTCGTATACCACATCATCCATTTTGGAGCCGGTATCCACTAACGCCGTTGCCAGGATCGTCAGACTGCCGCCGTTGCGCAGATTGCGGGCCGCGCCAAAGAAGCGTTTGGGCATATGCAGGGCCGCCGGATCCAGACCGCCGGAAAGAGTCCTGCCGCTGGGCGGTACCACCTGATTGTAGGCTCTTGTCAGCCTGGTAATACTGTCCAATAAGATCACCACATCCATACCGTGTTCTACCAGCCGCTTTGCCCGCTCTATCACCATTTCCGAAACTCTCTTATGATGCTCGGGCAATTCGTCAAAGGTAGAATAGATCACTTCCACATTGGGACCTTCGATCGCTTCCCGGATGTCGGTCACTTCCTCGGGACGCTCGTCTATCAGAAGAATGAGCATATGCATATTGGGCTCGTTACGCAATACAGACTTGGCTACCTGCTTTAACAGGGTGGTTTTGCCGGCCTTGGGAGGCGACACGATCATTCCCCTCTGCCCCTTGCCGATAGGACTGACCAGATCCATCACACGCATGGCGATGCTGGAACCGGGGCCCTCCAGTTTGATCCTTTCATCGGGGAAGATGGGCGTCATATCCTCAAAATTCCGCCTTTTGGAAGCCTCCTCCATCGTATAGCCGTTAATGCTTTTAATGTATAAGAGCGCGCTGAACTTCTCCTGCTGGGTTTTGGTCCGCTTGTTGCCCGTGAGCACATCCCCCGTCTTCAAGCCGAAACGCCGGATCTGACTGGGTGCCACATATACGTCGTTCTCGCCGGGCATATAATTGGCGCAGCGGATAAATCCGTAACCGTCCGGCATCACTTCCAGAATACCGTTAGCCTCTTCTCCGCTGTCCAGCTCAGCCGGAAAGCTGTTCATATCGTACACCGCGTTTCTGTCATACGGCGTACCGGCAGTTCTGTTCTCTCCGCCGGTCCTGACCGGAACCTGTCTTTTCTCATCCGCGCCCCTGTGCGTTTCCCCCTGCCTGTGTTCCTCTGCGGTCCTGCGTTCCGGCGCAGGTCTTTTCTCGTCAGGATTTGGCTGTTCTTCCACAGGGCTTCTTTTCTCCTGAGGCCTACGCTCTTCCACGGCGCTTTTCTTCTCCCGGGCTCTGTGTTCTTCCGCAGGGGTTTTCTCTTCCCCGCCTTTCTTGTCCTTTTCCCGCTTCTCCTGCTCGTCCAGCGCCAGCATAGCCTCGATCACATCTGCCTTTTTCATGGCAGAAACGCCCTTGATCCCTCTGATTTTGGCTATTTCCTTTAAATCCACAAGCGCCAGTGATTCATATTTTTCTCTCATTAATCTTAAAACCTCTCCTGATTTTTATCTTTTTTGCGGGGTAAAGCTTCCCATGTGGGAAAACAGATTTGTCAATGAATGATGCATAACATACAGTTATTATATTACATTTTTACAAATTGTCAAATAAAAATGCGTCGGTTCTCAGGCAGCCGCCTCTGCCCTCTTCTTCATGAACGGCAAACAGTCCCGCTTTGACGCCCACCCAGCGTCCGGCAACAGCCTCCACGGCCTCTCCCACAGGAATAAAGTTTTCTCCGTCGTCACTGTAACAGAAAGAGATCTCCTCCGCGTTTCTTACCAGCATTCGCAGATACACTACTTCTGTGCTTATTCCGGTCAAAGGCTTCCTACTTTCTCCCTGGCCGCTCCACTCTCCCGTACACTGCACCAGTTTACATCCTTCCGCGTCTTTCTGCAGAGCCAGCGCCGTATAGATACCGCCCAATGAAACCATACCGGCCAGATCTCCCTCTTCCAGCTCTGCCGTATACAGACGGCAGGTGATCTGAAATTCAGGCGCCGGCCATTTCTGCAAAAGCAGATTGCTCACATCGCACAGACGGGTATCAGACTCCTTGGGCTGCGCGTACAGCCTCAGACCGCCCTCTCCCAGACTGTACCAGTTCTTCCGGTAATTGGCGTTCCACTGCCACTGCAGGCCCAGGCGGTCTTCCGTAAAGCAGTCGGAATCTTCGGGAGAACAGACAGGAAAGCTGCCTCCCACATTCGGCTTTCGGTAACGCTCCACCGGCTCTCCGCAGCCGTTTTCATCCACATTGATACCCATTACCGGCCAGTCGTTCTCCCAGTGCATGGGCTGCAGATGAATGATCCTGCCCGCGCTCCCCACGTCCTGGAAATGGATAAACCAGTCCTCACCGGTGGGCGTGTCCACCCATGCGCCCTGGTGGGGGCCGTTGACCGCGCTTTTTCCCTGATGCAGCACGATTTTTTCTTCATAGGGGCCCCAGATATTTTTAGAGCGGAGCACTGTCTGCCAGCCGGGCTTTACGCCGCCCGCCGGCGCGAAAATATAATAATAGCCGTTTCTCTTATAAAGCTTGGGCCCCTCAATGGTGGGCTGGCTTACGCTGCCGTCAAAAATATGGTGTCCGTCATCCAATACCCCCGTACAGTCCGGCTCTATGGGAGAAAGGTGCAAGATACTTTTAAAACCGATCCTGCTTCTGGCAAAAGCCGTTACCATATAGGCCTTTCCGTCGTCGTCCCAAAAAGGACAGGGATCTATCCAGCCCGTCACTTTCCGTACACATACCGGCGCTTCCCAGCCCGCAAAGGGATCGCGGGTTCTGACCATAAAGATGCCCTCGTCGGGCATGGGGATCAGAATGTAATAGACGCCGTCGTGAAACCGGATAGCCGGCGCCCAGGCGCCGCAGCCGTGCATAGGTTTGTCATAATAATCAAAAGGCAGCTGCTCCATGGCGTAGCTGATCACCTTCCAGTTGACCAGATCCCTAGAATGCAGTACCGGTACCGACGGCGTGTTGCAGAAAGAAGAGGCCACCATAAAGTAGTCCTCCCCCACCCGGATCACATCGGGATCCGAATAGTCCGTATATAAAATGGGATTGGAATAGGTGCCGTCTCCATTGTCCCCGTTCCACATGCTTTTTCCGATCTTCCGTTCCATCTCGCTCTCCTTTACAGTCTCCTGATCTCGGTATAGGCCAGCAGAAAAGGCCCCACACCCTTAGCGTCATCTTCCACAATAGGCTCCGACATGTAGTAGGCAAAGGAACCGTCCCTGCGGAGATTGTCCGCGGGCCCCAGGCCCGCCACCAGGCAGATGCCACCCAGATGCAGCTCTCCGTCCGTAGTCTTCATATATTTTTCCCGGATGCCGTCAAAGGCTTTGATCCCATATTCCCTATAGGATTCCGGCAGATAACCCAGGCGCACGCCCCGCAGGATAGCGAAAGAAAGGATCGCGCTGCCGCTGGTTTCCAGATAATTGGGCTCCTTTCCTCCCAAAGCGGGAAGCTGATACCACATACCGCTCTCGTCCTGGTACTTTAACAGGGAATCCACCAGATCCTTAAATACCGCCTTTAACTCTTCGTACTCTTTTTCATAGCCTTCCGGCTCCGTTTTGGCTAGAGTATCCAAAAGCGCCATGGAATACCAGCCCAGGGCCCTCAGCCAGAAATTGGAAGAAAGTCCCGTTTCTTTATCGCACCAGAAAATGGATTTGGACGCGTCGTAACCGTGGTAGTAAAGCCCCGTCTTTTCATCCCGCATATATTTTACTACATTGGCAAACTGCCTGAAAATATCCGGATAATTCTTTTTATTGTTAAATCTGGTCTCATATTCCATGTAAAACGGCTGCCCCATGTAAAGACCGTCCAGCCAGACCTGATTGGGGTAGATCTTCTTATGCCAGAAATTTCCCTCCGCCGTCCTGGGCTGGTTCTGGATCTGGCTGTAGATCAGATCTATGGCTTTTCTGTACTTTTCCTTACCGGTAATGTCATAGAGCTGGAACAGTGTCTTGCCCGCGTTCACATTGTCGATATTGAATTCCTCCACGGAGTAGCCGTCGATACTGCCGTCTTCCTTTACCCTATGATCGATAAAAGCATCCGCGAAATCCAGATATTTTTTCTCGTGTGTGGTATGATAGGTTTCCAACAGGGCCAGTATCATGCACCCGTCTATGTAGTTCCAGCCGGCTTTCAGTCCATGCTTTGCCTTTTCAATGTTCCAAACCGGCACATCCAGTGTACTTTTCTCAATCAATTCATCAATATACTGCTCTATTACAGGTAATCTCATAGGCCGCCTCCTTGGGAATGATATATCAATATGCCTTTATTTTACCGATAAAGGCGGCCGTCGTCAATCTTATTGGGAAGAGATTTTGCAATTTTATCCATATGGTGATACAATAGGGGAGTATACAAAAGCACTGAACCATAACACTGTTAAGGAAAAAGGTCCCTGAACATGAAAGTACTGATTCTTTCTTCCGCCACGGGCGGCGGACACAACGCGGCGGGAGCCGCCATAAAAGAGGCTCTTCTGCAAAACGGATGTGAGGTTGATTTTCTGGATATGTTTTCTCTCTCCAGCGAGCGTACCGCCCGTCTGGTAGGCCAGGCCTATATCAAGTTAGCAAGCAGACTGCCCAGGGCTTTCGGCCTGCTGTACAAGGCGGGAAGCGTTATCAGCTCTTCCAGATACAAGTCCCCGGTCTATTTTGCCAACGGACTCATGGCCCGCAAGCTGAACAGGCATCTGCTGGAACATGACTATGACGCCGTGATCATGCCCCATTTGTTTCCGGCGGAGACTCTTACCTACATGAAGCGGCACCATATGAAGGTTCCCATGACGATAGCCGTTTCCACGGATTATACCTGTATTCCTTTCTGGGAAGAGACCAACTGCGATTACTATGTGATTCCCCACGAGGACCTGACCGCGGAATACATTGAAAGAGGGATCCCGGGCGAAAAGCTCCTTCCCCTTGGAATCCCCGTAAAAGCCGCTTTTTTAAACCGTACGAAGCAGGACGACGCCAGAAAAGCCCTCAACCTCCCCTGCGGCATCCCCATGTATCTGATCATGAGCGGCAGCATGGGCTTCGGCAAGATCCATCTGTTTGCCTATGAACTGTCCCGCCGGTTACGAAACGGCGAGCAGATCGTCATTATCTGCGGCAACAATACCAAATTGCGAAACACCCTGCAGAGGGAGTTTTCCCATAATCCCAATGTACACGTATTGGGATACACCGAACAGGTGGCGGAGTATATGGCGGCCTGCGATGTGATCTATACCAAACCGGGGGGATTAACCACCACGGAGGCTTTGCAGATGAACATCCCCATTGTCCACACGGCGCCCATTCCCGGCTGTGAGACCAAAAACAGGGAATTCTTCACTGCCAGGGGCATGTCCATTGGCGCCCAGCACATCCGCTCCCAGATCAGGCAGGGGATGCTGCTGGTAGAAAATGAAGCGGTCCGCCTGGGTATGCAGTCCGCCCAGCGCAGCCATACGCCGTCTGATCCGGCGGGCGCTATCTTTACATTTTTAAACAATACCATCGAGAAAAGGAGCGCGTTATGAATATGATAATGCCCTATCTTGTCTACATTTTCATAGGCTACTGCTCCGGCAGCGTACTCTACGCCTATCTGCTGCCCATGCTCTTGAAGCATATCGATGTCAGGGAGCTTTCCCCTGATGGAAATCCTGGCAGCGCCAACGCGTTTTTGTACGCCGGGATCCCCGTAGGTATATTGAGTATTCTCTGCGAGCTTTTAAAGGGCGCTCTTCCCGTCTGGGCGGCCGCAAAAAGCCTGGAGATCTCCCACTGGCTCTTTGCCTTTGTCATGGCCGCGCCCGTAGCCGGACACGCCTTTCCCCTGTTTGATAAAAAACACAAAGGAGGCAAGGCTATTGCCGTGTCCTTTGGCGTCCTGCTGGGGCTCTACCCCTATCTGATGCCTGTCCTGACACTGGCTTTCCTCTACCTCCTGTTTTCTCTGGTCGTTGTGATCACGCCCCACTTTTTCCGCTCGGTGGTGACGTTTTTACTCTTTTCCCTCTGCTGCCTTCTGGGCGGCAGACAGCCCGCCTCCGTCACTCTGGGCTGCTTTCTGCTCTCTTTTCTGGTAGTCAGCCGGCACTTTGCCCGCTACCAGGGAGAAAAACCCGCTCTGCAGCTGCTGCACCGCCGGACTTAACGGGCTTCTTCTCAGGCTCAGACCGGCCCGCGGGCATCTGCGCTCTTATCCCACTTTATACCCGCTGCCCCACACTACTTTCAGATACCGGGGCTGCCTGGGATCTTCTTCTATCTTTTCCCGGATGTGCCTGATATGCACCGCGATGGTATTGTCCGCCCCAATGGCTTTCATATGCCAGATGGATTCATAAATATCCTCTATGGAAAATACCTTTCCCCTCTGCTGCACCAGAAGACGCAGTATCTTATATTCAATGGGCGTCAGACGCACTTCCCTGCCCTCTACGGACACACTTCTCCTCTCATCATCCACCACCAGGCCGTTGACGCGGTAAATATGCTCGATATTGGCAGACAGATTGGAAAACTGAGTATAGCGCCGCAGCTGGGACTTGATCCTGGCCAGCAATTCCAGGGGATTGCAGGGATATGTCACATAGTCGTCCGCTCCCGCTTCCAGCGCTTGTATTTTAGCCAGTTCCCCATCCTCTGTGGAAAGTATGATAATGGGCAGGCTGTTGACAGTCCTGATCTTCCTTAACAGCTCCGTTCCACCCGCGAAAACCACGTCCGCTACAAGGAGCTGTATCTGCTCATCTTCCATATATTTCCAGAACTGCTTCGCGCTTTGGGCCTCTAAGATCTCGTGCCCCTCCCCTGCCAGCAGCGGCCGCATCATTTTTATGATCCCTGCGTCAGAATGATAAAACAAAATACTGCTCATAGGCCTTCCACTCCTTTTCCCATATCTTAAAGCGGCGTTTTTTCATAGCTGTATCCGAAATGTAACAAATTTGTATCCTCATCCATTTTTCTTTACAGATAGACCGTCAGATCCATACTTTCCAGCAGCGCTTCCGTTTCCTCTTCACCAAAGCCGCTGAAATCCAGTATCAGCTCATAATCCCCTACGGCCACAGCGGCATGGATTTCCCCGCCCTCCACCGAATCCACCAGCTTATAGGTAAAGCCCTGGTCCGTGGTATAGAGCCGCTCGTTTTCCACTCCACCCGCGTAGCTGATTGCGAAGGCATGGCCTTCGGTCCCGCTGTAGTCATACTGATGAAACAGGATGCGCTTCTCCCCCGCTTCCAGCCGGGTAAGGATCTCCTGCTCCCCCAGGGACTGGTATTCCTTCAGTGTCCATCCGCCCACTAGAGAGGCATCCGGCTCCGTCAGCGGACACAATACCTCTTCAGACCGCTTGTTCTCAGACTGCTTTTCCTCACTTTGCTCTGCCGCTTCGGCTTGGGCTCCGTCAAACGCCGCCTCTTCCGTTCCGCCTTGTGTCAGCGCGTTTCTCATGTCTATGGTCTGAAATCCATTCTCATCCGTTCGAATGATGCTCTTTGCATAACCTGTCGCTGCCACCCCCCCTAGGGCGCAAATGACGAACATGCCTCCCGCAACGGCCGCTGCGGCTACATTTCGCTTTCCACGGCCGTCAAAACCGCCGATTTTCTGTTTCCGACCGGCCGCTTCCCGCATCACAAACTCCGGAACGGGGATAGCGTCTACAGCCTTCCTATAGCTTTCCCTAAAATTCTTCAAAGCAATATTCCTCCTGCAGTTTCCGTTTCAGGATCCTTCTTCCTCTCGTCAAAAGAGAGGTCACGGTGGACTCCTGCTTTTCCAGGATCTCCGCGATTTCCTTTACGGCCAATTCCTCATAGTAAAAAAGATGGATGACTTCCCTATATTTATCCGGCAGCTCCAGAACCGCCTGCAGCAGCTCCCTGCTCTGCTCATCCTTCAGGTAAGAGGACTCCGCCGTCTCCCCACAAACGTCTCCCGCCCTTTCTTCTCCTTCCGGCAGCGTCACCCGGCGCTTTACCCAGGGGGACCTCCAGAGCTTTCTGCAGCAATTCAGGGTAACTTTAATAAACCAGGCTTTCTCATGCTCCCTGCTCTCAAACTCCATACCGGATTTCATATAGCGGAAAAAGACCTCCTGCACAATGTCCTCCGCATCGGCAGTATTTTTCATTTGCAGAAACGCGATCCGATAAAGTGTGGGGAAATAGGTTTCTATGGTATGCTGCAGCGACTCCCTGTTTCGTCCGCCTTCCTCTTTCGCTAAATCACTCATTTTGGTCCTCTTATCGTACATTTACATCTTTAATATCCCTCTGCCCATAAAAAAACTGCAAAAATCCTTGTCTTTTTTTGCAGTTTTTGTTCTCTATTCAGTTGGATGTTTCCCGGCGAAAAAAACGCTCAGTATTTTGAAAAAAAGCCATCCGATCCATACGCCCAGGCCGTTCAATAAAATGTCGTCCACATCAAAACAGCCGAAATTGCTCCAAAGCTGGAACAGTTCGATGGCAAGCACCACGAGCAGTCCCGCCCCTAAGCACCAGAAGCATTTTTTTAAGCGCCTGCCCAACAGCGGCAGCATACAGCCTAAGGGAACAAAGACCAGCACATTTCCCACCAGATTCCCAAAACTGTAGATGCCCAGATGGTTCCAATGCTTCACATAGAGCCTGATGGTTTTAAACAAGACCAGATTCGCCTGATTCTTCCCCTGCCAGAATACATCATCCCTCCAGTTTTCCGCGATCCTTTTGAGCATTGGCAGCGGATATTTAAATATGATCACCCTGATCAGGATCAACAGGTACAGCACAAACAGTACCCATATATATTTCTTTTTTACCATAACAGCCTTTCCGTTATCAATATCTTACTTCCATCAATGTCAGTCCCTGGGCCGGAGCCAGAGCTCCCGCCAATTCTCTCTTTTTAGAGGCAAGGATTTCCGTCATCTCCTCCGGACGTCTCTGCCCCAGTCCTGTCTCTATCAGTGTCCCCATTAGTATACGTACCATATGAAAAAGAAAACCGTCTCCACTGAAATAAAAATCAATTTTATCTCCATGGGGTTCGATCCGAAGCTCCTCAAGCGTCCTTACCGTGGATTTTCTGCTTTTTTTAGCAGAGGTAAACGCCGCGAAATCATGGGTGCCGCAGAGCAGTTCTGCCGCCCTTTTCATGGCCTCCACATCCAAAGGTTCCGCAATACTCCAAGTATAGCGGCGTTCCAGTACATGAGGAAGAGGACTGTTGATTACCCGGTAACGGTAGGTCTTTCCTTTGGCGTTTAAGCGGCTGTGAAAACGCTCGTCCGCCTCCTCCACTTTTATTACGCCAATATCCTCCGGCAGGTAGGCATTCATATATTCCAGAATCTCCCCGGGCGTTTTGTCCGTTTCCAAATGGGCGTTCGCCACCTGTCCCAGGGCGTGTACGCCCGCGTCCGTCCTGCCGCTGCCCTGTACTTTTACGGGCTGCCCGCACATCTTGGAAAGCAGTGCCTCCAGCTTGCCCTGAATGGTATTTTCGCTGCTCTCCTGCCGCTGCCAGCCCTGGTAACGGCCGCCCTCGTACTGCAGCGTAAACTTAAAGTTTCTCATTTTTCTTTTCCTGATGTTTCTTGTTCGTTTCCTTTTTTGTTTCCCTGTTCGTTCCCTTGTTCGTTTCCTTTTTTGCTTCCTCTTCGGCTTTTTCCTCTTCCTCGACCTCTTTTATTTCCTCTTCGCATTCTTCCTTGTAGGACTCTACGATCTCCATATCTTCCGCGGTCAGCTTCCTAAAACGGTTTATACCGGCAGCCAGAATGCGGACACTGTTCCTGGTGGTATCAAAGAGCCCCTCTTTATAGAGTGTCCAGAAAATGATCCCCACGGGTACTGCCACGATCATACCGAACACGCCCGCGAACTTATAGCCGATAAAAAGCAGAAACAAAGTGGGAATGGGAGGTACTCCTATGGAATCCCCCACGATCTTGGGCTGAATAATCTGTCTGACCAGCTGGCTGATGCCCCAGATGGCCAACAGCCCTATGGTCATTTTATAGTCGGCGCTTAAAAATTTTACGATCGCCCAGGGGAGCATGACCGTACCGGTTCCGAAAAAGGGGAAGAAGTCCAGTATGGCAATCCCCAGAGCCACCAGCAGGGTATAATTGACTCCCAGCACTACCAGGCCGATGACAAGCAGCAGATAAATCCAGAGCTCGATCCTTATCTGCGCCTTAAAATAGCCGCCCACGGCCTGAAAAAGACTGCGCCGGATTATGAGGTAACGGTACTGCAGGGATTCCGGCAGGAAAGAACTCAGCATCCCGATAAACGAATCCCTTTCCGCCACGAAGAAATAGGCAGAGAGCAGGCACATGATGATACCGATGATCACGGTGGGAAGCTGTTTCGCGAAATCCCCCACCGCCTCAATGGTCGGAGGCGCGATATTGGCCGCCAGTCCATTGAGATTCTTGCCGATATTGTCCAGATTCTGCTGTATATCCCTGGGCAGCTTATCATATAAACCGCTTAAGTTTCTGCCTATTTCATTCAGATCCGCCTGCAGGGATCTTAACAGATCCGGCAGATCCTCTATAAACCCGGCCAGCTCCCTGAACAGTTTACCCAATACCAGATAGCCCGCAAAGACCACCAGGCCGATAACCAGAATGATCACTACCGCGCTGCTTATCTTTCGTTTGATCTTTAATTTTTTCTCCAGAAAATGTACGGGCGGCCCCGCGATCAGGGCTATGATCCAGCCGATCACAAAGGGCATAAAAAATACGATCGCCCGCGGCAGCAGAAAGATCACCGCCAGCAGGATACAGACTGCTATCCATAAATTTAAAAGCGCTTTGGCATATTTTTTCATACCGTCAAACCCCTTTGTCCTCCCGCTCCTTTAAAACCAAGCCATCCAGGAGATCGTAGATCGTTTCCCGTCCCTCTTTGCTCTGGGCCGAAAAAGGAATCAGCCGCACATCCTTTCCCGCGTGAAGCCCCTCCCGTATCTGCCTAAGCTGCTTTTCCTTCTGGCTCCGCTTGAGCTTATCCGCTTTGGTGGCCACCACTATGGGAGAATGTCCCTGCTCCACGATCCACCGGTACATGATCCTGTCATTCTCAGAGGGCTCGTGCCGGATGTCTACCAAAAGAAAGACCGCTTTCAGCATTCCGGAGCCGTGGAGATACCGCTCTATCATCTTTCCCCACCGCTCCTTTTCTTCCGCGCTGACCTTCGCGTAGCCGTAGCCCGGAAGATCCACAAAGTAGAGCTCTCCGTTTACATTGTAAAAATTAATAGTCTGCGTCTTTCCGGGCTGAGCGCTGGTTCTCGCTAAGGATTTCCGGTTCATCAGCGCGTTGATGAGGGAGGATTTTCCCACGTTGCTCTTTCCGGCAAAAGCCACCTCCGGCAATGTATTTTGGGGCAGTTTACTGGTAATACCGCACACCGTTTCCAGACTGACGTTTTTAATGACCATTCTTCCTCACATTCCGCCCCTTCTTTGCGAAAGACAGCTCTATCACTTCATCCATTTTTTCCACATACAAAATTTCCAGTCCCGCTTTGATCTCGTCGGAAATCTCGTCCACATCTTTTTTATTTTCTTTCGGCACCAGCACCCGTTTTATACCGGCCATGCCTGCTGCCAAAAGCTTTTCCTTCAGCCCGCCGATAGGCAGAACCCTGCCCCGCAGCGTAATCTCTCCGGTCATGGCCACATCCGCCCGTACCTTTTCTTCCGTCAAGGCCGAAAGCAGAGCCGTAGCCATGGTAATGCCCGCGGAAGGCCCGTCCTTGGGCACCGCTCCCTCGGGAATGTGGATGTGGAACTCCGTTTCCTGAAAGATATCAGGAGAGATCCCGTACTTTTCACTGACAGACCGCACATAGCTCAACGCCGTCATGGCGGACTCCTTCATAACGTCCCCCATTTGGCCCGTGAGCTGCACTTCTCCCTTTCCTGCCATTTTGCTGACCTCTATCTGCAGGGTTTCTCCGCCCACACTGGTCCACGCCAGTCCGCGCGCAACCCCCGCTTCATCCGTCTTATTGGCTTTGTCCCTGGTGTAGCGCACCTTTCCCAGATATTTCTCCAGATTCTGCACTGTCACCCGTATTTTGGCCTTTTCCCGCTGCGCCGGCTCCTGCTTGATCAGTTCCCTGGCTGCTTTCCTGCATATCTCTCCCAGCTTTCTCTCTAACCCTCTGACGCCGGCCTCCCTGGTATATCCGGAAATGATCAGCCGGATCACGCCGTCGCTCAATACCAGCTGTCCGTCCCTCAGGCCGTTTCTTTCGCAGACCTTGGGAATCAGATGCTCCTTGGCAATATGGAATTTCTCGTTGGCGGTATAGCTGCTCACCTCGATTATCTCCAGACGGTCCAGCAGCGGCCTGGGAATGTCTGCGGTGGAATTGGCCGTAGCCACAAAAAATACCTGGGAGAGATCCAGCGGCAGCTCGATATAATTGTCCCTGAAGCGGCTGTTCTGCTCACCGTCAAGCACCTCTAAAAGTGCGGCGCCGGTATCTCCCTTGTAATCGCTTCCCACCTTGTCTATCTCATCCAGAAGCATCAGGGGGTTGCTCACCCCGGCCTGTCTGATGCCCGCCGCGATCCTGCCGGGCATGGCTCCCACATAGGTCCTTCTGTGTCCTCTGATCTCCGCCTCGTCGCGCACGCCGCCCAGACTGATACGTACATACTCTTTTTTCAGCGCCCTGGCCAGACTTTTGGCGATGGAAGTCTTTCCCGTTCCGGGCGGCCCCACCAGACAGATGATGGGAGCGCCTCCCGGCAAATTCTTGCCTTTCGTCAGGTTCCGCACCGCCAAAAATTCCAGAATGCGCTCTTTGATCTGCTCCATACCGTAGTGATCCTGACGGAGTATCTTCTCCGCCAGTTCCATGTCCGTATTGTCCTTGGAAACCTTATTCCAGGGCATTTCCAGCAGGGTTTCGATATACGTGCGCTCCACCGCGTTCTCCGAGCTACCGGAAGAAAGATTTTTAAAGCGGGAGATCTCTTTGGCTATTTTCTCCTTGACATCCTTTCCCGCTTTCAGCTTCCTTAAAGCTTCCTCATACTGTTCCGCTTCCGAAACAGCGTCCTTTTCCCCCAGTTCTTCCCTGATGGCGCTCAGCTGCTCCCGCAGCAGATAATCCTTCTGGTTTTTCTCCACCTTTTTCTGAATCTTGCCCGTCAGTTCTTTGCGCACCATGCCTATCTGTATTTCATTTTGTAAAACAGCCGAAAGTTTGTCGTAGCGCTCCTGTAAGGACGCCGCGTCCAGGATCTCCTGCTTTACCGCTACGGACAGCAGCATCCCGCTGGCGATCGTATCCATTAAAACGGCAGGCTGGGCAATGGTATCCACCCTTCTCTCCAGCATCTTTCCCCGATTGGGATTCAGGCTGCTGTAGGTATGGAAGAGCTCCCGCAGTTCCCTGTTCACGGCCTCTTTATGTACCTCGTCCATTTCTTCGTCGTCGGTTTTCACAGGCTCCACCTGGGCCAGCAGGTAGTCTCCCTCCGCGTTTTCCAGATTCCACAGCCGCCCTCTCTCCAGGCTTTCCACCAGCACCCGCACAATGCCTCCGGGCAGTCTGCTGATCTGCTTTAAGCCCGCTATCGTACCAGTGGCATACAGATCTTCCTTTCCGGGCTCCTCCGTATTTTCATTTTTCTGGGATACCAGAAACAGCTTCTGCTCCCCCAGCATGGCTTTTTCCACCGCATGGATGGACTTTTCCCGGCTCAGATCAAAATGGATGATCATACCCGGCAGAATACAAAGTCCCCGCAGCGCCACTACCGGCATCTGGAGCGCAGCCATCATAATCGTATCTTCCATTTTCCATCCTTCTCCTAACTATGATAAAACGCCGCACTTAAAAAGCGCGGCGCCTTGCTTACTTGGCTTTTTGCATACTCACATCCCGATGTATCGTAAGAGGTTCGCTGGTGCCCTCCACCGCGCCTTTGGTAACGATAACCGCTTCTATAGTCCCGTCGGAAGGAATTTCATACATAATATCCAGAGTGACGTTTTCCATCACCGAACGCAGGCCTCTCGCACCGGTTTTCCGCTCCAGCGCCTTCTCCGCGATCGCGTCGATAGCGTCCTCCTCGAAGCTCAGCTTCACATGGTCCATTTCAAAAAGCCGCTGATACTGCTTGATCAATGCGTTCTTGGGCTCCGTCAGGATCTTGATCAGAGCCTCCTTATCCAGTCCCGCCAGGGACACATTGATGGGCACACGCCCCACAAACTCCGGGATCAGTCCGAATTTCACCAAATCCTGGGGTGTCACTTCTCCCAAGATCTCCCCAATTTCCCTTTCCTCTTTTTCAGCGATGACCGCGTTAAAACCGATGGACTTTCTGTCCAGCCTGGTTTCCACGATCTTGTCCAGGCCGTCAAAAGCGCCTCCGCAGATGAAGAGGATGTTGGAGGTGTTGATCTGTATCAGTTCCTGATGCGGATGCTTCCTGCCTCCCTGGGGCGGCACACTGGCCACCGTGCCTTCGATGATCTTTAACAGCGCCTGCTGTACCCCTTCACCGGAAACATCCCTGGTGATAGATACGTTTTCGCTTTTTTTGGTGATCTTGTCTATCTCGTCAATATAGATAATACCGTACTGGGCACGTTCCACATCATAGTCCGCGGCCTGAATCAGCTTTAAGAGGATATTCTCCACATCCTCTCCCACATACCCGGCCTCCGTCAGAGTGGTCGCATCCGCGATCGCGAAGGGTACGTTGATGATCCTCGCCAGAGTCTCCGCCAGGTAGGTCTTGCCGGAACCGGTGGGGCCTATCATAATGACGTTGCTCTTCTGCAGCTCCGCATCCTCCGGCCTCTTGTCCGCCGTCACCCTCTTATAGTGGTTGTAAACCGCCACGGAAAGGACCTTTTTGGCCTTATCCTGCCCGATGACATAATCGTCCAAAAACTGTTTGATCTCAACGGGTTTTAATAGTTTAAAATTGGGTTTCTTCTCGGAATCGGTAAACTCCTCTTCCTCAAATTCTTCTTCTAAAATGTCTCCGCAAATCTGAATGCACTCGTCGCAGATATATACTCCGGCGGGCCCGGCGATCAGCTTTCTCACCTGGTCCTGGGTTTTATTGCAGAACGAGCATCTTATATCGTTGCCGGAATTCTTTCCTGCCATTTTCCCTCTCATTCCGCCGCGCGAGCCTGCGGCTCCCGCGGCATTTTCATTTCACTGCATTATTTCTCCGGTGTGGTATGGGATGTGATCACCCTGTCGATCAGCCCGTACTCCAGCGCTTCCTGCGCCGATTTCCAGTTGTCCCTCTCTGTATCCGCCGCGATCACCTCATAATCCTTACCGGTGTTCTCCGCCAGCATTCTATTCAGCTTTTCCTTGGTCTGCAGGATATGCTTTGCCGCGATCTCGATCTCGGTAGCCTGGCCCTGCGCCCCGCCCAAAGGCTGGTGGATCATGATCTCCGCATTGGGAAGCGCCATTCTTTTGCCCTTGGTGCCGCCCGCCAGCAGAAACGCGCCCATGCTGGCAGCCATACCGATACAGATCGTGGACACATCGCATTTGATATAGCGCATGGTATCATAGATGGCCATACCTGCGGTCACAGAACCACCGGGACTGTTGATATAGAGGTTGATGTCCTTTTCAGGATCCTCCGCCTCCAGGAATAAAAGCTGCGCCACTACCAGGCTGGCCGTGGTCTCATTGACTTCCTCTCCTAAAAAGATGATCCTTTCTTTTAACAGGCGGGAATAAATATCGTAAGAACGTTCTCCCCTGCTGGTCTGCTCTATGACATAAGGTACCAAGCTCATTTCTTTTCCTCCAATCAGCTACATAAAAGTCTTGTCTGTTTATCCATTTTCTATAATAGACCAAGAAAAAAAGTTTTGCAATCTCAAACAGAGGATTTAAGAATTTCTTAATCCTCTGTTTAGACTTTTTCTTTAATTTGTACTACGCTTCCACCGGGATTATTCCTCTGCTCCGGATTCTTTCGCGGGAGCGTCGCCGGCACTCTTTCCGGTCTTGGAAGACTTGGACGCCGCCTTTCCTTCCTTTGCGTTCTCTACCAAAAACTCTACCGCTTTGTTGACGGCAATGTCCTCCAGTACCTGCTTCTTTCCTCTCTCGCCCAAGGTCTTTGTGATCTGCTCCGGCTCCATTTGATACTTCTCGGCCATGGACTTTACTTCCTCTTCAAAGTCCTTCTCGTCCGCGGCAAGCCCCTCTGCCTTAGCAACCGCTTCCAACACCAGTCTGGACTGGATGCGCTGCAGTGCCTGCGGCTTTGTCTGCTCCATAAGCGTCTGGGCAGTCATACCGGCAAACTGCATATACTGCTCCATGGAAAGTCCCTGCATCTGCAGTCTCTGGGAAAACTCTTCCACGATCTGGCGCTGCTCGGTCTCGATCATCGCATCGGGAATCTCCATCTGCGCTTCGGCCACTGCCGCCTCGATCACGGCTTCCTCTTTCGCTCTCTTTGCCGCGTCGGCTTTCTTCTGCTCCAGACCTTTCTTTACGTCCTCCCTGTACTCCGCTAGGGTTTCAAAGGTAGAAACTTCGCTTGCGAATTCATCGTCCAGGGCAGGCAGTTCCTTCTCCTGAATGGACTTGATGGTACACTGAAAAACAGCCGCCTTGCCGGCTAAATCCGCCGCCTGGTAATCCTCAGGGAAAGTAACATTTACCTGAACTTCCTTACCGATCTCGGCTCCTATCAGCTGCTCTTCAAAACCGGGGATGAAAGCGCCGGAACCGATGGTCAGGGGGTAGTCCGTCCCTTTGCCGCCGTCAAACGCCTCACCGTCCACAAATCCTTCAAAATCCAGGGTGGTTATATCCCCGTCCTTTACCGGACGGTCTTCCACGGTAATGGTCCTGGCACTGTTTTCTCTTTCCTTTTCAATCTGCTCGTCCACTTCTTTATCGGTCACTGTAAGGTCAGCCTTTTCCACCTTCAGTCCCTTATACTTGCCCAGAGTTACGGGAGGCTTTAACGCCACCTCCGCCGTAAAGATAAAAGGTTTCCCCTCTTCGATCTGCGTCACGTCGATCTTAGGAGAAGAAACGATTTCTTCTTCGCACTCCTCCAAAGCCTTTTCATAGGCGTCGGGGATCAGCTCATTGGCCGCATCCTCGTAGAAAATTTCCGCGCCGTAAAGCTTTTCCAGCATCTTACGGGGCGCTTTTCCCTTACGGAAACCGGGAACACTGATCTTATTTTTATTCTTCTGGTAAGCGGATTCCATCGCTTTCTCCAGTTCATCGGCGCTTACTTCGATCGTCAGTTTCGCCATATTCTTTTCCAGTTTTTCTACCTGTAAACTCATTATTGCCTCCATACCAAAGCTGTTTTTTGTAACATTTTAAGATTATAGCATAAAGAATCGAAGTTGTCCACCTTATTTCCTCTTGAGTTTCCTCACTATAAGCTTAAGAGCTCTCCGCCCAGATCAACCACGTCTTCCTTTTCATGCGTGGCCGCTATCAACAGCCTTTCTTTTCTGTAGCGTAAAACAACCTCCACGGCCCGCTTCCTGTTGTCAGCGTCCAGCCCGCCAAAAGGCTCGTCCAAAAGCAGCAGCCCGCTTTCCGCCGCCAGGGCTCTGGCAATACAGACTCTTCTGCGCATACCGCCGCTCAGAAGCTTTACCGGACGTTCCAGGTCCTCTCCGGGCAGAAGCTGCCGCAGGATTTCCTCTGCTTTCCGGGTGTCGCCGCAGACCAGCTCCACATTTCGCAAAGAGGCGGCCTCCTCCACCAGTCTGTCCTCCTGAAATACCATGGAAACGGAAAGACTTCCTTCCTGCAGGGGAACGTTTCCGCCGTCCTTTTCCTGACAGATGATCCGCCCTTTGTCGGCTTTTATCAGTCCGGCCAGGATCCTGAGCAGTGTGGTTTTTCCGGCACCGGAGGGTGCCATGAGGCAGTAGCTCCTGTCTTTATCCAGCTCCATATTCACGTCGTTTAAGACTGTCCTTTGCTCCTCGTCCCCGTAGCTTTTGAAGATATTTTCCAGTTTCAGGGATAAAGGGCAGGCAGCCGCCTTCCCGGCCGGTGCCGCGGGATAGGGCATCCAGGCACAAAAACGCCCGAAGCAGAACAACACTGCCCGCTCCAGGCAAAAGCTCAATAGAATGACCACAAACGTCCAGGCAAATACTCCCGCCGTATCCAGATAGATCTTGGAAAGGTATAACTCTCCTCCGATAGACAGACCGGGCAGTCCTATGATCTCCGCCGCCACGCCCGCCTTGACGCTCATGCCAACCGCCGTCTTTAAGGCTCCCTCCAAAAAGGGCTTAAGCGCCGGAAGGTATAGATAGAAAAAGCGCGACTTGGCAGGCAGCCTGAATACAGCGGCCATCTCCAAAAGTCCGGCATCCGTATTTGCCAGACCTTCCCGCACATTGACATAGATAATGGGCAGCGCCATCAAAAAGCTGATCGCCGCGGAGAGCTTCCCCGATCCCCACCAGATCAGGAGGATGACCGCAAAAGACGCCACCGGAACCGCCTTGGCAAGGAGCATGATGGGGGAGAGCACCTCTCCCGCAAGAGGGTGTCTGTAACTGACAGCTCCCAGCAGGGAACCCAATGCCAGCGCCGCCAAAAAGCCCGCGGAGAGCTTGAGCAGAGTCATGCCTATGGTCTGCCAGAAAGTGAGGGAAGCAGCCTCCCGCGCCAGTGCCAACAGGGTTTCCCAGGGGCCGGCAGCCAGCAGGGGATTGCCCACCGCCCATGCGGCAAGCTGCCATACGCAGAGCCAGAACAGCAGGATACAAGCTTTCTTTATGTGGTTTTTGGGCTTCCCCCGTTCTCTCTTCCCCATACCTTTTCCCGCCGGTTTTTTAGTTTATATCCGTTACGTAAAAATCATCTCCCGGCAGCGCACCGCCTACGGATTCCGGATTCAGATCGTAGAGCGCTTCCAAATAGCCGGACAGGGCCTGCTTCATCTCCTCGCCCGTCATACAAGTGATATTGCAATAGGGCAGTGCCTGCTTTGCCACACCTTCCTTGGCAATGATTTCCGCTTGTACGCACAGTGCCGCCGTTTCGTCGGGATTGGTTCGCGTATATTCCGTACTTTCTTTATGCTCTTCTACAAACAGCTCTACCGCCTGGGGATTTTCTTCCAGAAATTCTTTTCTCACTACCGTAACGCCGGTCACTAAACGGCTGCCGCCTTCCCCCTGCACTCTTTCCCACTCTTCCGTCAGGGAAATGCGGATAGCCAGCGCTTCATTCTGGGCGCAGGCCACCGTTACGAAAGGCTGAGGCAAAAGCGCGATACCGGACGGATCCTCCGCTAAGAGCGCGGCAACCTCCGTGGGCTCCGAGCGGTACTCCAGGGTCACTTCATCCGTACCGATACCGTTTGCGCTCAAAAGATACTGCAGCGCGTAGTCCGGCGTGGTCCCCTTTCCCGTCAGATAGATCGTTTTTCCTTTCAGGTCCTCAAAGCCGGTGATCTCCTCATCTCCGGATACAATATAAAGCACGCCCAGCGTATTGATGTCCACTACGCAGATACCGCCCTGTGTCTTGTTGTAAAGCACCGCCGCCACATTGGCCGGCACCAGCGCCACGTCCAATTCCCCCTGCACTAACAGAGGAGTCAGTTCATCCGCTCCCACTGCCATGGTCACGGTATATGTATTCTGGGTTTCCTGATCTTCTGCCTTTTCCATCAGTCTGAGCAGGCCGATGGTGGTGGGGCCCTTTAGGGCTCCTATCTTTATTTCCGCTCCGGAGCTGTTTCCACAGCCTCCAAGCAGAAAAATTCCTGCTAACAACAGGCACAGCATTTTTACCTTGGTTCCCATTTTCATGGTTTTCTCCTCCTTGCATCTCAAATTTTTCTCTGTTATTTTATCACAACTGTTTCAAAGTTTCCATACGTTCTCACTGCGCAGGAAAATTTTTCAATTCCGGTGTATAAAACCGTTTCATATGTCAATACTAACAGTAACCGAAGACAGAACCCCCTCTTTCTTCGGTCGTATTTACCAAAGATAAATGAATACTTATCCTCTCCTAAATAAAGTTCCCGACTCACCGAGCCGGGAACTTTTATTTTGATCTTCAGTCCGCTGCCGGTCTGCTCATGAGGATTGGAAATCCCTCTTTGTAATCCTTTACCACAAAAGGATGCTGCAGGGCATAGCGATAGATCTCCTCCCCCAGTCCCTCTTCCACCAGCTTTTTTAACGCCTCAGAAGGCGTTTTTCCCATTTCGGGGCAGGTGGGCGTGAGCGCGATCACCAGCTCTTTATTTTCCTTTTTCATGATCCGCAGCGGCCATATCTTACAGTCAAAGGGCTTCTCCTTAACATCCAGCACACATCCCTTTTCTCCATCCAAGAAATAGCAGGGAACCTCTTCTTCGGGATCTGCAGTCAGATACCTGTCGGAAAGCTTCATCCGTCCGTATTCTCCCCCGCTTTTTTCCCGCGTAAAACCATAGCCCGCGGCCTCCCATTTTTTCACGGTGTCCATGGGAAACAAAGGTGTCTCCCACAGGCTCTGCCTGCGGAAAGCGCAGCAGAACCTGCATTTCGCGCAGGCCTCTTTGGACAATACCGAAGACAACATTATACCAGACTCCTTGCACTGTATTTTTCGATCAAAAGCTGAGGATGGTAGGACAGCTTGGCTTTCCGCAGTCCGTCTATGCCGATGTCCTCTTCCCTGTTGATCCACTGATAACCGGTAAGGCGTTTCGCGTACATCTGATTTATGGCGCTGTAACCGCCGCTTACCGCATATTCGTCGTTGACCTTTTCATAGTGAATATCACAGACGTCCTTATTAATCCGGGAAGAGATTGTCATGCCCGCCGGCCTGCCCTCCACATAGAGCACAGCCCCTTCAAACCCCAGCTCCTCCAGATTCTGCAGAGCTTCTCCAATGGCGTTTCTCTCCGCCATCTGCGAGTAATTGGCATTTTCCTGGTGAGCATGGTGCCACCTTTCCTCTACCGTCCACGCGTCCTCTTTGTTGTCTCTGGTAATGGGCCGCAGCTCAATGCTTTCGTAGGTACGGTTAAACCGCAGTACGTGGTTCTTTTTCTTGTGGTAATTCCTGCCCGCGAGCTCGGCCAGATCCTGAGAGCGATATACGTAATCCGTATCGTTCGCGTTCGAGGAAAACAGAAACCGTCCCGGATAGAGCTCTTCCAGCGATTCTTTCTGCTCCTTTGTCAAAAGGGTAAAGCACAGGGCTTCTTTCTCTGCCGCCGCATATTCCTCTATCGACTCAAGAGCCTCTCTTACATTCCCTTCCCCCACCGGAAAGGTATAACCCGTCCGCCACAGACCGTGGTACCGGCGGATCAGGAAATTTTTGTATCGGCAGATCTTCGTATCATATTTATTCCGTAACAGGTAGATATTTCCAAATGCCAGATCGCTGCCCCGCCCGTCGGTTAAGGAAACCAGTTCCTCCACCCAGCCGCAGTCCTCGATTCTTGGCGGCACAAATTCCAACATCCTACTTCCTCTTCATATACTATTTATATCCAAAATCTTACCAGCAGAGTACCTCGTTTCCCTCCTCGGTCACCAGTACCATGATCTCCCACTGGGCGGAAGGAAGTCCGTCTTCGGTATAAACCTCCCAGCCGTTTTTATCGTCAATATAAATATCCGCCTTTCCCATATTGATCATGGGCTCAATCGTAAATATCATGCCGGGAACCATCAGCATCTCTTCTCCCCTGCGGGTATTGTAGCTCACCCAGGGTTCCTCGTGAAAAGCCAGACCTATCCCGTGGCCGCCGATCTCCCGCACCACCGTATAGCCGTTGGCAAAGGCATGATCGTGTACTGCCTGCCCCATATCTCCCAAAAAGCCCCAGGGCTTTACTTCCTGCAGGCCCAGCTCCACACACTCCTTTGTCACCCGCACCAGCTTTTCTTTTTCCGGGCTGATCTGCCCGATACAGAACATGCGGGAAGAGTCCGAAAAATAGCCGTTCAGGACAGTGGAGCAGTCCACATTGACAATGTCTCCCGGCTTTAAGATCAAGTCCTCGGAAGGAAAGCCGTGGCAGACCTGCTCGTTTACGGAGGTGCAGACGCTGTAAGGGTATCCCTCATAGTGCAGCGGCGCCGGTATGCCCCCCATGTCCGTGGTCATTTCATAGACGATCTTATCGATTTCGGCCGTACGCATTCCTTCCCGTATATGCGCCTCAATATAATCCAGGACCGCAATATTGATCTTACTGCTCTCCCTGATTCCCGCGATCTGCTCCGGTGTCTTTAAAAGCTCCCTGTCCGGCACAATGTGACCCGCTCTGGCAAAGCTCAGTATCCTTTCGTCCAATGCCTGATGGCAGACCTTGTACTTTCTGCCGCTCCCGCACCAGCAGGGATCGTTTCTTCCCAGCTTTTCCGTCATAAAGATTCCTTCTTTCCTGTCCGCTGCATTGCTTACGGCAGTGCCGCGGACAGTGTTATTATATAACCATGTTTCGTATTATGCAAATAAAATATCTATAAAAGATAAGCCTGAAAGATTGCCCGCCGCGCCTGTTTGTAGTAAGATAAAAAGGAATGTTGCGCGCGGAAAGGAGACTCCCATGACAGCCAACCTGGAATACTACAAGGTATTTTATTATGTTGCCAAAACCGGCTCCCTGACACGGGCCGCGGAAATATTGTCTATTTCCCAGCCGGCGGTGAGCCAGTCCATGCGGCTTTTGGAAGAACAGGTGGGCGCCAGACTCTTTTCCCGCGTTTCCAGAGGGATAAAACTGACGGCGGAGGGGGAGCTGCTCTATTCCTACACGGCAGGCGGCTACGAGCAGTTAGAGGCCGGAGAACAGAAGTTAAAGCAGATGCTGAACCTGGAGTTGGGAGAAGTCCACATCGGTGCCAGCGACATGACACTGCAGTTTTATCTGCTGCCCTATCTGGAGCGTTTTCACGAGCTCTACCCTTCCATCAAGGTGGTCGTTACCAACGCCCCCACTCCCAAAACCTTACAGAACCTGCGGGGCGGGCAGATCGACTTCGGTATCGTTTCCACTCCCTTTGCGGAAGAGGAGGGCATATCCGCCATGCCGGTACGAACCATACAGGACACTTTTATCTGCGGCCGGCGCTTTACCGCCTACAAGAATAAAACCCTGGATTTTTCCGAGTTAAACCGGCTTCCCATCATCTGCCTGGAAAAAAACACCAGCAGCCGCAGCTATATGGACGATTTTCTTGCCGTAAACGGCGTGGTCCTGCAGCCGGAATTTGAACTGGCCACCAGCGACATGGTAGTGCAGTTTGTGCTCCGCAATCTGGGCGTGGGCTGCGTGGTGCGGGATTTTGCCCTGCCCCATCTGCAGTCCGGAAAGCTGTTTGAACTGCGTTTTAACAAAATGATACCTCCCAGGGAATTTTGCGTGGTAACCGCCGCAAAAGGGCCTTTCAGCGCCGCAGCAGCCAAACTGCTGGATGTGATCCGGAAGGGCTTTTCCCCGGAAGAGGAGAAAGGAAAGGATATTTTATGATAAAGACCGTGATCTTTGATATTGGAAACGTGCTGACCAGATTTTGCTGGGACGAGTATTTCGCGGATTTTCACTATGACAGGGAAACCCTGAAAAGGCTGGCTGCCGCCACTGTTTTAAGCGAGGACTGGAAGCAGTACGATCTGGGCAATCTAAGCGACGAAGAGGTCCTTTCACTCTTTATTGAAAACGATCCCACCATTGAACAGGAGCTGCGTGCCTCCCTGCTCTGCGTGAAGGGCATTTTAAAAAAATGCGACTATGCCATTCCCTGGATCAAAGAGCTGAAAGGCAGGGGGCTGCAGGTGCTCTATCTGTCCAATTTTTCCAAAAAGGTATTGAACGACTGCATGGATGCCATGGATTTTCTGCCCTACACGGACGGCGGTATCTTTTCTTTCAGGGTGCATCAGGCCAAGCCCGACGCCGCTATTTACCGCACCCTGCTGCAGACCTATTCTCTTTTGGCCGACGAATGCATATTCCTAGACGATACTCCGGAAAATATCAAAGCCGCGGAAGCTTTGGGCTTCCACGGCATTGTCTTTCAGGATGTCAAACAGGCGCAGGACGAACTGGCCCGTTATTTATCGGATGTTTCCTCCACACCGGAATCCTGAGGGTTTCGATCCTCCGCATCCTCCATCAGGTGCAGGTCCGCAATGGTGTCCTTTCCCGCAAGCTGCCCGTAGATCCAGATAAAAAGCCAGGCAATCAGGGGAACCGTCACCGTACCTATCAGGCAGATCCGGAAAATGGTGCCCGCAGCGGTGGTATCCAGAGCCGCCGCCAGCAGAGCCGCCAGATACATGCCCGCCAGCAGAACCGCGGCCGTCAGAGCCGCTATCCGTTTTACTTTCCTTTTCTTTTCCATTTTTTATACCCCAGCGTGCTTTCGCACATCCTCTTTTCCGTATTGGAAAACCTGCTTCCT
Source organism: uncultured Lachnospiraceae bacterium (assembly GCA_947631685.1). Taxonomy (GTDB): domain Bacteria; phylum Bacillota; class Clostridia; order Lachnospirales; family Lachnospiraceae; genus Acetatifactor. The sequence continues at coordinate 78,052 of CANRMI010000009.1, forward strand.
GGCTTCCTCCTTAGAGAGCCTGCTTTAAGGGACTGTGCCGGTAGATAATATCTTCCCGGCCGGGTCCGTTGCTCACCATGGTAATGGGGAAGCCTATCTGGCTTTCGATAAATTCCACATATTTCCGGCAGTTTTCCGGCAAATCCTCATAATTTTTAATTCCCCGGATGTCGCATTTCCAGCCAGGCAGCGCCTTCAATACCGGTTTGGCCTTCTCCAGCTTTGTGGTAACGGGGAAATCCGTAGTCACTTCCCCGTCTATCTCGTAGCCCACGCAGACAGGGATCTCATCCAGGTAGCCCAAAACGTCCAGAACCGTAAAAGCCACATCCGTAGCGCCCTGCATACGGCATCCGTATTTGGAAGCCACACAGTCAAACCACCCCATTCTCCTGGGACGTCCCGTAGTGGCGCCGTACTCTCCGCCGTCGCCGCCCCTTCTGCGCAGTTCATCGGCTTCTTCCCCAAAGATCTCCGAAACAAAGGCTCCGGCTCCCACCGCGGAAGAATAAGCCTTGCAGACCGTCACGATCTCCTTGATCTCATAGGGGGGCAGTCCGGCTCCCACCGCGCCATAGGAAGCCAGGGTGGAAGAAGAAGTCACCATGGGATAAATACCATGGTCCGTATCCTTTAACGTTCCCAGCTGGCCTTCCAGCAGAATGGTCTTTCCTTCTTTCAGCGCCTTGTAAAGAAAAGCGGAAACATCACAGACATAGGGCGCTATCATATCCCGGTATTCATGCAGAGTCCGCAGAAGTTCCTCCGCGTCCAGCGGATCCTTGTGATAAAGGTGCGTCAGCAGGATATTCTTTGTCTCCAGCACCCGGTATACCTTTTCCCGCAGTACCTCTTCGTCAAACAGTTCATTGACCTGAAAGCCTATTTTGGCGTATTTATCGGAATAAAAGGGCGCGATGCCCGATTTGGTGGAGCCAAAGGATTTCTTTCCCAGCCTCTCTTCCTCATACTGGTCAAACAGGATATGATAGGGCATGACGATCTGCGCCCTGTCGGAAACCAGCAGCTTGGGCATGGGCACGTTTCTGTCCGTAATGGACTTCAACTCCCCGATCAGAATGGGAATGTTCAACGCCACGCCGTTGCCGATCACGCTGGTGGTATGTCCGTAAAACACGCCGGAAGGCAGTGTGTGCAGCGCAAACTTTCCATAGTTGTTTACAATGGTGTGTCCCGCGTTGGCGCCTCCCTGAAATCTGACTACAATGTCCGCGTTCTCCGCCATCATATCCGTAATCTTTCCTTTTCCCTCATCTCCCCAGTTGGCTCCCACAACCGCTTTTACCATTTATTTCTCCTCCATTTTACATAATATCATCCGCCCTTTCGGGCGTTAAAAGAGGCAGGTGTAAAAACAACCTGCCCCGTCTTTACTTTATGATTATATCCGAAAATATTTCATAAGTAAAATCAATATTATTTATATGTATTATAATTTTATCTTATAATTTATACATTGATAACGGCCTTCACGCCCAAAAGCGCTTTGTTTTCCTCCAATATGGGTGCGATCACGTTCTTTAGGAACACTTCCGTCTGCTCCTTTGCCCGTCCGATATAGCGGGCAGGCTCCATGCTGTTTTGCAGCTCCTCCAGAGAAAGCTTGAACGCCGGATCCGCCGCTATCAGCTCTAACAGATTATTCTCTTTCCCCTCCTCCTTGACGGTCTTTCCCGCCTCCATGGAGAGTTCACGGATCCTTTCATGCAGCTCCTGCCTGTCTCCGCCGGCCTTCACCGCGTCCATCATAATGTTCTCGGTAGCCATAAAAGGCAGCTCGCTCAGCATATGCTTTTCGATGACTTTCGGATACACTACCAGTCCGTCCGCCACGTTCAGGCACAGATCCAGGATACCGTCCACTGCCAGAAAGCCCTCCGGAATGGAAAGCCGCTTGTTGGCAGAATCGTCCAGGGTTCTCTCAAACCACTGGGTTGCGGAGGTAATGGCCGGATTGAGGGCATCGATCATCACATAGCGGCTCAAAGAAGCAATCCTTTCGCTTCTCATGGGGTTGCGCTTATAGGCCATGGCGGAAGAACCTATCTGGCTCTTTTCAAAGGGCTCCTCCACTTCCTTTAAATGCTGCAGCAGCCGGATGTCGTTGCTCATCTTATGGGCGGACGCCGCAATACCCGCCAATACGTTCATCACTCTGGTATCCACCTTCCTGGAGTAGGTCTGTCCGGATACGGGATAGCATTCCTTAAATCCCATTTTCTGCGCGATCATGGGATCGATCTTATCGATCTTCTCCTGGTTCCCGTCAAAGAGCTCCAGAAAAGAAGCCTGCGTGCCCGTGGTGCCTTTGGAGCCCAGCAGCTTCATGGTAGAGAGCACATAATTTAAGTCCTCCAGATCCAGGGAAAACTCCTGCAGCCAGAGAGTGGCCCTCTTGCCTACGGTAGTGGGCTGGGCGGGCTGGAAATGAGTGAAAGCCAGCGTAGGCTGGGCCTTGTATTTTTCGGCAAAATCCGCCAGCGCCGCCATGACGTTCACCAGTTTTTTCTTTACCAGCTTCAAAGCCTCCGTCATCACGATAATGTCGGTATTGTCGCCCACATAGCAGGAGGTGGCTCCCAGATGGATAATGCCCTTGGCTTTCGGGCACTGTACGCCGTAAGCGTAGACATGGCTCATGACATCATGGCGCACTTCCTTTTCCCTGGCCTTTGCCACGTCATAGTTGATGTCCTCCGCATGGGCCTTTAACTCCTCGATCTGCTCATCCGTAATGGGCAGCCCAAGCTCTTTTTCCGTTTCCGCCAGCGCGATCCACAGCTTTCTCCAGGTTCTGAATTTCATGTCCGGTGAAAAAATATACTGCATCTCCTTACTGGCGTAGCGCTCCGATAGAGGACTCTGATATACGTCTGTACTCATAAAATAACCGTACCTTTCCAATTTTTATTGATCCGTTGATCGATCAGGCTTCAAATTCTCCCCGAATATCTTCCGCGGGCGGCTCCATGGGATATTTCCCCGTAAAGCATCCCCTGCATATATCCAGGCCGTTTACGATCTCCTGCAGGCGCTCCTGCCGCAGATACGCCAGGCTGTCGGCTCCGATGATCCCGCGGATATCTTCCACGCTCCGGTTGTACGCAATTAACTGCTCCCTGGCCGGCACATCCGTTCCAAAGTAGCAGGGCCACAAAAAGGGCGGCGAGCTGACACGCATATGTACTTCCTTCGCGCCCGCTTCCCGCAGCATCCGTACAATGCGGTCCGAAGTGGTTCCCCTGACAATGGAATCGTCGATCATGATGATCCGCTTTCCTGCCACCGGTTCCCTGATCGCGTTTAATTTGACCTGCACACTGCTCTCCCGGCTCTTCTGCCCCGGCTTGATAAAGGTTCTGCCCACATAGGCATTTTTTACAAAGGCGGTACCGTAAGGTATCCCCGACTCCATGGCATAGCCCATGGCGGCGCAGTTGCCGGATTCCGGCACGCCCACTACCATGTCCGCCTCCACAGGGGAATCCATAGCCAGATATTTTCCCGCCAGAATACGGGAATGATATACGCTTTCTCCGTCAATATAGCTGTCCGGTCTCGCGAAATAAATATACTCAAACACACAGCGCGCGGTCTTTTCACCCTTTAAGGCATGGGACATATCGGACTCGATCCCCTTTTCCGGAGAGATCGTTACGATCTCGCCCGGCTGCACGTCCCGTACAAAAGTGGCGCCAACGGTATCCAGCGCGCAGCTTTCGCTGGCCAACAGATAGGTATTGTCCCTTTTTCCGATGCACAAGGGCCTGAATCCGAAGGGATCCCTCGCGCCGATCAATTTGCGGGGAGACATAATGACCAGGGAATAGGCGCCTTTGATCTTATGCATGGCCCTCCCCACGGCTTCCTCCACCGTTTTGGAATTTAAACGCTCCCTGGCGATATGATAGGCAATGACCTCGGAGTCAATGGTGGTCTGAAAGATAGCGCCGGTATACTCCAGTTCATGCCTAAGCTGCGGCGCATTGATGAGATTGCCGTTATGCGCCAGTCCCAGCGTGCCTTTCACATAATTCAGTACCAGCGGCTGGGCATTTTCCCTGGTGGAACTGCCGGCGGTAGAATAGCGCACATGTCCTACCCCGATATCCCCCTTCAGTTTCCCGATGATCTCCGCGTTAAAAGCCTCGTTTACCAGCCCCATGTCCTTGTGGCTCAACACTTTTCCCTTGGGGCCCGCCGTGTCGCTGACCGCGATCCCGCAGCTCTCCTGGCCTCTGTGCTGCAAAGCCAGCAGACCGTAATAAATGGTGGAAGCCACGTTTCCGCCGTCTAAGTCATAGGCACCGAAAACGCCGCACTCCTCCCGCAGTTTGTCCTGATTTTCCGTCTGTATGTAAATTTCTTCTTTCATTTTATGCCAGTCCCGTTATGCCAATCCCAAACGCTTGAACACCTCGTTGTAAGCCTCTTCCACATTTCCCAGATCCCTGCGGAAGCGGTCCTTATCCAGCTTCTCATTGGTATTTACATCCCACAGCCGGCAGGTGTCAGGAGAGGTCTCATCCGCCAGAATGATCTGTCCATGGTAACGGCCGAACTCGATCTTAAAGTCGATCAGTTTAATGCCGGCTTGTAAAAAGTAAGCCTTTAATACCTCATTTACCTTAAAGGCATATTTCTTGATGGTTTCGATCTCTTCCCAGGTAGCCAGATTCAGCGCCCTGGCAAAATAATCGTTGATGAGAGGATCGCCCAGAGCATCGTTTTTGTAGGAAAATTCCACAGTGGGCTCTTCAAAGGGAGTTCCCTCCGGCACGCCCAGACGCTTGGAAAAGCTGCCTGCCGCGACATTGCGGATGATCACCTCCAAGGGAACGATCTCCACCTTCTTTACCGCGGTCTCCCTGTCGCTTAATTCCTCAATGAAATGAGTCGGAACACCTTCTTTTTCCAGCAGCTTGAACACATGGTTTGTCATTTTGTTGTTGATAACACCCTTGCCGACGATAGTGCCTTTCTTTTCGCCGTTAAAAGCGGTAGCGTCATCCTTGTAGTCCACGATCAGCACGTCGGGATCGTCCGTCTTGAATACCTTTTTTGCCTTTCCTTCATAAAGCTGTTCCAGTTTTTTCATTGTTCTCCTCCATTTTTCTTTTTCCGCCGGCCAGCCGGCAAAGCCTTACCTGTTCTGTTATATCATACACCATATATCATATACCACGTTTTTTGTAAAATCAATACGACTTTTCGTACCGTTCCACCAGGGCGGTGATCTCCGCCGCGTACTGGGGATACTCCGCCACCGCCGCCTTGATCTCCTCTCCCGCAGTTTCCTCCAGCTTCCGGTTGTAGTCCATCTGTTTGCGCAGAGCCTGCCGTCTGATGATCAATCCATGCCGGATCTCCACCATTTCCCGGCTGTCCAGAAGTGCCGCCGGCGACGCCGTCCACCTATCCGGATCCTTTACCCGGTACCGTGTCAAAAGCTCCCTGAGCTGTTCCCTGTAGTAGTCCAGCTTGGCGTCCGCCTCCGCGAACTGCCGCCTTTCTTCCTTTTCCTCCTGATACAGCTCCCACTTGTCCTTCAACGCGGCCGCGCTCTCCACCCCGTACTTCATATACAGGTAGTCCAGCAGATGGGTATTGTTCACATACCGGATCTTCACCCTGTTCTGCAGCAGGATCAGTTTGTTGACCGAATTAGTCAATCTGTCCAGTTCCCGATCCGCATCCGTGTATTTGATGAAAATAACGGTTATGGCAATCGCCGCGGCGGCTACGGAAAGGTAATACCCCACGGCCGTATCCAGGTGAAAGCCAAACTGCAAAAGCAGCAGCATCAGGATGCAGGCGCCCAGCGCGGTCAGGCAGATAACAGCCATCCCTCTCAGATTGACCAGCATAGTACTCAACTCGCTTCTGCGGTAAGCGTAAGCATGCCTTTCCCCGTCCAGCCGGTTGAGATCCTGCTTTACCAGCTTTTGATACTTCTCGGCCTCCTGGAGCTTGGCAAGGCCCTCCTCCGCTTCCCTCTCCACGGAGCGCATCTGCCGGTATTCACTGTCGGTAAGATGCCTTTCCTTATCCAGATAGCGGTTTCGCTCCTGATTGAGTGCCGTCATTTTCCCTGCCACGGTCTTTACTTCCCGCATCTGCTCCTCCGGCAGGGCCTCGATCTCTTCCATATCCGTCAGATACCCTGTCACCAGGTTGTACTCTCCGCTTAAAAGCTCCAGCTCCCGCTCGGCCTCCTTGATCTGCTCCAGACAGGTTTCCAGATAACGGTTTCGTTCTTCGGCGTCACGAAAATTGATCCTGTCCCGCTCGCAGGTAATCTCCTCCCAGTCTTCTTCCGGCTCAGGCGCTTTTCTATTCTTTTTTCTAAAAAGCCAGTTCCAAAATTTATCAGCCATTGACATTTTCCCTATAGCGGTTTTTCAGTTCCCTCACTTTTCTGTCCGTTTCCTCGTAGTAGAGCGGATCTCCTTCTTCCTTCATCCGGCGCCTCTCTTCCAGCCACTGCTTAGGCTCCGACTCCTCCCATTCCTCCGAAAGAGCTTGTACCCGCCTTTCCAGCTCCAGTGTCATATCATAATGTTCTCCCAGGCCGGAAACAAAGGAAACATACTCTCCCTCCGGCATATACATCCGTTTGGCAGCCAGATAAGCGATAAAGCTCTCCTCCCCGCCATCCAGTTCATAGGCCTGCAAAAACCACGCTGCCGCTTCCTCAAACAAAAACAGGCCGCAGAGGGCGGTTCCCTTGTTATGCAGGATCCCGGCTCTCAGCTTTGTTTCCTTTTCGGGCAGCCGGCTCATCAGCGCGTCATATTCTATCACAGCCGGTGTGTATTTGCCGCATTCTACCATATGGTCTATCCTGGTTTTTAACTTTTCATAGGCGTTCAGTCCCATGCCCTGCAGGTAGATCGATTCTGTCCGCTCCACCTCTTCTTCCGCATAGAGGCCCGTATAGGACAATATCACCCTCACAAAAGCTCCCACGGAGGTTCCGTTGTGCAAAAGGGGCGCCAGCATGGAGGCCAGCTCCTGGAGCCTTAACACCTCGCCGATCCATTTTACCAGCCGCTTATCCAGAATCTCCCTGTCTATTAAAAAGGCATTTTCCCTCAGCACATAGCAAAGCTCTTCCACGGAATATACCCGTATCCCCAGATTATCGAAACAGTATGGAATTACCGCGCATTCGCCTGTTTGCAGAAGTATCCGTCCCACTATTCCACCTCAAAACTTTCCGTCCAAACCTGATGACTGGCGGGGAAGAGTTCCCCAAAACCCATATCCTCCACGGAGAGCCGCACACATTGCACCGCGGTCATCTGCAGCTCCATGTGGAGTCTGGAAAACGCGCCGCTTCTTGCCGGCAGTCCCTCCAATGTCACTTCAGCCAGCTTGATATCCCTGCCGTTTAAGGGGGTGATCAGCAGGGAAAAACTGTTCCCCTCCTCTAAAAGGAAATCCACGCTGCCCCGCGCCTCGTACCAGCTTGTCCCCGCGTCCAGCAGCGCGTAATAAGAGTCTTCCCCGCGGCGCTTTAACTTCATACCGATGTTGGCCTTTAATTTATCTTCTCCCAAAAATACATAGTTCTTTCCGAGTTCACTGGCAGAAAGCCTTTCCGACATACCGTAGCAGGCACCCTTGCTGTAAAGGTTGTTGCCCTGGAAAACACGTCTGCCCCGGCAAAGGAAGCGCAGGGACTCCTTCAGCCATTCTTCTGAAAAATCCTCCCCGATCAGGTACACGGAGCTAATAAGCCGTCCCTCACAGACCTTCCGCAGAAGCTTCAGAAACCGCCCGTCCAGCTGTTTATAGAGGCTTTCCCGCAGGGATTCCTCTTCTATTCCTGCCGCCCCTGACAAAAAGGGGTATTCCTCCCTGTTCATAAAAGCTACCACGGGTGTGGTATGCCGATTGCATTCCATGCAGAAAAAACGCATCCTCTCCCCTGCGTAGTCGCAGACCAATACCTGCTGCTGCCACAGCTCCTGCGGCTGGCGGATGGTATAATGGAAAAAGCTTTCCAAATGGCTCTGGTAGCTTACCGTCGCCGTTTTCAGCGCCAAACCCGCTGTCACGGCGTCCAGCACCTCCACCATCCTGGCATCCAGCTCCTCGCAGGTAAACATGAGGGCCGCGATCCTTTCCGGAGAGGAGATCATATTCAACAGGCTGAGGCTCCTCTTTACAAAAAGCGTCAGCAGCGCCACCGGATCATATTCTTCCCCGTCTAATTCCACCGGCTCCCCGCTCCTTGCAGCCTCCACCAGATTCTTAGCAAGGATCCCTTCCTCCGCGTGTTTTAAGGCATCTCTGCCATAAAACCACTGGCTTACCCCCTGCCGCTTGCACAGTGCCGTGGGAATGCTGTAAGCCTGCGCGCCCGCTACCGTAGACAGTGTTTCCGGCTCACTGTTTTCATATGTGCAATAGCTGATCTGGGAAAAAATGTTTCCCAGATCATATCCTATGATCAGCTTTTCTTTCATGAGCCCCTTCCCCCGTTACCGCAGTCCGAACAGACCGTTTTTCATGTATTCTGTACGCTCATACTCTTCCAGCAGCTTATCCACCGTATCATAATCCTGCAGCGTGTTGCTGATACAGATGTCGTTGATCAGATAAAACTTGCTTTCCAGATTCCAGCCTCCCACATCGCTCTTCTGTATGGAGGCGCTCTCGGTCAGCTGTTCGCTGCCTCCCTGTTCCTCCACAATATAGTACTGCAGGCTTTCTCCAAAAAACAGTACAAATTCCTTGAAGCACACCCCGCCTATAGTTTCCCGCATTTCCTCCGTCAGATACTCCGGCTCTCCGCTTTCCGAAGTCTCTATGCAGTAATGGAGAATGGCTCTTGCTTCCGGATGCGCCCTATATTCCACAATGGTTCTGTCGGAAAGCTGGTTGATCCTGGAATCCCGCATATCCTTAAACTCGGTAAACATCTTTAAGAAAATGCGCTCCTCCAGCAGTTCCCTGATGAACTGCCGGACGATCTCCCCTCTCTCCTCCGTCAGCCGGCTCTTATTTTCCGCATAAAATTTCACATAAGCCAGCTTACATACCTGTTTCATTTCACTGCCCTGCCGGCAGCGCTCCGTGATCACGTCAAAAGCGTATTCATCCGTTACCCTGTCCTTGACAAAATATTCATAAGAGCACTGGGCCAGAAAAGCCTCCTCTACCTCATCTCCTCCGCCCTCTTTGACATAGGTGCGGAAAATATCCATCTTTTCACCTACAAAAGAGCCGGTAAAGAGCATCTGTATGAGCAGCCGCTCGCACAGCGTTCTGCAGGGTTCCCCGAACGCGCAGGCCGCTTTGTAAATATCCCGCATATCCCTGGTAATCCCCTGATAATACATAATGAGGTACTGCAGCCCTTTTTCGTCGTATTTGCCCCGCTTAAAGGCATACATTACCGCTTCCGTCAGAACGCCGTCTTCCGCGAATTCCCACTCCTGGATCAGCCGGGAGCAAAGTCTTACCAGAATCTTGGGCTCCATTCCAAAGGGGCCGTATCTGGTCAGCCATTCCAGAGCTTTTTCCTTCTGTCCCCTGATCACCAGCAGTCTGAACAGCTCTGCCCGTTCCGATACCGGATACCCCTCCGGCTTTATCCGTTCCAGGCATTCATCCAGCTCCTGCAGCCTGTCGTTTTCATAATAGTACTGCAGCAGTTTCCTGCTGATATTCCGTCTCAGATCCTCCTGCAGCTCCTTTTCCTCCAGAAGGCTTCCAAAGCGCAGTTCATTTTCTCCGGTGATCTCTGCCGGTTCCTCCCCGCTTAGGCATATGTTGATATTTAAGTCCCTGTTGTTGTAAACCATGGGGGCGGTCAGCTTCATCAGCTTTCCGGGAAGGATCAGCTTTTCTATGGTATAGGGAACCCCCGTCATGTAGCGGTTTTTGGCACCGTCCTCAAAGAGCAGTCTGCTTTCCGGCGAAGGCAGGGACACCAGCACCCGTCCGTCCGTTACGGGATAGCGGGTTTCCCCCGTAAATCCCGCCTGACAGACAATGGCGTACCGGATGTCTCCCGCGGATATTTCCACCAGGTTCATGAACAAAAGCCCGCCCAGGGCTTCCGCCATCTGCGGCGTCATCATCTGCTCTGTCAGTATATTTTTGTACAGATACGCCAGGTCCCGGTTGATCCGTCCCTTCAGTATCTGTTCTGTGACAAACTCTTCTATCCGTTCCCGGTAGTTTTCGTAAAGCTCGGGAAATTCCTCTCTATGCCTGTGCACATTGGCATAAAGAAAAGCTGCCAGCTCATAATCCAGGCTGTTCTGATAAGCAAAATACATGAGCACCATGCGGGGCAGCGGCTCCTTCGCAGAGGTATCCACGCTCATCATATAGTGTTCGTACAGCCGCGTGATCCGAAGCCCCTCTTCTACTCCCAGCGCATACCACTGAAAATACCTGCTGCCTGTTTTGCCGCCCTTGATCAGCAGGCTGCAGAGCTCCTGGAGCACACCGGCGTCCGGCTTTGTCTCATAGCAGGCCTTCAGTATGCGGTATACGCAGTCCGAGTACTCCCTCTCCCGCTGCACCAGATAGACAAACTGCCGCACTACATCCTCAGACAGGGCCTGGTACCGGGCTCCGTAAGTCAGTACCTTTTTTTCAAAGTCTCCCAGTTTGATCAACAGGGCCGGATTCTGCTCCAGCAAAAGCAGGGCCTCTATGTAAAGCACCGGGCTTCTGCTGCCCCTCCCGTACTGCTCCTCTATAAACATCCACCTTTTGGAAAAGCTCTTGGTATACTCCTCTGACAGATACAGCAACAGCCAGGCTATCCTCCACTCTTCCCGGTTGCGTTTGTGCAGATACTCCACCTGACGCGAAATCTCGTCCACATAGTCCTCTTCCCGCCGTATCAGTGTGGTAAGGTAGAGATAATAAGCCAGCCAGACCGGCTCCTCTTCCTCCAGTCCGTCCAGAATGTCCGCAATATGATCCAGTATCCAGCGGGCCTCATTGTAGCGCTCTCCCGTGATCAGCAGCTGGGCCTGAAACAGTCTGGCCGGTACATTGTTCTCGTCCCAGGCCGTCAGTTTCTCTACCAAAGGGGTACTCTCCCTCTGCCATACGGACGCGTTGAGCTTCTTCAGCCTAAACTGCCTGTATAACTCCATCAGGCGCAGGATCAATCCTTTCTGGTAAAGGATCTTCCTCACCCCGCTGCTTCCACGCTGGCTGACGATCACCGGGATCCTCTTCTCCCCGTATCTGTCCCAGAGCCGGACGCTGCCGTAATTATTTCCATCATGCAGGCCGTTTTCCTCCACATAGATGGACAGCCTGTAGGTATTGCCTAAGAAATCCGCTTCGGTAATGCAGGACTTCTCCACATACAGAAAGCTGCCTTCCGTTTCCACAAACAACCTGGCCGCTCCCCAGCCGTTGCGCGTTATCCGGACACAGAGTTCCTCCGTTCCCTGCACGTCCCCCAGCCGTAGTTCCTCCGTATCAGTCAGATATTCTATCTTCTGCTTCTTGTTGATCCCTATGAGAAATTCTTCTACATTCTGTTCATTGCCGGGTATGGCGGACAGTCCTCTGTAATAGTCATAATACTGTCTGTCCCCACCATTGAACACACTCCGGAAATCCTTGGAATAAAACAGGACCACAGCCTCCTCCGGATTGGTCTTGGCCAGATTGGCAAAATGGAACAGGTTCCGGATATTTCCCAGAGAAGAAGTCAATACTCTGTATTCTACATTGACTACGAAAGGCAGATAATACTCTCCCTGATTGCTGATGACCTGAAACTCTCCCTTGACGACTTCGCCCTCTTCCAGATCTTCTCCGTGGAAGCAGAAGCCGATCTCCTCCCTGCTGCCCAGAAATTCCCCAGTCAGGCATTCCATTCTGCTGTCAGAAGAATATACCAGGCCCTTAGTCAGCTTCCCCTCTTCTCCCAAGATGGTAAAAGAGCCCTCCAGCATCTCACCGGCGGGAACGGAAAGCTCCAATTTTGAGCATGAAAAATCCAAGGCGCCCTTTTCATACTCCAGGTCTCCCTCCAGAATCTTATCAATGACTGTCCGCAAGCTCTCACCTTCTTTTATCCGATTGTGCCGATATGATGATTATACCATTTTCCCATACGGTTAGGCAAACATATTTTACGCTTTTAAAGTTTTTTGGTACGGGATAAAGTTCCGTTTAAAAAACCTCCGCATATACTGTCTATAAAGCAGATATGCCGAGGTTATTTTATGCCAGAACATTTACATGCCGCCCAGACAGGTGAAAACTCCTACAGCGGCGCCCTGCGTATCAACGTCACTTCTTCACTGGGACAGATTCCCATTGAAGGCGCCGTGGTATCCATTTCCCCAAGCGGCGAACCGGACAATGTGGTCCAGCAGCTTTCCACCGATATTTCAGGCCTCACTCCCACCATCGAACTTCCCGCCCCCGACCTGGAATACAGTCTGGAACCGGAAAGTACCGTACAGCCCTACACCGACTATGATATTTCCATAACCGCCCCGGGCTATGAACCCGTCATCATTACCGGCACCGAACTGCTGCCGGAAGTGACCGCCATACAGCCCGTCCGCATGAATCCCCTGGAAATTACGGAAGAAGACGCCAAGCTGGTAGACATTCCCGCCCACACGCTCTGGGGTACCTATCCCGCCAAAATACCGGAAGCGGAGGTAAAGCCCCTTCCTGACAGCGGGGAGATCGTCTTAAGCAGAGTCGTCATACCGGAGTACGTGGTGGTCCACAACGGCGCCCCCACAGACAGAAGCGCCACCAATTACTGGGTAAGGTATACCGACTACATCAAAAATGTAGCCTCTTCGGAAATTTACGCCACCTGGCCGGAAGCTACTATCTACGCCAATATCCTGGCGATCATGTCCTTTACGCTAAACAGAGTATATACGGAATTCTACCGGAACCAGGGTTATAATTTTACCATCACCAGCTCCACAGCCTACGACCAGAAATGGATCTACGGCCGCAACACCTATGAAAACATCGACAGGCTGGTGGATACCATTTTTGTAAACTACCTTTCCCGTCCCGGCGTGCGGCAGCCCATTTTTACTTCCTACTGCGACGGACAGCGGGTGACCTGCAACGGCTTAAGTCAATGGGGCTCCAAATATCTGGGGGACAGAGGATACTCCGCCATTGAGATCCTGCGCTATTACTACGGCAGCAGCATGTTTATCAATACTGCCGACAGTGTTTCGGGCGTACCCTCTTCCTGGCCCGGCTACAACCTGACCATCGGCTCTTCCGGAGAAAAGGTCCGCCAGCTGCAGCAGCAGTTAAACCGGATCGCCCAGAACTATCCCGCCATTCCCACTCTCATAGCGGATGGCATATACGGCTCCCGTACCGCCGAGTCCGTCAGGACCTTCCAGCGGATCTTCGACCTTCCGCCCAACGGTATCACCGATTTCCCTACATGGTACGCCGTTTCCCGTATTTATGTAGCGGTCAGCAGGATTGCGGAACCTTAAACCTAAAACATTTTCCGTCCGTTAATAACCAGGGAAAATTCCGCGCCCAGTTTCTCCGCCGCCTGTCTGCAGAGCAGCATACGCTCGATGACAAATTCAAAATAATCCATGACGCTGCAGCGGTTAGGCTCTGTTTTCACAGTCAGTTTTATGTCACGGCCGCTCATCTCCAAATGGGCATCCGTGGCATAATAATTGGCCTTATCGCTTTTGCTGAACATGGCCGGATCCGTCTTTCTGACTCTGTCAGGGCGCAGATCCGCCGCGTCCGCCAGGATCAGGGCCGCCGTAATGTCATTTACCGGAGAGGCGCCCTCCCCCTCATAATTTTCCACTGCGGTAACGATCATGGCAATGTCCTCGGGATCCGCGTCCATTTTTTCTAACAGCCTGAGCACCACGGCCGCTCCGTGTTCCTCATGGGCATCTTCCCCGACCATGTACCCGATGTCATGGAGATAGCCCGCAATGGCGCCCAGTTCCTCTTCCCGGATGCTGCTCCCCACGCTGTCTAATATCGCCTTCGTCATCTCCGCTACCTGGGTCGCATGCGTCAGCCCGTGTTCCTTACCGCCTTTGGGCAGATGATCCGCATCCGCTTTTAAAATACATTTCCGCACCAGATCGTTTTGCAGCACATCTTCATATTCAATTCTCATACTCCACCCCTCATTATGCCTTGAATAAGGTCATTATACCATAAATGCTTCGCATTTATGGCAATATGGCCATTCGGCCGCTTCCTGCCTTGAATAAGGTCATTATACCATATACCCAGTGACGCCCGCCACATAAATTTGCTTCTTACAAAACATAGTATTAAAAACTACGAAAAGTGTTTACATTTAACACAAGATGTATTACAATAGGGTAAAACAAATCAGAGAAAGAGGAATTTTATGGAATACCAGATTATTTCCGACGGCTCCTGTGACTTACCACCCGAGCTGGCCAAAGAAAAAAATATTTTCGTCGTTCCCTTCTATGTATCCTTTGACGACCATACCTATCTCAAGGAAATGGAAGAAATAGGCGTGAGGGATTTTTATGAGGAAATGGTGCGCAACCCCAAGGTCTATCCCAAATCCTCCATGCCCTCCGTACAGGACTATACCGACGCTTTCCTGCCTTTCGCGAAACAGGGCAAGGCGATCATATGCATCTGCATCACCACCAAATTCAGCGGTTCCATGCAGTCGGCCCTTACCGCCAAGGAAATGGTGGAAGAAGAATGTCCCGGCGCCAAAATCACGGTCATAGATGCCACCGTCAACACTGTACTGCAGGGCCTCTACGTCCTGGAGGCCGCCAGAATGCAGGCTGCCGGCTGGGAATATGACGCTGTGGTGGAGCGGTTAGAAACCATCAAATCCACAGGACGCATTTTCTTTACCGTAGGGGACATCGAATATCTCAAACACGGCGGGCGCATCGGCAAGCTTTCCGGCCTGGCCGGCTCCATTTTGGGAATCCGTCCCATGATCACCTTAAAAGAAGGGGAGATTTTCCCTTCCGGCATCACCAGAAGCAGGAAAAAGTCTCTGGAAAAGATCTTAGAGCTGCTCGCCGGTTATCTGAAAGAAACCGGCAAGGATCTGAGCACTTACACCTGCGCGATCGGTTTCGGCTATGACAAAGAAGAGGCGGAAGCCTTTCGGACTACCGCACTCTCTTTCCTCAACGAAACGTATTCCTGCAGCCCCGCCCTTACGGAGGCGGATCTGCCCCTTTATCAGATAGGCGCCGGGATCAGCGTACACACCGGTCCCTACCCTTTGGGCTTCGGCATTCTCGAAAAAGCTTTCTAAAAGCTTCTCAGCTTATCGGTTCCGTCGTCCACCGTATTTTCTATCCGGATTATCTTTACATCATAGGCAGTACCTTCATTTACCTGTACATGCACGACATCCCCCTCCTTATGGCCAAGCAGTGCTTTGCCCAAGGGGGATTCGTTGCTGATCAGCCCTTCCAGGGAATTTCCCCTTACCGTGGTAACGATCTTATAGACCTCCCTGCTCTTGTCCTCGCAGAATTCCACCGTAACGGTATTGTTCAATCCCACTTCATCTTCAGCGGAAGCATCCGAAATCACCTCCGCGGTCCGGATCATACGCTCCAGAAAACGGATACGGCTTTCATTCCGGTTCTTTTCCCGTTTGGCCGCATGGTACTCAAAGTTCTCGCTCAGGTCTCCGTGAGCCCTGGCCTCTTTTACGGATTCCAGCAGCTTTGGCCGTACCACCAGCTTGCGGTGTTCAATTTCTTCCTCCATGCGCCGGATGTCGCTTTCCGTCAGCTTATCGTGCATCTTTCTCTCTCCTGCTGTTCTTTCTATTTTGCCAAAAGCAGCATGATCTCATTGCTTCTGGCGATAAATTTGGTCATGTCCTCCGAACTTAAAGGCGCGTGCTGCAGCTTCGCCAGGTCGTAGAGCTGCTCGCATATCATCTGCACATGCTCACCGTCCTGATGCTCCGTTACATACTGTACCAGGGGATGGTTGGCATTTAAGATCAGCGTCTCGCCCTCGGAGCCGAAATCTCCCATTCCCATTCCGTTCATAGAGTACATCTTCATCATATCCTGCATCCGGCGGCTTTCCTCAGAAAGAGTCAGCAGGGAAGAAATTTTCTTATTCTTTAACTTCTCCACTTTCACTTCCAGCTTCTCTTTCTTCAGAGCCTTCTTCATCAGCTTGGCGATCTCCTCCGCCTGAGCCTGCATCTCCTCGGCCGCCTTCTTGGAGGTTTTGGATCTGAAGGTATCCGTCAGATCCGCGTCGATCCTCTGGAACTTAATGCCCTCGTTCTTGGACTCCAGCTGGGAAATAAAGGGCTGGTCAATATTGTGAGTCAGGATCACGGCATCCATTTTGGCAGCCCTGAACATGTTGATATACTGGCTCTGCTGCTGCTCGTCCGTCACGTAATAAATGGTCTTCTCTTTCTTTTCCTCCTGGCCGTCTTCCGCGGTATCTTCCGTGGTATCCTCTCCGGCTTCTTTCTCTTCGCCGGTCACCACTTCCGCTTCTACCTTGTTGCCGCTCTCATCCACAGCGTTCTCTTCTTCCCCGTCGGTATCCGTCCTGTTGATCTCCAGGCATTCCGGCAGCGTCATATATACGCCGTCCAGGTTCTTAAAGAGAATATAATCCGTCATCTTCTCGCAGAATTTATCATCCTTTAAGCAGCCGAATTTAATAAACGGGCTTATGTCGTCCCAGTATTTCTCGTACTCTTCCTTCTCCGTCTTGCACATTCCGGCCAGCTTGTCCGCCACCTTCTTGCTGATGTAATCAGAGATCTTCTTTACAAAGCCGTCGTTCTGCAGCGCGCTTCTGGATACATTCAGCGGCAGATCCGGGCAGTCGATGACGCCCTTTAAGAGCATCAGAAATTCCGGGATGACTTCCTTGATATTGTCCGCGATAAAGACCTGGTTGTTGTAAAGCTTGATGACGCCCTCTATGGATTCGTATTCCATATTGATCTTGGGGAAATACAGAATACCCTTTAAATTAAAGGGATAATCCATGTTCAGATGGATCCAGAAAAGAGGCTCCTTGTAATCCTGGAATACCTTTCTGTAAAACTCTAAATATTCCTCTTTGGCGCACTCGCTGGGATTCTTCATCCAAAGAGGATGGGTATTGTTTAAAAGCTCGGGGCGCTTTACGATCTTTAATTTTTCCGGATCGCCTTCCTTTTCAGGCGCGATCGTCTCCACTACGGTGTCGGTATCCAGCTTTTCTTCCGCCTTAATAGTCTGGGTATCCTTAGTGTCCGCCTTGCTTAAATAAATTTCCGTAGGCATAAAGGAGCAGTACTTTTTGATAACCTCTTCCGCCTTGTACTCATTGCAGAACTCCAGACAGTCGTCCATTAAGTACAAAGTGATGGTGGTGCCGACTTCCTTCCTGTCTCCGTCCTCCATGGAAAATTCCGTACCGCCGTCGCATTCCCAGTGTACGGGCTTTGCGCCCTCTTTGTAGGAGAGGGTGTCGATATGCACTTCTTCTGCCACCATAAACGCGGAATAAAAGCCCAGTCCAAAATGGCCGATGATCTGATCCGCGTTGCTCTTGTCCTTATATTTCTCCAGGAAATCCGCCGCGCCTGAAAAAGCGATCTGATTGATGTACTCCTCCACTTCCTCCGCCGTCATGCCCAGCCCGTTGTCCTGAAACGTCAGGGTTTTCTTTTCCGGATCCACGATCACGTCTATCCTTGCCTTGTAATCCTCCGGCAGGGTATACTCTCCCATCATATCCAGCTTCTTTAATTTTGTAATGGCGTCGCAGCCATTGGAGATCAATTCCCTGTAGAAAATATCATGGTCGGAATAGAGCCATTTCTTGATGATCGGGAAAATATTTTCACTGTTGATTGATAAACTGCCTGTTTTTGCTGCCATAATATCCACTTCCTCTTTCTTGTTTTTCTTTATCTGTGTTTCATTGTAGTGCGTTCCTTTTTAGAAGTCAACAAAAATTTAGCACTCATTTTGAATGAGTGCTAATAATTTTAAAAGAATCCAGATTTTTCAAGGCTTTCACAATTCTAAAATTTTTGTAAAATACTCTTCATATACATCAAAAAAGTTTTTCGTGGTCACATTTTCATCATGGAGAAACGTCACCTGCTCCCAAAGCTCCTCATTCAGCTGTCTGGTCAGAGATTCCACAAATACGTCGTATTCCTCACTGAACACTTCTTTTTTGCGTTCTTCCACGATCTTTAATTTATTCTGGTCCGTTTCCTCCCTGTCGAAGGTATTGATGCATTTGATGATATGATAGCCGTATTCATCTTCTACGATCCCGCTGATCTCGCCGTTTCCCAGATTAAAGGCCGCTTCCTCAAAGGCTTCCGTCATTTCTCCCTTGCGGAAAGAATAGGAAGTCACATTGTCCTCGCTGTAACGTTCCATCAGCTCCTCAAAAGTATAGGTGCCGTCCATGGCATAGGCATAGGCTTCCGCCGCCCTGGCATAGGCCGCTTCCCTCGCGCTTTCGGAATAAGCTACCCGCTCTCCCCGGCCGTCCACGGTATAGGTCTTGATCAAAATATGCTCCACCGTGATGGTCCTGGCCTCATCATCGCTGATCTCCGGGTTGATGTCCTTTATAATATGAGCGTATACCTTTTCAGCCAGGGCATATTCTCCGTAGTACTGCGCGATCATCTCCGGCGTCACGCCTAAAAGCGTCCTTTCCGTTTCATTGAGCGACGCATAATAGGCATCGGCCGCCTGCCGCGCCCGCTCCAGCTCTTCCTCGTCCAGCTCCACCTCCATGGATTCCGCCAGCAGGTTCAGGGACTTTATCCGGGCAATCTTGGCCAGTACCATTTCTTTGACGTTTTCTTCCAGCGTCACTCCGTCCAGGCTGGCGTTCCAGATCTCTTCTCCGTAGACCTCTTCATACTGGTTCTGGAGCGTGGTCAGATACACCATGACCTCCGGCAGCCTGCAGGATTCGTCCTCTATCCGAAACACTTCGTCAGCGTAAAAGCCTGTTGTGAGCACCACCCTGGTCCCTGCGTTCTTTCCGCCGCAGGCCCCAAAAAAGAGGGAAACGCAGACGCCAAGCAGTACCGCCAGGCACCTTGCCGAATGCCTCTTCCCAGAGTGTTTCCTGCCTTTCTTATCTCTTTCCATACTTTTCATAGGATCATCCTGCCGGCTTGCGCGCCTAGGCGATCACATGGATCCAGCCCTTGGGCGCTTCCAGCCGTCCCATCTGGATGCCTGTGAGCGTATCATAAAGCTTCTTCGTCACAGGGCCCATTTCATTCATACCGCTGGGCAGGCAGATCTCCGTACCGTGATCCACAATCTTGCCTACGGGAGAAATAACGGCTGCCGTACCGCAGAGACCGCATTCCGCCATATCCTTTAACTCGTCCTTAAAGACTTCCCGCTCTTCCACTTCCAGTCCCAGATACTCTCTGGCCACATACACCAGAGAACGCCTGGTGATAGAAGGCAGGATACTGTCGGACTTAGGCGTTACGATCTTACCGTCCTTTGTCACAAAGAGGAAGTTGGCGCCTCCCGTTTCTTCCACTTTCGTTCTGGTAGCGGGATCCAGATACATATTCTCGTCATAGCCCTCCTTATGCGCCGTTACAATGGCATGAAGGCTCATGGCATAATTCAGGCCCGCTTTGATATTGCCGGTACCATGGGGCGCCGCCCGGTCAAAATCACTGACTCTTATAGTCAACGGTTTAACGCCGCCTTTAAAATAGGGGCCCACCGGTGTACAGAAAATGCGGAACTGATACTCGTCAGCGGGCTTTACGCCAATGACGGGATTGATTCCAAACATGTAAGGTCTGATATAAAGAGTGGCACCGGAGCCGTAAGGCGGCACGTAAGCCGCGTTGGCCTCTACTACCGCGGATACCGCTTCCACGAATCTGCCCTTGTCAAATACGGGCATCTCCAGACGCTTTGCGGAGCTTTCCAGCCTTTCCGCGTTCAGGTCCGGTCTGAAAGTCACAATATGTCCGTCCTGTGTGGTATATGCTTTCAATCCTTCAAATACCGTCTGGGCGTACTGCAGCACGCCGGCACATTCGCTCATAGTGATATTGGGATTGTCGATCAGCGCGCCTTCGTCCCACGCGCCGTTTTTATAATTGGACACATATCTCTTGTCGGTCTCCACATAGCCAAACCCCAGATTGGCCCAATCTATGTTTTTCTTTTCCATACTCTCCGCTTCCTTTCCCTATAGGTCTTTCTATCCGTTCCGGTACGGTACAGGCCGCCCGTCGGCGTATATTTTTATACATTATGGTACTTTTTGAAGCAAAAGTCAACACTTTTGCGTGGTGAATTGTTAAAGTAATCAGCGCCTGTATTTCCTGAAATAATAGGTGATGTCAAAGTAGGTCTGCTCCTCGCTTTCCTCCGTCATTTCCCAGCCGTTTTCCTCCAGATTTTCCAGGTACACGTCCGCCGCGTAGGACTGCTCCACCATAGCCACATACGCCGTGTCGCAGTCCGGGAGCAGCTGCTTGTACACACTGGCTCCGCCGCACACAAATATCTCTTTTCCCTCTATACCGGCCAGCTTTTCCCGCAGTTCTTCCAGACTGTGCGCCACGGTGGCTCCCTTTACGGCAAAATCCCTCCTGGATGTCAGCACGTAATTTTCCCTGCCGTAAAGAGGCTGCCCCTGGGGCAAAGCCTGGAGAGTCTTTCTCCCCATTATCACTACGCCGCCCAGCGTAAGCTGCTGCAGATAGCGCCAGACCGCGGGAATCTGCACCAATTGTTTTTCTCCTTTTCCTATGGCCCAGTTTTGAGCCGCTGTCACAAACAGATTCATATTGCTCTCCATTCCGGATCGTCACACTATTCTCTCCACACTCCTATATAGCGATAGGAATATTTTCCACCTGGGGGCCATACTCATATCCTTCCAGCTTTACATCGTCCCAGGTAAACTGATAAAAATCGTGAATATCCGGATTGAGGCTGAACTTGGGAGCCGGTTTGGGTTCCCTGGCAATCAGCTCCCTGATGATTGGGATATGCCTGTCATAAATATGGGCGTCCGCGATCACATGTACCAGCTCTCCGGCCTGCATATCGCAGACCTGAGCCAGCATATGCACCAGCACCGCGTACTGCACCACATTCCAGTTGTTGGCTGCCAGCACATCCTGGGAACGCTGATTTAAAATCGCGTTCAAGGTCAGTTTCTCTTCTCCCGCTTTCTGCGTCACATTAAACGTCATGCTGTAGGCGCAGGGGTAAAGATTCATCTCGTGCAGATCCTGATGCACGTAGATGTTCGTCATGATCCTCCTGGAAAAGGGATTGTTTTTCAGATCGTAGATTACCCTGTCCACCTGGTCCATCATACCCTCTTTATACTGGTGCTTCACACCCATCTGATAGCCGTAAGCCTTCCCGATAGAGCCGTCCTCATCCGCCCACTCGTCCCAGATATGGCTGCGCAGGTCATGCACGTTGTTGGATTTTCTCTGCCATATCCAGAGCATTTCGTCGGTGGCGCTCTTGAGGGCCGTCCTGCGCAGCGTCAGGATCGGAAATTCTTCCGCCAGATTGTAGCGGTTGACCACCCCGAATTTTTTGATCGTATAGGCCGGCGTGCCGTCCTCCCAGCGGGGGCGTACCTTTTCTCCTCTGGTATCGCTCCCATTCTCCAGAATATCCCTGCACATCTCTATAAAAATCTTGTCCGCCCTGCTCATACTACGCCTCCCATTTGTCACAGAGAGAAATGATCTGATCTGCAAATTTAGCCAAATCCTTGTTGCTGCCGCCTTCTTTTTTCTTGATAACAGCCAATAGCCGCTGGCCTGCTGCCAGCAGTCTGGCGTATACACCGTTTGCCTGCGTATCTTTCTTTTTAACAGGAATGGGCTCCGCTTCATATTCCAGCTTGCCGCTGGCCAGATTGAACACCGTTCCGCTGTAGGGCGCATAAGCTTTGATCCCATGCTCCACCATCAGGCATTCCACAAAGGAAGCGCAGACACTGTCTTCTCCGTGGACCACAAACACCTTGCGGGGCTTTTCTTTAAAAGCCGTTATCCATTCTATTAGACCGTTCTTATCCGCATGGCCGCTCAGTCCCGCGATCTTGCAGATCCTTGCCCTGACTTCAATGGGCTCCCCAAACAGCTTGACCTCCTTGGCGCCTTCCACGATCGCGCGTCCCAAGGTCCCCACAGCCTGATAGCCCACAAACAAAATGCTGCTCTCCGGTCTCCAGAGATTGTGTTTCAAATGATGGCGGATCCGGCCTGCCTCGCACATACCGGAAGCGGAAATAATGACCTTGGGCGTCTCTTCAAAATTGATCGCCTTGGATTCGTCGCTGGTAATGGACAGCTTCAGCCCCGGGAAAGAAATCGGGTTAATGCCCTGGTGCACCAGCTGTAAAGCCTCTTCATCAAAACAGCTCCACTCATTTTCCTGGAAAACGGTAGTGGCCTTTACTGCCATGGGGCTGTCCACATATACGGGGAAATTGTCATGTCCCTTTATCATATTATCCGCTTTGATCTTACGGATAAAATAGAGGATCTCCTGGGTTCTTCCCACTGCAAAGGAAGGGATCACCACATTCCCGCCCCTATCGAAAGTTTCCTGTATCACTTTCGCCAGCTCAGCGACATAGTCCGGCCTCTCCTCTCCGTGAAGCCTGTCGCCGTAGGTATTTTCCATGATCACGTAGTCGGCTTCCCGCGTAAAGCTGGGATCCTTTAAGAGGGGCTGGTTTTTGTTTCCAATATCTCCGGAAAAGACCAGCTTCTTCTGTACGCCGGCCTCGTCCAGCCAGACTTCAATGCTGGCGGAACCCAACAGATGTCCGATGTCCGTAAACCGGATCTGCACCCCTTCGCAAAGCGTGATCTTTGTCCCGTAGGGACAGGGTACGATATTCTTTAAAAGCCCTTCCGTATCCTCCATGGTGTATTCCGGCACCACTAACGGAGTGCCGGCGCGGCGTCTGGCCTTGCGGTTTTTCCACTCAGCCTCCATGGCCTGGATATGGGCGCAGTCACGCAGCATGATCTCGCAAAGCTGCGCGGAGGCCTCCGTAGTAAATACCTGCCCCCGAAAGCCCTTGGCATACAAGAGGGGCAGCATACCCGAATGATCCACATGGGCGTGCGTCAAAAGCACGTAGTCCACACAGCTTTCTTCTACGGGCAGTTTGGCGTTTTCAAAAACATTGACGCCCTGCTCCATACCGTAATCCACTAAAATAGTCTTCCCGCAGGCTTCAATACAATGACAGCTTCCCGTCACCTCCCGGGCCGCTCCGATAAACGTCAGCTTCATATCCATTCCTCCGTCTTTGCGATACCGCTTATATATGATTCTCAAAATGCCGCTATACTATTATTATAATGGCTGGATACCGGAGCGTCAACCTGCCTCTGTATTCTTTCCCCTATCCCGCTTTTCATAGGCGGCTCCACGGAAAAAGAGTTTTTCATGGTCGTCACGCTGACTGTCACCATGCTTCTGGCAGGAATCGGAGCCGTACTTTTTATCATGGCCGGCGTCCGCTGGGCAAGTATGCAGAAGCTTCTGAAAGAAGGCAGCTACGCGCGTCGAGCCCAAAGGCAAAACCGTATCAGGGAAACTATCAGCTCAGTCTATTGGCTCACTACAACCGCTGTCTTCCTGGGGTGGAGTTTTTTAACAGCCGACTGGGAGATCACCTGGATCGTCTGGCCCATTGCCGGACTGTTATTTGGCGTCATCATGTGTCTTTACAAGCTGCTTGCGGAGAAAGACAGGGGGCAGGGCTGATACAGCGCCCCCTATCCATCTCATATACGCAGTCGCACAGGAGCGCAATATCTTCCCTATGGTGGCTGGATAACAGAATGGTTTTTCCTTCAGCTTTCATCTGCAGCAACATTTTTCTGACATCCTCCACGCCCTGATTATCCAGACCGTTCATGGGTTCGTCCAGAATCAGGATATTCGGCTCTTCCATAATGGCCTGGGCGATGCCGAGGCGCTGTTTCATTCCCAGAGAGTACTTTCCTACTTTTTTCCTGCTGTCCGGATCCAGCCCCGCCTTTATCATGCTCTCCCGGATCTGCTCCCTGCCGATGACATTGCGAATATCCGCCAGATATTTCAGATTCTGAAAGCCTGTATAACGTCCTAGAAATCCTGGATTCTCTATGATGATGCCTATGTTGTCTGCAAAATCCTGATCTTTTCCGATTTCCTTTCCTTCCACCGTCACCCGTCCGCTGGTTGGTCTGAGGTAGCCTATGATATGTTTGAATAACACCGTCTTTCCGGAACCATTTCTTCCGATAAATCCATAAATCTTTCCTTTCCTCAGACTCAGATTAATATCATCCAATACCGTAACATTTCCAAATTGTTTTGTCAGGTTTTCAATGCGGATCACTTCTTCCATACAAAACCATCCTTTCCTAAACTTTCCCCGCGCCTTACCTTTCGCCACACCGTTTTAACAGAATCCTGCCCGCGCCGTAACTGCCTGCCGCCAAGAGTCCCTCCGCTGCCAAAACACCCAGCACCGGCACTCCCGTCTCTCTGTCATACCACGCGCTCTGAAAATACATGCCCCATCTGCCGTACATCCATATGGCAAGCCTGCCAAGCAGGATACTCCCCAGGAAGCTGAGCCCCTCCAGCAAAAGCAGCACTCCGGGTGCGGGCCCTTTCAGCCCCATAAGTTCCAGCAGCATAAAGAGCGATAGTATCGATATCAAATGCCCACACCATAGAAGCAATATTTTCCATATTTCCGGTGAAACTCCGCCCGGACTCACCCCGTCCGCCGCAGCAGCCACGCAAAACAGGATTGCCCCCGCAGTCATTCCAAACCTGACTCCCCTGAAAAATTTTGCCGTCCACCACCTTTTTTCCGTCCCGTAACGAAAGCGGGCCAGAAGCTCCATTCTGCTTCTCTTTTCCAGCCAGATTCCTTCCGCCAGCAGACACACGGTAAGGGGCAGAAGCCACCGGATCAGCCCCAGGAACAATTTGTCATAGTCAATCCCAAAGTCCATGTTCACCTGTACGCCGCCGAAATACCGCAAAACCGTCTCCCATGTCTTCATTGGCTTCCTCCCTGCCTCTCCGAAAATTCCACTTTTGCCACCGCAAAAAACGACACAACCGCCATTAAGAATAACGCCACGCATGTCAAACACGGATACCTCCAGAAACGATACGGGCTGCCGGATTCATACACAGGACTCCATGGTATCTGGACCCAGAACGACAGCACGATACTCCCCAAATGGGAAACCGCCACCGCCAAGAATCCCCAGAAGTTCCCAAACATCAGGCTGCACACATATAGGAGAACCCCCATTAACGCCAGGCCGCAGAACAGATAGACAAAGGCCGCCAAAAAGGCCTGTGGCACCGTCATCTGTTTCATCATCGTCTCACCCTCGAAAAAAAGATGATATTTCCGGGCCGCAGCGTTCTCCGGAAACTTTGCCAGCAGATAGACCGGCCCACTCCAGAGCTTTCCCCAAAAACCAAGGGGCATACTGGCCAGAACGGAGCTTACTGCAAGACATACCGCATACCCTAAACTCTGCATCAGGACATAACAGAGCATTCCCAGATTCCAGATACGTCTGCCGCTGCGATACAACTGCAGCTCGGTGCCTTTCCCAATAAAAGGCGCGTCCGCAAGGATAAGCAAATAGCCTAACGGCCACAGCCTGCCCGTAAAAGCCTGGCATTGTGTCACCACGAAGCCCTCCAGCAGATTGACGGGCTCTTTCATCGCTTCCGCATACTTCAAAAAGTCATTGCATCCCAGGCCAAGAAAAGTCAGCCCCAGCAAATACCCCATCCAGACTCTGGGACTTTGCATTGCCCGTCTCCACATCCCTGCCGCCAGAACAACCGATCTACGCATCCCGACACCTCCGTAAAAATCCCGCCATGGCGGCTCCCGCGGCAAGCAAAATCCAGCCGCACTCCATGACGGCAGAGTACAGATGCCCGTAATCGTCCCCCCGCACAAGCAGTGACGGAGCAAAAAAGCCTCCCACCGGCAGGACATACAGACACTCATACAGCACAAAGGGGGCGAGCAGTGCCACATACGGATTGGGCATCCACACAGCAAACGCAAGCCCAACCAATGCCCAGGCCGCACCAAAGAGAAATCCCAGCACAGTCTTGGCGGCCACCACCATGCCCGGTCCGTAAGTCTGTGCAACCTGCATGAGCGTCACATTCATATCCACTCTGGCATATGTGGTGTCGGTGATTTCCGGCAGCCCCGTTCCCAGGCTGGCGAGACAGATAAGCAGCATGGGAATTCCCACGATCAGGCCCCCGGACAGAGCCACGCTGACGATCCGCGTCATGGCATATTCCTTTGCGCTCATCCTGCTTAAAATAAATCTGTAATAACCGCTCTCATATTCCTGGCAGAACCGGGATGCATACCCCAACACCGGGAATACCGGCGCGAAAACAGTAAAGCCGGACGCCGCCATGATGTTGACCACCGCATAATAAAAGCTCCCCGCGCCCACGGATTCCCGAAAGAAATTCCAGGCAAGCAGCGTCCCCAGCCCTGAGATTCCCGCCGCGAATCCCGGGTTCAAGATGCTTCTCCTTATATCCTGTCCTAAAAATTTCCGGCTCATATTCTTTATTTCACCCTCTCCACTTCACCCGTGACTCCGTTGATGCAGATATTGTCGACCGCCTCTGGAGATATTCCTTCCAGGCCCGCATACTTCTCCACATAATCCTCCACCGTGATGTAAATATGCCATACCGGAACAAGCTCCAGCTGCTCCCGGTATTCCATCTCACCCTGCACCTGCGTATTGGGCAGCGGATAATACTCCAGTTCCACATGGTCAAAGACCATCCTTTCATCTGTCATGATCAAACCGTTGTCCAGATATTGTTCAAGACACTGCTCGATCTTTTCAAAGGGAAGAACTGTCACAGGCTCCTTTTTCCCAATCCTGGCACAAAAGTTACTGAGATTCAATTCCGATACGCCGTCCGGCGTAACGCAGGCCCAGCCTATGGGATAGATTTCTCCCAGCGTATATACCACCGTTTCCTTTATCATGGAAACTCCTTCCTGGACCGGGGCAAAGAAAAGTTCATAATAGCTGTCTCCGTCCCCTTTACAATAGCGGATCTGCCAAAAGGACACTTCTTTGATTCCAAGTGGCTCCAGCTTGTCCAACAGGATCCGCTTCGCCTCTCTCAACGGAAACGCTCCCTCCGTATCCGTCTGCGACGGCGGTATCTGCTCGTCGTCATAGACAGCCATGCCGATCACACGCTCCCACAGGACCGAATCTTTATAACCCACCGAGGTGTGTCCGGCAAGGGAAGCCTCCCTCTGCCCGGCGGAAAACTGAA
>CANRMI010000010.1 GCA_947631685.1 uncultured Lachnospiraceae bacterium
ATAGGAGGCCTTTTATTATGGCAAGAGAAAAGAAACCCGTACACAAAGTACAAATGACCGAAGGAAAGCGCAACATCGTACCGAAATGTGATGTTTATATATAATACAAGGGCTGGAAGCTCATCAGGGAGCCTTCAGCCCAACCATTATCATAGAAGATCAGTATTTACAGACTTTTATTCACACACTCTTTCCTGCAAATATATCGGCAACCCTTTTTCTTATATTGCAGATACTCATTTCCAAAAGCAACAAGCAGAAACTCTTCCTCCACATTGACAATCTGCAAATGGTACATGATAACGGCAAAAGCGGTCAGAATGCACAAAGTCCAATTAAAAAACATGAATAATATACCAATATACAAAAGGTCAAATCCCAAAAAAGCGGGATTACGGCTAATTTGATAAATACCATTTGTTACAAGCTCCGTTTTATCGGTTTTGGAAACTCCCGCCCGCCAGCTATCACGCATAGTCTGTACTGCGACAATAAATATAATAGTTCCCGCAACGCTCATTACAGCACCTATAACCCTAACAGCGAAAGGACTGTGGCTTGTACCACTGAAAATACTGATAAGATCCGCTGCAAAAACAAGGATAGCAGCAACTTTCATTGTAACTTCCACAAATTTCACAAAACCGACTTTGCCCTTTCCAATTTGGTTTGTCTGTATCCCCTGCTTTTTTTGACGAAGCATTTTTACAAAATAGCAGCCATAGAAAGAATTAAAGCTGTTATGGAAATCATCTTAAATCCCATTTTATTTGCTCCTCTCAAATTTCAACTTATTTCGTTGATATTATAATAATACCATATCAACAAACGATTGCACAATTAACTATCAAATATGGCATAAGCCTCGTTGAGAAACACACACTCATCATTTACCATTGAAAAAACACCCAAAATCCGGGCACACGATATAAAATCCTCCTTTCGGTACTATCTATTCGTAAAATCTGCATTTTGCGCATAGTTGTCCCGGTACGCTTCGCTTTTGTTTTTATCGACTCATGAACACAGGCGCCCGGTCGGTGTCTGTATGCGTATGGCAGGGATACGGCTGGATTTTTGTATGCGGGGCTCATGCTTTGGGTTTATCCTTTGTGGCTCTGGCTTGGGCTTGGGTTTACAGGGGCATAAAAAGCCCTTGACTGCATGTACCGAAAATCTGTGCGCTTGGCCGTTTAAGGGGCCATGCCCCCGCTGTGCGGTGTACGGCCCCTGCCGGGACAGGCTCGCACAGATTTACCTACAGTCAAGGGAAACTCCGTCTTTTTATGCCCGTGGGGTTTTATCCATGGGTTCATGCCTATGCTTGGGGTTCTGGCTGTGGGGCCCCGTGGACAGGTTAAATAGTTGGGCGGGGTGCGCTCCGCTTGCCACCCCACCCAGGCGTTACCTCTCCTGCGCACCTACAAGACAAGTGTATCACATCAGTCAATACCAAAAGCACAACCACAGGCCACAGGCTGTCCATAGCCTTATGCGGGTTGTGCTTTTCCTGCGGCAGGGGTATTGACTTGATGTGGCGGCCGGGAGAAAAAGTGCGCAGGCACAGAAAGCGAGGAACACATGATGATGACAACGAACGAGAGGGAATTTTCGGACTGGTGCAAGGACTGGACGGACGAAAAACTGCTGGAGCAGATACTCCTGCTGGAACACTTGACGGATGACTGGTACTTCGTAGAAAGTGTCTTTTGTGATGACGGCAATACCCTGCTGGACGTTCTCAAGACCGAATGCGTCAGGCGCTTTGCCGAGCAGGCAGGGAAAAAGGGCTGAAATGCCCTTTTTTTGCGCTCTTCCGCTCTTTTTGAAACTTTACGTTTAAGTTTTTATGACCAATGACCAATGACCACTAGGGAGAGAGTCGTAGTGTACTCTCCCTAGTGGGGGCAGACTGAAAGCTATAGGTCTTGGGATAATTGATTGGACAACTATGCGGGGCGCAAGCGCGCAAAATGCCTGTTTTGCTCATAGTTGACAAGCGGGCTACGGCGGAATGAATCCGCCTGCGCCGTCAACTCTCCGCTCCTGCCCTTTAGGCTCATTCCCTGCCATGGGGCTGTCTGGTGATGACCGGCCTGTCTGCGATAGGCCTTAAAGGCCTCTATGGGCTCCTACGGGCTCATTTCGGCCTTTGCCGGGAACAGACAAGCCTTGACGGGCTGGAATGACCTTTCAGGGCGAGCTACGGGCTTGCGGAACGTCCCCCGGAAGTTTCCTCGGCCATGCGCAAAACCTGTTAATTTTGCGCATAGTTGTCCCGGTACGCTTCGCTTTGATTTTTCAACTCAATTTTTATGTCTAGTCTGATCCAGAATTGCATAGAGTTCCTCGATTTCCTGGTCGGAAAGCGTCTGTTTCTGTGTCATGGCACTGACCATGAGGCTGACGCTGCCTTTATATACACGGTTTAAGAAGTTTTCCGTTTCCTTTTTGACTGCGGCGTCCCTGTCAATGCATGGAAAATACATGCGCAGTTTCTGGGTGTCCTCAAAACGGATCAGTTTTTTATCGCTCATGCGCTTCAGCATGGTCAAAGTGGTGCTTTTGGACCAGCCGATGCGGTTTTGCAGCGTATCCACGATTTCTCTGCCGGATTGGGGAAATCTGTCCCACAGGCATTCCATAACGTGCCATTCTCCGTTGGTTAAATTCATTTCAGACATATTGTTATTCCCTCTTTCATTTTATTTCCAGTCCTCTTATCCGCTCGTTATCATATTACCAAGTGGATGACAATGCTTTCAGAAATGCTATAATATTGACAAGTTCCGGTAAGGCATCCAGCAGAGTTTCTTCGGATTCAACGCTGCGAAGCTGTTCAGTCCAGTGCCAGATGGCGAAAGTGTCCGGTACCTGTTGCACATCTTCCAGGCAGGTGGTAAAATTGACCGGGCCGCTTTCCAGAAAACAGCATTGACTGGTATCCATGAGCAAAACCGCCTGGTCCAGATAGTTTTTTAACTCCATGGTGTAGTTCGCGGCATCGTCGGCAGGGATGGGCTGGTTCATATCAAAGGACAGTTCTCCGGAAGCGGCGTTTATTTTCTGCCAATCTTCTGTATAGGTAAAAATTTCATAGGAAAAGCTGCCGTAACCCTGCCCAATATACGGATTATTGCATATGAGAAGGCCTCTTAAGGACGCATCATCTGAAGATGTCTCTAAACCCAGCTCCAGACTGTCGGGAACCTGAAGATTCATCAGACTATACTGGCTGTTTCCCATGTGGGCCTGGGCCAGTTCAAAGGTTTCGATGACCGCGTCTTCCGCAAGAGGAGTGCCGGGACGGAAAGCATCCGTGACAGGGCTCTCATCTCCCATTGCCCGGGAGCCGTCATAGAGCATGATCTGATAATAACCGTAATGGTTCTCTTCCACCGCTGTTCTTAATGCCTGTTCTATAGGCTCGGAAAGCGCTCCCACATTTTCGTCCACGCTGCTGATCCGCAGAACGTCCAAAACGCCGTCTCCGTTCATATCCGCCAGATAATCGTTGATAAAAAGGGTATACTCGTCCAGCCAAAACTCTATTTCCACAGGCTCCTTTTCCTCTTCTGTTTCCCTGACTACATAAGAATCCTCCGTTTTATCCCGCACCGGGGAAGGAAAAGGCTGGGAAGTATCAGGCTTCTCCCCACAGCCGGTAAAGGTAAACAAAAATGCGCCCGTACATAAAGCGGCAGCCAGAATACCGGAAAATAAAAGTCCTCCGGGCCTTTTTGAGATACGGCGGATCCGTTCTTCTAACTGCCTTTTACCGCTGCGTGCAGTGTGCAGGCTGGCAGTGTAGGGAAACAGCATATGCGTATTCCTGCCCGCGGAAAGCAGGATCAGTACTCTCCCGTACGCTTCCCTCTTTGCTGCGTCAAAGGAACAGATCACGCTTTCGTCGCAGGCCAGTTCAGCGTCCTGTCTGCTTAGGTGTACCGCTGCCCAGACAAGGGGATTGTACCAGTGCAGGATCAGACACAGGCTCCGGAAAAAGGCCCAGATATGGTCTTTGTGCAGATAGTGGGTATATTCGTGCTTTAAAATATAAGGCAGGTTTTCTTTGTTTTCGGCATCCTCTTTTCTCAGGTATATGGCCGGATGAAACAGCCCAAACATGCAGGGAGCCGGTACAACATCAGAAAAATACACCGGAGGCAGCTTCCCTGTCTGCAGCTCTTTCGCAGGCACGCGGGATTTTTTAAGCTTACGATAAAAATGCAGATTGGAACCTGATACAATACCACAGACGATTATCATACCGGCGCCCCAGAGGATGATACCGGCGTTCCGGATGATTCCCTCCATCTCCTCTACCCGCAAAAAAAGATTTTCATAAGAAAGGTCTGTGCCGGTTTCAGGCTGCTGCTCCTGTGCCTGCCACTGCCCTGCCTGCCCTGTAAAAACGGAGGGCGCAGGCGCTGCATTGACATTCTCATGGGATTGTTGAGGTATCTGGGTGACAAGTTCTTCGGTGATCCATGCCCTTTCCCTGACAGAGAAAAACTGCAAAAGGCTGAACGGCGTGTCAAAAAGAGAAAACGGAATGAAAAGCCGGAGCATTACCAAAAGCCAGATGGCGTACCGTACCCTGGCTGACAGGATATTCTTAAAAAGCTGCCGGATCACCAATACGATCAAGATCAAAACACAGGAACTGCCAATCCATTCATACAGTCTCATAGACTTCTCCCCTCCAAAACGCTAAAATGGTTTACATTGTAGACTCATTATAACATGGGCAGTCTACAATGTAAACCATAAATTTGAAAATATGACAAAAAGCGTTATACTACCAGAAAAGAAGCTTCTATGGTCCAAGTATTTTCCGGTGAAAGCCGCCACTCATAGATCAGATAGCCGAAACGATCAGAATGTCCTAAAAGGCCGGCTACATACTGTTTGGTTATCATAACGGGAGAACCGGCGTCATAATAAAAACTGAGTCCGCTCAGGGCATCCACTCTTCCTAAGGCACTCTCGTTTCCCTGGCGGGCATTGAGCGTATCGAGGGTTTCTTCTTCCGGAATGCCATGGATGGAATTGATAAGCAGCATTTCCTCCTGAGAAAAGCTTCCCAGGCCGCTGTCGGTACTGCCGTCTTTGGTCAGATACATCTTGCTGCCGTCCCACAAAAATTCCATTGGAAAGCCCTCCGAAAAGCTGTAGGAATCCGGCAGGGAAAGGGGAATCCAGCCCTGGGAAGTATGGGTATAAAGGAGCAGTCCATACCCGCCGTCCCCGCCGTTATAGCCCAGATCCGCCAGGGCGGCCAGCTCTTTTTCTCCGTCTCCGTTCAGATCTCCGCAGGCCAATGTCATAGAAAGGAAACCACTGATGGGACAGTCGTCCGTTCCTTTGAGCACCAGGCGATCTCCGCTGCCAAAGGAAATGGTGATGGAATCCTCCCGACTATCGATCTGTTCCTCCAATCCGTCCTCCTCTATATCCAGCCCTGACAGCTCTTCCGGGTTCCTGCTGTATATCACAATATGTTCCGAAGATACAGGATCGGTTATATCATACGAAGAGGCGTCAGGGAGTTGAAAGGCAGTTTCCAGCCAGGAGGAATTCCGCGCGCACGTAACTTCCCATTCTTTTTTTAGGGCGTCTGTCTGGGCAGCCAGCTGGGCAGCCGCTTCAGGCCCGTTTGATACGGAATCACCGACCAGCGTATAATCGCTATGCTGTGCTATGTCCGGAGTATGCTGCGCTGTGGCCGGTTCCGCATTGCTGCTTTCGGGGGTATCTTTGCCGTTGGGAGTGGACAACAGGAAACAAACAGCCAGAACCAGGACCAGGACCGGCAGTATGCTGCCAAGCAGGAGGGCTCTTTTGCGATAGGAAAGGATATTGTGTATTCTTTCTTTGGCGCTGCCTCCCTTAAAAAACAGAGGAGAAAGGTTCTGAGGCTTTTTCTGTGCCATGGAAAGCAGGGCCTGTGAATAGGTTTTCTTGCAGGTCAGGCTGTCTCCCTCCATATGGCCCAGAACGTACTCGTCGCAGGACATTTCCATATCCCGGCAGAAGCAGAAAAATCCTGCCCATACAAGGGGATTGAACCAGTGCAGGCAGAGGATCAGGTATGCTGCCGATTTCCAGAGGAAATCCCGTCTGCGTATATGCGCCAGTTCATGCAGGACGATCAGATTTTTGCATTCCCCGGGCAAATGGGCCGGCAGATAGATACAGGGCCGGATCCATCCAAGCGTAAATGCCTGGGAAAGCCTGTCCGACTCATAGATGCGGAAATATCCGTCATAAGAAGCCCTTTGAAGCTTCTCCCGCTTTAAGTTTTTTACAAAGAAGCCATAAGAAAAAATACCATAGCAGATCAGGAGTACCAGGCCGATAAGCCAGACGCAGCCGGCCAGTTCCATCAGGGAAAAGGGCGCTCCGGTTACCGGAGCCGCAGCGTTGTTACCGGTAAATACTGCTCCCTCCTGCATGGCAGTTACGCCATCCGGAACAGGCTGGGTATACAAAACGGTATTCTCCCAGATCTTCGTATTTTGTATGCGTTCCAGTCTTATGGGGAGCAGGCTGAATACTCCCGGAAAAGAAAAGGAAAACAAAAGCCTGATTCCCGCCGCTGCCCAAAGACAGTAAGAAAATTTCTTGGGAAAGCCCTTTAACAGCAGGCGAAACAGAAAAATAAGGCAGATACAGCAGGCACCGTATATGCTTTTTTCCAGAATATCCCCGAAAAGGGACATCAGCAAGGTCATAGGTTCTCCTCCTTCCTTTTATTTCTTATGTTCCGGTTCCGTATAGGAATCGATATAGGCTTTCAGTTCTTCCGCTTCTCCTGCGCTCAGCTTTCTGCCGTCAAAAAAAGCGGTCAAAAACAAAGGCAGGGAACCGGAGAAACTGTCTTCCACATATTGCCTGCTCTGGGCCGCCAGAAATTCCTCCTTGGAAAGAAGGGATGTGACGATAGTATTTTTGTTTTGGAAAATACCTCTGTCACAGAGCTTTTTCAGTACGGTATAGGTGGTGGATTTTTTCCAGTTCAGCTCCTGCTCGCACAACTTTACTAACTGGGGAGAAAAAATAGGTTCATGCTTCCAGATAATATCCGCAAATTTTGTCTCCACCTCCGCCAAGTAATATTTTTCTGCTTTCTTCATTCCTCTCTCGTTCTCCTTTCTGAAATCAAAATAGGTCTATTGACAATAGATTGACTGTAATTACAATCTATCACCAATAGACCAGCCTGTCAAGTACCTTTATAAAATATAATAAAATATATCAGAAATGTCAGATTTTGCCCTCAGAAAAGAAATAAGCGGCCACCTGGGCTCTGGAGCTGAACTCTTCATTTTTTAACAGCGCGGCCACCTCTTCCCTGGTATACAAGGCCGGCTGAATCTCTTCGTTGGCTGAGGAATGGTCGCTGAAGCTTCCCTCCGCTTCCACAAAGGCGATCCTGTTTTTGATGTCGGAAATCGAAACCGCGGCAAACGCCGGAGGCAACACCGTCCTGATCCGTTTCAGCGTCAGGCCCGTTTCTTCATAAAGCTCCCTGCGGATGCATTCCTCTACAGTCTCCCCTTCTTCCAACATCCCGGCGCAGAGATTATAGATCTCTCTTCCTACCGCCATGCGGAATTCCTTTAACAGAAGGAGTTTTTCCCCGCAAATGGCTACAATGGAGATCCCGCTGGTTTTTTCTCCGATGTCAGAAAAATCCTTCAGCTCCTTATGGCTCACCATTTCATAGTGTTTCTCATTGCCGGCTTTATTGAGATAAATCATCTCATAGTGTTTCAGATAGGGCCCGTTATAGACCTTTCTCAGGTTGAGAAATTTCATGCGCTATTTCTCCTCCGTATTCTGTGACAGCAGTTCCTGCAAGGGACGGTTGACTCTCTTCCTGGTAATTTCTACCAGCCCCAAAGGCGTCATATCCACGACGCAGGTATGGACGGAGTCCTTTGCGGTCAGACCCCTTAAGTAGTTTAGCAGCTCCCTGTTGTGTTCCTCGCTGCTCATATTGATAAAATCCACCAGTATCATGCCGGAAAGGTTGCGCAGCCTGAGCTGAATGGCAATTTCCGCCGCCGCCTCTCTGTTGATACGGAAAAAGGTATCTTCACTGTTTCTGCCCGCCTCATATTTGCCCGTATTGACGTCTATGGAGGTCAGCGCCTCCGTGGGCTCGATGATCAGATAGGCGCCGCTTTTTAGGTGGACGCGTCTGTCCAGCGCCTCGTGCAGCAGGGTGCCGACGCTGTAGAGCTTGGCTAAGGGATATTCGTCCTCATAAAAGCGGATCCGCGGATAGGCCGACGGCTTTTCTTCCATGAGGATCTGGTAAATATCCGGGCAGTCCGTAACGATTTCCCCGTACTCTTCCGTATTGTAATTTTTCAGATCTTCTATAAAGGGTTCTTTTTTCTGGTAGAGACAGGAAAAGCAGGTGCGGTAGGACGCCTCTCTGCAGATGTCGCCCAGGGTTCTGCGCAGAGTATCCCACTCCTGAAGAAGCGGGGAAAAATCGTTTAAATTGCCTGCGTTGGTACGGACAATCATGCCGAAGTGGTCCGGACCGTCCTCAGATTGTACGCATTTTTTGCCGGCGTCACAAAGCCCATGCTCTGTTAAAAACGTTGTGAGCGCCCTTTTTTTCTCTTCGGAAAGCTTAAGGGAAAGGCCCAGATGGGTACTGTCCCTGGAGATCACCAGATAATTGCCGGCAAGGGAGATATTGGTGGTTAAAGATGGGCGTTTGCCGTTGATGCCGTCCCGTATCACCTGCACCACGACCTCGTCCCCCTCATGCAGGCTGCCGTCAAAAGGCCGGTTCAGAACAAGGGAGGAACAGATCTCCTGATAAGAAAGAAAAGCCAGTTTTCCTTTGTCAAATTCCACAAAGGCCGCCTGGATATTCTTGGAGATATGCTGTACCTTTCCTACATAGATATTGCCGGTCAGGGAACGGGCGGCTTCATCATAGACATTTACGGACAAAAGCCTGCCGTTTTTAATGAGCAGGCCCAAAAGCCTTTGCTTGTACCGCAGATAAAGTATTTTTCCTTCAGTCATGAACTGATTCACCGTCCTTTGCTTGTATGGGGCCGGACAGTTTCCCAATGGCATCCAAGGGAGCAAGCTGCCTGTTTTCCTGTGTGCCCATGTTCAGATAGGTCTCTTCTCTTGTGATCAACAGCGCGTTTTCTTGTAAGGTCTCTCCGTGCGCGGCTAAGTAAGCCTCCATAACGGCGGCAGGTTTCAGATTGCCGGCACTGCCGGTCTCTAAGAGCATGTAGAGAGCGTTTTCCGGCAACAGCAATTTAAGCTCATAAATACCGGGAAGCAGGTCTTCACATTCTTTCAAATGCTCTTTCCAGTTAAAGTCTGGCTCCCTGCCTTCCCTGAAACGGACGGTATAGGCCGCCGCGGCCACGCTGGCCATGGCGTTTCTGGCATCCGGAGGCAGTACCCTCACAGAAAGCACTTCTATCCCGTCCACGCCGCAGGCATTGAGACGGGCAGCGGTTTCCTCACTGCCCAAAAAGCTGTTGACCTCCATATCCATATATTCCCCGTTGCTTTCCAGACCAAGCCCTAAGGGTGCCGCGAAGGACATGATCTGATGGGGGGAAAAGCCTGTGGAATAGGCAGCGTCAATGCCGGCTCTGCGTACGGCTTTCTGAAAATAGCGCTGTACGTCCAGGTGCCCGATAAATTTTAAGTTGCCGTATTTACGAAATTTAATCCGAATCTTCATGATGCGCTTCGTAACAGATGCCGCCGCCGAAACGGGCAGCGCCACAGCCCTGACACTCCTTTCTGCAGTTTGGGGTAACCTCTTCCCGCTGCGCTCTTTCCCATTCCTTTTTTAAAAATGCCTTGGTAACGCCGCAGTCGATAAAATCCCAGGGCAGGATCTCCTCTGTGTCCCTCTCCCTGGAGGTATAGAAGCCCGGATCGATCCCGCATTCTGCGAAGGCTTCCATCCATTTTTCATTGTTGAAATATTCACTCCAGGCGTCGTAAAAAGCGCCTTTCTGATAGACCTTTAACAGCACCTGGGAAATCCTTCTGTCCCCTCTCGCCAGCACGCCCTCCAAAACGGAAACATCCGCTTCATGCCAGTTGTATTTGATATTCTTCTGGTTCAGCTGCTCCTTGATAGCGTTTCTGACGGTATAGGCCTTTTCCAGGAACTCCTCTTTTGTACATTGAGGAGCCCACTGAAAGGGTGTAAAGGGCTTGGGAACAAAAAAGGAAGTGCTGACTACGATCTGTACCCTGCCGCCTTTCCGCTCTTCTTTGGGAACCGTAGCGTAAAAGGTGGCGGCGATCTGATCGG
Organism: uncultured Lachnospiraceae bacterium; assembly: GCA_947631685.1. Lineage (GTDB taxonomy): Bacteria > Bacillota > Clostridia > Lachnospirales > Lachnospiraceae > Acetatifactor. The sequence continues at coordinate 10,328 of CANRMI010000010.1, forward strand.
CAAGCTCCGCGATCTTTACAATATCCTCGTTGGTCTCGGTGGGAAGTCCCAGCATAAAGTAGAGCTTGACTCTCCTCCAGCCGCCCTGGAAGGCCAATGCGGAGCCATGGAGAATATCCTCCTCCGTCAGACCTTTGTTAATAACGTTTCTGAGCCTCTGGCTGCCCGCTTCCGGCGCGAATGTCAGGCTTGTCTTCTTAACGTCCTGCACTTTGCTCATAACGTCTAAGGAAAAAGCGTCTATCCGCAGGGAGGGCAGGGAAATATTGACATGCCGCTGACTGCAGTCCTCAATCAAAAAGTCGAGCAGCTCCGGTAGTTTGGTGTAATCGCTGGAACTTAGGGAGCTTAAGGAGATTTCCTCCTGTCCCGTGTTCTTTAAGGCCTCCAGCGCATAGCTTTTCAGGGTATCGACATCTCTTTCCCGGACAGGACGGTAGATCTGGCCGGCCTGGCAGAACCGGCAGCCCCGCATACAGCCCCGCATGATCTCCAGTACCACCCTGTCCTGCGTTGCCCGCATAAAGGGCACGATGGGCTTTAATGGATAGGGGGCGTGGGACAGCTCCATTTCCGCCTCTTTGCGAATGGTGGCGGGAATGCCCTCAAACGCGGGGCGAAAAGAAGCAATGGTGCCGTCCTCTCCGTAGGAAACCTCATAAAAGGCAGGAACATAGATTCCGGGAATGCCTACCGCTCTTTTTAAAAATTCTTTTCTACCTGCGCCTTCCTGTTTGCACTGCCGGTACAGCGCGATCAGTTCTCCGTAGCGAGTCTCCCCCTCTCCGATATAAAAGAGGTCAAAAAAGTCCGCTATGGGCTCCGGATTGTAAGTGCAGGGGCCGCCGCCGATGACAATGGGCATGTCCTCTCCACGCTCCTTAGCAAGCAGGGGAATATGGGAGAGGTCCAGGATCTGTAAAATATTGGTATAGCACATTTCATACTGGAGGGTAACGGCCAGAAAGTCAAAATCCAGGATCTTGTCCTGGGACTCCAAGGCAAAGAGGGGAATGTTTTCCTTGCGCATGATGGCGTCCAGATCCACCCAGGGGGAATACACCCTTTCACACCATACTCCCTCCATCCGGTTAAACATATCATATAGGATCTGAAGCCCCAGATGGGACATACCGATCTCATATACGTCCGGAAAACAAAAGGCTATCCGCACATCCACTTCCGCTTTGTTCTTTATGACCGCATTGACCTCGCCGCCAATGTAGCGGGCCGGTTTTTCTACACGCAAAAGAATGTCATCTGACAATGCAAGCTTACTCATCATATTTTTATTTCTCGTTTCCTGTATTCATCCAACTGTTTAAAGTATACGTGATTTCTTTTATAAAAGCAAATCCATTCGCGGAGTAATTTTCTTCAATACGGGAAAAGGCCCCGGAGGCGCTTATGGAAAGCCATTCCCCGCCCGTATAGTCCAGGATCACATAGCCCGAAAAAAGCAAGACCGCAAGCAGACAGCGCAGTCCCAGAGTGGAAAATTTCTTACGGTTTTGGGGGAATGGAGTATCCGTCATATTCGGATCCATATTTGTGACATAATCGTCATATGTAAGATCCCGTCTGCCTCCATATAAAATGGATTGCTGCTGTCTTAAGCTGTTCCGGTTTCTGCTGGCCGTTTCTCTGATGCCGCGAATGAGCTCCAGCTTTTTTTCGATGGAAATATCTCCCACGTTCTGCTTCCTTTCATAAAAAGGGCAAGAAGTAGACATAAATATTTTATGTTGACTTCTTCTGCCCTTCTTCTTACTGCATCTTATGAGAAAAACGTTTGGGATATGCTTCTATCGTCTGGCAAGCTCCTCTGTGATCTCTTCCCAGGTGATCTCTTTTTCAGCCATGAGTACCATCATATGATAGAGAAAATCAGCTATTTCATATTTTACCTCATGGGGATTGGGATTTTTGGCGGCGATAACGATTTCCGTGGCTTCTTCTCCCAGCTTTTTCAGGATCTTGTCGATCCCCTTATCAAACAGATAATTCGTGTAAGAACCTTCCTTAGGATGCAGCTTGCGGTCCTGGATGACATTGGAAACCTCTTCAAACACCTTCAGGGGATTGGCGCTTTCTTTGTAGTCTTTCTTTACTACTTCATTGAAAAAGCAGGATCTTGCGCCGGTATGGCAGGCGGCTCCCACCTGGGAAACACTGGCCAGCAGCGTATCCATATCGCAGTCCGCATGCAGGGCTTTGACATACTGGAAATGCCCGCTGGTCTCGCCCTTAAGCCACTGTGTCTGCCGGCTGCGGCTGTAATAATGCATTTTCCCCGTTCTCAAGGTGTCCTGATAAGCCTCTTCGTTCATGTAGGCCACCATAAGAACCTCTAAAGTCAGGTAATCCTGTACTACAACGGGCAGCAGACCATCCTTTGAAAGGGTGAAATCGCTCCATTTGTACGCGGCTTCCAGACATTCCACCGCAATCCCGTTTTCCCTGCATATTTCCTTTAAGTTCAGGATTTCCTTGACATTGTCATTGACGGTATTGCCGGTGATGCCCCATACGTTCTCATGGGAAAACACTTCCAACAGCTTGTTCAGGGCCAAATTGTGAATCTGTACCAGCATGGGCAGTCCGGTCACTGCCGCCGTTTCCCTGATCCTGTGGGCGTTCATCAGTACCAGGCCGGAAAGGTATTTCTCAGCCAGCTCCTTGTTGGCGGCGATGACGGCCTCATCATTGTAGGAAGCCATGAGTTTCTCCCTGCCGAATTTCAGGGACACTTCCTCTGTCAGCGCGATGTTTTCCGGCTTTTCATAGTCCAGCACCGCCATTTTACAGCCGGCGTAAAGCAGCTTTTTCACATCCTCCATCCGGCGGATATTGCCGGCGCCGTATACGTCCGTTTCTACCGAGGCGCAAATATCCTGAATGATGTCCAGGGCTTCTTCATGCCCCTCGTCTCCTTCGGACATATCAAAGATCAACAGGTCGTCCGCGTTGTTTTCCGTGTAATACCGGGCCAGACGCAGGGGATCGGTATCCACGATCGTGGTATCGGACAGGCTCTTCACCGCATGGGTATGATACAGATAAATGCTGGCTGTAAACTTTTTGGTATGCATAGATTCCTCTCATTCCGGGGCGTCTTATAAGGCCCCTTTCGTACTTAAAACATCCTTGCACCTGGGTTCCCACGAAGAGGCCTCGTCCAGTGCCTTGGCAAAAGCCTTAAACATAGCTTCTGCCATATGGTGATTGTTCATTCCGGAAAGCATTTTTATGTGAAGGTTCATTCCACCCGTATAAGAAACGGCGTAGAAAAATTCCCGGATCAGCTCCGTGTCCAGTTCTCCTATCCTTTCACAGGTGAAATCACATTCATAATGAAAATAAGGGCGTCCTCCCAGGTCTATAACGCAGTAGCATAAAGCGTCATCCATGGGCAGCAGAAAGGAGCCGTAACGCCGGATCCCCTTCTTATCTCCCAGGGCTTCCTTTATGGCGCTTCCCAGGACAATACCGGTATCCTCTACCGTATGATGTCCATCCACATCCAGATCTCCCTTGACGGCGCATTCCAGGTCAAAAAAACCATGTTTGGAAAAGCCCTCCAGCATGTGGTTGAAAAATCCTATGCCGGTATCTATCCGGCTTATGCCGCTGCCGTCCAGGTTCAGCTTTAAGGTGATGTCCGTTTCCCTGGTGGTTCTGTGCTGCTTACTTTGACGTGCCATATTTAGCTCCTTTCAAACCTGACCTGAATGGAATTGGCGTGAGCGGTCAGTCCCTCACTTTCGGCAAATGCCTCAATATCTTCATGTACTTTCTCAAGGGCCTCCTGAGAATAGGATATAATACTGGTTTTTTTCAGGAAGTCGTCCACGCTCAGGGGAGAAAAGAACCTGGCGGTACCGTTGGTGGGAAGGATATGGTTGGGTCCCGCGAAGTAATCTCCAAGGGGTTCTGAGGAATATTCTCCCAGGAAGATGGCCCCTGCGTTTCGGATCTTGGTCATGACTTCAAAAGGATTCTTCATCAGAATCTCCAAATGTTCAGAAGCAATCTCATTGGCGGCGTCTATGGCATCTTTAAGATCTTCTGCCACCAGTATATATCCGTAGTTTTCCAAGGATTTGGAGATGATCTCTTTTCTGGAAAGTGTCTGCAGGAAACGCTCTGTTTCTGCCGAAACCTGCTTTGCCAATTCTAAGGAGGTGGTGATCAAGATGGCGCTGGCTAACTCGTCGTGCTCCGCCTGGGAAAGCAGATCCGCCGCCACATAGCGGGGATTCGCGCTCTCGTCCGCCAATATCAGGATCTCACTGGGCCCGGCCACGGAATCAATGCTGACATGGCCGTATACCGCGCGCTTGGCCAGGGCTACAAAAATATTTCCGGGACCGGTGATCTTGTCCGCTTTGGGAATGGAAGCCGTTCCGAAAGCCATAGCGGCAATGGCCTGGGCACCTCCCACTTTAAATATTCTGTCGGCTCCCGCAATATCCGCCGCCACCAGGGTGCCTGGGTTTACCTTCCCCGTACTGTCGCAGGGAGTGGTCATGATGATCTCGCTGACGCCGGCTGTTTTTGCCGGAATGATATTCATCAATACGCTGCTGGGATAAGCCGCCTTGCCGCCCGGTACGTATACCCCGGCTCTTTCGATCGGCGTAATGCGCTGGCCTAAGATACTCCCGTCGGGACGAGTCTCTATCCATGTGTTGCGCAGCTGTTTCTCATGAAAGGAACGGATATTTTCCGCGGCTCTTTTATAGACCTCGACCAAGGAGGGCTCCAGTGCTCTGTATGCCTCTAATATTTCATCGGGAGTCACTTGGATATTGTCCGCTGTCAAAGCAAATTTATCAAATTGACTTGTATAGTCAAAAACAGCCTGATCCCCAAATGTCCTGACTTTTTCTACGATCTCAGCCACGATTGCCTCGTAGCTGCCGTAGTTGGCCGGACTTCTCTTCAACAGATCTTTCAGAAGATTCTTTTTGGTATCTTCATTCAATGTGATGATTCTCATTTTTAGTCTTTTCCTTTCTCATGTCCTCAGTTTTCCGCGAGAGCGCCTCTTAAATCCGCCAGCAATTTTTTGATCCGCTCCTGCTTCATCTGCATGCTGACCTGGTTGACAATGAGGCGGGCGGAAAGGGGACAGATCTCCTCCAGTACCTGGAGACCGTTTTCTTTTAAAGTGGAACCGGTTTCCACAATGTCCACGATCACGTCGGAAAGCTCTACTAAGGGGCCAAGTTCCACAGAACCGTTCAATTTGATGATGTCCACAGTCTGATGCTTCTTGTTGTAAAAATAATCCTTCGCGATATTGGGATATTTGCTGGCAACCCGGATCCTCTCATGGTGGAGCAAAAGTTCTCTTGCGCTTTCCGGTCCGCATACGCACATCCGGCAGTTACCGAAGCCCAGATCCAGCACCTCATATACCCGCCGGTTTTCCTCCAGAATGGTGTCCTCCCCCACCACGCCGATGTCGGCGGCCCCGTATTCCACATAGGTGGGGACATCGGGCCCCTTGGACAGAAAGAAACGCGTTTTGAAAGCTTCGTTGACAAAGATCAGCTTGCGGGAGTCCTTGTCGTGCATTTCCTCACAGGTGATCCCGATCTTTTCCAAAAGCTGCAAAGTCTTCTCTGCCAGCCTGCCCTTTCCCAGAGCAAAGGTCAAATATTGATCCGTATTCATCTTTGCGGCTCCTTTCTGCGCATTTCCACCGGCGTTCCGCCGCTTCTCAGCGCCTGGGCTTCTTTCAGGACTTCCGCGTAATCTTCTCCGGTGTAAGTGAGAAGCTTCTTTTCCGCAGGCAGCGGAACGGAAACCTTCTGGCGGGCAAGAGCCTCTAAAATGTCGTCCACTACAGCCACAAAGCCCACCGCCGGCGCCTCTTTGCCGAAATGGGAAAGCAGGGAGTCGTAGCGGCCTCCCTTGGCGATGGCGTCGCCGATCCCGTAGGTATAGGCCTTAAAGATGATTCCCGTATAGTACCGGTACTTACTCAGCATTCCCAGATCAAAGGAAACATATTTTTCGTTCCCGTACAGGCACAGAACATCATAGAGCGCCTCCAGTCTGGCGACGGCGCTTCTGGCCCGCTTATTGTCCGTATTCATACCGGCCTTGCGGAGTGTCTCCCTGTTGCCGAAAAGATCGGTGATATGCAGCAGTTTGTCTCTGTATCTCTCCAAAACCCCTGCCTCCTGGAGCAGGTTCTCCGCGCCGTAATAGTTTTTGGCGGAAATAAATTCCCTGAGGCGAAGCTCCGTATCCTCATCGAGACCGGCCTCTTCGCAGAGTCCTTTGAAATACTCCACTTCTCCGATGCTGACCTGGAAGTCCCGCAATCCGGTATGCAGCAGGGATTCTATGACCAGATTGACCATCTCCCCGTCGGCTTCCACGCTGCCGTCCCCGATCAGCTCCCCGCCGGTCTGGGTCACCTCCTTGAGTTTCCCCTGCAGATTGGAGGTATTGACAAAGGTACTGCCTCTGTAGCAGAAACGGACGGGAGTCTCCTCGTCGCAGAAATATTTGGCGGCGCACCGGGCTATGGACGGAGTAAAATCCGGCCGCAGGACCAGCGTATTGCCCTCTTTGTCAAAAAATTTGTACAGATCCTTAGAAGGGGTGGTCCCAATCTCCTTGGAGAACACGTCGAAGTATTCAAAAGTGGGCGTCTGAATGTCCTCATAGCCGTAGGAGATCAGTTTGCTCCGCAGGCTTTCCTCCACAAACAGCTTTCTGGCGTATTCCCTGCCGTATATGTCCCGGACGCCTTCCGGGGTATGTAGTAAAATCTGATTCATCGTTCTCTCCGTTTTTTAGCGCTTTAATACTTTAACGTGCTAATCAATTAGCAAATTAGCACATGAAATTATCTGTAGTATACTGAATGGACGGCCGTTTGTCAAGCCTATTCCCGATCTTCCAGATCTTTTTTCATGATTTCCAGGTAGGGAACCAATACCCCGTTCTGCTTGGGCAGCAGATAGTCCGGATTCAATTCCTCATAACGGAAGCTCTTCCGCCCTCCTGCCTGCGCCCTGTCCCAGAAATACCGCAGCATCTCATAGGGCAGATAATAGAAGACGTCCCGGGCGGTATAATAGATCAGGAAAAAAGCGATCCCGCCCTGCTTTTCAAATTCTTCCATAAATTGGACCTGATGGGCATGGATGTTCTGTAAGGCAAAAGTATCCACAGCGCATTCCTTGGCGTCAAAACAGACCGGAATGCCCTGCACAGCCCCTATATAATCCACTGTACTTTTCTGCTCAAAATACGCCAGCGTGATCTGGTGGTGTTCCTTGTCCATCTTAATGGGGGTGATCGGGGTGGGGATCTTCTGGATCAACGCCAGTCCGCTCTCTCTGTATTTTTCATTGGTTTTATTGATGAGCTCCTCCAGCGTGGAGCCCCGTAAGCCCCTGGATTTCCATGTTGCCATAGGCTAAAACCTCCCTCATCTTTGCCGGCAGCGGCGCGAAAACGCTTTTTCCCGAAAGGCTTAAAAGCGCAGGCTGTTCCGGAAATTCCAAAAGGTAAGCGTGGAGCAGCTGTCCCCGGACGCCCAGCTTTGCGCGGTATTTTTGGTTGAAGGCACTGTCTCCGTACTTTTCATCCCCTAACACAGGATGTCCCTCAAAAGCCAAATGGGCCCGGATCTGATGGGACTTTCCCGTGATGAGTTCCACTTCCAAAAGGGTAAATTCGCCATTGTCCTTTAAAGGTGTATAGGCGGTTTCAATGGGCGAGGCTCCGGGGATTTCTTCTTTGCAGATAAAGACTCGGTTGGTCTTTTCATCCTTTTTTAAAAAACCCGTGATATGGGCTTTTTGGCGCAAAACGCCCTTTACAATAGTCAGATAGTACTTTCGGATGTCCCTTTCCCTGATCAGCCTGCTGAACAGCTGGCTGCCCTTTAGGGAAATGCCGCACAGCACAAGTCCGCTGGTATTTCTGTCCAGCCGGTTTAAAACGGAGGGATGAAAGCCCTTAAGGGTTTCGGGAGAAAGCTTTTTCTGTTCCAGCAGACAACCGATCATCCACTCGTTTAAGGAGCTCTGGTCTTCTTTTGCTTTCTGACTCAAAACTCCCGCCGGTTTGTTGACGATCAGCACATTTTCATCCTGAAACAGGATTTCCACGCCTTTTATATTCCGGTAAGCCTGCAGATATGGAGAGACATCTTCCCGGTCACCCGGGCCGCTCAGAAGCTGAAAAGTATCCTCCGAAAAAAAGAGACTGACGGTATCGCCTGCCGTCAAGATCTCCTTTCCTTCCGCTTTCTTATGATTTAAAACAATGTTTTTCTTCCTCAGCATTTTATAGAGGAAACCGTTTCCGGCTCCGGGCAGGATCCTGCGCAGGAATTTGTCCAGCCGCTGTCCGGCCTCATCGCTTCCAATCTGAAATGACTGCATACCGATTCTCCGTTTTAAAGGGAAATACTTTTGAAAGTACTGCCGATCTTCGCGCTGTATTCCATATCCTGGGGCATATCCTGCAGCTGTCTTAACCGGCCGGCGTATTTATGGACATCCTGAAAGAGCTTGATGCTCACGTCTTTGAAATTATCTATTTTCAGACAGCTTTCCAGATGTTTGACACAGTCTGCCTCCGACAGTTTTTGATCTGGCATGTAGCCCACCACTGTGTTGCCGCAGATGGTCATATGCGGAACCGGATAGGTCTTTTCCCTGGAGGTAAACACCAGATCGTACAGGCAGAAAAGCCCCTGAGAATCCGCTTCTATAATGGCGGCGTCCTCTTCCCGCAGACTGTGATAGCGGCTGTAGATAACCGCCTCCACCAGACTTTTGCTGGCAGGCAGGCAGCCTAAGACCGCCACAATGGTCAGCAGATTGTTGCGGGTGCCGACTGTCAGGATCCCTCCCGCGAACAGAGAAAGGGAAATGGCAAAATATATGACAGTCCTGATCCATTCATATTTTTTCTGGCTGTTCAGATAATGGGGAGTCCCCTTTACCGCCTCCGTTGTAAAAAGACGTTTTAAATTCATGCTGCCTCTCATTCCTGGTACGGGATCGTTATGCCGTCGCCGGCGCAAAGCCGTCGTGTATCATATCCAGCATATATCTGACAATATTCGGATCAAACTGATGTCCGGCGTTTTCCGTGAGTTCCTTTTCAATGTAGTCTATGGACATGGCCTTTCTGTAGCATCTGGCGCTGCTCATGGCGTCAAAAGAATCGGCCACGCAGATGATGCGGGCTACCAAGGGAATCTCTTCCCCTTTAAGCCCCTTGGCATATCCTGTTCCGTCATAGCGCTCATGGTGGTAGAGGGCGCCGTCAACAATATTGGGAATAGAGGAAAAATCCTTCAGGATCCTGCCTCCGATGAGCACATGCTGGTTGATGATGCTTCGCTCTTCAGCCGTTAAGGTGCCGGGCTTATTCAGGATATTGTCAGGAATGCCTATTTTGCCGATGTCATGGAGCAGAGCAATATAATAGACGTTCATAACCTCTTCTTCCGACATTCCCATTCGTCTGGCAATTTCCCTGGCATAGAGAGACACCCGCAGGGAATGCCCTCTGGTATATTCGTCCTTGGCGTCAATAATGCGGGCAAAAGTCTGCAGGGATTCATTGATGATATGCTGGTCCCGTATCTGGCGCTGGCGGTATTTCCGCAAATGTATGTAGGTCACAAGGGAAACCAGATCGGCCAAAAGCAGGAGCGCCAGACAGCCGACTCCCAGCCAGAACAGCGGATGCTCCCAGAGCCGGATCTCCCTGTAAAATTCAATGGTACAGTCCGCAAAGTGAAAACTGTCCAGATACGTCATCATAATAAAGCCGAAAGTAATGTTTTCTCCGGCTAAGATAATGTTGTTATAGTCTAAGGGCAATACGGTCAGAATGTCGTCTTCAAACTGAAAAATACCGCTCCAGTCGCTGTCCAGCGTACTGCCGGGCGGTGCTTCCATGCGCATACGCCAATTCTCCAGATCTCTGCCGGAAAGGTTGGTAAAGGTAATATCATACTGGGTGCCGTAAAGGTTTTTCCTTTCGTCCTCCAGCCAGGATTTTGTCAGGGTTACGTCGAAGACAAAATCTTCATTGGCCACATACTGGGCATCCGTTTCCGGCTGCGAGGCCATAACCAGCAGATCCGTACCCTCGCTGTTGGTATTGGGACAGACGGTGTACAAAAGCCGGGTGGATTGATCCCGCAGATAAAAGAACAGGCCCGTAAAAAACGCACCTAAAAGAAGCAGAGATATGAAATTAAAAACAAGCCATCCTCTTCTTTTGATAAACATGAAGCGCTCCTTCGTTACAATGGCAATATTATACACTATTCCCGCATAAAAAGCAACATTTCAGCACTGCTCGGTATCGGAATGCCCGGTGTCGGAAAGCAGCTCCGTGAAAGACTCGATATAGTAGTCTGCCATGGACATCTTTTCTTCCCGTATGTTTTTAGAGTAGGCATCCTCCACGGCGCAGACCTGCATACCCGCGGCCTTTCCCGCTTGAATACCGGCGGGGATGTCCTCAAAGACCAGACATTTATCAGGGGGGATCCCCAGCCGTCTGGCTGCTTCTAAATACACATCTGGAGCGGGCTTCCCCCTGTTTACCTCACAGGCGGTGAGGATACAGTCCATATAGTCGTGAAGAGACAGCGCCCGGGCCGCAATATCCGCCAGCTCTCTGGAATTGCTGGTAGCCACGCCCAGCTTCAGGTTCTTTTTCCTGCACAGCCGCAGAAATTCTTCCGCCCCGGCCTTATAGAATACCTCATGCCCGTATTTATAGGCGGTCATGGCATTCCAGTCCTGTTTTATGGTTTCCACTTCGTCCGGCAGAGCAAAACGCTGTTTAAAGTAGCAGGCCGTTTCGGAAAAACTCATGCCCTCTATTTCCTTTTGCAGATCCTCAGGCAGTGGGATCCCGAAGCGGGATAGATATTCAATATCTATCTGCCGCCACATCCACATGGAGTCCACCAGCGTGCCGTCTAAGTCAAAGAGGATCCCCTGAAATTCGGACAGCTTCTTTTTTAGAGGATGCTGTTTTTTCCCATTTGCCTGCTTTAGAAGCTCAATCTCCTCCTTACGCAGAGGCCGGCAGGCCCCCTTTGGCAGAGAGGGATCCAGTGTCAGTCCTCCCATGGAAAGCCGTTTGAGATACAGGACGTTGTTTCCCACCGCCTGCAGCATTCTTTTTATCTGGTGATAGCGCCCCTCCTGTATCGTCAGCAGAATATCCTGAGGAGTCCGGCACTCTACCTTAGCCGGCAGGGTGGGCTTTTCGTCCCCGATATGGATCCCTGCCTGGAGTCGGCTTATATCTTCCGGAGCAAGGGGCTTCTCTGTCAGTACCTGATAAGTTTTTTCCACATGTTTTCTGGGGGAAAGCAGTTCGTGCGCCAGCGCTCCGTCATCGGTAAGGAGCAGCAGCCCTTCCGTATCCTTATCCAACCTGCCCACCGGAAACAACCCTTTTGGGGAAATGCCCTCTATCAGATCCATGACGGTTTTTTCGTATTTGTCCTGTGTGGCTGTCAGCACGCCGGCAGGTTTGTGCATCATATAATAGCGTGGGCCCATGCAGTCAGAAAGGACCTGCCCTTTAAAAGTGACGGTATCCTCAGGATCGATCTGTTGGGAGGCATCTTTTACCCTGATACCGTTTACCAGCACCAGACCCTTTTTTACAGCCTCTTTTACTTCGCTTCTGCTCCCTGCGCCCCCGAGGGCCAAAAATTTGTCCAGACGCATGCTGCTCCTTTCCGTCTTTCTGAAAGCATTTCTTATCTGATAGATTCATACAATAAAAACAAGTCCGTTTGCCCAAAGGAAAATCCCATGAAGCTCTTTTTCTTTCTAGCTCTGTTTTTTCTGATCCTGCGGTATCCCAGGCTGAGCGTAGGCTATGCGGCTGCGGGGCTTCATTCCTGGTTTGAATGCATGGTGCCGGCACTGCTCCCCTTTATGATCCTCTCCGGTATCATGATCCGCCAGAATCTCACCGCTCGTTTTGCCAAGGTCCTCTCCCCCGTTTTAAAACCCCTCTACAGAATGGATGACAACTGCATTTACTGCATCCTGCTGGGGTTTTTCTGCGGCTTCCCCATGGGGGCCAAAACCGTGGCGGAACTCTATGGGCGAAAGCAGCTCTCCAAAAGAGACTCTTCCCTTCTGCTGGCCTTCTGCAACAATATCGGGCCGGTTTACTTTTTAAATTTTCTGCTTCCTGCAATAGGGTTACAAAAGCCTGTCCAGATTGCCCTCTGCCTTTTTGGTATGTACGGCATTCCCCTTCTGTACGGGATCTTTCTGCGCTGCAGCGGTTTTTTGCTGCCTGAGGAGAATGGCTTTTCTACAAAATGTCCTGCCGCACCGGCGCAGCCTTTTTTGGAAAGTCTGGACGACGCCATGCAGTCAGGGATTTCGGCTGTCACTACGCTGGGCGGATACATGATACTGTTCAATTTACTGAATCTGATTCCCCACGTTTTTTTACAAGCGGCAGGCGGCAGCGAAAAAGCCGCTCTGCTTATGGGTTGTCTGCTGGAGATCACCGGCGGCGTTGCCCGATGCGGCACAAAGCTGCCCTTTTTTGTCCTGGGCATGATGCCTTTGGGGGGACTCTCTTGTATCGCCCAGACCGCAAGCATGATCAAGGACACCGACTTATCTATAAAAGCCTATGTAATTCACAAATCGATCCAGACCGTTTGTTCCTTTGGATATTATTTTCTTTTGCGCTCTTTCCTCTTTTGACGCTTCTTGCCGGCCATGATCAGGTTCGTGATAAGGAGCGCCATAAAAAGGATACATACAACAAAGAAACATATCATCAGAAAGCCGAAGAAGCTCTTGTTTTCCCTTACCGTCTCTGTTTTTTGGGGCGCGTGGAAGCCGTCAGAAGGCAGCGGAGAGGCATTTCCGGAGGATACGGACTCCAAAGTCTCTTCCTGTTCGGGTGGCAGCAGCTCTTCTACAGGCTTTACAAACACCGGCAGGCCATCCAGCAGATTGCTCTCCGTATAGCGGTCATACTGGTTGACTGCCTTGACCTTCACCATGGGACTGACGCCCTCCGGTACCTCTATCTCGAACACAAAGGAATCCGGCGTCGTGTTTCCGCAGACATCAGAATCTGGCCATGCTAAATACGGCGTATAGGTAGTACCTCCGTCTATGCTGTACGCGTAATACAGCATGGGGCTGTCATAATCGCAGGCGGTCAGGGCTATGCCCACCACACTCCTGTCCAGATCGGTATAGGAAGTCTCTATCATACAGATGTCCGGATCAGAAGTATCCGCCTGCATATACAGTGTCTGACTGTCCGTTTCCCGGGTGGGATAATCACTGTAATCCACGCCCAGAATATCACTGTGCAGGCCAAAGAACTTAGCTGCGGAAGTAGCGTCCGCAATTCCGAAGCTGATTAAATCCTCCTCAGAATCACAAAATCCGGCGTCATTTTCATGGTCAATATGGCAATGCTCGATCAGCGCCGCAGGAATGTCATACTCTTCGCAAAAGCGGAGAATGCCATAGTAGTCGGTGCCTCTTTCGTTGAGCTTGGTCTTTACGCCCCGCAGATACAGCCCCATATCCGCCATGGTTTCCATCTGCACGCAGCCAAACCGATAGCCCTGCCGGTTCTCTTCCCCAAAGGCGGAAATCCAGACTTCCGAGCCGAAAAGAATATTTTCCACTGACATATTGAAATGCAGGCAGAACAAAAAGTCCGCATGTACGGAATTGGCAAAATCCGCTCTGGACTGGATGGTCATATCCGTATCCGGTGAATCATGAGTCAGATAGACCGTAACGCCCTCATATTTTTCCAGTTCTTCCTTCATGGCTTCCGCCACGGTCATATTCATCTCTTTTTCCAGATAATCGTTATAAATAGCACCGGTATTGCTGCCTCCGTGTCCTGGGTCAATGACGATCACCAGTTCACCGTCCGTATCGGGGGGATAGTAAAAATCATCGGCCCGCACTTCCCTGGGGGCTGCCGCAAAGCAGATACCCCAGAAAACAAGGCATATCCCATAAAATAGTTTTTTCATCGTACCGTCTCCTTCGGAAAATTTTTCTGAACAGGAGAAAATTTTCTATAAGAGAAAAAACCGGCTTCCGGAAACTGGGTTCCGAAAAACCGGTTTGCTTTTCCTGTATTACATAATATGCAGCCCGTCTTTGGAATCCTCCGGCCCGGCTTCCGCCAGTTCGTCTTCCACCGGATGCAGCTCCGCGCGATTGGACTGAATGGTATCGTGATAATTGTTGAGATTTCCGATCAAATTCTCATAGTTGGCCGAGGCCGTCCTGGCCGCTTCGGCGGTTATATTTTCCAGCCCAGCCAGCATCTCGTCCAGATACTGCATGGCGGACATCCTCGCGTTATTGGCCTCTATGGTGGCGTTATCCAAAATCTCCTGCGCCTGTCTGGTGGCCATGGAAACCACCTCGTTGGCCTGGGCGTAAGCCTGCTGCATGATCTCATGCTCACTGATCAGCTGGTTGGTCTGAATGGTGGCCTCTTTGATCAGGGACTCCGCCGTTGTGCGGGCATCATTTAAAATAGCTTCCTTATTGCTGATGATCTTCTGGTAACGCTTGATCTCATCAGGCGTTTTCATGCGAAGTTCCCGAAGCAGTTCGTCTATATCATCCTTATTGACAATGATCTTGTTGCTGGACAAAGGCACCGGTTTACAATTCTCGATGTAGTCTTCAATATCGTCGATCAGTTGTTCGATCTTGCTGCTCATTGGTTCATCCTCCCGCCTTTTGCTTTATGGTGTGCGATCCCGAATTTGTCATATACCATATCCGCCACAAAATCGGGTACGCACATGGAAATATCCCCTCCGAAAGAAGCAATCTCCTTGACGCTGGAGGAGCTGAGGTAGGAATATTCCAGACTGGTGGTAAAAAACATGGTATCCAGATCCTCTTTGGACAATACCCGGTTGGTCTGCGCAATCTGGAGCTCATATTCAAAATCCGTGATGGCGCGCAGCCCCCTTATGGCCACATGGATATTTTTTTCGGCAGCGTAATCGATCAAAAGGCCGCTGAAAGAATCCACCTTGACATTGGGTATATCCGCAGTTGCTTTCTCTAATATCTTAACACGTTCTTCCAAAGAAAACAACGGCTTCTTTTCTTTATTGTTCAGAATACTTACAATTAGTTCATCAAAAACCGACGCGGCACGTCTGATGACATCCAGGTGCCCGTAAGTGACCGGATCGAAACTGCCGGGATATATTGCCCTTTTCATGCTTCTTCCTCCATTTGCCCGTGAAAAGTTTTTCTCAGAAAAACATGTTTGTTGGTTTTATATTTCTTTTCTTTTTCCACAGAATATCCCAGCTCGCCTACATAGGAAAAATCCGTTCCCATGTCCGCTTCCACGATCAGTATGGTCCGATCCGTAATATAGGTGCAGTCCCGCAGGACTTGCAGCACTTTGGTTTCCAGTCCCTGTCTGTAGGGCGGATCCATAAACACGATGTCTGCTTCTGTTTCGTGAATGCCAAAGAGCGCAGAGGCCGCGTCCTGCTTTAAGACCACCGCCCGGTCAGTAAAGCCCGTAAACTGCAGATTCTGTTGTATACAGGCAACAGCCGGCGTGGCGTTTTCAATAAAATATGCCTTTGTCGCTCCCCGGCTCAATGCCTCGATACCGATCCCTCCGCTGCCGCTGAAAATGTCCAAAAAAACACTTCCCGGCGTATAGGGCTGCAGCATATTGAACAGTGTTTCTTTGATCCTGTCGGTAGTGGGCCTGGTATCCATGCCCACAGGCGTCTTCAAGGGAAGACTGCGGGCCGATCCTGCGATCACTCTCATGGTCTATCCTCTCACTTTTACGCCTTTGCCGTCCCGTTTTCCCAGTTTAACGCTGTTTAAGGAAAGAGTTTTGCTCTTGTACTCCACGGTGCTCTCCACCGCGTTCTGGGTGTAGTAAACGGCTTCCAGCTCGTCTTTCTCTCCCAGATGCATCCCCCTGACGCCAATGGCCGCTTTTTTCTTTTCCGGTATCTCCTCAATGGGAAATCTCAGGAAATATCCTTCTTTGGACTGCAGGACGATATTGCGCTGCTCCTTTAAGATAGCCACGCTCAAGATCTCGTCCCCCTCCCCCAGCTTTGTGGAGGCTACGGTCCGCTTGCTCACATCAAATTCTCCGCCGTCCACTACTTTCATCATGGACTTCCGGGTAACAAACAAGATACGGTAAAGATTCAACTCCGTCTGGCTGGCTACGCAGCGGATTTCTTCCTTGGCGGAGCTGTAGTTGCTCACATTGTCAACCGGGATCCCCTTGTCCCGGAATTTTCCGAAGGGCAGATCGGAGACCTTTAACGTATGCAGCTGTCCGATATTGGTAAAGAGACATATCTTTCCCGTATTTTTGCATTTGACGACGTATTTGTTTTCTGCGTCCGCCGCCTCTTTGTTGCGCTCGTAGGTGACCGTATCCACTGTCTTGGCATAGCCGAAGCGATCCATTAGGAAGACCACTTCCATTTCTTCGGGCTTCTTTTCCTCATATACGGCCTCGCCGATATTTTCAATGGCCGTTTTCCTGGGGCGGGCGTATTCTTTCCGAAAGGCCTCCAGTTCATTGATAATGACCTGGGCCATGGAATCCTTTCTTGCCAGAATATCCTCATAGCGGTAAATATTGGCCATGGTTTCCTCGTGGGCGTTGATCAGGGCTTCTATTTCCAGTCCGATCAGCTTGTATAAACGCATATCCAGAATGGCATCCGCCTGCCGGTCGGAGAACTGCAGCTGCGCCGCCATGATCCTGGACTCTTTGGATTTAAAACGGATCCCGTCCGTTTTCCCCTCCACCAGGCAGGCTTTGGCCATGCTCCTGTCTTTGGAGCCTCTCAGCACTTCAATGATCAGGTCGATAACATTGCAGGCCTTGATCAGGCCCTCCTGCACCTCCCGCTTTTCGGTTTCTTTCTGCAGCAGCGTCGTATATTTACGGGTGGCTATCGCGAACTGGAAATCCACATTTGCCTTTAAGATCTGCTTAAGCCCCATGATCTCCGGCTTTCCCTCTGAAATAGCCAGCATATTGACGCCGAAAGTATCCTCCAGACGGGTTTTTTTGTAGAGCATATTGATAAAATTGTCCACATCCGTATCCTTGCGGAGCTCTATGACGATACGGATTCCCTCCTTGGAGGATTGGTTGGAAATATCCAGGATGTCTGCGGTCTTTTTGCTCTCGGAAAGGGCCGCCACGTCCGAAAGGAACTTGGCGATATTGGCGCCTATCATGGGATAGGGAATCTCGGTGATCACCAGGTTCAGTTTGCCGCCCTTGGCTTTCTCCACCTCCACTCTGCCCCGCAGCTTCACCTTGCCCACGCCGGTCTCATAGATCTCCTCCAGCTCGTCCTTGTTGATCACAATGCCCCCTGTGGGAAAATCGGGGCCCTTCAGGTAACGCATCAACTCCCTGGTAGAGATGGCATTGTCCTTCATATAGGCTTTCATGGCATCGATCACTTCCCCCAGATTGTGGGGAGGGATGCTGGTAGCCATACCCACCGCGATGCCCTCGGAGCCGTTGATGAGCAGATTGGGGATCTTCACAGGCAGAACGGAGGGTTCCTTTTCCGTTTCGTCAAAATTGGGGACAAAATCCACCACATCCTTGTCCAGATCGGCTAAAAAAGCCTCCTGGGTGATCTTCTGCAGCCTGGCTTCCGTATAACGCATGGCCGCGGCGCCGTCCCCTTCGATATTGCCGAAATTGCCGTGGCCGTCAATGAGGGGCAGGCCCTTTTTGAAATCCTGGGCCATTACCACCAAAGCCTCGTAGATGGAGCTGTCTCCGTGGGGATGGTATTTACCCATGGTATCTCCTACGATACGGGCGCTTTTGCGGTAAGGCTTGTCATAGCGTATCCCCAGTTCGCTCATATCGTAAAGAGTCCGCCGCTGCACAGGCTTTAACCCGTCCCGTACATCCGGCAGCGCCCTTGCCACAATGACGCTCATGGCGTAATCAATAAAGGATTTCTGCATTAAATCGGAATATTCCGTCCGTATGATTCTGTTGTCGTCCATTTCGTTTCTTACCTTCCGCATTTTGACTCATTTTCAGTCTGACCTGTCAGTCTGAAAAGCTGTCCGCTATATATCCAGCTCCGCGTCGTTTGCATGTTCATGAATAAAGGCTTTTCTGGGCGGTACATCCGTTCCCATCAAAAGGCCAGTAATCTCGGAGGCCATTCTGGCGTCTTCGATCTCTATTTTTTTCAGGAGCCTGGTTTCCGGATTTAAGGTGGTCTCCCACAGCTGGGAAGCATCCATTTCTCCTAAGCCCTTGTATCTCTGCAGCGTAAAAGGGGTTTTATGGCTCTTGCGATACTTTTCCAGGGCCTTGTCGTCGTAGAGATATTCCTCATTTCCCTTAGACGGCATAGCCTTATAAAGAGGCGGCATGGCCTGGTAAATATGTCCCTCGTAGATCAGTTCCGGCATAAAACGGTAAAATAAAGTCAAAAGCAACGTGCTGATATGCGCGCCGTCCACATCCGCGTCGGCCATAATGATGATCTTGTCATAGCGCAGTCTGCTGATGTCGAAATCATTTCCGTAACCCTCCGAAAAGCCGCAGCCAAAGGCGTTGATCATGGTTTTAATCTCCGCGTTGGCAAGCACTTTGTCGATGCTGGCCTTTTCCACGTTCAGTATTTTTCCCCGAATGGGCAAAATGGCCTGATACATGCGGTTCCTTGCCATTTTGGCACTGCCGCCCGCGGAATCTCCCTCCACGATGAAGATCTCGCATTTGGAAGCATCCCTGGATTCGCAGTTTGCCAGCTTGCCGTTACTGTCAAAAGAAAATTTCTGCTTTGTGAGCAGATTGGTCTTGGCTTTTTCTTCGGTCTTGCGGATCTTGGCCGCTTTTTCCGCACAGGAGATCACATTTTTGAGGGTTTCCAGATTCCGGTCAAAAAAGCGCACCACTTCTTCACTGGTCACCTTGCTGACGACTTTGGCCGCGTCCTGATTGTCCAGTTTGGTCTTGGTCTGGCCCTCAAAACGGGGATCCGGATGCTTCAGGGAAATGACCGCCGTCATACCGTTCCGCACATCGGCACCCGTAAAATTGATGTCCTTTTCCTTTAAGATCCCCAGTTCTCTCGCATAGGAGTTGATCACATTGGTAAAGGCGCTCTTAAAGCCCGTCAGATGCGTACCGCCCTCGGCATTGTAGATGTTGTTGCAGAATCCCAGCACTTCCTCGTGAAATTCATTCACGTACTGGAAAGCCACTTCCACCGAGATGCCCTCGCTCTCTCCCGAAAAATATACCACATCCTCGTGCACACATTCCTTGCTCTTGTTCATGTCCTTGATAAAGCCGGTAATACCGTCAGGCTCATGATAGGTGATGTGCTCAGGCTCTTCTTTGCGCAGGTCATGAAAAAGGATGGTCAGGGCCGGATTTAAGTATGCGGTCTCGTGCAGACGGCTCTTGACCTCATCCTCCTTAAACCGGGTTCTGTCAAAAATGGTGTCGTCCGGCAGAAAATTTATGGTGGTACCCGTTTCCTTGGTTCTGCCGATGACGGGAAGCAGCCCGTCCGTCAAATCCACCACGGGGATTCCCTTTTCATATTGGTCCTGATAGATCTTGCTGCCATCCTTGACCGTAACGGTCAATCTGTTGGAAAGAGCATTTACCACCGAGGAGCCCACACCGTGAAGACCGCCGCTGGTCTTATAAGCGCTGTTGTCAAATTTGCCGCCTGCATGCAGGGTGGTAAAGACCAGACGTTCCGCGCTGACTCCTTTTTCATGCATGCCCACCGGGATACCCCTGCCGTTGTCTTCCACCGTGGCGGAGCCGTCCGCCTCCAGTGTGACCGTAATGGTATCACAGAAACCGGCCAGATGTTCATCCACCGCATTGTCCACGATCTCATAGATCAAATGATTCAGGCCCTTTGTGGAAACGCTGCCGATATACATACCGGGACGTTTTCTGACGGCCTCAAGCCCTTCCAGTACCGTAATGCTGGAAGCGCCGTAAGTGTTCGATCTTGCCATATCCATCTCCAGATTCAAAAGTTCTGTATACAAAAAAATCTTTGGTATAATCTGCCGATAAAATCGGCAGAAATTCTGCATTAATAGAATTATTATACCATAGATTTAGTGTGTGTGCAAAGAAAATATACAATTTATAGTAATTTATAGCTGTCAAACCTGAATCTTCTTACAGCAGGCAATGGCCAGCGCCCCGGGACCGATATGGCAGGCCACGCTTAAGGAAAGAGGATCTATGTGCACGTCGTAACCGGGGAACACTTCCAGAAGCTCCTCCTTCAATACTTTTGCGGCTTCGTCGTTGTGGCTGTGGGCAATCTCCAGCCACACGCCCTTTTCCTCCGTCATGCCCCCAAACCGGTTGATAATGTCGTTTTTAATGGCGTTGATCATGATCAGCTTCCCCTGATTCGTGGTCCTGGCCTTGGCAAAGGCGTCCAGCTTTTCTCCCTGTATCTGCAATACGGGCTTCAGCTTCAGAATGGTGCCCAGCGCTGCCGCTGCCGGCGTGATCCGTCCGCCTTTTTTCAAGTAGTAAAGCGTATCCAGCATAATATAGATACTGCTGTTAAATTTATCCTTTTCCAGAAAATCCTTGATCTGCGCGCCGTTTAATCCCTTGGAGACCAAAAGCTTCGCGTCCAGAACGGATTGCCTCTGGGTGACGGAGATCCGCTGGTTGTTGACCACATGGACCTTTCCCTCAAATTCCGGCTCCGAAGCTAAGACCATGGCACTCTGACAGGAGCCGGAAAGACCGCTGCTCATGGGAATATGTACGATTTCCTCGTGCTCTTTGAGCAGCTGGCGCCAAAGCTCCATGACGGCTTCCGGAGACGGCTGGCTGGTGCCGATATCGTCTCCTCCTGCCAGCATACGGTAGAACTCCTCCTGCGTCAGGTCAATATCCTCAAAATAAGTTTTTTCGTTGATCATAAAAGGCATGGGCAGAACGGACACCCCGTATTCCGATGCCTGATTCTGGGTGATACCACTGTTAGAATCAGTAACTATCGCTATCTTACTCATAACCATCAGCTTCCTTTCGTGAATTTACATGACTATTTTACTGTCAGATGGAAGTAAAGTCAACAGTATTCAGTATTCCTTCTTTTACAAGCTCCTCATAACGCGGCAGCATGCCCCGTTCCCGCATGGTCTCTCCGTAGTCCTCAACGGCGTCCGCCGCCTGTTTTAATATGGCCGTGTCCCGGTAAATATCCCCTAATTTAAACTGCATATCCCCGCTCTGGCGGATCCCGCCCAGATCACCGGGGCCCCTTAACTGCAGGTCCTGGGAAGCAATATAAAAGCCGTCGTTGGAATGGTTCAGAATATCCAACCTCTTCTGCGTTTCCTTGGTCTCATGCGTATTGATAAAAATACAATAGCTCTGAGCGTCCCCCCGGCCCACGCGGCCTCTGAGCTGATGCAGCTGGGCCAGGCCGAAGCGTTCCGCGTTTTCCACCAGCATGACCGTGGCATTCGGCACGTTGATCCCCACCTCAATCACGGTAGTGGAAACCAGCACATCCGTATACCCTGCCGCGAAATCCTCCATGATGCGGTTTTTGTCACTGGGACGCATCCGTCCGTGCAGACTGGCTATCCTCACCGAAGGCGGCAGCGCCGCCCTTAATTTTTCCGTATAATCCTCCACGTTTTCCAGGTCTTCGCTTCCGCCCTCCTCCACTATGGGACAGATACAGTACACCTGCCTGCCCGCGGCGATCTCTTTGGCCATAAAGGCATAGGCAGTGGCTCTATAGGCGGGGCCTACCACGCAGTTTTTGACAGGCTTTCTGTTTTCTGGCAGTTCGTCTATCACGGAAATACTCAGATCCCCGTACAGAATAATGGCCAGTGTCCTGGGAATGGGGGTGGCGCTCATCACCAGGACATGGGGCAGAATGCCTTTTTCTTTCAACATTTCCCGCTGTCTGACACCGAACCTGTGCTGCTCGTCCGTCACCACCAGCGCCAGATTTGCAAACTGTACCTTTTCCTGAATGACAGCATGGGTGCCCAGCACCAGATTGACCTCTCCGCTTGCTATGGCGGCATAGGCCTCACGCTTTTCCCTCGCGGGCTGGGAACCGGTCAGCAGTACGGGCTTAAAGGGCAGACCGTATTTTCCGGTCAGTTCCCTGACTGTTTCAAAATGCTGTCTGGCCAGCACCTCCGTCGGTGCCATCATCGCACCCTGATAGCCATTGGAAACGCATAAAAGCAATGCCCAAAGGGCCACAATCGTCTTGCCGGAACCCACATCGCCCTGTACCAGACGGCTCATGACACCTTCTCCCGTCATGTCCTCTCCGATCTCCTTTATGACGGAAAGCTGCGCCCTAGTCAGTCTGTAAGGCAGGGCTTCCAGGAAACGGCCTGCCTGGGCCGTCTCTATCATGGGGCAGCGGTTCTTTTCCTTTCCTGCCGTATTCTTTGCCTCCCGCAGCATCAGAATAAAAAAGAAAAATTCATTGAAGACCAGACGTTTCCTGGCTTCTCCCAGCTGCAGGGCATTTTCCGGAAAGTGAATGGCTCCCAGCGCTTCCTTGTAGGACATGAGATTTTCTTTCCGGATGATCTCTTCCGGCAGCATCTCTCCCGCGGCCAGGGCTTTTTGAATGGTTTCTTCAGACAGTACCTGCCTGACGGCTTTGGAAATGCTCTGGTTGGAAATTCCTTTCGTCAGGGAGTACTTCGGCTGTATGGACCGCGTCAGATTCTGATAATCCGCTTCTTTGTAAATACCGGGCTGCTCTATAAACAGGGCATGGTTGCTCCTTTCCTGTACCATACCCCTGAAAAGATAGCGGGAACCCGGCTTCAAAGTGTTTTTCAGGTAGGGCATATTGAAAAATGTCAGCTGCATGGCGCCGCTCTCATCTTTGACCGTCAGAGTCAATATCTTTAAATTGCGGACATGACGCAGCACCGGAGCGGCGGTCACCAGGCCGCTTACGGTATAGCGTTCTCCCGGATGCACCTCCTTTATAAGTACAGGCGCCTCAAAGGTCTCGTAGTCCCTGGGGAAATAAAAGAGCAGGTCCCGTAAAGTAAAAATATGCAGTTTATGAAAAAGAGCGGCGGATTTCTCCCCCACTCCTTTCAAGGTGGTAATTTCTGACTGTAAATTCATACCTTTTCCCAATTTATTCTGCTGAGATCACATAGTAATAGATAGGCTGTCCGCCGTATTGCAGCTCCACATCGCAGTCCGGATACTTATCCGCGATGGCAAGGCGCATTTTTTCGGCGTCCTCTTCCTTTACGTCGCTGCCGTAATAGATACTGATAAGCTCCACATCATCACTTATCATGGCGTCCGCCATGCCTAAGGTTACCTCTTCCAAATCGGTGCCGTTCGTCAGGATGCCCTTGTCCCCGATTCCCATATAGTCGCCCTGGGTAATGACCTTGTCGTCGATCTGGGTATCGCGCACCGCGTAGGTCACCTCTCCTGTCTTGACATTGCCAATCTCTTCCAGCATCGCCTCCAGATTTTCTTCGGGGGACAGATCGGCCACGTAATTGATCACCGCGGTGATCCCCTGGGGTACGGTTTTGGTGGGCACGACAATGATCTTCTTGTCCTTCACCAGATCCACCGCCTGATTGGCCGCCAGGATCACGTTGGAGTTATTGGGAAGAATAAATACCGTGTCCGCGTTGACTTTTTCAATGGCATCCAGCATATCCGCCGTGGAGGGGTTCATGGTCTGGCCGCCTTCGATGATATAGTCCACGCCCAGGCCCTTAAAGATCCCGTTCAAGCCCTCCCCAATGGAAACGGCCACGAAGCCGGCGGCTTTCTTTTCGGAAGGGATAGCCTGAGCCGCCATTTCCTTTTCTCCTGCTGTTTCTGCCGCGCCGTTTGATTTTTCCGCTTCTTTCTGGAGCTTTTCCTCATGCTCCAGCCGCATATTGTCAATTTTGATATTGGACAGTGCGCCGTACTTTAACGCCCGCTGAATGGCAAGGCCGGGATCGTTCGTATGTACGTGCACCTTGACAACGTTGTCGTCGGTCACGCATACGACAGAGTCTCCTATGGACTCTAAGAACTCCTTGAAATCCAATTCCGCTTTGATATTGAAATTGCGGCTTAACAGGATGATAAATTCGGTACAGTAACCAAATTTGATGTCGGCCTGTGCCTGTACATCCTGCTTGGGCGCATTGCCCGTTCCGGCTTCTTCTGTGAAAGTATAATCTATTTCCTTGCCCAGGTAGGCGTCATAAGCGCCGCTCAATACTTCTACCAGTCCCTGGCCGCCGGAATCCACCACACCGGCCTGCTTTAATACCGGCAAAAGCTCCGGCGTCTGGCTTAATACATAGCGGGCATGTTCCAGTATGGCGCCTAAAAAGCTTTCCATATCCTCCGCGCCGTCGTCACAAAGCTCTCTGGCCTTTTCCGCAGCGCCTCTGGCAACGGTCAGGATGGTTCCCTCCTTAGGCTTCATAACGGCCTTGTACGCCGTTTCCACAGCCTTGTCGAAAGCGTCTGCCAGGCTGGGAATATCTATGGTCTCCAGGTTCTTGATGCTGCGGGTAAAGCCGCGCAGAAGCTGGGACAAGATAACGCCGGAGTTACCTCTCGCTCCCCGCAGGGAACCGCCGGAAACCGCCTTGCAGAGGGATTCCATATCCGCCCCCTCTCCCAAAGTGATCAGTTCCTTAGCCGCGGACATGATCGTCAGCGTCATATTGGTACCCGTATCCCCGTCAGGAACCGGAAATACGTTCAGTTCATTTATCCATTCTTTTTTTGATTCCAGGTTTTTAGCGCCGGCTAAGAACATCTTGGCAAGCATCTTAGCGTCTATGGTATTGAAAGCCACAACAAATCCTCCTTAATCTATTACTCTTACACCTTCCACAAAGATGTTGATTTTTTCGATCTCTATGCCGGTGAACTCTTCCACCTTATATTTGACACTGTCGATCAGATTCTCGGATACCGCCAGAATGCTGACTCCGTATGCCACGATCACATGAAAGTCCAGCGTCAGTTTATTATTGTTAATGGAAACCGCAATGCCCCTTTTTAAGCTGTCCATTTTTAACAGTTTAGCCAGTCCGTCTCTGGCAGAATAGCCCGCCATGCCGACAATGCCGAAGCATTCGACCGCAACACCGCCCGCATACTGGGCGATAACATCATTGTCAATTATGATATTTCCCATATGGGTATTGATGGAAGAACCTTTCATAAAACCTCCTTCTTGCCCGTTCCACTGGAACTGACATAACATATATGGTATATTATAACTGCTTTCCTGCAAAAATGAAATAAAAATTTTAAAAAGTTGAAAAAACTTGAGTTTTTGCTTGCATTCTAAAAGTTTTTCTGTTAATATATCAATGTTGTGAGCTTTTCCTGTTGGAAATGCTCCGCAAACTAAAGGTGATGAAGCTGCTTTTCGAGGAGGTGTCAAGATGGCTAAATGTGATATTTGTGGTAAGGGCGTTCATTTCGGTAACAACGTAAGCCATTCTCATAGAAGATCCAACAGAATCTGGAATTCCAATATCAGAAGCGTAAAATGCAAGGTAAACGGCGGTTCTAAGAGAATGCATGTCTGCACCCGCTGCTTAAAGTCCGGTGCCGTAGAAAGAGCTTAAAGAATCAAAAACGCATAAGAACTTAAAAAACACAGTTTCGGTTTTGCCGCGAACTGTGTTTTTTATTGTCTGGCCGTATCTATTCCGCTTTCTTTCTTTTTTCGTATTCCCGGTTTATCATCTGCACCAGTTCCGCGTCTCCGCAGAGGTTGTCCGGATGAAAGATCTTTAACAGATCCTTGTAGCGCTTTCTTAAAGCCAGAGGATTGCTGACGCCCCTGAACAAAACGGCGGACACCGTCTCCATATTGACGGGCATCCCCTGCTCTCCCTCCCACAGTTCTCTTTCCAGGTTGAAGCGGGCTTTTTCCTTTTCCAGCCTGTTCCTGTCCGCGTCCAGCTGCCTGAAGCCGTTCTGCAGAATCTCCATTTTTTTCTCAAAGAAAAGGCTGTCATCCTTCAGACGTTTCTTTTCCATGACGATCCGGTGATTGAGCATGTCCATTTCCGTCCGAAACTGGCTTCTTTCCTTCAACAGCTTGTCCTTTCCCTCCGCCAGTTCTTTTTTCTCGTTTTCCAGCCGGATATGCTCCTTGAACAGGAAAGTCTTTAATTCTTTCAATGCCTCATCGTCTTCCGATTTTAATATTTCTTCCAAATCCATCATTGTTCTCACCTGCGTCAGCTGCAGCTATAGCAGTTGTACCCGATAAACAAAAGCATGGCGATCAGTACGATTCCCACAAAATCATTGTGCAGAAAAAGCATGATCAGCATACCAATGGCTACAAAAAAGGCCAGCAATCCGATTAATTTCCTCTTATCCATATCGTTTCCGGAAAAATGCTCTTATAACAGTATATGCGGACAGGAGGAAACGGTTCCCTTCTATTCGGACTTTTCCTCAGGGAACGCGATGTCCACCGCTTCCTCGTCGGGAATCAGATCTTCCTTTTTGCTGGTAAATTTATTGATCACGTCGGGGATCATATCCAGAATCTTGGTAACGGCGTCCTGATTTCTTACATTCACCAGTTTGCTGGAGCCGTCCTTTCCAATCACAAGCACCGCGCTGGGAGTCATCTTGCCGCCAATGCCACCCGCGCCGCTCTGGGAGCGCTTCTCACCGTTTAAACCCGCTCCGGCCCCTACGCCGAAAGATACGTCCACCAGGGGCAGAATGATGGTATCTCCTATTTTAGTGGCCTCTCCCACTACCGTTTTGGTGGAAAGCACCGTATCCATTCCTTTTAACAAAGCTTCCACTACTCCGTTCAACTGATTTTCCGCCATTATTTTTCCTCCCTTTTCATTTCCTTGACGAAAGTCCTAAGCTGTTTATCCAGCACAACGCAGAGTACATGCCATAAGACCGTAAAAATAACGATATTTCCCTTTATATCAACGTGACCCTCCCAGACGGTATTTTCAAAATCCGCCGCCAGGTTCACATTATTTCCCAAAAGCGGGGAAAGCATACCGTAGACAGCGCACAGATACCCTGTTGTGTCAGGGGAACCCGTTCCTATATGCAGGTCTGCCTTCAGCACCTTAGGACGGATGCTTTTTAAAATCCGGAACACGCGTTTTTTCACCCGTTTGAAAAAGCGGCGGTTTTGGGGAGCCTCCAGCGTATTTTTATAATATACCACAGTTGCTTTGAGCTCTTCCGCTTTCTGCAGGCCGTTTTTTATTTTATCATAAACGGAAAGGATTGTGTACTTTATCTTTTCAAAAATTTCCCGAATCCGCTCTTTCAGCGTTTTTCTATGGGATTTGCGGGATTTTTTTGATTTTTCAGGTTGTTCCGGCTCCTTTTGGGACTCGGTCCGTTCCTGTCTGCTGTCGGCTTCCGGCTGCTTCGATCCTGCCTCTGGCTGCTGAGATTCGTTTTCCGATGGCTTAGTTCCGGTTTCCTGCCGCTTGATTTCATCTTCCGGCGGCTGCGGTTCGTTTTCCGGCGGTTTCATTCCGGTTTCCTTCCGCTTGATTTCATCTTCCGACGGCTCAGGCTCTTTTTCCTGCCCTTTCGGGGGAGGGGCTGTTGCCTGGTTTTCTTTCTCTTTCCCTTTCTCCTGCTTCGGCGGCTTTTTTGCCGAAGAATCAAAGAGTTTAATGCCGCAAAACTTTACGGTCAGATTTCCCGGCTCCGGATAATCAGCACGGGCTGACAGAAGATGCAGCAGATAAGTTACCCTCACCTGCAGCCACAGCGCGTCACCCTCCTTATGGCCTTTCAGTTTATAGCGGACAGGTACAAACAGCACCAGCAGTATAAGCAAAAGCAGAACGCCGAGCAGGGATAACAGCACAATGCCGATCACACTCAGGATCTGCAGGATCACATGTAGCATTTCAGGTACTCCTTCAGTTCACAGTCACCTCGCGCGGCAAAGGTTTCTTCGGTAATCTGCCTCACCAGATCCACCGCCTCATCATATCCTGCGGCCAGACCTATGATATAGGGCGGATTCTGCCGAAAATACTTTTGGGAAAGAAAGCCGGCCTTATATATGTCCAGCTGGTCCACAGGATTTCTGGACAGGGTAATCACATAAGCGTTCAAAAGCTTTGCGTGCTTTTTCAGTTTATGTATCACTTTATCAGGATCATGCAGGTCTTTTCCCACATACAATCTCGGATACAGTTCCATACCCGGCTCCTTTCTCTCATAAATTCTATATTCAGTATCCAGTATACCATAATTTACCCTTTTTCCATAGTAAAATGTTGACATTGTGTTTCATTATTTTTATAATCAAAAATGTACGTATTTCTATATGAACAAAGGATAACAGAGGAATTCGCATGAAAACCATTGCACGTGCCGCCCTTGAACCCAATATGGAGCTGGCTGAGGATATTTACGGCAGCAACGGAGAACTGATCGCCGCTGCTCATACCAAAGTGGACGATTCCACTATATCGCGTCTGATACGCCATGATATTATGGTGGTAAATATCATGGAAGATATCGACTACGCAGCCACACATCTGGAAAGAGTCCGCCTTTCTGACGGCTATAAACAGTTTGTAAGCTCTTATCAGAATCTTTTTCCGTATTATAAAAGCATGATGAACGCTCTGGTGGAAAACGGTACTCCCGTGGACACCAAATCCCTGCTGGAAATTTATCACGCCTTGACAGACTCCATTACCTTTGGCAGGACGCTTTTGGACTATTTATACCTGATGCTTGCCAGTGAGGACGAAATGACTCATGCCCACTGTCTGAACTCCGCTTTGATCGCCGGCGTCTTCGCGAACTGGCTGGGCATGAAAGAGGAAGAAAAAAACGCCCTCATTCTCTGCGCCTATTTTTATGACATCGGCAAATTGAAGCTGCCCAACGACCTGCTCTGGAAACCGGGAAAGCTGACCGATGTGGAGTTTGCCCGTATCAAGACACATCCTATTCTGGGCTACGATATTGTCAAGGACCAGACCAACCTAAGCCCCGCCATTTTTAAAAGTATTCTAATGCATCATGAACGCTGCGACGGACAGGGCTATCCTTCTCATCTGAAAATGGAGCAGATCGACTTTTACGCGAGGCACATTGCCATTATAGACGCTTATGAAGCGATGACCTCTCCCAGAACCTACCGTCCCACTCTGATGCCCCTGCAGGTCTTAGAGCGCTTTGAAGCCAGCGGTATGATGCAGTATGACTATTCCATCCTGCATCCTGTCATGACGCGTATCGCGGATTCCCAAATAGGCATGACCGTAAAATTAAGCGACGATTCCATGTGGGAGATCTTTTTGATCAACCAGCTTCATATGTCGCGGCCCATCCTGCGCAGAAACGCATCCGAAGACAAGATCGAGCTTCTGGATCTAATGGAACGCGGCGACCTGCAGATCACCGCGATCTATTGACGTCTTTTATCCCCCAGAGATTGTTCTTTCTCATTGTCAGATACTCTTCATATCCTTTTTCCAGTATCTGCTTTTCATTGGAAAATTTTAACAGATGATAGGCCTCATGATATTTGTAAAACCCGGAATCCACGAAATATTCCTCACGCTGGGGTTTACTGTAATAGCTGTCCGCCATCATCAAATACCAGTGCACTTCTTTTTCGACTACATCCTCCGGCACATTGAAAGTATATTCACTCTTTCCGATGTATTTCATCACGCTGGCGCGGGCTCCCGTTTCCTCCAAGACCTCCCGCAGAGCCGTTTCCCGGAACGCTTCTCCCTCTTCCACCGTACCCTTGGGCAATACCCATCCTTCGTATTTGTTCTTGACATTCTTATACAAAAGAAGAATCTTTCCCCGAAAAATAACCACACCGCCGCAGCTGGTCGCTTCTATCATTGCAATACCTCCCGACATGGTGTGCCAATTCCATTGACCTATCTTCAGTATAGTCCAATCAGACAACCTGCGCAACTGTTTTTATTACTCGAAATAGGCGTCAAATACCACCCTGGCCACGGGAACCGCATATTCACTGCCGCTTCCCGCACCCTCCAGGATCACCGTAACACAGATCTCAGGATCTTCCACGGGAGCAAAGCCTGTAAACCAGGCATGGCTGTCTCCTTTGACTTTACCGTATTCCGCGGAACCCGTTTTTCCTCCCACCGTATAAGACAGGCCGGACAGCCCCCTTCCGGTGCCTTCCTCCACTACTTTTTGCATCAAATCCCTTAAAATGGCGCTTTCCTCTTCGCTCATGACCCTGCCGCAGACAGAGGGCTTAAACTGCCGGATCACAGTCCCCTCGCAATTCACTACCCGGTCTACCACATAGGGCGTATAACAGATTCCCCCGTTTGCCGCGGCTGCCGTGATCATATTCAGCTGCATCGGGGACATCTGGGTTTTGCCCTGTCCTATAGCCGTCTGGAGCATTTCGTCCGCGGAAAGGGTTTCTAAAGGCGCCACACTGCCCTGGGAATAGGGAAAGGCAACCGGCAGCGTATTGTTAAAAAACGCCGCGTCTAAAGTAGCCGCAAAGCTTTCCCGATCCAGGCCGGAGCCGATATGGGCAAAGGCCGCGTTGCAGGAGCGGGAAAAAGCTTCCTCAAAATCAATCTCTCCATGGCGGGAACCGTGGTAACAGTTGATCCTGCTTCCGCCCTCTTCATAGGCACCGCCGCAGTCATAAGTATATTCCTGCCAGGTTTCCGGATTCTCCCGGATATATTCCAGTGCGGTCAGTATCTTGAAGGTGGAGCCCGGAGGATAGAGTCCCTGTGTGGCCCTGTTGACCAGAGTACCTGATTCCTCATCCTCCATAAGACGCGGCCAGAGCTCTTCTATCCGGTTGGGATCATAATCGGGCAGAGATACCATAGCCAGTATCCTGCCGGTATCCACTTCCGTGACGATCACGGCTCCGCTGCGGCCGCGCATGGCTTTTCGGGCCGCCTCCTGCAGACCGACATCCAGCGTGGTATAAACGTCGTCCGCCGGATTCTTGGTACCGGTTCTGCCGTTTATAACCCGCAGCGCTAAAGGCGCGTTGGTATGCAGCAGGTAATAGTTAGCCTGTTCCTCCACGCCGCTCCTTCCGTATGTAGAATATCCGATCACATGGGCAAAGGTCTCCCCATAAGGATATACTCTGGCTTCCGTGCCATCCTCCCCGACATCCGTATAAGCCAGCACCGTTCCGTCCGCCGCGTAAATACTTCCCCGCACGTTCTGGGAAGCCAGCAGCTTCTGCCTGGAGTTGTAGCTGTTGTTGATGAGCGTTTTCTCATTTAGGGCCACAAACCAGACCAGATACCCTATCATGCCCACAAAGAGAAGGGCGAAAAAGCCCGTCACCGCAATGATATTACGGTTTTTTCTTTTTTTGTACGGCTGTTTTTTGTTTTCCGCCACGGGTACTGCCTCCTTCCCGTTCCTTGATCCAAATACTCTGTATCAGCATGAACATCGTGATACTGGCCAGTATCGAGCTGCCGCCGTAACTGACAAAGGGCAGCGTGACGCCGGTCAGCGGAATGAACTTAATACCGCCTCCGATAGTTAAAAAGACCTGGAAGATATAAATGACGCCAAATCCCATGACTGTCAGGCGTCCAAAGGAATCCTTTAATCCCATGCCCATCCGCATCATGCACACGAAACAGTTTAAGCAGATAAGTATCAGGCAGACGCCGCTTATGACGCCCAGCTCCTCACAAATGGCTGAGAAAATAAAATCCGTGATAACGTCCGGAATATCCTCCGGCCGGCCGTTTAAGAGCCCGGTGCCGAACCAGCTTCCGTTTCCTAAAGCAAACATGGACTGCGTGATCTGGTAGCTTTGGTTGTCAATATAGGTAAAGGGTTTCAAAAAAGCCAGCACCCTTACTCTCACATGGGGAAACAAAAAGTAGGCGCACACGGCGCTGATACAGCCGCCCAGCGTCCCCAGCCCCAGATACAGATAACTTCCGGTAGCCAAAAAGACCAAAAAAACAAATCCCACAAAGAAGATCAGGGCACTGCCCAAATCTTTCGAAATAGCCAGCACTGCCACATGAAGAGCCGCCAGCAGTGTGACAATCTCCACTCTTTTAAATGACACGTCCTGGCAGAGCGCCGCCGCCAAAAAGATGATAAAAAGCAGCTTTACCGCCTCCGAGGGTTGAAAAGTAACGTGCAGAAAAGACAGGGACAGCTTGGAGCCTCTTGTCAGCTTTCCCACCAGCAGAACCACGCTTAAAACCGCGATTCCCGATACCGCGTAGAACAGATAGTACGTCTGATGCGGTAAATTGAGTTTTCTAAACAGCGCCGGCCAAAAGAGCCCGGCCAGAAATACCGCCGCCGCGATGCAAAACTGCCGTATCGCCCTGTCAGGAGACAGCCGCCCTAAGATCACAAATCCCAATCCCAAAAGCATACACATATTATGTAAGAGCAGTCTGTTTATAGAAGGGTAGATCAGAGGCGTCAAGCACAATACTGTCAGGAAAAAGACCTGCAGGAATAGATAGAAAAACAAATATCTTTTGTCACCGCTTTTACAGTACAGCGTCATAAAACAAAAGAACTGGGTGAGAAAGATCAGGCCGGTCTGCACTCCGTAGGAGATACTCTGCCGCTTTTTATCATGGAGCCGGAATATCAGGAAGCTTTCCAGGGCATAGAGTGCCACTGTAAACGTAATGATATATTTGGATAACTCCACCAGATATTCCCTCATGGTTTATTCCACTCCTCTCTTTTCGTGTCCCCTGGTATATTCCCTATAGGGGATCGAAGGCCGCTCTCCCCGCAGCAGTCCGGCAAAAAAGCGCAGTACCTCTTCCGTTTCTCTTTTGCTTTCCACAGTAAAGGCAAGGCGTATATCGCCTGACATTTCCCCTCCTGCCACTTTCTCATGCAAAGACAGGGGAAGGGAATTGTACAATATGTTGAAGCAGTGACCGCAGCTGCTTACCACAGGGAAGGTCTTGTTCATGCGGTCTTTCAGATACAGCGTACCGCCCGATCCGCCTTCTTTCGTCGTAGCTTCCTTTCTACAGTTTCCCTTTGTCAGGGCCACGCAGTTTGCCGTTACCATCAGAGGCAGCCGGCCGTAGACCACTTCCTCCAATACAGCCTTTCTCCTCCCAGGCTCCCCGCCGGAAAGCAGCGCTCTCCTTTCTCTTCCGTTGAGTTCGTAGGAAAGACAGATACTTTCCGCTCTTTCTGCCCAGAAGTCAAAGGTTTTCTGGTTAAAGCAATTCAGTCCCGCGTCCAGGGAAACAGGGCCGGTATAGGCGGTTTCCCGCAGCCAGGCACAGGTTTCCAGATTTCTGGCTAAAACGCCGTCCACCTTTTCAAGCAGAGACTTTTTTCTCTCCCAATCCGCAAGATCCCTGCTCCTTGTCACATAGGGCAGGGCCAGATATATCCGATAATCCCCGCCGGTCATATCTCGGCGCCTTTGAATTTCCTCCAGCTTTTCTTCTGTATCGACCAGTTTCTCCTCCAGATAGAGAATATCCGGCCGTAGTCCGGAACCGGCCAGAGCCTCAAACTGCTCCATGCTGCTGACCAGGACTCTCACTCCATGCTTACGGTCGCGTTCCTCTCCTTCTGCCGGATATAGAGCCGGCTGTTGGGTATTTTCAGCATTTTGGCAGACTTCTGTCCGTTTGAAAGCCGGAGATCTTTCCGAAAAGGAATCTAAAAGGGCCTGAATCCCCCGCCGCCGCAGCTCATTTAAGGCCTTTAAGGGATAGAAAACATCCCCGGCCAGATACAATTCCAGATCCTCTGCCTTTGCCGAAAAAGGAGTATTTCCCAGCTTTAACAGAGCCGTTTTGATATTTTCAGCCGAAACCGGATGGCTGCGGGCCTCCTGCGTCAAAATTCCTTCTGTCCGGACACTGTGTATCCGGCCGTTTAGATCCTCCGCCTGAAGCGCCAGCCACGCCCTTTCCCCTGCCGTAAATCCGGCCTGCATTTTGATTTTCTTTTTAAGCGGCGTTTCCAGGTACTGACGGCGGATCTCTTCCAGTATCCTTTCGTCGCTGCCGTTGTAGGAAGGAGAAGTAAGTGTCACCATCTCCCGGCCGTTCTGTTTGAAGTAGTAGCCTTCCTGTATACCCGAACGGATATAGAGAGAAGCCAGTATTTGCTTGTCCTCCCCGCTTACGCTGTAACCCTCTTTTCCCTTTTGGGCAAAAAGATCCAGATATTTCCTATACACAGCCGTCACTCCCGCCGCATATTCCGGTTTTTTCATCCTGCCCTCTATCTTAAAGGAGTCGATCCCGGCTTCGATCAATGCCGGTAGAATATCTATGGTACACATGTCCTTTAAGCTTAAGGGATAGCATTCTTTTCCGTCTTCTCCAATACGGTAGGGCAGCCTGCAGGGCTGGGCACAGCGTCCCCTGTTTCCGCTTCTGCCGCCTAAGAGACTGCTGAAAAGGCACTGGCCGGAATAGGAATAGCACATGGCTCCGTGAATAAAAGTCTCTATTTCCAGCCCCGTCCGCTCTTTGATTTCTGAAATCTCCGCTAAGGACAGTTCTCTCGCGGGCACAATGCGGGATACCCCCATCCGTTTCAGCATTCCGGCTCCCGCGGCCCCTGTCAGGCTCATCTGGGTGCTGGCGTGAAGGGGCAGTTCCGGGAAAGCTTCCCTGATCAGGAGCAGTGCCCCCAGATCCTGCACGATCACTCCGTCCAGCCCGGCTGCTGCACAGGGCTTTAAATAGGCCGGCAGTTCCTCCAGCTCCTGATCCTTTAGCAGGGTATTGACCGTCAGGTATACTTTTTTCCCGAATACATGGGCATAAGAAACAGCCCTGCAGACCTCTTCCTCCGTAAAATTATCCGCATAGGCCCTTGCTCCATATTTTGTGCCGGCCAGATAAACCGCGTCCGCTCCGGCGGCGACCGCCCCCAGAAAACCTTCGTAATTTCCCGCCGGTGCCAAAAGCTCCGGTAATTTCTTTCCCATAAAGCAAACAACGCTGCCCGCAGACCGGACAGCGCCCTTTCTATTTTTTATGCTCCTTTAACTCCGTTTCCAAACGTACGATCTTCTTGGCATTTTCGTTCAGCTCAGCCTGCTGCTCTTTCACGGTCTTTTCCGTGGATTCCTGCTTGATCTGGGAAGCTATCAACTCATGCTTTAAGTCGTAGAGCTCCTTTTCCTTGTTCTGCAGCTCTTCCTCCAAAAGCTCGATCTGTTTTTTGGATTTAAAGTAGTCGTCCGCAATATTTAACTGCAGCAGCACTGACTGGGTTTCATAAGGCTGCCGCCTGAAAGCGTCCAGTTTGCCGTACTCGTCCATCTTATTGTTGATATAAGAAGCCACTTTCTGTAGATATTCTTCACTTTCATATCCGCTCAAGGTAAATATCTTTCCGCCGATGATTACCTCAGTATCCGTTTTAGAAGACATAAGCTTCCCCCTTTTATCGTCTTGAAGGTATTATATAACATCGGCGTGGGAGTGGCAAGCAGTTTTTCAGCCTTTCCTTCCCCGCCAGGAACTCATTCCCTGGTTTCCGGTAACGGATAGCCCATATGCCTGTAAGCGGCCGGAGTCGCTACCCTTCCCCGGGGAGTACGGTTCAAAAGGCCGTTCTGAATCAGAAAAGGCTCGTACACGTCCTCAATGGTGCCGGCGTCCTCGCCGATAGCCGCCGCCAGCGTATCTAAGCCCACCGGCCCGCCCTGAAACTTCAGGATTACGGTGGAAAGCATATTGCGGTCGATATGATCCAGCCCCATTTTGTCCACATCCATTAAATCCAGCGCTGTTCTAGCTATCTCTTCCGTAATGGCACCGTCGTACTTTACCTGGGCAAAATCCCGTACTCTCTTTAAGATCCGGTTAGCCAGCCTGGGCGTTCCCCTGCTTCTTCTCGCCAGCTCCAAGGCGCCTCCCTCGTCAATATCCACCTCCAGAATGCGGGCGGAATGCTTGATGATCTGCTGCAGCTCCGCGATCGTATAGAACTCCAGACGGTGGATCATGCCGAATCTGTCCCTCAAGGGAGCGGTCAGCATCCCCGCCCTTGTGGTAGCTCCCACCAGCGTAAACTTCGGAAGTTCCAGGCGAACGCTGCGGGCCGAAGAACCTTTCCCGATCATAATATCTATGGCAAAGTCCTCCATGGCCGGATAGAGCACTTCCTCCACCTGCCTGTTGAGCCTGTGGATCTCATCCACAAATAAAATATCCCCTTCGTTCAGATTGTTCAAAATGGCAGCGATCTCTCCGGGCTTCTCAATGGCCGGACCGCTGGTGATCTTCATGTTCACGCCCATCTCATTGGCAATAATGCCCGCCAACGTGGTCTTGCCCAGCCCCGGAGGTCCGTAGAAAAGCGCATGATCCAGCGCGTCTCCTCTCTGCTTTGCCGCCTCTATGTATATGCGCAGATTGGCCTTGATCTTCTCCTGTCCGATATAGTCGGAGAGATACTTGGGCCGCAGACTTCCCTCTATCCTGCTGTCCTCTTCCGTTACATTGGTTTCTATCGTTCTCGCCATTGTGTTTATCCTTTAAAATAAGTTCTTCAGAGCCGCTTTTAAAATAGCCGAGCTGTCCAGCTTCTCCGCGTTTGGAACGGCCTTTACCGCCCGCAGGCTCTCGGTCTGTCCATAACCCAGCGCGGTCAGGGCTTCCACCGCTTCCTTTAAGACGCCTTCCGCAGGCGTCAGGGTACCTCTGCTTCCCCGTTCTACCTCCATGTCGATCATCGTATCATCATAGGATACCTTATCTTTCAGCTCCAGGATCAGCCTTTCCGCCGTTCTGGCCCCAATACCCTGGGCCTTGGAGATGGCCTTGGCGTCTCCTGACAGGATTGCGTAGCGCAGGCTGTCCCCGTCCATGGCCGAAAGGATCGCCAGGGCACCCTTTGGCCCGATCCCGCTGACCGAAATGCATTTTTTGAACAGCTCCAAATCGCTTCGGTTTAAAAAGCCGTACAGGGAAAAGGCATCCTCCCTGACCAGGGTGTAGGTATAGAGCTTTACCTGCTCTCCCACGCCCGGCAGACTCTGTGCCACCCTGCCGGAAATATTCACATTGAAGCCTACCCCGGAAACCTCTATCACCACATTCTCTTCCGTCAGCTCCGCGATCTCGCCCTTTACATACGCAATCATATTCCTTATATCCTTTCCGTTTTTAACAGCATACCACAATCGAACGTATGTTTCAAGCTTTCTTTCTCAAACGGGCATACAAAAACAGAAAACAGGCCAGGTGCACCATGACGGTCAACACCCAGGAAATGGGATAGGAAATATAGAGGGTATCTAAGGAACGATGTTCTTGAAATACGGTATAGATCCAGATGATACGGAACAGACAGGCCCCGCTTAAGGACACCAGCATGGGCAGTACGGAGTAGCCGATCCCTCTGATGCAGCCCACCAGCGTATCCATGACACCACATAAAAAATAAAAACAGCACACATAGGCTATTCTCTGCAGTCCCATGGTGATCACGGCGTCCTCTTTGGAATACAAGCGCAGCAGCAGGGAGCCCGCCAGGTACATCCCGTTCCCCATCACAAGGCCGATGACCGTCACCATACCCACGCACTGCAGCGAGATCAGTCCAATGCGCTTATACTGCCTGGCCCCGTAATTCTGGCTCACAAAGCTCACGGAAGTCTGCTGCAGGGTATTCATGGAGGTGTACACAAATCCCTCCAGATTGCTGGCAGCGGAATTGGCGGCCATGGCTGTTGCGCCAAAGGAATTGATGGAGGACTGGATCAGGATATTGGACACAGAAAAAACCGCCCCCTGCAGCCCTGCGGGAATGCCGATCCTCGCCATGGCAAACAGCTTGCTTTTCACAATGCGCAGAGACTTGATATCCAGCCGGTAATCCTCTTTTGTATTCATCAGGCAGTTTAAGACCAGCCCCGCGGAAACGATCTGAGAAACCGTGGTAGCCAGGGCAACTCCCGCTACTCCCATGGAAAATCCCACCACCAAAGTCAGGTTCAGAATGATATTGATCACGCCGGCGACGGTGAGATAATAA
Organism: uncultured Lachnospiraceae bacterium; assembly: GCA_947631685.1. Taxonomy (GTDB): domain Bacteria; phylum Bacillota; class Clostridia; order Lachnospirales; family Lachnospiraceae; genus Acetatifactor. Next base: position 48,458 of record CANRMI010000010.1, read on the forward strand.
AGAGGTCTCCTGGTGTCGCCTACGGCCCGCAAGATAGCCGAACCGAAATTGTAAAGCATCATGGCAGGCATGGAAAAGAAATAAATACGCAGATACAATACGGACTGGGGCAGCACCTCATCAGGAGAGCCCATGGCTTTCAGCGCCGCGGGAGCCACAAAAAAGCCAAGAAAAATCAAAAATACCCCGCAGATAAAAGCCGTCAGCAGAGAGGTGTGCACCATTTCCGAAAGTTCCCTTTTTTGTCCGGAGCCATAAAATCTGGCGATCATGACATTGGTACCCACGGAAAGCCCCAGAAAGACATTCACCAGCAGATTGATCAGAGGGCCGTTAGAGCCCACTGCCGCCAGGGCGTCACTGCCCACCCATCTTCCTACCACGATCATGTCGGCAGCATTAAACAACAGCTGCAGGATACCGGAGATCATCAGGGGCAGGGTAAACAGCAGGAGTTTCCCAAACAAAGGGCCGTTGCACATGTCGATCTCATAGCTTTTCATGCCGGTTTTTGTATTGTGTATCACGTTGTCCCGCTCCTTTGGCAGTTACTTGTTGTTAATGTAATTAATCAGACCCTCCGCCGCAATGATCTTCTGCATAAAGGGAGGAAATGCCTGCCCTTTAAAAGTGGTTCCCCTGGTAATATCGGTGATGATGCCGGAATCAAAGTCCACTTCCACTTCATCTCCCGCCTGGATGCTTTCCGCTGCTTCCGGGCACTCGATAATAGGCAGGCCGATATTGATGGCGTTGCGGTAAAAGATGCGGGCGAAGGTTTCCGCGATGACGCAGCTTACTCCCGCCGCTTTAATGGCAATGGGGGCATGTTCTCTGGAAGAACCGCAGCCAAAGTTCTTGTTGGCCACGATAATATCCCCCTTCTTTACTTTTTTCACAAAGTCTTTGTCAATGTCCTCCATGCAGTGCGCAGCCAGCTCTGCCGGAACGGAGGTGTTTAAGTATCTCGCGGGGATGATGACATCCGTATCCACATTGTCCCCATATTTAAAAACAGTTCCCTTTGCGTTCATGTCCGCTTCCTCCTCCTACAATGCTTCCGGGCCGGTGATCTTTCCGGCTACGGCGCTTGCCGCCGCTACCGCGGGACTGGCCAGATAAATTTCGGAGCTTACATGCCCCATACGTCCTACAAAGTTACGGTTTGTGGTGGATACGCAGCGCTCTCCCTCAGCTAAGATGCCCATATATCCTCCCAGGCAGGGACCGCAGGTGGGGGTGCTGACAACGGCGCCCGCCTCTATAAAGGTCTTTAAAAGCCCCTCTTCCATAGCGTCCATGTAAATCTTCTGGGTGGCGGGAATGACAATGCAGCGCATTCCCTTCGCTACATGACGTCCCTTCAGCACCTTGGCGGCGATCTTAAGATCCTCCAGCCTGCCGTTGGTACAGGAGCCGATGACCACCTGGTCTATGGCAATATCTCCTACCTCATCAATGGTATGGGTATTTTCCGGCAGATGGGGAAATGCCACCGTAGGCTTTAAGGTACTAAGATCGATGGTGTATTTTTCGTCGTACACCGCGTCCGCGTCCGCTTCATATACGGTGTAGGAACGGGAGGAATGCTCCGCCATATAGGCTTTGGCCGCTTCGTCCACAGGGAAGATGCCGTTTTTCGCACCGGCTTCGATCGCCATATTTGCGATGGTAAAGCGGTCGTCCATACTCAGATTGGCGATACCGTCCCCTGTAAATTCCAAAGATTTGTAGAGAGCGCCGTCCACGCCTATCATACCGATGATATGTAAGATCACGTCCTTGCCGGAAACCCATTCGGAGGGCTTTCCTGTCAGCGTGATCTGGATGGCTCCCGGCACCTTGAACCAGGCCTTTCCCGTAGCCATACCGGCCGCCATATCCGTGCTTCCCACACCGGTGGAAAACGCGCCCAGAGCGCCGTAGGTACAAGTATGGGAATCCGCTCCGATGATCACGTCCCCCGCTACGGTCAGTCCTTTTTCCGGCAGCAGCGCATGCTCGATTCCCATCTCTCCTACTTCAAAATAGTTGGTGATGTCATGCTTTCTGGCAAATTCCCGGACACATTTGCAGTGTTCCGCGGATTTGATGTCTTTGTTGGGTACGAAATGATCCGGCACCAGGGCTATCTTATCCCTGTCAAAAACGCCGTTCGTTTTCATTTTCTCCATTTCCTTGATGGCGACCGGGCTGGTGATGTCATTGCCCAGCACCAGATCCAGATCCGCTTCTATCAGTTGTCCCGCTTCCACCGACGCAAGATGCGCGTGGGCAGCCAGGATTTTCTGCGTCATTGTCATTCCCATAGGGGTTCCTCCTTTAGCTCCCGTATTTTTCTCGCTTATAATTAACTATAATCCGGAATGATGCCGATGTAAAGGGCTTCTTTTATCCTAAACAGGGGAAAAAAAGGAAGACTTTGAACAAATCTCCGTCGCTTTCCAGCCGGAAAGTGCCGCCCTGCAGCTCCGTCAGACTCTTGGCGATCGCCAGTCCTAAACCGCTTCCCTCCGTATTTCTGGATGCGTCTCCCCGTACAAAACGTTCCGCAAGCTCCGACACATCCATACTGATCTCAGAAGCCGAAATATTTTTCAAACAGACGGCAATATGCCCGTTTTCTGTCTTCCCCTGCACGTAGACTCTGGTCCCTTTGAGCGCGTATTTGGCAATATTCAGGAAGAGATTTTCAAAGATACGGTAGGTCTTCTGGCTGTCTAAAAGAACCGTAACCCTTTCTGTCGGCAGTTCCATGCGAATGTCCAGACTGGCCGCCTCCAGCTTGTCGGCCATTTCCAAACGGACCTGCTTTATCAGGCTGCAGATGTCCACTTCCACATATTTTAAGTTCATGCTGCCGCTGGTGGCCTTGGAGATTTCAAACAGATCTTCGATCAAAACCTTCAGCCTTTCCGATTTTCTTTCCAAAATCTCCAGGTATTCCTGTTTCTGCTCTTCTGTAGCATTGGGCTCCTTCATCAAGTCCACATAGGTGGTAATGGCTGTCAGAGGCGTTTTGAGATCGTGGGATACGTTGGTGATCAGCTCGGACTTCATTCTCTGGCTTTTGATCTCCGCCTCCACCGCTGCCTTAAAACCGCCCTGAATCTTTAGGAGTTCTTCTTTTAAAGGATTAAAGATCCCCAAATCCTCCTTTAGGTCAACATTCAGATTGCCCCTTGAGATCTCCTGTATTCCAGAAAGCAGCAGCCGGTATTTTTTCTGGATCCTGCTTACATAAATCCGTAAGAACAGGTAAAGCAGAGCGCAGTAAATAAGCGGCAGGATAAGGTTTCCGGGCAGAAATACCAGTAAAAACGCGGCCAATCCGTTCACCAGTACCATACTCAGGATCTTTTTTCCGGCCTTTTTACTGAGGTCGATATGCTCCCAGGCATCTTCCAGCCGGATAAACTGCCGTTTGCAGAAAGGGAATACTCGATATGTCAGGCTGTATTCCCGGATGTATCGCCTGAAACCCTTTCCTAACAGAGGTCTGGCGCACATTCCCAGATACCAGGCCGCCAGAAAAAGCAGATACAGAAAGAATCCATGCTGCAAAAACGCCAGATCATCCGCGGTCTGCCTGGAGATTGCCAGGAAACTTTTCATTCCCGCCGCGCTCACACCCTCTAAAAGTCTGGCCGTTTCCTCCACAAACCCTGTGAGAAAAGACATAAGACAACAGCTAAAAACCACTAAGACCTCCAGGGGCATCCTGCATATTTTGTGAAGGGAGAAGGATTCTCCCGCCAGCTTCTGCAGGGGCAGAAGGAGGGCCAAAAGGAACACGATCACCCCCGCAAGCTGCAGACATCTGCCTATACCGGAAGCGGTATAGAGGCCGAACATATTCTGCGTATAATAAATGTTCCTGTAACCGTCCGACAGATAAAATACCTCTCCCTGAACCAGCTGTTCCCAGTCAGACTGGGTGATGCCGTATATGATCCTGCAGTTTTCCGGACTTTTTCCATACTGCAGGATATCAAAACGGCTGCTGTCCCCAAAAAACGGGTATGTGGACTCTTCCAGATATTCTTCCAGCAGTTTATTTTTGATCAAAAGGTTTTCCGCCGCATTTTTCATCAGCCTTTCCGTATCGGTGGACTGGGCGTTCACCACATTGGCAAATCCGTTTTCGTCATAGACGATCTCCAGATAATAATAGTAGTCCTCTTTGTTGATATTTCCCGTCAGGGTATTGCTGATGGAAATACCGGTTCTAAGATCCTCAATATAATAATCACAGATACCGAAATACCTGACATTATTGTTTTCCACGACTTCCTTCATGGCTTCATTGAACTTTTCCTCTGCGCTGTCAGGCCCGATAGACTCTGCATCGAACAGCTTCTCTATGTCCAGGATATACAGATCGCTGTAACGCTTGGAACTGCCGGTCAGCTTTTCCTGCAGATTTTTATACAGTACATAGTTTTCCTTTAACAGTTCTTTTAAACTGTTTCCATATTCAAACGGACTTTCCTTGTTGGCACTGACATAGTCCCGCACTCCTCCGTAAGTGCTCATGACCGTCACAGCGGCTATGAGCGGAACGCAGAGAGAAATAACGGCCACCCACCATTTTCCGCCCTTTCTGCCGGCGTGTTTATTTTCCACTTTTGCTTCCATTTTTTCTCCCCTTCATTCTGCCGTCAATACGGCTCTTTTCTAACTGCTACTGCTTTTCAATCTTATAGCCCACACCCCAGACCACCTTGAGATATTTGGGATTTCTGGGATCGATCTCTATTTTTTCACGGATGTTGCGCACATGGACCATAATGGTGTCGGTATTGACCGCCCTTTCATTCCAGATTCGCTCATAGATCTCATCCGCGGAAAAGACTCTCCCCGGATTTTTGATCAACAGCTGCACGATCTTAAATTCTGTAGGCGTCATCTGCACCGGATTCCCGTCCACAAAGACTTCTACGGTCTCTTCGTTCAGTTCCAGGCCCCCTATGGTAAAAACATGGCCGTTCCCTTCCGCTTTGGTAGCGTTTAAATACTTGGAATATCTGCGCAGCTGGGAATGTACACGGGCCAAAAGCTCCATAGGCGTAAACGGTTTCGTCATATAGTCGTCCGCCCCCATATTCAGTCCCATGATCTTGTCCATATCCTCGGACTTGGCCGACAGCATGATAACAGGAAAATCCTTGCCGCTCTCCCGCAGCTTCATGAGCATGGTCATACCGTCCATAACCGGCATCATAATGTCCACAATAGCTAGGTGGATCTCCGTTTCCTTAGCGGCTTCCAGTCCCTGGGCGCCATTGGCCGCCTGCAGGACCTCATATCCCTGGTTCTTTAAATAGATCTCTATGCCCTCTCGGATCTCTTTATCGTCTTCCACGATCAAAATACGGTATTTTTCTTCCACTATCCGTCCTCCCTTGCGCGGGGCGTCCCCCCGCTATCCTCTCATTATATGGGTTTCCCGATTTTAACGCAATCATAATAACCTGAAATTACTAATTTAAAGCACAAAAAAAGCCAAAGAATTTCTAAAGAAATCCTCCGGCTTCTTATCAATCGCAGTTTTTCAGCTTTGTATCATTTTCATCCTGTAAAATTCTCCCTGCAGCGCCATCAGCTCTTCAAAGGTGCCGTATTCCACACAACGCCCCTCCGCGATGACCGCGATCTTATCCGCGTCCCGTATGGTGGAGAGCCTGTGGGCCACAATAAAGGTGGTCCGTCCTCTGGTAAGGTTCTGCAGGGCCTGCTGAATGAGTTTTTCCGAAATGCTGTCTAAAGCGGAGGTAGCCTCATCCAGTACAATGACCTTAGGATCCCTGATCAGGGCCCTGGCGATTGCGATCCGCTGCCGCTGGCCGCCGGAAAGCTTGCCGCCGTGTTCCCCTACCTGGGTATCTAAGCCATTGGGCAGAGTATGTATAAACTCTTCCAGATTGGCGGCTCGTATCACTTCCGCCAGCTCATCTTCCGATACGTCACCGCACCCATAGGTGATGTTGTCCCGTATGGTGCCGGAAAAGAGAATGGAGGTCTGGGGCACCACGGCCAGATGCTTCCGGTAAGTGCGCAGGTCAATTTCCCGCAGATCCTTGCCGTCCATGAGTACGCTGCCCTCCTGGGCCATATGAAACCCGATGACAAGGTTTAAGATGGTGGATTTGCCGGCGCCGGACTCTCCCACCAGAGCGATGGTCTCCCCTTCCCTTACATTCAGGTTCAGATCCTTCAGCACGGGAAAATCCGTGTTTTTATATCGGAATCCCACATTTTTAAAGGTAAAGCAGCCTTTTACTTCACTTATTTTTTCTTTTCCTTCATTCTGCTCCACATCATCGGACAAAAGCACTTCCCCTATGGAATTAACGGATTCGATCCCTTTGGTGATCGTGGGGAGCAGAGTGACAATGGCAGATACCTGATTCACCACCGTGGCAAAATAGCTTTGATAGAGTGTGATGTCACCTGCCAGTATCCTGTTCTTCCATGCCAGATACCCGGTAAAGGCCAGACAGATGACCTGAAAGACCTGGAAGATCGCCCAGCCTACGGAACCGAACAGCGCTTGTACCAGATCCAGCTTATAGCCCTTTTCCGCCACGGCAAACAGCTGCCCGCTCATTTTTTCTACTTCTTCGTCCTCCAGGGCATGGGCTCTAGTCACCGGCACCAGCTCCACCATTTCCATGACTCTGGCAGAGGTTTCTTCCATTTCCTTACGGAATTCGTTATTTCTGGTCCGCATAACATTCCGAAAGGTCACCATGGTAATCGCCGCTGTGGGTGCCGTAATCAAAAAGAACAGGAAGACGATCATGCTCTTGGAAACCGTTACTGCCAGCGCGATGCCGATATTCAGGGCAATATTCAGAATACTCAAAAACATCTGTGTGGAAAGGTTCTCCACTGCCTCCACATCACGCATGATCTTGCTCTGCAGTCTGCCGGACTGGGTTTCCACATGGTAGGAAATGGAAAGCTGCTGCAGCTTGCGCACCAGCGCTTTCCGCAGGCCCGTTTCCGCATAGCGGGTAGCCAGACTCTTATAGGAGGTATACAGATAGTTCATGGGAATGTTCAGGGCGATCAGACCTATCTCTAACGCCGCGTAGAATAAAATATTCCGCAGGGTATTGGGATTTTTGCCGGTCACGTCATTGATGATGTTGGCGGTCAGTATGGGAAGCACCCATACGCAGGCATGCTTGATAAAAAAGCAGATGACTGCCAGCACAAACTTATGGTAATTCCCCTTATATAGGGAGATCAATATCCGAATGGGGTGCCCGATATGGCGCCTGTAGCTTTCTAAAAACCAGCTTTCCGTATCCAGCGCTTTTTTCGGTGCCGTCCTCTTTTCAAAATCTTTCATAGTCTTCCCTCCGCTTTTCCCACTATAACACATTTCTCCTCGGGCATTCTGTAAAAGATTTGCGCAATTTGCATAAAAAGAGCAGATAATTTGCGCCTGCGCGCGATTATCTGCTCTCTGTTCAGCCTCTGTTCCAGCTGCTAATCAACTTATTAGTTGTTGATCAGCTTGTCAGCCTCATTGTTCCAGCTGTAAAGCTTACGGATCTCAGCACCAACCTTCTCGGAAGGATGCTCGCTGGCCAGCTTTCTCAAAGCTCTGAAATGCGCCTGGCCGCCTGCCGGGGACATATCCAGAAGGAAGTCCTTCGCGAAGGTACCGTCCTGGATATTCTTCAGGATCTGCTTCATGGCCTTCTTGGTATCCTCGGTGATGATCTTGGGCCCGGTGATATAATCGCCGTACTCCGCTGTGTTGGAAATGGAGTATCTCATGCCTGCGAAACCGCTCTGATAGATCAGGTCTACGATCAGCTTCATTTCATGGATACATTCAAAGTACGCGTTTCTCTCGTCATAGCCTGCTTCCACCAGGGTTTCAAAACCTGCCTGCATCAGCGCGCATACGCCGCCGCAGAGAACTGCCTGCTCTCCGAACAGGTCCGTTTCGGTCTCGGTTCTGAAAGTGGTCTCTAATACACCCGCTCTTGCGCCGCCGATCGCCAGCGCATACGCTAACGCTATATCCTGCGCCTTGCCGGTCGCGTCCTGATGTACCGCGATCAGGCAGGGAACGCCTTTGCCGGCCTGATATTCGCTTCTTACGGTATGGCCGGGGCCCTTGGGAGCGATCATGGTAACATCCACATCCTTGGGCGGTACGATCTGTCCGAAATGGATGTTGAAGCCATGGGCAAACATCAGCATATTGCCTGCCTCCAGGTTCGGCTCAATGTCCTTTTTGTACATTGCGGCCTGCAGCTCGTCATTGATAAGGATCATGATGATATCCGCTTTTTTTGCCGCTTCCGCAGCGGTATATACTTCAAAGCCCTGTGCCTGCGCCTTTGCCCAGGATTTAGATCCCTCGTACAGACCGATAATGACATGACAGCCTGACTCTTTCGCGTTCAACGCATGTGCGTGTCCCTGGCTGCCGTAGCCGATGATTGCGATTGTCTTGCCCTCTAACAGGGACAGATTACAATCTTCCTGATAAAAGATTTTTGCCATTTTCTTCTCCTCCATAATTGATAATTTATAGTGACGGAAGGTAAAACCTTCGGGTCATTCTGTTTTCCCTACTCCGTTATGTAGGTCACGTTTTCCGTACCCCGGCCTAAACCGGCGATACCTGTCCTGGCCAGTTCCAGGATCTCATAGCCGTCCAAAAGATTGATGAAGGCTTCCAGCTTGGCCTGGTTGCCTGTCATCTCCACGATCAGGGCATCCGGTGCCACATCGATGATATTGGCGCGGAAAACGCTCGCGAGAGAAATGATCCCCTGCCGTTCGCTGGCCTTCACCCGCACCTTGATCAGGGCCAGCTCCCTGTATACGCTCTCGTCGGGCTTCAATTCCTTAATGTCCCTGACGTCCACCAGCTTGGCCACCTGCTTTTCAATCTGCTCCAAAATCTGATCGTCGCCATTGGTGACGATGGTGATACGGCTGAATCTGGGATCCGCCGTGACGCCTGCCGTAATACTTTCGATATTGTAGCCCCGTCTGGAAAAAAGGCCGGTAATACGGCTAAGTACGCCTGATCGATTATCTGCCAGAAGCTGAAATACTTTTTTCTGCAAAATCTTACCTCCGTTCCAATATCCTTAATTTCTAACTATAGCAACACTTCTTACGCTTGTCAACTTTAGTTATCGCTTTCCGCGCATTTCGTCAGCGCCAGGGTTCCCGTACGGGCTACCTCCACAATGCTGATGGAAGAAAGCATCCCCAGAAACAGCTTGGTGCGTTCCGGTGTGTCGCAGACCTGGATCATCATCTGATTCTTGGACATGTCAACAATACTGGCTTTCATGACCTCGCAGATCTCCATGATCTCCCTGCGGGTATTTTTATTGTATTTTACCTTCACCAACATCAGCTCCCGGCTGATACTCTGGGTTTCATCGAAAGTGCGCACCTTGATGACATCCAGCTTCTTGTTGAGCTGCTTTTCTATCTGCTCGATGGTACGCTCATTCCCGCTGCTGACGATCGTCATACAGGAAACGGCTGAATCGTCGGTTTCTCCCACTGCCAGACTGTCAATATTAAAGCAGCGCCTGGAAAAAAGGCCGGCCACCTTGCAGAGTACGCCGGAGCGGTTTTCCACCAGTACGGAATATATCTTCTTCATAGTTCTCTTCCTTTCTACTTCACCAGATCCATGGGATCGATCAGGCATTCCAGCAGTACGGTCTCATCCCTCTTTAAAAACGCGTCCAGCACCTCTTCCGTTGCCTTGTCGTCTTTAAGGCGCAGAAAAGGAATGCCGTAAGCGGCGGAAAGCTTCTCCAGGTCAGGACTGCCGGAGAGGTCCACCACGGAATAGTGGTCCTTGTAGGTATAGTGCTGGTATTCCCTTACCATGCCAAGATAATTGTTCTTCAATACCACGATCTTGACAGGGATATGGTGCTGCTGTATGGTGGCCAGTTCCATCATGGACATCTGGAAAGAGCCGTCTCCGCACACGGCGATCACCTGCCTGTCCATGGCCGCCAGCTTGGCGCCCATAGCGGCCGGAATGGAATATCCCATAGTCCCCATACCGCCGGAGGTTAAAAATCTGCCTTTCTTCACAATATGGTAGCCGCAGGACCAGATCTGATTCTGTCCCACATCCGCCACATAGATCCCATCTTCCGCCATCTTCTCGGAGAGCCTCCTGATAAAAGCCGCCGGATCCACATAGGCAGGATTGGGATTCCTTTTCTTCTCCATACTGCTTCGGTATTCATCCAGGGTACGGAGCCACTCCTCATGTTCGCAGGTAAAATCCTGCTCCAGAAAATCCCTGAAGATATGAGCGGCGTCCCCTACCAGAGGAATGGTGGGGCCTGCATTCTTGCCGATTTCCGCCGGGTCCACATCCATGTGCACCAAGACCTTGTTCTGGGTGATCAGATCGGGCTGGCTCACCGCCCTGTCCGCTACCCTTGCCCCTACCATGATCAACAGATCGGATTCGTTCATGGCTCTGTTGGCGTAGGCTTTTCCGTTGTTGCCCACCATACCGTAGTACAGGGGGTGCTCCGTAGGCATGACGCCAATGCCCATCATGGTGGAAACCACAGGTATTTTATACTTCTCTACAAACTGCCGCAGCTCACTCTGCGCGTCGCTTAACAGCACACCGCCGCCCGCGCAGATAATGGGGCGTCTGGCGTGTTCTAATTCCTTTACCACTTTTTTGATCTGTACAATATGCCCTTTGACCGTGGGTTTGTAGGTACGTAAGGACACCGTTTCCGGATAGGAAAAATGGCCAAGAGAAGCATTCTGAATATCAATGGGCACATCGATCAGGACCGGGCCCTTTCTTCCTGAATTGGCTATATGAAACGCTTCCTTGAAAATTCTGGGGATGTCCTGCACATTTTTGACCAGGTAGCTGTATTTTACAAAGGACTCTACCGCCCCTGTAATATCGGCCTCCTGAAACACATCACTGCCCAAGAGTTCACTGTTTACCTGCCCCGTAATGCAGATTAACGGTATGCTGTCCGCAAAAGCGGTGGCTATACCGGTGATCACATTGGTTGCTCCGGGACCGCTGGTAACGGCGCAGACTCCCGGCTTTCCCGTTATCCTCGCCATACCGCTGGCCGCATGGGCCGCGTTCTGCTCCGTCCGTATCAGTATGGTACGGATGGGAGACTGGAGAATACTGTTATAGAAAGGACATATGGCAACGCCCGGATAACCGAAGACTACTTCCACGCCCTCCGCTTCCAGACATTTGATGATCGCGTCAGCACCTATCATACCGCTGCTTCCTCACTTTCCTTTAGCAAAATCACACGTACAAGATATTTTAGCACAGTAAAGTCATAAAATTCAACTGCTTTTTATACATTATCAAACTTCCCTAAAGATCACTTGAGCTGCCCCAAAAGCCGCCCCGCCAGTTTTACCGCTTCCGCCGCGTCCTTTGAGTAGCCGTCCGCTCCGATCTCCCGGGCGTATTCCTCCGTAATGACCGCGCCTCCCACCATGAATTTGGCGGTCACGCCCTGTTCCCTGGCATAAGCGATCACCTGCTCCATCTGCTTCATGGTGGTAGTCATCAACGCGGACAGGGCAATGATGGAAGCATGGTGTGTTTTGGCTGCCTCGATGATCTTTTCCTTGGGGACGTCTTTCCCCAGATCCACCACCTGAAACCCGTAATTCTTTAACATCAGCGCCACCAGATTTTTCCCGATGTCGTGTATGTCCCCCTCCACCGTGGCGATCACGATGACGGGCATATCCTCTTGGGACTGTTCCTTTAGCATCAAAGGCTCCAGCACCTCGATGGAAAGCTTCATGGCTTCCGCTCCGGCGATCAGCTGGGGCAGGAAATATCTGCCGCTGTCAAAATAATCCCCCACTGTATTGATGGCCGGCAGAAGCACTTCATCCAGCAGTTCCTTCGGTTCCGCCCCCAGACGCAAGGCTTCCCTCGTCAGAGCGGCAATTCCTTTCTTATTGCCCTTTAATACGGCTTCCCGCAGCTTCTGCTTTTCCGGTGAAAGGCCGGACGTCTCCCCGCCATCCTCCGCTTTTACTTTCCCGCTGTCTGAGCTTGTCCCCTGGTTTTGAGGATTTTCGCCTTTACTTTCTCCAAAATCGCCCTGCGCCGCCTGCTTTGGCATGAGCAGAGCTTCCTGCTCTTTCTTAAGCCGCCTCTCCTTGATGACATCCGCATATGCGATATAACGCATATCCGCTTCTTCTTTATTCAGAAGCAGATCCGAAGCAAAAGCGCAGCCCATGAGCAGCTCCTGGGAGGGATTGGCGATCGCCATGGTAAGGCCGGACTGGATCGCCATCGTCAGAAACGCTGTATTGACATAGCTTCTCTCCGGCATACCAAAGGAAATATTGGAGAGGCCGCAGACCGTGGCAAACCCCTGCGCTTTGCAGTAACGGATTGTTTCCAGGGTATCCACCGCCGCCTTTTTATTGGCTCCCACGGTGTTGACCAGTCCGTCCACTACAATGTCTTCTTTCCGGAAGCCAAGATCTTTTGCCCTCTCCCAGATTGTTTGGATGATCTGCTTTTTCTCTTCCAGATCAGCCGGCAGTCCCTCGTCAGAAAGGGGCAGCAAAATGAACATGGCTCCGTATTTCTTCACAATGGGAAGCAGCTTTTCAAACTTTTCTTTTTCGTAGGAGACCGAGTTTACCAGCGCCCTTCCGGGATAGCGGCGCAGGGCTTCCTCCAGTACGGCCACATGGCTGGAGTCCAGGGAAAGGGGCAGGCTGGTCACCATGGAGATCTCCTCTAAAGCCTTCAGCATCATCTCTTTTTCGTCGATGCCCCCCATACCCATATTCACATCCAGGATCTTAGCTCCACAGGCTTCCTGTTCTTCCGCGAAATCTTTTACCAGCTCCAGAGAGCCTTCCCGCAGCGCTTCCTGAAGTTTCTTCTTTCCTGTAGGATTGATACGCTCTCCGATAACGATAAACTGATCCTCCAGGGAAAAGGCGACGGTCTGCCGCTCTGAAGCAAGGTATCTGACGCCTTTTTTTCTGTCTTCATCCTTCCTGGGATTCCTTTTATTTCCCAAAGTCTCTTTCAGGCGGCGGATATACGCCGGCCCGGTTCCGCAGCAGCCGCCTAAGATGGAAGCCCCCGCTTCTTCCAAAAGCCCCATTTCCTCCGCAAAAGTCTTATCGTCCATATCATAGCAGGTATTTCCCTGGGCATCCACATAGGGAATCCCCGCGTTGGGCTTGGCGATCACCGGAATGCGCACCGCGCCTGCCATGGAGGAGATCACGTCGCGCATGGCAGCAGGCCCTGTGGAGCAGTTGGCCCCTATGGCGTCCGCGCCAAGGCTCTCCAGCACCACGGCCGCAGTCAGCGCGTCCGTACCGAACAAGGTCCGGCCGTCCGCCTCAAAGGTCATGGTAACCAGTACCGGCAGCCCGCAGCTTTCCTTTGCCGCGATCAGCGCGGCTCTGGCCTCCTGCAGGCTCATCATGGTTTCCACTACCAGCATGTCCACTCCCGCTTTTACCAGCGCGGCAATCTGTTCTTTATATACCAGGACCAGATCTTCAAAATCCAGCGTTCCTATGGGAGAAAGCTGCTCTCCGGTCATAGTGATATCCCCCGCGACAAACGCCCTGCCGTCGGCTGCCCGTTTGGAAATGCCCACCAGATTCTTAGTCATTTCCAAAAGCTTATCCTGCAGTCCGTACTCCGCCAGCTTCAGCCGGTTGGCTGTAAAAGTGGGGGCATACAGAATATTGCTGCCCGCTTCCACATAACGCTCCTGCAGCTTCTGCAGCACCATGGGATGCTCCAGGATCCACTGCTCGGGACAGACGCCCGCCGGCATACCTGCCTTCATCAGATTAGAGCCTGTGGCGCCGTCTAAATAAACGATATTCTCTGCTGTCAAGTCCGCAAATTCCTGCTTTGTCATGAGGTACCTCCCGTCTGTCACTGTACGCTCTTCATCATAGCACGATTTAGGGGATTGTGCAATTCTTAGAAATATGATAAATTCTTTTCAGAACAAATCATATTTGGAGGCGCCGTTAGTGAAAACGAAATTACTGACATTGTTGTCATCTGTTCTCTTCTGCCTCGCCTTAGCAGGCTGCGGAGAAGATCCCAAAATGACTAAATTTCAAAATGATATAGATTCTTTCTGTTCCCAGGTAGCGGAAATAGACGCCGGCATCAACGCCATTGATGCCCAGTCGGAAACCGCTTCCGACGAGCTGCTGGCCTATCTGGACGATCTGGACCAAAGCTTTAAAGTGCTTTCCGAGATACCCATTCCGGAGGAATACGCCTATATGCAGCAGCTGACCTCGGAAGCCAGCAGTTATATGTCCACCGCGGTAGCCGCTTATCACGAGGCTTTTGCAGGGGACTCCTACAACGAGGCAACCGCCCAGTATGCCCGTGAAAATTACGAAAGGGCCTACAAGCGTGTCACGGTACTTCTGCAGCTTTTACACGGCGAAGAAGTGACCGGCGTCACAGTGGAAACCGTGGCTCCCTGAAAACCGCTTCAGGCCGTGTTACTGCGGCTTCGCCGCGATCAGATCGGAAAGCGGCCTGAATTCATAACCCATTTCTTCCCATTTTGTCAACAGTTCATCCAGAATCTCTCCATTGGTCTTAGAGGTGCTGTGCAGCAGTACAATGGCGCCCGGATGTATACGGCCAAGGAGTTTTTCAAAGGCTTCATCCTTCGTGGGTTGCGCGTCCTGATTCCAGTCCACATAGGCAAGGCTCCAGAAAAAAGTACTGTATCCCAGTTCCTGCGCCATTTTCAGATTTTCCGTACTGTATTTCCCCTGGGGCGGCCGGTAATACATGGCCAGCTCCTCTCCTGTGATCTCATGATACAGCTTTGCCACGGAATCCATTTCTTTCTGAAAAGCGGACATATCTGAAATTTTGGACATATCAGGATGATGATATGTATGATTTCCCACAGAGTGCCCCTCTTGAGCCATTCTCTTTACGATCTCAGGCGCGGATTCCAGAAAATGCCCCACCACAAAAAAGGTCGCAGGCGCGTTGTGCTTTTTTAAGGCGTCCAGAATCGGCTCCGTATTCCCGTTTTCATAACCACAGTCAAAGGTCAGATAAATGACTTTCTCCTGGGAGCTCCCCACATAATACGCGTCATACCCGGCCAGTTCGTCCGCCGTGGCATTCCCTGTGGGCTGCGTTCCCTCTTTCCCGGAAAATCCCAGTCCCCAGTTTTCGGAGTATAACGTCCGCACGCCAGCGCTGGTCTCCACCACCGAAACCGCGTATCCCGCAAAACGCCCCAGGAAAAACATGGTGGCAAATACAAAAAATACCCAGAATTTTTTCATAAAAAAAGCCTCTAATATCTCTTGATAGAGTATATTAAAGACTTTTTTGGTTCATGACTATCCGATCAGATAGATACCGTCCGCCAGTATAAAAGCATTCTTTATGATCCAATTCAGCAGGATAATGCCTATCATGACATAAAAGTAAATGGGCCGAAACAGCATGGCCTTTACCTTTCCCTTAGTCAGAATACTTACGGTATGGGACAAGGTGTAGCAGGCTACAAGGAGCGCCGTATAAGGCACCACCGGGTGATAGCAAAAGCTGCGTATCCACTCTCCATGCAGCAGACAGCTTACCGCCCTCGTTCCTCCGCATCCCGGACAATAAAGTCCTACAGCCGTGTAAAGTGTGCAGGGCCACGGATTGATTTCCGTCAGAGAAATATGAAATACTGTAAGAAGCAGTCCGCCTATGGCACAGGCGGCACACAATCCCAGACACACATAATAACAATTTCTGGATAAACGCAGTATGTACGGATCGGTCATTTCAGCTTACAAGCTTCCCAACGCGCTGAAAAGCGCCGCACCGGATACGATCACGATAACCGCGGGAACCAGGCCGATAATACCGCACACCAGACCTGCCACAGCCATGCCTGTACCGCCCATTTTCTTAGCCAGGGAAACGGCACCCAGTACTACAGCCAGCAATGCCAGAACGATCGGCAGATAAGGTACGCAGCAGGACAATACCAGCGCTACGATACCTAAGACCATGGAAGCTACCGCAAGTCCCACGGGCTTTTTAGGCTCCTGAGGCATTCCGGGCTGCTGATACACAGGTTGCTGATATACCGGCTGCTGGTAAACAGGCTGCTGATATACCGGTTGCTGATACATAGGCTGCTGATATTCCGGCTTAGACAGCGGCGCGCCGCAGGCTTCGCAGAAATTCATGCCCTCTTGATTCTCTTTACCACATTTCTCACAACGCATTCTCTTCCTCCGTCATTTACGTTTACCGCATTAAGATAAGCTGTTTATCAGATCAGTCATTGCGTTGTTCGCGCTGTTCAGGAAAATAATACCGATGATCCAGCTTATGATACTCCAGCCGCAGGCTACGATGGATACGATCAGCGCTGCTGTGCCGAATTTGGTCTTGTTGTTCTTATTGCCCAGTACACCCAGCACTACGCCTATGATACCGAGAATCAGGCCAAAAAGACCGCTGCAGCATCCCACTACAATACCTACAATACCTAACACCAGGGAAGCGATAGACATACCGTTGGGTTTATCTCCTGTGGGAACAGGTGCTCCTCCTGCAGGCTGCTGGTAAACAGGCTGCTGATAAACGGGCTGCTGATTGTTAAAATTCTGTCCGTCCATAATGATGATTTCCTCCTCATGATAAATTAATTGATTTATAATATTTTCTCCGGTTCCCCTTAGAAAAGATTATACAATGAAAACTTCCCAGGACTACTGCATGATGATACCAAACAGAACCGCGCTCAAGACAAATCCTATAATATTACAGATCAGTCCCGCCAGAGCCATGTCCTGTGAGGCGGGGTCCTTCTTCGCCAAGGCAAGACTGCTGAAGATCAGGCCCGGAACTGCCAAAATCCAGTCAAAGACCATAAAAATACAGACCAGAATGGAAAGAATGCCCAATACCAGCCCCGTCACGGCGAATCCGACACCCTTCGACTCCGACTGGCCATAATACGCATTCTGTGGTGAGGTATACGGCTGATAACCTGAAACATAAGGCTGATTCCCCGCAGTGTACGGTTGCTGCGCTCCCGCCGGGAAAAAAGACTGGCCGTATGGCATGGGATTTGCTCCGGTCTGGCTGGATGAACCTGTCATCCAGGATTGTGTATAGGTATACTGCCCATGGGAAACGGCACCCTGCGTATTCTGCGAATCCGGCGCATAGGGATTGTGATCCTGCCCGTTTTCCATGGATACGCCTGCACCTGGCGCATAGGGATTCTCCCCGTATGTATTCTGCGCGTGATTATCCATTCCGCCTCCCGTGGCGTGTACGTCACCCTGTCACAGAACAATACACCCACATACCACTTGCTTTCCTGAATTTGTAAAAGTGTACTTTTACAAATTCCACATATCTTTTGCAACTGTTATGGATTATAACATGAACTTCCCTATTTTTCAATATTTTTTTACAAAGCCAATCAGAATATTCCATAAAAAATAACGTTTTCTAAAAGTACACTTTAAAAAAGCATGTCAGATACTGCGAGCAATTCTAAAGAAAGAGAGGAAAAATGGATGGCACTTATCGATGTGGTTCGGTTTGACGGATTGAAAAGCCGCGACTGGCTCATATACAAGTATCCTTCCGAGGACCTGGTCCTTGGGACACAGCTCATTGTTCAGGAAGGACAGGCGGCCATTCTGGTAAAGGGCGGTCTTGTAGCGGATGTTTTTTATCCGGGCACCTATACCCTGACAACGGAAAATCTCCCCATACTGAAATCTGTTGTCAATCTGCCCTTTGGCGGGAAAACGCCTTTCAGTGCGGAGGTCTACTTTTTTAACATGACTACCCGACTGGACATTCACTGGGGAACCATGGATCCCATACAGCTTATCGATCCTAAGTACTATGTCAAACTGCATGTCAGAGCGTTTGGACAGATGGGACTTAAAGTTTTGGATGTCACCACCATTTTGAAAGAATTGATAGGCGGAATGCAGAAATATGACATTGTCAAGTTTGACAAGATCAAGGAGTATTACAGAGGGCTCCTGGTGATCAAGGCCAAAGCCGCTATCGCGGACGCCATCATTACCAATAAAATATCCGCCCTGGAAATATCCGCGCAGCTTGAGAGCCTGTCAGAGGCTGTACGGGGACAGGTTCAGCCGCAGTTTGAAAAATATGGATTTTCCGTGGAGAATTTCTATATCCATTCCATCAATTTCCCGGATGCGGATTTTGAGAATATCAATGAGATTCTGAAAGACAAAGCCGCATTTGAAATCATGGGCTACGAACGATACGCGACAAAAAGGTCCTTTGATGTATACGAAGGCGCGGCGACCAACCAAAATGGCGTGGCAGGCGCGTTCTCGGCAGGAGGCGTGGGTTTGGGTGCCGCAATGGGAATGGGTGCCGCAATGAATCAGGCAATGGGAAATCCCATTCAAAAAGAAAACACCAAAGAATGTATTTCTTGTAAAGCGCAGATTCCTGCCGGCTCAAAATTCTGTCCCCAATGCGGCGCGGACAATAGTGAAATTGTATGTGAATGCGGCAAAAGGCTGACACGTGGCCAAAAATTCTGCCCTGAGTGCGGAAAGAAGGTGGCGGAATGAAAAAAGGAATTACAGGTATCTTGTCAGGATGTCTTCTGGCATTCTACATAGGCATCATCATGTATGTATTTTTCGCGGTCTTACACAGAGATACATTGGTGAATTTTACGTGTGCGATGGCATTTGAACTGATAGGCTTTTTACTTCTGGCCGGATTCATCATGGGAAACATCTTGTTTCAACGTATCAAGACCGGATTTTTCGTTCCGCTTATTGTGATCACGGTCATTTATACGATACTCCTTCATGTAGTCAATATCGCTTTTATCGCTGCTATACCAACCGTATTTTTTGTACTTATCAATTTCTGTTTACTGTTCATCTACTGTCTGCTGTCCATGCCTATGTACATTATGGGCAGAAAATAAAAAATATTATAATCTCAGGAGGAAAAATAAATGGCAGAAAGAGTCTGTCCACAATGTGGAGCCCCTATTGATCCGATGGCAACGGAATGCAAATTTTGCGGTGAAAGGCTGACTGTTCAGCAGACCTTCCAGCAATCCCAGCCACAGCAGCCCTATATGCAGCAGCAGGTTTATCAACAGCCCTACGCACAGCAGCCGCAGGTTGTCATTCAGCAGGTTGCTCCTCAGCCGGTTTATGTGTTGGGAATAAACCCGGCCTGGCCCATCAAAAATAAGATCGTAGCGGGTGTTTTGGGGATTTTCTTAGGCGGTATCGGTGTACATAAATTTTATCTTGGCAAGATCGGAATGGGGATTTTGTACTTATGCTTCTGCTGGACCGGTATTCCGTCTTTAGTAGGATTCATTGAAGGAATCATCTATCTTTGTTCCAATGACGAGAATTTCCAGTTAAAGAATCATGTACGAATCGGGTGAGCACACTTGAAAAGAGGCGGCGGCAATGGTCCTTATTGGACTACTGCCGCCTGTCTTAACGCAAGCTTTTTCTTTCGCCATTTACTGTGTATCTCCATGAAATTGTCGGGATAGGGTATCCCTCCAGCAGTGCGATCCGCTGTCTGTCCTCGTTCTGCTCTTTCGTGGATACTCTCATATATCCGTAAATCTTCGTATTTCCCATACGCTTGCTTATACGGCGGTGTCGGAAAAGATCCAGATGGTTTCGCTTTTTTCTTTGTCCACGTCGAGTATCCGCAGATTTACCAAACTCCCGTCCACTTTTCTGTAATCCAAGCGGATCTCTCTTTCCTCCTTCAATCTTTCCGCTAACTTCTTATAATCCAAAAGACTGCAGAATATCTCCCGATCCTCTCCGTTCACAAAGCGTTCCAGATATATCTTCATGGCAGCGCTGTAGCAAAAGTCCGCGCTTTCCATGATCTCTTCAAAATAAGGCGGAATATAGATATTCCGGAAAGTATCCCGGCTCAGGTCCACAACATAGACACCCTTGAACTTTTCTTCCAGAATCTTCAGAAAATACTCCCTGTCCCGTTTCTCCGTCAGCATTTTCTCCAGCTCCTGATTCAGGCTCCGGTTTCTGCGCTGTCCGCCGTTGTTCTGATAATACAGCTCTTTATCCGTACGCATGGCCATTTCCGCCGCGTCCACGATCTTATGTACTGCCAGCTCTCTGACGCCGCTTTCCACTCCGGCGGAAATCTCATAATTGTCCCTCGCCAGTTCCCTGCGCATTTCCTGCAGTATCCGTTCCGTAACCCGCTTGGAAAGTGTTTTGCTCAGCATGACAAACTCATCCCCGCCAATGCGGTAGGAACGTTCTTCCGGATAATATTTGCGCAAAGCGTCCGCTACGGCACAGAGCATATTGTCTCCGCTCTGATGTCCCAGAAGATTGTTTCTCTCATGGAGGCCGTTCACGTCCACATACAGGCAGGTCAGTCTCTGGCTTCCGTCCTTTTCGATCTCATCCAGATCTTCGTTGAATTTATGCCTGTTATATAAAAAGGTCAGAGCGTCCCGGTGGTAATTGTCCACCAGCTGCCGGCGGTTCTCCTGCTCCATTAGATATTCCTCGTGAATATCCTTTACATACAAGATCAGCACCTGATTTTCGTCCGTATACTCAATACTGGGCACCAGATCCATCTGTACCCACCGGTATGCGTCCTTAATCTTCCTCCTATAGCAGCAGCTTAATTTTCCATTGTCCTCCCGAAAAGCCGTCCGCAGATATTCCAAGTCTGTAAAATGACGGTATTCTTCCACATCGTCCGTATAAATATTGCCGCTTTCTTCAAAGTCCCTCCACCAGTCGGAGATCTTAGATAATCTGTTCGCAAACCGCTCCTGCTCTTCCCTGTCCGTCTTGACCACTTCAAAGGTATCGGCGGTGAGGTTGATCTTCAGGATCTTATAATAGATAACAGAAAGCGTGGACAGGGCATCCAGCATGGTGGTCGTGTCCGTATCCGCTTGGCGCCAACAGAACAGCGCCCAAGGATTTTCCGGGCTGCAGCTCTGGGGTGCTACGATACCGAAAGTCACCCAGATATAGCCGTCCTTGGTTTTCCGCTTAAAACTCTGAACGGTTCTTCTCTCTCCTGAAAAGATGCGCTCCTGCACATACTTCGCGTCCGCATATTTCAGATAGTCTCCCGCGAACTCAGACAACACCAGCTTCTGGTCCACCTGATTTCTGATATAATCGTAGATGCTGGAGGCATCCTTTACAATTTCCTCCTGTAAAAAATCTTCCTTCTTTAAAAATTCATACTCCCCTGTGAGAATATTGACTCGGGCCAGTTTTATAAAACTGTCCACCAGAGTGCTTACCACAAACGCGTATACTTCATCAAACTGATCTTCTTCCAAACTCATAACTCTGCTCCTGCCTAAATACGTCCGTTTGCCTTTGTGCTTATCGAATGTTACCAGCTCATCCAATCTACATCCCGCCTTATCTGCTTGAGCTCACGATTGATCTTTTCTAACTGTTCACTCTGATAAGCCATCTCGGAAAGTTTTCTGCGCTCCACGTTCAGGATTTCCTGCTGTTTCTGCTCCATTTTCTGTTGATGCAGATAAACATCGAAGAGATTCACCGCTTCCTTGAGGGAATCGGCTTTTTGATTCGCATAGCTTTGGCAAAAGTGATCCACTGCCATGCTGAAACGATAGTCCGGCGGCACATAGGCAAGCGCCTCGGCCATGGCTTGAATCCGTTCATCAATCTCTTGTTGCAGTACAGGAATCGCCGCCGTATTCTTCTTAATGACGCGCTTTGCAAAAATCACGGAAAAAACGGTAACAATCACGGAAAGGACAAACATAGCCGGCAGCAGAAAGATCACGCAGGGGAATACTCCACACCAGACAACCAGCGAAAGCACCATACATATAAATCCCCAAAATCCTTCTCGGGGGATGATCTCCAAAAATTTTGCTCCCAGTGCTGTTCCGCTCAGCCAGTCATCATATGCGTCAAACAGGGAGCGCCCGTCCGGTACATGACTCACATTGGTAACGATAAGAAACAAAACAATAAAAGGAATAGCCAGAGCAAATGTCCATGCGAGCGCGGAGAGAAAAGGTTTGATAAATGCTATACTGACTGTTTCTTTTGCCTCTTTCAGTTCCTTTTTCAGAGTTTCCTGACGGTCGCAGACCTGCTCCATCTCTTTAACGGTCCACTCAGGCGGGCATACAACCCGAAAATATCCTGCACCGTTTCAATGCTGCCTACTTCCACGATTGGGTATAGGCCGTTAGACTGAATGACTTGTCCCATTTCTCTTCTCCTCATAAAGTATCTATCAAGTTTCTTTCGTTTTAGCTTAATTTAAATATATTTGATAAAATAACGGCTGTCAATCTCCAGATACATTTCAAAAAATTTGAGGCCCATACAAAAGAGCGATCACGATAAGGACACAAAATCCACCGGCTAACAGCAGGATCTTATCGGACAGGAGCAGGTCCGTCGGATCCGCTTCCGCATGCCCTTTAAACACCTGGAGCAGATACCGCATGATAATAAAAAGAACAATGGGTACCGTATATACCAGATTGGATTTCTGGGAAATGGACCATAAGGAATAGAAAGCCATCGTCAGTCCCGCGCACAGAAATATACTCCCATTTAAGAAATTTGCCTCGTATCCTTCCAGAACCTCTCTGGTCTCTCCTGCTTTGTAATTGCTCAGCTCCCCTCTTCGCTTTCCAAACGCCATAAACAGGGACAAAGATACTACCGTTAAAAACATCCAGTCAGAAATACCGGAGCTGACTATCGTTCCTCCTACCATCACCCGTATCACGAATCCTGCCGCAATGCAAAAACAATCAATAACTACCTTGTTTTTCAGCCATTTTGTATACAAAACATTGATTATGATATACAGCAGGATCAGCAGAAAGGAAGCCCGATTCACAAAGAGCGCCAAGCCTGATCCTGCGATCAGCAGGCATATCAGTAAAATCCAGGCACTGGGAATAGAGATCAGGCCAGCCGCAATGGGACGATTTTTCTTCACTGCGTGATTTCTGTCACTTTTCACATCGTTTATATCATTTAAGACATAAATCCCTGAAGAGGTCAGGCAGAAAGCCAGTGCCAAAAGAGTTGCCTGTAAAAGCTTGTCCCACTCAAATAATTCCAGGGAAAAGATAATGGCGCAAAAAACAAACAGATTTTTCAGCCAGCTTTTTATTCTCATCTGCTTTAGATAAATTCCAACCAGGAATCCTTTTTTCATACACGCTAAACCTCTTACTCTATCTATCACATTCCTGCCTTAAGTACAGCCGCATCCTGCCCTCCTGCCATTACGGAGTCAACTGATAAAGCCTGATCTCATAGCCGGTTGCGGCTCCACGTAAATATCGATAGACGCTTCTTGCAGAAAACCAAATATTCTGCAACTCCAGAAAATAGCTTTTGGGATTTTCCACCGTAAACAGGAAAACCAGTGGGTAATTCTCATCCAGCTTCCGATAAAAATTCGCGATCCAGCCATACACATCCGGATCAGACACCATATACAGATCCCGCTGTCCGGAAGACGTCATAACATATCTTGGCGGACCTCCATATTTAAATTTCTCCGGGTTTGCCCCCTCAAAATTCGCAAACACTCCGTAGTATCCCCCCGGATCCAGAGGCGTATTACAATCAAAGGTCGTATTACTCGTCGTCACACCCATTTCCGCCACTACTTCCTGCAGATAAATACGGCTGTCCGGTGCCAGAAAGCTTCCGCAGGTCGCCATGGAGCCGGCAAGCAGGCTACCGGCAGGCAGCAAAAAGAACACAGCATACAGGATCCAGGAAAGCAATCTTTGTTTTGTGAAAAATTTTCGGAGAAGTTCCTGCATATCTTCTACGATACAAACAGTTCCGAAGGCTCCGAACAAAAGTTCCGCAGCATAAATTGGCAATGCATAACGCTCCCAATGAATGCTTAAGGTAGAAATCGGCACGATATACGCCCCAAAAGCCAGCAGAAGAAGGGACATTTTTACATTCTTTCGAAACGATCTTACGATTCCGTAGATACAGCTTATCGTCAACAGCAATCCACAATGTACCACTGTGGTTTTCGCGTAAAAAAGCAGAGTCTCTCCAAAGTTAAGGCCGTCTGCTCCCAAATGATACGAATGATTCTGCCCTGCTATTGCCGTTAAGACATTTCTAAGATCCAGCAGCAATATAGGAGAAACTGCCATAATTCCCAGTATTAAGAAAAGAATTGCCAGACACCCATCCCTCACGATCCTGGAAAACTTTTTCATATGCGTGGTACATACACTGACAGCGATCAGAATGCAGCCGAAGATTCCTGGATATTTTTCGCATGTGGCAAGAGCTGTAAAGAAAGACATCCAGAACAGCCAGGATATGGAAGGTTTTCGCTGATAGCAGAGCGCCGCCCATAATACCCCCAACAGAAAAAACAACAGCGGCATATCCGGTGTAATGTAATGAGAATGTTGAATAAAAGAAGGAAAGACCGCAAACAGCAGTGCGGCAAACAGTCCTTGCTTTCTTCCCCAAAAAGAACCTATCAGCCAGGCCAGGATTACCGTACCCACACCCAAAAGAGCTGTCAGAACCCTGGAGGCGGTAGTAAACAAGGCAAAATGCGTACTGTAATTAAGGGCAAAATCCATCTGTCCCTGAGGAGTAAAATACAACTCCTGAATCCCTATATAGACGAGGGTATTCAATTTAATAGAAACATGATTCGGCCTGTAGTAAGCATGCACATCAAAGTCACGATTCAGAGCGTGCTGGTAAGCTTCTTCAAAAATAAGCCCTTCGTCCGGATGCAGATCATTATGAGGCATTCCCCAGTTGATTCCCACCATACGCAATGTCACGGCAACCCCAAATATACAGATCAGTATGAAAAAATAATAGCGGCTACTTTTCTCTTTCAGTAATGTAAATTTCATTCTGTGCCTCCATTTTGAGAATGCTTTTCAATCTGTTCTTTCTTTTTCACAAATTGCCATAAGGATAAGTGGGAGCATCAGATAAAAAGGCCATGAATATCGAAATGACGACATGGGCGAAAGTATCATAATGCCATATTGCGCGATCAACGGCAAGAAAAGCGGAAAAATCCTTGTGAAAAACCCTTTCTTTTTCCATGCCAGTACCACTCCATAGAGCAAAAACCAAAATGTAAAGCCAGGTACAAAAAACAGTCTTAAAACAGGCGTTTCTCTCCAGAAGTCAGAACTGCATAGGCTTTCATAGTATGTTTCCAATGCCTGCGCGCGCCATATGCTTTTGCGCTCCAAAGGCACCACAAACATCTCCGGCGCATAGTTATCATACATA
The DNA here is from genome assembly GCA_947631685.1 of uncultured Lachnospiraceae bacterium. Lineage (GTDB taxonomy): Bacteria > Bacillota > Clostridia > Lachnospirales > Lachnospiraceae > Acetatifactor. The sequence continues at coordinate 73,859 of CANRMI010000010.1, forward strand.
ACATAGGAAAATCCATAATACCCCGGATACCAGAATCCCAAGGTATTGGATAAAAAGGCAACCATATATTCTTTTGAAAACTGCTCTCCGATCTGCAGATAAAATTTCCAGAAAGCCATGGGATCACTGTCATAATGTTCTGAAATAAAACAACTCTTAGCAGGATCCGCCCAAAAAGGATCGTACCTCTCTGGAGGCGCTTCCATCCACGCCAGATCGGTGATATAATACTTCATCCGCTCCGACTGTTCATCCGTCAGCTCCTCTCCCCTCTTCATCGCAACCCGCTGCAGCTGTTGTATGGGAACACTCAATGCCTCTCTGGACTCAGTCTGGGCTATGCCAAGGAAAGTAAAAACAGGACCTGTATAGAGCATATACATAAAAGGCGCCAGCAGGATCACCGCTATGAGAGCAATATGTGCCTTTGCTTTCCTGATCTGGCGCAATCTGAGCAGAAATAAACCGGCAAAACAGAAAATATAAATATGAATACCGTTATTCCTGAAAGCACACATCAGGAAACTGATCATCGGAAACAAAAACAGATTCCGCTTCTTCCTGAAATATTCTGAAGGATCTGTCACTATTTCCACGAAATGGCAGACAAATAATACAAGAAACGCGGCATGAAGAGTGTCTTTGATCATCGTCACGGACAAACACGCGTTCATAAACCAGCCTGCTGAAAACAAGGCCGTCAATAAAACCAAAAGAATCGGAACTTCTCTTTTCTTCAGCAATAGAACCAATCTGGCAAGAGCGTAACTCAAGATCACCATTTGCGCCAAAGACAATAAACCGAGCCCATATTCATATCCGGAAAATAGTTCTTGCCCCAAATTCATAAAAACCCGGATAAGCCAAGTATGCAGAATGGGATGGTGATTACTAGAGATAGCGCTGAGTGCGCTGCCTACCTGTGATATCATATCATAAGATAAAACACCGGGATATAAATTCAAATACGCCGGTATCCACGATACAAAAAGAAAGATCCAAACCAACAGGAAAAACTTACGATTCCCGATCTTATTAAAAAATTGAGAGATAACTCCCCTTTCGGAATGTGACCGTAACCATAAGCATAGCTTTGGCACCGCCCACAAAACAAATAAATTAATAGCTGTGCACAAAATAAAACATATTATAAAGGGGCGCAAGCATGACCAGTCAAGTCTCATATCCTGCGCCGCTATCATAGGACCTAATACTGTATAAACAACACTATAAAAAAACGAAAGAAAAACAGCCGGGAAATATTTTTTTATTTTTTCTTTTTTATTATTTGGCACAGTTGAATTTCTCCTAAAGAAACAATTTCAGGGCTTCCGCTGACAATTCACATCAACGGAAGCCCCTGATATTACAGGATTTTTTAGAATTTCCCCGCCTTGGCTGCTTCCTCAATGGAAACAGCTACTGCTACGGTAGCGCCTACCATGGGGTTGTTGCCCATACCGATCAGGCCCATCATCTCTACGTGCGCGGGAACGGAGGAAGAACCTGCGAACTGCGCGTCGGAGTGCATACGACCCAGGGTATCGGTAAAGCCGTAGGACGCAGGACCTGCCGCCATGTTATCAGGATGCAGGGTACGTCCGGTACCGCCGCCGCTGGCTACGGAGAAGTACTTCTTGCCTGCCTCGGTCCTCTCCTTCTTGTAGGTGCCCGCAACGGGATGCTGGAATCTGGTGGGATTGGTGGAGTTACCGGTAATGGACACATCCACGTTCTCCTTCCACATAATGGCAACGCCCTCCGGTACGGAGTTAGCGCCATAGCAGTTTACCTTGGAACGCAGTCCGTCAGAATAGGGAATCCTCTCTACCTCGGTTACGGTGTTGGTATAAGGATCATAGCTGGTCTCTACGAAAGTAAAGCCGTTGATACGGGAAATGATCTTCGCCGCGTCCTTGCCCAGACCGTTTAAGATAACACGCAGAGGCTTCTGGCGTACCTTATTGGCTTTCTCCGCAATCCCGATAGCGCCTTCCGCTGCCGCGAAGGATTCATGTCCTGCCAGGAAACAGAAGCAGTCAGTATCCTCTTCCAGAAGCATTTTGCCCAGATTGCCGTGGCCTAAACCTACCTTACGGGTATCTGCTACGGAACCGGGAATACAGAATGCCTGCAGACCCTCTCCGATAGCCGCGGCTGCGTCGGATGCCTTGCGGCAGCCTTTCTTGATCGCGATAGCCGCGCCTACCGTGTATGCCCAGCATGCGTTCTCAAAACAGATGGGCTGAATTTTCTTTACCTGGTCGTACACATCCAGGCCAGCGTCCTTGGTGATCTTCTCTGCCTCTTCAATAGAGGAGATACCATAGCCCTTTAATACTTCGTTGATCTTATCAATACGTCTTTCATATGATTCAAATAAAGCCATTTTTCTGTCCTCCTTCACCTATTCTTTTCTGGGATCGATAATCTTAACAGCATCGGCTACACGGCCGTACTGGCCCTTTGCCTTTTCCCATGCGGTATTAGGATCATCGCCCTTTTTGATGAAATCGGTCATTTTGCCAAGGCTTACGAACTGATAACCGATGATCTGATCATCCTTATCCAGCGCGATACCGGTCACATAGCCCTCTGCCATTTCCAGATAACGGGGACCCTTCTTCAAAGTGCCGTACATGGTACCAACCTGGCTTCTTAACCCCTTTCCAAGGTCTTCCAGACCTGCGCCCACAGGCAGACCTTCTTCGGAGAATGCACTCTGGGTACGTCCGTAAACGATCTGTAAAAACAGCTCTCTCATGGCGGTGTTGATGGCATCGCACACAAGGTCGGTATTCAAAGCTTCCATAACGGTCAGTCCGGGAAGGATCTCAGCGGCCATAGCTGCGGAATGAGTCATACCGGAGCAACCTATAGTCTCTACCAGAGCTTCCTGGATGATACCTTCCTTTACGTTCAGGCTCAGCTTACAAGCACCCTGCTGAGGAGCGCACCAGCCCACACCGTGGGTAAAACCGGAAATGTCTTCCACTTTCTTGGCCTGAACCCATTTCGCTTCTTCAGGAATGGGAGCACAGCCATGATGTACGCCCTGTGCTACGGGGCACATTTCTTCAACTTCCTTTGAATAAATCATGTGAAATCTCCTTTCAAAATTAAAATCCGTAAGAAGAATATGTAACACTTCTTTTCGTATCATTTTCTCATATTTGCCACAAAAAATCCAGCCCTTTTTCCAAAAAACGCTTTTTATGACAAAATCATTCTGTCATTGGCAAATTCCCCGCCGCTGACTTCTTCAAACTTATGCAGCAGATCCGCTACGGTAAGGCTTTTTTTCTCCTCACCGGACACATCGTATATGATCCTGCCCTCGTGCATCATGACCAGGCGGTTTCCATGGGCAATGGCGTCCTTCATATTGTGGGTAATCATAATGGTGGTCAGATTGTCCTTTTTGACGATCCTGTCCGTAGCGTCCAGCACTTTTGCCGCCGTCTTGGGATCCAAAGCCGCCGTATGCTCGTCCAGAAGCAAAAGCCTGGGCTTCTTTAAGGTGGCCATAAGCAGAGTCAGTGCCTGCCGCTGTCCGCCGGACAAAAGGCCCACGCCCGTAGTCAGCCGGTCCTCCAATCCCAGATCCAAAATCCGCAGCTGTTCTTTATAAAAGGCCCTTTCCTTGTTGTTGATACCGATCCTAAGGGTACGGGGCTGCCCTCTTCTGGCAGCCAAGGCCAGATTTTCCTCTATCTGCATGCTGGCGGCGGTACCGGTCATCGGATCCTGGAAAACCCTTCCCAGATACTGGGCCCTTTTATGCTCGGAAAGCTTGGTCACATCCAGATTGTCGATATGAATACTGCCCTCATCCACAAACCAGGTGCCCGCGATCGCGTTTAACATGGTGGACTTGCCCGCTCCGTTTCCGCCGATCACAGTGACAAAATCCCCTTCCTCCAGCCGCAGATTCAATCCGTTCAAAGCCGTCTTTTCGTTGACAGTGCCGGCGTTAAAGGTCTTCTTTAACCCTTTTAATTCAAGCATGGGACTCACCGCCTTTCTTAATTCTTCTGGCAGAATATTTATCCTTTAAGTGAGGAAGCGCCAGGAATACCGCAACCACCAGCGCGGAAATCAGCTTTAAGTCATTGGAGTTTAAGCCGAACCACATGACTACCTGCAGCACCAGATAGTAAATGATGGCGCCCGCGGAGACAAATAGCAGCTTAAAGGCAAAATTGGCGTGGATCCTGCCAAAGACCACCTGGCCGATAATGACCGCGGCCAGACCAATCACAATGGCGCCCCGCCCCGCGTTGACATCGGCGAAGCCCTGATACTGGGCGTATAGGCCGCTGGAGAAAGCGACGATACCGTTGGAGATCATCAGTCCCAGCACTTTGTTGAAATCCGTGTTGATGCCCTGGGCCTTGGACATATTGGCATTGGAGCCTGTGGCCCTGATGGAACAGCCTAATTCCGTACCAAAGAACCAATACAGCAGGGCAATTAAAATGATCGTAATCACTGCCACCACTAAAATGGTATTCTTCCAGAAAGGAACATCCTTGATATAGCGCAGGGAGATCAGCAGATCATATTTGTCCACATTGATAGCCTGATTGGATTTGCTTCCCAGGATCCGCAGATTGACCGAATACAGCCCCAGCTGAGTCAGGATGCCCGCCAGTATGGCCGGTATTCCAAAAAAGGTATGCAGCAGCCCCGTCACCAGCCCGGCCAGCATACCGGCCAAAAAGGCCACCAGCAGAGCCATCCATACGGAATAGCCTTTCAACATCATCATAATGCAGACCGCGCCGCCGGTACACATGGTACCGTCCACAGTCAGATCCGCCAAGTCCAGGATACGGTAGGTCAGATAGACTCCGATCGCCATAATGCCCCAGATCAGTCCCTGGGCGCAGGCTCCCGGCAGAGCGTTCACCAGAACTCCAATATTCACAATTCCTTCCTCCTCTAATATGTACTAGCACTTCTGCAATATTATAACAAAAAGCGGCAAAAAAGAGAAGTCTTTTCTGCCGCTTTGCTTCCTGATTTCGTTTACCGGCAATTATTCTGCCGCAATTGCCTCATAGCCTTCGGGAATGGTGATGTTCAGTTCCTCGCAGATTTCCGCGTTGTACTTCTTGGTAACCTGAGGAGCGAACTCAATGGGCATGGAAGAAACATCCGCGCCGTTTACCAGGATCTCGTAAGCCATTTCACCGGTCTTGTAGCCTAAATCATAGTAGTTGATAGACAGAGTCGCTACGCCGCATCCCTTACAGATACCCTCTTCGCCCGCGATAATAGGAACGCCTGCGGGAAGACATACATTGTTGATGACCTCGGTAGCGGAAGCTGCCGTATTATCGGTAGGAATATAGATCACGTCGCTTTCAGCGGCCGCAGTGGTCACTACCGCTGAGATATCGTTGGAATCCGCGAAAGTGTATTCCTTGCAGGTATACCCCATACCTTCCAGCGCTTCTTTTACAATACCTACCTGATATGCGGAATTAGGCTCTGCGGAACAGTACAGCAGACCTACGTTTGACGCATCCGGGAACAGCTCGTTCAGCATAGCCGCCTGCTCGCTCAAAGGTGCCAGATCGGAAGTACCGGAAATGTTTACGCCGGTCACACCAGTCCAGTCATCAATCTCCAGAGCGGTAGCGTAGTCGGTAATGGAAGTGCCCAGAATGGGGATCTCATTGGTTGCTGCAGCGGAAGCCTGCAGAGGCGCCGTCGCGTTTGCCAGGATCAGATCCACATCAGCGGATACAAACTGGTTCGCGATGGTTGCACAGGTAGCGGAATCGCCGGAAGCGTTCTGATAGTCAAATACGACCTTGTCGCCCAGCTTGTCCGTCAGAGCGTCCTGAAATCCCTGGGTAGCCGCGTCCAGAGCGTCATGCTGTACCAGCTGGCAGATACCTACATTGTAAACTTCATCTCCCTCTGCGGAATCGTTAGTTTCCGCAGGAACGGTACTCTCCTGTACATCAGCTGCGGAGCTTTCCGTGGAAGCCCCCCCAGGAGTGGTTTCCTGTGTGCCGGAACCGGGCTGGGAAGTGCTGTCATTGCCGCAGCCGGCCAGCATCATTGTCGTCATGGCAAATGCCATGGCAAGTGCTGCTAATCTCTTCATAATATCTCCTCCTTAAATATGGATATTGATACTGCTGCACTTTAATGCAGCAAAGTATCCTGATACCAAACTCAAATATACACAAAGTTCTATGTTTAGTCAAGCTGTTTTTCCACAATTTCTCCCTGCTTTTTATAAATGGAGCCCGCGGGAACATACCCTCTTACGCAGGATAAGGGATAGATATTGCTGTTTCTGCCGATCACCGTACCGGGATTTAACACGGAATTGCAGCCCACTTCCACGCAGTCCCCCAGCATGGCCCCCATTTTCTTTAAGCCGGTTTCCAGCACCTCTTCTCCGGCCTTTACCGTCACAAGCGTCTTGTCGCTTTTTACGTTGGAAGTAATGGAACCGGCTCCCATATGAGCCTTATATCCCAGTATGCTGTCCCCCACATAGTTGTAGTGGGGAACCTGCACTTTATTGAACAGTACCACGTTTTTCAGCTCTGTGGAGTTGCCCACCACGGCTCCCTTTCCCACGATAGCGCTGCCCCGCACAAAGGCGCAGTGCCTTATCTCCGCTTCCTCGTCCACGATCAGCGGACCGTTTAAGCAGGCGCTGGGCGCTATTTGGGCGGATCTGGCGATCCAGATATTTTCTCCCCGCTTTTCAAATTTTTCCTCCGGCAGGCTCTGGCCCAGAACCGGAATAAAATCCTTGATCCTGCCCAATACCTCCCAGGGAAAGAGAACGCCCTCAAACAGCTCTGCCGCCAGCGTCTCCTCCAGATTATACAGATTCTTTACTTTCAGTTCTTCCATGCTCCTGCGTCCCTCCGTTTTCCGCTTCAAAATCAAATCGTATCTGTCCTTCTTCCAGCTTCAGGAAAGCGTCAAAGGGTTTTCCTGTTCTGGAGGTAAATCCCGTTATCTTTTCATGCGTCCTTCCCGCGGCAAACAGCTCCGAGAACACCTCGTCCGAAAGCGGCACTCCCGCCACGGTATGAAAAAGCTTAAAGCCGCATTCGCAGAGCAGCTGTCTACTGGAACGCAGCAGTTTCCCGCCGCACTTGGGGCAGGCAAGGGCTGTTTCCTCCGGCTCTTCCCTTTCAGGGAAATCAAAGGCCACGCGTCCCTCTTTCGTCAGTTTTAACGGGGCCTCAAACATCATTCCCGTCTTGGCGATAAAGCCCTGCAAAACACCGGTTTTTCCGGTATTCAAAAGTTCCTTTACTACTGCCTCTTTTAATTTTACCCCTGCTATGGAGCCGATGAGGAAGCTGCAGCTTTCCGGATCTTCCCGTTTATGGTTGCTGCAGGCATAGCCAAAGGGCGTCACCTCTATCTCGCCGCCGCAGAGGGGACATTTTACATCCTTAAGCCGCTTTGCCTCCACATTTTCAAAGTCAAAGTGGACAGCAGACGCTTCTCCCTCTTTCTTTTCCAATACCAGACAGGCATCAAACCGTTTGCCCTTTTTGGACTTAAATCCCCGGATGGTACCCGTACGGCCGTTTTGGAGCAGTTCCTTTACCTGTGCCCCGCTCAGCTCCTTTTCCGCGATCTTTCCTATGCCAAAGCCGCAGGTTTTCTGATTTTCTTCTCCCCTGCCCCTGTTTTCACAGGCGTAGCCGAAAGGGGTTTTCAATATGGCGCCGCCGCAGTCGGGACAAACCACGCCCTCCAGCTTTCTGGCTTCCACCTGTTCAAAATCAAAGCGGATCAGGGCCTGCCCGTCTTCCGTCTTTTCCAGTACCAGGCAGGCATCAAAGGGTTTGCCCTTTTTGGATCTGAAATCCCGCAGGGTACCGGTCCTGCCCTCCGTCAGCAATTTTTTTACATCCTCTTCCGACAGGTCTTTTCCGGCAATGGTGCCTATGGAGAATTTACAGCCCTCTCCATTTTGATAATTGGCGCAGCCGTAACCGAAAGGCGTGGTCTGCATCTGGCCTCCGCAGACCGGACAGGGAATCCCAAGGCTCTTTCTGGCAGCGATCCCTCTGGCTTTGCTGCCGGCAAGGGGCCTGATCCGTGTCAGCAGCTCGCTCTTTAAATCCCTGTCCGCCATGGAAAGGGTTTCCCTGCGGATAAAGTCCTCCAGCTTGGCCCGGTATTCTTCCATTTCCACCGTTCCCCTTGTGATTCCATCCAGTCCCTTTTCCCAGGAAGCGCTCATACGAGGATTTAACAGCTCCGGCACCGTCAGGGAAACGACCTCAAACACCATTTCCCCCAGCGTTTCCGGCATCAGCACCTGTGTCTTTTTATTCAGGTTCAGATATCCTATCCGGACCAGCTTCTTGATGATCTCCGCTCTGGTGGCGGAGGTTCCGATCCCGGAGCCTTTGATCTGTGCCCGCAGCTCCTCGTCCTCTATCAGCTGGCCGGCGTTTTCCATGGCAAGCACCATGGAGCCAGATGTATAGCGCTTGGGCGGGGAGGTCTTTCCCTCCCGGATCTCATAGCCCGCATTTTCCAGCACATCTCCCTTTTTCAGTCCTTCCGCCGCCTTTATCAGGCCGGCGTTTCTTTCTCCTTCTTCTCCGTCCTCTTTTTCTTCTTCCGGTATTTTCCCGGCGATTTCCAGAAATCCCGGCGTTTTTAGGGATTTCGCCCCGGCGAAAAAGCTTTCCCCGTCCACTGCCAGGGTAAGCTTTACTGTTTCATATGTGGCTGGCGGATAAAAAATGCTTAAAAACCTGCGGACGATCAGATCGTAGATCTTTCTTTCCAATTCCGTAACGGACTTTAATTCCGACAGCTGTCCCGTGGGGATAATGGCGTAATGATCCGTTATCTTGGAATCGTCCGTATAGGCGCTGCGGCCGATTCCCGCATGCAGTCTTTCTTTTAATATGCGCTCCGCATAGGGCGCCGCGGCCTCGTAACGCTTCAGTCCCCCGATATTTTTTCCGATCTCTTTCGCCACCGCTGTGGAAAGCACTCTGGCGTCCGTTCTGGGATAGGTTGTCAGCTTCTTTTCATACAGATTCTGCGCCGCCTGCAGCGTCTCGTCCGGGCTGATCTTAAAACGTTTCGCGCATTCCGCCTGCAGCTCCGCCAGATTAAAAAGCAAGGGAGCCCGTTTTTTGAGGGTTCCCCTCTCCAGCTCCTTTACCGCCGCAGGCTTTCCCTGCAGACACTCTAAAAGCTTCTCCGCGGTCTCTTTCGCTTTGAAACCGTTCTCCCGATAGAGCAGGGGAGATTCATAATACGCGGAGCCCTCTACTGCTTTCCACTCCGCCGTGACAGCGGACTCTTCCTTTGTCCGTCCCGCCAGAGAAAAGCTGCCGCTTATCCGGTAAAAGGGCGTTTCCTCAAAATTTCGAATCTCTCTCTCCCTGATCACCACCATGCCCAGCACACAGGTCATCACGCGTCCCACCGCGATCGCCGTATAGCTCTTGGTGCCCGCCGCGTCGTTTAAGAGGCCGCCGTATTTGACTGACATGGCTCTGGAAAAATTGATCCCCATGGCGTAGTCTTCGATGGTACGCATGATACCGGATCTCCCCAGGCTGGCGTACTCAGACATAGGCTTAGCCTGCGCCAGCCCACGCCTGATCTCTTCTTCCGTCTGGGAATCTATCCAGACGCGCAGTTCCTTCATGCCCTCTTTGACGCCGCCGAAATTCCGGATATTTTCTTCGATGGTCTGCCCTTCTTTTCCGGCGTCCCCGGCCCAGTAGACAGTGTCAATATCCTCTCTGTAGAGCATACCGTGTACCACGTCGTACTGCCTGCTGACCTCGGGGATCACATGATATTTGTATTCCCTTGGCAAAAAGGGCAGATCCTCCAGCTTCCATTTTTTATATTTTTCATCGTATTCTTCCGGATACACCATTTCTACCAGATGCCCGACGCACCAAGTGATCACATAGCTTTCGTTTTCCAAAAAACCATCGTTTTTCTGAAACGAACCGAGGATCTTGGCAAAATCCCGGGCAACGGATGGCTTCTCCGTTATGATCAAGGCTTTTCCCACGTATTTTCTCCTATAAATCCGCCATGGAGATCAGATACAGATTTTTCTTCACCTTGGCTTCCAGATACAGTTTTTCATCAAACCGACCTATGGAGCAGAGGAAAATATGATCTCCGCGCAGCCCCGCTTTCTGGGCGCAGGCCTGCAGCGCCTCGTAAGCCTCATAGGTCATAATGGGCTTCTCGTAATTACACAACACTAACAGGGTATGCGCCTCCTCGTCCTGGGCCACCATGTCGATGCTGCCTTCCTTTCCCACCCATTCCCCGGCTCTGTCATATACAAAGGGAAGTTCTCTCCTCTCGTTCAGTTCCTCCATATGCTCCCTGCAGACAACCTTAAAATATTCCGCCACATGGCTTTTCAAGTCCGGTTCCATGTAAGAAGCATAAAACGCCGCGGGCTCTCCCTCCAGCGCGCTCATGTGGGGATAGATAAATTTATAATAGAAGTGCATATACCGGCTGCAGATCCGGTAGATTCCTTTCTGTACATTGGCATTGTCCTCGGTCCCGTAAGAAAAGATCTTTTCCACGATCTCTAATTCCATGAGATTCTTGAGATAGACGCTGATCTTCGCCCTGGAAAAGCCCGTATGACGGTAGAGATCGTTCAGCTTGTACTTTCCTCCCGCAATAGAGGCCAAAAGCGTGTTGTACACTGCCGTTTCCCGCAGTTCCTCCGTAAGGAGCCTTTCCGCCTCATAAAACAGGGGCCCGGTCCTGGAAAGCATCTTCTGCAGGATATTCTCCTTCACGGAAAGCTGCTGGTCAAAGCTGCTCCAAAGTCCCGGCAGTCCGCCAAGAAGGGCGTATACCTCAATGCACTGCTCCTTTGTGTACGCAGGGAAGAAATCCACGCAGTCTTTAAATTTCAGTTCTCTCAATTTTAAGAGTCCGCTTAATCCGTAAGTGGCTTCCCCCATTTTTTTCAGCATACTGTTTTCCACCCAGCCCACGGAGGAGCTGGCCAGGATTACCAGCACATTTTGTCCCTGCACAAAAGAAACCAGCTCCGCCATAAAAGCAGAACCGGTTTTTAACAGATTCTGAAATTCGTCTATGATCAGTACTTTTTTCTCTTTTACACCGTTGACTAATGCAGTCAAAATATCCGTGTAGGTATCAAAGCCCGCTTCCCTGTTTTCCCATCCATTTAACTCCCTGCCCCACTGAAAGACCTGTTCTCTCTCAGAGCAGGAACGAGCCATATAGTAATCTGCAGGTTTTCCGTCACAAAACTGCTTTAACAGCGCCGTCTTTCCGATATGCTTCTGTCCGTAAACCACTATGATCTGGCTGCCTTCCCTGGCATAATAGCGATTTAACTGATTCAGTTCCCCCATACGACCTAACAGCATGTTCATCCCCCACTACAACATTTTAGCGAACATTTCATCCACTTTTTCTGCCGGCATGGGCCTGCCAAGAAGATACCCTTGTATCACGGCGCAGCCGATCTTTTGAAGATAGGCAAGCTGCTCTTCCGTTTCCACGCCCTCCGCGATAGACTCATAGCCCAGCCGGTCCACCATGTTGACAATGGATTCTAAAATGATCCTGGTGGATTCGTCCGTCAGCACCTTGTCCACAAAGCTCTTGTCGATCTTAAGGGTATCAATGGGAAGCTCGTTCAAATAGGATACGGAAGAAAATCCGGTTCCGAAATCATCCAGAGAGATCCGCACTCCCTGGTCCCGCAGGATGATCAGCTTTTCTTTGACTTCCTCAAAATCCTCTATCAAGATGCTTTCTGTGATCTCTATTTCGATTTCCGAAGCATCGATCCCGTTTTTGTCGATCAGATCCATGATATGGCTGACAAAATTGTCCTTCCTGCACTGCAGAGAGGAAATATTGATGGACATGATGAAATCCTGTCCGTATTTGCGCTTCCATTCCTTATAGCAGCGCAGACTTTCCTCGATCACCCAGTTCCCGATAGGGATGATAGCCCCGTTTTTTTCCGCAATGGGAATGAACACCATGGGGCTTATCATCTGGTTGTTTTCATCCCTCCAGCGGATCAGCGCTTCCATTCCCCGCAGCTTTTTGGTGTCCGAATAATACTGTGGCTGGAAATGCAGCACGAAATTTTTGTTGAAAACAGCCTGCTTGAGTTTATTTTCTATTTCCACCGTTTGCAGGAAATCCTGCAGCATAGGCGCGTTAAAATACTGCATCTGGGACTTTCCCGAAGCCTTGGCCTTATACATGACGATCTCCGCGCAGTTGATTAACTCCAGTACGGATTCCGAAGCCTCTGGATATTCCGCCACGCCCACGCTGACCGTCACATGCACCCTGGTGCCGTTGCTTAACAGAAAGCCCTCCGTAATCTTCTCCTGGATATTTTTGTATATGGTCTCCACGCTTCTGTTCCCGCAGGGATCGTATATCGCCATACAGTAAACATCGCTGTTCATATGGCACACGATGATGTTGCGGCTGGAAAACGAGCCCAGAAACTGCCCATACTGTTGTACCACTTCATCGCCTACCACCATACCCATGCTGTCATTGATCTTTCTGAAATCGTCCAGATTGATAAACAGCACGCTGACAATATCCTTTTCTTTTTCCGCCTGCCTGACAAAATCCGTCAGAAGCATGACAAAATAATTCCGGTTGTAAAGTCCTGTCAGTCCGTCATAATAAGCCAGATACCGCAGTTCTTCATTCTGGGATTTGAATTTGGTAATATTCCTGATACAGATGATCTTGTCCAAAGGCCTGTTATCTTCACCGTAATTCACACGGACTTCAAATTCATACCAGGTTCTCTTGTCCTTCAGACAGCTCTCCGCGCTGCCATGCTCCTCCCCGCTCTTCTCCAGGAACAAAAGCTCCCGCACCTGCTCTGCGTACTCTTCCTGCAGCATATCCAGTATCAGGGAAAAATCCTTGGTTTCTGTCACGGGAAAAGAGAAAAAATCATTCCAGCTGCCGAAAGTGATCAGACTGTTCTTTTCATAGTCATAATAAAGAAAGGCATTGTTGGACGTGTCGCATGCCAGACGGAACATTTTTTCCCGCCCGCTCATCTTCTGATTCATCGCTTTTAGCAGATCGATCTGATACCGCAGCTCGTCCATAACAATGCCTCCTGAAACATTTATTTTCTCACAATATAACCCTGCGCCTTCAACAGCTCCGCACACAGGATCGCGCCGCCCGCAGCGCCTCTGACGGTGTTATGGGACAGTCCCACGAACTTCCAGTCAAACAGGGTATCCTCCCGCAGGCGTCCTACGCTGATCCCCATACCCTTTTCATACTGCACATCCATGCTCACCTGGGGCCGGTTGTCCTCTTCCAGATACTGGATGAAATGCTTCGGCGCAGAAGGCAGGCCCAGCCTCTGAGGCTCACCCTCAAAATTTACCAGCTTTTCGATCAGCTGCTCCTTTGTGGCTTTCTTTTTAAACTTCACAAATACAGCCGCGGTATGTCCGTCCAGTACCGGTACACGGATACACTGACAGGTGATCACGGGGGACTGCGCAGGCACGATGACTCCGTCCTTTATCTCTCCCCAGATACGCAGCGGCTCCTTTTCTGATTTTTCTTCCTCACCGGAAATAAAAGGAATGATGTTCCCCTGCATCTCCGGCCAATCCTGAAAGGTCTTGCCGGCGCCGGAAATTGCCTGATAGGTGGTAGCCACCACTTCATAGGGCTCAAACTCTTTCCAGGCAGTCAGCACAGGCGCGTAGCTCTGAATGGAGCAGTTGGGTTTTACCGCCACAAAGCCCCTCTTGGTTCCCAGACGCTTTTTCTGGAACTCGATCACCTGCATATGCTCCGGGTTGATCTCCGGCACTACCATGGGCACATCCGGCGTCCATCTGTGAGCGCTGTTATTGGAAACCACGGGCGTTTCGGTTTTGGCGTACGCCTCTTCAATGGCTTTGATCTCTTCCTTGCTCATGTCCACGGCACTGAACACAAAATCCACCTTGGAAGCTACTTCTTCCACTTCGCTGACATTCATTACCGTCAGATCTTTCACTCCATTGGGCATGGGAGATGTCATTTTCCATCTGTCTCCCACCGCTTCCGCATAGGTTTTGCCTGCGGAACGGGCGCTGGCCGCTATCGTGGTCACTTCAAACCAGGGATGATTCTCCAAAAGAGAGATAAAACGCTGTCCTACCATACCGGTACCGCCCAGGATACCTACCTTTAATTTTTCACTCATAATGATCCTCCGTCAGGTATGTTTTATTGATACGGATAACCTCCTCCATGGCCTTCCTGCTGGGAGCTCCCAAAGTCAGCCGCTTTTCCACACAGGCCCTCAGGCTTATGGCATCGTAAATATCCGGTTCAAACTTATCACTGAAATTCTTCAGCTCATCTATGCTCAGCGCGTCAATACAAGTATTCTTATCCAGGCAGTACAGAACCAGTCTGCCGATGATCCCGTGGGCATCCCTGAAAGGCACTCCCTTATTGACCAGATAGTCCGCCGCGTCCGTGGCATTGGTAAACCCGTTCATGGCGCTTTTAGCCATAACTTCCCGGTTAAAACGCGCAGTGGAGATCATGCCCGTAAAAACTTCCAGGGAATCCTCCACCGTCCGAATGGCATCGAAAGTCAGCTCCTTATCTTCCTGCATATCCTTGTTGTAAGCCAGGGGAATCCCTTTCATCGTGGTGAGCAGCGCCATGAGCGCTCCGTACACCCGCCCTGTCTTGCCTCTGATCAGCTCCGCAATATCCGGGTTTTTCTTCTGCGGCATAATGCTGCTTCCCGTGGAATAGGCATCGTCCAGCTCTATAAAACGATATTCATTGGAATTCCAGAGAATGATCTCTTCGCAAAAGCGGGACAAATGCATCATCACAGTGGAAAGAGCCGCCAGAAATTCGATCAGATAGTCTCTGTCGGATACGGAATCCATACTGTTTAAAGTCGGTCCCTCAAATCCCAGTAAAGAAGCCGTATAGCTTCTGTCCAGCGGATAGGTGGTGCCTGCCAGGGCGCCTGCGCCCAAAGGACAGTAATTCATTCTCCTGTATATATCCCCGCACCTTAAACGGTCCCGTTTAAACATTTCAAAATAGGCCCCCAGGTGATGTGCCAGTGTCACCGGCTGCGCCTTCTGCAAATGGGTGAACCCCGGCATATAGGTGTCCAGATTCTCTTCCATGAGCCGCAAAAGCTCCTCTAACAGCCCCTTTAACAGCTCGTCCGTTCTCACCACATGGGCTCTGGTATACAGACGCATATCCAGGGCCACCTGGTCGTTGCGGCTTCTGCCCGTATGCAGCTTCTTACCGGCCTCCCCGATCCTCTGGATCAGATTCGCCTCCACAAAGCTGTGTACGTCCTCCTGGTTCTCCTCCAGGGAAAGCCTGCCTTTTTCCACGTCCTCCCGGATGCCTGCCAGGCCCTTGACGATGGCGTCCTTTTCCTCCGCGGTCAGCACGCCCTGCTTCTCCAGCATCACCGCATGTGCAATACTGCCCTCTATATCCTGGGAAAATAAGTTTTTATCAAAAGGCAGCGACGCATTGAACGCAAAAACCTTTTCGTCGGTTTCCTTGGTAAAACGTCCGCCCCACAACTGCGCCATGACTTAACCTCCATAAAATTAAATCTGAATTTGATAGTAGCATAAAATCGATTTTATTGCAATATGATGTCCGAAAACTTTACACCCTTCCCGCCTTTTTTCATAGAATACTAATAAAACAAAAAGGATATTCCACATGCCGGAATCTCTGCTGCAACTCAAAAATATCAGCTATTCCTATCATAATCTCCAGGGGGAAACGCCGGCCTTATCCCAGGTATCCTTCCATATAGACGCAGGCGAATTTGCCGCCATTGTAGGCCCCAGCGGCTGCGGAAAATCCACGCTGCTTTCCATTATAGCGGGACTGCTCTCTCCGGAAGAAGGCACCATTGTCTTTCACAATCCGGACGGTTCCTTCCACTATCCCAAAATCGGATATATGCTGCAGCGGGATTACCTGTTTGAATGGCGTACGATCTACCAGAATGCCATACTCGGCCTGGAGATCAACCACCAGCTGACGCCGGAAAATACAGAATACGTCCTCTCGCTCATGCGGGACTATGACCTCTATAAATTTAAGGACCAAAAACCCAGTGAGCTCTCAGGAGGCATGAAACAACGCGCCGCCCTGATCCGCACACTGGCCTTAAATCCCCAGCTGTTACTGTTGGATGAACCCTTCAGCGCCCTGGACTACCAGACTCGCCTTACGGTATCTGCGGATATATGCCATATTATCCGGAAAAGCAAAAAAACCGCGCTTTTGATTACCCACGACCTTTCCGAAGCCATCAGTCTCGCGGACCGGGTCATCATATTGAGCAAGCGTCCCGCAACCGTAAAATGCGAGGTGCCCATTCATCTGACGCTGTCCGGCGATTCCCCTCTGGCCGCCAGAAACGCGCCGGAATTTCAGGATTATTTTAATTTGTTATGGGAGGCACTGTCCGATGAAAAAAAGTAAAACACGGACGGCGGTGGAACTCAGCCGTCAGGAAGCCTATGTGCGAAAACACAGGCAGTACAAGCGCAGGATAACCTCCATGCGCGCCGTCATTTTCTTTCTGTTTCTGGCCCTCTGGCAGTTTTCCTCTTCTGCCGGGCTGATCGACAGCTTTTTCTTTTCCAGCCCTATCCAGGTAGTGCTCTGCTTCTGGGAGCTGCTCACCGAGAAATCGCTCCTTATGCATATCGGCATTACCCTGTTTGAAACATTGGCCAGCTTTCTGCTGGTATTCCTGGCCGGTATGGCCTGCGCCACCCTGCTCTGGTACTCCTCCGGCTTTTCAAAAGTCGCGGAGCCCTATCTGGTAATACTGAACAGTCTGCCAAAATCCGCGCTGGCGCCCCTTTTCATCGTCTGGCTGGGCACAGGTACCACCACCATTATCGTCGCCGGTATCTCCGTGGCCATATTCGGCTCCATCATCAGTCTTTACACCGGATTTTCACAGGTGGAGCCGGAAAAGATCACTTTGATCTATACCCTTGGCGGCAAAAAGCGGGACGCTTTCCTAAAGGTGGTTCTCCCTAATTCCGTTCCCATTATCCTAAGCACCATGAAGGTCAATATCGGCCTGGCGCTGGTGGGCGTGGTGATCGGAGAATTTCTCGCCGCCAGACGGGGACTTGGCTACCTGATCATTTACGGTTCCCAGGTATTTCAGATGCACATGGTCATCACGTCCATTATTCTTCTATGCATCATCGCCATGGGCCTGTATCTCCTGATCCAGCAGATGGAGCGCAGACTGGGCAGCCATCTTTAAGCTTCATTTCTCACTTCCTGCACTTCTTAAAAAACGGGATACCTTTGACGGCTCCCGTTTTCTACATAAGGCAGTTAATCCTGCATCATCACTTCTTTGTAAAATTCCGAATAATCCTGACGCTTATCCTTGGTAAACTGAATCGCGGTCTTGGGGTGCTCATTTAAGAGTCCCGTCATCAGATACTGAAGATCGTATCCCCATACCACGCCCTCTTCCCGCATCTTTATCATATGCTTTTCAATAAACTGGATCACGGGATAGATATTGTACTTGGGATTGCGCAAAAATCCCAAAAGCAATTCCATGGCACAGTTGCCGGCTCCTCTGCCCATACCCATGTATGTACCGTCCAGCCAGTCCACGCCGTCCCCCACCGCTTCAATGGTATTGGCAAAAGCCAGCTGCTGGTTGTTGTGGGCGTGCATACCCAGCTTTTTACCGTACTTTGCCGCAAAATTCATGTACATATCCGAGATCCTGGCAATCTGCTCCGGATAGAGGGAACCGTAGCTGTCCACAATGTAGAACACATCCACGGGAGTTTTTCCCAGAATGTCCAGGGCCACAGCTAGGTCGCTCTCCTGGGCATTGGAAATCGCCATGATATTGCAGCTGGTCTCATATCCCTTGGCAGAAGCGTCCTCTATCATGTCCACCGCGGCCGGAATGGTATTTAAGTAGGTAGCTACCCGGATCAGATCGATGGGACTCTCACTGCGGGGCAGGATGTCCTTTTTGTAGTCGCATCTTCCCACATCCGCCATAACGGAAAGCTTCAGCTCGCTTGGGTTGTCCCCCACGATCTCCCTGATATCCTCGTCCTTACAGAATTTCCACTTGCCGAATTTACTCTCGTCAAAGATTTCCCTGGAAGCCTTGTACCCAAATTCCATATAGTCCACACCGGCCTTGATGTTGGCCAGGTACAGATCCTTTACAAATTCATCCGTAAAATAAAAATCATTCACCAGTCCGCCGTCCCTCAAAGTAGCGTCCACCACCTTGATGTCCGGCCGGTAATCCATCAGCTTAGACAGTTCCTTCATCAGTATCCTCCTCCTTTTGGCCGCTGCCGGCTAAGGCCGCCACATAGGATTTTGTAAGGGGCAGTCCCACCCCCGCCGGATTCAGCATAAATCCTATGGCTCCGTCCGGTAATGCCATTTTATCCATCTTTTCTATATCCGTCAAGACCAGTCTCGTCCCCGCCTCCGGCTTAAAGTGCAAAACCTCCAGTCCGTCGCTGAACACGGGCAGCATGAGCCTGTCGTCCTTTAATCTTATCATCATCAGCTGCGCGGCTTTTTTCCCGTCCTTTTCCACTTCCTTGACAGGAAGTAAAAATCTGGCTCTCTGCAAATTAGCCGCCATTTCTTCTTCCATGGCCCGGCATTTCTCCTGATCCGGCTTTTCCCCGCCGCTGCGCATCGCCTGCAGAAAATATATCATACTCAGCTGCAGGCTGGGATTCTCCGGAGGCGCTCCGCCAGGCTGCTTGTCCTTGGGAATCTGTGATAGATCCGGACGCTTTATCAGTTCTTTCAGTTCCAGGCGGATCTGCTCCTCCCCGGTATCAAACACCAGCACATTGATGCCATAGGTAAAAAATCCGGACAGCGTTTTTAACAGATCCTTATTTTCTACCTTCACCGCTGCCGCCGCTTTTTTCCCTTCCGTCAGACATTTTGCCCGCTCTACGGCCTTTTTCTCTTCCGTATACAGGAAACATTCGTCGTCAAAGGTTTCCTCATTGCACTCCACATAAGGCAGATGCGTCAGTCTGGAATAAAGGATATAGACCTTTTCCAGCGTGGAAATTTTTTTCTTAAACTCTTCTTTTTCCATATGGACAGTATCTTTCTCCCCTTGCAAAAACATCCCCGAAAAGCAGCGTCATCAGCTTCCCGGGGATATGTGTACAGCTGAAAAAGGGACTTGAACCCTCGACCCCTTCATTACGAGTGAAGTGCTCTACCAACTGAGCTATTTCAGCAGGTGCCCTTAACGGTCACAACAATAGCTATTATAAAGGCTTCCCGTCAAAAAATCAATGGGGTAATTTGGAAATTTTGCAATTTTTCCAAAACCTATACCTGATGCACATCCAGTCTGGGAAAAGGAATGGTGATGCCTGCCCCGTCCAGGGTATATTTCGTTTCCTCCGTCAGCCGCCACTTGGCCGGCCAATAATCTTCTTTCTTCACCCAGAACCGAATCCCCAAATTGATTCCGGATTCCCCCAGGCTGTCCGCAAATACCAGCATTTCCCGGTCCTTTATCACGGCCTCATCCCGACTAAGCATCTCCATTAACGCTGCCCTGGCCGCCTGAATATCGGAATCATAGGAAATGCTTACGGGAATATCCAGCCTCCGATAGGGCGCCTCCGTTACATTCGTTATACTGTTGTTGGCCAAAGTGCCGTTCGGCAGAATAATGACACGATTGTCAGGTGTTTGCAGTTTGGTGTAAAAAAGCTGAATTTCCGACACCGTCCCCTCGTTTCCCTTGGCGTCCTCTTTGATATAATCCCCCACTTTAAAGGGTTTTAACAGCAGTATCAGCACGCCGCCCGCAAAATTGGACAGGCTCCCCTGAATGGCCAGACCAATGGCCACGCCGGCGGAACCTAAGAGCGCCACGATACTGGCGGCATCCAGCCCGAAACCGGAAGCCACCAAAAAGGCCAGCAACACATAGAGGACCGCCTTTACAAAGGAATCCAGAAACTGCATGACGCCTACGTCCGCTTTGGCGCGCCGCAAGGACTTTTGCAGCAGTCTGCGCAGCAGCTTGATGACTTGTACGCCGATAAAGACTGCCGCCAGGGACAGCAGTATGCGGATGCCAAGCCCCAGCGCTTTCTCCGGCAGTTCCTTTAAAAACTCCTCCAGCACGCCCCATTCTTTTTCAATATCCGGCTGGCCTTGTATGATTGCAGCAAACATATTGCGATCTTTCTCCTTTTATTTCTTCTCTTCCGCGGTCTTCTTTCTGCCTGTTTTGGTCTTGGCGGCGGTATCATCTTCCCGGTATTCCAGAATGCTTAGGGCAAGAGGCGCCAACTTCACTTGTATGGAGCAGGGCCTTTCGTCCCATTCCTTCTTCGCGGTCTTCTTGATCCGGGCGTTGACATTTCCGCTTCCGCCAAATTCCTCATCATCCGTATTGAGGATTTCCTTATATCCGCCCTCATAGGGCACCCCGATCCGCATCTGCAGGGGTACACCGGAAAAATTGGCCGCCACCACCAGGGTATCGGTCTTCTTTTTCCCCTTGCGCAGATAAGTTAAGAAGCATTCGTTTCCGGCAATGCTGTTGATCCACTCGAAGCCTTCCGGAACCTCGTCCAGCTCATACAGCGCCGGCAGATTTCTGTAGATACTGTTCAGCCGTTTCACCAGATTTCTGATACCCTGATGCGCCGGATAGTCCAGGAGATTCCATTCCACCCTGCGGTTTTCGTTCCACTCGTCAAATTCTCCAATATCCTGTCCCATAAACAGCAGCTTTCTTCCAGGATGCGTCATCAAATACGCGTAAGTCAAGCGCAGGCCGGCGAATTTCAACTCCAGCCCTCCGGGCATCTTGCCTATCATGGAGGATTTCCCATGTACCACCTCGTCGTGGGAAAAAGGCAGGATGAAACGTTCGCTGTAGGCATATATCATACTGAAAGTCAGCTCACCGTGATGATAGCTTCTGAAATAGGGATCGTATTTGATATAATTCAGGTAATCATTCATGAATCCCATGTTCCATTTCAGGTCAAATCCCAGGCCGCCCTCCTCCAGGGAACCGGTGATCATGGGCCATGCGGTGCTTTCCTCCGCAATGCTCAATACATCCGGATCTCTCTTCTTTAAAACGGAGTTCAGGTGCTTGATGAACTCTATGGCTTCCAGATTTTCATTTCCCCCATATATATTGGCAATCCACTCCCCGTCCCGTTTGCCGTAATCCAGATAGAGCATGGAGGCCCCGGCGTCCATACGGATCCCGTCCGCATGGTATTTTTCCACCCAGAAAAGCGCGTTGGCGATCAGATAGTTCTTGACCTCCGGCCTGCCGTAGTTATAGATCAATGTGCCCCACTGGGGATGCGCCCCCTGTCTGGGATCCAGATGCTCATACAGACAGGTGCCGTCAAAGCTGGAAAGCCCATAGGTATCCCTGGGGAAATGAGCGGGCACCCAGTCCAAGATGACGCCGATCCCTGCTTTATGCATCTCATTCATAAAATACATAAAATCTTCCGGAGAACCGTATCTGGCGGTAGGCGCATAATAGCCAATGGTCTGGTAGCCCCAGGAGGCGTCGAGGGGATGCTCCATAATGGGCATCAGCTCCACATGGGTATAGCCCATTTCCTGCACATAGGCGATCAGTTTCGGAGCGATCTCCCTGTAATTCGCGTACTCCTCCCCTTCCCCGGGCTCCGCGAAGCTGCCCAGATAGAGTTCATATACGCTCATGGGCACAGAACCCTTCTGTATCCTGCCCCGGCTCCTCATCCACTGGGCATCTTCCCATTTAAACTTCCTCAGGTCCGCGATAACGGAAGCGTTTTCCGGCCTCATCTGGGCGCCGTTGCCGTAAGGATCGGATTTCAGATAGGTCAGCCCCGTCTTTAGCTTCAACTCAAATTTATAGTTATCTCCCGGCTTTGCCCCAGGTACAAAAATCTCAAAAATACCGGAGGGCAGCCTGTGCATCTGATGCACCCGTCCGTCCCAGCGGTTAAAATCCCCCACCGCGCTGACTCTTATGGCATTGGGTGCCCACACGGCAAAATAAGTACCCCCTTCCCCGTCCAGAGTCATGGGATGTGCTCCCAATTTTTCGTAAATGGTATAGTGGATACCGTGGGAAAAGGCCGCTTCGTCCTCCGGCGTGATCAGGGAGCTGTGTCTGTACGCGTCCCCGCACATTTCCAGCCGCCCATCCTTATAGGTTACGATGTAACGGTAGGGAGGCAGCTTCTTTTCGGGAAGCCAGAGGGCAAAAAAGCCGTCGTCATCCGCCATTTCCATATTTTTCTCGGACATATCCGTCAAAAACTGTATCTGCACCTTTTTCGCTTCCGGTCTGAACATCTGGATCAGCGTGCCGCTTCCCGCGGGATGCGGGCCCAAAAGGGCATGGGGATTGGCCGCTTCCGAATAGATGATCTCTTCAATGGCAGGCCAGTTCATCAGTTTATACAGCTTCTTATTCATAAATCCCTTCCTCCCTTCTTCTCCAAGCTGTGCAGGAACAGGCCGCTGCGCAGCTTTGGTTCAAACCAGGTGGACTTTGGAGGCATGAGCAGTCCGGCGTCCGCCACGGCAAACAGTTCCCCAATGGAAGTAGGATACATGGAAAATGCCGCTTTCATATCGGTATGCACCCGTCTTTCCAGTTCTCCCAGTCCCCTGATTCCTCCTACAAAGTCGATCCGCTTATCGGTCTTAGGATCCTCTATCCCCAAAACCGGCCCCAATACCCAGTCCTGCAGAATGGAAACATCCAGATTTTTTACGGGATCATCGCTCTTTGTCTTGTCCATGGCGGTAAGAAGATACCACTTTTCCTCCAGAAACAATCCAAATGTCCCCTTGTCGGCGGGCCTTACAGGCTCTCGCCCCTTTTCTTCCACCCAAAAAGCCTGGGCTATTTTATCCAGAAATTCTTCTTTGGAATAACCGTTCAGATCCCTGATTACCCGGTTATAATCCATAATCTTCAGCTCGCTGTCCGGAAACAGTACGGAAAGGAAATAGTTAAATTCCTCTTCTCCGGAAAATCCGGGATTTTCCTGTCTGCGTTTGAGCCCCACCTTGACGGCGGAGGCACAGCGGTGATGTCCGTCCGCAATATAGATACTGTCCATTTGCTGAAAAATAGCGCGGATCTTCTTCATATCCTCTTCGTTGTCCACGCGAAATACCCTGTGGGCGATTCCATCCTCGGAAATAAAATCATACAGCGGGGATTGTTGTCTGCTGCGGGCTATGATCTCCTGCAGATCCTCTCTGTTGCGGTAAGCCAGAAAGATCGGCCCCGTCTGCATGTTTAAGGTATCCACATGGCGGATACGATCCTCTTCCTTATCCGTTCTGGTGTTCTCATGTTTTTTGATCACGCCATTTATATAATCGTCAATGGAAGCGCATGCCACGATCCCGGTCTGGCTTCTGCCCTCCATCACCAGCTCATATAAATAATAGCAGGGGGCTGCTTCCTGTATAAATTCTCCGTTTTGTATCTGTTCCTCCAGCAACTCCCGCGCCTTTGCGTATACCCGGGCATCATAGGTATCCACCGCATCCGGAAGCTGCGTTTCCGCCCTGTCTATCCTGAGAAAAGAGTGGGTATCTCCCTCCACTGCCCGTTTTGCTTCCTGCCTGTTATACACATCATAAGGAAGCGCCGCTATGCGGCTTTCCCAGCCTTTCGCCGGTCTGAAAGCCCGAAATGGTCTGATCTCTGCCATGTAAAAATCCTCGTTTCTTTATATTCTGACGCTGAAACCCGTTTTTTATATTCTATCAAAAATTACTATACATCACAAGTCAATGGTGATAAAATAATGGAGAAAAGAAAAGGAGTGAGTCTTATGACAGGAGAAGACAGAAAAATCTTAGCCAGAATCAACAAATACGCGGAATCCGTTATGGCCGATATTGATCCTCAGAAAGTACAGGTATCCTCACAGATAGATAAACTGAAACCCATTTTACAGGAAATCGCGGATGAACAGGGCGTTTCCCTGGAAGAATTTTTTATCCGCTACATGGACCTGCAGAGTGAATCCGCCTGTCTGGCCAATCAGAAGATGCGCGCCAGCCTGGAAGACGTCCTGGACGAGGGCGAAGACGGCACCTTTCTGTACCGGTAAGTATCTTCATCGTTTCAACTTTGTAATCTTTTTGGAAATAATCTATAACCTTTTTTCCTGGCATAATCTCCAATGATAAAAGCAACCGCTATAATAAACAGAATAAATGCAGATAATACATCCCAAATATCACATACAGGCCCTCCAATCATTTTTGACAATGCACTGTTTATCACAAATGTAAACGGGATTGCAAACAAAAATGTGATTCCTGTTGCCAGTAGTTTTCGTTCCTTAAGTCGATAATACAGGATATAAATTATCCACAAAAATACAAGTGAAATAATCGACATAATTCCGCCAATGCGGAATACCTCACTGACTTTTATCAAAACACTTAATATATACATAAATGGTACAATGAGAATGCTAATAGCTATCATCGCCACCAACACGCCTTTCTTCCCCAACAATATAACCGGAAAAGATGCTATCCACGCAACCAAGACAGAGCTAAGCACAATAAGCGACCATGTCAGTGTTCCCGAAATAGCGATATCACATATGCAACATACCACAATGCCTATAACCATAGCGATTGTGTATATTGTTGATATTATGGCGTTCTTGTTCATATTATTTTCATCTTTTCTTTTTAATTCAATGAGATTTTCACTTACTTTTTCTTCATAATGATTCATTTCTATCCTCTCCCCACTTAACAGTTCGTTGACCGTAACATCTAAAATATTACAAAGTTCCAACATAATAGATGAATCAGGCATACATTTTCCCGTTTCCCATTTAGAAACAGCTCTGTCAGTAATGTTTAACTTTTCCGCTAATTGAGCTTGTGTAAATCCTTTTTCTTTTCTGCAACCAGCAATAAACTTTCCTGTATCAATTTGATTCATTACAATATGCCTCCTTTCATGCTATACTTTACAATCTTTATCTGCTTCTGTACACAAACTGTAAGTAGAATCATCAAACTCAACCATTGGTTGGGAGAGGGGTCGTGTTTGATACATTCACACAAGAGCGTACTTTGTGCACACTATTAAAAATGAATTTACCGGTTCATCCTATCCACGATTTCCGCAGGCTTTGCGGTCATTTCTACCCAAGCGGGAATAAAGCCGCTCTTAATTGCGCTTCGGACCGACCTGATATTGGACCACGCCGTACAGTAAAACGGCACCTTATCCCTGCTTATGATTTCTTTTGCGAGCGCGCTTGTCAGCGCACTCGCGATTCCACGCCGGCGGTATTCCGGCAAAACATCCACGCCGATCTGCCACATATCTTCGCAATCTGCAGAACAGGCAGCCAATCCGACCAGCCTGTTTCTGTCATAGGCACCGACGCCCAGAACATCCAAATACTTGCGATGCGCGCAAAGCGCATTGCTCCATTCCGGCAAATATAACTCTCCAAAATTTTCCTGCGTCAGCACACGGGTTTCATAGGCGCATGAAAGGTCTGAAAGCCGGTCCAAATCCGGCAGATAATACTCCGCCATAAAACATATTTTATGCCCTTTCTCCATCAAGCGCTCATTCAGCCAGTGAAAATTCGGGGTTTCAAAGCATTCATAAAACTTAAATTTTTTCACATAATCAGATACAATATCCATGGTTTCGCTTATGGAAGCCGCTACAATGTTATTTCCATAGGAAACAAAATGACAGGTGATCGGTTCCTTATAATATTTGCGGGCATTCTTTCCCAACCGGAAAGGAAGCACAACATTTTTATCTGCCCTAAAATCCTCTGCGCAGCATTCGATGTCTTCTGCGGACTGTTTCATGGCAATTTCCATTATTTCATGATTTGTCATACATTTCATTTGTCAGATGCGAACTCCCGTAAAAACAGCATATTTTCTATGGTGATGATGGTCTTGCACCAGTTTTCGGCAACATACCACTCCTTGTAGTCATTCCCCCACGTCCAGGGAACAGCAAAGGAGCCGTCGGAAAGCTGCGTGTTTTTGATATATTCGCGCTCGGCACGACAGAGCTCCTCCAGTTCTTCGCTGTAAAACCGGCTGCTGCGCGAGGTCAGAAACGCCGACGGTCTCGGCATATACCCTCCCCAGCGCGAAATGTCGCGGCAGATGGACTTGTCCACAATCTCTTTCAGTTTTTCCAGCAGCGCTTCTCCGTCGAATGGCATAACGCCGGTGTCCGCGCAATACTCGTACAGCGAGATAAAACAGCCCGCAATGTGCCGCTCCACCGGGGCGTCTTTTAAGAACCATTCCACCGCCGCTTTCGCAATCCGAACGCCCTTTTCATGCAGCGCGCTATCCGGCGCGGCGTATCGAATCAAAAAGCCCGCCAGCGCGGCTGTGGGATTGTATTCAAAAAGACTGCCTGTTTCCGGATATTTCCACCAGACCGCGCAGGGATAATCATTGTTCGATGGAACCGTGTTCCCCCACTGGTCCCGCGCCGCGTCAAAACCGTCGCCGCTTTCCAGATACCGCAGGATGCCCCGGATTATCGGGTGTTCCGGCTCGATTCCGCCAATCCCACGGAGATACTCCGTGGCTTTCCAGACACCCATAGGCAGGGAATTTGGATTAAAATTGTCGGCTTCCACTCCCCAGCCGAAACCTCCGTCCGAATTTTGATAGGCTGACAGAGCGGTTATCACGTCTTCACGGGAACCGTTTTCAAAATGATACCGGAACATTGCCAGGTCCAGAGGGCGGGCATTGCGAAGAATAAATCCGCGGGCCTTTTCAAAAGTGTGCTTAAAAGTGTTTTCGAAAGTGTTCATGTCAGAATCTCCTTGTGTAAGA
>CANRMI010000011.1 GCA_947631685.1 uncultured Lachnospiraceae bacterium
GGCACCTCCTTTTTGGTGTCTGATTTATTGTAACAGGTAGTGCATGATCGTGTCTACTTATTTAGTATAGATCCAAACTGTAAGGATCATATAGGTGAAATGTAAGGAATATATGATACGCTAAAGGAGTATGACAGGAAAGACGTCAAAGAAAACCAGGAACGGAGGAAACGATGTGAAAGGGAAAAGGATGGCGCTTCTGAAAATACTCCTTTTTGTTTTGCCCTGTCTCTGCGGCTGCGCGGAACGGGTACCGGCAAGGGAGTGGGGAGACAGGACCATAAGCAGCTTCGCGTTGGAAGGATTACAGGAAATCTGTCCGGATGAGAGGGGAGAGTTTTTCTACTGTGTCGTATCGGATAACGCTGCCCTGCAGCGGTATACCGTACAGGGAGAATTTGTGGAAGAGATTCCCCTATGGGCCGATGAGAAAGAGCCGGTGGAGGCACAGACCTTGGAGGAGCTGCAGACGGGAATCCGGAGCGTAAGCTGTCTGTGCGTCCACGGGAACCGGCTGTATTGCTACAGGCCCTCTACGGACTCCCTGATAGCCGTGGACCTGGAGGTGCACAGCCAGGAGCTGTTAGGAAAGGCCGGCGCCGGGAACGGGATGAAAGCCATGGCGGCAGGGGAAAATACCCTGCTGCTGCAGCTTTGGAATGCGGAGGGGAAAGAAGAGCTGCGGATATGGGATCTGGAAACCGGTCAGGCTGAAAAGCTGCAGGCGGAAGGCATTTATCTTGGGGAGTATGCTTCGGGGGACAGCTACTGGCTGGCAGGCTGTGGAGAGAATGAGGGCAGTTATGTGCAGGAATACGACGCAGCCACAGGGACTTTTTCGGAGAAATATCCGGTCAGTCTGACGGAGCCTTTGGCCGAGATGACCTATGCGCAGGAAGAAAACCGCCTCTACGGACGGGAGAACGGTATAGGGCAGTATGTGTGTTTTACTCCCGGACAGGAGGCTGTGACGCGTTTTCAGGCACAGCATATCTATGAAAGCGGCGGATTTTATATAAGGGAGAAGAGACTGTACGCGGCGGACGCTTCGCTGGGGGAGGTCTATTCCTTTGATACTGCCGCCTATATGACCGAGAACGCGCCCTTAAAGGGCTATGTCCTGAATCTGGCGGACGCGCAGGACTATGCGGGGTACAATGTGATCATAGAGGAACTGTCCTGGGAGGAGCTGGCTTTGAAAGTGCTGGCGCAGGATGCGGACTATGATTTTGTGATCCTGAATACGGAGATGGCGGAAGCGCTGGCTCTGCGGGACGCGCTGGCCTATGAGCCCATTCCCCAATCCGCTGTGGAAGAGTACTGGCAGGAGTGCAGGCCCTGTATCAGGGAGGCTGCCATGCACGATGGAGAAATCTGGATGCTGCCCCTGTGCCTGCGGACGGAATTTGTAGTGTACAATGAGGAAAATCTGCTGAATGAAAATATTGACATGGAAGAGATAAAAAGCCTGCAGGAGTGGTACGCGGCGGCGGAAAAGTTATATAGGGCAGGAAAGGAAGACTGCTACAGTTTAAATTATCCTGTGGATACCGTATTGTATGCCTATCTATACGCTAGAGAGGATGCGGGAAAAACAAATTTTGATACACCGGAGTTTGTAAAGCTCCTGGCATTTCTTACAGGAGAGGAAGGCTACCGGGCGGATTACTGGCATCTCGGGCTGGGACTGAACTGGATGGATTACGGCGCGGACTGGGAAGAGGCCAGAAGGCTGCTGGCGGACGATTTGTATATGGCGGCAGCGGATACGGGAGCATATTACGCGGGATACCAGGGCTGCGAGGGACTGCATGCCAGGGCGATTCCCCCTTTGGAGGGAGAGAAGGAAATCGTGCAGGTGACAGGGGATATTCTCATTTTAAATCCCAATGCCCCCAATCAGGAAGATGTGCTGCGGTTTGCAGCGGATATGGCCGGACTGGCAATAGCGGATCCGGAAAACTGGCTCTCCTCGGATGAAAGCATCTATCCGAAGGACGCGTTGACAAAAGATATTTTTACGCTCTTTGAAAATGGAATCCTCCGTTTTGGCCTGCCGGACGAGCTCTTTGCGTCATATTACGATTATGTCAGCGGCCAGACCGGGGACGCCGCGGCCGTGGCCGAGGAGCTGAACAGAACCTTAGGGATGTATCTGGGGGAATGAGGGTATCAAACGTTAGGTAAGCAGGAGGAAAAACGATGAAGAAACTGGTCAGGACAGTATTTTTGGCGTTGCTTTTAGGCTGGAGTATGCTTGGCTGCGCCAGCGGAAATACAGAAGAGGGACAGGGACAGGTACAGGAACCGCCGCAGGCTGATGCTTCGAGCCAAGAGGCCGGGGAATGGGGACTGGAAAGCGAAGCCGCGGAAGAGAAGGATTCTACAGCCGCAGAGGGGAGGGATTCCGCAGCCGCGGAAGAGACGTCTTTATCAGCCGTTATGGGGCTTTTGGCAGTAGATACGGACGAGCGGGAAGCGGTACGCAATTCCAATAAGCTGAATTTCGGGGCGCTCAGCGAAGGGGAGGACGGCAGAATCTATTATATAGACAAAGTTCATAACAGGGTGATAGAAAGCGGCGTATGGGGAGAGGACGCCGGAGTGGTGTATGAAGGAGCCGTCAAAAGCCTGCAGGAAGCGGAGGGATATTTGTACCTGCAGCTGGATACGGGGCTGCTGCGGCTGGACTGCGAAACCGGAGAGTCCCGGCTGTTGTGGGAGGCGCCTTTCGGTGAGTTTTTGGTGGTGAAAGATAAGGTGTACATCAACTGTGAGGAAGGCTTCTGCGTTATGGACAGGGATGGGGGCAATAGGGAAGTGCTTCTTGGGCAGCCCCAGGCAGCTTCTTTCATGCCCTGTGGAAACGGCTGGCTGTGTGTGGAAATTTCGGAGACGGATCCGTCGGTGTTCTGGGAAGGACATCTGCTGTTTCTAAAGGAGGGCAGCGGGGAAGCGGTTCCGGTGGGGACGGGGTTCAATTATCCTCTTTCCGCCGGCCGCCGGATCATTGTGTTCAACTCGGAGACGAAATCCTTTCATATATGGGATTCGGAAACGGGAGAGGATACGGATTCCAGGGTTTACGTGCAGAAAATGGTAAGTGACGGGGAAAAGCTCTACTACTTTGCGGACAGGTCGAATGACAGGGATGAAACTAGGAACGCGCTCCTATGCCGGGACGGGGAAAATGTGGCGGAACTGGGAATCTTTACCGGCCGCGTGGAAAACAACGCTCTCTATATGGCCCACGGATATTTGTACTGGCTCTCCCAGGCTGGAGAGGAAGTGCAATGGATCTGCTTTCACCCGGAAACCGGAGAGATGGGGGTGCTGCCCAATGAAGTTTTCCAGTAAAATGAAGCTCTGCCTGCTTCCCGCGGCCCTTGGGATCTGCCTCTTTTATCTTTTGCCGTTTTTGCGGGTATTCCTGTATTCCGTAATGCAGGGACAGTACCGGTGGAAATTCGCGGGTTTCAAGCATTATATGAAAACGCTGTCCAATCCGTATTTTCAAATGGCCTGCTGCAACACGCTGCTTTTGATCGTATGCTGTGTGCCGCTGTTTGTATTGGGGGCTGTGCTGCTTTCTTTTCTCTGCATGAGGGGAAACAGGCTGTGCCGCGTTTTAAGGAAAAGCGCCCTGCTGCCCCTGTTTCTGCCGTCGGTCAGCGTGGCAGGCGCGTTCGCCGCAATCTTTGCCGCGGTGGATTCTCCTCTGCCCGTATACTGTTTGTTTCTGTGGAAATATATGGGTATGGGGATTGTGATCCTTTCCGCGGCCTTTGCCGGCGTAGATCCCGCACTCTATGAGGCGGCCAGGCTGGACGGCGCCGGGAGCTTTACCATATGCAGAAAAATCACGGTGCCCCTCTGCATCCAGCCTATCAAATTCACGGTGGTTCTGGCAGTCGTCTACAGCTTCAGGACTTTTCGGGAGAGCTTTTTGTATTACGGGACAAATTACCCGCCGGATCACAGCTATACCCTGCAGTACTATATGAACAATCAGTTTTTAAAACTGGATTACCAGACGATGGCGGCCGCGTCCGTGATGATCACGGTGCTGCTTTCCGCATTGATCGTCCTGCTGACAAGGGGGAGAAGAGCGAAATGAACAAAACAGTCAAAATAATGCTGGCGGTGCTGCGGATATGCTGCACAGGCGTGATACTGTTTCCTGTTTTATGCATGTTTGGAAAAGTGCGGCTTTCTGATTTTTATGAGCTGCTCATTGCGGGATTCTGGTTCTATCCGCGTTTCTGGTATTCCTTTTTTCTGGCAGCGGTTATCGGACTGGGCGCATCGGTACTTGCATTTCTGGGGGCAGCAGGTATAAAATGGGGAATGGGAAAGAGCAGGAGGCTCATTTTGTTTTTGCTGCTGTTAATGATGCTGATGCCCTTGCAGGTCACCCTGCTGCCCAATTATGTGGGACTGCGGGATATGGGGCTGCTGGATACGCCGGCGGCGCTGATCCTGCCCATGGTATGCTCTCCCTTTGCCATCTATCTGATGTACCAATATATGGAAACGCTCCCCAAAGAAGGGATCGAGGCGGCCAGGCTGGAAACCTCTTCCCTGTTTCCCATATTGGGGCAGGTCATATTTCCAGGTATGAGGGCCTGCGTGGCGGCGGTTTTCGTGTTCATGTTCGCGGAAGGCTTCAATATGGTGGAGCAGCCTCTGTATTTTGTGAAAAAGGATATGTTAAAGCCTCTTTCCGTTCTGACGGAAATCCTGCCCGGAGAAGAATCGTATCTGATCTACGCGGCCGGCATTGTGTGTATGCTCCCGCTGCTTTTGCTGTATGGATTTTATGAGGAAGAAATCATGGAGGGTCTGGGGTATTTAAAAGCATGAGAAAGAGAATTTTATGGGTTTTGACCGGGTGTTTTTTTCTGCTCATGCTGTTTGGGACATTCTTTCATGATGAGGTGGATGGACTGTTCAGGGAGCAGGTAAGGGCGGCAGTTCCGCAGAAAGAGACGGTACAGACAGCCGTCACAGTGATGATAGGCGGGGAAGAAGTTCCGGCAGAGATGACAAAGGAGTTTCTGACGGTGCCTGTTTCGGCTGTGAAAGACGGCCGGGTTTATGTGATCGAGCAGGTGGAGGTACCCGGCGGCAGCTACTTTGTAGTGAGGCTGCGGGAAGTGGAAACGGACGGAGAACGGGAAGGCAGGATCAGGATCACCTGCGGGCTTTCGGAAGGAGAAGAGATCGCGGAAGTGTTTACGGATACGCTTTCGGACGGCATGAGAGTCAGGAGCATCCGGTAAGAAAACAGAAAGGCGGAGCTTGTGAAAAAAGGAATAAACGGCAGTACTTTAAAAATAATAGCTCTTGTTACCATGCTGACGGATCACATTGGGGCGGTGGTATTAGAGAGGATGCTGCTGCAGCGGGGCTATCTGGAGGCCGTGTGGAGAGGCCAGGAATTTTATCAGGCATTTTACAGGGAAAATTTCATACTTACGACCGCCTATTTTATAATGCGGAATATCATCGGGAGATGGGGATTTCCTATCTTCTGTTTTTTGCTGGTAGAAGGATTCTGCCATACCCGCAGTGTGTGGAAGTATGCCTTAAGGCTGGGGCTGTTTGCCCTGATCTCCGAAGTGCCCTTTGATCTGGCGTTTTTCGGGACTTTCTTTTACCGGCAGTATCAGAATATCTTTTTCACTCTTTTGATAGGATTGCTGGTGATGATCCTTTTTCGCTGCATCCAGGAGAAGGTGAGGGCGCATGTCTTGCTGAAGCTGCCCCTTTACGGGCTCGCTTTTCTTGCGGGGGCGGCGCTGGCGGATTTTTTGTGTACAGATTACGGTTCTAAGGGGATCGTGGCCATTGTGGTATTGTACGTGTTCAGAAATATAAGATGGCTGCAGCTTCTTGCGGGGGCCGCCGCTTTCTGCTGGGAATTTCCGGCGCCCCTGGCCTTTATCCCAGTGTGGTTTTATAACGGGGAACGTGGGCTGAAAATGAAATATTTTTTCTATATTTTCTATCCCGCGCACCTGTTTCTGCTGTATCTGGCGGCATATTTTTGCGGACTGCTGTAAAAGAGGATTTTTTGACTTGATTTTTATAAGTTCGTTTAGTATAGTAAGAAAGGGTATTTCTATACGAAAGGAAACAGAAGTATGTCGGAAACGGTAAGAGTAGCGGTAGACGCCATGGGCGGGGACAATGCTCCCGGAGCTATCGTGCAGGGGGCCATTGACGCGGTGAACGCCGAACCGCGCCTGAAATTATTTCTGGTAGGGCGCAGGGAGGCCATAGAAGAAGAACTGAAAAAGTATACCTTCGATCCCGAGCGGGTAGAGATCGTGCATACGGAAGAAGTCATCGAAACGGCGGAGCCGCCGGTCATGGCAATCCGTAAGAAGAAAGATTCTTCCATTGTAAAAGCCATGAACATGGTCAGGGAAGGTGCCTGCGACGCGCTGGTATCGGCCGGCTCCACGGGCGCGGTGCTGGTGGGCGGCCAGGTCATAGTGGGACGCATCAAGGGCGTGGAAAGACCGCCTTTGGCGCCGCTTATCCCTACGGAGAAGGGTGTGGCTCTTTTGGTAGACTGCGGAGCCAATGTGGACGCTAGGCCATCCCATCTGGTGCAGTTCGCGAAAATGGGCTCTGTCTATATGGAAAGCGTTATGGGCGTGAAAAATCCCAGAGTCGGCATCGTGAACAACGGGGCCGAAGAAGAAAAGGGCAACGCGCTGGTAAAGGAGACCTTTCCTCTGCTGAAGAACTGTCCGGAGATCAATTTCGTGGGCAGCGTGGAAGCCAGGGACATTCCGGCAGGCGCGGCGGATGTCATTGTCTGTGAAGCCTTTGTGGGAAATGTCATACTGAAAATGTACGAAGGAGTGGGCGCTTCCCTGATCAAAAAGGTTAAAGCCGGTATGATGGGAAGCCTGCGCAGCAAGATAGGCGCCTTATTGGTAAAGCCTGCTCTGAAGAAGACGCTGAAAGATTTTGACCTGGAACAGTATGGCGGAGCGCCGCTGCTTGGGTTGAACGGGCTGGTAGTCAAAAGCCATGGCAGCGCCGGGGCGGTAGAGATAAAAAATTCTGTTCTCCAGTGTGTCACTTTTATGGAGCAGAAGATTAATGATAAAATAAAAGAAAAAATCACATTAGAAGATTAAGAAAGAGGGATTTGATATGGAATTTGAAAAGCTCAAAAAGGTAATTGCGGAAGTACTGAATGTGGATCCGGAGGAGATCACCTTAGAGACGACCTTTATGGATGACTTGGGAGCGGATTCCCTGGATGTTTTTCAGATCATCATGGGAATCGAAGAAGAGTTTGACATTGAAATACCTGCGGAGAAAGCAGAGAAGATCTCTACCGTGGAAGAGGCTGTGGAACTGATCAAGTCTGCTGTAAACGGTTAACAATAAGATCTTAGAGAGTATTCCTGAGTGCCGTATGCCAATAGGACCGGTATATTGCTTCAGGAATACTTTGTTTATGAAAGGATATTTATGGCTGCGCATACAATGGATACATCATATTTGGGGAATGATACGGTTGCGGTGGGCAGAAATGCTTCACTGGAGAAGCTGGAGGACAGAATGGGCTACCGCTTTCATGACAAGCGGCTCTTACGCCAGGCAGTGACACACACCTCTTATACAAACGAGCAGAAGATCAACCGGGGACAGCACTATGAACGGCTGGAATTTTTGGGAGACGCTGTCCTGGAGCTGATTGCCAGTGATTTTGTGTTCAAAGCGGATCCGGAAATGCAGGAGGGGCCGCTGACAAGAAAGAGAGCGTCCTTAGTCTGTGAGCAGGCGCTGGCGATCTGCGCGGAAGAACTGGGAGTTGGAGAATTTTTAATACTGGGCAAGGGAGAGGACGCCACGGGCGGACGCAGGCGGAGTTCCATTACCTCCGATGTCATGGAGGCGTTGATCGGCGCAATCTATCTGGACGGCGGACTGGAACAGGCCAGGCTTTTTATCTACCGTTTTGTGCTGGTGGAAACCGGAGAAAAAGAAAAGCTCATCAGTGACAGCAAGACACATCTGCAGGAATTTGTACAGAAACACATCAAAAAGGACTTTCGTTACGAGCTGATAGAGGAATCGGGACCGGAGCATAACAAGACTTTTGTGGCGGAAGTGACAGTGGACGGAAAGCCCATGGGACAGGGCCGGGGAAGAACCAAGAAAATGGCGGAACAGCAGGCGGCTGCTGCGGCGCTGCGCAGCTTGGAAGAGCTGTATCCGGAAGGGAAAAACGAATGTATTTAAAAAGCATTGAAATATACGGATTCAAATCCTTTGCAAATAAGATCACCTTTCAGTTTCATAATGGCATTACCGGAATCGTAGGGCCTAACGGCAGCGGCAAGAGCAATGTCGCCGACGCGGTGCGCTGGGTTCTGGGGGAGCAGCGCATCAGGCAGCTGAGGGGCGCGTCCATGCAGGATGTCATTTTCTCGGGAACGGAAACCAGAAAGCCTTTGAGCTATGCTTATGTGGCGATCACCCTGGACAATGGGGATCACCAGCTGGCCATAGATTATGATGAAGTGAC
Source organism: uncultured Lachnospiraceae bacterium (assembly GCA_947631685.1). Taxonomy (GTDB): domain Bacteria; phylum Bacillota; class Clostridia; order Lachnospirales; family Lachnospiraceae; genus Acetatifactor. The sequence goes on from CANRMI010000011.1 coordinate 8,558, forward strand.
GGTCGCCAGAAGAATTTACCGTTCCGGAGAAAGTGAATATCTGATAAACGGTTCGGCCTGCAGGCTCAAGGATGTCAACGAGCTGTTTTACGATACCGGTATCGGAAAAGAAGGCTATTCCATTATCGGACAGGGACAGATAGACAAGATATTGAGCGGCAAGCCGGAAGAGCGCAGGGAGCTCTTTGATGAGGCTGCCGGTATTGTGAAGTTTAAACGCAGGAAATACGCCGCACAGAAGAAGCTGGAAGACGAGAAGAACAATCTGGTGCGTGTCAGCGACATTCTTTCGGAACTGGAAAAACAGGTTGGGCCCCTGGAGAAGCAGTCCGAGAAAGCCAGGATCTACCTGAAGAAGAAGGAAGAATTAAAGACCCTGGACGTCAATATGTTCCTTTTGGAGCACAACCGCATAAAGGAACAGCTGGATGCGGTGGAGAGTAAGTATGCGCTCGCGTCAGGCGACCTGGAAACCATGAACGGGCGTTTTGAAAGCATCAAGGAAGAATATGAAAAGATGCAGGCACAGGTGGAGGAACTGGAGACCGCCATTGAGCAGGCCAGAGCCAGTCTGACGGATACCAGTGTACTGCGGGGAAAGCTGGAAGGCGAGATCAACGTCTTAAAGGAACAGATACGTTCCGCGGAAGATAACGAGCAGCATCTGCAGAACCGTATGCGTGCGGTGGAGGCCGGCATTGACGAGAAGAATGTGGACAAGGACGGCATTTTGCTCAAGAAGGACGAGATCGACAGGCAGGTGGCTGAACTTGTGGCGGCGCGGGATGAAGCCCGCGGGCTTTTGGAGCAGATACAGAACAGGATCCAGGAGCTGAATGACAAAATTGAGGGCGGTAAGAATACCATTATCGGAGAACTGAACCAGCGGGCGACCATTAAGTCCAAAATGGGACGCTATGATACCATGCTGGAGCAGATAGCGATCCGCAAGGCAGAATTAAATTCAAGGCTGCTGCGGGCAAAGTCCGATGAGGAGGCCCATGAGGAGAATATCCGGCAGTTAAACGAGCAGTTTGAAACGGTGACGGCGCAGCTGGAAGAAATGAACGCCAGAGCCGGAGAAATGGAACAGAAGCTGGTGGCGGTCAGGGAAGAACTTGTAAACAAGGATGATTCCCTGCGGGCGGCACAGGAGCAGTATCATCAGGAGAAATCCAAACTGGAGGCTCTTTCCAATCTGACGGAGCGGTATGAAGGCTATGGCGGCAGTGTCAAAAAAGTCATGGAGCAGAAGGAGAGAGAAAAGGGCATTGTCGGTGTCGTGGCGGATATCATCAAAGTGGAAAAGAAATATGAAACCGCTATTGAGACCGCGTTGGGCGGCAACATCCAGAACATCGTAACCGATGACGAGGAAACGGCCAAGAGGATGATCGCTTTCTTAAAACAGAATAAATTCGGACGCGCTACGTTTCTTCCCCTGACCAGTATCCGAAATCCCCAGGAATTTAAGACGCCGGAGGCCCTGAAGGAAAAAGGGGTTATCGGCATGGCGGACGAGCTGGTCACGCTGGAGAAAAAATACCGGGATGTGGCCAGGGCCATGCTGGGCCGCATTATGGTGGTGGATCACGTGGACAATGCGGTCCGGATTGCCAGAAAATACGATTACGGTATCAGAATGGTAACGGTGGAGGGAGAACTGCTGGTACCGGGAGGCGCCATAAGCGGCGGCGCTTTTAAAAACAACAGCAATCTTTTAGGCAGAAGACGTGAGATGGAAGAGTTGGAGAAGAATGCGGACAGACTCTTAAAGACCACGGAACGCCTGAATCAGGAAATAGAAGAGTTAAAGCATACCCGCAACGGAATGCGTATGGAGCTGGAAGCGCTGAAAGCGGATATACAGCGGAAATTTATCGAGCAGAATACGGCAAGGCTCAATGTGGAAACCGCGAGGGAGCGTATGGAAGAGGCGGAGGAAGGCTCCCGCTCCCTGCAGAGCGAAGAGAAAGAGATAGAAAAGCAGATCCAGGAGATCAAGAGCAGCAAGGAAGAGATCCTCCGGGAACTGTCCGCCTCCGAAGAGCTGGAAAAAAGCGTGGAGGAGCAGATCCTTTTGTTTCAGAAGGAGCTGGAAACGCAGAGAGGCGAGGAAACGGGAAAAGCCGCTCTGGTATCGGAATGGGATGTCAAAGTAGAAAAAATGCTTCAGACGCAGGAGTTCCACCAGCAGAACGTGGAGCGTATCTTAGGGGAAATAGAACGCTTAACACAGGAAAAGGCAGAGATAGAGGCGGGACTTTCGGAAACAGTCCAAAGCAGGGAAGAAAAGCGTAAGAATATCGAAGAGATCGAAAAGACGATCGCCGCTTCCCACACTTCCCAGGACCAGTCCCAGAAGGAATTGGCTCAAAACCTGGAAAAGAAAGAGCTGATAAGCGCCAGACAGAAAAATTTCTTCAAGGAGAGAGAAGAGCTGGCGGAGCAGATGACAGCTTTGGATAAGGAAGTCTACAGGCTGAATACGCAGAAAGAACGTCTGGAAGAATCCATGGAAACCCAGATCAACTATATGTGGGACGAGTATGAGATTACCCTTTCCGACGCGGCTTCCATACGCGACGAAGGAATGAACGACCTGGCTGCCATGAAAAAAGAGATCGCCTCTGTAAAAGAGCAGATCAAAAAGCTGGGGGACGTGAATGTCAACGCCATTGAGGATTATAAAAACCTGATGGAGCGGTACACTTTCCTGAAGAATCAGCATGACGATCTGGTGGAGGCGCAGAAGACCTTAGAGGGTATTATCACCGAGCTGGATACGGCCATGCGCAGGCAGTTTAATGAAAAGTTCGGAGAGATCACCAAAGAATTTGACAAGGTATTCAAGGAGCTTTTCGGCGGCGGCAAGGGCAGCCTGGAGCTGATGGAGGATGAAGATATCCTGGAAGCAGGCATACGGATCATTGCCCAGCCGCCCGGAAAGAAACTGCAGAATATGATGCAGCTTTCCGGCGGAGAAAAGGCTCTGACAGCGATCGCGCTGCTGTTTGCCATTCAGAACTTAAAGCCGTCGCCTTTCTGCCTGCTGGACGAGATCGAGGCGGCACTGGACGAATCCAATGTGGGCCGCTTTGCGAGGTATTTACATAAACTGACCAAGAATACCCAGTTCATTGTCATTACCCACAGAAGGGGGACCATGGAGAAGGCGGACAGGCTCTACGGCATTACCATGCAGGAGAAGGGCGTTTCCGCTCTTGTCAGTGTCAACCTCATCGATAAAGAACTGGACAACTGATGGGAGTATGGCTATGGAAGAGGAAAAGAAAGGCTTTTTTGCCAGATTGAAAAATGGCCTGAAAAAGACCAGGGACAATATTGTAAGCGGTATCGATTCTGTTTTCAGCGGTTTTTCTTCCATTGACGATGAGTTTTATGAAGAACTGGAAGAGATCCTCATCATGGGCGATATAGGAGTGAACGCCGCGGAGGAGATCCTGGAACGTCTGAAGGAGGAAGTTAAAAAACGGCATATTAAGGAACCTGCGGACTGTAAGCAGCTGCTGATAGACAGTATCAAAGAACAGATGCGCGTGGAAGATACGGCTTATGAATTTGAGCACAGACAGTCCGTGATCCTGGTGATCGGCGTGAACGGCGTGGGGAAGACCACTACCATAGGCAAGCTGGCGGCTCTGCTGAAGGAGCAGGGGAAAAAGGTACTGATCGCCGCGGCGGATACCTTTCGTGCTGCAGCCGGAGAGCAGTTAAAGGAATGGGCAGCCAGGGCCGGCGTGGATATGATAGGCGGAGTGGAAGGTGCGGATCCGGCCAGTGTGGTTTTTGACGCGGTGTCTGCCGCAAAGGCAAGAAAAGCCGATGTCCTGCTCATTGATACGGCGGGGCGTCTCCACAATAAAAAAAATCTCATGGAAGAACTCAAAAAGATGGACCGCATCATCGAGAGGGAATTTCCGGAGGCATACAGGGAAAACCTGATCGTCCTGGACGGAACGACGGGACAGAACGCGCTGGCGCAGGCAAGGGAATTTACGGAAGCGGCCGGTCTGACAGGAATCGTGCTGACCAAGCTGGACGGGACGGCAAAGGGCGGTATCGCGGTGGCAATCCAATCCCAGCTGCATGTGCCCGTTAAGTACATAGGCGTGGGAGAGGCTTTGGAGGATCTGCAGAAATTTGATTCGGATGCATTTGTGAACGCGCTGTTTGATGTGGACACAGCGGAAGAAACGGAAAGCTGACATAAGAAAGAGAGGTTGTTGTCATGGAAGAAAAAATGTTGACGCTGGAGAAATTTGAGGAAGCCTCCGAAGTAGTAAAGCGGGTGACTTCCAGAACAAAACTGGTATACAGTGATTATCTGAGTGAGCAGACGGGGAACAAAGTCTATTTAAAGCCTGAAAATATGCAGTTTACGGGGGCTTATAAGGTACGCGGCGCTTATTACGCCATGAGCACCCTGACTCCTCAACAGAGGGAGAAAGGCGTGATCACCTCTTCCGCGGGAAACCATGCCCAGGGCGTGGCCTATGCGGCGCAGAGTTATGGCGCGAAGGCTGTTATCGTCATGCCTACCACCACGCCGCTTATGAAAGTAAACCGGACCAAGAGCTATGGCGCGGAGGTGGTGCTTCACGGAGACGTGTATGATGAAGCCTACACCAAAGCCTGCGAACTGGCCAAAGAACATGGCTATACCTTTATCCATCCTTTCAATGACCTGACGGTGGCAACCGGCCAGGGCACCATTGCCATGGAAATTTTCCAGGAGCTGCCGCTGGTAGACTGTATCCTGGTGCCCATTGGGGGCGGCGGCCTGGCTACGGGCGTGTCCACTCTGGCGAAACTCTTAAATCCCAAGATCAAGGTCATCGGCGTGGAGCCTGCAGGCGCCAACTGCATGCAGGAATCCTTAAAGGCCGGAAAAGTCGTGACATTGGACAGCGTCAATACGATCGCGGACGGCACCGCGGTAAAAACGCCGGGGGACAAGCTGCTTCCCTATATCCAGAAAAATCTGGATGAGATCATTACCGTCGCGGACGAAGAACTGGTAGTGGCGTTCCTGGATATGGTGGAAAATCATAAGATGGTAGTGGAAAATTCCGGACTGCTCACGGTGGCGGCTTTAAAGCATCTGAAAATGAAGGACAAAAAAGTGGTTTCCATTTTAAGCGGCGGCAATATGGATATTATCACCATGTCGTCGGTGGTGCAGCAGGGACTTATTTTCAGAGACCGTATTTTTACCGTTTCCGTACTTTTGCCGGATAAGCCGGGGCAGTTGTGCAAAGTGGCCGGTATTGTGGCAAAGCTGAACGGTAACGTTATCAAGCTGGAACATAACCAGTTCGTATCTACCAACCGGAACGCGGCAGTAGAATTGCAGATTACCATGGAAGCTTTCGGTACGGAGCATAAGAACCAGATCATGGAAGCTCTGGAAAAGGAAGGCTATAGACCCAAGCTGATCCAGACTGTCCAGGCAATCTTATAAAATATCCAAAATCCGCATATGCTATATATGCGGATTTTTTATGCGCAAAATGCCGGGGGTAGAGTAAAAATGCAAAAGGAAAAAAGACGGAAAAAAAGCATACAGAGCTATATGTGGATGACAGCGGCCTGCTTCTGCTATGCGGTAGCGATCAGTATGTTTCTGGACCCAAACGGACTCTCGACGGGAGGCGTGACCGGTATCGCTATTGTCCTGAGCCATTTTACGGGCATGGGAACAGGGCTGCTCTTTCTGCTTCTCAATATCCCGATCCTCTGTGTGGGAGCCTGGAAATTCGGCTGGCGTTTCATATTTTCTACAGCCTACTGCACCTTTTTGATCTCTATATTTACGGATATGCTGAGCGGGGCAGGGGCTTTCACAAAAGATCCGCTTTTGGCGGCGCTGACGGGAGGGGTGCTGATCGCGGTGGGGCTGGGCGGAGTATTTCATGCAGGTTCCACCACGGGCGGAATGGATATTGTCGTAAAATTGCTGCGGTTAAAGTTTCCTTATATGCGGACAGGCACTCTGTTTCTGGCGGCGGACGCAGTGGTGGTAGCCCTTTCCGCGCTGGCTTTTCAGAATGTGGAAAAAGCGCTCTATGCGGGCATTACCGTATTTGTGACCTCCTATACCCTGGATTTGGTGCTCTATGGCAGGGACGGCGCGAAACTGATCTATATTATCAGTGATAAAGCCACGCTGATCGCGGAAAGGCTTCTGGAAGAACTGGAAATCGGCGTGACCTATATAAAGGGGCAGGGAGCATACAGCGGGCGGGAAAAGAATGTGATATTCTGTGTGCTGCACAAGCGGCTGGCGCCCAGAGCGGAAGAAATCATCAAAGAAGAGGATCCGGCGGCGTTTCTGATTATTACCAGCGCATCTGAGATTTATGGAGAAGGTTATAAAAGTTATTTTGAGGAAAAACTCTGAAAGCGGTGCAGAGGAAAAAATTTTGCTTGCATTTTTCTCCCGCTCATGTTATGGTATATACACGAAATGAATTTCCGTACAGTAACATTCGTTATTCAGACGTGCGGAACACTGATTCATCAGTGTCTGGCTATTCGCCAAAATTTCACAAAACAATTTATAACATGACCGGCGAAGAGCATTTACCAGCACGCCGGAGAGGGAGGAAACAATGGTAGACAAAGAAATGCTTTCGGCAATATCAGACCTGCTGGAAGAGAAACTGGAACAAAAACTGGAAGAAAAATTAGAGGAAAAATTAGATGAGAAATTAGAAGAGAAACTCAGCACTATAAAGTGCAAAATCGACTCCATGGAGAGCGAGATCAATACCATCAACCGGCGCCTTGACAATGTGGAGCAGGATGTACGCCATATCAGAGTGGTACAGCTGGAGAACGATGTGATACCGCGTATCTCCACTATAGAGTCATGCTACCTGGATACCTATAAGAGGTATCAGAAGAGTACGGACAAAATAGATGGCATAGCAGATGACGTGGAAATCCTGAAGCTTACGGTTTCAGAGCACAACGGCAGACTGGCACAGCTGCCTGTGTAGAAGAAGCGGAAAATGCATATTTACATATTTATGGGAAGTTCCGGCTGTCAAGAAAAAATACTTGACAGCCGGACTGCTTTTGTGTATGCTATCTATTGTGTCGGTCAAAGAGACGGAAAAGAGGGTTCTTCTGAATGGAAAAGATTGTGGAGCTGGGGCTTTTATATGATTTCTACGGGGAACTGCTGACCGACCATCAGCAAAAGATCTATGAGGCTGCGGTGTTCGAGGATATGTCTCTGGGAGAAATTGCCGAGGAAGCTGGTATCAGCAGACAGGGTGTGCATGATCTGCTGAAACGCTGCGATAAGCAGCTTCTGGGTTATGAATCCAAGCTTCACCTGGCACAGCGCTTTGTGGAAGCCAGAAAAACCGTCAGGGAGATTCTCAGACTGGCGGAGGGCAGCGCGGACAAGGATAACAGCGATATGGCAAAACGTCTGGATGCAATACAGCGTCTGGGCAGACGGCTTTTGGAAGAGCTTTGATCTGACGGTAGTGTCTATAGGGAGTGCGTATGGCATTTGAAAGTTTAACGGATAAATTACAGAGAGTATTTAAAAATTTAAGAAGCAAGGGCCGTTTAACCGAGGAGGATGTCAAAAGCGCTTTGAAAGAAGTGAAAATGGCGCTTTTGGAAGCGGATGTCAATTTCCGCGTGGTGAAGCAGTTCATTCGTTCCATAGAAGAGCGTGCTGTGGGGACGGATGTATTGAACGGCTTAAATCCCGCGCAGATGGTAATCAAGATAGTAAACGAAGAAATGATCGCCCTGATGGATTCGGAAACGACGGAAATTCAGATGCAGCCGGGAAAGGCCATTACCGTTATTATGATGGCCGGCTTACAGGGTGCCGGCAAGACCACCACCACGGCTAAGATCGCGGGTAAGTTAAAATTAAAAGGAAAGAAGCCGCTGCTTGCAGCCTGTGATGTATACAGGCCGGCAGCGATTGAACAGCTGCAGATAAACGGCGCGAAACAGGAAGTGGAAGTTTTTTCCATGGGAACCGGACATAAGCCTGCGGATATAGCGGCGGCGGCCTTAGAACATGCCCAGAAGAACAACTGCAATGTGGTGATCCTGGATACGGCGGGCCGTCTGCATATCGACGAAAGCATGATGGCGGAGCTTCAGGAGATCAAATCCCGTGTTACGGTGCACCAGACTCTTTTGGTAGTGGATGCCATGACCGGCCAGGATGCGGTAAACGTAGCCAAAGAATTTGACGAAAAAGTAGGCGTGGACGGCGTGGTGCTCTCCAAGATGGACGGCGATACCAGGGGCGGCGCGGCGCTTTCCGTTAAGGCGGTAACAGGAAAACCCATTCTCTATGTGGGTATGGGAGAAAAACTTTCCGATCTGGAGCAGTTTTATCCGGACCGCATGGCCAGCCGGATCCTGGGTATGGGAGACGTCCTGTCCCTGATAGACAAGGTGCAGGCCAATATAGATATTGATGCGGACAAGGAAAAGGAAATGGCTGCCCGCATGAAAAAAGGTAAATTCGATTTTGAGGATTACCTGGAAAGTATGAAGCAGATGAAAAAAATGGGAGGGCTGTCGGCAATCCTTGGAATGCTGCCCGGCATGGGAAGCAAACTGGGAGATATAGAATCCATAGTGGATGAAAAACAGCTGGCCCATATGGAGGCCATTGTGCTGTCCATGACGCCGGGGGAGAGGCAGAATCCCAAACTTTTAAATCCCCAGCGTAAATTCAGGATCGCGAAGGGCGCGGGTGTGGATGTGGCGGCAGTCAACCGTTTTGTCAAGCAGTTTGAGCAGAGCCAGAAGATGATGAAGCAGTTTGGCGGCGGTAAGCACAGAGGCTTTGGGTTCCCCGGCCTCGGCGGCAGGGGCGGATTCCCCTTTTAATCAAGTCAGATATGGATTTTTCACAAGAAAAGTTCCTTATCCTAAATAAATATTATCATGTATGTCCGTAAATACGGACGGAAAGAGAGGAAAAAATGGCAGTTAAAATCAGATTGAGAAGAATGGGACAAAAGAAGTCTCCTTATTACAGAATCGTTGTATCCGATTCCCATTCTCCCAGAGACGGTAAGTTCATCGAGGAGATCGGTACCTACGATCCTAACACGGAGCCCAGCACTTTCAAAGTCAATGAGGAACTGGCAAAGAAATGGCTGGCAAACGGTGCGCAGCCTACCGAGGTAGTAGGAAAGCTGTTCAAGGCAGCCGGCATCGAAAAATAGTCATGACCGTATGACGGTGTGTCAGGAGGTGGATTATGAAGGAATTAGTTGAGGTTATTGCAAAGGCACTTGTGGATAATCCGGATGAAGTGACTGTGACGGAAAAAGAAGAGGGAAAAAATGTCACTGTGGAGCTTCATGTCGCGCCCTCCGATATGGGTAAGGTGATCGGCAAGCAGGGAAGGATCGCGAAGGCAATCCGAGCGGTTGTCAAAGCAGCGTCCTCCAAAGACAATAAGAGAGTGGATGTGGAAATCATCTGACAAAAGCTTTATCGGCCGGGAGGCAGATGCGGCATAGGAAACTGTTATGGAAGATATTTTGAAAGTGGGAGTCATCACCTCTCCTCATGGTATCCGGGGAGAGGTGAAAGTATATCCCACAACAGACGAACCCAAGCGTTTTAAACGCTTAAAGCAGGTCCTGCTGGATACCGGCAGGGGTATGACGGCCATAGAGATTGAAGGCGTGAAGTTCTTTAAAAATATGGTAATCCTGAAGCTCAAGGGCCTGGATACGCCGGAAGAGGCGGAGAAATATCGGCAAAAAGAGCTGTATGTGGAGCGCAAAGATGCGGTCAGGCTGCAAAAGGACGAGTACTTTATTGCGGATCTGATAGGCCTTTTCGTGGAAGACGAAGAGGGAAAGCCTTTAGGGACTCTGACGGATGTTATTGCCACGGGAGCGAACGATGTTTATGCGGTGACGCTTTCTGAGAACAGTGCGTACGGAGAGGCGGGAACGGAGGTACTCCTGCCTGCCATCAGGCAGTGCGTGCTGCAGGTTCTGCCCAAAGAGAACAAGATGGTGGTACATGTCATGGAAGGACTGCTGTAATGATGAAATTCCATATATTGACGCTGTTTCCCGAAATGATAGAAAACGGACTGTCCACAAGTATTGTGGGCCGGGCCAGAGAAAAGGGGCAGATCCTGGTAGATGCGGTAAATATCAGGGATTTTTCACAGGATAAGCACAAAAAGACGGATGATTATACCTACGGCGGAGGCGCCGGTCTGCTTATGCAGGCTCAGCCCGTCTACGACGCGTGGAAATCCGTAGAAGAGAAAAAGAGCTGTCCCAAACGCCTGCGTACCATTTACGCAACCCCCAAAGGGGCTCTGTTTACCCAGTCCATGGCGGAGGAGCTTGCCAGGGAAGACGAAGTGGTCATTTTGTGCGGGCATTACGAAGGCATTGACGAGAGGGTGCTGGAAGAGATCGTAACGGACTATGTTTCCATTGGGGACTATGTGCTCACCGGCGGAGAGCTGGCGGCTATGGTGATGGTGGATGCTGTTGCCAGACTGGTTCCCGGTGTACTGCACAATGAAAATTCGGCGGAGACAGAAAGCTTTCACAGGCATCTGCTGGAATATCCCCAGTATTCCCGGCCGGAAGTCTGGCGGGGAAAAAAAGTGCCTGAGGTATTGCTGGAGGGCGACCATAAGAAAATTGCCGGCTGGCGTCTGGAGCAGTCTCTGGCGCTGACGAAAGAGCGGCGTCCGGATCTGTACGCCCGCTACCGGGAAGAGGAAAACGTGATTGCCAGCCTTTCTCGCTGCAAACGGCATAATATCCCCATGATAGAGAGTCTTTCCAGAGGACGTGGAGAAATCCTGTATAACGAAGCCGGAAATTTACTGATACAGGACAGGAGTTCCTACCTGTGCTCCGCTGCCGGAGAAGAAAGCGGTTTAAAGATGGCGGCGTTATGGGAGGAGGCCGAAGAGGTGCTGGCTTTCCAGAAATTTCTGGCGGATATGCTGGAAGAAAAAACGGACCTGCGTGCGGTGCAGGAATACCGGCCGGCCTGCTATACCCAGAAGAATCCTCTTCGGGTAACCCACAAGGACATCAGGCGTTTAGGCCCCGATGAACTGTCCTATGCGGAGGCACACTGGGAAAATTGCGGGGCGAAAGAAAGGGCCTTTTCTTTACAAGACTGTACCTTGTACGGCGCCTACGCACAGGAGCGTCTGGTGGGATTTGGAGGCTGGTATGCTGACGGCAGCCTGGGACCCCTGTTTGTGGAGGAGAGCTTTCGCGGAAGAAAGATTGGCGCGTCCCTGGAGGCATTTTGTGTCAACAGACAGCTGGAGGCAGGATATGTGCCCTATGGTTTGATCCCGGCGGAGAATGAGGCCGCTATGGGGCTCCAGGAGCATTTGGGCCTGTACCTGGCGTCTGAAAGCGTCTGGCTGCTGCGCAGGGAAAAACCGTAATGGCGGCAGCACAGGCAGTCCGAGATAATCTCAGGCATCTTAGGCAGCCTGAAAGAAATAGTACTTGCATTAATCATGATATTATGTTAAAATGTCATTTGTTATGGAAACTGGATGGTCCTCTGTTACGAAAGGTATTACGAACATCTGACAGCAAAGGAGTAGAAAGATGAGCGAAATTTTAAAAAGTATTGAAGCAGAGCAGTTAAAGGAAAACGTAGGCCAGTTTAACGTAGGTGATACGGTCAAGGTTTACGGTAAGATCAAGGAAGGCAACCGTGAGAGAATTCAGGTTTTTGAAGGCGTTGTGGTGAAGAGACAGGGCGGCAGCAACCGTGAGACTTTTACCGTCAGAAAAACTTCCAACGGCATCGGCGTAGAAAAGACATGGCCGCTGCATTCTCCCAATGTAGAGAAAGTGGAAGTGGTAAGAAGAGGTAAAGTAAGACGCGCGAAGCTGAACTATTTAAGAGACCGTGTCGGCAAGAAAGCCAAAGTAAAGGAAATATTAAATTAAGAATGCAGGGCGCACCTTTTCGGAAGATTCTGAAAAGGTGTACTTTTTTTGGAAAAGCATGGCGCATGAACCGGGATGGTAGTATAATACAATAGATACAGGTATTTTACCGGCTGGTCAATATCGGTTCTGTGAGGATAAGAATGGGGAAACGCAGGGGTTTAAGCTTTTACAAAAAGAAAAAGAAGATAAGCGCAGCCGCACTCAAGGAGATCGCCTCCTGGATCTTTGGAATATTTGCTGCTGTGTTTATTGCGTTTGTAACGGTCTATGCGGTGGGAATGTCCGTCAGCATGGTGGGCGTTTCCATGGAGCCGGCCATTGCAAACGGACAGCAGGTATTGATCAATAGGTATGCTTATCTGCTGGTAAAACCCAGAGCAGGGGACGTGGTGGCTTTTCTGCCCAACGGTAACCGGAATTCCCACTATTATGTCAAGAGAGTTGTAGCGGGGCCGGGAGATACGGTGGAGATCAGGGATGGAAGGCTCTACGTCAACGGGCTCCAGGTCATAGAGGAATACGACAAAATGGCGGAGGCCGGGATCGCGGAAAATCCTGTCACGCTGGGAGCGGACGAATATTTTGTGCTGGGAGACAACCGGAACAATTCTGAGGACAGCCGTTCCGCTAATATCGGCCTTGTCAAGGGCAGGGACATTGTGGGCAGGGTCTGGTTTAAATTAAAGCAGGGCGGAAATGCGATGGGCTTTGTAAAATAGTAAAGGATACAGGGAATATGTCTGTCATAGAAGAAGATAGAAAAAAGAGCGTCATCAACTGGTATCCCGGGCATATGACAAAAGCCCGCCGTATGATGCAGGAAGACATGAAGCTGATAGATCTGCTGATTGAGCTGGTGGATGCCAGGGTGCCTTTATCCAGCAGAAATCCGGATATTGATGAGCTGGGGAAAAACAAAGCCAGAATCCTTTTGTTGAACAAAGCGGATCTGGCAGATCAGACGGCAAACCGGATATGGAAGGCGTATTTTCAGGAGCGGGGCCTTTTCGTGCTGGAGATCAACGCTAAGACCGGTGCCGGTATCAGGGAGATTCAGCCCCTGGTGCAGCAGGCGTGCAGGGAAAAGCTGGAAAGGGACAGAAAAAGAGGCATTGTCAACCGGCCGGTACGTGCCATGGTGGCCGGCATTCCCAATGTGGGCAAGTCTACTTTTATCAATTCCTTTGCCGGAAAATCCTGTACCAAAACCGGCAACAGGCCGGGTGTCACCAAGGGAAAGCAATGGATACGCCTGAATAAGTCTTTGGAGCTTTTGGATACGCCCGGTATCCTCTGGCCTAAATTTCAGGATAGGGATGTGGGACTGCGGCTGGCGTTTATCGGTTCCATGAATGATGAGATCCTGGTGATCCGGGAAATGGCATTGGAACTGTTAGACTTTCTGATACAATCCTATCCCCGCAGTCTGGAAGAGCGCTACGGTATGAAACTGGCAGAAATAAAAGGCGGGACTGTGGGTATACTGGAAGAGATTGCCAGGGTAAGAAAATGCTATTTAAAGGGTGAGGAGCCGGATTACGACAGGGCGGCCTCCCTGCTGATAGAGGACTTCAGAAACGGCAGACTGGGAAGAATCACGCTGGAGCTGCCCGAAACAGATAGAAAAACGCAGAATGGAGACGGAGTGGAATGAAAGAAAAAGGTATATTGAGAGAAATATTGAGTACCAGTATTTTTTTGCTGATCGTAGTGTTTGCTACCTACCTGCTCATTACCTTTGTGGCCCAGCGGGCGGTGGTAAGGGGCTCATCCATGGAGCCGACGCTTTACGGCAAGGATGCAAGCAATCCGGAGGTAGTGGGGGACAGTCTGATCGTGGATAAGATCAGCTATCGTTTCAGAGATCCCCAGCGTTTTGACATTATTGTGTTCAATTTTCAGTATAACAGCAAGGAAGACCTGATCAAGAGGATCATCGGACTGCCGGGCGAAACGGTACAGATAGATGCGGACGGAAATATCTATATTAACGGAGAGCGTCTGGAAGAGGGCTACGGCAAGGAGGTCATATTGGATCCCGGCAGGGCTGCGGAGCCTATCACCCTGGGAGAGGGCGAGTATTTTGTTTTGGGCGATAACCGCAACAACAGTACGGACAGCCGTTCCGCCAGTGTAGGAAATGTGCATGAGAGCATGATCATCGGCAGGGCCTGGCTGCGCATCTGGCCTCTCAGCCGCTTTGGTATTTTAAAACACCGCTGATATCACAAAAGAAAAGGGGACGGAATGGAAAACAGTGTTTCCGCCGTGAGGGCGGTTTTTGGAAAAGCTTCTCTGGAGGAGCTGCCGCTTCTGATAGCTGAATATGAACAGGACGGGAGAAGCGGCGTCCAGGCGCAGGTGCTCTCCGCAAAGAAAAAGCTGCAGGCTCTCGATAAGGAACTGAAACGCTTGGAAAAGATGAAAGTCTATGAGCATCAATACGCTGAGACCGCCTTTATCTGCGGGATCGATGAGGCCGGAAGAGGGCCGCTGGCCGGACCGGTAGTAGCCGGCGCGGTCATATTGCCCAAGGATTGTGACATACTGTATCTAAATGATTCCAAGCAACTCTCCGAAAAAAAAAGAGAGGAACTCTATGACGTGATCATGGAAAAAGCGACAGCGGCCGCGGTGGGGTATGCTTCTCCGGAACGGATCGATGAAATCAATATTTTACAGGCTACCTATGAGGCCATGCGGCAGGCAGTCGCGGGGCTGGCCATAAAGCCGGCGCTTCTGTTGAATGACGCGGTCACGATTCCCGGGCTGGACATGCCGCAGGTACCCATTATAAAGGGAGACGCCAAAAGCGTATCCATAGCGGCGGCCAGTATTTTAGCGAAAGTGACCAGGGACAGACTCATGAAAGAGTACGACAAGATATTTCCCATGTACGGCTTTGCGCAGAACAAAGGTTATGGATCCGCTTCGCATATTGCCGCATTGAAGCAGTATGGGGCCTGCCCCATTCACCGAAAGAGTTTCATCGGACATTTTATAGAGATATAGGAGGCTTCATGAGGCTTTCGGACATTTTTTCCCCGTCTCCCCGCCCGGTAAAGGGGGAGAAAAGCGCTTCTCTCCGCAGCGGAGGAAGTTCCAGCGACAATATCAACAGACAGATCAAAGCGCTGACTCCCGGCAAGGTGATCCAGGGGGAAGTATTGGACAAAAACGGCGGGGAAGTCAGGATTAAATTAAGTGATGATATGGTCCTTACAGCGCGACTGGATAAGGATGTGAACGTGGAGGCTGGCAGGCTGCTTGCTTTTGAAGTACGCAACAATGGCAGCTTTCTTTCATTGAGTCCGCTTTTTACCAATACGGCCAACACGGATACGGTGCTGAAGGCCCTGCAGATGGCGGGGCTGCCGGTCAACAGTGACACCGTGGCCATGACGGATGCCATGATGCAGCAGGGGATGAGCATTGACAGCAAATCTCTGCAGAGTATGTTTAAAGAAGTTGTGGCTTTTTCCCAGACCGATCCGGTGAATATCGTAACCCTGCATCAGCTGGGGTTGGAGGTAAATGAAGAGAATATACAGCAGCTGGAAAATTATCAGAATTTACGATACCAGCTGCTGGAGGGTATAACCGATGTGCTTTCTGAACTGCCCGGCGCGCTGCAGCAGGCCGTCGCGGCAGGCGGCGAAGAGGGCGGCGTCAAGATGTATCAGGCGCTGTTGGGACTGTTTCTCACAGAAAGCGCAGGGGAAGGCGAAGAAGGAGAAGTTTCAGAGAACCTGACAGAGGGAACCGTCAGTCCCGGAAAGGGAGAACAGGTTTTGCAGGAAGCCGGTATCCAGGCGCCCGCGGCGGGGCAGGAAGCCGGAAACACACAGGAGGCAGTGTCCCTGGCGGCTTTTGCGGAAGGGGAAAACGCGATGCAGGAGGCTTTGACCGGGTTGACTGCCGGGGAGGATATAAGCGCGGAAAGCAGGCTGCCTTTGAACCCGGAAGAGCGGAATACGCTGGCAGCGCTGTTAGAGGAGCTTCCAAAGGAGAGCCTGCCGGATAAAGAGAACTTTCTGATGGCGCTCAGGCAGGGGAGTCTGGATACCAGGGAAGTGCTTACGGCGCTGTCCCATGTCCAGGGCGGGGAGGCTGCGGAGAAAGCCCTGGTGGAACTGTTGAAAAGTCCGGAATTTGGCAAGCTGTTTCGGGAGCAGGTACTGGAGCAGTGGGCCTTAAAACCGGATGAGGTAATGAAAGAAAATAAAGTAGAAGAACTCTATGATAAACTCCAGAAGCAGTTAGACAATATGAAGGAAATCTTGCAAAATGCCGGCGCGGGACAGACCGCAGCGGCAAAAAATGCAGGAAATATCAGTCAAAATCTGGATTTTATGAATCAGATGAACCATTTATACACCTATGTGCAGCTGCCGCTTAAAATGGCCGGCGGACAGACCACGGGGGATCTGTATGTCTATACCAACAAGCGTTCCCTGGCTGAAAGGGACGGCAATGTCAGCGCCCTGCTGCATTTAGACATGGAAAATCTGGGTCCTGTGGATGTGTATATCGCCATGCAGCAGGAGCGGGTGAGCACCCGTTTCACGGTGCGGGACGATGATATGCTGGACTTTTTAAACGACAATATGCATATTTTGAATGAACGCCTGGAAAAGAAAGGATATTCCATGCACTGTGAAATGAGCGTCAGGGAAGAGGCCGCAAAGGAAAGCCCCATTGCGCATGTTCTGAACGGGGACAGAAACAATACGGTGCTGGCGCAATACGGATTTGACGTGCGCACGTAGGAAGCATATCCGCGCGGGAAAGGAGGAGGCAAAATGGAAGAAAAAAAGCAAAAAGTAAAGCAGGCCGTTGCGCTGGAATATGATCCCAACGAAGAGGCACCCAAGGTCATCGCTACCGGCCGGGGCGCTCTGGCAGAGCGTATTATCGAAAAGGCTAAAGAAGCGGATGTGCCGGTACACAGGGATGACAAGCTGGCGGATACTCTGTCCCGTCTGGAGATAGGGGATATGATCCCCCCGGAGCTGTATGAGGTTGTGGCGGAAATCCTGGTTTTTGTGGATTCCATGGATAAGATCAGAGCGAAGATGAACAAATAGTCTGTTTATTCTTTTCTAATGCATATCTTTTATTGTATATCAGTTTTTGATTTAAGAAAATCCTAAGAATTTTTTAAACGCATATGAAAACTTTTCTGTTATGCTGAATGTATTGTCCGGTTGGGAAATAAAATGAGAACAGGCATTCTGCAGAAGGGATGTGTATATGCGATGAAAAAGAGAATATTGCTGGCATTCGGCGGCTGTTCCACGGAATATGAAGTGTCTTTGACCTCCGCTTCGGCAGTGCTGGCGGCCATGGACAGAAGCCGCTATGACATCCTGCTTCTGGGCATCAGCAAAGAGGGGCAGGCCTTTTATTTTACGGGAAAAGAAGAAAAGATTGCCGAAAATACCTGGCAGGAAGCGGACTGCTTTCCGGCCACCGTCTCCATGAGCAGAGGAAAGCCCTGTCTGTGGGTAGAGCGGGGAGAAAGGCTTGAGAAGCAGGATTTCGATATCCTTTTTCCCGTTCTTCACGGTAAAAACGGAGAGGACGGCAGCTTGCAGGGACTTTGCGAGATGGCGGGCATTCCCGTGGCCGGCTGCGGAATGGAGAGCTCCGTCATAGGCATGGATAAGGTATTGGCTCATACCCTGGTTGCTCTGGCAGGCATTAGGGTGCCTAAGAGCGTGGTGCTGCGGGAGTTTTCCGAATACGGCCATAAGCGCGGGGAAATAGAGGCGCTGGGGCTGCCTGTCTTTGTCAAGCCGGTGCGCGCAGGTTCTTCTTTCGGTATCAGCCGCGTGGTCAGGGCAGAGGATATGGAAAAGGCTTTGCGGGAAGCTTTCCGTCATGACGCGCAGGTGGTGGTCGAAGAGGCCATCGAGGGATTTGAAGTGGGCTGCGCGGTCATGGGAAATGCCGAGCCCTTTGCGGGAAGAGTGGACGAAATAGAGCTTTCCCAGGGATTTTTCGACTACGAAGAAAAATACACGCTCAAGACCTCCGC
The DNA here is from genome assembly GCA_947631685.1 of uncultured Lachnospiraceae bacterium. GTDB lineage: Bacteria > Bacillota > Clostridia > Lachnospirales > Lachnospiraceae > Acetatifactor. The sequence goes on from CANRMI010000011.1 coordinate 26,588, forward strand.
TATCCACATGCCGGCCAGAGTGGCTGCCGAGGATGAGGAGAGGATCCGCAAGAGCGCGGTAACCATATACCAAACCCTTGGCTGCAGAGGTTTTACCAGGGTGGATATGTTTTTTACAAAGGAAAAAGAGATCGTGTTCAATGAGATCAATACCATACCCGGCTTTACCGCGCACAGCAGGTTCCCCAGTATGATGCGGGGCGTGGGCATGGAATTTACGGAAGTGATAAACCGGATACTGGAATTGGCCTGGGAGGAGCAAAATTGCGGCAGGGAACAAGAATAAAAAGTCTGGATGATTTCAAATGGGCGGCCGCTCTGTTGGTGGTGGCCATTCACACTTCCCCGTTAGAGAGCGTTAATATGACTGCGGATTTTCTGCTGACCAGAGTTATAGCCAGAACGGCAGTGCCGTTTTTCTTCATGGTAACAGGATATTTTGTCCTGGGCAGGGCATACCAAAGCGATGATATGGCAGGGATAAAACGATTTTTAAAACGGCTCTGCACACTGTATTTCTGGGTTACGCTCCTTTATCTCCCTGTACAGGCATATCGTTTTTTACGGGGCGGCTGGGCACAGGCTGCAGACAGCCCTCTGGTGAGGGCCGGGAAATTGTTCTGGCAGCTTTTGCAGGCGGTTTTCTTTGACGGTACCTATTATCATCTGTGGTATCTGCCGGCAGTCGGCCTGGGACTCATCCTGGCGTTCTGGGGACTGCAGAAGCTGGGAGAAAGGGGCGCTCTGGCGGGAGCGGGACTTTTGTATCTGGCCGGACTTTTGGGGGACAGCTATTACGGACTGACGGAAAGGGTGCCTGTGCTGAGAGCTTGTTATGAGGGCTTTTTTCGGCTGTTTTCCTATACGAGGAACGGACTGTTTTTTGCACCCCTGTTTCTGCTGTTAGGATGCCGGGCGGCGCTGCAAAATGAGGAAAAGAAACCGGCAGGAACCGTAGAGAAACTCTGTACGGGAGGACTGTTATTATGCATGTGCGGAGAGGGGCTGCTTTTACATAGCGCGGGCTGGCAGCGCCATGACAGTATGTATCTGCTGCTGCCGGCTGTGATGACGGGGCTTTTTTCTCTGCTGTTAAGCGCCGGAGAGAAGAAAAGAGCCAGAGGATTACCGGCGGAGCCTAAGCGGCGGGCCTTTTACAGTCAGGGGCCTATGCTGCTTTACTGTGTACATCCGGCAGGGATTCTGGCGGTGCGGGGAGTGGCGAAAGTCACAGGCTGGAATTTCCTCTACAGGATCAGTCCCCTTTACTATCTGCTGGTAACGGGAGGAAGCCTGTTCCTGATATGGCTTTTGCTGGCAGCGCGGCTGCGGGGAAGGGAATGAAGAGAAGCTTATGAAAGAGTGGACAGGCAAAAACCAAAAACCGGGACGGGCGTGGCTGGAAATCTCCTTAAAAAATCTGCGGGATAATTACAGGAGCATTTTGGAAAGACTGCCGGAGGGCTGCGCTTGTATGGCAGTGGTGAAAGCGGACGCTTATGGCCACGGTGCCGTTAAGGTGGCGCAGACGCTGGAACAGGAGGGCTGCCGTCATTTCGCGGTAGCAACCCTGGAGGAAGGAATTGCCCTGCGGGCGGCGGGAGTGAAGGGAGAAATCCTGATACTGGGATACACCATGCCGAGAGACGCGTTTTTGCTGAAGCGCTATGACCTGCTGCAGACGGTGGTGGACGAGGCGCATGGGAAAGCCTTAGCGGCTGCCGGATATTTTTTAAGAGTACATCTGGCGGTGGATACGGGGATGCACCGGCTGGGGATTTCCTGTCAGGACGAAGAGGGGATAGAACGGATTTTCCGTATGAGCGGATTAAAGGCAGAGGGTTTGTATTCCCACCTGAGCGTGGCGGACAGTCTGCGGGAAGAGGACAAAAGCTTCACCCAAAAGCAGATCGCTGATTTTCTGGAACTGAAAAGGAAACTGGCGGCCAAAGGGTTTTTCCCCGAATGCCATATACAGAGCAGCTACGGGCTGTTTTGCTATCCTGTGGAGGGTATGGCCTATGCCCGCGTAGGAATCGCCCTGTACGGCTGCACAAGCAATTCCCCAAAGGAAAATCTGGGTGTGCGGTTAAAACCTGTCCTGTCTTTAAAATGCAGGATTGCCTGTATCAGAACCGTGGAGGCGGGAAGCTTTGTCTCTTACGGCAGAACCTGGCAGGCGGCAAAAGAAAGCCGTCTGGCCGTAATCGCTATGGGCTACGCGGACGGGCTGCCCAGAAACCTGGAGGAAGGTTACGCACTGGTGAACGGAAAACGGGCGCCCATTGTGGGACGTATCTGTATGGACCAGACCATTCTGGATATAACGGGGCTGGAGGCAAAAGAGGGGGATACCGCCACCTTGATCGGTCGGGACGGGGAAGAAGAGATACAAGCCGTGGCTCTGGCCCAGAGAGCCGGCAGCATCACCAACGAGCTGTTGAGCCGGCTGGGAAAACGGCTCACCGCGGTTTATACGGAATAGCTGAAACAAAGGGTCGGAACAGCCGAAAAAGCCGGCACAGGAAAGATTTGACGGCGGTTGGAGAAAACAGTATACTGAAAAGCAGGAAGTACGGAGGATAGGATTTGGAGGGAAAAAACCGAAGAAAGACGGGAGCCCTGCAGGAAGAAAAAGCGGCGGCGTATCTGACGGAACGGGGCTTTCGGATCACGGAGCGCAATTTCCGTTCTTCCCAGGGCGAAATTGACATCATCGGTTATGATGGGGATTACCTGGTATTTGTGGAAGTAAAATACAGAAGCTCCGATATGTATGACAATCCGCTGGAAGCGGTGGGCAGTGCCAAAAGAAAGAAAATCTGCCGGGTGGCCGATTATTATCGCTATACGAAAGGAATAGGGAGAGAGGTGCCTGTGCGCTATGATGTGGTAGGGATATGGCGGGAGGAGATCGCCTGGATACCCAATGCTTTTCCCCATGTCTACGGCAGGGGATAGGGAAGGACTGACAGGGAATGAAAATATTGAGAAAAGGGAAAGCTCCCGTATTGGAAGAAAAGGAGCAGAATGGGTTATACTACCTGTCCTTTCCGGCCTTTACGGAGACGGGGCTGGTGTCCCATTTGTTTTCCACCCGTCTGGGCGGGGTGAGCAAGGGAATCTTTTCCACTTTAAATTTAAGCTTTACCAGAGGCGACAGGGAAGAGGATGTGCTGGAAAACTATAAAAGAGTGGCTGCGGTGCTGGGCTGCGGGATAGAAGATATGGTCTGCTCTGACCAGACGCATACCGTCAATATCAGAAACGTAACCAGGGCGGACTGCGGAAAAGGAGTGGTATTGCCAAAGGACTACCGGGATGTGGACGGGCTGGTTACCGACGAGCCTTTAGTGGCGCTGGCTGTCTTCTGCGCGGACTGTGTGCCTTTGTATTTCCTGGATACCCACAGGCGCGTAATCGCTCTGGCGCATTCCGGGTGGCGGGGAACGGCGGGCCGGATAGGCGGCCGGATGATAGAAAAAATGGAGCGGGACTATGGATGTAAAAAAGAGCATATCCTGGCAGGGATAGGGCCGTCCATCTGCGGGGACTGCTATGAAGTATCGGAAGACGTGGCAGGAGTCTTTAAGCAGGAATTCGGAGAAGAGGTGCTCTCCTTAGGGAAGGCTCCGGGCAAATACCAGCTGGATCTGTGGAAAACCAACAGACTCATACTGGAGCAGGCGGGCCTGAAGAGAGAGCAGATCACCGTGACGGATGTCTGCACCTGCTGCAATCCGGATATTTTGTTTTCCCATAGGGCAAGCGGGGGAAAAAGGGGAAATATGGGGGCTTTCCTGATGTTAAAACCGGATACAAGGAGTTAAAATAAAACAGAAGGGAAAAATGGAGTATGGCAAATATACTGGTTTGTGATGACGATAAAGAAATTGTGGAAGCAATTGAGATCTATCTAAGAAACGAGGGATATACCATCTATAAAGCCTATAACGGGGAAGACGCCCTTGCTATTTTGCGGAAGGAAGAGATCCATCTGGTGATCATGGATGTGATGATGCCCAAACTGGACGGTATCCATGCCACCGTGAAGATACGGGAGTGCAGCAGTGTACCCATCATTATCCTTTCCGCCAAATCAGAGGATACGGATAAGATACTGGGGCTCAATATCGGAGCGGATGACTACATTACAAAGCCCTTTAATCCGCTGGAGCTGGTGGCCAGAGTAAAATCCAATCTGCGCCGTTACACCAAGCTGGGCAGTATGCCGAAAGAGAGCAGCGCCATATACAGGATAGGCGGATTGTGCATCAACGACGAGACCAAGGAAGTGACCGTGGATGAGGAAGCGGTGAGGCTGACTCCCATAGAATACAGCATTCTGCTGCTTTTGGTGAAAAACGCGGGAAGAGTTTTTTCCATCGATCAGATTTATGAAAATATCTGGAATGAAGAGGCCATAGGAGCGGATAATACGGTGGCGGTGCACATCAGGCATATCCGTGAAAAAATAGAGATCAATCCCAAGGAGCCTAAATATGTGAAAGTGGTCTGGGGCGTGGGATACAAGGTGGACAGGCAGTAAGAGGGAGTTTACGTTGAAGACAAAAAGAGGACTGACAAGGAAGAAAAGTGTTTTATATCATATTCTGCAGCAGCTGGGAATGTGGCTGGCAGCCATGTCCGCAGCCTGTCTTGTTCTCTACTCTTTTATCAGCGTGAAAGTGGAAAATGAGAATATTGTTTCCCGCAGACTCACTTATGACTGGAATTTATTTTCGGAGAGCAGACATTTTGACGAAACCGAAAGCTTCGATTCCATCCTGTGGGACTCCCTGCATGACATCATCCGCTATAATGTGGCGAAGAGCCAGCTGGAGAGGGACGGTGTCTTTGACGGCAGCAAAGTGATAGACATCCAGAGCTTTGTAAACAGAAGAGAAAACGGTACGGAGCTTTCCGGAAAAGAGGACGACGAGTATCTGGTACCGGTGGAATACTATCTGAAGGATCTGATAAAATGGCAGAAATACGGTATCAACTACATAAGCACAGTCCTGTCAGAGGAACAGTTTGTATTTTACTTCGGGAATAAATATTATGTTAATGCTGACCGCTATCTGACAGGGGAAGAAGTGGACGCATTGGGAGCCTATCTGGAAGATGTGTATTTGGCGCAGCTTTTTAGCGAGTATTATGGATACATTTCGGGGGACGTTTATGAGAAGTACGAGGAGTACATGGAGAAGTACGAGGAGTACGAGGAGTACATGGTTGGCCCGGCCGAGGAACCCGCGGCAGAAGCGGAAGGTGTCTCCAAAGGACAGAGCGGCAGCGGCGCGTCAGCAAGTGTGGGAATCACAGTCACCAAGATAACGGAAATTACGCAGCTTCACGAGGCCATGGCAGATATTCTGCTGGATGGCGGCGACTCCTGCGTAGAGGATATTTATGTGGACAGTACCGGGGAGGTATGGGTGGTAGTCAGGATGCTGGAAGAGCGTTACCAGCCCATCGATACCCGGAACAATACCATTGATACCATTGCGGACTGCGCAAACGGATGGGACCGTTACAATCTTATCTGCGGCTGGCTGGAACAGGCAGTGGCGGACATTTCCTACAATTATGGCGAATACCTGGGCTTTCAGGAGCGTTACAGCGCGGAGAACAGCAATATTGACTATCACTGTGAGATGTCCATGATGGGAGAAAGCGTGCGGGTGAGCAATTCCTCTCTGGATTCCTGGACAGGACTGGACGAGTATTACCGGGAGAATTATGGCAGATACCTGATCTACAGGCCGGAGGATATGATCTTTGAAACCAACATGGGAACGGAATGGTTCAATGAAGAGTCCCTTTTTGAGGCATTTTCCAAATACGAGTATGCCTATCCGGAAACGGCCCACATCTGGCTGGGGATTGATACTTCTTATCCGGCGGAGGATATTATTTCCCGGGCAAATGACGCTTACGCGGCCGTTCATCCGGTGGTGTATCTCATAGCAGCAGCGGGAGTGGCGGGGCTGCTTTTATGGTTTGGCCTGTTTCTGTATCTGAGTGTCAAAACCGGCTGGCGGAGAGAAGAAGGTGGGGAAGAGGGCGCGGTCCTGACCCTGGGCTGGTTCGATGACATTCCAACGGAACTGACAGCCGGAATAGGAGCGGGAGCAGCCTGCCTGCTGGTGATTGCCGGAAAAATGCTTTTGGAGTATTTTTATTCCTTTCTGGAAACGGTGTGTGTCCACAGGTTTCAAAACGCGCTGCTGCTTAGCGGATACGCGGTGCTGTGCAGTCTGCTTTTCTGCCTTTTCTGGTACAGTCTGCTGCGCAGGATAAAGGCACACACTCTTTGGAAAAACAGCCTGCTCTGTATGCTGTGGCAGAAAGGGATCAAGCGCCCTCTGTGCGCGCTGGGGCGGATGCTGCTCAAATTCTACGATAACAGCGGAGTCTTTTTCAGAAGCCTCTTTATTTTAGGCGGGATCATGGGGCTCAACCTGTTTTTCGGATTCTACTGCGCTACGGCGGTGATGTATCATAACCGGCTGTTTTTGCTGTTGTTCATACCGATGATCGTATTCACGGATGCCGCTGTCCTCAGCTTCTGGATCTATCATCATTTAAAGCGCAAGAGGATCATAGAAGCGATCAAAAGGATTCGGGAAGGGGAGCTGGACTGCCAGATAGGGCTGGAAAAAATGCATGGAGAAAACAGGCAGTTAGCGGAGGCGGTGAACAGTATCGGCGCCGGGATCAAGACCGCGGTGGAAACCTCCATGAAAGACGAGCGTCTGAAAGCGGATCTGATCACCAATGTTTCCCATGACATCAAGACGCCTCTCACATCGATCATCAACTACGTGGATCTGTTAAAACGGGAGCGGATCGAGCAGGAACCGGCAAAGACCTATATCGGCGTACTGGAGAACAAATCCTGGCGGTTAAAGCAGCTGACGGACGATCTGCTGGAGGCCTCCAAGATCTCTTCCGGCAATATTACCCTGCACCCGGAAAATATTGATCTTACAGAGCTTTTAAAGCAGGCGTTGGGAGAATTTTCCGAAAAATTTGAAGAAAAGAACCTGACCGTGATAGAAAGCTGTCCCCAGAAAGAGGTCTGCATCGAGGCGGACAGCCGCAGGATCTGGAGAGTGATGGAGAATCTCTTTAACAATATCTGCAAGTATGCCCTGTCAGGCACCAGAGTGTATCTGGATATGCAGACCAACGGGGAGGAAGTTACCCTGTCCATGAAAAATATTTCCGCCCAGTCCTTAAACATCCCGGCCGAAGAACTGACAGAGCGTTTCATCCGGGGAGATGTTTCCCGAAATACCGAGGGCAGCGGCCTGGGCCTGTCCATAGCCAAAAGCCTGGTAGAGATGCAGAAGGGCAGATTTGAAATCTATCTGGACGGGGATCTGTTCAAGGTAACGCTGGTATTTCCCCTGTTAGACAAGAAAGAGGAGAGCCAGCCTTAGTCAAAAGGCACCCGTTTGTTATAGGACTCCAAGATCCCGTGGATCTTTTCCGTGGTGGCAAGCGTGTTGGCCAGGGAAACATCATGGTTCATAAAATCAATAATGGAGGCCATGAACTTGCTCATGTCCGCTTCCACAAAATAAGGCTTTTTACGGATCTCCGGCGGAAGATAGGTCAGATTGGTGGTAATGACTTTGTCAAAATAACATTTCTCATACGCTTCGTCGAAAGCGCTTAAACCGTTGGTGAAAAGGCCGAATGTGCAGCAGAGGTAGACCCGTCTGGCGTGCATGGCCTTTAACTGTCTGGAGGTATCCAGCATACTTTCGCCGGAAGAGATCATATCGTCAATGATGATAACGTCTTTATCTTCAATATTGTCCCCTAAAAATTCATGGGCTACAATGGGATTCTTGCCGTTTACCACAATGGAGTAATCCCGTCTTTTATAGAACATGCCCGTATCCACGCCCAGCACCGTGGCAAAGTAGATAGCTCTGTCCAGAGCGCCCTCGTCGGGACTGATCACCACTAAGTGCTCCTTGTCCACGAGAAGATCCTCTTCGGCCGCCAAAAGCGCTTTGATGAACTGGTAGGGCGGTGTAAAGTTATCAAAACCGTTTAGGGGAGCCGCGTTCTGTACTCTGGGATCATGGGCGTCGAAGGTCACGAAATTGGTAACGCCCATGGCACTCAATTCTTCCAGCGCGTAGGCGCAGTCCAGGGATTCCCTGCCGTTTCGTTTGTGCTGTCTGCCCTCATACAAAAAGGGCATGATGACATTGATCCGGTGTGCCTTGCCGTTGCAGGCCGCAATCACCCGTTTGAGATCCTGATAGTGGTCGTCGGGGGACATGTGGTTGGTAAAGCCCCCCACATCATAGGTGATGCTGTGGTTGCAGACGTCGGTGATGATAAACAAATCTTTTCCCCGGATGGATTCGTGGAATACCGCCTTACCCTCGCCGCTGCCGAAGCGGGGGCATTCAAAATTAGTCAGGTAGCTGCTTTCTATGTAGCCGTGAAAGGCGGGATCGTCCTTGACCTTGTTGTTGACGCTCTTGCGGAAGCTTACCAGGTAGTCGTTGACGCTGCGGGCCAGCTTCTCGGCAGAAGGCATGGCAACGATCTTTAACGGAGCCACCGGCATGGCATTTTCCAGTTCGTGTAAATCAGGCATATTTTCCTCTCATTCCGCCGCGAAGAGCGGCACTGCAGTCGTAAGATTTTCATGAATCGATCCTATGAATATTTTATAACATTCCCCTAGTGACACGTCAAGAAATTTCTAGTACAATAGGAATGGACGCAAAGGAGCAGAGGATGGAAAAACGCAAAGGACATGTTATCAAACAGGTGGAACCGGACAGCATCGCGGAAGAAATGGGACTGGAGCCGGGAGACAGTATCGTGGCTATAAACGGCCAGGAGATAGAGGATATTTTTGACTATCAGTTCCTGCTGCAGGATGCTTATACGGAAGTTCTGGTGGAGACAAAAGACGGAGAGGAATGTCTGCTGGAAATAGAAAAGAACTGGAACGAAGACTTGGGAGTCGTATTTGAAAACGGCCTGATGGATGAGTACAGGCATTGCTGCAATCACTGTATCTTTTGCTTTATCGACCAGATGCCTCCCGGAATGCGTCAGACCTTGTATTTTAAGGACGATGATTCCCGGCTCTCTTTTCTGCAGGGCAACTATGTGACTCTGACCAATATGTCCGAACACGATATAGACAGGATCATCCATTACCGGCTAGGACCTATCAATGTTTCCTTTCAGACCATGAATCCCGAACTGCGGTGTAAGATGTTGAACAACCGGTTCGCGGGAGATGCTCTGAAAAAAGTGGACAGGCTCTATCAGGCGGGCATCCCCATGAACGGTCAGATCGTGCTCTGCAAGGGCATCAACGACGGGGAGGAGCTGGAGTACAGTATTGCCAGACTGGCGGAGTACATACCGGTGCTGGAAAGCGTTTCCGTGGTGCCGGTAGGTCTCACCAGATACAGGGAGGGATTGTATCCCCTGGAGGCTTTTACGGAAAAGGACGCGGAAGAGGTCATCGACAGGATAGAGCGCTGGCAGAAGAAACTTTACAAAGAAAAAGGCGTACATTTCGTCCACGCCAGTGACGAGTGGTATGCGCTGGCGGACAGGGAACTGCCGGAGGAAGCCCGCTATGACGGCTATCATCAGTTGGAAAACGGTGTGGGCATGCTGCGGCTTCTGTTGGATGAATTTCAAGAAGCCATGGAACAGCAAAGGGCTTGGATAGATTCCGATAAAGAGTTCGATAAAGCTTCCCGCAAGGAAGGGAAGCCTGTCATTGTTTCTCTGGCTACGGGCAGGCTGGCATATCCCTATATCCGGCAGATGGCAGAGACGATGGAGGCGGCCTGTAAGGGGCTGCAGATTCTGGTCTATCCTGTGCGGAATGATTTTTTCGGGGAGAGCATAACGGTATCGGGGCTTTTGACAGGACAGGATATTGCCGCCCAGCTTGCGGGAAAGGCACTGGGAAGCAGGCTGTTTCTGCCGCAGAATGTGCTGCGCAGCGAGGGGGATCTGTTTCTGGACGATATGAAACTGCCGGAGTTAGAGAGGACTTTACAAGTTCAGATAGATATTGTAAAATCAAGTGGTTATGATTTTGTGGAAAGCATTCTGCGCGTATGGAAGGAGGCAAACGGATGGCAGGAAGAAAGTCGAAGCCCATTGTAGCCGTAGTGGGAAGACCGAATGTGGGCAAGTCTACCTTGTTCAATGCGCTGGCGGGAGAAAAGATCGCGATCGTAAAGGATACGCCGGGAATCACCCGAGACAGGATCTATGCGGATGTAAGCTGGCTGGATGAAAATTTTACATTGATAGATACGGGAGGAATAGAGCCGGACAGCCGGGATATTATCCTGTCCCAGATGCGTGAGCAGGCGCAGATCGCCATAGATACCGCGGACGTGATCCTGTTCATGGTGGATGTACGGCAGGGATTAGTGGACGCCGACGCCAAAGTGGCGGATATGCTGCGGCGTTCTAAGAAGCCTGTGGTGCTGGCGGTCAACAAAGTGGACAGCTATGAAAAATACGGCAACGATGTCTATGAATTTTATAATCTGGGTATCGGGGAGCCCCATCCCATTTCCTCGGTCAATAAGCTGGGACTGGGAGACCTGCTGGATGAAGTGATCTCTTTCTTCCCGGAAGGGACGGGGGAGGAAGAAGAGGACGACAGGATACGAGTCGCGATCGTAGGAAAGCCCAATGTGGGGAAGTCCTCCATTATCAACAGGCTTTTGGGGGAAAACAGGCTGATCGTATCGGATATTGCGGGCACTACCAGGGACGCGGTGGATACGGATGTAAGCTATAACGGCAGGGAATATGTCTTTATCGATACGGCGGGACTGCGCCGCAAGAATAAAATAAAAGAAGATCTGGAGCACTATATGATCCTGCGTACCGTGAGCGCGGTGGAGCGGGCGGACGTGGTGGTTCTGGTGATCGACGCCGTAGAGGGCGTCACCGAGCAGGACGCCAAGATCGCGGGAATCGCCCATGACAGAGGCAAGGCTGTCATTATCGCGGTCAACAAATGGGACGCGGTGGAAAAGGACGATAAGACCATTTACCGTTTTACGGAGAAGGTGCGAAATACCCTTTCTTTCATGCAGTACGCGGAGATACTTTTTATTTCCGCCAAGACCGGACAGCGGCTTCCCAAACTGTATGAGACCATTGACATGGTAAGCGAAAACCACGCCATGAGGGTGCAGACCGGTGTGCTCAATGAGATCATGGCGGAAGCCACAGCCATGCAGCAGCCGCCTTCGGACAAGGGCAGACGGTTAAAGCTCTACTATATTACCCAGGCTGCGGTCAAGCCACCCACCTTTGTGATCTTTGTAAACGACAAGGATCTGATGCATTTTTCCTATACCAGATATATTGAGAATCAGATAAGGGATACTTTTGGGTTCAGGGGAACGCCCCTGCGGTTTATTATCAGGGAGAGAAAGGAACAGGACAAATGATATTGGAGAGAGTGATCTGTCTGGTGATCGGATATGTGTTCGGTCTGTTCCAGACGGCGTATTTTTACGGAAAGGCTCACGGAATCGACATCAGAGAACATGGCAGCGGCAATTCCGGCACCACGAACGCCCTCAGGGTATTGGGGACCAAGGCGGGACTGATCGTGCTGGCGGGGGACTGTTTAAAATGCATCCTGGCGATCTGGCTGACCTATCTGCTCTTCGGGCAGAGTCATCCGGAAAACAAATACCTGCTGGCTCTCTATACGGCGGCGGGAGTGATCCTGGGACATAATTACCCTTTTTACATGCATTTTAAGGGGGGAAAGGGCATCGCGGCCACGGCGGGACTGGTGCTGGCTTTTCATCCATATTTTATCCCCATGGGCGTGATCATCTTTTTTGCCACCTTTTTTACCACCCACTATGTATCCTTAGGCTCTCTGTTAGTATACGCGGGTTTTATGGTGGAAATGGTGATCTGTGGGGAACTGGGTGTCTTTCATGGTATGCAGAGGCCCCAGCTGATAGAAATGTATATCCTCACCGCTCTGTTGACGATACTGGCGTATGTGAAACACAGGGCGAATATTGCGAGACTCATAAAAGGGGAAGAGAGAAAAACTTATCTCTTTAAGAAAAACAAAACGGAGGAGTAGACGAATATGGCAGATATAGGAATAATCGGAGCAGGAAGCTGGGGAATCGCGCTGGCAGTGCTTCTGCATAAAAACGGGCATCGCGTTACAGTCTGGTCCAAACTGGCGGACGAGATCGCCATGCTGGAGAAAGAGCATGAACACAAGGACAAACTGCCTGGCGTGAAGCTGCCGGCGGACATGGCCTTTACCACTGATCTAAAGGAAGCCGTAAAGGGCATGGATGTACTGGTGCTGGCAGTGCCTTCTTCCTTTACCAGGAGTACGGCCAGGGAATTGAGCGCGGAGGTGGAAGAGGGACAGATCATCGTCAATGTGGCGAAAGGCATTGAGGAGCACACGCTCATGACGCTTTCCCAGATCATTGAAGAGGAAGTGCCCAAGGCGACGGTAGCGGTGCTTTCCGGACCGTCCCACGCGGAGGAAGTGGGAAGAGGGATTCCTACCACCATTGTGGTGGGAGCCAGGAAAAAAGCTACGGCTGAGTATCTGCAGAACATTTTCATGAACGATGTGTTCCGTGTCTATACCAGTTCCGACGTACTGGGGATGGAGCTGGGAGCCGCCCTGAAGAATGTGGTGGCGCTGGCGGCAGGTATGGCGGACGGCCTGGGCTATGGGGACAATACCAAGGCGGCGCTGATCACCAGGGGAATCGCGGAAATCTCCAGAGTGGGCGTGGCTATGGGAGCAAGAGCCGAAACGTTCAACGGTCTGACGGGTATCGGGGATCTGATCGTAACCTGCGCGTCCATGCATTCCCGCAACCGCAGGGCGGGCATTTTGATCGGACAGGGCAAGAGCATGGAGGAAGCCATGGCAGAAGTAAAGATGGTAGTAGAGGGTGTCTACTCCGCCAAGGCGGCCATGGGACTTGCTGAGAAATACGGAGTGCAGCTCCCCATTATCGAGCAGGTCAATCTGATCCTTTTCCATGGGAAAGCTCCCGGCGAAGCAGTCCGGGATCTGATGCTGCGGGATAAGAAGATAGAAATCTCGGATGCCCAGTGGGAAGAATAGAAAATCGTATGTTGGAAGCCTAAAGAAAAGGCCGCGGGTCTACCGGATAGCGGATACAATCTCCGCGGCCATTTTAGGTCTGTTCATGGTGTAGAGATGAATATCTTTGACGCCGTTATGACGTAAATCCTGTATCTGGCGGATGCAGTAGTCGATACCGGCCTTTCGCATTTCCTCCGGCCTGTCTCCGTAGGCAGCGATCAGATCGCTGAAAGCCTTTGGCAGGGAAGCGCCCGAAAGGGAAATGGTGGTGCCCAGGGAAGAAGCTGAGGTAACGGGCATGATGCCGGCGCAGATTGGAACGGTAATGCCTTTCTTCTGGGCTCTGTCACAGAAATCATAAAAATAATCGTTGTCAAAAAACATCTGGGTAATGAAGAAATCGGCGCCGGCGTCCTGTTTCTTTTTTAAATTGGCCAGGTCCGTTTCCCGGCTGAAGCATTCATAATGCTTTTCCGGGTAGCAGGCACCGCCGCAGGAAAAGTCTGTATGTTCCCTTAAAAACGCGATCAGATCGGAAGCATAGAAAAATTCCCTGGACGCGAACTGTTCGTCACTCATATCTCTGGGACGGTCGCCCCGAAGCGCCAGTACCTGAAAGATCCCCTGAGAAGCCAGTCCCTCCGTTACGGAAAGAATATCCTCTTTTTTATTTCCCACACAGGTCAGATGGGCCAGAACCTCCGTATGCAGCTCATTCTGGATAAAAGAAGCGATTTCCAGCGTCTTTTTGGATTTGCTGCCGCCGGCCCCGTAGGTAACGCTGATAAAATCAGGGTTTAGGGCGCTTAAGGCGCGCATGGTATCGAAAGCGGAAACAAAGTCCTCGTCCTTTTTGGGGGGGAATACTTCAAAGGAAATGCCGGAACGTTCTTTGTGCAGTAAATCTTTGATCATAATGTTTTCTCCATAAATTTCTTGATTTTAAAACAAGAATATCGTAACATGATAATAAATAATTTTCAATAAAAATAAGGGAAAGCGAAAGGAAGAATTTATGGACGAGCAGCAGACGGGGTTTCGGGGAAGCAGCGAATATGTGGCCAGCGAAGAGCTGATGGCCAGTGTCAATGTAGCGATTGCTCTGAAAAAACCTCTTTTGATAAAAGGCGAGCCGGGGACCGGCAAGACCATGCTGGCGGAGGCAGTGGCGAAGTCCTTGGGTAAGAGGCTGATCATCTGGAATATCAAATCCACCACCAAGGCCCAGGAGGGGCTCTATGTATACGACACAATCCAGAGGCTCTACGACGGGCAGTTTGGGGAAGAGGGCGTGGACGATATTTCCCGTTATATCAAGCTGGGAAAGCTGGGAGAGGCGTTTGAAAGCGATGAACAGGTGGTGCTTTTGATCGACGAGATTGATAAGGCGGATCTGGAGTTTCCCAACGATCTGCTCTGGGAACTGGACAAGATGGAATTTTATATCCATGAGACCAGGCGTACCGTGACGGCAAAGCACAGGCCGATTGTCATTATTACCTCCAATGCGGAAAAGGAACTGCCGGACGCGTTCCTGCGCCGCTGCATTTTCCACTATATAGATTTTCCCGACGACGCGCTGATGGAAGAAATCGTAAAGGTGCATTATCCTGATGTGGAGGAAACCCTTTTAAAGAATGCCATGGAGGTATTCTACAGTATCAGAGGACTTAGGGACATCCGCAAGAAGCCCAGTACTTCGGAACTGATAGATTGGATCAACGCCCTGCAGTTAGGCGGTATTCCGGCGGATAAGATAAAGAGCGCCCTGCCCTTTATCGGCGTGGTGGTGAAAAAGGACGAGGATCTGGAAACCGTAAGACACAATGCCAATTCCCTGTAAGGAGGGCGTATGTTTACTAAGTTTTTTCACTGTCTGCGCGAGAAGGGCATGCATGTCACCCTGGGGGAATTTTTAACCCTCCAGGAAGCGCTGCAGCAGGATCTGTGCCAAAGCAGCATGACAGGGTTCTATTACGTGGCCCGTATGATCTTGGTTAAGAGCGAAACGGATTACGATAAATTTGACATGGCCTTTGAGGAGTGCTTTAAGGCCGCAAAATTTGACAGGGAGATCACTTCCCAGATGCTGCGCTGGCTGGACAAATCCGATCTGCAGCAGCTTGCGGATGATGAGGCGAGGGCACAGTTAAATGAGCTGGAGGATCTGCAGGTCCATATGGACCAGGAAGAGATTCAGCAGAAATTTAAGGAAAGGCTGCGGGATCAGGACTCCGAGCACAACGGCGGCAGCTTCTGGATAGGCAGTATGGGCAAGACCTCTTTTGGAAGCAACGGCGGCAATGTGGGTGGTCTGCGGGTAGGCGGCAAAACCGGCCATCAGTCCGCCTTTGCGGTGATCGGTGAGAGAAAGTACCGGGATTTCAGGGACGACAGGGTATTGGACAACAGGCAGTTCCAGCTGGCTTTCCGCAAGCTGCGGCAGTTTTCCGCAAGGCTGGACATTCCGGAAACGGAGCTGGATATTGACGGGACCGTAAACAAGACCTGCAACAACGGAGGCTGCCTGCAGATCGTCATGCAGAAGCCTCGTAAAAATGCGGTGAAACTGCTGCTCTTAATGGATTCCGGCGGCACCATGATCCCTTTCAGCGCCCTGTTGAATGACCTGTTTCAAGCTGTGCACAAATCCAATCATTACAAGGATGTGAAAACCTATTATTTTCATAACTGCATTTACAGCAAGCTTTACAAAACGCCGGAGTGTGAAAATGGGGACTGGATAGACACGGACTGGATGTTTAAGAATCTGGGCAGCGACTATAAGGTGATCATTGTAGGAGATGCCGCTATGGCGCCGGAAGAACTGTATTCCGATACGGGCAATTACAGAGGGCCCAACGGAGGACTCTCCGGCTGGGACTGGCTGCAGCTTGTGAAAAAGCATTATAAAAAGGTAGTCTGGCTTAATCCCAAAATGGCGCCGGGACATGCGCCCTGGCGGGAGGCGGAAACTGCCATCAAGGGACTGTTCCCCATGTATAAGCTGACGGTGGACGGCTTAAACCAGGCCATGGTGAAGCTGATGACGAATAAATAGAAGCGGAATGCCGGTCCACGGTGCAATTTTCGGTTGACAATCGGATAAACTGTTTGTATAATGACTAATCATAATACTTTTGAACGCGATGATGGGAAGAAGTACCTTTGTTTACAGGCTCACAGAGAGCTGCCGGCTGGTGAGAGGCGCGAGCAGAGCGGAGGGAAATACATCCCGGAGCAGCGGACCGAAACGTGAAAAAGGCGCGGAGATCTTCCGCGGCGGAACGCGGAGTAGGCTCTGCCGGAGGCACCGATATCTGCCGGGGTATTGACAGATACCCGCAAAGCCGCAGGGCGTAAGTCCTGTGGGAATTAAGGTGGTAACACGGTTCACCCCGTCCTTATGAAAGGACGGGGTTTTTTGTGGTAAAAGCGGCCGCGCGTTATGGGACGGTGATGGCTGCCAATGTTTTATCATCGCGGCTTTCTAACAGGAGGAGAGAAGAAATGACGGTATTTGAGGAATTAAAGAAGCGGGGACTTCTGGCCCAGCTTACGGACGAGGAAGAGATCAGGGAACTGGTCAACAACGGCAGAGCCACTTTCTATATCGGCTTTGATCCCACCGCGGACAGCCTGCATGTAGGCCATTTCATGGCGCTGTGCCTGATGAAGCGTCTGCAGATGGCGGGAAATAAGCCCATTGCCCTGATCGGCGGCGGCACGGCTATGATTGGGGATCCTTCCGGCAGAAGCGATATGCGGACCATGATGACAAAGGAGACCATAGAGCATAACTGCGAATGCTTCAAAAAGCAGATGAGCCGTTTTATCGACTTTTCGGAAGGCAGAGCGCTGATGGTGAACAACGCGGACTGGCTTATGGATCTGAACTATATCTCTTTTCTGCGGGAGATCGGTGCCCATTTCAGCGTCAACCGGATGCTGACCGCGGAATGTTATAAACAGCGTATGGAAAAGGGCCTGAGTTTCCTGGAGTTCAACTACATGATCATGCAGAGCTACGATTTCCTGCAGCTTTATGAGAAATACGGCTGCAATATGCAGTTCGGCGGGGACGACCAGTGGAGCAACATGCTGGGAGGGACGGAGCTGATCCGCCGGAAGCTGGGAAAAGACGCCTATGCCATGACCATTACCCTGCTGCTCAATTCCGAGGGCAAGAAAATGGGAAAGACGCAGAAAGGCGCCGTATGGCTGGATCCCAATAAGACTTCTCCCTTTGAATTTTACCAGTACTGGAGAAACGTGGCGGACGCGGATGTGTTGAAATGTCTGCGGATGCTCACTTTCCTGCCTTTGGAGCAGATAGAGGAAATGGATCAGTGGGAGGGCAGCCAGCTGAACACCGCCAAGGAAATTCTGGCGTATGAGCTTACCAATCTGGTACACGGAGAGGAAGAGGCAAAACGGGCCCAGGAAAGCGCGAGAGCTCTCTTTAGCAGCGGCAGCGCGGCTGAAATGCCCACCTCCGTTTTGAAGAAAGAGGATTTTGTAAACGGCAGCATCGACATCATGGGCGTGCTGGTAAAGGCGGGGCTGACAACTTCCCGTTCCGAGGCCAGAAGAGCGGTGGAACAGGGCGGCGTGACCGTGGCGGATGAAAGGGTTACGGATATTAAGACGGTGTACGCGCCGGAGCAGTTCGCCGGAGAGGGCCTGGTGGTCAGACGCGGCAAGAAAAATTTTAGGCGGGTAGTGATGGAATAATGGAGGGTTACAGAGCAGGCAGGGAATGCGGCGCATGTAAAGGCAGATGCTGCCGGGAGAGAGGCTGTTCCCTTTCGCCGGAGGATATGCTGCAGGCGCTTTCACCGGAGGATACAATGCAGACGCTTTCATCAGAGGGTATGCTGCAGGCACTTTCATCAGAAGATATACCGCGGATTCTTCCGCCGCAGTCGGAAGAGGAGAAAGCCGCCCTGAAAGAGGCTTTGCTGCGAACGCTTTCGGAGGGAGACCTCTACGCCATAGACTGTTTTCATGAGGGAGGAAGAGCTTTTTATTATCTGCGTATGCGCCACAAATGCTACACCTTTATCGGCGTGGAAGCTATGGGAGAGTGCATCGCCCTGACGGAACAGGGCTGCCGGTTATCCGAAGAAAAACGGCCTAAGGGCGGGCGTTTCCTGGAGAGCAGTCCGGACGGCCGCTGCGTTCAGCACTATACGAAAGAAGAGCTGTTGCGGGACTGGGAACCTTATCAGCCGGTATTAAAGGAAATCTGGGATGTTTATTATGCCCGTTTTACGGAAGACGGTACCTTTGACGCGTGCGATGAGGCCAATTTCGCGTGGATGAGGGAATGCAGGAACAGTATGCGGCAGCATGTGGAACAGGATTTTTCATAGAATCAGTCATAAAAGGAATACCCCTTTCATACATTGAACTAAGTATGGAAGGGGTAACTTTATGGACGCGAACAGTTTTAAAGAATATGACTTATACAAAGACATACAGGTAAGGTGCAACGGAGAAATTTACATAGGGGTGGTAGGCCCCGTACGTACCGGCAAATCTACATTTATCAAGCGGTTTATGGACGTGTGCGTGCTGCCTTTCATGGAAGATGAGCATGAAAAGGAAAGGGCGAGGGATGAACTGCCCCAGAGCGCAGGCGGCAAGACCATTACCACAACGGAGCCGAAATTCATCCCCAAGGAAGCCGCCAGAGTCCTTTTGGGCGGGGACGTGGAGGCCAAAGTGCGGCTGATCGACTGTGTGGGATATATGGTGGAAGGCGCGGCCGGCCACATGGAGGGCGACGCTGAGAGAATGGTAAAGACTCCCTGGTCGGAAAACGAAATCCCTTTCACCCAGGCAGCCGGTATCGGAACAGATAAGGTGATCGGAGATCATTCCACTATCGGACTGGTGGTGTTTACGGACTGCAGTTTCGGAGAACTGCCCAGGAGCAGCTATCAGGAAGCGGAAGCCAAGACCATCGCGGCGCTGAAAAAAATCAAAAAGCCGTTTCTGGTACTGTTAAATTCCCAGAAACCTTACGCAGAGGAAACAAAAGCGCTGGCAAAGGAACTGGAAGAAAAATATCAGGCGGGTGTGCTGCCGGTCAACTGTGAGCAGCTTAAAAAAGAGGACATATACGCGATCATGGAGCAGATACTCTATGAATTTCCCATTTCCCGCATGGAGTTTTATATGCCTAAGTGGGTGGAAATGCTGCCCGGGGATAACCGCATGAAGGCGGATATGGTGTCTGCCGTTAAGGGCCTGATGAAAGAGATCAGTACCGTCAAGGAACTGCGTATGCGCCAGACGGAGGGCCAGCTTTTCTTAGACAGCCAGTATATGAAACGCTGTAAGATCGACAAGGTGGATCTGGCGGACGGCAGCGTGAAGCTGCAGGTGGATGTGGACAATTCCTACTATTACGAAATGCTAAGCGAAATGGTAGGAGACGAGATCGCGGGAGAATACCAGCTTATATCCAAATTAAAGGAACTTTCCGCCATGAAAAAGGAGTACTCCAAGGTCTTAGAGGCCGTCCGGGCAGTGCGCTATAAAGGCTACGGCGTAGTGACACCGGAGCGGGCGGAGATCACCCTGGAAAAACCGGAGTTGATACGCCATGGAAATAAATTCGGCGTGAAGATAAAAGCGGAGAGCCCCTCCATCCACATGATCAAAGCCAATATCGAAACGGAGATAGCGCCCATTGTGGGAACGGAAGAACAGGCTAAGGATCTGATCAAATACATTGAGGAGGCCGGCGAAGACGGGGACGGCATCTGGGAAACCAATATTTTTGGCAAGACGATCGAGCAGCTGGTCGGCGATGGCATCACGAACAAAATTTCCTTAATCGGGGATGAAAGTCAGATAAAGCTGCAGGACACCATGCAGAAGATCGTAAACGATACCAACGGCGGTCTCATCTGTATCATCATATAGCATATAGCGAAAAAAGCCTCTGTCCGTATCTGCGGACAGGGGCTTTTTGTAATCGGTGTTTTGTGTATGCCCTTTGCAGTAAGAGGCTGGTCAAGACGGTTGAGGACTTGATCAGTTTCAGCTGTCCAACCCTGCTTTTTACCTTGAAATGATGCCCGCGATTTGGTATGATAAAAATAAGAATACGGGAAGGAAAAAAGAAAGAAAAAGCAGAAGGAGGAATGCATTTGGATTCGATATACGGGAAGCTGGAGCGTTGCCTTGCCTGCATACGGGAAAAAGTGGATTTTGTACCTCAAACGGTGTTGGTACTGGGTTCCGGATTGGGCAATTTCGCTGACCAGATTCAGGTGGAGGCGGAACTGGCCTACAGAGAGATAGACGGGTTTCCCGTTTCTACGGTAGCCGGGCACGCGGGAAAGCTGATCTTCGGGTACTTGGAGGAGCGTCCCATTGTCTGTATGAAAGGACGGGTGCATTTTTATGAAGGCTACGATATGGAGGATGTGGTGCTGCCGGTCAGGCTCATGAAGCTGTTAGGAGCGCGCACCGTGTTCTTGACAAACGCGTCCGGCGGTGTGAATCCGGATTTTGCCGCTGGAGATCTGATGCTGATTACGGACCAGATTTCCTGCTTTGTGAGAAATCCGCTGATCGGGCCCAATGTGGAAGAACTGGGCACCCGTTTCCCGGACATGAGTGAGATTTATGATAAAGAATTGTGCGGTGTCATAAGAAATACTGCCAAAGAGCAGGGAATAGCGTTAAAAGAGGGCGTATATTTACAACTGACAGGACCGTCATTTGAGTCTCCGGCGGAGGTCAGGATGCTCAGAATGCTTGGCGCGGACGCGGTGGGCATGAGTACCGCGGTGGAGGCTATTGCGGCCAGGCATGCGGGCCTTCGGGTATGCGGCGTCTCCTGTGTATGCAATCAGGCCGCAGGCATGACAGAGAAGCCCCTGAGCCACGAAGAGGTGCAGGAGGCGGCGGATAAAGCGGCACCTTTGTTTACAAAGCTGGTAAAGGAGAGTATCCTGCGGTTTTCTTAAAGGGATACCGGAAAGGAGAAAGCGATGGAGAACCGGAGGGAGGAACTGATACGAGCTGCTTTAGCAGCAAGAGGATTCGCTTATGCGCCGTATTCCGGATTCAGAGTGGGCGCGGCGCTTCTTACCAAAGAAGGCAGAATATTTACCGGCTGTAATGTGGAGAACGCTTCCTACGGCGCGGCAAACTGCGCAGAGAGGACGGCCTTTTTTAAGGCGGTCAGCGAAAGAGAGCGGCGTTTTGATGCCATTGCCATTGCAGGCGGAAAAGGAGAAATGCCGGAGGACTACGCGTATCCCTGCGGTATCTGCAGACAGGTCATGCAGGAATTCTGCGAGGCGGACTTTATTATATTGACAGTGAAAAATGAGCAGGACTACAAGGAATACTCTTTGAAAGAACTGCTCCCCCACGGGTTTGGAGGTGACAGACTGAAATGAGGATTCGACTGTATAACGCAAGAGTGCTTACCATGGAAAAGGACAGGCCCATTTTCCGGGGCGAGGTATGGGTGGAGGAGGACAGGATCCTTCGGGTACAGGAAGAGAACGAGGAAGAGAAAAGGGAAACGGAAAAGCTTTCTTCCGAAGCGGTAAGCGGTGAGGAGCCTCCTGACTTTCACAAAGAGATAGACTGCGGGGGCAATCTGCTGATGCCGGGCTTTAAAAATGCCCATACCCATTCGGGAATGACCTTTTTGCGCTCGTATGCCGACGACCTGCCTTTGCAGAAATGGCTGTCGGAGAAGATCTTCCCCATGGAGAAGAAGCTGACCGGAGAGGATATTTTTCATTTTGTCAAGCTGGCGGTGCTGGAATATTTGAGCAGCGGTATCACGGCCATATTTGATATGTATTTGAATCCCGGTATCGCGGCCCATGCCTGCATGGAAATGGGGATGCGCTGCGTGCTTACCAGCGGGCTCAACGACTTTACTTCTTCCGTGGAGGCGGTGGAGGAGGAGTATGACCAATGGAACCATACCTCTCCCCTTATTTCCTATCAGCTGGGATTTCATGCGGAATATACCTGTTCCAAAAAACTGCTGACACAGATGGCGGCTTTGGTGAACAAATTAAAGGCTCCGGTCTATGCCCATATATGTGAAACGGCGGCAGAGGTGGCCGGCTGTAAAAGAAGATACGGGATGACGCCTTTATTCTTCTTGGATACTTTGGGAATGTTCAATTACGGCGGCGGGGGATTCCACTGTGTGCATGTGAAACCCGAAGATATTGGCTTGCTGCGGAAGAGAAGAATGTACGTCATCACGAATCCGGGCTCCAATACCAAACTGGCCAGCGGGATCGCGCCCATTTCCCTGTTTTTGGAAAAGGGGATTCCGGTAGCGATCGGAACGGACGGCGCGGCCAGCAACAACAGTCTGGATATGTTCAAGGAAATGTTTCTGGTATCGGGACTGGCAAAGCTGAAAGAGAAAAACGCTGCCTGCATGGAAGCGGAAGAAGTGTTGCGCATGGCTACCGTAAACGGCGCGGCTGCTATGCATTTGGAGCAGGCGGATGTGCTGGCGGAGGGCAGGCTGGCAGATATGATCCTGATCGACCTGCAGAAGCCGAATATGCAGCCTGTGCACAATATTGAAAAGAATCTGGTCTACAGCGGCAGCAAGCAGAATGTGAAAATGACCATGATAGGCGGAAAAATATTGTATCAGGACGGGCAGTATCACGTGGGCGAGGAACCTACCCATATCTACAAAGAGGTGGCTGAAAGAGTGGCGCGCCTGACGAAATAGGGAGCGGAACATGGAATATATTGTGTTTTGGGCACTGGTTTTAGGGGTCTTAGCGGTGATAGCGGGAAAAGGGATTTATGATGAACACGCTGCCTCATTGCAATTTCTGGATAAGCTGAAGAACCATTACGGTGAAATCGAAAAAAAGGAATACAGACCGGAGCAGTATGCGTCCATTTCCCGATATTATACCCGCCATCCGTCGCCCAACCAGATCGATGACATCACCTGGAACGATCTGAATATGGATGAGGTCTTTCAAAGCATGGATGGGACTCTTTCTTCCGCGGGGGAAGAAGTGCTCTACGCCCTGCTGCGGCAGCCTTGCGAGGATCCCGGGGAGCTGGAGCGGTTTGAAGAATTGGTGACCTTTTTTTCGGAGCATGAAAATGAGAGGATCAAACTGCAGTTAGAACTGAACAAGCTGGGCTTTACGGGCCGCTTTTCTTTGTATGATTATCTGGAGCATCTGGATATTCTGGGAGAGAGGAGCAATCTGAAACACTATATTTTCCTTTTGCTCTATCTGCCCTTTTTTGTATGCTGCTTTTTCTTTCCCACTGTGGGCGTTCTGGGATTGCTGGGCTGCATGATATGGAATATTCTGGCCTACTTTAAGGAAAAAGGGGAAATAGAGCCCTATATTGTTTCTTTTGCTTACGTGATGCGCCTGCTCCACGCGACAGGAAAAATTGCGGACAATCTTCCCGGGGAGCTTGCACCGGAGGCGGATATGCTGCGGGAACACAGAAAATCCTTAGGAAAGTTTAAGCGCGGCGCTTTCTGGCTGATGTCCTCAGGCAGAATGTCAGGTTCCGGTAACCCGCTGGATATTTTTATGGACTATATCAGAATGGCCTGTCATCTGGATCTGATAAAATTCAATTCCATGCTGGCCCAGGTACGGGAAAGAACCAAAGACGTGGATGCGCTCTTTTTTGTTACGGGCTATCTGGAATCCGCCGTGGTGACAGGGGCATACAGAAGGTCCCTAGGAGAGGGATACTGCGTTCCCCATCTCAGCAGGGAAGGCTGTTTTTTAAAGGCGGAGGAGATATACCATCCTCTGCTGGAGGATCCCGTGAAAAATTCCGTATCGGTAAACAGAGGCATTCTGCTGACGGGCTCCAATGCCTCCGGAAAATCTACTTTCTTAAAGACCGTGGCGGTGGGGGCTGTCTTTGCCCAGACCATTCATACCGTACCGGCGGATGCCTATGAGGGAAGCTGTTTCCATATCTGCAGCTCCATGGCGCTCAGGGACGATCTGATGGGCGGGGAAAGCTATTATATTGTGGAGATCCGCTCCCTGAAGCGGATACTGGATCTGGCGGCCCATAGGGTGAAGGTGCTCTGTTTTGTGGATGAAGTACTGCGTGGAACCAATACCGTGGAAAGGATTGCGGCTTCCGTGGAAATTTTAAAGAGCATGGCCTATAGCCGGACTGGAAATGTCCTTTGCTTTGCGGCCACCCATGATGTGGAGCTCACGGGACTGTTAGAAGAGGAATATGACAACTATCATTTTGAAGAAGAGATCGTAGACGGAGACATCCGTTTCCCGTACAAGCTGTTAAAGGGAAAGGCCGCAACCCGCAACGCGATCCGGCTGTTACAGATGATAGGGTATCGGGAAGAGATCATCGCCCATGCGGAAGAACGGGCGGAAGAATTTTTAAAAAGCGGCCGCTGGAAATAGGCCAGGAGGCGGAAAGGAAATGCCGCGTAAAACGGCAGAATGAAAGAAAAGCATGGAAGTAATGCTGTATACGGACGGCGCGGCCAAAGGCAATCCGGAAGGCCCTGGCGGGTACGGCGCCATTTTACAATATGTGGACGCGAAAGGCACCCTGCATGAAAAGGAATTGAGTGCCGGCTACAGGAAGACCACCAACAATCGGATGGAGCTTATGGCGGTGATCGTAGGATTGGAGGCGCTGGTCAGGCCCTGTCATGTGCGGGTGACTTCCGACTCCAAATATGTGACGGATGCCTTTAATCAGAACTGGATAGCGGGCTGGCAGAAAAATAACTGGAAGACCAGTACCAAAAAGCCGGTCAAGAATGTGGAACTCTGGAAGCGGCTTCTCCAGGCCATGGAGCCTCATGAGGTGGAGTTTGTGTGGGTAAAAGGGCACGACGGCCATCCGGAAAACGAGCGCTGCGACAGGCTGGCTTCAGGCGCCGCGGACGGCGAGATACTGCTTGACGATGATGGCGGCGCGCTGGTATAATAAAATAGCTGAAACAAAGGATGATATATCTAACAAAGGATGGTATATCTGTGGAGGGAATATGATTGCGTTTGTGAATGCGTTTTTGAGTTATCTCTTGTTGTTTGTGATCATGGCTGCCATTGTGGGAACGGGCATTCTGATCGGAACTACGCTGCGCAGGCGGAAAAACCTGAAGGCCGCCGGGGAGGCAGAAGGAAAAGAAGAATAGTGGAAAGTGCCGTTTTTACGGCACTTTTTGACGTATGGGTGGAAGCAAGATGCGCTATGACGTAATACTGTGGGATGTGGACAACACCCTGCTGGATTTTGATTATTCCCAGAGGCATTCCTTTTGCAGATGCCTGCGGGAGATCGGGATCGAGCCGGAAGAAGAAATGGTAAGCGCCTATGCGGCGATCAATGAAAGCTGGTGGAAACGTCTGGAGCTGGGAGAGACCACAAAAGAGAAGCTTTTGGTGGGGCGCTTTCAGGATTTTTTTGCCGTGTACGGGATTGTCTGTCCGGATCTGCAGAGCTTTTGCGGAAAGTACCAGGAGTATCTGGGCAGCATATACCGTTATCTGGACAATTCCCTGGAAATCTGCAGGAGTCTTCAGAGCAAGTGCAGGCAGTTCGCGGTGACGAACGGCGTGACCAAAACCCAGTCCGAAAAGCTGCGGGCAAGCGGTCTGGCGGAGATCATGGAGGATATTTTCATTTCGGAACAGATTGGAGCGCCCAAGCCCCAGAAAGCGTTTTTTGACAGGGTGTTGGAAAGAATAGGAGCGCCTTTGGAGAAGATACTGATCGTAGGGGACTCTCTGACCAGCGACATACGGGGCGGCAGACAGGCCGGTATCGCTACCTGCTGGTATCATCCCGCAGGTCTGCCGGAAACGGAGACAGGCTTTGCGGACGCGGTTCCGGATCATATCATACGGCACCTGAAAGAAGTGGAAGGGATCTTGGAGGGATAAATGGCAAAGTCAGTCAATCAGAAGCTGAAGCTCTTTTATATTTTACAGATGTTAATGGAAAATACGGACGAAGAGCATGTGCTGAGTACCCAGGAGATCATCGACAGGCTGGCCGCCAACGACATTAAGGCGGAGCGCAAGACCATCTATGACGATATGGCCTGCCTGCAGGATTTCGGCTATGACATTATTTTAAAAAAGGGCAGGGTGGGCAGCGGCTATTATCTGGCCGCCAGAGACTTTGAACTGGCGGAGTTAAAGCTTTTGGTGGACGCTGTGCAGGCCTCCCGCTTTATGACAATCAAAAAATCCCGGGAACTCATTAAAAAGCTGGAGAAGCTGGCCAGCAGGCACCAGGCCGGACAGCTCCAGCGCCAGGTATATGTGACCGGCAGGGTAAAGACGGAAAATGAAAAGATCTACTACAATGTGGATACCCTGTATAAGGCAATCGCGGAAAATGTAAAGATCACCTTTATGTATCTGGAATGGACGCTTTCTAAGGAATTAAAACCCAGAAAAGAAGGGGCGAAATACTTGGTCAGTCCCTGGGCGCTTATCTGGGACAATGAAAACTACTATCTTGCGGCCTATGACGAGGAAGCGCGTAAGATCAAGCATTACCGGGTGGACAAAATGGGCAGTGTAGCGCTCACCAGACAGGAAAGGAGCGGCAGGGAGCAGTTTGAAAAGGTGGGGCTGGCGGAATATACCAAGCGTACTTTCGGCATGTTCGGCGGAGAAGAGGAAACGGTGACGCTGGCTTTTTCAGACAGGCTCATCGGCGTGGTAATGGACAGGTTCGGCAGGGAAACGGATATTCGCCCCATGGGAAACGGCTGCTTTACCAGCCGCATCAAGGCGACGATCAGCGGACAGTTTTTCGGTTGGCTGGCCGGACTGGGAAAGGACGTCTGGGTGGTTTCCCCCAATGAAGTAAAAACAGCTTACCAGAATTGGCTGGAAGACATTTTAAAGGCACAAAAAGGAGGAGCGGCAGAGTGAGCGTGGCAATGGAAGAAACACAAAAGGATACGGTGGATTACAGAGCGGAATACCGGCCTGCGAAGCCGGTAGCAGTCATAAAAAAAGACGGCAGCAAAGAAGCTTTTAATATGCAGAAGGTAGTGGACGCTATTGGAAAGAGCGCTTACCGGGCGCTGACTCAATTTACCGAGGATGAAAAACGACATATATGTCAGCATGTCATCGACAAGGTGGACGGGATAGGGGCGGACGAGATTCCTATCCAGGTCATGCACAATGTGGTGGAGAGCGCGCTGGAAGAGGTAAAGCCCATTGTGGCCAAAAGTTACCGGGACTACCGCAATTATAAGC
The DNA here is from genome assembly GCA_947631685.1 of uncultured Lachnospiraceae bacterium. GTDB lineage: Bacteria > Bacillota > Clostridia > Lachnospirales > Lachnospiraceae > Acetatifactor. Next base: position 54,014 of record CANRMI010000011.1, read on the forward strand.
AGGATTTTGTGCGTATGCTGGACGATGTCTATAAAAAGAGCCAGTCCATTATGTACATCGGCGACAAGGAGAATGCCAACACGGACTCCGCGCTGGTCTCCACCAAGAGGAGCCTGATCTTCAATCAGTTGAATAAGGAGCTCTACCAGAAGTTCTTTATGACGACGGAGGAGATCCAGGCCTGCCGGGACGGATATATCTATGTCCATGACATGTCAGCCCGCCGGGATACCATGAACTGCTGTTTATTTGATGTGGAGAGCGTACTGTCCGGCGGCTTTGAAATGGGGAATATCTGGTACAATGAACCCAAGACACTGGATGTGGCGTTCGATGTGATCGGGGATATTGTGCTGAGCGCGGCCAGCCAGCAGTATGGCGGGTTTACGGTGCCCAGCGTGGACAATCTCTTAGAGCCCTACGCGGAAAAATCCTACAGAAAATATGTGGAAAAATATGAGGGTTTGGGAATCTCCCATGAGAAAGCCGAGGAAACGGCCTATGCGGATGTGGTAAGGGAATTTGAACAGGGCTTCCAGGGCTGGGAATATAAATTCAATACCGTTGCCAGCAGCAGAGGGGATTATCCTTTCATTACCGTGACCGCCGGTACGGGGACGGGACGTTTCGCGAAGCTGGCTACGATTTCCATGCTCAATGTCAGAAGAGAGGGACAGGGAAAGAAAGAATGCAAAAAGCCTGTGTTCTTTCCCAAGATCGTATTTCTGTATGATGAGAACCTGCATGGGGAGGGGAAACCTTTAGAGGACGTATTTGAAGCAGGTATCCGCTGTTCCGCCAAATCCATGTATCCGGACTGGCTGAGCCTGACGGGAAAGGGCTATGTGGCCAGCATATACAAGCAGTACGGCAGGATCATTTCTCCCATGGGCTGCAGGGCTTTTTTGTCCCCCTGGTACGAAAGAGGCGGTATGCATCCTGCGGACGATAAGGATATGCCGGTGTTTGTGGGACGCTTTAATATAGGCGCGGTGTCCCTGCATCTGCCCATGATTCTGGCCAAGGCCAGACAGGAGAGCCGGGATTTTTACGAAGTACTGGATTACTATCTGGAACTCATCCGGCAGCTGCATATCCGCACCTATGCCTATCTGGGGGAAATGCGGGCCTCCACCAATCCGCTGGCCTACTGTGAGGGCGGTTTCTTAGGCGGGCATTTAAAGCTCACCGACAAGATCAAGCCCCTTTTAAAGTCCGCTACCGCAAGCTTCGGGATCACGGCGTTAAACGAGCTGCAGATGCTTTATAACGGCAAGTCCCTGGTGGAGGACGGTCAGTTCGCGCTGGAGGTCATGGAGCATATCAATGCCAAGGTCAATGAATTTAAAGAGGCGGACGGCAATCTGTACGCTATCTACGGAACTCCCGCGGAAAACCTCTGTGGACTGCAGATCAAACAGTTCAGAAGAAAGTACGGCATTATCGAAGGGGTTTCCGACAGGGAATATGTGAGTAACTCTTTCCACTGTCATGTGACGGAGGACATTACGCCCATAGAAAAGCAGGATCTGGAAGAGCGTTTCTGGAATCTGTGCAACGGCGGAAAGATACAGTATGTAAAATATCCTATAGACTACAATATTGAAGCGATCAAATCGCTGGTACGCAGGGCTATGGAAATGGGCTTTTACGAGGGAGTGAATCTGTCCTTAGCCTATTGTGACGACTGCGGGCATCAGGAATTGGAGATGGATGTCTGCCCGAAGTGCGGCAGCCGCAATCTGACGAAGATCGACAGGATGAACGGCTATCTGTCCTACTCCAGGGTACATGGGGATACCAGACTCAATGAAGCCAAAATGGCGGAAATTGCGGAAAGGAAAAGCATGTAATGAGGTATCACAATATCACCAAAGACGATATGCTCAATGGGGACGGCCTGCGGGTGGTGCTGTGGGTATCCGGCTGTGCCCACTGCTGTGATGGCTGTCACAATCCGGTAACATGGGATCCCAACGGAGGACTTCTGTTCGATGAGGACGCCAAAGAGGAGCTGTTTGAACAGCTTGAAAAGCCCTATATCAGCGGAATTACCTTTTCGGGGGGAGATCCCCTGCATCCCGCCAACCGGCTGGAGGTACGGGAACTGATGGCAGAGATCCGGGAAAAATTTCCGGATAAGACCATTTGGCTTTATACGGGAGCCGTATGGGAAGAAATCTATTCCGATCCTCTTATGGAGTATGTGGATGTGGTGGTGGACGGGGAGTTTCAAAAAGAGAAAAAGGATACCAAGCTGCTCTGGAAGGGCAGCGCCAACCAGCGGGTGATAGACGTTAAGAAAACGCTGGCGGGAGCAGACAGGAGAATACCGGTTCTGCATTGCGGGAATTATGAAAGTGAGGATGGCATATGAAGAAGGTAGCGCGTTTTTATAAGGTCAGCGAAGAAAATTTTGTGGAGGCTATGAAAGCGGAATTTCCCGAGTATACGGAAGAAGATATTAAGGATATGTACGATTCCCTGCAGCTCCCTAAAAGAGCCACGAAGGGCAGCGCGGGCTATGATTTTTTTGCGCCCTTTGCTTTCAGCCTGCCTGCGGGCAGTACCATCAAGATTCCCACCGGAATCCGGGTGAAAATAGAGGACGGCTGGGTGCTGCAGCTCTACCCCAGAAGCGGCCTGGGATTTAAGTACAGACTCCAGTTGAACAATACGGTTGGAATCATCGACAGCGACTACTACGATTCCGACAACGAAGGCCATATCTTTGCCAGGATAACCAATGATTCCAACGAGGATAAAACCCTGGAAATAGGAGCGGGCGCCGGCTTCATACAGGGGATTTTCATGGAATACGGGATCACGGAGGACGATGAAGCGGAAGGCGTCCGAAACGGCGGATTCGGAAGTACCAGCAGATAAAATATGCATAAAGGACTCCTTTTTCGGGATACTAACCTTAGTATATCTGGAAAGGGAGTTTTTTTATGGATAACAATGAAGAAAAAACCAACGCCAGGATAAGCGGCGTTTTAAAAGACGATATGGCCTATCTGAATGAAAGGCTGGCTGTGGATATGAGCTTCGACCTGGTCTACCGGGTAATCCGGATCGGAGAGAGGGATGCCTGTATGTATTTTGTGGACGGTTTCTGCAAGGACGAGTTGATGCAGAAGCTGCTGCAGTATTTTATGAGCATTACAAAAGAGGACATGCCGGCGGATGCCCATGAGATGAGCAAGAGGCATATTCCCTATGTGGAGGTGGATCTCAAGGATTCCTGGGATGACATTCTCTACGGCCTCTTGTCCGGTGTGTTTGTCCTGCTGATCGAAGGCTACACCAGCGCGATCATGATCGATTCCAGAACCTATCCGGCCAGAAGCGTGGGAGAACCGGATAAGGACAAGGTGCTCAGGGGTTCCAAGGACGGCTTTGTGGAAACCCTGATCTTCAATACCGCGCTGATCAGAAGAAGGATCCGCAGTACGGAGCTGCGCATAGAAATGATGTGCGCCGGCAATAACTCCAAAACGGACATAGCCGTCTGCTACATGGATTCCCGTGTGGATCATAAATTTCTGGCGCAGATCAAGGAGCGGATCCAAAACATTCAAGTGGACGCGCTGACCATGAACCAGGAGAGCCTGGCAGAGTGCCTGTATGAAAGGAAATGGTACAATCCCTTTCCCAAGTTCAAGTATTCGGAGCGGCCCGATACGGCGGCGGCCCAGATACTGGAAGGAAATATCGTGATCCTGGTGGACAATTCCCCCTCCGCCATGATGATGCCCACGTCTATTTTCGATGTGATAGAAGAGGCGGATGATTACTATTTTCCACCCATTACAGGTACGTATCTGCGGCTTTCCCGTTTTTTGATTGCGCTGCTGACTTATTTTCTGACGCCTACTTTCTTGCTGCTGATGAACAACCGGGAGTACATTCCCCAGGCATTTCAGTTCATTGTGCTGAAGGAACAGGAGAACATTCCCCTGATCTGGCAGTTTTTGATATTGGAACTGGCGATAGACGGCCTGCGGCTGGCTGCGGTCAATACCCCGAATATGTTAAGTACGCCCCTGTCCGTCATGGCGGCGCTGGTGCTGGGAGAATTTTCGGTCAACAGCGGCTGGTTTAACGCGGAGGTAATGCTCTACATGGCCTTTGTGGCCATAGCCAACTATACCCAGTCCAATTATGAACTGGGATACGCGCTGAAATTTATGCGGATTCTGACGTTGATCCTAACCGCAATATTTGGCCTGTGGGGCTATATCGGCGGCGTCGTTTTCTGCGCGCTGGCGGTGGTCACTAACCGGACGGTCTCCAGGCAGAGCTATATTTATCCCCTGCTGCCTTTTAATTTCAAAAAACTGGGGGCGAGACTGTTCCGCCTGCGGCTGCCGGGAGCCAGACAGCCGGGGCCCAGACATTAGAACAGCCGGGACCCAGACATGAGAAAAAGGATTGTAAAATCCGGCTGATAATGGTATAATGTTCCTTATTCAAGCCGAAAACGATTGAAAAGTCAATTATTTGACGGTTTATTTATGAAAGGGGACATGAAGCAGTATGGCGGATTTTGTGATTGTGACGGATTCTACGGCAGATCTGCCCGTGGAATATTTGGAAGACAATAATATTGTATGTATGAATATGAGCTATACGGTGGACGGGGAAGTTTACAGCGGCAAGACAGGAAAGGAGCTTCCCTGGAAAGAGTTTTACAGACTGATGAGGGAAGAGGAGAAAATGCCCACCACCTCCCAGATTAATCCCGAAGAGATCAAGGACACCTTTGAAGAACTGATACAAAAGGGTAATAAGGAGATCCTCTATCTGGCCTTTTCCTCGGGATTGAGCGGTACCTGCAATAACGGAAAGATCGCGGCGCAGGACGTCATGGAAGAGCATCCCGATGTGAAGATCATAGTGATAGATTCCCTGAGTGCTTCTTTGGGAGAGGGGCTGTTTGTGTACTATGCGGCCAGGATGCGTTTGGCAGGCAGGACCATGGAAGAAACGGCAGAGTGGCTGAACGCCAATGTCCAGAACTTTGTCCATGTCTTTACGGTGGACGATCTGCATCATCTGTACCGGGGCGGACGCGTTTCCAAGACCACCGCGATCATCGGCACCATGGCGGGGATCAAACCCATTCTGCATGTGGATAAGGAAGGACATCTGATACCCATCGACAAGGTGCGGGGCAGAAAGAAATCCCTGTCCAGACTGGTGGATTATATGGGGCAGCATATGGGTTCCCGCAGGAAGGACAATGAGATCGTATTTATCAGCCACGGTGACGCGCTGCAGGATGCCCAGTATGTGGCTGGGCAGGTAGAAGAGCGGTTCGGGATCAAGAATTTTATGGTAGCGCCCATCGGTCCCACTGTCGGCACCCATTCCGGGCCCGGCACCATAGCCTTGTTCTTTTTAGGAGAGGAAAGATAAAAAGATATAAAGAAAAAGATAAGGGCACGCTCCCCATCGGGAATGTGCCCTTTTTATATGCCGTTTTGCAGTTCTTACCAGCTTCGGATAAATTTGTCGATATAATTGTCCAGACAGTGCTCAATGACTCTGATAGCGTCTTCCCTGTTGCCCTGCTCATTTACATCGGTGGTCTTATTCTCCAGCGCCTTGTAAATAGTGAAGAAATGTTCCATTTCCTGCACCACATGTGCGGGCAGCTCGGAGATGTCGTGGTAGTTGTTGTATGTAGGATCGTTAAAAGGCACCGCGATGATCTTCTCATCCTTTTTGCCGCCGTCCAGCATGGAAATGACGCCAATGGGATAGGCTCTGACAAGAGTCAGGGGCGATACCGGCTCCGAACAGAGCAATAGCACGTCCAGAGGATCCCCGTCGTCGCCGTAAGTCCTGGGAATAAAGCCGTAATTGGCCGGATAGTGAGTGGAAGTATATAAAATCCGGTCCAGGATAATGTAACCGGTTTCTTTGTCCAGCTCATATTTGTTCTTGCTGCCCTTGGGAATCTCTATCACGCAGATAAAGTCCGTGGGCGTAACCCTTTTCACATTGATATTATGCCAGATACTATTATTGATACTGTCCATATTTCCTCACATTCTGCCACGAAAAGCGGCGTTTTCATTCCGGGAGCGTTTAATTTGCGGTACCCTAAAATTATTATAGCATGTTCGGACAGGTTGTAAATATGAAAAATTTGCGCCCGCTCCATTCTGTGGCCTGCCCGGCAGGATGCGACGGGAAAAGATTTTCGGCATATTTCTTCTGGCGTTGCTTACATTTGTTTTTACATTTTGTAAGTAAGTCTACATAGAAAAACCACCCCAAAACTTTGACCGAGTGACGGGGTGGTTTTTCTATCTCTTCATTTGGCTAACCCACCTTGTGGGCGGTTGTTCCTTTTTGTGCTTATAATGTAACACAGAAATACGGAAAAAACAAGGGTTAAAGGTACTTATGATAGCGTAAATTTACGCTATCATAAGTACATGGTCCATCTGCTCGTAAGGCTTCGGGGCGTACATTGGGTTGGATTTGGTTGTGGTGACTAAAATATAACACAAAGGCAGCATCTCTGCTTTTTAAATATTCAGTTGTAACACATGTATTGTAATACTACAATGGTGCTTATGGTTTTATATTGTTTTGTATTGCGCTTTAAAGAGATAAACAGTATAATATGACGTAAAGTAAGGTGTATGAAAGGATGGAGTTTTTGAGGGAGTTAATACAATTACAGTCTTTTCCAGTGAGTGCAGTGCTTCATATTCTGTTGCAAGATAAGACAACAAAGAAAAATATCATTTGGGCAACGAGAAGTTACGAGCAGCTTGGCGAACAGTATGCAGACGACAGGCAGATTACAATAGAAGCATTAACAGGTCTGAATCCTATCATGCTGCAACCAAGAATCATGAAAGCCACGGAACAGCAACTTGCAAGAACAAGGATTCATGCAGAGGTTTTCACTCCTGCATGGATATGCAATAAAATGTTTGACAATGGGGAAGATAAAACGGAAAATAAAAAAACTACCAGATGCAGAATATTTGATTGGAGGGCGGACAAGTCAATTTTATATGAATCCATGAAAAAACAGGAGGGGTAATAGTATGCCGATCAGGGTAGATGATTTGTTGAAACAATATGTAAATAAAATAAAGGGAATCTATGGTTCTCATTTAAAGACAGTTATATTGTATGGCTCTTATGCGCGTGGAGATTATAGAGAGGATTCGGATATTGATATTATGATTTTACTGGATATAGATGATCCGGAAATTAAAAACTTTGGACGCGAGCTTTCGTATATGACTTATGATTTTAATATGGATCATGATGTGGATATTAAACCAATTGCGAAATACCGGGAACATTTCAGATATTGGTTAAATGCATATCCGTTTTATGCAAATGTTGAGAGAGAAGGGATCAAACTGTATGAAGCAGCATGATGAGGGAAATAAAACAGACTTGATGAAATACCGATTGGAAACAGCAGAAAGCGATTTGAGAGTTGCAAAATCATTAATACAATCCAAGGAATACAGAGCTGCAAATAACAGAGCTTATTATGCTATTTTTCATGCTATATCAGCGGTTCATGCGTTGGACGGAAAAGCATATAAAAAACACAAAGATGCAATAGCGAACTTTAACAGGGATTATGTGAAAACGGAGATTTTTCCGAGGGATATAGGCAGAAAAATTTCACGTGCAGAAGAAATTCGACATGCAAGCGATTATGATGATTTCTATATAGCAGACAAAAAGGAAACACAGGAATTGGCAGATACAGCAGAAGAATTGATAAGAATGGTTGAAGCATATTGCAAAAATAGCATGGGCGCAGAGGAATAACAAAAGGAAGAAAATACGCCTTTAATTTTTAATTATGATGTGGAGGAATATATGCGAATCATGCTTTTAATAATGGCGACATTAAATTTCTTAGGCTAACCGCAAAACATAAGGAGAAAGCCACATGAAATCTCTCAGAAAACAATTGTTTGCGTATATAAAAGAAAAATATAAAGCCTCTCCGGAATACTTGTGGCAGCGGTATCCGGGCTATGCGGTTTTTCGGCATGGGGACAATCAAAAGTGGTTTGCGATTGTCATGGATGTGCCGGGAAATAGGCTGGGATTGGACACGGAAGAGATTGTGGATATTGTGAATGTGAAGATCGCGGATCCCTTTCTTGCGGATATTCTGGTGCGGCAGGAGGGCTTTTTTAAGGGCTATCATATCAGCAGGGGAAACTGGCTCTCCATTTCGCTGTGCGGCGCAGTCGAGTTTGACGAGATATGCAGATGGCTGGAAGAGAGTTACATGGCAACGGCTTCCGTCAAAAAGAAGCAGGCGCTCAGACCGGCAAAGGAGTGGCTCATCCCGGCCAATCCTAAGTATTATGATGTGGAAGCGGCTTTCTCCAAGGAGGATGTGATCAACTGGAAGCAGGGCAGGGGCATGAAAACGGGGGATACCGTGTTTTTGTATGTTGCTGCTCCGGTGTCGGCAATCCTCTATAAATGCAGGGTACTGGAAACAGACATTCCTTTCCGGTTTGATGAGGGAACTGTCCACATGACAAGCGTTATGAAGATAAAATTGCTGAATCGATACAAACCGGATCAGTTTACCTTTGACGTGCTGGGGGAAAGGTATGGCATCCATGCGGTGAGAGGGCCGAGGGGGATCCCGCAGAGTTTAAGTGACGCATTGTCAGCATATCATTAAAAGAGTCCCGCAACCGCCGGTTGAGGGACTCCTTTTTAAAAGACATGGGGATTTAGTTATTGCAGCCACAGTCCGCGACGGTGTCAAAGCCGGGATTGAAGGCGTAGAAGTTTTTGTCGTTGAGCCTATCCTGCGTAATGCGGAGAGCTTCACCAAAGCGCTGGAAGTGTACAACTTCACGCTGGCGCAGGAATTTAATGGGTTCACAGACATCCGGATCGTCGACTAGACGAAGGATATTGTCATAGGTGGTGCGGGCTTTCTGCTCGGCCGCCATATCTTCAAACAGATCGGTGATCACGTCACCCTTGCTCTGAAATTCGCAGGCGTTGAAAGGGATGCCGCCGGCTGCCTGGGGCCAGATACCTACGGTATGGTCGGTATAATAAGGGCCAAAGCCGCATTTCTCAATTTCTTCCATGGACAGATTCCGTGTCAACTGGTGTACGATAGTAGCCACCATTTCCAGATGGGCCAGTTCTTCCGTACCGATGTCGGTGAGCACGCCTGCCACTTCCCTATAGGGGGTAGCGTAGCGCTGGGAGAGATAGCGCATACTGGCGCCCATTTCTCCGTCGGGGCCGCCGTACTGGGACATGATGACCTGAGCCAGCTTGGCGTTGGGATTTTTGATGTTGACGGGAAACTGTAATCTTCTTTCATAACTCCACATTAGCGGTATCCTCCTTTCCCTGTATTGTTACGGGGCTGCATGGGGGGCGTTTCACATGCCAGCGGATAGGGATCCGCCACGTTCTCCCAGGGCATGGGAGCTAACACCCAGGTCCATTCTTTCTTATCCATGGAAGTATCCACCGTGAGAGGGTAGTAACGGGAAGCAAAATCCTGCATCATCTGATTTTTAATGCGGCTATAGTGATTGAAATACTCCATTGCCTGCATGTCAAAGGGATGAGTGTCCAGGTATTCGTTCAGTTCTACCAGTGTAAAATCAATAATACTGATGTCCATTAACAGGCGTTCCTGTTCGCTGCAGTTATGGTTCATGAAACCACCCTCCTTCCGGTAAAGGGTTTATCCAGCTCGGGGAAGATGGTGCCTTTTTGAAAAGCTTCTTCCAGATTTTCGTAGATACAGGAAAGATGCTGCCAGGGAACGTAGGCCATGGCGATGGGCAAATGTTCAAGACTTTCGTCAAAATGATGATCCTGCATGGTAATCCTTTGGTTTTTAAGTGATTTGTTATAATATATGTCACATTTTGCAAGGCGTTCCATTCTGTTTTTGGTTCAAGAAAGAGGCTTGATTTCCTGTCCGGTTTATGCTTTACTAGACATAGTGAAACGGAACCTGAGAGGAAGAAGAACAGTAAATGAGCAGTATGCGAGGAATTGACACTCCCGTCAGGCAGATCAGGAGAAGAGTGTTTAAGGAGGTGGCAAATCTTGCCTATACCTCTGTCAATTTAAAGGACGATATGGAGGCATTGCCTTATAAGATCGTGGATTATGAAGAATCCCAGTATTGGGAGAGCGTGTACCGTGACAGAGCCATTATCAGGGAGCGAATCCGTCTGGCAATGGGCATGGCCTTGAGACCGGAGAACAGGGAACATCCGGGGCATTTGACGGAAGGACTGGAAGAGAGCAATATTGATGAGAAATACTATGAGCCTCCCCTGATGCAGGTAATTCCTTCCGCTTGTAACGCCTGTCCGGAAAACCGTTATGAGGTCACCAACACCTGCATGGGCTGTGTGGCCCATCCCTGCAGGGAAGTATGTCCCGCGGGAGCCATGACCATGCAGAACGGGAAGTCCCTCATCGATCAGGAGAAGTGTATCAAGTGCGGGAAATGCAGGGATATTTGCCCCTATGACGCCATTTCCCACAAGGAAAGGCCCTGTAAAAAGGCCTGCGGCGTGAACGCCATAGAGAATGATAAGCATGGAAGAGCGGTAATCAATAACGAAGCCTGCGTATCCTGCGGGCAGTGCATGGTAAGCTGTCCTTTTGGAGCCATTGCGGACAAGTCCCAGATCTTTCAGCTCATCCGCGCCATGCAGTCGGGTCGGATGATTGTGGCACAGGTGGCGCCTTCTTTTGTGGGGCAGTTTGGTCCCAAGGTGACGCCGGAGAAATTTAAGAGCGCTTTGAAGGAGCTGGGGTTTGCGGAAGTATACGAAACGGCGCTGGGAGCGGATCTGGGCTGCGTTGCGGAAGCAGAGCACTATGTGAGGGAAGTGGCCAGCGGCAGACAGGATTTCGCGCTGACTTCCTGCTGTCCCTCCTGGTCCGTGATGGCCAAGAATCTGTTCCCGGAAACGATTGACAAGATCAGCAATGAGCTGACGCCCATGGTGGCGACGGCCCGGATCATCAAACAGGAGCACCCGGAGGCCAGCGTAGTTTTTATCGGACCGTGTGCCTCCAAGAAGCTGGAAGCGTCCCGCAGGTCGGTCCGTTCCGATGTGGATTTTGTCATTACTTTTGAAGAACTGTTAGGAATGTTTGAAGCAAAAGGGATCCTGGCGGAGGAAATGGAAGATCTGGATAAGATGTGTGACGCTACGGCCGCGGGCCGGGGCTACGGAGTGGCCGGAGGTGTGGCGGGAGCCATAGAGGACTGCATCAGAGAGTATTATCCCGGTACCGCGGTGCATGTAGAACATGCGGAAGGGCTGGGAGACTGTAAAAAGATGCTGCTGCTTGCCAAGGCCGGACAGAAGAAGGGCTGCCTGATCGAGGGCATGGCTTGTCCGGGCGGCTGTATTGCGGGAGCGGGAACCAATATTTCCCTGCAGACCGCGGCAAAGGAAGTAGCCAGATTCAAGGCGGAGGCAGTCCGCCGGGTACCGAAGCAATAGCACAGAGCCTGTATAGAGGGCTTTTAAAGGGGTTAAGCCCCGGAACGGAGGAGATTATGACAAAGATCAGAACCAGATACGCGCCCAGTCCTACCGGCAAAATGCACGTGGGAAATCTGAGGTCCGCATTGTATGAATTTTTGATCGCCAAGCACGCGGGCGGAGATTTTATGCTGCGGATCGAAGACACGGATCAGGAGCGCTTTGTGGAGGGCGCGACGGAGATCATATACCGTACGCTGGAAAAGGCGGGCTTAAAGCATGATGAGGGCCCGGATAAGGACGGCGGCTACGGCCCCTATGTCCAGAGCGAGCGGATGAAGACAGGGATCTATATGAAATACGCCAAGGAGCTGATTGACAAGGGGGAAGCCTACTACTGTTTCTGTGATAAGGAGAGACTGGCAGGCTTAAGGACCGAAATCGTGGAAGGCAAGGAGATCATGATCTATGACAAGCACTGCCTGTCGCTTTCCAAAGAAGAGGTGGAAGAAAAATTAAAGGCGGGCCTTCCTTTTGTCATCCGCCAGAATAACCCAACTGAAGGCACCACTACTTTCCACGACGAACTTTATGGGGATATTACCGTCAATAACAATGAGCTGGACGATATGATACTGATCAAATCGGACGGGTATCCCACTTATAATTTTGCCAATGTGGTGGATGACCATACCATGAACATTACCCATGTGGTGAGAGGCAATGAATACCTTTCTTCTTCTCCCAAATATGTGCGGCTCTATGAGGCGTTTGGCTGGGAGGTGCCGGTCTATGTGCACCTGCCGCTGATCACTGATGAAAACCACAAGAAGCTCAGCAAACGAAGCGGCCACTCTTCTTTTGAGGATCTGATAGAGCAGGGCTTTTTGACGGAGGCCATTGTCAATTATATCGCGCTGTTGGGCTGGAGCCCGGAGGAAAACAGGGAGATCTTTTCTTTGGAGGAACTGATCAGGGAGTTTGACTATCACAGGATCAGCAAGTCTCCGGCGGTATTTGACATTGTAAAGCTCAGGTGGATGAACGGCGAGTACCTGAAAGCCATGGATGAAGACCGCTTTTACGAAATGGCCAGGCCGTATCTGGAAGAGGCGCTGGGCGAGGGCTTTGATCTGAAAAAGATAGCCGCCATGGTAAAGACCAGAATCGAGACTTTTCTGGATATTGCCGGACAGGTGGATTTCTTTAAGGAGCTGCCGGAATATGACGTAAGTATGTATACGCATAAGAAAATGAAAACGGACGCGGCTTCCTCGCTGGAAGTGCTTCAGGAGGTGCTGCCGCTTTTGGAGGAGCAGGAAGATTACTCCAACGATGCGCTCTACCAAAAGCTCTTAGCTTATGTGGAGCAGAAGGGCTGTAAGAACGGCTATGTGATGTGGCCCATTCGTACCGCGGTCTCCGGCAAGCAGATGACGCCCGCGGGCGCTACGGAGATCATGGAGATCCTGGGAAAAGAGGAGTCTTTGAGAAGGATCCGCAAAGGAATAGAAAAACTGCAGGAGATATAATTTGGAACATTTTCAAAATTTAAGCAGGGAGCAAAAAAGAGCTGCTGCCGCTATTCGGGGGCCGGTACTGTGTCTGGCCGGTCCCGGAAGCGGGAAAACCTTTACGCTGGTGCAAAGACTGCTTTTTCTGATCGAACGGGCCGGTGTGCCGCCGGAGAAGATCCTGGTGACGACCTATTCCAAAGCGGCCGCCCTTTCCATGCAGCAGCGCTTCTTAAAAGAAGCGGGCAGACAGATGCCGGTGACATTTGGAACCTTTCACGCGATCTGTTATCATATCTTAAAAGAACGGTATTTGATCCGGGAAAACAATCTTTTATCTTATCGGGAAAAACGAAAAATCCTGTTATCCCTTTTACAGAAAAAAGAATATGGAAGAGAAGAGGAAGCGGAAGAGCTTTTGGGCTGTATCAGTCTGCGCAAAAACGGGAGAGAAGCGGAAAAACTGCCTCTTCCCGCAGGCATGGAGGCGGCGGAGTTTGAAAAACTCTATCTGGCCTACCAGGAGAGGAACAGGCAGGCGGGACGGCTGGATTTTGATGATATGCTGCTTTGGTGCCTGGAGCTTTTGGAGCGGGAGCCCGCGGTTTTACAAAATTGGCAGGGGCGTTTTTCCCATCTTTTAGTGGATGAGTTTCAGGACTGCAATCCCATTCAGTACGAGGTGGCAAAAAAACTGGCGTATCCCCAGAACAATCTGTTTGCGGTGGGGGATGACGACCAGTCCATCTATGGCTTCAGAGGAGCGAGTCCTCATATCATTGAGGAGTTTTTACAGGATTTTCCGGATGCCACGGTGGTATGTCTGGGAGGAAATTACCGCAGTCGTGGGGAAATTGTGGAAGCGGCCGGGAAAGTGATCGCGGAAAATGTATGCCGGATGCCCAAGCACCTTTTTGCGGTAGGAAATCCGGAGCTTTTACCGGGAACGGAACCGGTGTCGATAAAGGCCTTTGCGGACAGAAAGGCGCAGTATGCCTATCTGTCGGAAAAACTGCTGGAACTGCACAGGCTGCTGCCATTTGAGGAAATGGCGGTGATATGCAGGACCAACAGGCAGCTGCAGGCACTGCAGCCGTTTTTAAAGGGGAAAAATATTCCCTGCAGTCTGCCGGCAGGGGTGGGATGTCTCTTTGGGCATTTTGCGGTAAGGGATATACTGGACTATCTGAAGCTGTCCCAGGGAGAGAAGGAAAGGGCGTGTCTTCTGCATATTCTCAACAAACCCCTGCGCCATGTGGGGCGGGAGTGGCTGTGGGAAGAGAAAACGGATTTAAGAATGCTGGAAAGAGAGCTCTGCCTTGCGGGGGAAACCCGGGAGGCGGAAAGCATCCGCACTCTGCGGGAACAGTTAAAGAAAATGGAGCGGATGTCCCCGCATCTTGCCATCCGGTTTGTGCGGAATGCCATCGGGTACGAAAAATGGCTGCGGGGAAAAGCAGGAGAAGAGGCGCAGGCATACGAGGAATGGAAAGAAGTCCTGGATGCTCTGGAGGAGACGGCAGTTACCTTTGACCGCATCGGGGAATTTCTGGAGTACGCGAAGCAGGAGGAAGAACGGGAAAAGAGCCGGAGCGGGAAAAAACTTCAAAACGGTGTGCGGCTTTTGACCATGCATGGCAGCAAGGGACTGGAATTTTCGTATGTCTGCCTTCCGGATCTGAATGCGGGAAAGGAGGACGGGGAAGAGGAGAGACGGCTGTTTTACGTGGGGATGACCAGAGCAAAAAAAGCCCTGGAGCTTTTGTACTTATCGGGCACAAAAGAGCATCCAAGGCAGCCTTCGCGTTTTCTGAAGCCCCTGCTGGAGGCAGAGGAAAGCGGAACATCCAAGGAATCCAAGGGTTACTAAGATTCCTAAGAATCTTTAGATTCTTTGGGTTCGTCGTCCACCAGCTCGTCAAATTCCTGATTGTCAAGAAATTCGTCAAAAGCGTCCGAAACGGCTTCATATTCGTCGTCGTCCGCAATATAGATCAGTTCCGGTTCCGCGTTGGGATCGCTTTCATCTTCTTTATAACCGTAAAACCATACTTCGCCGTCCTGATTTTCTCCCTTTTCATCCAAAGGCAGAAGAGCGATGTAGTCCCTGCCGGATACGGTAAGGATAGTGATGACGGCGCAGTTGACCTTGGTGCCGTCCTCCAATTCTATCTCCACGGTCATTTCTTCTTCCGCAAAATTGTTTTCAGCCATAAGCTCCTCCTGTTGGGGTATTTTGATTTTATTATAGTCCTTATGGACCAGACATGCAATTTTTTTCCGTATAAATTTGGGAAAAACCGGCAGGATTTGGGTAAATTCCGAAAATAACGGTAGCAAGGTATCGGAATGTTATGGTATAATAAATCTGCTAGTGTGATATTGACTCAGAAAGAGGGAATGACTTTGGAAAGAGAAGCGACAAAGGGAATACCACTTCCGCTGGGAGTACAGGCATATGCGCAGGGAGTCAATTTTGCCTATGTTTCCTCCGCTGAGGACTGCGGTGTGGTTTTATTTGATAGAAACACCAGAAAAGAAACTGCCCGCCTGGCATTCAGAAAAGAAGACCGGGTAGGCAGGGTATATACGATGCTGCTCAAGGATATGGTTTTGGCGAAGGAAGCCTACTGTTTCTATGAGGGGGACAGGCTGGTGCCGGATGAAAGGGCCAGGGCTTTTCTGGGAGGAACAGCTTATGGCTCCGCCCGTAGAGAAGAGCCGGTGAAGCTGGCGATTTTGCCGCCCGCAGGCTATGAGTGGGGGGAGGAGAAAACAGAAAAGCTTCCCTACGAGGACAGCATTGTCTACTGTCTGCATGTCAGAGGATTTACCAGACATGCCTCTTCGGGCGTAAAGTGCAGAGGCACTTTCGCGGGACTGCAGGAAAAGATTTCCTACTTAAAGGAACTGGGGATCACAACCCTGGAGCTGCAGCCTGTATATGAGTTCGAGGAGGTGGAGCAGCGCCGGACAGAGAATCCCTATGAGAACACGGACAGACCTGCTCCGCCGCGGAAAAATTACTGGGGATATACAAGGGGATATTATTACAGTCCCAAATGTGCTTATGCCGCTTCCCGGGACGCGGTGACGGAGTTCAAAGATCTGGTCAGGGCGGTTCACCAAAACGGAATGGAGCTGGTTTTACAGTTCTATTTTACCAATGATGTATCGGTAAATGAACGGCTGGCAATCCTCCGCCACTGGGTATTGGAATATCATGTGGACGGATTTCATTTGAAAGGGGAGAATATCCGGCCGGATATTCCGGCGCAGGATCCGATTCTGGCCGGGACCAAGCTCTGGTACCATTCTTTCGGGAAGGAACTGCGGGAAGAACTGGCGGCCTCGGGACAGGAGAGGCATCTGGGGGAATACCGGGATGCCTACCGCTATGATATGCGCCGGTTTTTAAAGGGAGATGAGGGGATGCTTCAGGCAGCCCTGCAGCATATGCGCCGCAATCCCGCGGAATACGGAGAGATCAATTTCCTGACCAATTATGACGGTTTTACCCTTATGGATATGGTGTCCTATGAGCGGAAACACAATGAGGAAAACGGGGAAAACAATCAGGACGGAACCGATTACAACGCGAGCTGGAACTGCGGGCAGGAGGGGCCGTCCCGTAAGAAGGCCATTCTCCAGCTGAGACTGCAGCAGATGAAGAATGCTCTTTTGCTGCTGTTTTTATCCCAGGGAACGCCGCTTTTGTTCATGGGGGACGAGTTCGGCAATTCCCAGAAGGGCAATAACAATCCCTATTGCCAGGACAATGAAGTCACTTGGTTAAACTGGAGAAACGTAGAAAGCAACCGGGAGCTGTACGCTTTTACCAAAGAGCTGATCGCCCTGCGGAAGGCGCATCCGGTCCTGCACCAGAAAAAGGAACTGCGCCTTATGGATTACGGCGCCTGCGGCTATCCGGATGTATCTTATCACGGGGAGGCGCCCTGGAAGCCTGACACTGCTGTCTACAGCAGGCAGGTGGGAATCATGTACTGCGGAAAGTACGCGGAAAAGGCGGCAGGTGAGCCGGATGATTTTTTCTACGCGGCGTACAATATGCACTGGGAACCACATGTCTTCGCACTCCCGAATCTGCCGAAGAATCTGCATTGGGAGCGGTGTGTTTCGTCCAGGGACGATGTGGCGTTTATGCCGGAAGATGAGAACGCTTCCGTCACGGTCCCCGGCAGATGCATCTGCCTGTTTATGAGCAGGGAAAATGCGGAAGGAAAAACGGCGGAAAACAGGAACGGAAAGGACGGACAGTAATGCCATGAAAGCGTGGGAACATTTTAAGACGATCACTTTCCACAAATGGCTGGTTTTAAAGGGCTGCTTTGCTGTCGGTTTATACCGGCAGGGGCTCTTACATGATATGTCCAAATACAGTCCCGCGGAATTTTGGGTGGGAGCCCGCTATTATCAGGGCAACAGAAGTCCCAACAACGCGGAGAGGGAAGCGGTGGGATATTCCACTGCCTGGATGCATCATAAGGGGCGCAACAAGCATCATTATGAATACTGGATAGATTATTCCCTGAAGGGCGGAGCGGGAGGTATGGCGCCCGCCCCCATGCCGAGAAAGTATATCGCGGAAATGGTGATAGACAGGATCGCGGCGAGCAAAGTGTATTTGGGGAAAGCATATACGGACGAAGCGCCGCTTCGCTATTATCAGAAAGGAAGGGATCCGGCTCCCATGCATGAATATACCCGTAAAAACCTAGAAATGCTGTTGAAAATGCTGGCTGAAAAAGGCGAAGAGCGTACTTTTTCCTATATAAAAAATGTTTTCCTGCAGGCACACCGCAAGGAGAGGAGAATATAATAGAGTAAACCAATCAGAAACGGAAATGCAGTATGTGTAATTGGATCATTCTCTTTCTTCTGTTCTGTAACGGCGGCTGTGGCAGCTTCTTAAACGGCGGTTCCAACAACGGCTGCGGCTGTGGCTCGAACAGGAATAACGGTTGTGGCTGCGGCTCAAACGGTGTGAACGGCAGAAGCGGTTATGGCAGGAACGGTTCCGACTGCGGCTGTGGCTGCGGCGGAAACGATGACAGAAACCAGAATACGCCTCCTCCCTGGGTAAGAAGCAATTACTCCAATGGCGATACCTGCGGATGTGAAGAGCAGTAAAGCTGTGCTGACAGTGCCGATACCAGTGGCCGGCCTGATACGATACGGTATCACCCCGGCGCGGTATCGGCATTTTTGTTCATATTATGTTTACAAATATTTTAACGGTTTTTGTGGAAACTCTCGTCCGTTTGCATTATAATATTAGTTGTCGGGCTGTTGCCGGCGTATGAAAGGAGAAATCTTATGGTAGAATACATATTGGGGAATTACCTGGTAGAAACGGGCAGGATAACATCCGGAGATTTGGAGAGAGTGATTACGAAACTGGACGAGACCAGAGTAAAAATGGGACTGCTGGCAGTATCGGAAGGCATGATGACGGTGGAGCAGGCGGAGACTGTCAACAGGCTGCAGGCCACCTTGGACAAACGGTTTGGGGATATCGCGGTAGAGAAAGGCTATCTGACGGAAGAGCAGATCAGCAATCTGTTGAAAAAGCAGGGAAACACCTATCTGGCATTTGCGCAGGCTCTGGTGAATGAGGATCTGCTCAAGCTCCAGGAACTGGAAGAGGTATTGGACGGTTTCCAGCAGAAGAACGGATTTACCAAATCCGATGTGGAAGATCTTCGGAGCGATGAACCTGAGCGTATCGTACCCCTGTTCCTCCCCAATGAGGGAATGGTTTACAAGGATATTGCGGGGCTTTTAATCCGTACCCTGATCCGCTGTGTGGACAGACATATTTATATGGGCAAGGCAAAAATGCTGAACAATGCGGACATATCCGGCGGCGTTCTGCAGAAGCTGACGGATTTCACGGCTCCGGTATCCGGCTTTAAGGAAACGGAACTGGGCTTTCTGGAGGAAAACGGAGGCCTGGTGGAGATAGCGACCGCTTTCTGTAAGGAAGAGGAGGCGCTTTCCATGGAAGACGCGCTGGACGCGGCCGGTGAGTTCTTAAACTGCGTCAACGGGCTCTATGCTACGGCATTGAGCAGAAACGGCGTGGATTCCGAGCTGATGCCTCCCATATTGACCGGGGATGGCATGAAGGTAGGAAACGACGGAATATGTTGCAGCATACCGGTCTATATGGGCAGTAAGCAGGCGACATTCCTGATCATAGGACGGAAGTAGGAGGAAAAGATAGAAATGGCTAAGATATTGATTGTGGACGATTCTAAAATGTCCAGGAAAATGCTACGCAACGTGCTGGAGGGTATTGGACATGACATCGTTGCGGAGGCCGGTAACGGCCAGGAGGGCGTAGAATTTTACAAACAGTTCAAACCCGACGCCGTGACGATGGATATTACCATGCCCCAGATGGACGGGCTGAGCTGTTTAAAGGAGATCAAGGAGTTGGATCCCGATGCCAGGGTAGTCATGGTGACCGCCGCGGGACAGTCCTCCAAATTGATGGACGCGTTGAAATTAGGGGCGAAGGAATTTATCTGCAAGCCCTATGAGCCGGAACAGGTCATCAATGCCCTGAAAGAAGTATTAAAATAATAGTGACACGACATTTAGAGACAGTTCCGCGGGACTGTCTCTATTATTGTGTCCGCGTTTGGAGGATTTTTATTTTTTGTCAAATTCAACTGAAAAATATAGTTGACTTTTTGTTTAGTATATGTATAATGAAAATCAGTGCGTATAAACTTTAGGTTAAGAATTATTAAACAAAGGATCTAAGTGATGAAACTGGAAGAACAGATAGGAAATAAAATCAGGAACCTGAGAAATCAGAACGGCCTGACACAGCAGGAGCTGGCGGATCGTTCTGATCTGACAAAAGGCTTTATCTCTCAGGTGGAACGGGGATTTACAGCCCCCTCCGTGGCGACGCTGGCGGACATTATCGAATGTCTGGGCAGCAATCTGGCGGATTTTTTCAATGACGAGGAAGATCCGCAGATAGTATACAAACCGGAAGAGTGCTTTGAAAAAGTGGATAAGGCGAAAAACTGCGTCAGGTGGCTGGTGCCGACGGCGCAGAAAAACCAGATGGAACCCATTCTGGTGACTCTGCGGCCCAGAGAGAACATGCCCTTTGACAAGCCCCATGAGGGGGAAGAGTTCGGGTATGTTTTGGAGGGCAGCGTCAAACTGTACTTCGGAGAAAAAGTACATATCGCGGAGAAAGGCGATTCTTTTTATTACCAGGCGACAAAAAGGCATAAGCTGGAGGCGGCGGGAAAGACGGAGGCGAAGGTACTCTGGATCAGCACTCCGCCCAGTTTTTAGGAGAAGCATATGGGAACGAACGAAAAAGGAAGGGACATATTGGAACTGAAAAACATTTCCAAGTCCTTCGACGGAAAAAAGGTGCTGGATGATCTTTCGCTGTCCATTGGCAGAAATGAATTTATTACCCTGCTAGGTCCTTCCGGCTGCGGAAAGAGTACGACACTGCGGATCATAGGCGGTTTTGTCAGGCCGGATAATGGCTCTGTATTTTTTGAAGGGCAGGATATTACCAATCTGGCCTCGGAAAAACGGAATGTCAACACGGTATTCCAGAAATACTCCCTGTTTCCGCATATGAATGTGGAAGAAAATATCGCTTTCGGACTGAAGCTGAAGAAGAAGAGCAGGGCATACATTCAGGACAAGATTAAATATGCCCTGAAGCTGGTCAATCTGGAGGGCTATGAAAAGCGGAACACGACGGCCCTTTCCGGCGGACAGCAGCAGAGGATTGCCATTGCCCGCGCCATTGTGAATGAACCGGAGCTCCTGCTTTTGGACGAACCTTTGGGCGCGCTGGATCTGAAGCTGCGCCACGATATGCAGCAGGAGCTTATCCGGATCAAAAAGGAAGTGGGCATCACTTTCATCTATGTGACACATGATCAGGAAGAGGCTCTTACCATGTCGGACAGGATCGTGGTGATGAACAAGGGCATCATACAGCAGATGGGAACCTCCAAATCCATCTATGATGAGCCGCAGAATGCTTTTGTGGCGGACTTTATCGGCGAGAGCAATATCATCGACGGGATCATGCTGCAGGATAAGGTAGTGGAGATCATGGGGGTAAAGATTCCCTGTGTAGACGAAGGCTTTGAGGCCCGCGAGACGGTGGATGTGGTAATCCGGCCGGAGGATCTGGAGATCAGGGAAGCGGAAAACGGTTTCTTTTCGGGCAAGGTGACTTCCGTGCTGTTTAAGGGCGCGTACTATGAGATCAAAATATGCGCCCGGGACTATGAGTGGGTCAGCCAGAGTGTGAACGCTCCGGAAGTCGGGGCAGAAGTGGGCCTCTATGTGGCGCCTGACAACATTCAGATCATGCATAAGCCTCAATCTGAAGATGCGGAGATAATAAAGGAATGAAAAGAAAATATCTTTCAACCCCGTACATAATCTGGGTTATCGGATTTACGATCCTGCCCCTTGTCACGATCGCGGCCAGCGCGTTTACGGACAATGACGACGCTTTTACATGGGGGAATATCCTGGCTATTTTAGAGCCGATCAACAGACAGGCACTGCTTTTTTCTCTGGCGATCGCCTTTGGCTGTACCCTGATCTGCATTCTTCTGGCTTATCCGGCGGCGTTAGTCTTAAAGAGCTTCCGGTTAAAACGGAAAGGCTTTACGATCTTTCTGCTGGTGCTGCCTATGTGGATGAATTTTATATTGCGGATCCTGGCGTGGCAGATGATTCTGTCGAAAAACGGTATTTTGAATTTTCTGCTGGGGAAGGTGGGCATAGCGCCCCTGGCGCTGAGCAACACCTGGATCGCGCTGATGATCGGTATGGTGTATGATTTCCTGCCCTATATGATCCTGCCAATCTTTAACGCAATCTCCGATATTGACGAGGATCTGATCGAGGCGGCGAGAGATCTGGGAGCGGATAGCGGAACTGTTTTCAGAAAGGTTATTTTTCCCCTGTCAATGCCCGGTATGCTGAGCGGCATCGTAATGGTCTTTGTGCCGGCGATGACCTCCTTTGTGATCGCGGATATTCTTGGTGGCGGCAAGCTGCAGCTTATCGGAAACATTATCGAACAGGAATTTGTAAAGAGCATGAACTGGCATTTGGGCGCGGGACTTTCCATTTCTCTGATGCTCTTGGTGATCGTCGGGCTGGCCTTTACTCTGCGCAATGATATGGAGGAGAGGGGGACGACCATATGGTAAGACTGAAAAATGCTTTCATGAAATGTTACCTGGCGTTCATCATGCTGTTTTTATACGCGCCGATCTTGGTCTTGATCGTGCTTTCCTTCAATGACTCCCGCTCCAGAGTGACCTGGGGAGGCTTTACCCTGCGCTGGTACGCGACACTGTTTTCCAACAGACAGATCTTGGAGGCGTTAAAGACCACGCTGTTTCTCGGACTGGGTTCGGCAGCGGCGGCAACGCTCATTGGTACGCTGGGCGCGGTAGGGATCCAGGCCATGCGCAAGAGAGGGTATCAGGTGGTAATGTCCGTGACGAACATTCCCATTCTGAACGCGGACATTGTGACGGGAATCGCGTTGATGCTCTGGTTTGTGCGTTTTATCCCCCTGGGCTTCACAAGCGTGATGCTGGCGCATATTACCTTTAATATCCCTTATGTGATCTTGAGTGTCATGCCCAAGTTAAAGTCGCTGAATTTAAGTATCTATGAGGCGGCCAGGGATTTAGGGGCTGGCAGCGTCTACGCCTTTTTCCACATTGTGCTGCCCCAGATCGGCAGCGGCATACTGGCGGGCTTTTTTATGGCGCTGACCATGTCCATGGACGATTTTGTCATCACTTATTTTACAAAGGGAGCCGGCGTCAACACCCTTTCAACCATGATCTACGGAGAGATCAGAAAAGGGATCAAGCCGGAGATGTACGCTTTATCCACGCTGCTGTTTGGCGTGATCTTTGTGATCTTACTGTTGTTTAACCTGTTGTCCGGAAAAGGAAAAAGTACGGAAGATATGATCGAAAGGAGTAGATAATGAAAAAGAATGTTTATGCTGCGGGACTGCTGTTAGCGGGAATTTTTTTGCTGGGGGGCTGCGGAAAGAAAGAACCTGAAGAGTATCTGACGGTATTTAACTATGGGGAATATATGGATCCGGAGGTACTGGAGCAGTTTACGGAAGAGACCGGTATCGGGATCAAATACGAGGAGGCGCTGACTCCGGAAGAATTGTACGCGAAATACAGTTCCGGCGCGATCTCCTATGATCTGGTGTGCTCCGCGGACTATATGATACAGAGGATGATACAGGAGGGAGAGGCGCAAAAGGTGGATTTTTCCTCCATGGAGTACGCCGGCAATATCGGTGACAGGTTCTGGGAGTTTTCCCAGGCGTTTGATCCACAGAATGAGTACGCGCTCCCTTATTTTTACGGCACCATCGGTATTCTGTATGACACCACGAAGGTGGACGCGCCAATCGACAGCTGGGGCGTTCTGTTTAACGGCAGCTACAAAAATGACATCATTATGCAGAACAGCCAGCGGGATACTTTTATGATCACTTTGAAATATCTGGGGTATTCCTTAAATACGTCGGATGAGGGGGAACTGCGGGAGGCTCTGGACCTTCTGATCAGACAGAAACCGGATGTGCAGGCGTACCTTGTGGACGAGGCAAGGGATGAGGTGGTCGCGGGGAACGCGGCCATGGCTGTGGTATACTCAGGTGAGGCCTACCTTGGGCACGAATATAACGAGAATCTGGCCTATGTAGTACCGAAAGAGGGCTCCAATGTATGGATCGATTCCTGGATCGTAACAAGAAAGTGCGAAAATCTCGAAGCGGCCAGTAAGTTTTTAGATTTCCTCTGCAGAGAGGACATTGCCACGAAAAATTTTGAATATATCTATTATTCCACGCCCAATGAGGCCGTGATCGCGAACATGGATGAGGAGTTAAGAAACGATCCTGCCATTACGCCTACGGAAGAAGATATGGAAAACTGCGAGGTCTGCACCCAGACCGACGAAGACGTTGTCAATCTGTATAACGAATTGTGGAAAGAGCTGAAAGCAGATTAAAGGAGGAGCCGCATGTCGTTTAAAATTGTGACCGGTTTGGACTTTGAAGAGGATTTTCTGCGAAAGGTCATGGATCTGGACGAACTGGTATACGAAAAAAAGTACGCCGGAGAACTGAAGAACATGGTGGCCAGATACAGGGCGAACCGGGACAGCTTTATCTGTGTCTTAGATGAAGAACGGGAGCAGAGACTGGCCGGGTACGTGAATTTTTTCCCATGTACTCAGGGCCTGTGGGAGAGCCTGGAAAATCTGGATGAAAACAGTCCCATCCGGGATGACGACATCCGGGCGGATGAGATCGCGCAGTACACAAAGGAAGGAGAGAACCGTCTTTTTATTCTTTCTCTGGTGGTACATCCTGATTATAGGGACAAAAAGGCCGTAGTGGCGTTGTCAGAAGCGTGGCGCGCCCATCTGGAAAAGCTAAACGGGGAATATCCCCTGACTGCCATCCGGGCGATCGCCGTTTCCGAGGATGGGAAAAAAGCGCTCCGGAACTATATGTTTACCATAGAACGCATGCTCATTGACAACAATGTGCTCTGTATCTGTGAGGGAAAGGCTCTGGAGAAGCTGATCCATAAAAACGAGAAAAGGGATCTGTATTTTAAGAGTTACCGCAGCGACGTTTACCTGATGCTGCCTTTAGCGGAGCATGTGGAAAACACCCACTTGGAGGAGCTGTTTGAAGACAGGAGAGAGGCGGTAAAGAACCCGCCGCCGGAAGCGGAAGCCCTGGTGGAAGGGCTCTTGGAATGTCTGCGTTACGAAATGTCCAATGTGGTACTGAAAGAACTGGATGACAATATCTTCTATTTGGGAGAATATTATTTTCTGCATACAACGGACGAATATCCCCAGGAAAAGGATGAACAGGCCAGTATCGTGGGGGAAGAGAAGGTGCAGGTGCTGCTGACGGCCCACCGTCCCAGCCATATGTATGTGCTGACGCTGTTTTTCAAGGATACGCCCTTTTCCACGACACAGATACAGGACCAGCTTTCCTATGGATTTTTGAAGCTTCGGACGGCAGACGCCGCGCCTTTGACGGGCTATGAGGATATTTATGATTATCTGAGGAAGTACGGCCTGCACAAATGCGGAGAGGGAAAGGCTCTGCTC
The DNA here is from genome assembly GCA_947631685.1 of uncultured Lachnospiraceae bacterium. Taxonomy (GTDB): domain Bacteria; phylum Bacillota; class Clostridia; order Lachnospirales; family Lachnospiraceae; genus Acetatifactor. The sequence continues at coordinate 79,257 of CANRMI010000011.1, forward strand.
TGTATGTCCAAAAAGCCGGATGATCCCCGGGAATTTCAGAACATCATGTCCGGCGAAGTATACAACAGTATGCATATTGACTATGGCATCCAGAGTAAGGAAATCGAAGAGATGTGCGAAACCAATCACGCGCAGTACGATTACTATCAGGTATATCTTTCGGATGTGGCCATTGCGTATATACCGGAGGTCTTTGATGAGGATGTGCAGGAAAGGATCGCGCTGACGTCTACCTATGCTTTTATCGCGCAGCTGGTCATGTTCCAGAATACCGCGCTGGCGAAAACGAACATCAAAGTTGCCAACGCCTTAGCCAACGACGGGGATATTTCCCAGGAGGAAATCCATGAGCTCTACCGGGAGTTTGGCAAGACGGTGCGGTTCTGGGAGGTACGGAACTTCAAATACAGCGGAACGCAGGCGGAAGCTGCCTGCATTACCAAAGCGTTTGCCAACGAAGAGCTGAAACAGACCTATTATGAGCATCAGGAATTTTTAGAGCATATCGTGGATCTGAAATCAGCTCAGACAGAGGCGAGAAACGGCGCGATCTTAAATATCGTAGCTACGGTGCTGGCAGTGATCCAGATCCAGGATTTCGCGGTGGGACTGCTGGCCGGGTTCTACAACCTGCTGGGAATCGACGCGGTCTATGCCCAGAGCACTTTCCAAAGCGTCATCATCAGCGGTACCCTGACGTTTTTGCTTCTGTATATGATCCTGAGAAGAAAGAGACGGAACATACACAGGCACAACCTGATGTAGGGGCGGCAGACATAAGCGGGGAGCGCGCAGAGACAAGACAAAGATAGATAAGGAAGATAGATACGGGGACAGATAAAGGAGAAACGGACAATGGAGCGCAGAAAGCGAAAAATCAATCTGTGGAACCGCAGATGGATATGGACACTGATCTTTTTGGTACTGTTTACCATACTCTCTGCCATTAAGGTAGTCGTGCTTCCACAGGGAGGCGCCGTAACGTATTTCAGTCTTTTAGCCGTATGGCTGGTGACTTATTTCTTTGGTTTTCGTTACGGCCTGCTGTGGTCGGTCCTGTTTGGGTTTGTCAGGCTGGGAGTAAATTACTGTACGGGGGAATTTATCAACTACGCGCCCATGGCGCTGTTGTTGGAATATCCTTTAGGCTATGGCGTTTTTGCGCTGGGCGGACTGTTGAAGGAGCCTGGAAACCGACAGGACAGGGGCGCCGGAACCAGACAGGAGCAGGGTGCCGGAACCAGGATCGTGGAAGAGCCCTTTAAGCTGAAAGCAGGATATGTGCTGGGGGTTTGGGGGCAGTTTGTACTCTTTGTCATTTCGGCGGTCTGCTTTTATCCGCCCGACAAGGAGGGCTTTTTGAACAATCTTTTGTTCTGTATCCTGTATGACGGCAGCTACCTTTTACTGGAGGGCGCGGTCACGTTTCTGTTTTTATGCATTCCTCCCGTTCAGGAAGCTGTCTATTATCTGAAGCATATCGCAACGAATAAAAAGACGGACGAGGCGCTGCTCCATTTCTAAAGTTTTTGATTAACAAACGGGAAAGAATATGGTATAATAACTATTAACCTTATTCGAGGCAGGAGGTATCCGTTATGGCAAACAGCACCGATAAGTATGTGGCTTATGTATCTACCTACACCATGGGAGATAAGCATGGCATCAGAATCTACGACGTGGATCTGGAAAACGGCAGATTTATGGAGAAGGACAGGGTGGAGATCACCAACTCTTCCTATGTGACGATCTCCAAGAATAAGAAGTATCTGTATTCCATTACCGATTTCGGGGTAGAAGCTTATAACATATTAAAGGATGGCAGCCTGGAACTTATCAATTTCGCTTCCATAAACGGAATGCGGGGCTGTTACCTTTCCACGGACTATAAGGACGAGTTCCTGTTTGTGTCGGGCTATCATGACGGGAAGCTGACTGTGATGAAGCTGAATGCGGACGGCTCTATCGGAGCGATCGCGGATGAAATCTACCATAAGGGACTGGGCAGTGTGGCCGAAAGAAATTTCAGGCCTCATGTAAACTGCGCCAGGATGACGCATGACAACAAATATCTTTTGGTAGCGGACCAGGGAATGGATCATGTGAACGTATACCGCCTGGATCACGCTACGGGCAAACTGCGGTTGGCCGATGTGTTGCGCGGGGACATTGAATCCGCGCCCAGACATATCAAGATGTCCAAGGACGGCAGATACATTTACATTGTGCATGAGCTGGCCTGCAATATTACTGTATATCAGTATGAGGAAAGGGAAGGGAATCCTTATTTTGACAGAATCCAGACCATACCTACCACGGAGCGTAAGTCTTTGGGCTATTCTGCCAGCGCGCTGACCTTTTCCGATGACTATCGGTATCTTTTAGCGTCCACGGCCGGAGAGAATACGGTGGCAGTCTATAAGGCGGATGAAAAGACGGGGCTTTTGGAGAGGATTCTCTGTCTGCCCATCAGCGGGGAGTACCCTAAGGATGCCGCGTTTTTCCCGGATAACAGGCATATTGTGTCCCTGAACCACACCTCCAACACCATGACCTTTTTCAAATCGGATATGAAAAAAGGGACGTTAGTCATGTATACCAAGGAAATTCCCGTGGATTTACCAAATTGTATCACTTTTTATAAACTTAGGGGTTAAGAAAATTTTCCCAACAGCCGATATATGTTACGTAACAATGTAACTGGGCGCAAATGGATGTGCACCCAAATAAAATATCAAGGAGGAAAAAGACATGAGCGTAAGTGCAGTAAACGGCAGCGGCGCAGCCCAGACCTACACCGGCTATACGGCACAGAAAGCCGCGGAGCAGCCTGAAGCAGCTGCAAGTCAGAAGGTGGAAGATGGCGTTGTGTACGAGTCGTCCAAGGATTCCGACCAGAAAGCGGCTTATTCTGTCAACAAGATGAGCGCTGCGGACAGGCAGGCATTAGTGGCTAAGCTGAAAGCTGACTCGGAAGCAAGACAGAGCCAGTTTGTGAGCATGGTGCAGAAGATGATGTCCCAGCAGACCAATGCTTACGGACAGGCCAATAATATCTGGCAGTTTTTGGCAAGCGGCAAGTACAATGTAGATCCGGCTACCAGAGCGCAGGCTCAGCAGGACATCTCTGAGGACGGCTACTATGGCGTAAAGCAGACCGCGTCCCGTATTTTTGACTTCGCCAGCGCGTTGGCGGGAGATGATGTGGACAAGATGAAAGAGATGCAGGAAGCGTTTGAAAAGGGCTTCAAGAAAGCTGAAAAAGTATGGGGCGGCAAGCTGCCCGATATTTCCTATCAGACGCAGGACGCAGTAGGAAAGATGTTTGACGATTATTATGCGGCCATGGGTGTGGAAGCATAGCAGAAGCTGTTGGATTGTGATCAATGTATAAAAAGGGTATCCCCAAAGTCATTTCGCAATGACGAAAGGGATACCCTTTTTGTCGTCCAAAGTCAGGGCGTTTTTTTGTAAAAGCGAATCAGGTTTTCGGCTCTGGCACTCATATTGAGCATGAGAGCATCTATAAGAGTCAGGGCTACCATGGATTCCATGACAACCACCGCTCTGGGAAGGATAACAGGATCATGGCGGCCCTTGATCTGTACGGAAATCTCTTCTTTGTCCGTATTTACGGTATTCTGGGGCTTGAAAATGGAGGGCGTCGGTTTGACGTGGGCGCGCAGCAGAAGAGGGCTGCCGTCGCTGATGCCGCCCAATATGCCTCCGGCGTGGTTGGTGCGTTTGCTGATCCGGCCGTCTAAAATGCAGAAAGAATCGTTGTTTTCACTGCCCTTTGCCTTGGAAACCCGAACCCCGTCCCCAATCTCCACTGCCTTTACGGCGCCGATGGATAACAGGGCTTTGCCCAGATTGGCGTCCAGCTTTTCAAAAACGGGATCGCCGATCCCTGCGGGCAGACCGTCCACAATACATTCCAGAACGCCGCCGGAGGAATCCAGTTCTTCCATCGTTTCTTTTAAAAAGGCTTCCGCCCGCAGGGAGGCTTCCCTGTCAGGCATGGCGGTGGGAGTAGAGAGGATCGCGTCTCTGTCAAAACGGGACATATCCGCTTCTATGGGCCCGATAGAACGGGTATAGGCGGTAACGGTAATCCCCATTTCCTTCAAGAGCTTCGCCGCGATCGCGCCGGCGGCTACCCTGCCGGCGGTTTCCCTGCCGGAAGAACGGCCGCCGCCCCTATAGTCCCTGAAGCCGTATTTGGCGTCAAAAGTATAGTCCGCGTGTCCCGGCCTGTAGTAAGAGGCAATCTCGCTGTAGTCCGCGGAGCGCTGGGAAGTGTTGCGTATCATCAGGGAAATGGGAGTACCGGTGGTACGCCCCTCAAAAACACCGGAAAGGATTTCCACCGTGTCGTCTTCCCTGCGGGGAGTGGAAAGCCTGCTCTGTCCGGGTTTACGTCTGTCCAGATAGACCTGAATGTCTTCTTCACAGAGGGAAAGCCCTGCGGGACAGCCGTCCACCACTACGCCGAGAGCTTTGCCATGGGATTCCCCCCAGGTCATGATCTTAAATATAGTACCGTATGTAGAACCAGCCATAAATGCCTCCTATTAAGCAAGATAAATCGTATTTATCAGTTCATACTGATTTTACTATACACTAAAGCGGGAAAACTTGCAAAAAAATGTTCAAAAAAGGCTGCCATTTTTAAAAATTTTTAAAATAAGGTATTATGGAAGGGGAATATTGAAAAAAATAATGCAAATTTACGGACAATGTGGTATGATAACTATGTATGTTAATTTTACCTGTTGGATGAGTTATGAAGAGAACATTTCGTGAGAAAACGATCAGCCGTTACAGACGTCTGATCCAACAGCATACCTGGCTGAAGCTGCCGGTGTTGGCCTGGCTGATGGCGGTGCTTTCGGTCTATGACGCAGGACTCTGGTTTGGAGCGAATATCAAACGGTATTCCTGTGTTGTTTTGCTGCTTTTCTTTTTGGTGATAAGCAGCAGTTTTGCCTCTCCGGAGAGTCTCTCTGCCCAAAGGAGCGGGCCGGCTCTGGAGGAGGACGGTATCCTGCTGACGGCGGAGCAGGAGGTGGACGCGGAGCAGATGGCGTTCATCGAAGCGGATAACGATACCTTTGACGGCTATGATGATGTGGCCCTGCTGGGGGAAGAGGAGCTGGATACCTATACTTTGGACGAGATCCTGGAAAGCAACGAAACCTATAAGGATCTGGTGCAGACTCCGGAAACGGAGGCCGGAGAGCTGTCTTCTGAAGAAAACACGGACAGACCGGATTATTCTGACTATGCGTTTGATAAAGAGGACTGGAGGCTGCTTCTGGTAAATAAGCAGCATTCCATTCCGGACGGATATACTTTCCCCTTAGGAACCATTACAGGCGGTATGCGGTGCGATGAAAGGATCCTGGAGGATCTGCTGGCGATGATGCAGGCGGCAAAATCGGATGGCATTGACTTAGAGGTGTGTTCCCCCTATCGGGATTATAACAGGCAGACTTATTTATTTGAGCGGAAGATCAAGCTGTACATGAACGCGGGACTTTCTTACATAGATGCCTATAAGACGGCATCCAAAACCGTGACTTCTCCCAACGCCAGCGAACATCAGATCGGATTGGCCATAGATTTTTACAGCAGTACATACCGCAGCCTGGATGAAGGCTTTGCGGACACGGAAACAGGCAAATGGCTGGCGGCCCACAGTTTTGAGTATGGCTTTATCCTGCGGTATCCGGAAGGCCGGGAATATATCACAGGCATTGAATATGAGCCCTGGCATTTCAGGTATGTGGGAGTGGAAGCCGCTACGGTCATCACGGACAGAGAGATAACACTGGAAGAATTTTGGGAGGAATTGTACTGATGTATCGCTTGTTAAAGCAGGAGGGTCGGGCAAAGCGTGGAGAACTGCACACGGTACACGGGGTGATCCAGACGCCGGTATTTATGAATGTGGGAACAGCGGCGGCTATCAAGGGCGCGGTTTCTACGGAGGATCTGGAGCAGATCGGAACGCAGGTACAACTTTCCAATACCTATCACCTGCATATCAGGCCGGGGGATCTGGTCATAAAGCAGTTAGGCGGCCTGCATAAGTTTATGTCCTGGAATAAGCCGGTGCTCACGGATTCCGGCGGGTTCCAGGTCTTTTCACAGGGCGGCCTGCGGAAAATAAAAGAAGAGGGCGTCTATTTCCGCTCCTTTGTGGACGGCCGGAAGATTTTCATGGGACCGGAGGAAAGTATGCAGATCCAGTCCAATCTGGCTTCCACGATCGCCATGGCTTTCGACGAGTGCCAACACGCCAGAGCGGACAGAGCGTATGTGGAGGCTTCCGTGGCCAGGACTACCAGGTGGCTGGAACGCTGCAAAAAAGAAATGGAGCGGCTGAACGCGCTGCCAGATACAATCAACAGACAGCAGCTGCTTTTCGGGATCAATCAGGGAGCGTTATACCGGGATATACGCGTCGATCATGCCAAACGGATCGCTGAGATGAATCTGGACGGCTATGCCATTGGGGGACTGGCTGTAGGAGAAACCCACGAGGAAATGTATGAGGTGATCGAGAAAGTGGTGCCGTATCTGCCCATAGACAAGCCCACCTATCTAATGGGCGTGGGAACGCCCGCCAATATTTTGGAAAGCGTGGAGAGAGGAGTGGACTTCTTTGACTGTGTCTATCCCAGCAGAAACGGGCGCCACGGACATCTTTACACCAATTTCGGCAAGATCAATCTCTTTAACGCCAAATATGAACTGGATGACAGACCTATTGAGGAGGGCTGCGGCTGTCCGGTCTGCAGGCGTTATTCCAGGGCTTATATCAGGCATTTGCTAAAGGCAAAAGAGATGCTGGGGATGCGGTTCTGTGTGCTGCACAACCTGTATTTTTATAACACCATGATGACGGAGATAAGGGAAGCTTTGGATAAGGGAGAGTTTGCTTCCTATAAAAAAAGAAAGCTGGAGCGCATGGCGGCAGGTGGACAGTAAGGGGCTTGGCTGTAAATTTTTTATAAAATGCTTGCCGAGAGGCGGGAATTTGTGTATCATAACGAATAGGTGCCGCAGTCTGTATGACAGGCGGCGGACGTAAAAGCAACAGGAGGCTGAATATGGGTATTTTATTGACAGGCGATGCCGGCGCAACGGATCCGGCGGCAGCGGCAGGAGGCGGCGCGGGTTCCCTGCTGATGATGCTGGTTGTTTACGCGGTTATCATAGGCGCAATGTGGTTTTTCTTTATGCGTCCCCAGAAAAAGGAGCAGAAAAGGCTGGCAGCCATGATCTCGTCTCTGGAAACGGGGGACTGTGTGTTGACGACCTCCGGTTTTATCGGTATCGTAATCGATATAAATGACGATACGGTGATCGTGGAGTTTGGAAACAATAAGAACTGCCGTATCCCAATGGAGAAGAGCGCCATAAGCCGTGTGGAGAAACCGGGAGAAGCGTAATTTAGGGGAAATAAGAGCGAAAGGGGTTCCGAACCTGATATATGCGGTGCGGCGTGGCCGGCACTGCATATGCGAAGTTCGGGACTTTTTGCAGTTAAAATAACCAGATAAAAAGCTGCGTGCGCGGCAGAACGGGAGGAAGCATGGATTTACGGATTACTTGTATTCCGGGCGACGGTATCGGACCGGAAATTGTGGCCGAAGCCAAAAAAGTTTTGGAAAAGGCCGGTGAAAAATATGGATTTACCCCTGTGTTTACAGACATTTTAATGGGCGGCGCCTCTATCGACGCGTACGGCGTACCTTTAACAGAGGAGGCAGTAAAGACCGCGAAGGCGGCGGATGCTGTGCTGATGGGCTCCATCGGCGGCAATACCACCACTTCTCCCTGGTATAAGCTGCCGCCGGACAAGAGGCCGGAAGCGGGACTGTTGAAGATCCGCAAGGAGTTGAACCTGTTTGCCAATCTGCGCCCCGCTTTTCTGTATCAGGAACTGGCAAAGGCCTGCCCCTTGAAAGAAGAGATCAGCGCGGCCGGCTTTGACATTATGATCATGCGGGAGCTGACAGGAGGCTTGTATTTCGGCGAACGCAGGACGGTGGAGGAAAATGGCGTCAGAAAAGCGGTGGATACCCTCACCTATGACGAAAATGAGATCCGCAGGATCGCCATAAAGGGCTTTGATATTGCCATGAAACGAAAGAAAAAGGTAACCAGCGTGGATAAGGCCAATGTGCTGGATTCCTCCAGACTCTGGAGAGCGGTGGTGGAAGAGGTGGCAAAGGATTATCCGGAAGTGACTCTGGAGCATATGCTGGTAGACAACTGCGCTATGCAGCTGGTGAAGGATCCGGCGCAGTTTGATGTGATCCTGACAGAGAATATGTTTGGGGATATTTTATCTGATGAAGCCAGCATGGTGACCGGTTCCATCGGGATGCTGGCCAGCGCGTCCTTAAACGATACCAAATTCGGGCTCTACGAACCCAGCCACGGTTCGGCGCCGGATATTGCGGGGCTGAACGTCGCGAATCCCATTGCTACTATATTGAGCGCCGCCATGATGCTGCGTTTCAGCTTTGATCTGGACGAAGCGGCGGACGCTGTGGAGGCGGCCGTAGAGAAAGTGCTGAAAGAAGGGTACCGGACGGCGGATATTATGGCGGAGGGCTGCACACAGGTAGGATGTCGTGAAATGGGCAGTCTGATCGCCGAAAGAGTATAGGCACTGCCATGTCCGGAGAAAATAAGGAGGATAGAGAGGATGAGAAGTGATTCTGTAAAAACAGGTACCAGCCAGGCTCCTCACAGGAGTCTGTTCAATGCGTTAGGTTTTACGGAGGAAGAGAGGCAGCGGCCCCTGATCGGGATCGTAAGCTCCTACAACGAGATCGTACCGGGGCATATGAACCTGGATAAAATTGCCGAAGCGGTCAAAATGGGAGTTGCCATGGCGGGAGGTACGCCCGTTGTATTTCCTGCTATCGCGGTCTGCGACGGGATCGCCATGGGACATGTGGGAATGAAATATTCCTTAGTGACCAGAGACCTGATCGCGGACAGCACCGAATGTATGGCCATGGCCCACGGTTTTGACGGACTGGTGTGTATCCCCAACTGTGACAAGAACGTACCCGGCCTGTTAATGGCCGCGGCCAGATTGAATATCCCCACCATCTTTGTGTCCGGCGGCCCCATGCTGGCCGGCAGGGTGAAAGGAGAAAAGAGAAGCCTGTCCTCTATGTTTGAGGCGGTGGGCAGTGTGGCTGCCGGCACCATGAGCATGGAGGAACTCTGCGAATATGAGGAGAAGGTGTGTCCTACCTGCGGTTCCTGCTCCGGTATGTACACAGCGAACTCCATGAACTGCCTGACGGAGGCTATTGGTATGGGACTTAGGGGCAACGGTACCATTCCGGCCGTGTACTCCGAGAGGATCCGTCTGGCAAAGCACGCAGGCATGAAGATCATGGAACTTGTAGAAAAAAATATCCGGCCCAGGGACATTATGTCCGAGGCCGCATTCTTAAACGCGCTGACGGTGGATATGGCACTGGGCTGCTCCACCAATACCATGCTGCATCTGCCCGCTATCGCTCATGAGGCAGGCGTGGAGCTGAACCTGGATATCGCTAACGAGCTTTCCGCCAAGACGCCCAATCTGTGCCACTTAGCGCCTGCAGGTCCCACCTATATGGAGGATCTGAACGAGGCAGGCGGCGTGTACGCGGTGATGAAAGAACTCTCCAAGTTAAATCTTCTGCGGCTGGATCTGATCACGGCTACGGGAAAAACAGTGGGTGAGAACATCAAAGATGCTGTCAATAGAAATGAAAATGTCATCCGGCCTGTGGAGAATCCCTATTCCAAAACCGGCGGCATCGCTGTATTAAAGGGCAATCTGGCTCCGGACTCCGGTGTGGTAAAGCGTTCCGCGGTGGTACCGGAGATGATGGTGCATGAGGGACCTGCCCGCGTATTCGACTGCGAGGAAGATGCCATTGAAGCTATCAAAGGCGGCCGGATCGTGGCGGGAGACGTAGTGGTCATCCGCTATGAGGGACCCAAGGGAGGACCGGGCATGAGAGAGATGTTAAATCCTACCTCCGCTATCGCGGGAATGGGCCTGGGCTCTTCGGTTGCGCTGATTACCGACGGCCGTTTTTCGGGCGCGTCCAGAGGCGCGTCCATTGGGCATATATCCCCCGAAGCGGCAGTGGGAGGCCCTATCGCGCTGGTAGAGGAGGGAGATATTATCAGTATCAATATTCCCGAAAACAGTCTGAATGTGAAGATCTCCGACGAAGAAATGGCAAGAAGGCGCGCGGCATGGCAGCCGAGAGAGCCCAAGGTCAACACCGGCTATCTGGCGCGTTACAGGGAACTGGTAACCAGCGGTAACCGCGGCGCGATTCTGGAACTGCCCAAAAACAACGGGTAGTGGATGAAGGAGGAAAATTTATGCTGCTTACAGGTGCGGAAATAGTAATAGAATGTCTGAAAGAGCAGGGAGTGGATACGGTTTTCGGCTATCCCGGCGGCACCATTTTAAACGTATATGACGAGCTTTACAAACACAGCAATGAGATCCGGCATATTCTGACTTCTCATGAGCAGGGCGCTGCCCATGCGGCGGACGGCTACGCGAGGGCCACGGGAAAAGTCGGAGTCTGTATGGCCACCAGCGGCCCCGGCGCCACCAATCTGGTAACGGGGATCGCTACTGCCTATATGGATTCCGTTCCCATGGTGGCGATAACGGCCAATGTCAATCTGCCTCTTTTAGGCAAGGATTCTTTCCAGGAAGTGGATATTGCCGGTGTGACCATGCCCATTACCAAACACGGGTATATCGTCAAAGACGTGAATATTTTAGCGGATACTTTAAGAAAGGCCTTTAAGATCGCCCAAACCGGAAGACCGGGGCCCGTACTGGTGGACATCACCAAGGATGTGACGGCCAATAAATGTGAGTTTACGCCCGTCACTCCGGAAGCGCCGGAGATCTTAAACCGCTATACCGAGGAGGATCTGGACAAAGCGCTTACGCTGCTTGGCAGCGCCCAAAAACCCTATATCTATCTGGGGGGCGGCGCCATTATTTCCGGCGCGTCGGAAGATGTAAAGGAATTTGCGGAAAAGCTGGACGCGCCTGTCTGTGATACCCTGATGGGCAAGGGGGCGTTTGACGGAAGAAGCGAGCGGTATACCGGCATGATCGGTATGCATGGTACGAAAACCTCCAATTTCGGCGTCAGCGAATGTGATCTGCTGGTGGCTTTAGGAGCCAGGTTCTCGGACAGAGTGATCGGAAATCCCGCCACCTTTGCGAAAAACGCGAAAGTACTCCATATTGATATTGACGCGGCGGAGATCGGCAAGAATATTCCGGCCTACGCAAGCATCACCGGCGACCTTTCCTGCGTGCTGAAGGAACTGAACCGGAGGCTGCAGCAACAGTCCCATCCCGAATGGATGGCGCACATAAAGGAATTGAAGGAAAAGTATCCTCTCAAATATGACACGACAAAGCTTTCCTGTCCTTACATTATGGAAGAGATAGACAGAGTGACCGGCGGAAAAGCGCTGATCACCACGGATGTGGGACAGCATCAGATGTGGGCGGCGCAGTATTACAGATACTCAGAGCCCAGGACTTTTCTTTCTTCCGGCGGTCTGGGTACCATGGGTTACGGCCTGGGGGCCTGTATCGGCGCAAAGACGGGGAGACCGGATAAGATCTGCATCAATATCGCGGGGGACGGCTGCTTCCGCATGAACATGAACGAACTGGCTACGGCCAGCCGCTATAACATTCCGGTGATTCAGGTTATTATCAACAATCATGTGCTGGGTATGGTGCGTCAGTGGCAGACACTATTTTATGATCACCGCTATTCCCAGACTGTGCTTCAGGACAAAGTGGATTTCTGTAAGGTATCCGAGGGCCTGGGATGTACGGCTATCCGCATTACGACAAAGGAAGAAGTGGCGCCGGCTTTAGAGAAGGCAATCGCGCTGCAGCAGCCTGTGGTGATCGAATGCGTCATCCCTGAGGATGACAAGGTATTTCCGATGGTGCCTGCGGGAGCGCCTATCAGCGAGGCATTTGATGAGGACGATCTGAACAGCAGATAAAATTGTGTTGGGGGAATATGGGAAAAAGAAAAGGGCTGGCAATACAGCTTGCCGTGATCTTCGGGATCCTGTTTCTGGCAATCCTGTACTTTGTACTGGGAGCCTGTTACAGGGACGGATTTGGGCCGGGAACCTTTATCAACGGCGTTTATTGTACGGGCAAGTCTGTAGAGCAGGTAAACGAGGAACTGAAAGAGCGTTACGGGAAAGACTCTTTCCTGATACAGGACGCGGAAGGACACAGCTATACCATAGCGTTTTCCTCGGTTGGAATAGAGATTGACTATACCAGTCAATTAAATGCCATGCGGCTCAGACAGAACCCCTATTTATGGATCATCAATCTCTTTGATTTTCGTTACCGCAGTATGGCGCCGGAAATCCAGCCCGACGCGGGGCTTTTGGTAAAGGAACTGGCTTCCTGCGGGCTCTATGCGGACAATCAAAAAAGCGAAACCGTGGAAATCCTGCGGGAAGAAGGCTATGTGCTGCAGGATGGGATGCAGGACGTGCTGAATGAGGAAGCGGTGCTGCAGACGGTGAAAGAAGCCCTGGAGACGGGAGAAACACAGATAGACGTTTCCTCCTGCTATCGGGATCTGCCTTATACCGAAGAAATGCTGGAGACTCTGGAGCTCTGGAAAAAGGTGGATGCCTTTCAGACCTGCGGGATCGTGTATGACATGGGAGACGGCAGGGTGGAACTGACACCGGATATTGTGGCAGACTGGATCCTTTTAAAGGAGAACGGCGAGTTTTTCCTGGATGAAAATGGAGAACTGGTGCTGCGGGAAGAGGGGATCAGGGAATTTTTGGATGCGCTCTGCGAGGAGTACGACACTTACGGGAAACCCCATGTGTTCCAGGCCACAAGAGGAGAGACCGTCACCATCGAGGGCGGCACCTACGGCTGCAAGATCGATAAAGAGGCGGAATTTGACTATCTGAAACAGGCTTTTCTGGCAAAAGCGGAGGAAGTGCATATACCCGCCTATACCAGGGAGGCTTATGTCCGGGGAAAGGACGACATCGGCGGCACCTATGTGGAAGTGGATATGACACAGCAGAAGCTCTACTATTATGAAAACGGGGAGCTGTTTCTGGAAACGGATGTGGTGACGGGCAATACGGGGCGCAGGCTGGGAACGCCGGAGGGCGTCAATTACATCTACAGCATACAGCGCAACCGGACCTTGCGGGGACCGGGATACGCGGCTTTTGTGAAATATTGGATGCCGGTGAAAGGAAATATCGGTCTGCACGACGCTTCCTGGAGAAAAGAATTTGGAGGCGAGATATATAAGACCAACGGCTCCCACGGCTGCGTCAACGTGCCCGGCGATGTGATGGCGCAGCTCTATGAAAGGTTGGAAGTAGGGGTGCCGGTAGTGATGTTCTACTGAGAAAATTTCATAAGGCAGTTGACGAAAGAAGTGGAAGAGTTTACAATAAAACGTATGTTACAGAAACGAGGAGGAAATACAAGTGCGAGTTTATAATTTTTCGGCGGGCCCTGCGGTGCTGCCTGAGGAAGTGTTAAAAGAAGCGGCTGACGAGATGCTGGATTATCAGGGCAGCGGTATGTCCGTAATGGAAATGAGCCATCGCTCCAAGACCTACGATAAGATCATTAAGGATGCCGAGGCCGATTTAAGAGACCTGATGCAGATCCCTGACAATTACAAGGTACTGTTTCTGCAGGGCGGCGCAAGTTCCCAGTTTGCCATGATCCCTATGAACCTGATGAAAAACCGGGTAGCGGACTACATTGTGACCGGACAGTGGGCCAAGAAGGCTTATCAGGAAGCGTGCATCTACGGCAAGGCCAACAAGATCGCTTCCAGCGAGGACAAAACCTTTTCCTACATACCGGACTGTTCCGACCTGCCTATCAGCGAGGACGCGGATTATGTTTATATCTGTGAGAACAATACCATTTACGGCACTAAGTTCAAAACCCTGCCCAATACCAAGGGCAAGCCGTTGGTAGCGGATGTTTCCTCCTGCTTTTTGTCTGAACCGGTGGATGTGAGCAAATACGGGCTGATTTATGGCGGCGTGCAGAAGAACATCGGCCCTGCGGGCGTTGTGATCGTGATCATCAGAGAGGATCTGATCACGGAGGATGTGCTGGAGGGTACCCCCACCATGTTCAAATATAAGATCCATGCGGACAACGGCTCTCTCTACAATACGCCTCCCGCGTACGGTATCTATATCTGCGGAAAGGTCTTCAAATGGCTGAAAAAGCGCGGCGGTCTGGAGGCCATGAAAGAATACAATGAGAAGAAAGCAAAGATCCTTTATGATTTTCTGGATGAGAGCAGCCTGTTTCAGGGAACTGTCCGGAAAGAGGACCGCTCTCTGATGAACGTGCCTTTTGTGACCGGCAGCGAGGAGCTGGACGCCAAATTTATCCAGGAGGCAACGGCTGCGGGCTTTGTGAACTTAAAGGGACACAGAACCGTGGGCGGTATGCGCGCCAGCATCTACAACGCGATGCCCATTGAAGGCGTGGAGAAGCTGGTAGAGTTTATGAAGGAATTTGAGAAAAATAACGCATAGGAGTGAAGAAGATGTTTCAATATTACTGTCTGAATCCTATTTCCAAAGTAGGATTGGCCAATTTTACGGATCGTTACGCCAAAACGGAGACTCTTGAGGAGGCGCAGGGTGTGCTGGTAAGGAGCGCTTCCATGCATGAGATGGAACTGCCCGACAGCCTGCTGGCTATCGCGAGAGCGGGAGCGGGCGTCAACAATATTCCCCTGGACCGCTGTGCGGAGCAGGGAATCGTGGTATTCAATACGCCCGGTGCCAATGCCAACGGCGTAAAAGAACTGGTGCTCGCCGGTATGCTCTTAGCGGCCAGAGACGTAACGGGCGGTATCGCGTGGGTAAAGGACAACGCTGCCGATGAGAATATCGCCAAGACCGCTGAGAAAGAAAAGAAGAACTTTGCGGGTACGGAGCTGTCCGGCAAGAAGCTGGGCATCATCGGATTGGGCGCTATCGGCGTCAAGGTAGCCAACGCGGCCCGTCATCTGGGTATGGAAGTATACGGCTACGATCCCTATCTGTCCGTGGACGCTGCATGGAACCTGAGCCGTGACGTAAAGCATGTGCTGAATGTGGAAGATATTTACAGAGACTGTGATTATATCACCATCCATGTGCCTTTGATGGATGCTACCAAGGGCATGATCAACAAAGACGCTATCGCGCAGATGAAAGATGGCGTGATCCTCTTAAATTTCGCAAGGGATCTGCTGGCAGACGAGCAGGCGGTGCTGGATGGCATCGCAAGCGGCAAGATCCGCAAATATGTATCCGACTTCCCCAATCCGACCACCGCGGGCAAGGCGGGCTGCATCGTGATTCCGCACTTGGGCGCTTCCACGGAGGAGTCCGAGGATAACTGCGCGGTTATGGCAGTCAAGGAAATGATGGATTATCTGGAGAACGGCAATATTAAAAACAGCGTCAATTATCCGGCCTGCGACATGGGCGTCTGCACACAGGCGGGCAGAGTCGCTATTTTCCATAAAAATGTAGCGAATATGATCACCCAGTTTACCGCCTGCTTCGGAGACAACGGTATCAACATCACCGACATGACCAACAAGTCCAGAGGCAATGTGGCATATACCATGCTGGATGTAGAGAGCCCCGCTACGGCGCAGATCGTGGAGAAACTGAGCGCCATTGACGGCGTATTCCGCGTGCGCGTGGTGAAATAATTGACTCTTATAGGGTTATACTTTTTTAAAAATGATGACAGCTTCGCTCTTTGAGTGCGAAGCTGTTATTTGTTTTAAGCGCTTTGATTGTTTGAGAGAGTGCAGGACATAGTGTGGAATATGGATGGAGGCGGGAATATAAACCATGGGTTCTTTATTAAAATCAACAAAAAATACTCGTGCGTTACCTATAGGTACAATGCGGTATGTAAGAAGCGACGCACCGTTAAATTTGACAGAGGAAGAAATTCAATGGTTATTGGATAATCATATAAGCACATTGGTGGATTTAAGGTCGGATGAGGAAATTGATAAACATCCTTGTGATCTTGCGGGCAGAGACGGATTTCAATATTATCATTTACCGGTTACGGGCGGCGGAGATATTCCCAAATCGCGGGAGCATTTGCATATTGTATATTCGCAAATGCTGGATGAACAAATGGGAAAAATCATTGATACCATTGTGAAAGCAAAATCAAATGTACTGTATTTTTGCACAGCTGGTAAAGACAGAACAGGTGTCGTATCTGCAGTACTTTTACGGAAACTGGGATATTCTGATGAAATTATCATTGAGGACTATATGAAATCAAAGGACAATCTAATGGATATGCTTACGGCGTATGTAAAAGAACATCCAGAGGTTGATATTGAAATAGTGATACCTCACGTTGAAAACATAAGTAGATTGTTAAAACAAATACCGATTGGCCACTGAGACTATTGAATTACCCCCTCCTTTTTGTGGAACAACTTTATTTACAAATAAGGACAAGGTTGCGTTTTTGGTATCAAAAATATACATTGTATGTTTCAGGAACATATGATGAAGCTGAGCGGTGGGGGCAGTATTTTGCCCGCCTGGGCCGGCCGACTTATGGAATCGCAAAGATCAGGAAATTTTTTACCCAAAAAATCAAGGAAACCCTCCCTCATAATGCTATAATAAACATACAACGTTGTAGGAGGAAGTACCGATGGACAATATCAGCCTGCTTATTTTATGCCTTGAATATATTGAAGTGCATATAAAGGACAATATAACGACTATCGATATCGCAGATGCCTGTCATTGCTCACGGTCAACACTCGAAAAGATGTTTCGCTATGTGTACAGCATTTCCGTACACGACTATATAATACGACGGCGTATGACATTGGCGGCAAAACTTCTGACTAACCAGCCCGACCTATCGATTTTGTCTGTCGCAGTCGAGTATGGATATAACTCGCACGAAGCGTTTACGCGCGCATTTAAAGAAATATGGAATTGCAATCCGTCAGATTTCCGTAACCGTAAATATGTGGAATTATACCCAAAACTCCGCGAACCTGTAACGAAAGGAGACAATTATATTATGGAAAGAAAAAGTTTTGACATAAGCCAGCTCTACGATTTATTTCGCGAGCGCAGGGATTGCTGGTTCGTCTGCTGCGACATTCAAGTACTTACTTCTATCAACAATATCTCACGAAAGGCAGGCGACCTAGCCATACTCACTGCGCTTGACCGTATGAACGGTGCGTCAGGTGAAGATGATATTGCGTTTCGAATAGGCGGTGATGAATTTTGTATTCTTACGAACAGCACTGACAAGAGTTACGCTGATAGTATAGTCAAAGATATACAAAGCCACAACAACGAAGACTTTATTTATGATGGAAGAAAAATCCCCCTCAGCCTGCATGTGACGGCCACAACCCTTGACAATTCCTCGCTAAGATACAGTGAACTTTTCACCAAGCTCCATACCGCGATCAAAGATGCAAAAGCAGATGCTGATAGTAAATAGATACTCTTATTTTTATGAGTGTCGGTGTTGTTTTACCATTGTTCTGTGTAATTGGTTTTATTGCATTACTTGGTAATGGAATATGGCGAAAAAACGCGCAACTTCCATTTGTTGGGAGGATATGAAAAACTGAATATTGTTTACCTTTGGGTAGCGATTATCTTAACAGACAATCGGCTACCCTTTTTATTTTCAGAAACCGCCAAGCACAGAAAAAATAAATTGTAAGCAATTTATTTTAAAAGGACAGGACAGCAAAAAGTTGACAAGCGTAATCGCAAACAGTGGAAATGCCACACCGCAGACAGCACCGACTGGAACAGCCAAGAGAATGCTAGAATGTGGTGCAGAGATTTAGCTGACAGAACTGTTAAAGATGTATGCCCTCTTTGCTCCGATCCAAGCCACCTATAAGGAGAGCCGGTCACTCAAAGGACTTGCGAAAATAAGATACGATAAGGAGCATAAGGACAGCTTATCCAAGTACCCCGAATTAAGGGAGCTTCAGAACAAGAGCCGACAGTATAACAGGCAATAGAGCAGGACTAAGCGCAGGGAGGAAGAAATTTAATGAAAATCTGATAGAAATATAGGTGTGATTGTGATATTCTGTTCAAGGTACAAATCGGGATTTTTTGGTTGATATTGGGAAACTATAATTTGTTAGTAAGATTGCTTTGACAACGAAAGGATTGAAAATATGAAGGGTATCTGGGAAGCGATTGCTTATTTTGTTCTGTATTTTGGATTGACAATGATTTTACAAGTGCTGTTATCTATAGTATTTTGGTATCAGGTAAATAACTCGCATCTTGAGTAAACACCTCTCGGTTGAGATAATTGAAAAAGCTGAAAAAGTTCACAA
>CANRMI010000012.1 GCA_947631685.1 uncultured Lachnospiraceae bacterium
TTTTGGTTGGTTCGTTCTCTCTGAAAATTTCTCTCTTGAATTTTCAGGGCTGCATTGCTGTTCGGTTGTCAAGGTGCTGTGATTTCAAGGTAATTTCATTGGAAGAAGTTACCTAACGGAGAAGGAGGGATTTGAACCCTCGCGCCGCTATTAACGACCTGCACCCTTTCCAGGGGTGTCCCTTCGACCTCTTGGGTACTTCTCCAAATAAGGTTGAAACCTTTTTTCATAATATGAAATTCCGTCGCAAGATGTGACGGGGAGAGGGTATCTCCAGCGGAGAGGGTGGGATTCGAACCCACGCGCCTTTTAGGGCAAACGGTTTTCAAGACCGCCTCGTTATGACCGCTTCGATACCTCTCCAAGCGTGCGCCGCTCATTCGGCGCAAAAATTATATTAACAAAAAAGGCCCAGCGTGTCAACATCTTTTTTAGGAATTTTACGCTATTTTTTTAAATATTTGTTTTATAGATAAAATTCAGAAATTTAACGGTAAAATCCGCTTCTCCGCCATAGGCAAACATGCCCACCATGGCACCGGTAAAACGTTTTCCTTTTTTAAGGCCCTCATCGCACAGATAGTAAACTCTCTCTATTTCTGCCACGTTTTCCCAGTCTCCGTCATCCACGCGGCAATAAAAGGCGCGGCGGATCTTTTCGGTCTTTACGGCAAATTCCATGCGGGCCCCAACATCCGCCAGCCGTCTTTTCCCATGTACCTCATCCTGTTCCCCCACATGCTCCTTTACCTGCAGGTACATTCCGTCCTTTTCACACAAAAGTCCGCAGGACACCCAGGTGTTTTCATCATAGTAGCAGATCAGTCCCGCTTCCTGCCCGGCCAGCCATTTTTGATCCTTTGACACTTCCATCGCAGCAGCGGCGGCAAAGTTGAAATGCTCCTGTCTGCGCAGCAGGATATTGCGGGCTCCCACATCACTTAGGGGCAGGCGGCTTCCTTTAAGAAACAGGGCAGTCCCCTCCAGCCTGATACCGTCCGGTTCAGGCGGCCTCGGCGTCATCCACTCTAAAGACAGGCGGCCATCTTCTCTACAAAAATCCGGACGGGTATCCACCCTATCCCCATGGGGCAATATCCTGTTTGCTGTTTCCTTTGGCAAAACAGGGCGTTTCTGCAGTACGCTGGGACCTTGTACCAGCGGCCAGCCGTCGGCGCTCCACACAATCGGATCCAGCGCCGTTTCCCTGCCCAAAATACTGTATTCTCCCTCCAGCTTTCTTCCGCACAGATACACCATGTACCAGTTTCCATCCGGCGTCTGTACAGGCTTGCCGTGTCCGCAGCGCTGTATGGGCGCGGTTTCGTCCATCTGACGCAGGATCGGATTGTAGGGACAGGGTTCATACTCGCCAAAGAGCTCCTTAGAGCGGGATACAGTGATCCTGTGCCCTAAGCCCGTACCTCCTTCCGCCTCAAACAAATAATAATACCCGTCTTTTTTCAGCAAATGGGGGCCTTCCGGCGCTCTTTTGTAATCTCCGTAAAATAAAAGGCGGGCCTCCCCAATCTGCCGGTCTGCGTTTTCACTGATTTCAAAAATGCGGGCGCCCCGGTTTAAGAGCATATACCGCCTGCCGTCGTCGTCCGTAAAAATGGACGGATCGATCCCATCCTCATCCAGAAATACCGGTTTACTGTAAGGACCCTCCGGCTTATCGGAAGAAACCACCATTTGTTTCCGGTAGACCCTGCCCGTATCGTTGAGCCGGTAGGTGGCACAGATATAATATCTTCCTTTATAATAGGAAATATCCGGTGCCCAGTATCCTCTTCCACCCTCGAGCCCGTCCAATTTTGCCCACTCCGGATTGGTAATAGCGTAACCGATAATCTCCCAGTGTATCAGATCCCTGGAATGAGACACCGGTATGCAGGGGAAAAAAATAAAAGAGGAATTGACCATATAATAGTCCTCTCCCACCCGCAGAATGGAGGGATCCGGATAAAAGCCGGTGCGAATGGGGTTGCGGCAGGCCTCTTCATAGGAAAATCCCACCCTTTTTGCAAAATACGCTTCCATGCCCGTAAAATCCGCTTCGTCACAGGCATATTTTACATATTCTTCGCTGCCGCAGGCGGCCAGATGCGCAATATCAAAAGGCGTCAGCAAATCATTGTCCCCGAAGAGAGGGGACATCCCCACCCGCTCCACCAGATATTTCACCAGTTCTATATTTCCCGACATAACTCCATAGTGGAGAATATTGCGGTGAAGTCCGTCCGTTACGTTCATGCTGGCCCTGGAATATTCCACTATATAGCGTACAATGGGAAGATTGCCTGTGCGGGCTGCCAGAAAGCTCATAGGCAGTCCTTCTTCGGTGCAGTCATCTATGACCGGCGG
Source organism: uncultured Lachnospiraceae bacterium (assembly GCA_947631685.1). Classification (GTDB taxonomy): domain Bacteria; phylum Bacillota; class Clostridia; order Lachnospirales; family Lachnospiraceae; genus Acetatifactor. The sequence continues at coordinate 2,368 of CANRMI010000012.1, forward strand.
GTTTTCTATCAACAGCTCTTTTACCTGTTCCAAATCTTTGGCCAGAATTGCCTGTTCCAACAATGCGCTCATCATTTCCTCCCTGTCCACTCTTCCAAAATCAATTCCGCGTATTCCCCGCCCAATTCCTTCAGGCCCCGGACCACCAGACCAGCAAAGCATACCGCGCCTTCATATTTCAAATGCGTATTGTCCTCTTTTCCCTCCGAATAAGCCGCATACTCGCCGGGTGCCAGATGCATGAACCATCGGATACTTTTCTCCGCGCCGGCACTTTCCATAATCTTTCTGCTCTTTTCATACAGATCCACCAACGCCACTTTTTCTTCATCGGCAGTCTTTTTCATAGCGGCCACGTATTCCCTATGGGCGCCTTCTCCCAGATGCCCCTCTTCGGTAAAACAGCGCCTCTCCAGGGGCGTGATCAATACCGGCTTCGCGCCATAGTTTCTTGCGGTTTCTATAAAGATCTTCAGGTTTTCCACATAGGTCCCAAAAGGATCCGTATATCTTGTGACATCCTGGATTTTTTCGTCATTGTGTCCGAACTGGATAAAGAGATAGTCCCCTTTCCCTATCTGCTCCTCAATGGGCTTCAGCCGTCCTTCATCCAAAAAGCTTTTTGTGCTCCTGCCATTTTTCGCGTAATTGCAGACACGGATATCTTCTCTTGTATATAAGGAAAATACCTGGCCGATACCGGTCTGGGGATAGGTGGTAATATCGTTGGTCTGCACAGTGGAATCCCCCGCCCAAAATATTCTTTTCATAGAAACCTCCGTCTAAAAAACAGGGGAAACTCCGATCAAAGGAGTTTCCCCTGCATGAATTTCAAAAACGCCTCGGGCAGTTATTCCTTTACCGCACCGATATTTACGCCCTTTACAAAATATTTCTGCAGGAACGGATACAGAATCATGAACGGGATGATCGCGATCATGATAGATGCATTCGCCAGCGTGGACGTGTTGATCTCGGTTGAAGGCGGCAGGTCACCGCTGCCGATCATGCTCTTTAACTGCTGCTGGAAGGTATACAGTGAAGGCTTCATGATGTAGATGTTGGCTGCGGTATAGTCGTTCCATGCGCCAACCGCGAACATCAGACCAATGGAAGCCAGCGCCGCCTTGGAAAGAGGCAGCACAATCTTGAAGAAAATACCCATGGGCGAGCAGCCGTCAATACGGGCCGCTTCAAACAACCCCTGAGGAATGCCTTCAAAGAAGTTTCTCATCAGCACCAGGTTATATACGTTGATACCATGCTTGACTACGATCGCCATCAGGTTGTTTACCAGTCCCAGCTGCTTGTAAACCAGGAACTCAGGAATCATACCGCCGCTGAATACCATGGTGATCAGCAGGAAATACGCAAAGAAATTACGTCCCGGCATTTCAAACTGGATCAGCACATAACCACCCAGAGTGGAAAGCACCAGACCTAATAAAGTACCCAAAAGAGTGGTGATCACAGAGTTCAGCAGGGGCATATAGAGGTTGTTATAGGTTAAGATCCTCTTGTAACCCGCTATCGTAAATTCATAAGGCCACAGTCTCAAAGCCGCTACGGTCTTGGCATCCAGAGAGTCCACTATGACTTTCCAGATAGGCACCAATATCAGCAATCCGATCAAAATAAACAGCAGATAGTTGACAATGGGGAAAATCTTGATTTTTTTACGTCTTTTTACCGCAATCTTCGTATTCTCAGCCATGTCCGTCCCTCCTATACAATACCGCGGCCGCGTACTTTCTTACTTGCCCAGTTGCATATAAGCACCAGTACGCACCCCACCAATGATTTGAAAAGTCCAACCGCTGTGGTAAAGCCATAGTCAGAGGTTGCTCCGGCCGCAAGACCGGTACGGTAGATGTAGGTAGAGATAACATCCGCCACATCATTGACACCACGCTGCCAGAATACCAATACGGATTCAAACAGGTTCATAACCTTTGCCAGGTTCAGGATCAATACGGTGATAATGGTATTGGCCAGTGCCGGCAGGGTAACATAGCGCATCTTCTGGAAACGGGTCGCGCCGTCAATGTCCGCGGCTTCATACAGCTCAGGATTGATTCCCGCCAGCGTTGCCAGGAATATAATGGTTCCCCAGCCCGTCTCTTTCCAGATATTAATGATATAGTATACGGGCCGCCACCATTTTGTATCGTTTAGGAAGTATATGTATTCTCCCTCTCCCAATATGCCCCAGCTCTGCAGGGCGGTGTTCACCATACCGCTGGCAGTAGGCGCCAGGATCAGGCTGAAGATGGAAGCCGTTACTACCCAGGACATGAAGTGAGGTAAGTATATAACAGTCTGCAGAATCTTCTTTGCAAACAAATTCGCCATTTCATTTAACAATATAGAAACCACAACGGATGAAAATGTGGTAATAAGCAATTTAATGATACTCAATTCCAAAGTATTTTTGAAGGCAGTCAAAAACGCCTTTTGTTTAATGGGATCGGAAAACATATCATAGAAATTTTCCAATCCTACAAATGTAGGGGTACGCCCCACCTTATACTCATAAAAAGCATAACGAATACCCAGCATGGGCCAATACTGTGTCAGGATGACAAAGATAAAAACAGGCAAAAACATGAGGTAAAAACCCCTGTGGTTCCAGATTCTCTTGCTCAGAGGCTTTTTTATGACCTGAACGGTCCCTTCAGATTTATTCTTCTTGGCCATAGAATCAATCTTCCTTTCTTAGAGCGTTCCTAAAACAAGTCTTTCTTTTTATAACGACTGCCCTGCCCGTCTGGGCAGGACAGTCGTCCATGAACTTGATCGTCAATGCTTCAGAATTTTATTATTCTGCAGTATTCAGACTGTCTAATACTTCCTGTACCAGAGGGCCTGCCTGCTCTTCATAATAGGACATCCACTCGTCTACATCGCCGTTCTTTTCAATAACCTGGCTCATAACTTCCTGCTGTACTTCCAGAATGGAAGGATTGTTTACGGAATAAACCTCGGAAGAAGGAGTAGCAGGTGCGGTTCTGCAGTTTGCAAGGAAATATTCGTTACCTGCATCAATGGAAGGATCAGCACTGGTAAAGCCATTGGTCAAAGGTGCGATAGCCAGTGCGGGATCGATGAAGTTCTTCTTCCATGCGGTAGCAGGGTCATTGGGGGTAGCCAGTAAATGGAACTGACCTTCCTCATAAGTCTTAGGCTCTGCGTCACCAATGGTAACGGTCTCTGCAGCGGTGGACCAGTGTACGCCTTCAGCGCCGTAGGTCCAAAGAGTCTGTACTACATCGCCGTCCATCATGGTCTCGATGAACAGATCGAAGATCTGCTGCTCACGGGTATTGCTGTCATCGCCGTCGTTTAAGATAACCCATACAGGAGCGGTTCTGTCGATATAGCCGCCTACTGCTTTTACTTCATCGATAACAGGCAGGAATACGATCTCCTGATCGTCGCCTAAGTTCTTGTGTACATTGTCAACGGTGGTCTTGGTCCAGGAACCTGCCCAGTAAGCGTAGGCGCCACAGGAAGAGGTCTGGTCTGCGGACCAGAAGCCTTCACGTACGTCCTTGGTGGACATACCGGAGGTCATCGGGTTGATAACGCCGTCGTTGTAAGCTTTCTGCAGTCTTAACAGCGCTGCCTTGGTTGCATCGGTATCGAAACCGTCATACCATACACCGTCTTCACCCTGGGTAAACGCGGGATATGCGTCCTGCCAGAACTCGGGCAGATACTGAATGTAAGGGGTATCGTCCAGCTTCGCGAATCCGGCTGCCGCGGTACCGTAGGTATCGTTCTTACCATTGCCGTCAGGATCCATGGTGGTGAATCTGGTAAGCATCTCATAGTAGTCATCAAAGGTCTTGATGTCATCTGTGCTCATGCCTACAGCATCCAGCCAGGACTTCTTAACATAAGTAATACAACCGTTGCCGTACGCGGGAGCGAAGCCGTAGAGTCTGCCGTTGATCTTCAACAGTTCATTGGTAGAGGTAGCGGTGATTCTGGAATAGAAATCCGCATTCTCATAAGCATCGGTCATATCCCACAGATAGGAAGAGCCGTCCTCGTTGGTCAGAGCCGCGTAGGATTTGTACATTTCAGCGCTCATCAACAGAATGTCAGGCTTCTCACCTGCAGTCAGCAGACGCTGAACAGTTTCTTTGTAGGAGTTGTGGTCCAACTGGTTGATCACCAGGTCAACGCCTACCGCGTCTTCCCACTGTTTCTCAAATTCAGCCTGACCGTTTTCCTGGGTTGCTGCCAGAGTACCGTCGATCCAGAACTCGATCTTGTCTACGGTAACATCTGTACTCTCTCCACCGTTGGAAGCAGCTTCATTGCCGTCTGCGGGAGTCGTGCCGCCGGTGCTTCCGCCGCCGTTGTTGTTGTCGGCATTGTCACCGCCGCAGCCTGCAAGGGTAGCTACCATAGCCGTGGCGAGAAGGATAGATAAAATCTTCTTCTTCATAACTTTCCTCCTAAAATATTTTGTGTGTAAAGTTATGCAGGACTTTCCTGCGTAATCACACCATAGCATTGTATTTATGCGTCCACAAGAGACAAAACTTGCGGTCATGGGACGAAATTTGCGGTGCGATTTTGCGAAGCCCTGCAATTACTGGATTTTTTGTAAGCGCTTACATATTGTTTTTTTTTCATAAAACTGGTACAATTTTCTTAATGCTAAAAAATTGTACGCTGCGGGAGCCTTTGAGGGCTCCGCTGAGAGAGGGATTTCTTTGATTTTACATAGAAAACAAGACGAACAAAATATGCCATCTGCCCCCCCTGGGAGAAAGCTGCGGCTTCTTCTCAACCTTTCCGGCGGTGTTTTTCTGCTTTTACTGCTTCTCTTTGGGGTGTTGCTGTACTTTCCGGTGCTTTCCCATATGAGTGCCGCCCGGCAGGCCGCCTGCCTTTTCCTTCTGGTTCTCATCGCCGGCAGCGGTATCTGCTTTTTGCGGCTGCTCTCCCGGCTCTGCGTGCGGCCCCTTACGGAGATGGAGGAGCAGCTGCGGCAGGCCAATGCGGAAAAAAATCTGCTGCAGGAGGCGGCCGACCGGCAGAAGCCCCTTCTGGCGGCCTCCTACCTGAAACGGCTTATGAGCGGTCTTTCTTCCCCGGAGGAGATCGCGTACATCCTGGAATATCTGGAGCTGCCCAAAGCCCCGGTAGTATACAACGTGGTCTACGCCGTAACCTATCACAATACGGAAGCGAAGCCTCCCATAAAAGAACCCATTTTGTCCGACGCGTCCGAAGAACCTCCTGAGCGCGGCGATTTAGCGGAAAAAGCCCTGCGCCGGTATTTCGGGGAGCCTTTCCGCTGTTATTCCCCGGAAGCGCGCATATACGCCATCCTGCTCTGGGGGGACGACGGAGAAGAGCTGCTCATGCGGACTCAGGAAACCATAGTCCAACTGCACGAGTTTCTTATTCAGGAGCATGGCATCTGGCTTTTCGCGGGTATGGGACATGCCACCGAAAATCCCGCCAATATCTGGGAGTGCTATGAGCAGGCCATGGAGGCCGCCGGCCATTCCCACAAAAATTATATTTTCTATCCTTATGAAATCATGGAAAAAAGCTCCGACGCTTTCTATTATCCGCCGGAGCTTTCCACCAAACTGATCCATTTTATCACTGCCGGCAGCAAGGAGCAGGTCACCGAGCTCTTTACCCTGATCTATCAGGAAAATATGGAAGAGCGCTCCCTCCCGCTAAATCTGCTGCGCTATCTGATGCAGGACATCCGGAATACCCTTTTAAAGGCCCGCTTCGCCCTGCCTGCGGAAACGGATCCCGAGAAGCTGCGGCAGCTGGACAAAAAATTTGAAGAGCATCTTTCCTTTAAGCTGTGTGAGGACCTGGCCCTTTCTCTCTGCGAACTGTTCCAGAAAGAAAACAAAAACCAGAGCCTCTCTTCCGCTATCGAAAAATATATCCATACCCACTATCAGGATCCGTCCCTGGGCTTAAATAAGATTTCGGACGAATTTCAGATCTCGGAGAGCTATTTCTCCCATATGTTCAAGGAAAAAACCGGCGTAAACTTTTCCGTTTATCTGGAGGCCCTGCGGATGCGGGAAGCGGCCAGGCTGGTGAGAAACAGCAGCACAAATCTGAGCGAGCTCTATGTGGAAGTCGGATACAACAACCCGGCCACTTTCCGCCGGGCATTCAAAAAGATCTATGGGGTAACTCCCAGCGCCATGCGGGAAAACGCCGCAAAACATTAAATGGAGGAATAGACATGCAGAAAACAAAAAGCCTCGATCACAACTTATCAAAAGACCTTCCCCGCACCGCTCCCGCGGAAGCGGGAGTACCCGCGGCCGCCATTCTGCGGTTTTTGGACAGACTGGAATATTACCAGGTCAACCTTCACAGTCTGCTGCTCATGCGCCACGGCAAACTCATTGCCGAAGGCTATTACGCGCCCAACAGCCCTTCTCGTCTTCACCGTATGTTCTCCGTGTGCAAAACCTTAAATGCTCTGGCCGTGGGACTGCTGGCGGAAGAGGGGCGCCTTAGCCTGGATGACAGGATCGCGGACTATTTTCCGGACAAGGTCCCCGCAGATGCCCACCCCTGGATTCGGGAAATGACCATCCGCAATCTGCTGATGATGCGCACCTGTCACGCCTCCACTACCTATAAATATGATATTCACAAAGAGTGGGTGGAAAGCTTTTTCACCACGCCGCCCACCCACAAGCCTGGCACCGTATTCCACTATGATACCTCAGCGGCCCATGTGCTCTGCGTTCTGACAGAGAGACTCTCCGGGATGCCTATGCTGGATTATTTAAAGGAAAAAGCTCTTAGAAAGATCGGCTGGTCAGAAAACTCCTATATGATCAAAAATGAATTTGGGGATTCCCACGGAGGCAGCGGACTCATGGCCACTTCCGAGGACCTGCTGCGGCTGGGTATGCTCCTTATACAGAAAGGCCGCTGGCAGGACGAGCAGCTTCTGCCTGCTTCTTTTGTGGAGGAAATGACCTCCTGCTTAACGCCCAACGCATTGACAGCCGGAGTCATCAGTGAAACCCAGGGGTACGGTTATCAGATATGGCGTACCAGACACGATGGCTTTGCCTGCTACGGACTGGGCGGCCAGCTCGTCGTCTGTCTGCCCAAAGAGGACCTGATCTTAGTCACTACGGCGGACACACAGGGCTGCGGCGGCGGCAACGACTTTATCTACAATTGTCTTTACGAAGAGATCCTGCCGGTGCTGGACACCACTCTGACGAAAGAGGAGGAAGCGCAGACTGCCTTTCTGCAGCAAAAGCTCGCTACTCTGATCATGGCTCCCGTCAAAACAAGGTGCCGGACGCTCCTCGACGAAAGGTACAACGCCTTGTTTTTAAACAACGCTACCTGTGGACATATCCAGCATAAAATTTTCAAACTGGAGAAAAATCCCCAGGGTTTTACGGATCTTTCCCTTACTCTTTTCGGGAAAGACGGTTTTCTCGCCTATACCCGGAACGGTGTTCCCTGCAAGCTCAGATTTTCTCTTGACCGCTGCCAGCCGGATACCTTTCCTGAATATAATATGTACTGCGCAAACAGCGCCATGTGGCTTGCGCCCGACACCTTTTACATCAGATCCAATCTTTTAGACACCAGCGTAGGCTCTGTACAGATTGAGCTGGTCTTTGGAGATGAGGACGTGACCGTCTTTATGAAAAAGACAGAAGAAACCCTGTTTCAAGAATACGCGGGACATTTTTACGGCCGGAGTGAGGTTTACTTTTCCGAATAGGCTGCGTATAACAGGCCCCGCCTTTTTAAGATTTCCTCCGCCAGCGCCAGATCCTCCTGCGTGGTGATCTTCAGGTTTTTATAGGAAGCTTCCACCAGCTTTACCTTAGCGCCAGAGAATCTTTCCACTATCATGGCATCGTCCGTGGGCATTTCTCCACCCTCCGGCAGGGTTTTCTCCCACTCTTCAAACCTTGCGTATGCTTCTAAGATCAAAGGCGCCGCAAATACCTGGGGCGTCTGTACCGCGAACAGACTGCTGCGTGGAGGCGTCTGTAGAGCAAAGCCCGCCTCGTCCGCTATTTTGATCGTATCCTTGACTGGTACTGCCGCGCAGCACGCGCCGTATTCTTCGGCTGCCCGGAATGTATCTTCTATGAGCTTCTCTGTCACAAACGGCCTGGCGCCGTCATGGATAAACACATACCCTTCCCTGTTTGCGGTGAAATCCTCTTCGTCCCGCAGTACCATGAGGGCATTCTGTACCGAAAGGTACCTCTCGGCGCCGCCCTCCACAATCCTGCGTATCTTCAGAAAACCACATTTTTCCACCAGCTCTTTTTCCACGTAGGCTCTCTCCCCCGCTCCCACCACCAGAAGGATATCATCTATCACGGCAGATGCGTGAAAAGCCTGCAATCCATACCAAATAACAGGCTTATCTCCAAGCAGCATATACTGTTTTGCCACGCTGCCTCCCATGCGCTTTCCCTCGCCGGCAGCCAGCAGGATCGCTGTACACCTCTTTTTCATTCTTCCTCACATTCTGCCGTGAAAAAACGGCACGCTCTCTTTCAGGGCTTCTCCCCCAGCTTTAAATTGGGCACCGCGTTCAGGTCCAGGCCGCTGCGTGTTCCCCGCAGATACTCATAATATCCTGCCGCGCCGATCATGGCGGCGTTATCCGTACATAAGACGGGGGAAGAATAGTAAAACCGCACGCCTTCTGCGGCGCATCTTTCCTGAAAAGCCTGACGCAGCGCGGAATTGGAAGCTACGCCGCCCGCAATGGCAAATTTATCATAACCATACTGTTTTACCGCATGCATGGAATGCTCCACCAGCACCTCCACCACCGCCTGCTGAAAAGAAGCGGCCACATCCGCGGTACACACTTCCTCGCCCTTCATCCGGCTGGCGTTCAGATAATTCAGCACCGCGGATTTCAGTCCGCTGAAGCTGAAATCGTAAGCGTTTTCTTCCACTTTGGCCCTGGGAAAATGAATGGCCTCCGGGTTGCCTTCCTTAGAGATTTTGTCGATCTTGGGCCCGCCGGGGTACCCTAATCCGATGGCTCTTGCCACTTTGTCAAAGGCCTCTCCCGCCGCGTCGTCCCTGGTCCGGCCTATGATCTCATATTCCCCGTAGTCCTTTACCACCACCAAATGGGAATGTCCGCCGGAAGCCACCAGACAGACAAAAGGCGGCTCTAATTCTTTATTTTCTATGTAGTTGGCACTGATGTGCCCCTCGATATGATGTACGCCGATCAAAGGCAGTCCCGTGGCAAAGCTGATCGCCTTGGCCGCCGATACGCCCACTAAAAGCGGCCCCACCAGCCCGGGGCCGCAGGTAACCGCGATCCCATCCAAGTCACTAAAGCCAGTCCCGGCCTCTTCCATGGCTTGTCTGATGATCTGATTGATCTTTTCAATATGCTTTCTGGACGCGATCTCCGGTACTACCCCGCCATACAGGGTGTGCAGGGCAATCTGGGAGGAAATCACATTGGAAAGCACCTCCCTGCCGTTTTTTACCACCGCCGCAGCGGTCTCGTCGCAGGAACTCTCTATAGCCAGCAGCACAATCTCCTTTTCCATAAACCGCTTACTCCTCCGGCTCTCCAACGGTCACATTTTCCGCCAGATCCCAGCCGTATATCCTCCAGTGGCCATTCTCGTCCTTCCGCAGCAGATACACTTCCTCCACAGGCTGACGACGGGTGCCGCTCACCAAAGTATACGTACAGTATAAACGCGCGAAAGAGCTGCCGTCCGCTTCAAAGATGTCCACATCCGTACTCGCGGAAACACTGTAATTGGCGATCCGGATAGAATTGGCCTTATAATAGGCAATCTCGTCAGTCAGATCAATGAGATACTGCCCGTACTCGTTCTGCTCCAATAGCTCGTCGTCATAGAGCTGAAAGGTCTTATCCACAAGCTGCTTCAATTCCTCTTCGGAATATTCCTCGTTGTAAAAACATCTGGTAATATCACTGTAATACTTGACTACTTCCTTGGGGGTGGGAGGATAATTTGTGGACAGATTGCGAGAGAGCAGCTCCTGCGCCACGGTCATTTCCGCTTCTTCCGCGTTCTGCTGCCGGTTTTTATTGCTCAGATGGTAATAGTACCCCACCATTGCCGCGACCATAACCAGGACGATGATGCTTCCCTTCAGCACGCCGGCCTTTCCGCCGCTCTTTTGTGCCTTTGTCTTTGTGACCGCCATGCTTATCCCCTCCTTTCTATCCTATTGCCGTTTCTCTTACTCAATCCTCAAACCGCAGCTCCGCGGTCCGTCCGTCCTTCGCCGCTATGGAATCCGGAAAGATTTTTCTCACTCCGTCCATATACTCCTCCGGCTTTAACAGGGATGGACTGTAATGCGTCAGCCACAGTTCTCCTACGCCCGCCTGATGCGCCAAAGACGCCGCCTCATAAAAGGTCATGTGCCGGTATTCCTTCGCCTTCTCTAACTTATCCGGTTCCCCGTACATCCCCTCGCAGATAAACAGATCCGCGCCGGCAGCATGCCTGACAATCCCGTCGGTGGGCCTTGTATCGGTAGTGTATGTCACCTTTAAGCCTTTTCGCTTTTCCCCCAGAACCATTTCCGGGTAAAGGGTACGCTCCGGCAGCTCTATGGTTTCCCCTTTCTGCAGACGATTCCAGTAACGCTTGTCAATCTGCAGTTCCATGGCTTTTTCAACCTGAAACCTGCCGGCTCTTTCCACTATCATACTATACCCATAGCATACCACATTATGATTGACCTTGAAAGCCTCCAGCCGAAATCCGTCAAAAGAAATCTCCTCAAAAGCTTCCGTCAGCTCCATGCACTGAATGGGAAAAGGCAGTTCCGGTGCGATCACCCGCAGGGCGGAAACCACCCTGTTAAGGCCCTTGGGCCCGATCAACAGCAGGGGCTCCGTTCTTTCCGCATTTCCCATGGTCAGAAGCAGTCCGGGCAGGCCGCTCACATGGTCCGCATGATAATGGGTAAAGCAGATAATGTCAATGGGCTTGGGGCTCCACCCCTTTTCCTTCATGGCAATCTGGGTGCCCTCTCCGCAGTCGATCAAAATGCTCTTCCCGTTATATCTCAACATCAGGGACGTCAGCCACCTGTAGGGCAGGGGCATCATGCCCCCCGTTCCCAATAAACAAACATCTAACATAATTCCCTTTCCTCTGATTCCTCAACCGGCACGCGAAACTCGGCGAGCAAAGCGTCATAGCAGCTTTCACACAGATCAAAGCGGTGCCGCGTACCATCTTTGCCGCTGAAATATCCGAATACCGTATCGGCGCTGAAACACCCCTCTTTCAGCACGCCTTTTTCCACCTTCAGCTGCCTGCCGCATCTGTTGCAGGTAACCTGCGTCAGTCCGGTCCGGTTTTTGTCCCGATAGATTCTCACTGTATATCATCCTCTCTGTTTTCAACTAAGGCCATTTTATCATAAAAAAATTTTTTAAGACATGGTAATTTGTCCATGGTCTTCCTGCTTTTTCCACAGGATCAAAGCGTCCTCCAAAGGCTTTTGATAAAATCCGGGCCGGATTCCCGCCCTTTCAAACCCAAGGGCTTCATACAGCCGGATCGCCGCCATGTTGCTCACCCGCACCTCCAGCGTATAGGCCGTGATTCCCAGCTCATTCCCCCAGAGCATCAGCGTCTGCAGCATCAGCCTGCCGATACCCTGCCCGCGCATTTCTTTTTTTACCGATACATTGCCGATATATCCGTCCCCGCAGGCATTCCACACACCGCAGCAGCCAATCAGGGTGCCATTCTGCTCCGCCGCCACGTAAAGCGTTTCCTGCTTTCCGATGGCGTCCTGAAAATCCTGCCTGCTCCAGGGCTGGGAAAAAGCTTCTGCCTCCAGCGCCGCTGCGGCCTCAGCGTCCTTTTTCTCCATAGGTCTTATGAAAATCTGCTGCCCGTTTCCCAGTATCCGGCTCACTCGTTCCATCATTTATTCCAACCGTTCCGCTCCCTGCTCCATTCTCTCCCGCTCCGCCTGGCTTAACCGCAAATATTCCGGCCGGTGGGCATCCGCGTCCACTGTACGTCCCTGGGCATAATACTGTTCCCCCAAAGCAGCTATCGCCGCCGCCCGTTGCCTGTTGACATGGGCAGGAGCGCAGGTGCAGGGAAACTGGGCGTTCTGCAGGATACGTTCCCAAAATACGGGAACCCCGTCGCCCAAAAAGATCACTTCCCTGCCAAGCCGGTTCAATTCCTCCATAAGCTCCTCAATATCCACGGCCCGATCTGAAAGCAGATTTTCCATGCGATAGGCAAAAGCCTTTTTGGTCAGCGCCATTCCCTCTTCCAGACAGGGGGCCGCTGCCTCCAGGGCACCGCTTTCGCTCTCTGCTTTCACAAAAGTATAAACGCCTGTATATACCTGACCGCGCCTGGCATCCATTATAGGGCAGATCAGCTTGTCACTGCCCCAGAGGTTATAAGCCAGTCCCGCCAGCGTGGACACCTCTACAACCGGTTTTTCCAGCGCGAGTCCCAGCCCTTTCACCGTGGCGGAACCGATACGCAGTCCCGTAAAGGAGCCCGGTCCCGCCGCTACGGCAATCGCGTCTACAGTCCGCAGATCCAGCTCCAGCATTTCCGCGGCTGCCCGCAGCATGGGCAGGAGCGTCTGGGAATGCGTCTTCTTATGATTTACGGTATATTCCGCTTTTAAAATGCCATTCTCCGCCACTGCCACCGATGCGGTCAGTCCGGAGCTGTCCAGAGCCAGTATCTTCATAAACTCTCTCCGTTGGGACGGTGCGCAGCTTTTTCTGCGCCGCCCTTCTGCTCTATAGTGATCTTCCGGTAATCAAAGCCTTTTTCCAAGTCTTTTTCTATGGTGATCCTGGTATAGCGTTCCGGCAGTATTTCCTCTATCAGGTCGGCCCATTCTATGAGGCAGACGCCTTCTCCGTAAAAGCAGTCCTCATAGCCGATCTCTTCCATTTCTTCTACGTCCTCAATCCGGTAGACGTCAAAATGGTAAAAGGGCAGCCTGCCCTCCTCATACATCTGTAGAATGGTAAAAGTGGGACTGTTCACAGCTTCCGCAATGCCAAGTCCCCGCGCAAAGCCCTGGGTAAATACCGTTTTTCCCACACCCAGATCCCCGATCAGCGCATAGACCTCTCCGGCCGCCGCCATACGCCCCAGTTTTTCACCCACTGCCCGGGTGTTCTCGTCTTTTACGCTCTCTATTATTTCCATGGCCCGTCCTGCCCCTCCGTCACGCTCTTCGCCTTTGCTTCCGCTCCTGCCTTTTTCCCGCGCCGCTTTTCTCTCTGTTTCGGGCTTTCCCACTCTGACTCTACTGCCGTATCTTGACCTTTCTGGCCGGCAGATGGGTACAGAGAATCTGTATCACCTTCGCCGTATTGTCCTGCAGGCAGCGTCTGGGAAAGATGCAAGCATTCACTCTGGAGGTATACAAGATCAGACTCCTGCCGGTGGACACCGCTTTCACCACATCTTCCCATTTCCGCATTTCTTCCGTACCGTTCTGGGACACATGTACGCCCTCCTCATCCAGCACATAGTGCAGCGGTTCTTTAAAGGCCGGATTTGCCAGCATCTGCTGTCTGCTCTTTAGAAATAACGTCCAGGGCAGATACAACAGCAGAATCGCGCCCGCTCCCGCCATCAGCCATGTCCCGGTATACAGACCGCCCACGACCATTAACGCGCCCACAAGACTGCCCAACAGTCCCGCGAAGCTGTTATAGGTATGACGCAGCATATAATCATACAGATCTCCCGCTTTTATCCGCACATCAAACTCAACCATTTCCGACCTCCCGCAAACCTTTAAAAAGCACCTACAATGTAGGTGCTTATGATCACTTTTCTAATTCGGAAGTACAATGGGGACATCTGGTTGCTTCAATGTTGATTTCCGACTGACAGAACGGACACTTCTTGGTGGTAACCGGCGCCGGTTCCTCATGCTTTAACTTGTTCATGGCTTTTACAAACATGAACACCACAAATGCCATAATAATGAAATTGATTACATTGGAAATGAACGTTCCGTAATTGAAGGTAGCCGCCCCTGCCTCCTGTGCCGCTTCCAGCGTAGCGTAACTGTTCCCGTCCAAAGCGATGAACAGATTGGAAAAATCCACCTTGCCGGTGAATACGCTGACAAGAGGCATGATCATGTCGTTTACCAGAGAATTGACAATGCTGGTAAAGGCGCTGCCGATGATCATACCCACTGCCAGATCTATCATATTGCCACGCAGCGCAAACTTTTTAAATTCTTTTAACATCTGTTTTTCCTCCGTTGTTTTTTAAGACAAGTTATGCTTTCTTTATTATATTGATATTCTCTGGAAAAAGCAAGTGTTTCCGGAGAACCAACCGCATTTATCCTATTGGGCATTGCCCCACGGTCGTCGAATCTTTAAATTATGAAGATAATAGATCATCAGCATTGCCGCGCTCAGCAAGGATACTATCTCCGCACCTCTCCAGTACCAGGGCGGGCAGAAACCAACTTTCACAGTTCCTTCCCAATCAGCCGGAATGATCACCCGTAAATCTTTATTATCGCCATCACATATCTCCAACCTGCGTCCTTCTTCCGTCTTTGCCACATACCCCGGATAATTTTGCAGGGGCAGATCCACGTAGCCGTCCTCACTGCCGTTATTTTTAACATACAGATCAACGTTCAGCCATTCTTTTTGAGCTTCCAGAATATCCACTTCCTCCCCAGCCGCGAAATCGGAATAGGAATACAATGAAGTATCCGATCCATACCGCAAGTATTCTGCGCCAGAAAGATACCCTGTACCCATTCCCTTTGCATCATACATATACAGGGTTCCAGCCTCTTTCATAATACTGTTCAGATAGAACAATGCCGTAATCATGGTTATCACCAAAAAGGATGCTGCTGTTCCCCGCATGATCTTATATCCAAATTGGCGCCTGACACAGACCAGGGATACCCCGCCCGCAAAAGTAAGCAGCAGTGTCGCTGTCATAAGAAAGCGGTTAGGATATTGTATACTGGAAACCAATACCCGCAATACCGAGTTCTGTGACTGAATGGCATCCCAGGGAAAGATTGCCAGACTCATACACATAGCTGTAATGCCGAGCACTGTCGCGATCTTTCCCGCGGCAGCCAGTGTCTTATCTTCCCCCTTTAAATAGCCCCAAAACCACAACAGGCACAGCAATCCCGCTGCGGCAGTGATTGTCATCCCTACACCTAAGGCCTCCATATTTACCATGCCGTCAGCCGCCAGATTTCTTCCTACGCCTCTATGAAAAAAACCAAAAAACAAGTTTGCCGGAAAAAGTCCCTCCTGCTGGATCCGTCTTTCCGAAACATGGCCAATCACCATATCTACTTTCAAAAGATACTCTAAAAAGGGAACCACAAACCAGGCACTCAGCGCGCAAACGCCGGCTACCGCCTTTACAAACGCCAAAAAGGTCGCTCTGCGGAACAGCCTTTTCCAGCAGATAATGCACGTCACTGCCAGAAAGAATACCGTTAATTCGCAGGTCAGCACATGACACTGAACAATACCGCTAAATCCTACAGCCAACGCGATCCACTGTTTTCCATATCCTTTCTGCCCAACTTCTTCAGCTAACAGACAGTACACCGCGTATAAGATCAGGGGCAGCCAAAACATTGCCTGAACCTCTCCCAGCGCAGACCAGCTGTACATCTTATACAATCGATAGATAGACAATGTATAAACCGCGCTGCAAAACAATCCCAACTTCTGAGATTGAAAAATCCCCTTAAAGCTAAAAAAAGAAATAAGGCAGGTTCCCAGGTTCAAAAAACACAAAAATGTCATATAACTTTCCTGAAGCGTAAATCCCAAAAGCCGCATCATCGCCGGCAGATACAGCAAGGTCTCCCCATAGCATATCGACGAGGCATAACCGTGCCCCCACAACCAGGCAGGATCTATCCGCACAGGAAATTGTCCGCTTAACAAGCCATCTTTTATATTATCAATTCTCAGCAGGTGATACGTCACATCCGATCCTGGATACAGATGTTCCGCGAATGCCGGAACGGAAGCCGTCAGCGTGATCAAAAATATCACAACAGCTGCCGCTTTCCATCGTTGAAAAATATCTCTTTTTCTCCATATGATAAACCCAATATCTGTCACCAAAAACAGCAGCATTGCCATCACTATGATACGAGTCACATCGCCATATGTCTCATATATAGAGAATCCCAGTATCTTCAATCCTCCATCCCCGGCAGGTATCACCAGGCGGACTTCTGTTCTCTCCTTCACCCACAGATCAAAACTGGTATACCCTAAACCCGGGCTCAAATGTTCCCCGCTCGCAAAAAGCTTTCCCTGCTGTGTCACTTTTTCTATGTTCGCAAAATACTTTTGATCTTCCTGGCAGGAATAGCGCAGCTCTACCCGATAAACACCTCTGGGCAATATCAAAGTCTGACTGGACATCCCATTTTCTGAAACGGAAAATAATTCGGGCGCACAGGTGTATACCGCGTTCTGACGCAGCGCTATAATACCGGCGCAGATCAGTATGAAGCATAGTTCCGCAAGCAGAAGTACCGCAAACCACTTAACTTTTTGCTTCTTCATAGCAGATCACCCTCCTTTTCCGCCTTTTCAAAAATATTCCTATGCCTCCTCCGATCGCGGCCAAACTTATTACTTCCGCCGCGCGCCAATAAACCGGTTCCTGAAAGGAGAGCTGAAACTCCCCGCTGTAGCCTGCCGGCAGCAATACCCTTACCGCGCTGTTACCTCCGGCTTCTACCTGCAGGCTCTGTCCTGTATTTAAATCCTTTGCTGTATATCCTCTGTAATAAAGAACCGGCAGCTCTACATAACTCTCTGCCCCGCCATTTATCACACTCATTTTCATACGCAATGTGTCCGCGGCTTTTTCATATCCCATCACGTTTACCCCTTCCCCTTCGATCACCCGGTTTCGATACATAAGGGAAGTATCTGCCTGATACGGAAGATACTCACCATTGCTTACATAAGCAGTGCCCATGGACTGCTTATTATAAACTCTGACAATACCATGACTGCTCAAAAGGTCATCAATCTGATAAACATGAAAAAACAACGCTAAGATCAGAAGTCCTGTAAGCGCCTGCCCAAAAGTCACTACGCTGCCCCTTTCCCGCAGATATAACAACAGCACCCCGGCTAATACACTGGCGCTCAGACAGGCAATAGCCAAAAAACGATAGGGAAATTGAAGACTTGTGATCAGCATTTCCAGAAATTTGCTCCGGCTCTGCAGCCAGTCCCATGGGAAATAGGAGGAAGTGAGCACAAACGCCATCAATGTATAGCAAAACGCCAGACGTCCCAGCTTTCGTCCCGCGAAATCGCTCTTTCCTATTCTGGCCGCAAATTCCAGATAAACCCAGGCGAGAACCACCAGCATCAATGCTGCCCCTACAGAAAAAGCTCCCGTCCAGTTCATCCCAAATACTTCCATATCGGCCTTGGTGCCCCCGCCATAAAAGATAAATAAAAGATGCGCCGGAAAGATCCCCCTTACCTGAATCCATGGAAATGCCATTGTTTCCAAATGACCTACATTAAATTTCTCATTCAAATAATAATCCAAAAAAGGCACAAGATACCACAGATTCCATAGTAATGTCATAACGGCCGCTTTGCAAAGTTCCCAGAAGGTTTCTTTGATAAATACTTTTCGGATCAGCACCAGGCAAAGCAATAAAATACAGAATGCCAGCATTTCACAGGTAAGTACGTGGCTCTGGATTACGCCAGTCAGTCCCAGCGTTACGGGCAGCCAGCTATAACGATACCCTCGCCTGCTGCGGTCTCCTGTGAAGATCTGATAAAATCCATAAAAGATCAGCGGCAAAAATGTCATTGCCAAAGCTTCTCCGATCGCTGCCCGCACATAAATATCGTGTATTCGATAGGCGCTAACGCAATATAAAACAGCGGAGACAGTCCCCGCCCATTGATCTTTGAAGATACGCCGAAAACACTGATAAGCGATCATAAGAGTTGCTAAATTTATCACGATCAGAAACATATTGTAAGAAGCGGACACCGCAAAACCAATCACCCGAAACAGCGCCGGTATCAATAAAAATAGATCACTGTAAAAAACAGAAGCCGCATAACCATACCCCCCCAGCCAATTGCCCTGAATTCTCACCGGAAATTGACCATCTCGAAAGCCGCTGATCAATCCTTCCACCCGCAGCACATGAAATCCCCAGTCATCACCCCACAAATTGTAATCCACCATGCATGGTACCGACATCAATACGAATGCCACGCCAAGTACTGACCATACCAGCTTGTTTTGCAAAGAAATTCCGTATTTTCTATCATACCAATAGAATATAAACAGCGTATCAAATAAAGCAGAGCATATCAGGATCAAAAAAAGCATGATCCGACTGTCCGCGCTCGTGGTAATGATCTTCAACTGGCTTATATTTAGAGCCGCATCTCCTCCATTTATTGCATAAGCAGTGACATGATCCGTATCACGGAGAACCCAAAGCTCACAATTTTCTTCATTATCACCCCTCCCCAATGTAATATTTCCGAAACGGACCGCCTTTGTGCCATCTACAGTATCTTCCAGCACAAATACATTGGTATCCTGAGAGGTAGTGTATGTGATCTGCACCATGTAAGTACCCGCCTCTAAATGAAAAGGTGTTCCATCAACAGGAGGCATGACAGTCACTTGTCTTTTAAACATTGATGTCACGCAAAGTATCGCCAGCAGCAGCTCCGCGGCCAGCAATATACAAAATTTTCTGTTCTTAAATACCTCTTTCCATTTGGTCCAGTTCATCATATCCTTTTATCTCCCTATTCCCCCAAATAAAACAGATGATCCATTTCTACATAGCGTTCGCCCGCGTCTATAGATTCTGATCTCGGAGACGTATATATCTGCGCATTCATCAAGTAAACTCCTGACAATACATTTAAAACAGTCACTATCGCCAAAAACAGCGCCATGGCCTTTTTGCCCCTGCTCCAGATCATTCCTCCCACCAGACTCACTGCCACGCTCAACAGCAGAACCGCAACCACCGTATAACGAAAAGGATAACCCACATATTCCAGCAGCGCTCTTAGAAACCAGTGCAAACTCTCTACCCGGCTCCACGGTATCCAGGTCGTAGATAACAATATCGAAAAAATCGATATTCCTATCAGAAATCCCAGGGTTCTTTTGCACTCTGTATTCTCACGTTTTCTGTCCAGTATGATCCAGAGGAGCCCTGCCGCTAAAATACCCAGAAACGGCAGTCCGAGACCACAATACTCCTGAGCGGCTACGGGTGTTCCCAAATTCTGATCCCGCCCCAAAAATGACAACAACATTTGTGTCACAGGCAGACTTCTGTCTGAAAAAGAAAGCCCTGACTCCAGATCCGCGTAAACTCCTCCCGCCGGTATCTCCCTCAAATACGGGAACCACCAAAGGGCAAAGATCAGCAGCACCGGAGCCACAGCCGCGGTCAGCGCGAGAAATGTCTGTCTCCGAAAAGTTTTCCGCCAAAGCAAAAGCGCCGCTAAAAACATAAACTCCAAAACAATGACCGCTGTTGGAATATGAGAGACACAGACTCCCAGAAGCCCCAAACTTACCGGCAGAATCCAGACATAGTATCGCCGCGCGGAAACAGGCTTCTGATAGAGTTCCCACAAGCCATACAACAAAAAAGGGAGAAAGATAAAAGCCGTTACTTCTCCCAAGGATCCTCTCGAGTATCTTATATACATACTATACACCGAAAAGCTATAGCAAAAACTGCCGGCCATTCCTGCGTATACATTGCCTGAGATTCTATAAAAACAATAGCTGGAGCTGATCAGTGTCATGAAATTCGCTGCCAAAAGGTACAGCCTGCAGCAGGCAAGCCTGCTTAAGCCTGTCCCCTGCAGCCACACCAGTAAATATAAAAAAGGTCCGCGCGCTCCTGGCTTATCCAAGAAGTAAAGCCCAAGGTGCTCACTGGCAGGTATATAATCCATGGTCAGAGGAGTAGACAGGTATAAAAATAACACTCCTAATACAAAAATAATATTTCTTTGTCTTTTATTTTTCACTTCCAAGCCGATGCCACCCGTAACCTTTCATATATTACATGAATCCGTTTGTTTTTTGATCGCAAAAAACGCATTACATAAAATATACCATATCTTATCCCTGCCTGCAATAAAATGCTTTTTCATCGACCGCGCGATTTTCCCATCCAATCCTGTTTTCCCCTAAATCGGGGCGGACGGCTGCTTTACCGCAGAACCGCTTTCTTTATCACTGGACTCAAGGGCTTATAGATCACCATGGTGATCAAAGAAATCACGCCGCCCTTTAAGAGATTTAAAGGTCCCACCGTCAGACACACAAAAGTCGTCAGGTTGGAAATGCCCGGATGAATAGCCTGCCCCATTCGGATAATATCGTCGATGGATTCCATGTGAAACAGCTCCACAAATTTAGGCAGCAGATAGACGGCGTTGAACAGCGTACCAAAGACCGTCATCGTCAGGGTTCCCGCCACGCATCCTAAGAGAGCTCCCTTCTTGGTCTTGGTAAACTCATATACCGCGCTGGCCGGCAAAAGCAGCGTACAGCCCACGGCAAAATTAGCCAGATCTCCCACAAAGGCCGTACTGGTTCCCTTGATCAGCAGCTTCAGCAGTATTTTGCAGAACTCGATCAAGACGCCCGCCACCGGTCCAAAAGCAAATCCACCTATCAGAACAGGCAGTTCGCTGAAATCCACCTTGTAAAATTCCGGTGCCAGAAAGGGCAGGGGAAAATCAAAAATATGGAGTACCAGCGCAATGGCGGAAAGCATTCCCGTGACAGTAGTCACCCTGGTAGTCAAAACAGGCTTCTTCACGCCTCTTTTTTTGTCT
Source organism: uncultured Lachnospiraceae bacterium (assembly GCA_947631685.1). Classification (GTDB taxonomy): domain Bacteria; phylum Bacillota; class Clostridia; order Lachnospirales; family Lachnospiraceae; genus Acetatifactor. The sequence goes on from CANRMI010000012.1 coordinate 23,303, forward strand.
GCCGCCTTCTGGATGAGCAGTGCCGCCACAAACATCAGGGCGATCACCCCCAGAAATTCCAGTACAAAGATCACATTTTCGGTTACAGTCTGCCATAATTCTTTCATTTTAACCTCTCCTTCCAAATTTAAAATGGTAAGGAAATTCTTCGATCAAAAAAGCCCCGAATACATTCGGGGCTTTCGCGCACAGCCACATTCTCCGCGTCAAAATACGCGGAAATGATCGGACTCGCTCATCTTCTTTCATCCAGACTTTACTGTTGGTACCGGATTGTACCGGTTCAGCCATATGCTTCCTTTCAGAAAGCATACAGGTCGTAGACTCGTCGCGGGCATCAGCCCTTTGCTTCACTACCAGTAGGGAATTTCACCCAACCCCGAAGAATTTCTTTTTTATTTATAGGGATTCCTTCAGGCAGGAAGAAATCCCTTGCATAAGCATACCTCTCTTTGGAGTATTTGTCAAATCATTTGCCTCTGTTTATCTTCATGGTGAGACTGATCCGCTTCTTTTCCATATCTACGGCCAGTACCTGTACCTCCACGACATCTCCCACACTCACGGCTTCCAGGGGATGCTTGATAAACCGGTCCGTAATCTGGGAGATGTGTACCAGCCCATCCTGGTGGACGCCAATATCCACAAAAACACCAAAATCGATCACATTGCGGACCGTCCCTTTTAAGATCATACCGGGCTTCAGATCTTTCATATCCAGTATATCGCTGCGCAGAACAGGTGCCGGCATGCTCTCTCTGGGATCCCTCGCCGGTTTCTCCAATTCCTTTAAAATATCATTCAGCGTAATCTCGCCAATCCCCAGCTCTTCCGCCAGTTTATGCTTGTCCCCAATGCGTTTTTCCAGATTTCCCACAGATTCAGGAGCCGAAAGCCTCTCCTGCTTCTGGTGCCTGTCCTCAGGTGTCTCTGAAACCGCGGTACCTGCCATAGCCTGTGCCAGTGCCCTGCCCATGGCGGTATTGGTGTTGCGCACTTGAATCTGTCTGCGGGCATTTCCCTCGCGCAGACTGCCGCCCTTACTTTCTTTGGGGCGCTCCTGCCTGCCCGTCTGCTTTTCGGCAGCCCGTTTCTGAAATTCCCGCACATCCTCCATGGTAAGTCCCAGCTTCTGCAACAGTTTCATGGCCGCGTCATAGGATTCGGGGTGTACGCTGGTCGCGTCCAAAGGATTGTCCCCGCCTAAGATCCGTAAAAAGCCGGCGCACTGCTCGTAGGCTTTAGGGCCTAATTTGGCTACCTTCAAAAGCTGCTGTCTGTTGGTAAAACGACCGTTGCTTTCTCTGTAGTCCACGATATTTTTCGCGATTGTTTTACTAATACCGGAGATATATTCCAAAAGGGATACGGAAGCCGTATTCAGATCCACACCCACTTTGTTGACGCAGTCTTCCACCACGCCCTCCAGAGTCTCCCCCAGCTTCTTCTGGTTCATATCATGCTGATACTGCCCTACGCCAATGGATTTCGGATCGATCTTCACCAGTTCCGCCAGTGGATCCTGCAGCCTTCTGGCAATGGAGGCCGCGCTTCTCTGCCCCACGTCAAAATGGGGAAATTCCTCCGTAGCCAGCTTACTCGCGGAATAAACGGAGGCACCCGCTTCATTTACGATGACATACTGTACCGGCGTATCCAGCTCCTTTAATATCTCCACGATCACCTGCTCCGACTCTCTGGAGGCTGTACCGTTCCCCACGGAGATCAGGGAAACGCCATACTTTTTGATCAGTTTTTTCACTTCGGCCTTGGCTTCCTCCACCTTGTTCTGGGGTGCCGTAGGATATACCACTTTGGTATCCAGCACCTTGCCCGTAGGATCCACCACTGCCAGCTTACATCCGGTTCGGAAAGCGGGATCCCAGCCCAGCACAACTTTCCCCGCAATGGGAGGCTGCATGAGAAGCTGCTCCAGATTCCTGCCGAATACGCTTATGGCGCCGTCCTCCGCTTTTTCCGTTAAGTCGCCGCGTACTTCCCTTTCTATGGCCGGCGCGATCAGGCGCTCATAGGCGTCTGCCGCCGCTTCCTTCAAAATAGGAGTCGTATAGGGATTTTCCGCGGTGATCACCTGCTTCTCCAAATAGCGCAGAATCCTCTCCGTGGGCGCGTTGACTTTTACCACCAGGAACTTTTCACTTTCGCCCCGGTTTAAGGCCAATACCCTGTGGCCGGCTATCTTTTTCACCGGCTCCTCAAAATGATAGTACATTTCATAAACGCTCTGGGTTTTTTCTTCTTTCGCCGCGGACGTGATCACGCCCTCTTCCATTGTGGCGTTCCGGATATACAGGCGGTGCTCCGCATCATCGGAAATACTCTCCGCCAGAATATCCTTGGCTCCCTGAAGAGCATCCTGCGCAGTTTTTACCTGTTTTGCCTCTTCGACAGTATCGTCTGTTATATATTTAGCGGCTTCCTCCAGTACAGGACCCTGCGCATCCTGCCGCAGAATATATTCCGCCAGGGGCGCCAGACCTTTTTCTTTTGCCACGCTGGCTCTGGTTTTCCTCTTAGGTCTGTAGGGACGGTATAGGTCTTCTACCACTACCATGGTTTCCGCCGCCAGGATCTTTTCTTTCAATTCTTCTGTGAGCTGCCCCTGTTCCTCAATGCTTCGCAGTACCTGCTCTTTCTTTTCTTCCAGATTGCGCAGATAGCTCAACCGCTCACCCAGATTCCTGAGCTGCTCATCATTCAAAGAACCCGTAGCTTCCTTGCGGTATCGGGAAATAAAAGGAATGGTGTTTCCTTCATCAATCAATTTAACGGCAGCTTCTACCTGCCATTTCTGCACCTGCAGTTCTTCCGTGATTTTTTTTACAATATCCATAGTCCCCTTACTCCTCCCAGATAAAAGCGGCAGCGCCAATGGCCGCATCATTGTCATTATACTGAAAACATACGGATTTTTCAATTCCAAAACTTTAATTTGTAAAAACCGTCAAAAGGTGCTACACTGATATTATACATTACAAGGAGCCGGTTTCTATGGACTATACGGAGTATCAAAGCAGCAAACGGTTTGCCCTGGCTTCCATGATACTGGGCATCTGTTCTCTTCTGTTTTTCTGTACAATATATCTGCCCCTCCCCTTAGGTGCCTTAGGATGCCTGTTCGCCATCCTGTCCCGCCGTCGGGGAAAGGCTTTATCCGGGACCGCCATAGCGGGGCTTATCACCTCCTGTCTGGGCGCGCTGGCAGGGCTGATAATGCTTGTGGTTGTAATCTTCTCGGCCGTTACGCTCCTGCAGCCTTCTCACAGAGACCAGCTGAACGCGCTGTTTGAGCAGACCTATGGCATGGATTTTGAGGATTACATTGAAACCATCTACGGTGAAGATTTTGACATGGATCTTTTGAACTCTCTCTATGGAGAAGATGTTGAGTGATTGTCTGCCGATCCCGCGGGCAGAAGAAAGGTAAGGTGGCATATGAATTTCAGTATAAACGGTATACAGCCTCTTATTTATCCCGGCCAGCTTCGCTCCAGTACAGAACCGGAGCGAACCAGACCGGATCAAACCGGACTGGATCAGGGCAGAACAGGCCAGACCAGACCGGATCCGACCAGACCAAATGAGGACAAGGCGGATAAGAATAGGCCGGATCCATTGGGAAAAAAGGGGGATGGCAGAGAAGAATGCCAGACCTGTAAGAACCGCAAGTATCAGGACGGTTCCGACGAAATGGTCTCTTTTAAATCGGCGGCTCATATTGCGCCCGGCGCTGCCGCTTCCGTGGTACGCGCCCACGAGCAGGAACATGTTTCCAACGCTTACGCCAAGGCAGCTACTAACAACGGTAAGGTCATCAGGGCTTCCGTTTCCCTGCATACGGCTATATGTCCTGAATGCGGACGCTCTTATATTTCCGGCGGCACCACCAATACACAGATAAAGTACTATAATGAGGAAAATCCCTACCAGCAGGAATTAAAATCCGCTGACAGAGCCAAATACAGCGGCCGCAATATCGACTACGCAGTTTAGGAGATTTTTATGAACACCTATTTATCCAGCGCACAATTAAAGGATCGGGCAAAGGCCTGTCTGAGCGGACACTATGGCTTTCTGATCGGTGCCATTCTCATCGAGGGACTGATCATTTATGCGTTGTCCTTTTTGGTTCCCGCCGCTGCCCTGCCTTTCTCCATTTCCAGACTGCTTCTGGGAGAAGCCATCAGATTCTGCCTCTCCGTTTTTACCGGCGTCTTCAATGTCGGATTTGCATTCATCTATTTGAAGCTGGCCTGCGGCAGCAGACCGGTGCTCTCCGATATTTTCTACGGTTTTTCCAGCTGCCTGGGTACGTCTTTGCTGATTTCCTTGGTTTTTAACGCCTTTTCCCTGCTGCCATTGGCCACATATATTCCCGCTTTCTTAGGCGTGCAGAGCCGCAATATGAAAATCATCCTGCTGGCCCTGCCTGTACTGGCCGTTACGACTGCTGCCTATATTCTGCTCTGGCTCATGTTTTCTCAGTGCTATTATCTTATGCTGGATTTTCCGAATAAAACTGCCGGTGAGATCCTCTCTCTCAGCCTGCGGCTCATGCGCGGTCAAAAGGGGAGGCTCTTCTGCATCCTGCTCAGCTTTCTTCCCCTTCTGCTCTTGGGATGGTTATCCATTGTCGGCACCATCTGGGTGGGCCCCTATCTCCAGATGGCCATGGCTCTTTTTTATCTGGATATCATGAAACCGGCGCAGAAGAATTAATCTTCCGCACCGGCTACCGGTTTGGCTCCTGTGCTGAGCCACTTTAAATATCCGTTGATAAAACTGTCCAATGCTCCGTCCAGTACCGCGTCCGCATTGCCGTTGACTACTCCTGTCCGGTGATCCTTTACCATGGTGTAGGGCTGCAATACGTAGGAACGTATCTGATTTCCCCATCCGATTTCCTTGACTTCTCCCCGAATATCGGAAAGCTTTTCCGCATTGGCCTCCTGCTTCAGTAAATACAGCTTGGCTTTCAACATCTGCATGGCCTTGTCCTTGTTCTGGAACTGGCTCCGCTCATTCTGGCACTGCACCACCGTTCCCGTAGGAATGTGGGTGATACGGATAGCGGAAGAGGTCTTATTGATATGCTGTCCGCCCGCGCCGCTGCTTCGGTAGGTGTCTATCCGCAGATCCTCTTCATTGATCTCCACGTCCAGATCCTCTTCAATATCCGGCATAACATCCAGGGACACAAAGGAAGTCTGCCGCTTTCCCTGGGCATTGAACGGCGATATTCTTACCAGTCTGTGCACACCCTTTTCGGACTTCAAATAACCGTACGCGTTCTCTCCGTTCACCTGAAAGGTAATGGATTTGATGCCCGCTTCGTCTCCGTCCAGAAAATCCAGCACGTCAATGGTAAAGCCCTTGCGTTCCGCCCAGCGGGTATACATGCGGTAAAGCATACCGCACCAATCGCAGCTTTCCGTCCCTCCCGCGCCGGCGTTCAGCTTCAGGATAGCGTTGTTCTGATCATATTCGCCGGAAAGCAGTGTCTGAATCCGCAGATCGTCAAATCTGCCGATAAATTCATCCAGCTCCGCCTGTATTTCTTCAACCAGAGAAGTGTCGTTTTCTTCATCCGCCATCTCGATCAGCGTCAGAATATCCTCGTACTGCTCGTAAATTTCCTGATAATCCTTACAGGTATCCTGCAGATTTTTCAGTTCTTTCATCTGTTTGTTGGAGCGCTCCGGATTGTCCCAAAAATCCGGCGCTTCCATTTCTCTGTTCAGTTCTTCGATACGCTTTGACTTGGCAGCCAGGTCAAAGTGAATCCCTCACTTCCGCCAATGGAGTTTCGTAAGCCAGCAGTCTGGCTTTCATCTGGTCTGTTTCTACCATTTCGCGTCACCCTCTTTCATAAAAATATTGCCTCAGGCCCTTCGGCCGCAGCACTGCTTATATTTTTTACCGCTGCCGCAGGGGCAGGGATCGTTGGGATAAATCTTTGTATTTTCCCTTCTGGCTGGCATCCTCGGCCCGCTGTCGTCCTTATTGGTACCGGTAACCTTGGCTACCTGTTCCCTCTCCACCTTCTGTTCCAGCTTGACGCGCAGCAGCAGGCGGACAGTGTCTTCCTTGATATTCTCCGTCATTTCATCGAACATCTCGTAGCCGCTCAGCTTATATTCCACTAACGGATCCCTCTGTCCGTAGGCCTGCAGGCCGATACCCTGACGAAGCTGCTCCATATCGTCGATATGGTCCATCCACTTTCTGTCGATCACCTTTAACAGGATTACCCGCTCTACTTCACGCATCATTTCCGCTTCAGGGAATTCCGTTTCCTTGGCTTCATAGAGCTTTACAGCCTCTTCTTTCAGCTGCTGCTTCAAACCATTTTTCTTTCCGGCGCTGATCCGCTCCCTGGTCAAAGGCTCTAAGGGAATGATGGGCAGCAACAGTGTATTCAGTTCATTCAGATCCCATTCCGCAGGCTCCGTATCTTCTCCTATGGCAGTATCCACGCAGCGCTCGGTAATATCCGTGATCATCTTATAGATAACGTCCCGCATACTCTCGCCATCCAGCACCCTGCGTCTCTCGCCGTAAATGATCTCCCTCTGCTCGCTCATAACCCTGTCATATTCCAGCAGATTTTTACGGATACCGTAGTTGTTGTTCTCTATCTTCTTCTGCGCGGATTCAATGGCGTTGCTCAGCATTTTATGCTCGATCTCCTGGCCTTCCGGAATGCCCAGCGCCGTAAACATGCTGATAAGCCTCTCGGAACCGAACAGACGCATCAGATCGTCCTCCAATGAAATGTAGAATTTGGATTCACCGGGATCTCCCTGCCGTCCCGCACGTCCCCGCAGCTGATTGTCGATACGTCTGGATTCGTGACGTTCCGTACCGATGATCTTCAGGCCTCCGGCCTCTCTCGCCGCCTCGTCCAGCTTAATATCCGTACCACGTCCGGCCATGTTGGTGGCTATGGTAACCGCTCCGTGAATACCGGCATCCGCTACAATTTCGGCCTCCAGCTCGTGGAACTTGGCATTTAACACCTTGTGCTCGATCCCGCGCCGCTTCAACATGGCACTCAATTCCTCGGAAGCCTCAATGGTGATGGTACCTACCAGAACAGGCTGTCCCTTGGCATGGGCTTCCTCCACCGCCGCTACAATGGCCCGGAGTTTTTCTTTTCTGGTCTTATATACAGCGTCCTGATGGTCCACCCTGATGACGGGTTTGTTGGTGGGAATCTCAATAACATCCATACCGTAAATATCCCTGAACTCCCTTTCCTCCGTCAGAGCGGTACCGGTCATACCGGCTTTTTTCTCAAAGAGATTAAAGAAATTCTGGAACGTGATGCTGGCAAGCGTCTTGCTTTCCCGCTTTACCTTTACCCGCTCCTTGGCCTCTATCGCCTGGTGCAGACCGTCGGAATAGCGCCGTCCGGGCATGATACGTCCCGTAAATTCGTCCACAATGAGCACCTGGTCGTCCTTCACCACATAGTCCTTGTCCCGGGCCATCAGGTTGTGAGCGCGCAGAGCTAAGATAATGTTATGCTGGATTTCCAGATTTTCCGGATCTGCATAGTTGGCTATCTGGAAAAACTGCTCAACTTTTTCAATACCCGCCGCAGTCAGATTGATCACTTTGTCCTTTTCGTTGACGATAAAATCTCCGGTCTCCTCCTGCGTCACGCCCATTATGGCATCCATTTTGGACAATTCCGGCATATCCTCGCCCCTGCGCATCTGGCGGGCCAGAATGTCGCACATTTCATAGAGCTTGGTGGATTTGCCGCTCTGTCCGGAAATGATCAGAGGCGTTCTGGCTTCATCGATCAGTACGGAGTCCACCTCATCGATAATGGCATAGTGCAGCCCCCGCAGGACCAGCTGCTTTTTATATACCACCATATTGTCCCGCAGGTAATCAAATCCCAGCTCGTTATTGGTCACGTAAGTAATATCGCAGTTATAGGCTTCCCGCCTCTCGTCCGGCGTCATACTGTTTAAGACCACGCCTACCGTCAGTCCCAGAAATGTATGCACCTGCCCCATCCATTCGGCATCACGGTGGGCAAGGTAATCGTTGACGGTTACGATGTGCACCCCTTTTCCCTCCAGGGCATTGAGGTAAGCGGGCAGCGTGGAAACCAATGTCTTACCTTCACCGGTACGCATTTCCGCAATACGTCCCTGATGCAGGATGATACCGCCCACCAGCTGTACCCGGTAGTGTTCCATGTTCAGTACCCGCTTCGCCGCCTCTCTTACCACCGCATAGGCTTCGGGAAGCAGATCGTCCAGCGTCTCCCCTTCTTTCAGGCGCTTCTTAAACTCGTCCGTTTTCGCCTTTAATTCCTCGTCGGTGGCCTGCTGCATAGCCGGGCGCAGCGACTCGATCTTATCTACCAGAGGCTCTATCCTCTTTAATTCCCTGGAACTGTGGGTTCCGAATATTTTTGTTGCTAAGCTCATAAGGTACCGTACTCCCTTCACGCATGTGCGTACACAGAAATCTATCCCCTCTTTGGATATACAAAAGTTATTTTAACAGATTTAACCTCCGGATTCAACCAAAAGCAGGCCAAAACCATGAAAGTTTTATGAACAATCTGTAAATTTGACTTCATAAAAAAGTGTCTTTATAATAAAAGGCAGAAAAACGCTTTGTTCACGCAAAAAGGAGGAAATCCCATGCCTGAAACCATTCATCTTTATGTCAACTACCCGGACAGGCAGCCCTGCTTCCCATCTCTGGGGCAGGCGCTGGCCTTTCTTTCCCATACGGACGAAGCCGGCGTAAAATATGCCCCGCCGCAGTTTCCCGCCCCGGCAGAGCCGGACATTCCCCCTGCGGTGATCCATATAGGCGCCGACGTCTATCGGGAAAATCTGGTGATTGAGCGCCCCTATGTGACGCTTCTGGGAGAAAACGCGGAAAACACGATCCTGACTTATGATCTGGCAGCCAGGGATGCCATGCCCGACGGCAGCCTGCGGGGAACCTTCCGTACCGCTTCCGTCCGGGTGCACACCCATGATTTTACTGCCAAGCAGATCACTTTTCAAAACACGGCCGGATACGGCCATACCGTGGGACAGGCGCTGGCTCTCTACGCCGATGGAGACAGGCTTTTATTTGAGGACTGTAGGATGCTTGCCAGCCAGGACACACTCTTTACCGCGCCGCTGCCCCCTTCCCCTGCCAGCCCCGGCGGGTTTACGGGACCGGGCGAACACGCCCCAAGAGTTCCCGGCAGACATCTGTACCGCCGCTGTTATCTGCAGGGAGACGTGGATTTTATTTTCGGCAGCGCCATCGCTTATTTTGAAGAATGCACGATCTTTTCCAAAAAGCCGGCCGACCGCAAACCGCCGGAAAGCCCCGCGGACGAAACCATTTACGGCTACATCACTGCCGCCTCCACTCCAGAAGGGATGCCTTTCGGCTATGTATTGAAAGACTGCCGCCTGATCAGCGACTGCCCTCCTCACACCGTCTATTTAGGACGCCCCTGGAGGGAATGGGCCAAAACCATCTTTTTACACTGTGAAATGGGTGCCCACATTCATCCTGCGGGCTGGCATGACTGGCAAAAGCCCCATGGCCACTTCTATTACGGAGAATATGACTCTTTCGGAGAGGGTGGAGATACGGCGCAGCGGGCGCCCTTTTCCCATATCCTGACCGAGGAAGAAGCTTCCGCCTACACCATAGAAAACGTCCTAGGCGCGCCGGACGGCTGGAATCCCTCTGCCTAAATTCCCTGCAGCCAGGAAAGATACAGCAGCATGGCGGGCAGCAGCAGAATCGCAAAGAACAGATTGGCAAAAGTAAAATACCGGAAGTACTTCCCCCGTTTTTCAGGCATTTCCCTGACTATGAATTTATAGGATATGAGGCTGGCCATGGAAGCGATCAAGGTTCCCAGTCCTCCTATATTCACTCCAGCCAAAAGCGCCGCTCCGTTATGGGTAAAGCCGGACAAAAGAGCGGCGGCAGGCACGTTGCTGATGATCTGGCTGGTGAAAAAGGCCACAAGCAGCTCCCTGCCGGCCAAAAGTCCGGCCAGAAAACCGCTGACCGCCTCTATCCGTCCCATATTTCCCACAAAGACAAAGAACCCCACAAAGGTGAGCAGCAGGGAATAGTCCACCCGCAAAAGCACTTTCGGCCGCAGAAGCAGGGCGCCCAGCAGCGCCGCCGTAAAAGGGATCCAGACGGGGAGCAGCCGCAGTACCGTAAGCAGGGACAGCAAAAAGGCCAGGCCGTAAAAACCGACCAGCACCGCCTGCTTTCTCCTGTCATGGTCTTCCTCCTTGCCATCGGTCAACAGAGCCTCTTTTTCCAGGGGCTCTTTTTTTATACGCCCTACGCAGAGCAGCAGAAGCAGCGCGGATAGGCCCGCTATGGGCAGCGTCACCTTCATAAATTCCGGCAGGCTCATGCCAAATGCGGTATACAGATACAGATTCTGCGGATTTCCTATGGGAGTCAGGGCACTGCCCATGTTGGCCGCCACGGTCTCATATACCACAAGGGGCACTCCCAGTTCTTCTTTTCCCGCCATTTTCAAAAGCAGCAGCGTAAAGGGTACAAAAGTAATCAGCGCCACGTCGTTGGTAATGAACATAGCTGAGAAAAAGCACAGAAAGACCATGACAAAGCACAGCCTGGCCGTGGTGTCGGCTTTCTTCAGCATCATGCGGGCTATCCTGTCAAATACGCCCAGCTCCTGCAGCCCTGCCATGACCACCATTAAGGCAAACAGGATCCCCAGCACCCTGAAATCAATATATCCTGCATAGGCTTTATCCGGCGGTACCCAAAACATGGAAACGGCGCCTAAAAACAGCGCCGCGCAAAGTACTATTTCCTTTTTGATAAAACCCAAAAATGTTTTTCCTGCCTCTTTCATCCCGTCTCCTGTCAAAAACTGTTATAAAGCCTCATAAAGCTTCAAAATATGATTTTTACACTGTATATTGTTTTCCGGCGTGGTATTCTCCAGCGTAACGTGGATATAGGGCTTTCTTTCCTTGATAAATTTCAGCACAGCGGTATAATCCATTTCTCCCAGACCGGCTCCCACGGACACCAGCCCCTCTTCCTTTACCTGAAAATCCTTGATATGGACCATGGCTATGTTTTCTCCCAGTACTTCTATGGCCTCTTCCACGATCTCCCTCTGCCGCTTATAGTTGCTTATATCCAGCAGATTGACCGGATCCAGTATGATCTGCAGATTGGGGGAAGCGATCGCCTTCAGCACCTGCTCTGCTCTGGCAGGATTGTACACGATATGTTTGAAGACCGGCTCAATGGCCACGATGACGCCCATTTTCTCCGCGTACTCCACCACGGGGCGCAGATTGGCGATAAAAGTTTCCAGAGCTTCCTCCCCATGGCATTCGGGTACCGCCGTATAGGTTTCGTTTGGCGCCCCGGTTTCCGTTCCCACCACGCCGCAGCCTAACAGGGAGGCAAACCGGATATGCGCCATATAACGCTTCTGTATGGCGGCCAGCTTTTCCGGATTGGGGTTCGCCAGATTGAGGTAGCAGCCAAGCACCGCGATATCCACGTCGTTCTTCGCGAACACCTTTTTGATATACATGGCCAGCCCCGGCGTCAGAGCCCCGTCATCCGTGGGAAACTCTCCGATCACTTTGGAAAGGGCCAGATGCCCGCAGGCAAATCCCAGCCCGTGTACATCCGCGATTCTCTCCTCAAAAGGTAATTTTTTAGTATCATGCAATCTGATCCCTAACTGCACCCTTCTCTCTCCTTTTCAAATTGCTCTTTTTCCTGCAGAATTCAGACAGTTTCCTGCCTTAATCTATTTTCTCAACTTCATCCACACCGATCAATTCCAGGGCTTCTCCCGCCTGTCCCTCTATCCTCACATGGTCCAGACAGAGCTTTGCAACATTTCTTGCAAAAAGTCCTCTCTTAGAGGATGCCTCCACGCCCTCCGACATGGCCGGCACATCGCGTCGGGGGTTCTCCGCATAGGACACGGAGACGTTGCGCAGCACCAGCTCCTCAATCTTGGCCTCCGGCAGCCCGTCAAAATAGGCCGCGGCCACATGGCAGCCGGTACAGTCCATATTTTCAAAGACCAGCCTCTTTACGGCAGGCGTTCTGTCGTCCACAGGATAGGTTTCCCTGCTCTGCACATACTCCGTTTTTCCGTCCGGATCGCAGAAATAGAAACAGTTTACCACCAGGGGCGTCATCACTTCTTCCAGCGTCAGGTTCCTGAACACAATGCCGTCCAGAACGGCGTCCCTTCCCCTGCCTCTCCTGGTCTTGATGCGCAGTCCTCTGTCGGTATGCCTGAAATAACAGTCCTCCACCGTCATATTGACTACTCCGCCGGCCATTTCGCTTCCCACTGTCACCGCGCCGTGGCCGTTTTCCATGAGGCACTGTCTGATATGGAGATTTTCGCAGGGCTGCTTATATTTCCTGCCCATATAGATCTTGCCGGATTTGACCGCGATACAGTCGTCGCCCAGGGAAAAACGCACACCCAAAATTTCCACATTTTTGCAGGATTCCGGATCCAGTCCGTCCGTATTGGGGGAGTCCTGGGGATTTTTCACCGTCACCCCCACAAAACGCAGGTCCTCACTGAAGAAAGGATGCAGTGTCCAGGAGGGTGAATTTTGAAAGGTAAGTCCCTGCAGAGTGACCTGCCTGCTGCCGCTTAGGAAAAACAGCCTTGGCCTGAAAGCTATGTTCATTACCTTGGGAGCGTTCCACCAGTTTTCTTTTGAGGCGCAGCCGTTTACGATCCCCTCCCCATAGAGTATGACATCCTGCACGCCCACGCCGCAGATGATTCCGGAAAACATGGGCAGCGGATTGCCCTCCCAGGTTCCCAGGATATACTCCTTTTGTTCGTCATAACTTTCCAATACCGCCGGGAATACAGGAAAACGGCTTCTGTCCGTGTCCGCTTTCAGTTCCGCTCCCGCCGCCAGCTCCAGCCTGAGCCCGCTCTTCAAAAAAATGCTGGTGATACGGTAGGTCCCCGCGGGGATCAGGACTCTGCTCTTAGGAGGACAGGCCATAATGGCCGCCTGGATAAAATGGGTATCGTCCTGTATGCCGTCGCCCTTGGCGCCGAATTTTTTAACGTCCAGCGTCACAAACTCTTCTTCGGTACGAAAGCTCACACAACCCAGTTCCTTTTCTTTTTCCCTGACAGAAACTTCATAAAGAGTATCCGGCTTCAGGCCATAGATTCCTTTGATGACCTCAGAAGCCTCTCCGTAATATTCTCCGTTTACATAGAGCTCATACGCGGCTTTTGTAAAATATCTCCCTCCGTCCGCGATCTCAATAGAAGCGCTCCTGGCGGTGCGCATAACACATTTTACATCCATAGTCCTCACCCTGCCTCCTGCAGACAGCGCCCCAGCGCTTCGTATTTTTCCGTAGAGAGCAATTCCTTCTCACAGGCCGACACCAGGGCCTCCCCTGCCCTGCGCAAGTCCGGCAGCTTCTCCTTTTCGGGACTGTCCCGCAATTCCTCTTTGGGAAACTGCCGCATGAGAAGCTTTTCCCTGCTGACAAAGAGCTTTGCCTGCTCCTTCAACAAATCCTGAATACTTCTGTAATGTTCGTATATTTCCGGACTCATTTCCGAAAGGGTGTCGGTCAAAAGCGTCAGAAGATCCGCCGCCTGTTTTGTCCCATAGGTTTTCTCCAAGCGCTTTCCCAGACAGCTTAACTGCGCCGCAATATCCGCGTATCCCGCTTTCTTTCCGTACTGTGTCTCATACTTCATGTATACGGGATAGACCAGCCTGCCCGCTTCATACACATCCATTTCCGGCTGAAAGGCCACAAAGACTCCATCCTCGTCCCTGGGCAGCATTTTTACAAATTCCGCCGCATCCTTCAGCGCTTCCTGTCCGCCATCGCGGGCCTGCTCCAAAAATACCTTCATGTAAACCCCTTCTTTCTTCACCCTCTGCGGAGAATGTCCGGCAAAAGGCCAAAATAACCTGCTGCCGGACATTCCTGTTTTCTTCCTTACAAGGTGACGCCCTGTTTAAAGATCGCCATATCATGGAAGCCCGCTTCCTCACTGCGGACTTTTTTACCGGAGGCTACCTCCAGCACATAGTCAAAGAATTTTCTGGCCGTTTCCTCCGGATCGGCGTCCTCCACCAGCACGCCTGCATTAAAATCGATCCAGCCGGACTTTTTGCCAGCCAGCCTGGAATTGGTAGAGATCTTCACCGTAGGAACAGGAGAAGCAAAAGGCGTTCCCCGTCCCGTTGTAAAGAGTACGATCTGGGCTCCTGCCGCCGCCAGCGCGGTGGCCGCTACCAGGTCATTTCCGGGAGCGCTGAGCAGATTCAGTCCGGGAGTCTTTACCCTCTCTCCGTAATCCAGTACGCCCCGCACATAGGAGCTGCCGGATTTCTGGGTACACCCTAAGGACTTATCCTCCAACGTGGAGATCCCTCCCTTTTTGTTTCCCGGAGAAGGATTTTCATATATGGTCTGATTGTGGCTGGTAAAATAATTCTTAAAATCGTTGATCAGTTTCACCGTTTTGTCAAACAGCTCTTTGTTTTCACAACGGTTCATCAAAAGCGTCTCCGCGCCGAACATCTCAGGTACTTCCGTCAGGATCGTGGTGCCGCCCCTGGCCGTGAGCATATCGGAAAACCGTCCCACCAAAGGATTGGCCGTGATACCGGAAAGACCGTCGCTGCCTCCGCATTTCATACCTACGATCAGCTTGCCGGTGCCCACCTTCGCGCGGGTAAACCCCTTGGCATAGTCGATCAGTTCCCTGCAGACTGCCACGCCGTCCGCCAGCTCGTCATCGCTTTCCTGTGCCACTAAAAAACGAACTCTTTTTTCATCATATTCGCCGATATATTCTTTCAATACGTCAATATTGCTGTTTTCACATCCCAGGCCCAACACCAGTACGCCGCCCGCGTTGGGATGATTGATCAGGTCCGCGAGAATGGTACGGGTATGTTCCTGGTCATCCCCCATCTGGGAACAGCCGTAAGGATGGGGAAAGGCGATAACCTCCTCCACGCTTCCTTCCACGTAGGCATTGGCTTCCCTGGCAATAGCGGCCGCCACGTTGTTGACGCAGCCCACCGTAGGGATCACCCAGATCTCGTTGCGCACTCCCACCTTGCCGTCCGGCCGTTCAAAGCCCATAAAATAAGCCTCTTCTTCCGGCTGTATATTGACTTTTACCGGCTCATAGCTGTACTCCAGCAGATCTCCCAGAGCCGTTTTGATATTGTGGGTGTGTATCCACCGGCCTTTGGGAATATCCTCTTTGGCGTTGCCGATGCGGAAGCCGTATTTAATGACCTCTCCGCCGGCGGGAATGTCGCGGACAGCCATTTTGTGTCCCGCGGGGATTTCCTCCGCCGCCGTCACGCTTACCTCGCCTCCTTTATCCGGTATCGTCAGTACCCTGCCTGCCGGAATGGGATTTAAGGCTACGATCACATTGTCATTCTCATGGATTTTTATAAAGTCCTGCATAATGCTGCCCTCATACCGTTTGCTTTAATATCATCCAGATAACCGCAGACCGCGTCGCTAAGTCCCGCTACCTTTGTCAGATCCTGGCCGTGGAACGCCTCGTTGGAAAGATAGCCCTCCACAAAGGTTCTGGTATCCTTACCGCTGTTTTCCTTAAAGAATTCCAGCACCTGCATATCGTCCATGATCTTGTATTCCTCGCCGTTACGGTGTCCGATCAGCGCTTTCTCCCGGATCTCATTTCCGGTATAGAATGCCATCAGAGCGGCAATGGAGAAAGTCAGATGTACCGGCAGCTTTCCGTATTTCTCCACATATCCCAGGAGGCTGGGCAGACATCTCGCGCGCCATTTGGAAACGGAATTTAAGGAAATGGAGAGCAGCGCGTGTTTAACATAAGGGTTGTTAAACCGGGTGATCACCGCCTCGGCGAAATCCTTCAATTCCTTCTCAGGCAGCGTCAGCGTAGGAATCACCTCGTCGAAGATAGTCTTCATCATGAAATTCCGGATGTCATCGTCCTGCATGGATTCCAGTACAATATCATTGCCGGCCAGATAGGAAGCCAGCACAAAGGAAGTATGGGCACCGTTTAAGATACGCACCTTACGCTGCTTGTAAGGCTTCTGGTCATCGGTAAAGATAACGGGCAGCCCCGCGTCAGGCAGAGGAAACTCCCTGCTGATGTCTTTGGCGCTTTCGATAACCCAGAGCGCAAAGGGTTCTCCGGTTACCAGGATCCTGTCCTCGTATCCGAGGCTCTCCCAAATGGACTCCGCCTCGTCCTTCGGATAGCCAGTGATAATGCGGTCCACCAGGGTGGAGGTAAATACGCAGGCTTCGTCCACCCACTTTTTAAAGCCGTCCTCCAGTCCCCACAGCTCGATCAGCTGCATCACGCACTTTTTCAGCATAATGCCGTTATCGTCGATCAGCTCTACCGGAAGCATTACCAGGCCCTTGTCCATGGCGCCGTTGAAATGGGTATATCTGGTATATAAGAATTTAGTCAGTTTTCCAGGGAAGGTCATAGGAGGATTCAATTCAAATTTGTCCTCGGGATTGAACACGATACCCGCTTCGGTGGTATTGGACACTACAAAGCGCAGGGTATCCAGCTTTGCCAGATCGTTATATTTGTCGTACTCGCGGTAGGTATCCACCACATCGGCCACGCTGGTAACCACACGGTTCAACACCTTGGGTTCTCCATCCACGATGCCTCTTAAAGATACGGTATACTGGCAGTCCTGCTCATGGAACATATCCAAGCTGCCAAATTCAATAGGTTTGATCAGTACGATGTCGCCGTTAAATTTGCCGGATTCATTGGCTATATCGATCATGTAATCCACAAATCCGCGAAGGAAATTTCCTTCTCCAAACTGCACTACTTTAACAGGTCTTTCCTTTTTGCCGCTTAAAGCTTTGTTCATTCGTTCCATTGTCCTTCTCCCAACCCTTTCCTGCTTTCAGATTTTTGTTGTCCGCCCCGTGTTTTCCGCCTTTTATTATGTAAGGGCTTACAGAAAAATTTTACCTCTTTTTTCCGGTTTCGTCAATATCCACATTTCATCTAAAAAGAGAGAGATTTTTTCGGAAAAATTTGCCCTTGCTTTTATTCCCCCGTTCCAGTATAATTTTTGTAGAATTTTTCTGAAACCGCTTACATTTCAGGTACAGGTGCAGCCATGACGACAAATATGACGATTTACGATATTTCTGAAAAAGCCGGTGTTTCGATTGCTACAGTGTCCCGTGTTTTAAACGGCAGCAGCAACGTCAGCGAAAAGACCAAGAAAAAAGTGATGGACATCATCAACCGATATGAGTACACGCCCAACGCTTTCGCGCGGGGACTGGGGCTCAATACCATGAAGACCATCGGTATCATGTGCGCCGATTCTTCGGATCTGTATCTGGCCAAAGCGGTATATTATATTGAACAGCTTTTACGCTCCAACGGCTATGACAGCCTTTTATGCTGTACGGGTTACGACCTGAATACCAAAGAGCAGTCCATGGAACTGCTGATCTCCAAAAAAGTGGACAGCATTGTCCTGGTGGGTTCCAATTTCATCTACGAAAAGGAGGAAGACAACCGCTACATCTGTGACGCCGCTTCCGTGGTTCCCGTCATGCTCTTAAACGCGGCCCTGGAGGCGCCCAATGTATACAGCATCGTTTCCGACGATTATACTTCCATGTATAAAGCCACCGCGCAGATGATCGCCTCCGGCAGAAAGGAGATCCTCTACTTTTACAACTCCTTTTCTTACAGCGGCAAGCGCAAACTGGCGGGTTACAGAGCCGCCATGGAGGAGGCGGGCATCTTTCAGAACGGGCTCCGGATGCAGTTTTATAAGGGCTCCCATGAGGACATTCACGCCATGGCCAAGCAGCTGACCGAAGCCAGCCAATGCGGCCTGTCTTTCGACGGCGTTATCGCGGCAGACGACAACCTGGCCCTGGGCGCGGTAAAGTACGCCCTGCAGAACGGCCTGAAAATACCCGAAGACCTTTCCATCATCGGTTACAACAACTCTCTTCTGGCCACCTGCTGCGAGCCGGAGCTGACCTCCATCGACAACAGACTGGAAACTCTCTGCCAGCATCTGATCACCACGTTGATGGGTATTTTAAACGGTGAGGAAATGCCTAAAAAAACTGTCTTCTCCGGAGAGATCATCCAAAGAGGAACTACACTGCTGCAGTAATCCGGCACCGCCGGCAAACATATGCATCACAAGCAAACGGAGGTAGGAAAATGAAAACATTTATGGACAAGGATTTTTTACTGGACAATGAGACCGCCAAAACTCTTTTCCACGACTATGCTGAAAAGACGCCTGTTCTGGACTATCATTGCCACATCAATCCCAAAGAGATCGCGGAAGACCGCAAATTTGACAATATCACCCAGGTCTGGCTGGGCGGCGACCATTATAAATGGCGCTTTATGCGTTCCTGCGGCGTGGATGAAAAGTACATTACCGGAGACGCTTCCGACAAGGAGAAATTTTTCAAATGGGCCGAATGCTTAGGCAAGGCCATAGGCAATCCCCTCTATCACTGGAGCCACCTGGAGCTGCAGCGTTATTTCGGCTATCATGGCGCTTTAAATAAAAATACTGCGGAGGAGGTCTGGAATCTCTGCAATGCCAAGCTCTCTGACCCTTCTATGAGCGTGCGCAATATCATCCGTAATTCCAACGTCACCCTTATCTGCACCACCGACGATCCTGTTGACAGCCTGGAATGGCATAAGAAGATCGCGGAAGATGCTTCTTTTGAAGTCAAAGTCCTGCCCGCATGGCGTCCCGACAAGGCCATGAACATTGAGAAGCCCGATTATCTGGATTATCTGGATAAGCTGGCCGCTGTCTCGGATATGCCTGAGATCACTACCTTTGAGGCGTTAAAGACAGCCTTGAAAAAGCGCATGGCTTTCTTTGCTTCCATGGGGTGCAATGTATCCGACCACGCTCTGGAATATGTGATGTACTGCCCCGCTTCCGAAGACGACGTGGAAGCCATTTTCTTAAAGAGACGGAACCGCATTCCTCTTACCAAAGAGGAGGAATTAAAATTCAAGACCGCTTTCATGCTCTTTGTGGGCGAACAATACCACGAGCTGGACTGGGCTATGCAGCTACACTACGGCTGTAAGCGTGACAACAATACCCTGATGTATGAAAAGCTGGGCCCCGATACCGGTTATGACTGTATCAACAATTACGCGCCCAGTTCCCAGATGGCGGACTTCTTAAACGCGTTAAATCAAAACGACAAGCTGCCCCGGACGGTAATCTATTCCTTGAATCCCAACGACAACCAGGCGATCGGCACCATTCTGGGCTGCTTCCAGGATTCCACTGCCGTTGCCAAGATCCAGCAGGGCAGCGCATGGTGGTTCAACGATCACAAGACCGGTATGGTGGATCAGATGACCTCCCTTGCCAACCTGGGGAATCTTTCCGGCTTCGTAGGGATGCTGACCGACTCCAGGAGCTTCCTCTCCTATACCAGGCATGAATATTTCCGCCGCATCCTCTGCAATCTGCTGGGAACTTGGGTGGAAAACGGTGAATTTCCTGCGGATATGGAGATCCTCTCCGAAATCGTAAAGGATATTTCCTACAACAACGCAAAGCGGTATTTCAAATTTCCCCTGTAGGGAATACATTTCTTTCTGTAAATAAAAGCAGCCGGCAGAGCGGTGTGGAGCGCACATCCTTAGCTTTGCCGGCTGTTTCTTTTTCTTTTTTATCCTTTTATTTCCTTTATCTCTTATATCCGCTTGTCATCCTCCTACAGACAGGTTACATTTTTCTCCCAGCTGTATTCGTGAGGCTCTTTTTCCGTTCCCTTATGTCCTAACGCTATCGCTATCTGAAACTCATAGCCCGCCGGAAGCTGCAGCGCTTCGGCAAAGTGTGCTTTCTTCTCACCCCGCATGGCATCCTTGATACAGCCGATGATCAGACTGCCCAGTCCCATACTCTGAGCCGCCAGCGCAATGTTTTCCACTGCGATACCGGCGTCTAAGGGGCTCCAGTAAAAGCTCTCGTCCGCGCTCAGCATCAGAACCACAGGCGCCTCATAATAAAAATTGTGGGGCGGAT
Organism: uncultured Lachnospiraceae bacterium; assembly: GCA_947631685.1. GTDB lineage: Bacteria > Bacillota > Clostridia > Lachnospirales > Lachnospiraceae > Acetatifactor. The sequence goes on from CANRMI010000012.1 coordinate 43,465, forward strand.
TTTCAATGCCCCGCTCTTTATTTTTTACATCTTCGATCTCTCCCAGGATGGGATTGTTCCCCTCCACCACGGTAATGTGGATTTCCTGTTTATTGGCAGCCGTAGGGGCCTGCAGCCCTGCCAGGATCAACTGCTTTAATTCCTCTTTGGTGAGCTTTTCATCAGTGTATCCTCTGGTGGAACTCCTTTTTTCAATACTCCGCAATACTTCGTTCATGGCAAACCCTCCTTTACAACAGTACCATAAAGAACTTTTATATTATAACAAAATACGGCTTCTCTTACAAGTCAAACGCACTATGAAAATAAGATTGGAAAATCTATTGCGCTCAGGCGGGGCGTTTCGATATAATAAAGGGTAAGAGGGAGGCGGCCATGAACCAGCAATTTACACCCCATAACAACAAAGACATTTCCCAGATCCGCGTTACAACAGGCAGGCGAGGCGCCGAGTCTCCCCTGCAGCCGGACCACTATCATCTATACTACGAGATTTTTTATCTGTTTTCCGGCCGCTGCCGCTATCTGTTAAAGGACACCTTTTACTCTCTGGAAAAGGGCGACTTTGTGCTGATCGCTCCCGGAGATCTGCATCATTCCCTCTACTATCCGGATACGCCCTGCGAGATCGCGGCCCTCTATTTTAAAGAGGGCTTCCTGCTGCCGCAGCTGTTTGCCTATCAGGGGGAAGAGCATATGCCTCCCCGCCATTCCCTGCGGGGATCGGTTCCCTCTCTGTATCAGGAAGAATTTGAGGCCCTGCTTTTCAGGATGCTGGCGGAAAGCAGGAAAGGGGATAAGCATTCCCCCTCTTTCATGACCTGCTTTTTAAACGAACTGCTGTTGCTGCTTTGCCGCCACAGCGTCATTTCCGAAGAGGAACCGGACCTGGTCAATGCCAGGGACGCCGACATCATGAGCGCCGCCAAATATATCTACAGAAATTTTCAAAAACCTCTGACGCTGCAGGAAGCAGCGGACGCCGCCGGCTTAAGCGTCACTTATTTTTCCCGCAAGTTCAAGCTGCTCACGGGTATGGGATTCAAGGAATATCTGAACTATATCCGCTTAAAACACGCCGCGGCCGCCCTGTTAGATACCTCCAAAAGCATCACGGACATCGCGCTGGAATACGGTTTTGGCAGCAGCGGCTACTTTAAGGACCTGTTTAAAAAAGAATACGGAATATCTCCCAGAGAATACAGAAAAAACCGCGGCTAAGACCGCGGTTTCTGCTTTACTGCCTATATTTAATATTCCTTTGCCTTCTCCTCGCCATTGATCACGCGCAGCGCACCCTGTGCCAGGGCCAGCAGTTCATCCTCTCCGGGATATACCGTAAAGGGCGCGATCCATCCGGCTTTCTCCTTGAGATTGGCGATCACGTCTTCCCCGTAGGCAATACCGCCGGTTACGATGATCTGATCCACCTTTCCCTCCAGGACGCAGGCCATGGAGCCAATATCCTTCGCTACCTGATACAGAAAGGCTTCTTTTACCTCCGCCGCATGGACATCTCCCTCATTTGCCATTTTAGTCACCGTACGCATATCGTTGGTGCCAAGATAAGCGTTAAAGCCGCCCTTGCCCACCAGCTTGCCGTATACCTCTTTCTCCGTATATTTGCCGGAGAAACACATTTTTACCAGAGCGCCGGAGGGTACCGCGCCGGCTCTTTCGGGAGAAAAAGCGCCGTCCCCGTCCAATGCGTTAAATACATCCACGACCTTGCCGCCTATATGAGCGCCCACGGACACGCCGCCGCCCATATGCACCACGATCAGACGCAGGGACTCATAGGGCTTTCCAACCTCTTTGGCATAGCGCTTTGCCACCGCCTTTTGATTCAGCGCGTGAAATACGCTGGTACGGGGCAGTTCCGGTACACCGGAATACCTTGCTACTGCCTGCAGCTCGTCCACCACAACCGGATCCACGATATAGGAGGGAATCCCCAGACTGTCTCCGATCTCCTTTGCCAGGATACCGCCCAGATTGGAGGCGTGCTGTCCCTGCCTCCCCGCGATCAGATCCTGCAGCAGCTCTTCCGTTACCGCGTAAGTGCCGCCGGGAATGGGCTTTAACATACCGCCCCGCCCCACTACTACATCTAAAGATCGTAAGTCAAACTGCTTTTCACTGAGCAGGTCCGTGATGATCTGTTTACGGAAATCCTTCTGATCCACAATGGAAGCATAGCGGGCAATCTCCTCGGTACTGTGCCGCAGGGTTTCCTCAAACAATAAGGTCTCATCCTCAAATACACCGATCTTGGTGGAGGTGGAACCGGGATTAATGATCAAACTTTTCACTGCCATCTTCTTTTCCTCCGGATATTTATTTGTTCTTACTCATTTCTTCCGCAACCACCGCCGCCAGAGCCATGGAATTTACCTTGGTCTCAAAGGTATCGGAGCGGCTGGTCAAAATAACGGGCACCTTGGTACCGGTTAAGATACAGCCGTTCTTTACGCCGGGTACCATATGCACGATTGCCTTGTAGGTCAGATTGCCTGCATGAATGTCGGGGAAGAGCAGAATGTCCGCATCGCCCTGAATCTTCCTGTTTGTAGCGCCCTTGTGCTTCGCCGCTTCCGGATCCACCGCCAGATCCAGAGACAGGGGGCCGTCAATGATACAACCGGTGATCTCTCCCGCCTCGTTCATACGGGTAAGTTCCGCCGCCTCCACAGTTACAGGCATTTTGGGATTCACTACTTCCACCGCCGCTAAAGGAGCTATCTTCGGGCAGTCGATACCACAGGCCTTTGCCACAGGCAGCGTATTCTGAATGATATGTACCTTGTCCTCCAGCGTGGGGTAGGTCATAAACGCCACGTCGGTTAAGAAGAGCAGCTGGTCAATGGCCGGAATATCAAATACGCAGACATGGGAAAGCACGCCGCCGGTACGCAGCCCCACTTCCTTGTCCAATACACTCTTGAGGAAATTCTTGGTGTCGATCAGCCCTTTCATGTACATGTCAGCCTTGCCTTCGTGAGCCAGCTTTACCGCCTTTAAGGACGCCTGGATCATATCCGGCTCGTCAATGATCTCATAGCCTGTCAAATCCATACCGATGGAAGAAGCAATTTCTCTTATTTTCGCTTCATCACCCACCAAAATGGCTTCCGCGATCCCTCTCTTTTTTGCTTCGGCCACCGCTTCCAGCACCGCTTCGTCCTGGGCTACGGAAACAGCCACTTTTTTCATTCCGCACTCGTTCACTTTCGCGATCAGTTCATCAAATCCCTTTTTCATATTTCCATCTCCATTCTGCCGCCAGAACGGCATTTTCTTTCCTAATTCTGTAAGGATTCCATGGTTAAAATAATAACACTAACATGCTGAAAAATCAAGCCGCTAACGCCGGCTCCCATTTCGGGCGCGCAGCCTGCCCGCTGGCAGAACCAGAAGCATACCAACCCCCGTTCCCAATACCGCGATTCCAAGTAAAACGCCCGCCATAGACAGCGTCAGCAGACTTTTATCCGCCAGCCAGATAGTGACAACACCGGCACCATAACCCAGCATGGTAGGAAGTCCTATGGTAAGCGCCCGCACCCAAGCGGCCGGCTGTCTGTAAAACCGCCCCTTTCTAACGTCCTCCAGGGCTTTGGCCGTCCCGGCCAGCACACAGAGCAGAATGCACAGCCCCACCCCTGCCGGTACGGGATACGTCCTCTTATCTTCCTTTGCCGCCTCTAAGCCGCCCTCCAGCCGGCTGCTTTCCAGGGTAAAGGTACTTCCGTCCTCAAGCTTTTCTAAAAATGCCTCTTTTGCGGCGGTCTGCAGCGACTCCTTTCCCAGCGCCTGCGCCGTGTTTTGGAAAGCCGGATGTTCTGCGATATATTTTCCGTACCACTCTACGGCTATTTCCGAAAACAGCGTTTCAAACAGGATTTCATCTATCACGTAAGTCACGGCGGAATCGCCTCGTTCCCAGACCTCTATGCTCCAATAGCCCCTTCCCGCGGCAATCTCTTTCAGCAGGTCTTCTCCGAGAACATAACCGCATTCCGCCTTTCCCTTTATCACATTTTGTTTTACCTCTTCCGCACTCTCACAGGGGACAAAACAGACCAGCCCCTCGTGTGTGGCAAGCTGCTCTGCCAGACCGGAATCCTTGGCGTAAACGGCGGCAAAGATGACCGTCCTGGAAACGCTTTCCGCCTTTACGATCCCTGCCGTCACGCATACGGTAAGCACCAGCGTGATCCACACGCTCTTTTCCAGAAGCATTCTTTTGGTCAATATCCGAAAGAGGAGCAGCGCTTTTTTCACAGACCGGCCCTCCTTCTTTTCTGCATCTGCGATACCGCGCAGCCCGCCAGATAGAACAGTCCCGTAAACACTGTCAGCCCTGCGGCAGTTCTGCCGGCGTTCTCCAGGTTTCCCGTAAACAGCAGCACAAAGACCTCCTTGAGATAGGAGGCGGGCGAAAGAAACGCCAGTCTCTCCACCACTTCAGGCAGAAGCGCGGAGGGTAAAAAGCAGCCTGAAACATACCCCATAAACAGCACCGCTGTCCCCAGGAGCAGGACCGCTGCCGCCGGAGAATCCGCCAGTAAATAGAGTAGCTGCAGAAAAGCCGCCCCACAGCAAAGGCCCAAAAGCAAAAGCCCGCAGGCCTGCAGACTCCAGACCGGGCGCAGATTTTCCCTTATCCCGGGCAGCAGCAAAAGGAGTGCCGTCAGTCCGCCCAGAAAGCACAGCAGCAGCACAGTGACCAGACTCCTGCCCGCCAGCTGCGCCCACAGCGGGATCCTTCTTCTGAACAGGAGCATGGTCTGCTCCCTTATATCTCTTTTCAGATAGGCCCCGAAAAAGAGTCCCGAACCCAGCAGCCAAAGGGTGAGTAGCGCGCTGCCGTAGTAAACCGCAAGGCTTTGGTTTCCTATAGGGGAAAGGCTGCGCCGTCGAAAATATTCCTCCCTGTTCATCACCAGGTTGAGATTGAACGCATCTATTTCCCGGTACATACCGGCCAAAGCTTCTCTGCCCTCTCCGAACTTTTCTGTCAGGCTGTCCGAAGCATATATTTCTGCCTGCGCTGTCTGCAGCAGCCCCACACCCGCTTCGGCCAGTTCTTCAAACAAAACACCCAGGGGCTTTGCCTGCTCGGAAAGATAGAGTCTGCCCGGTATATTTTCTCCGTCCAGAATACCCTCCACCGCATGCTCCGGCAGCACGATAAGCGCTGTCAGCTCTCCCTGCCGCAGTTTTTCTTTTCCCGCCTCTTCCGTGACAGGCAGCAGCCTGCAAAAGCTCCTTACGGACTCCATATTTTCCACATAGGATACTGCCAGATCGGTGAGCGGGTTGTCGTCGGCCGTATATCCCACTTGTATCATGCTCCCGCCGTTTTTTGTCTCCATCCATTTTTGCGCGCAAAAAATCAGCAGACCGATTCCCAGCAAAACCAATACCGCCCTTTTCAAAAGGGAGGGCAGCAGGAATACCGCCCTCTTATATTCTGTTTTCAGCCAGATACAGAACCGCCTCATCTGTTATAATCCCAGTCCATTAGAAGCCCCCTGCAGCTCCATAAGCATACCGTAGAGCTCCAGCTCATTTAATTTAAAAAAGTCTTTGGCGCCCTCCGGCACCGTGATTTTCTCCGTATAGGGGGCAAGGCTCATGCTGCCGGACATTACCAGCACATCTTCTCCGTCTACAAGTACATTCAGTTTTCCTATCTCGAAAGAACAGCTCTTTCCCTTCTCTATCTCTTCCAGTACGCCCTCCGCCGCAAGCGACGCGGTGTTGTCCGGCGTTTCCAGCATCAGCTCTACGTCAAATTCTTTGGCGTCCGTATCCCAGTCGTTTCGATACTCGACATGGATACAGTCCTCACTGTCTTCTCTGCTCAGATCGGCCTCAAGGGAATATGTCCTCTCCCCGCCGTAAAGCTCCGCTTCTCTTGTAAGCGCCAGGACATAACGGTTTTCGTCCTCTTCTATGGAAATTTCCCCTTCGATACAGTCCAGCGGCCGTTCTGCTCCGGTAAACATTAAAGCTGTCCCCAGCGTCTCCGTTCTGCCGTCAGAGGTTTTCATTTCCATGTCCTCCACCGTTTCTACCGCCAGGATCCTGTCCTTATTATCCAGATAAAAGCACAACCGGATGTCCTCTTTCAGTTCAAGCTCCAAATTCTTTTTCAGCTCGTTCTGAAATTCCGCTATATTGCCGTCTTTGCCCAGAACCTGCTCCAGCTTTTCTTCCAGATAATCGCTCTCGATCACGGTTTCCCCAAGGTCCTGCAAAAGCCTGTTCACATCGTTTTGATCCAGAGTCAGCAGGATTCCCTCGCAGACCACTTCTTTTCCGCTTCGCTCTATTTCTTTCTGCTCCCCGCTCTCTTCGATAAGCATACTTTCCTTGATCCGTTCCAGATCCCGGCTAAAGACCTGGATCAGCTCCTGTCTTAACGCTTCCCTGTTTTCCTCTTCCTCTTCGGGGGAAGCTTCTCCAAAGAAGTCATAGCTGAAATCCTCATCCAACAGATCTTCCCCTAAAAGCTGCGCCCAGACACTGTTCTGATAATCCTTTCCCAGCGTAGAAAAATTGACCGCATATGTATCAGAAAATACCGTGGGCAGTTCCAGGTAGAGGATATTGTCCGCTGCCGTCAGGTCCAGCTGCATCAATTCCACATTGTAGGCACTGAGCCTGATACCGCTCTGCCAGGCTTGCTCCTCATAGCTGTAGCTGCTCTGTATATCCACGCCTATAGTAGGCAGCTCTTTTATTCCCGGCAGCGTGATATTGAAAGAAGCATCCTGTGCGCCGCTTTCCTGTCTCTCCTGCAGCATCTCTGCAAGACCGATCTCTTCCCAGACCGGATTCCGGTACTCCTCCGTCTGTTTCACCATATCGGTAATTCCCCTGATCAGCCTGGCCTCCGGCGTCCTAAAGAGAAAATGATAGGTCAAAAATCCTCCTGTTCCCACCGCCAATACGCCGGCGGCAATGCCTCCTAAAAGCCATGCTTTTGAAGCTTTCATTGTAACTTCCTCCCTTTCACAATACCTCCATCAGTGCCCGGCCCCGCAGGGATACCGGAATTTCCCTGCTGACTCCGTCCTTTAATACATATACCTTGTCGCAGATCTCCAGATCTCCCTCCTCATGGGTTGCCATGAGGACAGTGCCTCCCATTTTCTTAAATTCCTGCAAATAGGTCCGCACTTCCATTCTCCCCGGCATATCCAGCGCGGCGGCAGGTTCATCCAAAAGCAGAACAGGGGGCGCGCCGACCAGGGCGCAGCCGATGCTGACTCTCTTCTTTTGTCCGCCGGAAAGCCTGCCTACGCGGCTTCCCGCCAGCTCGGCCAGTCCTAAGCGGCTCAAAAGCGGCCCCTCTAACGCCGCCTTTAGCGTTTTCTTATCCTCGTACCAGAGCAGCAGATTGTCTCTGACCGTCAGTTCTTCTATCAGATGCCCGTCCTGGGGCACATACCCGGTATAGCGTAAAAAAAGCTGTTCACAGGCGGGCTGTCCGTCAAAGAGCAGTCTGCCGGTATATGCCTTGCGCATACCGGACAGGATATTGAGCAGGGTGGATTTGCCGCAGCCGTTTGCCCCGGCCAAGCCCACGCATTCCCCCGCTTTGGCTGAAATGTTCACATTCCGCAGGACCTGCCTTTTTCCGTACGCGCTCGCGATACCTGACGCTTCTATCCGTTCCATGCCTTTCCTTTCTTTCCAAAAGCACCTTATTTGTCAAATGGCCGAAAAGCCGGTGCTTATTGCATCTGCTTTTCGGCCACCTCATCTGACCATTTCAGTTGTGCCAATACCGGCCTAATCTCCTATCGGAAATTACTTTGCAGCCATTTCCGCTTTCAGCTTCTCTGTCAGGAGCGGCACGATCTTGTTTAAGTCGCCTACAATACCGTAGTCTGCCACCTCAAAGATGGGAGCGGTCTCGTCCTTATTGATCGCTATGATAATATCCGATTCCTCCATACCTGCCAAATGCTGGATAGCGCCGGAAATACCGATTGCGAAATACACATTGGGACGGACGGTCTTGCCGGTCTGTCCTACCTGCAGATCCTTGGGCTTCCATCCCGCGTCCACAACCGCGCGGGAGCAGCTTACGGTAGCGCCCAGAACTTCTGCCAGATCGTCCAACAGCTTAAAGTTTTCGGGACTGCCTACGCCACGTCCGCCAGATACCAGAATCTTGGCATCCATAATATCTACGGTGTCGGTAACGGCCTTTACCACCTTCAGGATCTCCACATACTTGTTGTCAGGAGTGAATCCGGGATTGAACTCCTCTACAACTGCCTTCCTGCCCTCTTCCTTAGGAAGCTTCTGCATAACGCCGGGACGAACGGTTGCCATCTGAGGCCGGAAATCCGGACACGCGATCGTAGCGATGGTATTGCCGCCGAAAGCGGGACGGGTCATCAGCAGCTGGTTGTGCTTCTGCTCTTTTCCGGGAACAGGAGCCAGCGGGAAATCGCCGATGTCCAGCTGGGTACAGTCAGCCGTCAATCCGGTATGGATCCTCGCGGATACACGGGGGCCCAGATCACGTCCGATAGCGGTCGCGCCTACCAGGAAGATCTCAGGTTTGTACTTTTCGATCACGGAAGCCAGTGCATGCGCGTAAGGCTCGGTCCTGTATTCCTTTAATTCGGGATCATCCACAACGATAACTCTGTCCGCGCCGTATGCTCCCAACTCGTCCGTCAGTCCCTTTACACCGCTGCCCACCAGGACCGCGGTCACTTCAGTACCTAAATCGTTTGCCAGACTTTTGCCTTTGCCGATCAGTTCCAGCGCAATACCACTGATCTCATTGTCCACCTGCTGCGCAAAGACAAATACGCCTTTATATTCTTCTAAACTCATCATTTCCTCGCTTTCTGCCGCCTAAGCGGCAAGTTCATTCTCACATTTAGATGACATGCTTCTCTTTTAATTTGCCGACAATATAATCCACGGACTCCGCGGGATCCAAGTTCACCTTTTCGCCCGCGCCCTTTCTTACCTTATCGGAAGCCTTTGCTATCTGGGTGGGAGAACCCTTCAGACCCAAATTGGAATCGTCTACATCTACCAGATTGGCTCTGCCCCAAACGGTAATATCAGCCTTTACGGCATCGAAGATACCGCCGGGCGTCATGTAGCGGGGCTCATTCAATTCAGCTAACGCCGTGATCAGACAGGGCATTTTTGCCTTTAAGACATGATACCTGTCGTCAAATTGCCGCTCTACGATCACACTGTCACCTTCAATTTCAATTTTCTGCGCGTAGGAAATAACGGGGATTCCCAGGTGCTCGGAAATCTGAGGACCTACCTGCGCGGTATCACCGTCGATAGCCTGACGGCCGGTAATAATCAGATCATATTCCAGATTGCGGATAGCACCCGCCAGTGTCTGGCTGGTCGCCCAGGTATCAGCGCCGCCCAGTACTCGGTCCGTTACCAGAATGCCCTTATCCGCGCCCATGGCCATTGCCTCACGCAGCACATCCTCTGCCTTGGGAAGTCCCATGGTAATTACCGTTACCTCTGCTCCGTATTTATCTTTTAATCTCAGCGCCGCTTCCAGACCTGCTTTATCATCAGGGTTCATGATAGTCAGCATGGCGCCTCTGTCCAGCGTACCGTCGGGATTGAACTTTACGCCGCCCTTTGTATCGGGTACCTGCTTAATACAAACAACGATTTTCATTGTATCTTCACTCCTTCTATGATTGTTTATGGTATCGGTTGGCTTATTTCAACAGCGCCGCGGAGATGACCATACGCTGTACCTCGGAGGTACCCTCGTAAATCTCGGTGATCTTGGCGTCGCGCATCATACGCTCTACATCATATTCTCTGGTGTAACCGTAACCGCCGTGAAGCTGAACAGCCTTGGTGGTCACTTCCATGGCTACTTCCGCGGCGTAAAGCTTTGCCTGGGCAGCTTCAAAACCGTATTCCTTCTGATTTGCCTTAGCGAGTGCGGCCTTGTAGACCAAAAGCTTTGCAGCCTCTACCTTGGTAGCCATATCGGCTAACTGGAACTGGGTGTTCTGCTGCTGCGCAATGGTTTTTCCAAACTGCTTTCTTTCCTTGGTGTAAGCAATGGTTCTTTCCAGAGCGCCTTCCGCAATCCCCAGCGCCTGGGAAGCGATACCGATACGTCCGCCGTCCAGAGTGTGCATAGCAATCTTAAAGCCCTGTCCCAGCTTACCCAGGAGATTCTCTTTGGGCACACGGCAGTCGGTAAAAATCAGCTCATAGGTGGATGAACCGCGGATACCCATTTTCTTCTCCTTGGTACCGAAAGTAAAGCCGGGCGTACCCTTCTCTACGATAAACGCGGAAATCTCCTTGATCATCCTGCCGCGCTTTTCTATCATACCGGTCACCGCGAAGATAACGTATACATCCGCTTCCTTACCGTTGGTAATGAAGATCTTGGAGCCGTTGATCACATAGCTGTCGCCGTCTTCCACAGCCTTGGTCTGCTGCCCCTGGGCGTCGGTTCCGGCACCGGGCTCGGTCAGTCCGAAAGCGCCTAACTTCTCACCCTTTGCAAGGGGAACCAGATATTTCTGCTTCTGCTCTTCCGTACCGAAAGTCTGGATCGGATCACAGCAGAGGGAAGTATGCGCGGAAACAATAACGCCGGTAGTGCCGCAGACTTTGGAAAGTTCTTCTACGCACATCACATAAGTAAGCGGATCACAGCCCTGTCCGCCGTACTCCTTGGGAACGGGAATGCCAAGGAAACCTAATTTTGCCATTTTCTCCACGGTAGCCCGGGGAAACTCCTCGGTTTCGTCAACCTCCTGTGCCAGGGGCTTTACTTCTTTTTCAGCAAACTCTTTAAAAAGAGCTCTTGCCATTTCATGTTCTTTTTTCAAAGCAAAATCCATGATCTCATTTCCTCCATATCTGTTTTATTTCATCATTATTTTGCGTAATCGTAGAATCCCTTGCCGGTCTTCTTTCCCAGCTTGCCCGCACGTACCATCTTTCTCAACAGGGGATGAGGACGATACTTGGGATCTCCGGTTTCGTTCTGCAGTACCTCCATAATGGCCAGTACAATGTCCAGACCTACCAGATCTCCTAAAGCCAGGGGGCCCATGGGATGGGAAGCACCCAGCTTCATCGCCTCGTCAATATCGGAAACACTTGCGATACCGTCGGCGTAAATACCGATTGCCTCGTTGATCATGGGGATCAGGATCCTGTTTACCACAAATCCGGGAGCCTCTTTTACTTCTACGGGAGTCTTGCCGATCTCAACGGCAATGCTCTTAATCTTTTCAACCAGTTCCCCGGGCGTATTTTCACCGGCGATCACTTCTACCAGCTTCATCCTGTCCGCTGGATTAAAGAAATGCATACCGATCATAGGTCTGTCCAGACCAGCCCCGATTTCCGTAATGGACAAAGAAGAGGTATTGGTGGCGAAAATGCAGTCAGGCTTTACAATGTCCTGCAGCTCCTTAAAGGTAGTCTTCTTGATCTGCATATTCTCAGGTGCCACCTCGATCACCAGATCACAGTCGGTACAGATGTCCTTTAAACCGGTTACGATCTTAGCCGCAACAGCATCCGCCTTCTCCTGGGTGATCTTCTCCTTTCCTACCAGGAAATTTAAGTTCTTTAAGATCCTGGCCTTTCCGCCATCAGCAAATTCCTGCTTAATATCGCAGAGACATACGTCATAACCATCCGTCATTGCAAATGCCTGCGCGATTCCGGCACCCATAGTGCCCGCCCCGATAACACCAACTTTCATTGTAATTCCTCCTTATGATCATCACTTTATAATCAGCAGTTTTTAAAAGGTTCCTTTACTTTTTCCTTGTTCTTGTCAAGGAAAAATGCCATACCGTATTTCTGGTCTTCGGTCTCGAAGCAGTCACCGAACAGCTTCTCCTCCAACGCGACAGCTTCGTCCATATTCAGATCCAGGCCCTCGTTGATCGCCTTCTTGCAGTTGCGAACCGCGATGGGCGCGTTCTTCGCGATCGTTGCCGCCATTTTTTCCGCCGCGGGAAGCAGCTCCTCCTGGGGATAGACCGCATTGACAAGTCCGATGCGAAGCGCCTCGTCCGCTTTGATGTTTCTTGCGGTATAGATCATCTGCTTTGCCATGCCTGCGCCCACCAGACGGGCCAGCCTCTGTGTCCCGCCGAAGCCGGGTGTGATACCCAGTCCTGTTTCAGGCTGTCCGAACACAGCATTGTCGGAGCAGAGCCTGATGTCGCAGCTCATGGAAATCTCACAGCCGCCGCCCAGGGCAAAGCCATTCACTGCCGCGATAACAGGAATGGGAAAAGTTTCCAGCTTGCGGAACACATCATTCCCTTTCTTGCCGAAAGCTTCTCCCTCCGCTTTTGTCAGCGTGCTCATTTCTCCAATATCGGCACCGGCCACAAAAGATTTCTGGCCAGCTCCCGTTAAGATCAGGCATCTCACCACATCCAGATCCACCGCATCCAGGGTGGCATCCAGTTCTTCCAGAACCTGGGAGTTCAACGCATTTAACGCTTTCTCCCGGTTGATCGTAATGATTGCCGTCTGTCCTTTTTGTTCATAAAGTACGTATTCCATATTCAGCCTCCGTTGTTTTCTTCTTCCGGTCTGCCGTCTGCCTGTTGTCAGTCTTCGATCTTTACAATGGTGGAGCAGCCCATACCGCCGCCGATACACAGCGTCGCAAGTCCGGTCTTTGCGCCCCTTGCCTGCATCTCATGCAGCAGGGTGACTAAGATACGGCAGCCGGAAGCGCCTACCGGGTGTCCCAGCGCGATCGCGCCGCCATTGGGATTCAGCTGTCTGTCCACATCGATGCCCAGCTCTCTGCCTACCGCCACGGACTGCGCCGCAAAGGCTTCATTTGCCTCGATAATGTCAAAATCCTCGATCTTCATGCCTGTCTTAGCCAGTACCTTCCTGGTGGAAGCCACGGGACCGATACCCATTACTTCCGGTCTTACGCCTGCCAGTGCGCCCGCTACATAGGTAGCCATGGGTTTTACGCCCAGCTCCTTAGCCTTTTCCTCGCTCATAACCACAACAGCCGCAGCGCCGTCGTTGATACCGGAAGCGTTGCCCGCGGTTACGAAGCCTCCCGGATTAATGGGACGCAGCTTTGCCAGGCCCTCCATGGTGGAACCGGGACGGGGACCTTCATCCTTATTAAATATAATGGTCTCTTTCTTTTTCTTCACTTCCACGGGTACGATCTCCGCGTCAAAAGCGCCGGAAGCCTGTGCGGCCTCCGCCTTCTGCTGGCTCTTTAAAGCGAACTCGTCCAGCTCTTCTCTGGTAAGTCCCCACTCCTCGCAGATATTGTCCGCGGTCTTAATCATATGATAATCATTAAAGGCATCCCACAATGCATCCTTGATCATGGTATCTACCAGCGTGCCGTTGTTCATTCTGTATCCGTAACGGGCCTGGGGGATTGCGTACGGAGCCATGGACATATTTTCCATACCGCCTGCTACCACGATGTCAGCTTCACCGGCCATGATCATCTGCGCTGCCTGATTGACACAGTTCAACCCGGAACCGCAGACCACGTTCATGGTCACTGCAGGTACCTCAATCGGAAGCCCTGCCTTAATGGAAGCCTGGCGCGCTACGTTCTGTCCCTGTGCCGCCTGGATTACGCAGCCCATGTATACCTGATCCACCGCTTCGGGAGCAACTCCCGCTCTCTTTAACGCTTCCTTCATAACGATCGCCCCCAGCTCCACTACAGGGGTGGTGCTCAGGGAGCCGCCCATGGTGCCTATCGCCGTCCGGCATGCACCGGCCAATACTACTTTTCTTGCCATTTGTCTTTCCTCCGTCTTTGCATTTTCAGGATCCCGCAATGATTGTTATTTTTTTGTCATTGCCACTTCTCTCATTTTATCATAGCCGCATGTCTTTTGCAACGGCTTTTTATTTTCCCGTTCACGGAAATTTTCCTAAACTGTCTGCGGAAGATTTTCAGGAAATCTGTGCATTTGCGGAATCTTTTGAAAAATTTGCGGAATCCTTTCGGGAAATCTTTCTGGCAGTTTCCTCCGGCCTATGCTACAATGGGATTGCTTCTGAAAGAAAAATTTGACTGAATTTTGACTGAACCTGACTTGCAGGAGGGATTTGAAAATGTCTCGCATGGGAAAATACATGATGATTTTTGGGTTTCTGGAGTTCATAGGTCTGGCGGCTTTTGGGTTTTTCCTCTTCTCCCGTTCCGACGGCACTTTCCCGGACGGAGGTTCCCGCAGCCGAACTGAAAATTTTCCAATCTCGGCTTTATCCTACCGCGCTTGGAGCGTCTTTGCGGAGGAAGAAACGCCTCTAAACTCCTATCTGCGCATTTCCGATCTGGTGTCCGTTCCGGAAGTGATTCCGCCTAACCCCAAAAATACGTATGACATGCTCTGTATTCCCACCTTTTTCGCGAAATTCGGAGAGCTTTACTTTCTTGTGGACTGTTACCACGATCAGATCATCTACCACGACAACCTGACCGATCCGCTCACCGAATGGAACGTTATGACGGACCAGATCTTCCGCGGCCACACTCTGGCCAGTGACGGCCTGGTCTATCTGGCGGACGACACGGAAAATAACCGTATCCTCGTCTTTGAAAAAATGGGAGAAAATTTTGTCCTTACCCAGACCTTTTCCGAGATTGGCAGCCGTCCCCACTACATCGTTTACCATGAGCCCACCGACACCTTTTACGCCTGGAGCTCCACAACCGGCGAAATGTACTTATTCCGCCGGGAAAAGGGAGATAACCGCATATATCTGACAGAGATCCGCAGCATAGAAGAGCTGGCCGGTGTCTACGTCCGTTCTTTTACCATTTCAGGCGAAGACATTTATTTTGTGTCCGGCGCTTCCTGCATCCTGCAGGCCCGCCTGTCGGATTTTACGGTTCTCGCGCGTTATCCCGTACCGGAAAACATGGCCGGTATGATACAGCTGGCTCCCATACAGGACTATTACTATATCACCGTTTCCACGGATATTTCCGGCAATCCTGAATACGCCACCATACTGCGCACCACGGATTTAAACAGTCTGGCTGAAGGAGAGTTCGAAGAAATCTTCGACTATTTTCTTACCGACGGCACTCCCTATTACATCACCAGCATCGACGGTGCCTATTACATGACGGAGCACAGACCAGCACCCTATGGAGGTCTGTGGCGTTTTCAGGTAGAGAACAATGTAATTTCGGACGTGGAAAGCCTCTATTGAACTGTGTTAAGAATAAAAGCCCCATATGTTCTTTATCTGATATTTCAGCTTTTCATAGCTCCACTGCATCCCGCTTCTTTCCATGCTGTTGGGATCATTGACATAAAACCCGGCCGCGTCGTATCCTCTCACCACGATAAAATGGCCGGATGTAGTAAAATCTCCGGGGCGCATACTGAGTATCACCATGCCTCCCCCGTCTAAACAGTTTTTGATCTCTTCTTCATCCAGCCCCAACTCCCGCACTGTCAGGCCGTATTCCGCGCCGGCGGCGTCAAAGAGCGTCCACGCGGTTCCGATCCCTTCCACATAATGTCCATTCCGCATACTGTACTCTCCCAGTTTATCCGGTGTGGCTTCCATATTCTTTGTCAGAGAAAAGATCACCATGGACAGGCAGGTAGGCGCGCAGCCGGCAATTCCGATATTACTTTCCCCATAGGGCGCATATCCCCAGCGGCTGTCCCACTGTAAGAAAAGGGGAAACTCCTCCTCTGCTTCTTCCTGCGTAAACCCTCCCACAGCTTTCTTTTCCGCGGCAGGATAACCCATCACAAAATCCGCCATTTCCGGATTCCCCAAAAACGCTGCCAGCAGTTCTTCCGGATAGAGCTGCCTGTCCGCATAAATTGCCGCTGCCGTTTCATCTTCTTTTGCCAGAAGAGCCAGAGCCTTTTCCAGTTCCTCATCCTGCAAAAGCCTTTCGGTATCATCCACATTTACAACGGGCAATTCCTCCGGAAGTTCTCCTCCCGCTGCCGGACCACCGGTATCCATTTCCTCATAAAAGGCAGCCACCGTATCAGGCGCTCCCGTCCCAGGCCGATGCCTCTCTGCCAGCGTCTTTCCCAACCCTTTTCCCAGGCTTATCATACAGGCTGTCAGCAGAGCCGTACCTGCGAACAGGTACATCCACCTGCGCATTTTCTGCTTTCTCCTTTTTAATCGTTCCGCTCGCCTTGCCGCTGCCTGACGGCTGTTGGTACCCCCCCGCATACGGTTTCCTCCTCTTTTTTCTTGTTTTACTCCTGTCTGCGTATACCGATTAGATGGTTTTATGATAAAAGATTTTTCTTTTCATTTCTTTTAGGGTTGTTTAATTTTTGATTAAGATTAAAACAAGCCGCTTTCCTTTCCCGATTATCAGTTGCGAATTTTCGCCGCAAGTGTTAAAATAAGTGCATTAATTAAGATACTTATTATACATAATATAGTTACACTGATAAAAACCTTTGGAGAACCGTTATGTATAAGAAACAGAAAAAGAGCTGGGCAAAGCACTGGGATTTCCTGCTTGTGGACATCATATGCCTGGAAGTTTCCTTTTTTATATCCTATCTCATCCGCCTCAGCAGAGAACCTGACAGGATTGAAATGATTCAGGAGTATTACAGCAAACTGGCTGTAGTGCTTCTGCTGTCCGTTATCTGCGTAACGTTTTTCTTTGAGTCCTACTCCGGCATTCTGCGGCGGAACAAGCTGCAGGAATTGACTGCTTCCATTACCAACTGCACCGTTATCGCCATTATCCTGATCGTGTATATCTGGCTGACCAAGCAGGGAGAGATCTATTCCCGTCAGGTTGTGGTGGTACTCTGGATCTTATCTCTGCCGTCCGTGTACCTCTTCCGCTGCCTCTGGAAACGCCTCATCCGCTACCAGATGATACACAACAAGGCTTTCAACCAGCTGCTTGTCATCACGGAAGACCGCTACGCCCAGGAATGCGTCCACAGCTTCCGGCACACGCTCTACAAGGAGTTCGAGGTTTCCGGCCTTGTCATTTTAGATAAGAACAGAACGGGAGACGTCATTGAAAATGTCCCGGTAGTCGCCTCCAGGGAAGACTGTCTGCAATACATCTGCGGCAGCGTGGTGGACGAAGTGTTTCTCAATACCAATACCAAGGACATAAGTGAGGATATTGCCAACGAGCTGCTGGAGCTGGGTGTTACCGTCCATTTCAATCTGGTCCAGGCTTCCGCACTGCGTCCCAACAAGATCATAGAGCGCTGCGGACAGTACATGGTATTGACCAGCAGCATGAAGATTGCCTCCAACAGACAGCTTTTTATCAAACGAGCCATGGACATCTTAGGAAGCCTCGTAGGGCTGCTGCTTACGGGCATCGCCTTTTTGATCTTTGCTCCCATTATCAAAATACAGTCCAAGGGACCTATTTTTTATTCCCAGACCAGAATCGGCAAAAACGGACGTCCGTTTCAGATATATAAGTTCCGCACCATGGTAGTGGGCGCGGACGCCATGCAGGCCGACCTTATGCAACAGAACGAAATGGACGGCCATATGTTTAAGATGAAGGACGATCCCCGGATCTTCGGAATTGGCCGGTTCATGCGCAAATTTTCCATTGACGAACTGCCCCAATTTTTCAATGTCTTAAAGGGCGAAATGAGCCTGGTGGGCACCAGGCCCCCTACCGTGGAAGAATTTGCCCACTACGATCCGCACCACAAAGCCAGGCTGGGGATCAAGCCGGGGCTTACCGGAATGTGGCAGGTCAGCGGCCGCAATGAAATTCGGGATTTTGAAGAGATCGTCCGGCTGGACACCCATTATATTTCCAACTGGTCCTTAGGAATGGACTGCCGGATACTGTTCAGGACCATTTTGGTCGTTTTGACCGGAAAAGGATCATGATGACGGATATTTCCATTACTATCGTAGCTTACAACAATGAATCTGACGTGCGAAAGGCGGTGTGCTCTATCCTGGAGCACACCCCTTCGGACATATCCAAAAAAATATACATTGTGGACAACAGTACACAGCCTGATTCCCTGGAACCGTTTTCAGAAGAGCATCCTGAAGTGATCTACGATAAGACTCCTGAAAACCTGGGCTTTGGCGCCGGCCACAACAGGGTGCTTCCCCTTTTGGACTCCCGCTTTCACGCCATTGTCAATCCCGATATTCTGCTGACGGAGGACAGTTTCGGGATCCTCATCCGGTTCCTGGAGGAAACCTCCGCGGGCATGGCTGTTCCCCGCATGGTGGACGCGCAGGGCATTCCCCAAAAGACCTGCCGCAGGGAATTGACGGTTTTGGACCTGCTCATCAGGCACCTGCCTTTCGGATTCCGCAAACGGCGCGCTTTCCATACCATGCAGGATATGGACTATGACAGTCCCTTTCCCGTTCCCTTTGCTCAGGGCAGCTTTCTGGTGCTGCGCACCCAGCTGTTTCGGGAGCTGGGCGGATTTGACGAGCACTTTTTCATGTATGTGGAAGATGTCGACTTCTGCCGGCGCCTGAACGCGGTCAGCAGTCTTTACTACTGCCCCCGCACCACGGTAATCCATCGGTGGGAAAAGGCCTCCCATACCGACAAGGCACTGCGCCGGGAGCATCTGCGCTCCATACTCTTTTATTTTCACAAATGGGGGTGGAAACTATGGTAGATAAGATCAGGATCTCGGTAGCCATGACCACCTATAATGGAGAAGCGTTTTTGCGGGAACAGCTCGCCTCCATTCTTCCCCAGCTGACTGGAAAAGACGAGTTGATCATTTCGGACGACGGTTCCCATGACAGAACACTGGAGATCATAAACGAATTTGCGGTGGGAGAGGTTCCTATCAGCCTGTTCGCCGGTCCTCACGCAGGCATCAAGGCCAATGTGGAATGCGCGCTGCGCCACTGCCGCGGCGAGTACATCTTCCTAGCCGACCAGGACGACATCTGGGCTCCCGATAAAGTAAAAGAGGTCCTTCTCTGCTTTCAGAAGCAGAAGGCCTCTCTGGTGATCCATGATGCCACGGTATTTACGGAAAATAAAGACAGGCCCGATATGGCTTCCTTCTTCGCATTCCGCCATTCCGGTCCCGGCGTTTTGAAAAACCTCTGGAAAAACAGCTATATCGGCTGCTGTATGGCTTTCCGCCGGGAGTTACTCTTCCGGGCCCTGCCCATTCCCGCCACCATTGAAATGCACGATCAATGGCTGGGCATTATAAATGATTTTTATTACAAAAAATCCTACTTCTACGATAAACCGCTGCTCTGCTACCGCAGGCACGAAACCAACAATTCCCAAATGCAGCATTATGGGCTTTTTAAGATGCTCCGCAACCGGCTTGTTTTTTCAGGCTGCTTTTTGAAGCGGATTTTTCTGGGCCGATAGGCGCTTTGAAAGGAGTTTACATGGATCAGCTTTCTCTTTTTGATTCGGATCATTTTTCCGGCGCGGCTCCGCTTTCTTCCCCCCTGGCAGACAGGCTCCGCCCGCAGGAACTGGACGAATATATCGGCCAGAAACATCTTTTAGCTCCCGGCAAACCTCTGCGGCAAATGCTGGAGCGGGACATGATCGCCTCCATGATCTTCTGGGGGCCTCCCGGCGTCGGCAAAACCACTCTGGCCCGCATTATCGCGAACCGCACCAAATCCCGCTTTATCAACTTCAGTGCCGTTACCAGCGGTATCAAAGAGATCAAAGAGATCATGAAGCAGGCGGAGGATAACCGCGCTTACGGTATCCGCACACTGGTTTTTGTAGATGAGATCCATCGCTTCAACAAGGCCCAGCAGGATGCCTTTCTGCCCTATGTGGAAAAAGGCAGCATCATCCTGATAGGCGCTACCACGGAAAATCCCTCTTTTGAGATCAACGCCGCGCTTTTATCCCGCCTCAAGGTCTTTGTCTTAAAAGCCCTGACCAGCGATGAACTGACGGAGCTGCTTCAGCATGCCCTGCAGAATAAAAAAGGCTTCGGCAGCAGCACCATACATATGGACGAAGATATGCTCCCGGCAATCGCTGCGGCTTCCGACGGCGACGCCCGCTGCGCGTTAAACACTTTGGAAATGGCCATTTTGAACGGGGAGATCGCACCGGACGGCTCCATTACCGTTACCCAGGAAATATTGGAGCAGTGCCTTGGGAAAAAAGCTCTGCTTTACGACAAAAACGGAGAGGAGCATTATAACCTGATCTCCGCTTTGCACAAATCCATGCGCAACAGCGATCCGGACGCCGCTGTCTACTGGCTGGCCCGTATGCTGGAAGCCGGCGAGGATCCGCTGTATATCGCCCGCCGCCTGATCCGGTTTGCCAGCGAGGATATTGGCCTGGCTGACAGTCAGGCTCTGCAGGTGGCCGTCGCCGCTTACCAGGCCTGTCATTTCAACGGTATGCCTGAGTGCAATGTCAATCTCACTCATGCCGTGGTCTACCTTTCCCTGGCCCCCCGCTCCAATGCCCTCTATAAGGCCTATGAGGAGGCCAAAGCGGACGCTCTGACCATGCTGGCGGAACCCGTTCCTCTGGTTATCCGTAACGCCCCCACTTCTCTGATGAGTGAACTTCATTACGGGGAAGGCTACGTCTATGCCCACAATACGGAGGAAAAAATGGCTCGTATGACCTGCCTGCCGGAAAGCCTCAAAGACAGAAAATACTATCGTCCCACAGAAGAGGGCAAGGAGGCCGCTTTTAAGGAGCGTCTGGAGAAGAGCCGCCGCTTTCGTCTGGGAGAGGATTCCTGATACTGTCTAAAGCGGCGTCAGAATCCGATACGCTTTCTGAAGGAAGGCCGTTTTCCTCCCTGTAAGCCTCCACCGCCGGATCCCGCATCTCATAGACTCTGTGCCATTCTTTTGTTCCTTCTATTTTTACCGCTTCGCTCCGGTGTTTATAGAGGAATTGAGTCAGCGGGTACACGTCGATCCAGATTTCATTGTTTCCTTCTTTCTGGGACTCATCAAAGATCAGCTGCATTCCCCAGTGCAGATGCGTCACTTCAATGTTGTTCACATTTTCTTCCGTACTGTATCCCGTATGTCCCATATAACCGATCACATCTCCGGCAGTTACCACACTGCCCTCTTTGAGCCACTCCGCGTAAGGATAATTCTGGCGCAGATGCGCATAATAATAATAACGCTTTCCGTCGAAACTGCGGATTCCGATCCTCCAGCCTCCGTATTGGTTCCATCCCAAAGCTTCCACATAACCGGACTCTACCGCGATAATGGGTGTACCCACCTGTCCCATCATATCGTGCCCGAGATGCTGCCGCTGATAGCCGTAGCTGCGGCTGCTGCCAAAATCCGCATAATGGCTGTATTCAAATCCTTTGGCAATGGGAGAATATGCCTTTAACCCATATACCTTCGCCCACTGCAGATTTCCCTGCCCGTCCGGCTTTGCGATCTCATATTCCCCTACCATGCCCCCTAACACAGCCCGATAAGCTTCCTCATAATAGGCATAGTACTCCATGCCTTCCGTGAGTTCTTCCATGGTCTTACCTTCCTGTGTCAGTTGTTTTGCGAGCAGATCCATATCCTTGGCAACCCGCTTCTCATAGGCGGCAAAATCTCCTCCGTATTTGGCTCCTAAATAGGCCAGCATTTCTACCCAGTCAATATGTACCGGTTCCCCCCAGGTATTTACATCCCACTCGTAGGCTGCGCACAGAGCATCGTAGCTGACTCCGAAATCCACCCATTTAATATAGCCCTCACTGATCGCCTCCTTTGCCGCTTCTTCCACAGGCACATAGGCCGCCTCGCTGACACCGGCGTTTTGCTCTTTCCTTACTTCTATCTTATCGCAGATAATACCGGTAACCGCGATCAGGCAAAGCACTGCCTCCGCCGCGATCACCATTTTCCATTTTTTAATGCGGTATGTCTGTATCTGCATTTTCACCTCCCGGAGTGCTTTCCTTTTCTCAGATTTTCTCTGTTGCCAGTATATGAAAAAAATTTCCGCTCTATTCTCTTCTAAAACATATAAACGACCGCAAAAAGGACGCCCCACAGGGGCGCCCTCTATTCCAAAAAATCCCACGCTTCTGCTACCGCAGCGCTGTATTTTTAATACCAACAATTTCTTTGTAGTTCACCAACACTACATTCCCCACCTCCTTCGCCCTGTCGGCACACCCTTTGGTAAAGCCGGACTTAGCAAAGAGATAGTAGTACTTCTGGTTATATGGAAACAACTCGCTGCGCTTTACCAGCGTTTCTAAAACGCCGAGGTCAACTTTCTCGTTCGTCCATTTACACTCGCCAAAAAGAGCGGTGGTTTTATCCTGCTCGGCAAGAATGTCAATCTCTACCTGACTCTTTTCGCTCGGATCATTGCCCCACCAACGGCCCAGAGAAGAAAATTGCACTGGACACTTTCCAGTAAGCAACAGCTTCCAAAGATACTGCTTACAGATTTCCTCAAACACTTTTCCCATATAGTCGGGCAGAAGCGGCTCGATGCGCTTATAGGCCAAATCAGCGGCTCCACGGGCAATGATAGAATTGTTCTCCGGCACAAAGCGATACCAGAAGCGAAACAAATTGTCCTCAATTACATAAATCGCTTTCCGAGACGCCTTTTCGCCGTAGGGCACCTCTTTTCGGATGATCCCGAGAGAGATCAGGTTTTTCACATAGGTGGAACACACATTGGTGTCCTCGCCGACCTTGCCGGAAATCTCCGACATCCGGGTAGAGCCTGTGGCAATCGCCGTGATAATGGCGTTATATAGCGCAGGCTCACGCACTTCCTGCTTGAGCAAGTTTTCCGGCTCCTCAAATAGAGCTGAGGTTGGATTCAGAAACGTATTTTTGATATTGTCCTCAACGCTCAGCGCGTCGTTCATTTGCAGCAGATATTGCGGGGTACCTCCGGCGATTCCGTAGATCAGGGCCTTATCCTCGTTGGAAAAATGTCGAAAATACCGGCAGGTCTCCTTAAAATCAAATGGAACAATCTTCATTTGCGCCGTCCTTCTGCCGTAAAGCGGCGCTTTGTAGGAGAGGACTTGGTCCTCCATATAGGCCATGGAGGAGCCGCAGAGGATCAGCATCAGCTTCGATCTGTCTTTATATTGATCGATGAGCATCTGAAGCGTGGAGGCAAGACTTTTAGACGCCCGGGCAACATATGGATATTCGTCGATGGCAAGAACGAGCCTTTCCTTTTCAGACAACTTGAATACATACTCCAAAGCCGCCTGAAAGGAAAAGAAAGAGCTTTCCATCCCCATACCAGTGTGATACTCCAGAATACTCTTGCTGAAATTCTCAAGATTTTGCTTGGCGTTCGACTCAACCCCCATGAAATAGATGGCTTTTTTGCCCTTGATAAACTGATTGATCAGCGCCGTTTTTCCAACACGCCGTCTCCCGTATATGACAGCAAATTCAAACTTATCTGATATATACAGCTTGTTCAGAGCCGCAAGTTCCCGCTCTCTGCCAATAAACATCGCACTACCTCCGTTTTAGAGTAACTACAGTATAGCGCGGAAAAGAAAATTAGTCAAGTACGATTCGACAAATCATACCTGACTAATTTTGAAAATTTTAAAATTGCAAGATAACGAAACCTTTGTCAGCCTTCCGGTTCGATCAGTCCGTAGGTATCGCCCTTTCTCTTATACACCACGTTCACCTGCCCGGTCTCCGCATTGTGGAACACATAAAAATTGTGGCCCAGTAGTTCCATTTGCACGCAGGCGTCCTCCGGGTACATGGGTTTAATGTCAAACTTCTTGGTCCGGACAATCTTGATTTCCTCATCATCCATATAATCATTTTCCGCAAAAAGCCGGCTGAAAGAATCCGCTGACTGCTGCTTGTCCACCAGCTTGGTCTTATATTTTTTCAGCTGCCGTTCAATGATCTCTTCCACTAAATCGATGGAAACATACATATCGTTGCTTACCTGTTCGGAACGAATGATGCTTCCCTTCACCGGTATGGTTACTTCAATCTTCTGTCTGTCCTTTTCCACGCTCAACGTAACGTGCACTTCCGTATCAGGGGTGAAATACTTCTCCAGCTTGCCGATCTTTTCCTCTACCGCAGACTTCAGCCCAGGAGTTACATCGATATTTCTGCCTAAAATAATAAATTTCATGTCGCTCATCCCTTTCGGTTATTTATTGTATAGTCATTATATCATGGCAGCGGTATTTTTTGCAATAATTTAGTCATTTATTTGGTTATTTTTGACATTCCAATTGTCAATATAAATTTCGACATTTTTCTTCTTTTCGCTATTTTTATTTATAATTCACAAAACGTCCGTTCTTTCTTTTGACTTCTTTTTTCCCTTTTTTGAAGAAAAAAATCTGTGGACAATGTGGATAAGTCAGTGTATAAGTAACTTTTGTCCCATTTTCTCGTTTTTCACCTGTGGATAAGTACGAACTTGGGATTTTGCAAATTTCGACTTTTAGTATTTGCATTTCAACACTTTTGTGAATCTTGCACAAGGGTTCCTTTCGCAATAGTACTTTTCTCCCCTTTTTATTATCAAACAATAATCAAAAATAAAAAGACAATAAAACAGCCATATCTGCCAAAGTATGCAAATATGGCTGTTTGCTTTCATCAAGTTTCAAAATCCTTTTAGAAAATACGTCTGATCGCCAGAATCTTTTTATAATCCGCGTTGGACACGATAATGCCGGTCTTGTGATTGGACGCATGTACGATCTGTCCGTTTCCGATATAGAGAGCCACATGTCCGGAGTAGCAGATCAGATCGCCGGGCTGCGCATTCGCTAAACCGTCCACTCCGGAGCCCTGCTTTCTGTCATCCTTGGAACTGTGGGGCAGGCTGACACCGAAGTTCGCGTATACGCTCATAACGAAACCGGAACAGTCCGCGCCATTGGTTAAGCTGGTACCGCCATATACATAGGGGTTGCCTACAAACTGCAGCGCGTATTCCGCAACCGCTACCCCCAGTTCGCTGCCTTCGCCTACTGCATAGGACGTCTGCTGGGTATTCGCTGCAGGTGCCTGCGTGGAGGCATTGGCTGCCTGACTCGCTCTTGCGGCTTCCTGCGCTTTTCTTCTCTCCTCCGCCTCTTTTGCCAGACGAGCCGCTTCTTCCTCTTTGGATTCCGCTTCTACAAACTCGGTCTGAATATCTACATAATCTTTGGAAATCCAGCCGTCGCCCTCTTCCACATTGATCTTAACCCAGCCGTCGGTCTCCTCCAGCACCAGGAAGTCCTCGCCCTCCGGCACCATGGAAATCACAGGCGATTCCGTGGTGGGCTCCTTTCTGACATAGAGCGTGGTAGTCGTTACCGTAGCCAGCCTTGTTCCCACTTCCCTGGCAAGAGCCACAGCCTCTTCCCCGGTCACACAGTACTCGGCCTTTACATAGCCGGTTACACTGCCGGAAGTAATCTTGTACCAGCCGTTCTCTTCGGCGATAAACGTACCTACTGAATCGTCATACAGCTTTCCGATGATCTCGCCCTGTTCGCTGGGTATGCTTCTCACATTGACATAGTCACGCACCTGCGCGATTACCAGGTTCTTAAAAAGGATTTCCTCTTCGTCGCCCATGGTCGGGGCGGTCGCGCTCTCCACATCCGGAATATCCGCAATAGATACGGCTGCTTCAATCCGGCTGCTGGCACTGGTAGTAGCTGTTTCCAGACTTCCTAAAGAAGTATCCTTTACCAGGGAAAGGTTTACGCCTCCAGAAGGTAAAACCGAAGAAACTCTGTTGGAAGCCTCTGCATTTATCTGTAATCCTGAAAATGTAACAACTGCCGCAAGCACGCCTGCTGCCAGCTTTACACTACGGTATTTCATCTGTCATCCTCCGTAACAATTATTACAAACTTATTACATCTATTTAAAAATATAGCACAGCATCCTTTCTTTGTCAACATGGATAATGATAAAAAAATCCATAAAAATAGCGCAAAAATGCGGAATTTTATTTTCTTAAAAAATTCCGCATTTTTGTAACATTTCTGTTTTCTCTTTATTATGGAATTATGTTATGAGATCATGCCAGATATTCTCCGGCCGAGGCGACCGCGTTGGCTCCGTCCGCCGCGGCGGTAATGATCTGGCGGAAGGATTTTTTCCGCGCATCCCCCGCCGCAAAGATCCCGGCCTTTGTCGTAACGCAGTCCTCGCCCGCCAGTATATAACCGTTTTCGTCACAGTCCACCAGCTCTCTCACCAGCTCCGTATCCGGCCGAATCCCCACCGCGATAAATACACCCTGCACCTTGAGCCTGCTCTCTTCTTCCCCGGTCTGCAGCAGCAGTTCCTCCACCGCTTCCTCGCCTTCTATTTTCTTTACCCTGGTATTCCACAGGATCTCCACGTTAGGCAGCTCCTCCAGTTTCTTCTGCAGGCTCTTGGCGGCGCGCAGCTTGTCCCTTCTGTGGATAACGTACACCTTTTCGCAAAACCTGGCCAAAAACACAGCGTCCTCTGCGGCCACATCTCCACCGCCTACCACGGCGCACACTCTGCCGCGGTAAAAAGCGCCGTCGCAGGCAGCGCAGTAAGATACGCCCTTTCCTGCCAGTTCTGCCTCTCCTTCCACTTCCAGCTTGGCATGGCTGGCTCCTGCTGCCCAGATCAACGCGCGTGTCTCATATTCTCCGGCCGTGGTCTTTAACCGTTTCACATTGCCCCCATCCTCCAGTGCCAGTACCGTTTCCTCTTTGACGGAAACTCCCAGCTTTTCTCCGTGTTCCTTAAATTTCATACCCAGATCATAACCGTTGATTCCCGGCAGCCCCAGATAGTTGTCCACTTCATAAGTATTCAGAACCTGTCCGCCGCACATGGGATTTTTCTCTATTACCAGCAGGCTCATTCCTGCTCTCACCGCATATATGGCCGCGCTCATGCCCGCGGGGCCCGCTCCGACAATAATCAGATCGTACATAGCTACCTCCTTTGGTAAAATACTCACTTTTATTATGGCAGTTCTTTCAGAAATATAGTATAATTTTTTTAAATAATTTTGGTTCAGGAGGCCTTCCATGAAAACCATATTGATTACCGGCGCGTCAAGCGGTATCGGTGCCGCCACAGCCCGCATCTTTGCTTCCCGCGGCTGGCACACCGTCATCACCTGCTCTAAGAACAAAGAGTCCCTTTTCTCCTTAAAAAAAGAACTGGAACAGAGCTTCGCGGTTCCCTGCGACGCATATGTCTGCGACATGGGACATTATGAAGAGGTGGAAGCTTTATTTTCCCAAATCCCGGCTCCCCATGCGCTGATCAATAACGCAGGCCGTTCCTACTTCGGGCTTCTTTCCGAAATGTCCCTTCAGGACTGGCACCATATTATGGACAGCAACCTCAACGCCTGCTTTTATACCTGTAAACTGGCAATTCCGCCCATGGTGCGCCGAAAAGAAGGCCGTATCCTAAATATCTCTTCCGTGTGGGGAGAGACCGGTGCTTCCATGGAAACCGCCTATTCCGCCTCAAAGGGCGCCCTCAATGCCCTCACCAGAGCCCTGGCCAAAGAACTGGCGCCCAGCAATATTCAGGTCAACGCCCTGGCCCCCGGTGTCATTGACACTGCCATGAACGCGCACCTGACACCGGAAGAAGCCGAAGCCCTGAAAGCAGAAATACCCGCGGACCGGTACGGCACCCCCGAAGAGGTAGCCGAGCTGGCATGGCAGGTAATTCACGCACCGGCCTATATGACCGGTCAGATCATCTCCATCGACGGCGGCTGGCTTTAAGCTTCCGCTTCTTTGCGGCTCTCCTGTAGTTTTGTGACAAAAGCCCTCTCTATCCGTCTGTCCTTGATGTCTTCGCCCTCCACATGAATGTGGAGACCAAAGCCCTCCACGTCGAAGCTGACGCCGTCTTCGGGTATGGCCTCCAAAAGGCTGATGACCAGACCGCCCACCGTGTCGTAACTCTCTTCTCCCATATGCAGTTCTATGCCCAGCTCCTCCGCCAGATCGTCAATGGTGGTATTACCCGTTACCTTAAACAACCCTTCTTCTAACTGCACGATCTCCGGGTCCTCGTCCGGATCAAACTCATCATAAATATTGCCTACTATCTCCTCTACCAGATCCTCCATGGTCACGATGCCCTCCATGGCTCCATACTCGTCAATGATAATGGCAAAGTGAATCTTCTTTTTCTGCATATCTCCAAAAAGCACATCCGCATGAATGCTCTCCGGCACAAAATAGGCGGGACGTATCAATTCCTTTAAGTCGATCTCCTCTCCCCTGCCCATGGCCAGCAGAAAATCCCTCGCGTAGAGAATACCTTCTATATGGTTCAGATCCTCCGCATACACAGGATACCTGGAACGGCCGGTCTCTTCGATCAGCTTTACGATCTCCTCCGGCGTATCTTCCAGGGATACGGCGATCACATCAGTGCGGGGCGTCATGACTCTGCGCACACTTAAATCGTCAAAATCAAAAATATTCTGGATCCATTCCTTTTCGTTTTCGTCAATATTTCCTTTTTCTTCTCCCTTGTCCACCATCATACGGATCTCTTCTTCGGTGACGCTCTCCGCTTCCTCTTCCGCCTGCAGATGCAGGATATGCAGAACCAGCTTCGTAGTGCCGTTCACCAAAAGGATAAACGGTTTCAGCAGCACCGCCAGCCCCACGGTCAGCCCATAAAAGCACCTGCTCCACGCCACTGGCTTTTTCCCCGCTATCCGCTCTGGCACCAGTCTGGCAAGTATCATGGTAAAATATGATAAGACCAGCATGACAAGCAGCAGGAAAAATACCCAGAGTACTTCCCTTGGGAAAAAGGTAAAACCCACTTCCTCATACAGCCAGTTCACAGGATATGCCGTAAAGTTTACCGCGGCAAAAGCCGCTCCCAGACACACGGTCAGCGTTCTTCCCATTCTGACGGCCAGGAGAAAATCCTCCGGCTCTTCCTCCAGCTTTAACAGCCGTCCCGCGTAAGCTTTCCCTTCCTCTTCCAGCTTCCGAAGCCTGGCAGGATTCAAAGAAGTGATCGCCGTTTCCGTTCCGGTCAGCAGACCGTTTATCAATATAAACAAAAGCTGCAGCATGATCTGTATGCTTATCGTACCCAATGTCTTTTCTCCATTTCTCAAATACACAAAAAGGCACAACCTGTCGCGTTTTCACACCACAGGTTATGCCTTGCGCATCCGTACATATTATCATAACTATTGTTATCACTTATGTCGCAAATAAAATTATCAGTATCCGTATCCGCGTCGCCCGAAGCGTCGTCCATTTTGTACCCCTGTCCTTTCGTCAGCTGAGAGCCTTCCGGCTTCTCCTTACCCGCATAAGCGACTCACCTCAAGCCTCCGGCTTCTCCTTACCCGCATAAGCGGCTCACCTCAAGCCTCCGGCTTCTCCTTACCCGCATAAGCGGCTCACCTCAAGCCTCCGGCTTCTCCTTACCCGCATAAGCGGCTCACCTCAAGCCTCCGGCTTTCGGTGTCCGTTGCACTCAATCATATTTTTCTGAATGCCATTATCTGCAAGCAGCTATGGCGTTCAGAAAAATATGTTTCGCCGCTTATGCGCTCATTATATCACAATTTCATTAAAAATCAAGTTTCGTATCTTATGGTAAAAAACTACAGTTTTGATAAAATAAAGCCACATTAGAACCATAAGCGCCTATAACCAAAACCTAATAGGAATCAACCGTTCTGCCATCCTCACGGTGCTACGAATATCAGTGTATTTTTGTGGTTTTGGGAAATTTTAGAAGCATTTTAGAAGCACGACACCCCAACCTTGTCTTTTGATGTTATGCCATGGCCCAGCAGTACTCGTGTTTTGATTTACTTTTTTTACAAAAGAAAGCGTCAGTACCGTCCTATCCGGAGCAAACCTTTCCTCAATGATCGGCTCCTCCCAGCCTTCATCTGCCCAGCCATTAAAGATATTCAGAACACCACTTCCGGCACGTTCCCCGATATTGATAAGATTAAACATCTGGATCTATACTAAATAAGTAGACACGATCATGCACTACCTGTTACAATAAATCAGACACCAAAAAGGAGGCACT
>CANRMI010000013.1 GCA_947631685.1 uncultured Lachnospiraceae bacterium
TACGATTCGTATCATGCCCGCAAATGCTTGTTTTTTCGATGTTTTTAGATTTTCTTTCCCTCTAAATTTCGATTTGTATCACTGTTCTCTCTCTATTTTATCAGATATCACCTACAGTTTCCATAGCTTCATTGCTCAAAACACTCCATTCACAAACCATTTAGCTATGTAAAAGGGACGGCTTCTCAGCCGCCCCTCAGGTCAACACAGTCTTAATTAGACAGGTTCATCATCCGATTCCGCTTCGTAATCCTCGTTTACATCCACTTCTTCGTCCTCGTCACCGTCATCCTCCGGCAGCTGGAGCGCGTCTTCATCCTCATCGTGATAATCCGCATCAGGGTCCGGTTGATTTTTCTTGGATGCAGGCTTTACGCCCTTCATCTTGATATAGAGATAACCGCCGACACCGGCTGCACCAATCACAAACAGAAGCAGCATAATCATCGGAAGCGGAGACGCTTTCTTCTGCTCGCTCTCTGTTTTCTGCTCTTCCGGTGCAGGCTCCGTCTCCTGCGGCTTTTCGGTTTCCGCAGGTTCCGTGACTTCCGGCTCCTTCTCCTGATACTTGGCGGCTTCCTCTTCATCCATCAGTGCAAGCAGATCGGCCTCATCCACCATGTTCAGGAAATGCACATTCTGGTTGCCGTCTTTATCGCGGTCGATAATCAGATAGAAGGTGTTGCCCGCCTTTGTCACCAGCGTAATGAACTGCTGGCTGGATTTATCTTCTTCCTCACCGATATCATCCACCAGCGTCATATTTCCTTCCGGAGTCAAAGCTGTACTGGATTCCGTCTCATCCTCGGATGACATTCCGCCCTGCATCAGATCCAGAAACAGCTTCAGAGCATCTTCACTGAACATGCTGCTGTCATTTGCGGAATCCGTGACATTCAGGTACTTTCCATGTGCATATCCGGTTTTGCCGTTGAAATTCACCTTATACCAGTCACCGTATTTTTCGACAATCTCCACCGTATCGCCTGAATGCAGATATCCGATAATCTCCTGATCCATGCCGGGACCGGAACGAAAATGCAGGCTGGTGATACCCGGCACCACTGTACCCATCTGCTTTCGAGACTTTTCGCTGCCGATGTTGTATTCCTTGCCGCCCACCGTAACGATCAGGTTCCCATCCGCATCCGTAGAAACCTCATAGCCATCCGGCAGCACCTGCATATCCGGGTCGATTTCGATGCTGTCGGTATTGTCCGTTTTCCCTGCATTTGCGCTTCCTGCTGCATCCGCTTCCTGCGCAGCGGTACTGACAGATGTGTTCTTCTGCACATCATCGCCCGTATAGGCAAACGCAGTAGTCGCAAAGGTTCCTGCCACCATCACGCTGGCAAGCAGCATTGCCATCATCTTTTTCATTCCATATCCTCCGTTTCTTTCTCGTCCAGTTTCATGTTTTCCGGGTTGGGAACCGCAGCCTGCGCCATCTGAATGATGACTGCCAGCTGTTCCGGGGTCAGGCTCTGGGCATGTACCATTTCACAGATTTCGCTGTTTTCCTGTTCGTGGTACTTTCTGTCCCATTCCTTTCTGCGCTCCTCCCACTCATCGCGTTTTCTGCGGGCTTTCTCCCGCTCCGCAGCAATCTTTTCCAGTTTCAAGCTCATATCGTTTCCTTTCCGGACGAATAAACGCCCTGTTTTTATCGAATTCTTCCCATACAGTAGTAATGCTGCCGCCAGTAGTTCGTCTCAATGGAAGCATAGGAAATTGGGTTGCCGCAGTGAATCATCATCCCGTTGCCGACATAAATGCCCACATGGGATGCGCCACTGGTGTTGTAGGTTTTCTGGAAGAAGATCAGGTCTCCGGGCTTTGCCTCACTCTTCGGGATAATGTCGCATTTTCCCATCAGACCGTTGGCCGTCTGCCTGCCTACATTCCAGCCATTGCCGCAGTGGTTGATGACCCAGCTTACAAAACCGGAGCAGTCAAAACTGGTACTCGGCGAGCTGCCGCCCCAAACATAGGGATAACCGAGATATTTCTCTGCTTCGGTAATCATCTTCCGGAATTTTTCATCCGTCAGAGCTTCGCCCGGAATGTCGTAATCCTGATATTCTCCGCTGGAACCCGCGCCATCCGGCGTTGCAAAGGCGATGCCTGCAAACAGGTCATCCCGATTGCCACGGCAATCCAATGTGACTTCGTAGCGTTGCAGCTGGTCATCTGTAAGACCGGAATTTCTGGCAACATAGTCCACGCCCCGATTGAGCAGCGTCACATTGAGGATTTTATACTCATACTGTACCGTTACCTGATAGGTGTAGGTGTGTCCGGTTCCGGTGATCGGATTATAGCGATAGCCCACACGGGTTTCTTTCCTTGTCCGGATTTCCACCTTTTCTTCCAACTTCAGCTCATACTGCGCTTCAAAAATACTCTGGAGCCGTGCCTGCACCTGGCTTCTCGTATAGTTTTCAAATTCTACGGTCAGCAGAGAAGCAAGCTCATAGGGATTGTGACCGATTTCCGCCAAATTGTAGCGATACTCGTCATAGCCCGGATGGTCGGTTTCAATGCGGTCGATTTGTTTGCGAAGTTTATCTTCCAGCTTGGTATAATCCGTCTCCACGCCTTTCAAATCTTCATCTTCCGCTGTATAGGAAGTCCCCAGCACCACATTGCCGCCGCCATTGATCAAGACAGAGCAGGACGATACCGACCCGGCAATCACCAAAACAAGCAGTCCCACGGCTGCAATGCCGATGATGATATGCGAGTGGCTCTGCACAAACTGAAATGCCTTTTCCGTCATGCTGGCAGTACCCTGCGCAGCTTTGGCTGTGCCAGCTGCTGTGTTCTCCGCTGCGGCTGCACCTGCCTTCGCAGCGGCATACTCTTTTTTGATAGCCTGCTTCTGCCGCCATCTGGAAAAGAAATTCGAGCCAGCCTGCGGATCAGACTTCATGCGTTCCGCAAAGATGGAATCCACGGCATCTTTATCTGCTTTTTTCTCCAACCGCTCCAGCTTTTTGTACTGCCGCAGCTTTCGACCATATTGGAACCGAGAACCGGCACGGGCTGCACCTTCCGCTGAACCTTCGTAAAAATGCGCTGCCTCCACACCGGAATTATTATCCTGGTCGGCATTGCGCACACTCTGATGTGCTTTGGCTGAAATCGCATCTGCCGCAAGATTCCCCGGCTTCTTTGGCTTACCGCCCTTTTTCCCGGAAGCCGCTGCATTCTTTTTCGCTTTTACTTCCTGCTCTGATTTCAGCTTCTTACTGCGCATCTTAGCAAGATCGGCCTCGTGACGAATCTGCCTTCGGTGTTCCGCTTTTTTCTTGCCGCCGTCTCCCGTACTGCTATCTGCGGTTTTGCTTCTGGAATCGCGAAGGGTGTTCTCCGCACCCTCGCGCTCCTGCCGCAGCTTGTCTCCGAGATTCGGATTTTTCTTGCCAGCCATTGCTTACGCCTCCTTTGCTTCCTGAACTTCGGTTAATTTTGTCGTCATAATCCGGTACAGTTCCAGATCGGTCGGGAAACGATCAACGAACGGCAAAATCACATTTCCGTAGAACAGCAGTCCTTCGCCTTCGCCGGAGTGAGTCACATAGGAAAGCTGGTGCGGGCTGATATTCAGCTGATCCGCCAGAATCTGACGGTCACCGGCTGCCTGATTCAGCATATAAATGAAGTCGCTGTTCTCAAAAATGTTCGTCACTTCGCGGGAAGAAAGCAGATCTTTTACGTTCTGGGTGATGCCGGTGGGAATACCACCCCATTTACGGAATCGCTTCCAAATTTCCACGCTGTAAGCCGCTGTCTGCTCTTCTTTCAAAAGCAGATGGAACTCGTCCATATAGTAGCGGGTGGCTTTACCGGCATTGCGGTTGGCGGTTACACGCCCCCAGACCTGATCCTGCACCACCAGCATACCGATCTTTTTCAGCTGCTTGCCCAGCTCCTTGATGTCATAGCAGACCAGCCGGTTATTGATATCTACGTTGGTGCGGTGGTTAAACAGGTTCAGCGAACCGGTCACATAGATTTCCAGTGCCGTTGCCACATGGTGTGCTTCCTTTTCATCCTGCCGGAGCAGTGCCTCGTACAAGTCCTGCAACACCGGCATGTTCTCCGGCACCGGATTTTCAAAATAGGTCTGGTAAATCTGATGAACACATCGGTCGATGACCGTCTTTTCTACCGGCTGCAAGCCTTCTTTTCCGCCCACGATCAGCTCACACAGGGACAGGATGAAATCTGCTTTCAGGGCAATCGGATTATCCTCTTCCGAATAGTTCGCATTGATGTCCATCGGGTTGATATACTGCGTGCTGGAAGGGCTGATTTTAATGACCTGCCCCTCAAATTTCTTCACCAGTGCCGTGTACTCGGCTTCAGGATCGCACACAATTACATCGTCATCCGTCACCAGGAACGCATTGGCGATTTCTCTCTTGGCAGAGAAGGATTTACCGGAACCGGGAGTACCCAGAATCAGCCCGTTGGGGTTTTTGAGCTTTTTCCGGTCAACCATAATCAGGTTGTTGGACAGAGCATTCAGCCCATAGTACAGAGCCTCTTTCCCGGTCTGAAACAGTTCCTGGGTGGTAAACGGAACGAAAATTGCCGTGCTGCTGGTAGTCATGCTGCGCTGAATCTCAATCAGGTTCTGTGCCAGCGGCAGACAGCTCATCAGCCCCTGCTCCTGCTGAAAGTCCAGACGGCGCAGGTTGCAGTTGTACTTCTGCGCGATACTGGAAGCTTGAAACACATTGGTTTCCAGCTCCTGCTCCGTCTCGCCGGTGTTCATCACCAGAAAGGTCAGCAGAAACATACGCTCATTCTGGCTCTGCAATTCCTTCAGCAGTGCCTTTGCGTCCTTGCCGTAAGTTGCCAAATCTGACGGAATGATGTCCATATCGTATCCGGAACGGACAGCTTTCTTCTGTTCCTCAATCTTGGAACGATCCAGCTCCGTAATGGTGTGCTTGATGGATTTGATTGCTTTATTCTGGTCTACCGACTGAATGTGCATAGTCACGATCTGGCTGGATTCCATATCCAGAAAATCCTTCAGCAGCTGATCCGACAGGTCGGAAGCCGTGATCTGGAGATAGGACATGGAGCCATACATCCCGCCCATCTGAAAAATACGGTTCTTCGGAAAGGCAAAACCGGTCGGTGCAATAAAGTCCTTTACCGACAGCCCGCTCTCCGGCAACCACTTCCAATCGAAATTGAATCGGTCATGGTCACCCATGTGGAACATATCGTGCATCAGATGAAGCCGTTCCTTGCCGTTCAGCAATTTTGCCCGGACACCCAAGCGTTTGAAGTTGTTCATCAGGTCGATCTCGATGTGAATGAGCCTCGGCTTTGCCTGTTTCATGGATTCCGCCTCAATGCCAAACGTCAGGTACTTCGTCTTGGTCAGGCCGTTGTTGCCCTGGGCAAGCTGGCGGCGCAGCATGGTGCTGTACTCCGTGCGCACCGGATTGAAATGATCCTTCTGGTACGGGATACGCACCATCTTCTCAAAATTCGAGGCATCCGTAGCCATATTCATAAAAGAAAGCTCAAAGCGGATGCTGGAATCAAAGAAGTTCAGGAAGCTGCACCATTCCTCAAAGATAGCCGTCTGATCCTCCTGCTGTGCCAGCTGGTAATTGATGTCCTGAAACTGAATGGTTTTGGTGTAGTAGTTGTCCGTCACACGGCAGATACCATCCGGGAACATCCGCTGAAAGGGAATGCTATCCTGAGCTGAGTGCGGAACCGTGCTGTCACCCCTTGCACGGTCAATCACCGTCTGCACCTGTTTTTGCTCTGCGGCTGACAGATGGGACGGCATTCGGATGTCATCCTGCTTTTTATTCTTCGCTGTCAGCTTTTCGAGAATTTTGAACAATGCGATTTACCTCCATTTCCACGTCTGCCTGCTGAACCAGCAGTGCATAGTAATTTTTTGTTTTGTAAGGCCGCGTTTTCGGCCTCTTGAACTTTGCCTCATAGAAGTGCTTTGCCACCACTTCCAGCGGCTGACCGTCTTTCTCATACATGGCAAGAAAGAAAAGCGGCAGCATCACCGCCATCATGCCAAGTGCGGCAAGACTCAGATTCCCGCTGGATTTGAGTAAAAAGAAAACCGGAACGCCAATCAGCGCACCGGCTCCGAAGCAGAGAATCTGCCGTTTGGTCAGGTTCATAAAGACCTTGGTCTTGACCTTTGAAAGGTCTCGCGGCACAGAAATATAAGATGCCATGACTCATTCCTCCTCTCTTAGTGCGCTGCAAACACGGATTTCGCGAGGCTTCCCGTCTTAAACAGCGTAAATGCCAGCAAAACCGTATAGCCCATAACGCCCCAAATGCTGCTGATAATGTTATCCGAAAAGGACAGGTTCTGAATCAGAACTGCATAGATGCCTACACAGATCATGATAAGAAAGCCCTGGAATCCCAGTGCAAACAGGGAGCGTAGATAGTTTTGACCGGTGTGGCTCTGCTCATGGTTTCCAAAGGTTGCGAACGGAATCGGCGCAAGGCTTACCATGAGATATATTTCCACCATTCGGCCATACACGATAACAAAGATAATAGCCGACAATGCCAGCATCGTGACCTGAACCACAAATGTCTGCAAATACAGTCCCAGCAGCGGTCCCAAGTCCATGCCTTCCAGTGTGGCCTGCATCGCTGTCAGGGTCGCATCGCTGACGGACGTACTGCCGGAAATCAGACCGCCGCTTCGGGAGATCACTTGCTGCGCCACATCAAAGACAGCCATCGTGATATTGAATGTGTTTGAGATCAGGGTCACTGCCAGAAAGGTCTTAAAGACCCATTTGAAAAATGTCCAGGTCTCGAAATTTGCCAGATTGTTATGCTCGATGAGCATCTGGATCAGCTCATAACAGGCGATGAATGTCAGCACCATTCCGGCAATGGGCAGGATCACGGATTCCGAGATGTTGCGGATCATAGAAAAAACCGCAGGTGAAAAGTTCGCCGGTGTGGTTCCCACATCTCCTGCGATCTGTCCAACCTGCTGGTTGACCGAATCGAACATCCCTGAAAGATTTCCCATGATACCGCTGATGATCATGCTCTTGAGCCAATCTGTGATCTGTTCAAGGATACTCTGCATGAGCCGCCTCCTTCCTTACGCGAACACGCCGAACAGCTTCGCCATCCGGGACAGAAGCATAAACAGCTGTGAGAAAAGAGACAGTGCCGATGCAGTTGTAGTAAGAAACGCCATAGATTTGTCCTCCTGTAACTTGTCCGGCCTATCAGCCGGTGCGATTCTAAACTGCGGTTCTGCGCCATACTTCCAACATGTGCACCTGCCAGAGAGCGCAGAAAATAGCCAGCTGCGGAGATTGCCTGCACCTGACTATGTAACAGGCAGCTTTCACCGCCCGGTCGGAATCTTCGCTCCGACAGCCTTTGCTTAACCGAACAGACCGGAAAGCAGCGGCACCAGAGTCGTGCCGATCAGTGCTACACCGCCACCGGCCATCAGCTGCTTCATGCCCTGAGACTTGGCACCGGGGTTGTCGTTGCCGTAGCCTTCCAGCAGGTTGATAGCTCCCCAGATGCCGAGACCGGCACCCAGTGCGATGACGAGGGTCTGAAGAACGGTTACTGCGCTGTTGAAAAATGCCATAAATGTGTACCTCCTTGTACAATGCGCCCTTATGGGCTGGTGAATAGTGAATGTCCCCCTGCATGTGCACCTGCAAAAGGGCAAAAAAATAGCCGGGTCTCCAATTTCAATCAGAAACCTGGCTATGTAAAAAGGGCGGCTCACCGCCGCCCTCATCAGAATTCCAACCTCGTATGCCTTCTGTTTAACCAAAAAGTCCAGAAAGCAGCGGCACCAGAGTCGTGCCGATCAGTGCCACGCCGCCGCCAGCCATCAGCTGCTTCATGCCCTGAGACTTGGCACCAGGGTTGTCGTTGCCGTAGCCTTCCAGCAGGTTGATCGCTCCCCAGATGCCGAGGCCGGCACCCAGTGCGATAACGAGGGTCTGAAGAACGGTTACTGCGCTGTTGAAAAATGCCATAAATGTGTACCTCCTTGTACGTTGCGCCCTTATGGGCTGATGAATAGTGATTTTCCATCTGCATGTGCACCTGCAAATGGGCAAACATATAGCCAGATTTCCAATCCCAATCAGAAACCTGGCTATGTAAAGAGGCGGCAGCTCGCCGCCCCTTCTTATTCTGTTGCCAACAGCACACCTATGACATCTTCGTCACCGGAACGAACTTACTTGGCATGATCTGCATCAACCACTTCGTACTTATCACCGGGCTTGAGTTTCAGCCGATGGTCAAGAAACGCCTCGATGCAGAACGTGTTTTTCTTATCAGCACCGGCAGTGAGCTTGTAGTTCGGATGCTGGGTCAGATCATATTTATCTGACTTGAACGGTCTCACACCGCGCAGCTGCAAAATGCACTTACCGCCATCCAACACAGACAGTTCATCCACCGAGGCCAGGTCATGCCCGACTTTTTGGTAATTGGTGCCGTAGGATGGGCTATTACCTCTGGTATCGGAAGTGTTGTACAGATCAATCGTTTCTTTCCCCAGTGCCTGATTCAGCTCTTTCAGCGTAGTCGGCTCCGAACCGCCAAGAAAAATACGGGAATCCATATTGCCGATGATGGTATCGGCATTGTCCTTGTAGATTGCCTTCAACTGGCTCTGTGCCTGAAGCACCAGACACGCCGAGATTTCTCTTGATCGGATGGTGGCTACCAGCTTTTCCAGATTCGGAATCTGACCAATGTTCGCACACTCATCAATCAGGCAGCGCACATGCACCGGCAGTCTGCCGCCGTAAACATCATCCGCTTTTTCGCACAGCAGGTTAAACAGCTGTGTGTAAATCATGGAAATCAGGAAATTAAAAGTCGGGTCTGTATCGCTCATAATGAGGAACAGAGCCGTTTTCTTATCTCCCACCGTATCCAGCGACAGCTCATCGTACATAGTGATATCACGGACTTCCTCAATATCGAAGGGAGCAAGACGTGCGCCGCAGCTCACCAGAATCGACTTTAAGGTCTTGCCCGCCGCCAGCTTGAACTTGGCATATTGGCGGACAGCAAAGTGGTTCGGTTTTTTCTTTTTCAGAGCTTCAAACATCTGATCCACTGGATTCTGAAAGGTTTCATCATCCTCGCGTACTTCCATCGCATTCAGGAATTCAATCAGCGTTGCAAAGTTCTGTTCTTCCAGCGGTGCCTCATAGTGGATATAACCGATCAGGGAACAATACAGCAGAGTCTCCGCCTTCGTCCAGAATTCGTCACCGGCCTTGCCGTCTCCTTTGGTGTTGGCAATGAGGGTTGTGGTCAACTTCAAAATATCCTTTTCGCTGTGAATATACGCGAAGGGATTATAATGCATCGACTTTCTGAAATTGATAGTATTGAAAATCCGGATGCTGTATCCGTTCTTCAAAAGGGCTTGGCCGCAGTCGATTACGATATCGCCTTTCGGGTCAGTGACCACGTAGGAGCTATGGCATTGTAAAAGGTTGGGTTTAAGCCAAAACCGGGTCTTACCGCTGCCGGAACCACCCACCACCAGCACGTTTTTGTTTCGGGCATTTGCTGGATTCTTCGGGCGATTGCCCATCATCAGCCGCTCTGTCCGGGTCAGAATCACATTGTTTGCAAACACCGGATCTTCAAACGGTTCGATGTCTTTCTGCGTACCCCAACGAGCAGAGCCGTACTCCATGCCATGACGATATTTCTTGGCATTTTTTCCTTTCAGGTACACGGCAAGCCGCAGACCTGCTCCGCAGCACACACCAATCAGCAAATCCATCGGATGCAGACTTGGCATCGGATTGGAAAAAGCTGCACCCAGGGCAGAAAGAAAGCCGAGGACCTTTTCAGACATGTCTGCGCCCTCGGCAATTCTCCACGCTTCTCCCAGATTGGTACATACAAGACCGGCAATGAAGTACGGCAGGTTCAGGATCAGCAGCTTCTTGGTCTTATTATTCATAGATCACGCTCCTGACTTTTGTGACGAACCTTATCCGGCAGAATTGCAGCAACCAACTCTTTGAGCTTGTTAAGCTGCTCCAGAACACTCGGTTTTTCCTTTGCTTTCAGCTTGCGGTTGGTGAATTCCTCAAAAGCGGAAGTCAGTGCATCCGCATCCTTCGCCTTAAAGAACACCGTGTATTTGGGTGGAACCACATTTTGGTCTTTCGTAATGGCATAATCCACGCCGTATTTCCGCGCTACCTGTTCAAAGCCTTTCAAATCCGTTTTCTCAATGGGGATACTGCTGACTCCCTGATTCTGACCGATCAGTTCTTTGATGCTCTGCTTTCCAACCGGAAGCTGTGCTGTTTTCTGAGCCACTTTTGCTTGATGGTGCCGTTTCCACGCATTATAGCCATTCACAATGGTGCGAAAGGTCAGTTTCGTGGTACTGATTGCCAGATTGACGGTACGATTTTCAACTTCTTCCTGCATGAATCTCCGCCTCCTTCCTTACAAACTGTCCCGGTCCGGTGCCGGTTTACTCTTTTCTTGGGGCTTTGCAGCCTTTTCCTCCATCTTCTTCACCATGTCATCCGGAACCGGAATCGCCATGATGCTGCGCCCCATGCGAACGAACATCTGGGGCTGATGGAACTGCTCCTCAAATTTCTGCATCTGCTCCGAGGTCAGAGAACCAAAATCATCCTCTGTCAGCCCAACCACCAGAAAATCACCGGCATAAATGTCCTGCATATCTCCGTCTTCGGTGTAAATTGCACGGTTCAGCGGCAGTCCATTGATTTTACCGGATTCATTCAGAATAATGGCTACTTCATCCTCAAATGGGTAGGTTACTTCAATATCGCCGCCAACCATTGCCTGCAAATCTTCCAGCTCCGTGCCAACACTGATTTTCTTCGGGTAAGCATTGGGCTGTACCAGCAGCACATCCATTGTCCTGGTCTCTGCCAGTTCATGTTCTCCCACGGTCTTGAAGTCCACACCGGTGAAATCGCCGGAATCCAGAACATAATCCTGATTATTCCACGCCTGCGTCACCATGCGTTCCGCGTCTTCCTGTGAGGCAGCTTCCACAGAAACCTTTCTCTGGAGAGTCTCTGTAATCTCCACATCAAATTTCTTCATAGGCACCTCCTTAGATCAGGCGCAGTGCCGGAACCAACTCGCCGCCAATGGAAACCACCGTCAGGTTTTCGTTCACATAGTCGATGGTACGTTCCAGCGTAAACAGATTGATGCTGCATTCGTTGCCGTTCTGGTCGATTTCCGAAACTTCCGCAGCTCCCAGCAGATAGCGGGTTCTGTCAGTCTCGATCACATCGCTCTTATCATAATGGAGAAGCAGTTCCCCATCTGCCACCAGATCAGCCTCCATCTCATCGTAAACATCCTCAAAGATGTCTCGACTGCCAGCCTCGGTCAGAAGTTCGCCGCCAGCCCCCGGCAGGATCACCATCACAATGCGTTCCTTCGGGTGATCTTCACGGATTGCCTCCAGCATCACCCAGTTATGAAGCATCGCAATGGACTTCTCAAACATGGAATCATCCATCGGATTCGGCTGCGATGCACCGTGCGGGCAGTTCTTGCAATCCATGCTGCACACTGCGTTGTTCTGATTCTTCTTAAAGTTCATCATCATAAAAATCTCCTTCTCATCGTTCCATATCTCGTTGTTTACTTCGCTGCCACTTTTCCAGCAGCCGGATAATCGTGTCCTGCATCTGCTTCGGCGTATAGGATTTCGGGAAATACTTCCGAAGAACCTCGTTTTTAATCGTCACATGGTCAAGCTCATCCTTTTTGATTTCATTCATCACTTCACACATGGCATCCAAGGTACAGCCGCCCTCCTGCGAGAGCTTTTTCAGCCGCTGTGCCTGCGACAGGGATGGAGATGCCTGTGCATAGTCCATTGCCTCCAGAAATTCCTTCTGTTCAGATGGTTTCAGATAAGACAGCTCTACCGCCGGATTGAAGGCGATTTTCTTTTCATCCACCATGTCCAGAATTTCGGGGATTAGGTTGGTAAGGCGGATAAAACGTTGAATCTGCCTTTGACTTTCTCCCATCTCCTCAGACATTACTGCCACCGATGTTTGTAACTTCTCGCCAAGTTGGCGAGAAGTTGTCTCAGGCTGTAAATCTGACCTTTCTCCCTGATGCTTCATCGCCTCCAACTTCATCTTGTAGGAAAACGCTCTCTCGCTGGGCAGGATATTCTCCCGCTGCAAGTTGCTGTCCACCATAAAGATGATTGCCGCATCATCGTCCATTTCCTTAACGATGACCGGCACCGTCTCCAATCCTGCCAGCTGTGCCGCATGAAGCCTGCGGTGTCCTGAAAGAATTTCAAATCCGCCTTCCGGGTCAGGCCGGACAATCAGCGGTGATACCACACCAATCTGCTTGATGCTCTCCACGGTCTGTTCCATCAGCTCATCGTCCAGCACCTTAAAGGGATGACCTTCAAAGGGATGCAGGTCAGAAAGCGGCATCTCCGTCCGCTGCTCCTTAGCCGCAGCGTCGGCAGCTGAGCCACTGCGGTTTTCTGTTGTAATACTGGTTTTTGCTTTTGCCATTCAGCTTCTTAACCTCCTTCCAGCGGTGATAGATGTCATTCTTACCTGCGAAAAACGCCTTTTTTGCCTTGCACTTCATAGATCAAGTACCTCCTTAACGACCTGCTGTTTCTCTTTTCCAATGCTCTTTCTACGGTCCTCTCCGCTGATTCGCACTGGCGTACACATTTCCAGAATCCTGCTGTAAATCCGGGCGTATGCCACATCCTGCGGATTGCGGATTTCAGCAATCTTCAGATTGGTTGTGATAATGACCGGAAGCCCGGACTTGTACCGCTCATCAATAACGGCGTAGACCTGCTCCAGCGCATATTCGGTGCTGCGCTCAATTCCCAGATCATCCAGAATCAGCAAGGAATAGTTGGAAAACGAAGCAATATACCGGAATCGTTCTTCCGAATACATGGCTCCCATCTGGTTCAAAATTTTGGAGAAATTCGTCATCAAAACCGGAATGCCCTGTTCCAGCAGCGCATTGGCAATACATGCCGCCACAAAGGACTTTCCTGTTCCGACATCTCCCCATAACAAAAGGCCAAGGTTTTCAGCCTTGACCTTTTTCCACTGCTCCACATAGCGTTTTGCCATCTGGATATCCTTGTTGTCTTCTGCAACGGCAAAATTCCATTCCAGAAGATGCTTTTCCTGAATCCCCGTTGCTTTCAACTGCCTGATTTTACGCTGCCTCTCCAGCAGCTCAGCCTGGCGTTTCTTTTCCGCCATCGCTTCCTGCTGGCATCTGCAAAGGCAGGGAACAATCTTGTCTCTGCCCCAGAGCTTTACCCTGCACTGCACCGGAGTATGACAGTTCCGGCAATACAGCAGTCCGTCCTCGCCCTGGTATTCCCGCTCTCCGGGTTCTTTCGGCGTAAAGAGCGAATCCAAAGCCGCATTCAATACTTCAGGCACCATGTCGCTCATAGGCTGTCTCCTTCCTCAAATGTGTAGTCTGCCGGGTTATACTTCGGCTTTTCTCTCTTTGCCCAGCTCCGGATTGTGGCAAGGTGATTTTTGTAGTTCCTGCCGGTGGAGGCCATATACTCCGAGAGCCGTTCAACCCGCATCTGATAATCTCCTGGGAACTCCTGCCGGAGCTTTCCGTATTCCGTGTCAGAGAGAAGAACATTTCCGTATGAGCCATACCGATGCTGGATTTCCTTCTTCTCTCTTTTATTGATTGTTTCAGTACTTGTTCTATTAGTACTTAATTGCGCGGGATTTTCCGTAACCGGTGTGTCCGTATCCGGATTTACCGTATACGGCTTTTCCGTACACGGTGATTCCGAACACGGCTTTTTCCTTGGCATCTCATAAATCACATACTCCGCTCTGCCCATCCGACCGTTGCTTTCACGCTG
The DNA here is from genome assembly GCA_947631685.1 of uncultured Lachnospiraceae bacterium. Classification (GTDB taxonomy): domain Bacteria; phylum Bacillota; class Clostridia; order Lachnospirales; family Lachnospiraceae; genus Acetatifactor. The sequence continues at coordinate 13,955 of CANRMI010000013.1, forward strand.
CTGGTTCCTTTCCAGATACCCAAGACGCTCCAACTCTTTCAGAGCTGTAAGCACTCCATCTACGCCATCCGGCGTAATCGAAGATAATCCCCGTACCGAATAGTTCCATGTGTCCGGCAAACTGAGCAGCATAGAGAGAAGTCCTTTCCCTTTCAGGCTGAGACCCTGATCCCGCAGGTGGTAATTGCACATCGTTGTGTAATTGCTGTTCTTCTCAACCCTGAATACCGGCATGGTGCTCACCATCCTTTTTCGCAGGCTCCGCTTTTTTCTTCGGACATTTGCGCGGACGATCTTCGCTGTCCTCCCGGCGATGGTATTTGCCGGTATCCTGCATCATGCGTTCAAACGCCTGAAGTCGTCCCTCTGTAAAAAGCGTCATTCGATCACACCCCATTTCTTAAACAACTTGAAGAGATGATTCTTTCCCTTGCAGGTCACTCTCGTCTGCTGCACCAGTTTTCCGCTTCTGCCGTAGCAATCCCGGACAATAAAATATCCCCTTGCAGATTTGTCTGCAAAAGGCATCAGCCAGCCGCTTGGACTGCGGTACAGATAGCGGTGATCCAGTAAGAGAGCCACTGCCGTCTTCTCCGGGATTCCGATTTCCTTACAGAAATTCCGAATGCAGGTACAATCCTCCGAATTTACAAAGGTGTCGAAGTAGTCTGCCTTGGGCTGTGCCGCATCCAGCTGTTTGCGGATACCCTTAAGCTGCTCCCTCTCGGCTACAAGCTCCTGTGCCAGGGTGTAGATGACCTCCGGATGCTGAATCACCTGATCCAAAATGGAATCGCTCATATACACACCATGCTTGCGGATGGACGGGAGAACTTCATCAAACACCCAGTGTTCAAACCGTTCTGCCGATGGCAGCTTGCTGTGAACGATCAGCCGGTAAACATCGCCTTCCGTGATAAAGGAGATTTCAACGACCTGCTCTCCAGCATCCCCATACTGATTCACCTTCTGAACGACCCCCTCGCGTTTCGTTAAGGGGCCTCTGCAATGGCGTTTCACTGCAGCGTAGGGATTCACATATCCCAACGCTTTCGCCACATCGCTTGCACAGAAAAAGGTCTTGCCTGCCTCCTGCAACACGCGGATCGAACCAAACTCCTGGTTCTCGAACACCTTCATCATCTGCCTCGACTGTCCGCCATGACTGCCCACATCGGTGTCATGGGTCTTCTGATTGAAATCCATCATACCTGTTACCTCCTACTCAGATTTGTCTCGCCGGATTTCGGGCGAAAAAAATAGAGCCTCGACCCATTCTCGTTTTCAAAGAATGAGCCAAGGCTCTATGTAACAGGATACCTGATATTATTTTTTTGCAGAATTCGTCAGAACTCGCCAAACGATCCTGACACTGTTTTTCATTCCATTTCAGCCGGATTTTTACCGAAAATCTGTCAAGGATATGGGGCTAATTTCCCCTCCAAAATGGCCTTCTGTAAACCCATTTTCCCACCCATTAGGCTCAAAAATAGGCCGTAAACCCATGGTAAACCCATCAAAATGGGCTAATTTGAAGTCAAATTTCCTCAAATTTCACCATCGGAATCAGGTGATTTTAGGCATAGAAAAAGCCCGGAAAATGGCGTATTTCCGGGCTTTTTTAGCATTATTAAGCTGTAGATTATCGCTTGCTGAACTGAGGTGCGCGACGAGCGGCTTTGAGGCCGTACTTCTTACGCTCTTTCATACGAGGATCGCGGGTCAGGTAACCTTCCTTTTTCAGGACAGGTCTGTAGTCCGCGTCTACCTGGCAGAGCGCTCTTGCAACGCCATGACGGATTGCTCCTGCCTGACCGGTGGTACCGCCGCCCTTTACATTTACCAAAACATCGAACTTATCCACGGTTTCGGTTGCGTTAAGGGGCTGACGAACGATAACCTTTAAGGTATCCAGTCCGAAATAATCGTCAATATCTCTTTTATTTATAGTAATCTTACCTTTGCCGGGTACCAAATATACCCTGGCGATAGATTTCTTTCTTCTGCCTGTTCCATAGTATTTTGCTGCTTTAGCCATTTTATTCTTCTCCTTTCAGTCCCTAGAACGTTAATACTTCGGGCTTCTGAGCCGCATGCTTGTGCTCAGGTCCTGCGTACACATGCAGTTTGGTAAACATCTGTCTGCCTAAAGGTCCCTTGGGAAGCATACCCTTCACAGCAAGCTCAATTACCTGTTCAGGCTTCTTGTTCAGTTTCTCTCTTAAGGTAGTCTCTTTCATACCGCCTACATAATCGGAGTGGCTGTGATAAATCTTCTGATCCAGCTTCTTACCGGTCACCTTTACCTTCTCGGCGTTGATGACGATCACATTGTCACCGGTATCCAGATGAGGAGTGAAAATAGGCTTGTTCTTACCTCTTAAAATCTTTGCAACCTCTGCTGCCAGACGGCCCAGAGTCATATCCGCAGCGTCTACTACATACCATTTTCTATCGATTGTAGCCGGGCTAGCCATAAATGTTTTCATGATATTTCCTCCATAACATTGTAAACAACCTAAATCATTTGTTTTTACGGACTTTTACCCGGCAGATGTCCGGCCGCCTCATAAAAGCCTTCAAAACAGCTTCCTGCCACGATGCCTGTCTGTGTTGCCGGGGCTTTGGCTCCACAGCAAAAACATCGTCACAGTGATATATTATATTATATAGTCACGGCGCTGTCAAGCCTGCAAAAAGCATTTTTCCGCCATTTTTTCACGGTCTCAAAGTGGTCTTTCCCAGGAAGACATAGTCCACCAGCATCAGGCCGCAAGCGGGAGCGGTTGGCCCCGCCGCTCTGCGGTCTTTTGCCTGCAGAATCTCCTGAATACTCTCCGGCTGCCGTTTGCCCTGTCCTACCTCCATCAGGGTACCGGCTATGATCCGTACCATATTGTATAAAAATCCGTTGCCGCATACCCGGATGGCCACATCTTCATCCTGCTCCGTCACCGTCACGGAATATACGGTGCGCACCGTACTCTCCACGTCGGAAGCCGCCGCGCAGAAGCTTTTAAAATCGTGTTCTCCCACAAGAAACGCAGCCGCCTCTTCCATAGCCGCTATATTCAGCACATGATAGGTGAAGCAGGAGTAGAGCCGCTTGGTGGGAATGGGAAAAGCCCCTCTGGTAATGCGGTACTCATAGGTTTTTCTGGCGTTACAGTGCCTGGGATGAAAATCCTTTGCCACCTCTCTGGAAGCTCTCACCCGAATGTCCTCCGGCAGCTTCTGGTTGAGGGCATAGGCCAGTCTGGGGGCCGGAATGGCCGTATCCGCGTCAAATACCGCCACATTACAGAGGGCATGTACGCCCGCGTCGGTTCTGCTGGCACCAATTACCTTGATCTCTTCCCCCAAAAGCTGTGAAAGGCAGCTGTTCAGTTCCCCTTCTATGGTGGGATGCTCGCTCTGCACCTGAAAGCCGCAATAAGCGGTTCCGTCATAAGCTACCGTAAGCATATATCGTTTCTTCATCAGGCTTCCTCCCTTGTAACAGACATTTCCTCAGAACAGCACTTTCCCGACCGCGACGCTTCCGATCAGATAAGTAAACAGCACCAGATAAGCCAGCGCGTCCCGCTTTTTGTAGACGAGGGGTTTCATCTTGGTACGCCCTTCCCCGCCCCTATAGCAGCGGGACTCCATTGCTATTGCCAGATCGTTGGCTCTGCGGAAAGCGGAAATAAACAGCGGCACCAATAAGGGCACCATGGCCTTGGCCTTTTTGATCAGATTGCCGCTCTCAAAATCCGCGCCTCTGGCTATCTGGGCCTTCATGATCTTATCCGTTTCCTCCATTAGGATTGGAATGAACCGCAGCGCTATAGACATCATCATGGCTATCTCATGCACCGGTACCCGCAAAAAAGTCAGAAAATGCAGTCCCTTTTCAATCCCGTCCGTCAGATTGTTGGGGGTGGTGGTCAAGGTCATGATGGAAGAGCCAATGATCAACATGGAAAGCCTGGCTATCATCTCTCCCGCCGCTGTCAGTCCCTCCCTGGTAATCCGCAGCTTCCAGAAAGAAACCAGGACCTCCCCCGGAGTCAGGAACAGGTTGAATCCCACCGTCAGCAAAAGCAGGAACAAAATGGAACGCATTCCCTTTACCATGAATTTAAAAGGTACCCTGGAAAGCCGGATCACCCCTGCCAGAAACACCAGGGCGCATAAATATCCCCAAACATTGTCAAAAAGGAACAGGGAGATCAAAAAAATAAGCGTACCGGCCAGCTTGACTCTCGGATCCAGCTTATGGATAACGGATTCCGTCTGATAATATTGTCCTATGGTAATATCTCTAAGCATATTACTCCTTATGTCATGAAAGCGCCCGCAAAATGGATTCCGCCGCTTCCGGGATCGTGGTAGCGTCCACGTCCACATCCATGCCCTTTTCCTTCAGTCTGTGCATGATATATGTCACCTGGGGAGCCGCCAGGCCCATTTCCTCCAGATCCCGGTAATGGGAAAACACCTCTCTGGGAGCTCCGTCATACACCAGCTTCCCTTTGTTCATCACCAGAATGCGCTCTACATATTCCGCCACATCCTCCATGCTGTGGGAAACCAGGATCACCGTCATCTTACTTTCCCTGCGCAGCTTCTCTATCTGTCCCAGGATTTCCTGCCTGCCTCTGGGATCCAGTCCCGCCGTGGGTTCGTCCAGGATCAGCACTTCCGGTTTCATCGCCAGAACCCCAGCGATCGCCGCCCGCCGCTTCTGCCCCCCTGACAGATCAAAAGGGGACTGATAAAAGCATTCGTCCGGCAGCCCCACCTGCTTTAAGGCGGCGTAAGCCCGCAGCTCCGTTTCCTTTTTGGAAAGTCCCAGATTCTTCGGTCCAAAACAGACATCCTTAAACACGTCCTCTTCAAACAGCTGGTGCTCCGGATACTGGAAAACCAGCCCTACCTTGCTGCGCAGTTCTTTTTTATTGTAATCCGCATCATCAATGTCCTGTCCGTTAAAATAAATATGGCCGGAAGTCGCCTTCAATAAACCGTTCAAATGCTGCACCAGCGTGGATTTACCGGAACCCGTATGCCCGATCAGGCCGATAAACTGCCCGTCGGGGATCGTCAGGCTGACATCGTCCAGCGCCTTTACCGTCATCGCGGCATCCTGGCCATAGACATGACTTACATGCTCTAAAACAATGGACATATCTACTCCCTCCGCTCCCGGACGCGCCGGTACTTTAGAATTTCTTCCACCAGTTCGTCAATACTTAAGATCCCATCCGGCAGAGCCACGCCCCTCTGCTGCAGCTCATAGGCCAGCAGCGTCGCCTGGGGCGCCTCCAGACGCAGCTCCTTTAATTTTTCCACCTGGGAGAAGATCTCCCTGGGCGTTCCTTCCATGGCGATCCTGCCCTTATCCATAACAAACACTTTATCCGCATGAATGATCTCTTCCATGTAATGGGTGATGAGGATCACGGTGACGTTTTCCACATCGTTCAGTGCCCTGACCGCCCTTATCACTTCTTTTCTGCCGTTGGGATCCAGCATGGCCGTAGGCTCGTCCAGCACGATGCATTTGGGGTGCATGGCCAGCACGCCGGCAATAGATACCCTCTGCTTCTGGCCGCCTGAGAGTTTGTTGGGGGAATACTTGCGAAACTCATACATGCCCACCGCCTGCAGGCTTTCCTTTACCCGCTCCCAGATTTCCGCCGTGGGCACTCCCATATTTTCAGGGCCGAATCCCACATCCTCTTCCACGACCTGGCCGATGATCTGATTGTCCGGATTTTGAAAGACCATACCCGCGGTCTGCCGGATATTCCAAAGCCTGGCCTCCTCGCTGGTGTCCATACCGTCTACCCAGACCGTCCCTTCCGTGGGAAACAATATGGCGTTCATATGCTTGGCAAGAGTGGATTTTCCTGAGCCGTTATGTCCCAGGATGGCAATAAAATCCCCCTGCGCAATATCCAGTGACACTTCGTCCACCGCGCGGCTGATCCCTTCTACGTTTCCTTCTTCGTCCCGCCTGATATATTCAAAAACCAGTTTGTCTGTTTTAACGATTCCCATTTCCGTCTGCCGTCCTAAAGTACTATACTGTTTCCGCGTGATTTGTTTTCTATTGTACTAGATATTTTTAGGAAATACAACCATTTTACAAAATCCCCGCGCCATGCTACACTAAAGGCAGTACAAATACCGTACAAATAAAGAAAAGAAGTGAAAAGCCTTATGAAAAACTCTTCCCCAAACCGAAAAAATATACTCCCGCTGTTGAAGCCCTTCGGTCTGCTGCTGCTCGCCATTATCGTCTTTTCCCTGCTGGCCCGCTATCTTTACGGCCGGGGCACCACACTGCAGGAATACGCTGATTCCCGGGCCGCAGAGAGCCTGGCCGATGATACTTCAGAAGAAGCTCCTTCCACAGACGCATATTCCCCGGAAACGACTGTGCCTGAAACGGTTGTACCTGAAACGACTGTGCCTGAAACGACTATGCCGGAAACGCAGGATGTTTCCGCCCTGCTGCCCGGCACACTGCCGGAAGAAAATCCTCTCTGCACCGTTTATCAGGAGGGCTTTTATTATGAACCTCTGGGAGAAGAGGTCATCGACTATATCACGGGAGTGTCCTATCCAAAAGAGGGCGCCGCGGAAATCTCTTACGAGGATCTGAACTATGTCCATGTACTGCACTACGATTTTAACGGAGAGGTCACCCAGGGGGAACTGATCTGCAATCAGGCGATCGCTCAGGACCTAGTGGAGATTTTTTATGAACTATATGTCGCGGAATACCAGATAGAAAAGATAACGCTGATCGAAGCATATGACGGCGACGACAACGCCTCCATGGAGGACAACAATACTTCCTGCTTCAACTACCGCGCCGTAACCGGCCAGAGCAGCCTTTCCAAACATGCCCTAGGACTGGCCATTGACATCAATCCGTTTTACAACCCCTATATCCGCTATACACAGGAAAACGGCCGGATAGTTCTGCCCGAAGGCAGCGAACCCTATACCGACCGTTCTCTGGATTTTCCTTATAAAATTGATTCCCAGGATCTGTGCCTCCGTCTTTTTCTGGAACACGGCTTCATCTGGGGCGGAGATTGGAACTCCATGAAAGATTATCAGCACTTCCAGAAAACCCTGGATTGAATCTACAGTTTGAACACTGCCATGCTCTTATCCATTTCTTCCGCTATGTTCTTCAAATGTCCGGCCTTTTCGGAAATATCCTCCACCGTACTGGTGATCTCCGCCACAGACGCGGAGGTCTGCTCTGTGCTGGCGGCATTTTCTTCCGCGATAGAAGTCAGTCCCTGTACGGTATCTACTACGTTGATACGAGCCTGATCCATTTCCTCGGTCTTTTCCACTATCCTGTCAATGGCTGCCATAGAGTTTTCGATGCCCTCCAGCACCTCTCCGAACTTCTCGTCCGTGGTAACCACTTTCCTGCTCTGCTTATCCATGATCTCCTTCACTTCATCCATGGTCTGTACGGCCTTGTCGGAATCCGTGATCAGATAGGAAATGATCTCTTCAATATGGCTGGCCGACTCGTTGGACTGCTCCGCCAGCTTCTGAATCTGGGAAGCCACTACCGCGAAGCCCCTGCCCTGTTCTCCCGCTCTCGCCGCTTCAATGGAAGCATTTAAGGAAAGCAGGTTGGTTTCTTCCGCGATGGAAGTGATCAGGCCGGTCGCTTCTCTTATCTTCTGTACGGACTGGTTCGTGTTATTGGTCTGCTCATAAATAATATCTATGGACTCCCTGGCCTGACGGTTGATGTCCTGAAGTTCATGCAGCGTGGTAAATGCCTCTTCGCCCAGGCGCTTCATATCCCTGGCACTGGCATGCATGGCCTCCGCTTCCCTTGCGGTATCTTCCACCATTTCCCCGATGCGCAGAACATCGTCGGTAGCCTTCTGGGTTTCCTCCGCCTGATGCGTGGCGCCCTCTGCCACCTCGCCCACTGCTTTCTCTACCTGGCTGATGGTATCCGAGGTCTCCTGTGTCTTGTCATTTAAAAAGGCTGCGGAAGTGCTGAGGGATTCGCTATGAGCCTTTACCGTACCGATCACGGAAGTCAGCTCACTTTTTAAGGTCTTGATAGAACGGGTGATATTGCCGATCTCGTCCCTTCTCTTCAAGACTTTGGCATCCAGCTCCACATCCAGCTGGCCCTGTGCCAGCTGGCCCAGTGCTTTTGAGCCCTTCTCCAGTGCTTTTACCAGCTTGCGTACTACAAAGAAGAGTATGATCGCGCCGATAACACCGGTCACGACTACAATTGCCACAATCAGTCCTAAAATGCTGAAGATCTGAGCTCTGGCATCGGCTCTGGGCATACCCGTAAAGATCATGCCCACTACTTCACCGTCACTGTTCGCAAGGGGCATGTAGTAACCAAAGTATTTCTGCCCGTAAATATCCGCGTTCTGGGTGAAATATTCCTGCCCCTGGTTGATAACAATATTCACCACTTCGTCACTGGCTTTGGTGCCTATCATCTTATTGCCGCTTTCTCCGACCAGGGAGGTCATGTAGCGGATGTTGCCAAAGAATATGGTAACGTCTATATTGGTAGCTTCTTTCACGTTGTCCACCAGTGCCGGCGCTTTGCTGATGTTGAACTCGCCCTTACAGAAATTGCCTTTCTTGTCCATCTGGTAGTCACCCTCATCCGCAAAATCGAGGGTATCATTCACGGAAACCGCCACAGCCTTCAGACCGTTCTTAATGGAATCGGTCACCACGCTGTTGATCTTGGCGTTGCTGAAGAGCAGAACAATCACGCCTAAAATCAGCAGCGGCGCTACTGCGAGTGAAAGAATTTTATACTGCATTTTCATAGTAAGAGCCCCCTTATCAAGTATAGTCAGTACCTTGAACAAGGTCATTATACCATATTCCCTTTCCCTTTTCCATTCTTTTTTTGACGGTCTGCCGGCGTTTTTACATTTTCTTTGCTATTTCAGGAAGCATGGTCCCTCGTATACAAAAAACCGGCAGTCCCGGCTGCGTCTGCAACCTGAAACCGCCGGTCTTAAACCGTGCTCTATAGTACCAAGGGCTATAGGGTTATACCAGCTCCAGCACCACTTCCATGGCGCCGTCACCCTTACGCTGTCCTACCTTGACAATCCTGGTATATCCGCCCTTGCGGCTGACATACTTAGGCGCAATGTCGTCAAAAAGTTTAGCGGGCATATCTACGACCTTGGTGTTCTTCTTCCTGCCGGCCTTAGCGGCGGGCACTTCCTTTACGGGATTCAACACCTTTAACATCTGACGACGGGCATGGAGCCTGGAGGGCATATCCTTTTTGATCTCCTTCTCCACGGTATCGAACTTGGTCACTTTTTTCCCGTCTACGACTTCTTTGACTCTCTTGCCGTCCTTGTCCTTTACAGGCACCTTGGCGGAAACCTTTACCGTTTCAAAATTATCCTTTTCCTTTACTGCCAGAGCGATCAGGCCCTCCGCGATCTTCTGCACTTCCTTAGCTTTCGCTTCCGTGGTGATGATCCTGCCGCGGTATAACAGCGCGGTCACCTGATTCCTCAATAATGCCTTTCTCTGGCTGCTTGTTCTGCCGAGTTTTCTGTACTTTGCCATTTTTTCAATTCCTTTCTCAATTCATGGTACATCCGGCCACGCACTTTGGACTTACTTACCGAATGCTGTTTACTTTGCCATTTCATGACACGCGCCCGCGCACTCTTTGGTTTTACCGCAAAGCGCATATGTTGTCAGTCTTCACTGGGATTTAACTGAAGACCTAACTCTTTTAATTTCGCAAGCACCTCTTCCAGGGATTTCCGGCCCAAATTCCTGACCTTCATCATATCCTCAGAGGTCTTGTTGGTCAGTTCCTCCACGGTATTGATACCCGCTCTCTTTAAGCAGTTATAGGAACGGACGGAAAGTTCCAGTTCATCAATACTCATTTCCAGAACCTTTTCCTTTTCATCGTCTTCCTTTTCTACCATGACTTCTGCGGTCCTGGCGTTCTCGGACAGGTCGATGAACAGGCTCAAATGCTCGCTGAGTACCTTGGCCGCAAGGCTGACTGCCTCGTCGGGAGCAAGGGTGCCGTTGGTATATACATCCAGAGTCAGCTTATCCAGATCCGTATCCTGACCTACACGGGTATTTTCCACGGTCACATTGACTCTTTCTACAGGTGTGTAGATAGAGTCCACCGGGATCACACCGATGGGCAGATCGTCCCTCTTATTTTTCTCGGCGCTGATATATCCTCTGTTCTTGGTAATCGTCAGCTCCATGTATAATTTGGTGTCTTTGCCGCCGCTTAAGGTGGCGATGACCTGGTCGGGATTGAGAATTTCGATGTCCTGATCAGTGCGGATATTGGAGGCTCTTACAACGCCGTCCCCCTCGAACTCGATATAAGCGGTCTTGGGCTCGTTTGTTTCGCTATTGTTCTTAATTGCAAGACTCTTGATGTTCATGATAATCTCGGTAACATCTTCTTTTACGCCCGGAATAGAGCTGAACTCATGCAGCACGCCTTCGATCTTCACCTGGCTTACTGCAGCGCCGGGCAGGGAAGAGAGCATAATTCTGCGAAGAGAATTGCCCAGAGTGATACCGTAGCCTCTTTCCAAAGGCTCAACCACGAATCTGCCATACTTTTTGTCCTCTGAAATCTCGGCAACTTCAATATTCGGTCTTTCAAATTCAAACACTGCAAATACCCTCCTTTACGAACATTTTTCACTACGGCTTATTTAGAATATAATTCGACAATAAGCATCTCATCTACAGGAACATCGATCTGTTCTCTGGTAGGAAGAGCCTTTACAGTTCCCTTGAGACCTTCAATATCGGATTCCATCCATTCGGGAACCAGTCTTCCTGCCGTTACCTCGATAATATCCTTGTATCTCTGCAAGGATTTGGATTTCTCTCTGATTTCTACTACATCTCCTGCTTTTACAGCATAAGAAGGGATATTGATGCATTTACCGTTTACCAGCACGTGCTTGTGGCCAACGATCTGTCTTGCCTCTCTTCTGGTTCTCGCGAAGCCCATTCTGAACACGATGCTGTCCAGTCTGGTTTCCAGCATAACCATCAGGTTTTCACCGGTCATGCCTTTCATCTTATCTGCCTTTTCATAGTAATTCCTAAAAGGCTTCTCCAGAACGCCATAGATGAATTTCGCTTTCTGCTTCTCTCTCAACTGAAGCCCGTACTCACTCATCTTCTTGCCCGCTCTTGCGGAAGTTCTCTTGGATTTTTTGTCATATCCCAGATACGCCGGCTCTAAGCCTAAGCTTCTGCATCTTTTTAATACTGGTACTCTGTTTACTGCCATTTTCTTAATTCCTTTCTGTGAGGCCGGATCCGCCTCTGATTATTGTTTACAGTCAGGCCGGGGCCATGACTTTCTTCCAACCGGTTATCCCGAAATTAAACGCGGCGCCTCTTGGGAGGACGGCAGCCGTTATGAGGAACTGCGGTTACGTCACGAATACTGGTAACCTCCAGCCCGCAAGCCTGCAGTGCGCGGATTGCTGCCTCACGGCCTGAGCCGGGACCTTTTACAAATACATCCACGGTCTTTAAGCCGTGTACCAGCGCTGCCTTGGTAGCGGTTTCAGCCGCCATCTGCGCTGCATACGGAGTAGATTTCCTTGAACCTCTGAATCCAAGACCACCGGCACTTGCCCAGCTCAACGCGTTCCCCTCTGTATCAGTCAGGGTAACGATGGTGTTGTTAAAGGAAGACTGAATATGTGCCTGTCCACGTTCAACGTTTTTCTTAACCCGCTTTTTAACGGTTTTCTTATTAGCTGCTACTTTCTTAGCCATTTTAAACTAACCTACTTTCTCAACATTGTTTACAGTTCCAAAATTATTTTTTATTATTTCTTCTTATTTGCTACAGTTCGCTTTGGTCCCTTGCGGGTTCTCGCGTTGGTCTTCGTCTTCTGTCCGCGAACCGGCAGTCCCTTACGGTGGCGTACACCGCGGTAGCATCCGATTTCCTGTAAGCGCTTGATGTTCAGGGCGATCTCTCTTCTCAAATCACCTTCCACCATAACTTCCAGCTTCTCCAATGCTTCGCTGATTTTCTTTACTTCTTCGTCGGTCAGTTCCCTGACACGGGTATCAGGATTTACTCCTGCTTCTGCAAGGATCTTGTTTGACGTTGCTCTGCCGATTCCGTAGATATACGTCAGTCCAATCTCCACGCGTTTTTCTCTGGGTAGGTCAACACCTGCAATACGAGCCATTTACGTTTCCTCCATTTTTTCAGTTACTAAGTTGATTGGGGCTTTCACCCAACTGGACGTATTCTGTTTCATCCAATCTTTCCACACCGTCTTCGCTCCTGCTTATCCGCAAAAAGCGAGGTCGCCGGTCTGGTATCAACAAGTAATCTCCCGTAAGCTCTTCCATTATATATAAACTGCAGATCTCCGTCAGCTTTCTTTGCCGGAAATATGCACTTTCAGCCGCATACCATAATGGGACAAGAACTCACATACCTGAACCTTACTGTTCGGGCCGGTGATTATCCCTGTCTTTGTTTGTGTTTCGGATTCTCACAGATTATCCTGATACGTCCTTTTCTTTTGATGATCTTGCACTTTTCGCAGATCGGTTTTACTGATGATCTAACCTTCACGTTAAACCCTCCTTTCAAAAAAGACCGTCTTACATTATAACATGGAACATTTCCATTTACAAGTACTTTTTTACTTGTCTCTCCAGATGATGCGTCCCTTGGACAGATCATAGGGAGAAAGCTCCAGCGTCACCTTGTCGCCGGGCAGAATACGGATAAAATTCTGACGCAGTTTGCCGCTGATATGAGCCAATACCCTGTGCCCGTTTTCCAGTTCTACCTGAAACATAGTGTTGGGAAGCTTCTCGATTACGGTTCCCTCGATTTCAATCACATCCGATTTCGACATCAAATACCTCCTTTTGTCTGAAACATTTTGATCATCCTTTTGATTTCTTCGTTGCGTACGGTTTCTCCTGCCAGCAGCCGTTCCCGTACATCCCCATCATAACCCCATTTTACGGGCTGTATGTGCTTTTTATTCTTTTTCTTGGGTTTTTCTATGGGTTTCAGCCTGCCGTCGGAAAGATATACATATCCGTCTTCCTCTCCCACTATCACATAGAGCGTCTGCCCGTCATGTCCCGCTTTGGAATACGCCAGCATACCTATCATAATCGCAACCACTCTTTCCGCCCGGCCCTCAGGGCCTGGCCTAATATAACGTCAGGATCTCCGGTTCTCCTTCCGTTATCAGGATCGTGTTTTCATAGTGAGCGGATAAGGAACCGTCCGCTGTCACCACCGTCCAGTCATCATCCAGCCACCGCACATCCGCGCGTCCCATATTGATCATCGGCTCTACCGCCAGCGTCATGCCTGGCACCAGCTTCGGTCCCCGGCGTTTCTGCGCGAAATTAGGAATCTGCGGATCCTCATGGAGAGCCCTGCCGATCCCGTGTCCCACCAGATCTCTGACGATCCCATAGCCGAAGCCCGATACATAGGCGTCCACAGCATTGGAAATATCATGGAGATGCCCGCCGGCTTTCGCCATTTTCACTCCTTCAAAGAAGCTCTGCCTGGTCACGTCTATCAGTTGTCTTGCTTCTTTGCTGATCTGTCCCACACCGTGGGTTCTCGCCGCGTCCGAATGATACCCTTTGTAGATCAGTCCCGCGTCCAGACTGATGATGTCCCCTTCCTGCAGCACCCTTTTCCTGCTGGGGATACCGTGTACCACCTCATCATTTACGGAGGTGCAGATAGAAGCCGGATACCCTTGATAATTCTTAAAATTGGGAACGCAGCCCAGCTTTCGGATCAGGGTTTCCCCCATTTCATCTATTTCATAGGTAGTCATACCGGGACGGATGGCTTCTTCCAGCTCCCTGTGCACGATAGCCAGAAGCCTGCAGGATTCCCGTATCAGCTCAATCTCACCGGGAGATTTTATCTTGATCGCCATGTCTTGACCTTCTTTTTAGCTCAGCAGCGCCACGATAGCGGCAAACACATCCTGCATATCCTGCGTACCGTCCACTGTTTTCAGCACGCCCTTCTGGGTATAAAAATCGATCAGGGGCTGCGTCTGCTCATGGTATACCTTAAGACGGTTCTTTACGGTCTCTGGCTTGTCGTCGTCCCGCAGTACCAGGGGCTGGCCGCAGTTATCACATATTCCTTCTTTCTTGGGCGGAATATGTACCAGATGATAGGTTGCTCCACAGGCAAGGCATGCCCGCCTGCCGGACATCCTGTTGACAATGTTCTCGTCGGGAACATCCACATTGACCGCATAGTCAATCTTATCGCCCAGCTCATTCAATGCCTTATCCAGCACCTCAGCCTGGGGAATGGTCCTGGGAAATCCGTCCAGTACATAGCCGTTTTTGCAGTCCTCCTGTGCCACTCTGTCCAAAAGCAGCTTCACCGTCAGTTCATCCGGTACCAGCAGGCCCTTATCCATATAGGTCTTGGCCTCTTTTCCCAGTTCCGTACCGTTTTTGATATTGGCTCTGAATATATCCCCTGTGGAAATGTGGGGAATCCCATATTTTTCCGCTATCATTTTAGCCTGTGTGCCTTTCCCAGCGCCGGGGGCACCCAACATTATAATCTTCATACAGCCTCCTGTTTTTATTCTGAAATGTGTCATGAGAAAATATCCGGAGAAAACTTTCTCCGGATACTTTGCCCTTTAAAGAACGTTTAATCGTTCAAAAAGCCTTTGTAGTTACGTACCAGCATCTGGGACTCAATCTGCTTTATGGTCTCCAGCACCACGCTGACGATAATGATCAGACTGGTTCCGCCAAAGGAAACGCTGGCATTGAAAAGTCCGTTAAACACATAGGGCAGGATGCCGACGATAGTCAGTCCGACCGCGCCTATGAAAATAACATAATTCAATACTCTGGTCAGATAATCGCTGGTGGGCTTGCCGGGCCTGATACCCGGGATGAATCCGCCCTGCCTCTTCATATTGTCCGCTACCATCAAAGGATTGAAGGTAATGGAAGTATAGAAATAAGCAAAGAAGATAACCAGCACGATATATAACAGCATTCCCAGCGTGTAGATCGGCCTTGCCCTGTTGCACCAGTTCTGGGAATTTAATCCGTTGATGATCTCAGCCCAGATTCCTGTGGGCGTTACGCCGATAAAACTGCAGATGATCAGCGGGAACTGCATAATGGACTGCGCGAAGATAATAGGGATAACGCCCGCGGTATTCACCTTCAGGGGAATATTGGAGGACTGTCCTCCTACCAGCTTCCTGCCCTGCATCTTCTGCGCGTACTGTACCGGAATCTTACGAGTACCGTCATTTAAAATGATTACCAGCACCACCATAACAATGATGATGGCGAAAATCACTACTACTGCCAGAGCGGCTGTAGCAAAGGGCTTTCCTATCACGAACTGCGCGAACAGATTGCCCAGATCGGAAGGAATACGGGAGATGATGTTGATCACCAGCACAATGGAGATACCGTTCCCTACACCGTTTTCCGTGATCCGCTCGCCGATCCACATCAGGAACGCACTACCCGCCGTCATAGCCGCGATCGCGGTAATGACGTTCAAAGCGTTGTACTCTACCAACAATCCCCGGCGGCCAAAGCCCACTGCCATGGCGGTAGCCTGAATCAAAGCCAGTCCCACCGTCACATATCTGGTAATGGAAGCGATCTTCTTTCTGCCGTCTTCGCCGTCTCTCTGCATTTCCTCCAGCTTCGGGATCGCAATGGTCAGAAGCTGCATGATAATGGAGGACGTGATATAAGGGTTGATATTCAATGCCAGCACGGACATATTGATAAAGGAACCGCCCGTGATAGCGTCAAAGAAGCTGAATGCACCGCCCGTCTGCTGGGAAAACCAGCTGGCAAAATAAGTTCTGTCTACCCCCGGCACAGGCAGCTGTGAAGCCGCACGGATCACAACCAGCATGGCGAAGGTAAATAATAGCTTTTTTCTTATTTCTTTAATCTTAAATGCATTCTTCAGTGTTGTAAGCATATTACATCACCTCTGCGCTTCCACCAAGAGCCTCGATCTTTTCCTTTGCGGACGCGCTGAACGCGTTTACCTTAACATTGAGCTTCTTGGTTAACTCTCCATTTCCAAGTATCTTCACGCCGTCCCTCGGATTCTTGATGATGCCGGCTTCCATCAGAGCCTTTACATCCACTTCGCTGCCGTTCTCAAAGCCTTCCAGCGCGCTGACATTGATCGCAACGATCTCCTTCGTATTTCTATTTTTAAAACCTCTCTTGGGAATACGTCTGTACAGTGGCATCTGTCCGCCTTCAAAGCCAATCCTGGGAGCTCCGGAACGAGCTTTCTGTCCCTTATGTCCCTTGCCTGCGGTCTTGCCGTTACCTGAACCGTGTCCCCGGCCTCTTCTGAAATTATTGCTGTGCTTGGAGCCTTCTGCAGGTCTTAAATTTGACAATTCCATTCTGACACCTCCTTATCTGCTTATACTTCTTCGACTTTAATCATATGACCGATTTTACGAATCTGTCCTCTGGTAGACGCATTGTCCGGCAGAGTAACAGAGCTGTTGAGCTTTCTTAAGCCCATGGACTCTATGACCGCCTTGTTCTTAGGAACAGCGCCGATCGTGGACTTTATTAAAGTAATCTTTAACATCTTTTCTGCCATTGTCTTTTCTCTCCTTTCAAACCATACATAAAAGGTCTGCCTTAAGCCAGGATTTCCGCGATCGACTTGCCGCGGTTTCTGGCTACCTCTTCGGGAGCCTTTAACTGGCACAATCCGGAAATCGTCGCAAGAACGACATTCTGCTTATTGTTGGAGCCTAAAGACTTGGTACGGATATTCTTAATACCGGCCAGTTCGCACACGATACGCGCAGGACCTCCCGCGATGATACCGGTACCTTCGGGAGCTCTCTTTAAAAGAACATTGGCAGAACCGTATTTACCGATGAAATCATGAGTAATACTGTTGTTTTCATCCATGGGAACATTTACCAGATGTTTCATGGCGTCTTCTTTTCCTTTGCGAATCGCCTCGGGAATTTCCACTGCCTTGCCGAGTCCCGCGCCTACATGACCGTTGCCGTCGCCTACTACCACCAAAGCGGTAAAGCGCATATTACGTCCGCCCTTTACAGTCTTGGAAACACGCTTGATGACAACCACCTTGTCGGTTAATTCCAACTGACTTGCATCTATGATCGTATGTTTCATCTTTTTTCTTCCTTTCCTAGAATTGTAAGCCAGCTTCTCTGGCCGCATCAGCTAACGCTGCAATCTTTCCCTGATATATAAAGCCGCCTCTGTCAAAGACCACTTCCTTGATACCCTTTTCCTGCGCTCTCTTGGCAATAACGGTTCCAAGATATGCTGCCGCATCAACGTTGTTGGTCTTCTCTAATTCTGCCTTTACTTCCTTCTCCAGAGTGGAGGCAGCAACCAAAGTGTTTCCGACCGTGTCGTCGATAATTTGAGCATACATATGATTATTGCTTCTGAACACAGCCAGACGGGGCCTTTCAGCAGTGCCGCTGAAACGGTTACGAATTCTCTTGTGCTTCTTCACACGAATATCTTTTCTCGATTCCTTACTAACCATTTTCATACTCTCCTTATCTGTTATTTCTTACCGGTCTTACCAACTTTACGTCTGATGGTTTCGTCAGCATACTTGATACCCTTGCCCTTATAAGGCTCAGGTCTTCTCTTGTCTCTGATCTCGGCCGCAAACTGTCCAACCTTTTCCTTGTCGATACCTTTTACAATGATGATGTTCTGTCCGTCCAGAACCGTTTCAATGCCTTCGGGATCAGTCATTTCCACCGGATGAGAATATCCCAGGGACAATGTGAGCACCTTGCCGGACTTCGCCGCTCTGTAACCTACGCCGTTGACTTCCAGCTTCTTCTCATAACCTTCCGTAACGCCTACTACCATGTTGTTGATCAGCGTTCTGGTGAGTCCGTGCAGGGATTTCATCTTCTTTAAATCGTTAGGTCTTGAAACCTTTACCTCGGCACCCTCTACCTTGATCTCCATTTCCGCGGGTAATACTCTTTCCAGAGTTCCCTTGGGACCTTTTACGGTCACTTTATTATTTTCTGCAACTTCCACGGTAACGCCCGCGGGAATCGCGATTGGCATTCTACCTATACGTGACATGCCCGTACCTCCTGTATAATTTGAAAATTAATTGTTACCTTCCGCTTTTACCATACAAAAGCCAGCACTTCGCCGCCTACCTGCAGATCTCTTGCCTTCTTGTCGGTAATGATACCCTGGTTGGTAGAGATTATGGCGATACCCAGACCGCCCAATACCTTAGGCAGCTCTTCCTTGCCGGCATATACACGAAGACCGGGCTTGCTGATCCTCTTGATACCGGAAATGATCTTCTCATTCTTATCCGCGCCGTACTTTAAGGTAATGCGGATAGTCTTAAAAGCGCCGTCTTCGATAATATCATATTTCTTAATATAACCCTCGTCCAGAAGAATCTGCGCGATCGCCAGCTTCATCTTGGAAGAAGGAACATCCACCGTGTCATGCTTTGCAGTATTGGCGTTACGGATTCTTGTAAGCATATCTGCAATAGGATCACTCATTGTCATGATTTAGTTTCCTCCTTATCTATTGACTTGAACCATGCGTAGTTAATCTCTGCGTCGTTTTACCAACTGGCTTTCTTCACGCCGGGTATCTGTCCTTTATACGCCAGCTCACGGAAGCAAATTCTGCAGATTCCGTATTTTCTTAAAACAGAATGGGGCCGGCCGCAGATCTGGCAGCGGGTATAAGCTCTCGTAGAGAACTTGGGTTTCTGCTGCTGTTTTAATTTCATAGATTTCTTAGCCATGAATTTACCTCCTGTTATTTAGCAAAGGGCATGTTGAATAATGTGAGTAATTCCCGTGCCTCTTCGTCGGTCTTTGCAGTTGTTACGAAAATAATGTCCATACCTCTTACTTTATCCACCTTATCGTACTCGATCTCGGGGAAAATGATCTGCTCCTTGATACCCAGCGCATAATTGCCTCTTCCGTCAAACGCGTTGGGATTTACGCCTCTAAAGTCACGCACACGGGGCAAAGCCAGGTTTACCAGACGATCCAGGAACTCATACATCTTCTCGCCGCGCAGAGTGGTCTTACATCCGATTGCCATGCCTTCACGGATCTTGAAGTTCGCGATGGAATTTTTAGCCCTTGTCAAAACAGCCTTCTGTCCGGAAATGGTTTCCATATCCTTAACGGCGCTCTCCAAAACCTTGGCGTTTTCTTTTGCTTCGCCTACGCCCATATTGATCACGATCTTATCCAGCTTCGGAACTTCCATTGTGTTCTTATAACCGAATTTCTTGGTCATCGCAGCTACGATTTCGTTTGTATATAAATCTTTCAGTCTGCTCACGCTCTATTTCCTCCTTCCCAAAGATTAATCGATCACTTCGCCGGTTGACTTTGCGAAACGGACTTTCTTGTCCCCCTCAACCTTGAAGCCGATTCTGGTAGCCTTTCCCTTGTGCACATACATCACGTTGGATATATCAATGGGAGCCTCTCTCTGGAGGATTCCGCCATTGGGATTGGCCTGAGAAGGTTTTGCATGTTTGGTGATCATGTTTACGCCTTCTACCGTTACTTTGTTTTTCTTATGGTCTACGGCAATTACCTTGCCTTCTTTTCCATTATCTTTACCGGCAATTACCCGAACGGTATCACCTTTTTTGATTTTCAACATAGCCATGTGGTACCTCCTTATAATACTTCGGGAGCGAGGGATACGATCTTCATAAACTGCTTCTCGCGAAGCTCCCTGGCTACCGGCCCAAAGATACGAGTTCCTCTCGGAGTCTTATCTTCCTTGATAATTACGGCAGCGTTCTCATCAAATTTGATGTAGGAACCATCTTTGCGGCGCGCGCCCTTGACAGTACGGACAACAACGGCCTTTACCACATCGCCTTTCTTTACAACGCCGCCCGGTGTTGCATCTTTAACGGAAGCAACAATGATGTCGCCAATCTGCGCATATCTTCTTGTAGAGCCGCCCATAACCCTGATACAGAGTAACTCTTTTGCACCGGTATTATCGGCAACTTTAAGTCTGCTCTCCTGCTGAACCATGTTCATTCTCCTTCCAAAATAGTACGCTGTTATTTTGCTCTCTCAACGATCTCCACAAGACGCCATCTCTTATCCTTAGAGAGCGGTCTGGTTTCCATTACCTTAACGGTGTCGCCGATATTGCACTCATTTTTCTCGTCATGAGCTTTCAGCTTGTAAGTATCCTTTACAATCTTCTTGTAAAGAGGATGCTTTACATGGTTTTCAATGGCAACAACGATAGTTTTGTCCATTTTATTACTTACGACCTTGCCGGTACGTGTTTTTCTTAAATTTCTTTCCACGGTCAAATCTCCTTTCCGCTTAAGCGTTTGCCTTTTCCGTAATAACAGTCTGAATACGGGCGATATTCCTTCTTACTTCCTTGATCCTCGCCGTGTTGTCCAGCTGGTTGGTCGCGTTCTGGAATCTCAAATTGAAAAGCTCTTTTTTAGCGTCAACTAATTCTTTTGCCAATTCTGCTTCTGATTTGCTTTTCAAATCTTCTACATACTTATTAGTTTTCATCTGCAACACCGCCTTCCAAATCTGCTTTAGAAACAATCTTACATTTACAAGGGAGCTTGTGCATTGCAAGACGTAATGCTTCTTTTGCGGCTTCCTCCGGAACTCCTGCGATCTCAAACATTACACGTCCGGGCTTTACAACCGCTACCCAGTACTCAAGGGCGCCTTTACCGGAACCCATACGCGTTTCAGCCGGCTTTGCCGTTACGGGCTTATCCGGGAAAATCTTGATCCAAACCTTACCGGTACGCTTGGTGTAACGGGTAAGCGCGATACGGGCTGCCTCGATCTGAATGGACTTGATCCAGCAGGGCTCGGTTGCAACCAGACCGTATTCGCCGTAGGTCAGAGTATTTCCTCTTAACGCCTTACCTGCCATACTGCCGCGGAACTGTTTACGACGTTTTACTCTTTTAGGCATTAACATAATTAATTCTCGCTCCCTTCCTGATTTTTAGTGGGAAGAACTTCGCCTTTGTAGATCCATACCTTCACGCCGACCTTACCGTAGGTAGTGTCAGCTTCAGCGAAGCCATAGTCAATATCAGCCCTCAATGTCTGCAGAGGAATGGTTCCCTCGTTATAGGACTCGGTACGGGCCATATCGGCACCGCCCAGACGTCCGGAACATGCAGCCTTGATTCCCAGCGCGCCCGCCTTCATGGTTCTTCCCATGCAGGACTTCATGGCACGTCTGAAGGACACACGGTTCTCCAGCTGCTGCGCGATATTCTCCGCAACCAGCTGCGCATCCTTATCGGGCCTCTTAATTTCCTTAATATCTACCAGCACCTTTTTGCCGGTCATCTTTGCCAGTTCGTTCTTGGTGATCTCGATTTCCGCGCCGCCCTTACCGATCACAACGCCGGGCTTTGCAGTGTAAATGATTACCTTCACTCTGTCGGAAGCTCTTTCAATCTCAATCTTGGAAACGCCGGCAGCGTATAATTTCTTCTTTAAAAATTTCCTGATCTTATGATCTTCCACCAAATACTCAGAAAATTCTCCGTCAGCATACCATTTGGAATCCCAATCTTTGATAATACCGACTCTCAAGCCATGAGGATTAACTTTCTGTCCCATAATCTATCTCCTTCCTACTTCTTCTCGTCCAGAACGATGGTGATATGGCTCATCTGCTTCTCGATCCTGTACGCTCTGCCCTGTGCCCTGGGGCGTACCCTCTTCATGGTAGGTCCCTTATTCGCATAGCATTCTGCGATGTAGAGATTCGCGGGATTCATGCCATTGTTATTCTCAGCATTGGCTATCGCGGATTCCAACAGTTTTTTGATAACGCTGGACGCGTATCTGGGATTATATGACAGGATTGCCAGCGCGGTCTGTACATCCTTACCTCTAATGGCGTCCAATACGAAACATGCCTTCTGAACAGAAACTCTGGCATAGGATAACTTTGCCGAAGGTCTACTGTCCTTGCGGGCATTTCTTTCTCTCTTAATTTGACTTCTATGTCCTTTAGCCATAGAATTTGTCCTCCTTTCAATTTGCAAGCAAACGTCGAAATCCTTATCTTACTTTGGATTTCTTTTCGTCTTTTCCGTGGCCTCTGAAGGTTCTGGTGGCAACAAACTCACCCAGCTTGTGTCCAACCATATCTTCTGTTACATATACAGGAACGTGCTTTCTGCCATCGTGTACCGCAATCGTATGTCCCACGAAAGAAGGGAAAATTGTAGAACGACGGGACCATGTTTTGATAACCTGCTTTTGTCCTGACGCGTTCAACGCATCTACTTTTTTCAATAAACTCTGGTCTGCGAAAGGTCCTTTTTTCAGTGATCTAGCCATTGTTTTTCCTCCTCAACTATTTGATAGCCCTACCGTCTCTTCTTCTTACGATCAGCTTATCGGACGCCTTCTTCTTACGCGTCTTCAAGCCGAGTGCCGGCTTGCCCCAAGGGGTGCTCGGTCCGGGACGGCCGATACCGGTCTTGCCTTCACCACCGCCATGAGGGTGATCGTTGGGGTTCATAACGGAACCGCGCACGGTGGGACGGATGCCCATGTGGCGCTTACGGCCCGCTTTACCAATGTTGACCAGACTGTGTTCTACATTGCCTACAACACCGACGGTAGCCCTGCATACCAGAGGAACCATTCTCATTTCACCGGAGGGAAGTCTTAAGGTGGCGTATTTGCCTTCCTTTGCCATCAGCTGCGCGCTGTTGCCTGCGGAACGGACCATCTGACCGCCCTTGCCGGGATATAACTCAATATTGTGTACCTGAGTACCAACAGGGATCTGCGCCAGAGGAAGGCAGTTGCCCACTCTTACCTCGGCGTGCTCGCCATTCATTACCTTCATGCCGTTGGTCAGGCCTTCGGGAGCGAGGATATAGGCTTTCTCGCCGTCCTCATAACAAATGAGCGCGATATTTGCCGTTCTGTTAGGATCGTATTCGATACCGATCACGGTAGCGGGAACGCCGTCCTTATTTCTCTTAAAATCAACGACCCTGTATTTTCTTCTGGAACCGCCTCCACGGTGTCTTACCGTGATCTTACCCTGATTGTTGCGGCCCGCGTTCTTCTCCAAAGAAACGCAGAGGGATTTCTCGGGAGTCTTCTTGGTGATTTCAGAGAAATCCAAACCGGTCATGTTTCTTCTGGAAGGTGTATATGGGTTATATGTCTTAATTCCCATTGTTATATCTCCTTTTCTGTTTGATTCTTTGCGCAGCGGCCCTGGCCGCCGCATACCTTAATCCCCGGATGGCTTATAATCCGGCAAAAATCTCAATGTCCTTGCTGTCTTCGGTCAGCTGTACAATGGCCTTCTTGGTCTTTTCCGTCCGGCCCACTGTCATGCCGCGTCTTTTCTTCTTGCCGTCATAGTTCTGGGTATTTACCTTTGCCACCTTGGTTCCCTCGAACATTTTCTCTACAGCTTCCTTGATCTGGATCTTGTTTGCTTCGGGATGTACCAAAAAGGTGTATTTTTTCTCGCCCATACCGGCCATGCTCTTCTCGGTGATAACCGGTTTGAGGATCACGTCATAGTATTTAATGTCAGCCATTATGCGTATACCTCCTCAATCTTTGTAACCGCGTCCTTTGTCAGTACCAGTGTTGCGGCTTTCATCACGTCATATACGTTCAGGTTGCCGGTCAGAATGGTCTGTACCGCCGGAAGATTCCTTGCGGACAGAACTACGTTCTGGTCATTTTCCGCCAGCACCACCAAGCCCTTATCCACATTCAGATTATCCATAACGGTCTTAAAGCTCTTGGTCTTGATCTCATCCAGCTTCAGCTCGTCGATCACGATCAGCTTGTTGTCGTTTACCTTGCTTGTCAGGGCGGACTTCAAAGCCGCTCTCTTCTCTTTCTTATTCAATTTGAAAGAGTAATCCCTGGGTACGGGAGCGAATACCACGCCGCCGCCTTTCCACTGAGGAGCACGGGTGGAACCCTGCCTCGCGTGACCGGTTTCTTTCTGCCTCCAGGGTTTTCTTCCGCCTCCGGATACTTCGGAGCGGGTTTTTGCTTTCTGGGTTCCCTGACGGTTGTTAGCAAGCTGCTGCACAACTGCCATATGAACCAGATGTTCGTTGATCTCAACACCGAAAATGGCATCGTTTAAGTCGAGCTTTCCGACTTCTTTGCCTTCCATATTATAAACAGATACCTTTGCCATGTCTGTTTAAATCCTCCTTTCATCTGCGCACCAATGGTTCGCTGTTATGCTTCCGCCCTAACGGTTTCTTTGATCGTAACCAATGCCTTTTTAGCGCCGGGAACCGCTCCCTTTACCAGAAGAAGATTCTTCTCAGCATCCACTCTTACAACCTCAAGGTTCTGCACTGTCACTCTCACGCAGCCCATATGACCGGGCATGCCTTTTCCCTTGAACACACGGCTGGGGGAAGAGCAGGCGCCGTTGGAACCCTGATGACGATGAAACTTGGAACCATGGGCCATGGGGCCTCTGTGCTGTCCATGTCTCTTGATAGCGCCCTGAAAGCCTTTACCTTTGGAAATGGCAGTGGCGTCCACTTTGTCGCCTGCCGCAAAGATGTCGGCTTTGATCTCTGCGCCGAGTGTGTACTCGTCCGCATTTTCAAATTTAAACTCTCTTACATATCTCTTGGAGCTTACGCCGGCTTTTTTGAAATGTCCCTGCATAGCCTTGTCAACGCCATGTCTGTGAACGATTTCCCTTTTGCCGTTGGCGTCCTTGTTGACAATCCTGTCTTTCTTGTCCACAAAGCCGACCTGCACCGCGCTGTAGCCGTCATTCTCTACGGTCTTGATCTGTGTTACCGCGCAAGGTCCGGCCTGAAGCACGGTTACCGGGATCAGGGTACCGTCTTCATTGAAGATTTGAGTCATTCCGACTTTTGTTGCTAAAATCGCTTTTTTCATTGTTTTCCTCCTGTTTGTTCTACAGCGGGGCGCCTACATCCGTACGCGTCCATACTAGTAGAGGATTATTTGGTTTTCATTTTGATGTCGATGTAAACACCGGCAGGCATTTCCAGTCTCTGAAGAGCATCCACCGTCTTCTGTGTCGGTGCGATGATGTCGATCAGTCTCTTGTGGGTTCTCTGCTCAAACTGTTCACGGGAATCCTTGTATTTGTGAACCGCTCTTAAGATAGTAACAACCTCTTTCTTAGTAGGAAGAGGTACCGGGCCGCTCACCTGGGAACCGTTCTTCTTAACTGTTTCGATGATTTTTTTGGCAGATGCATCAACCAACTGATGATCATAAGCTTTCAGTGTGATTCTCATTACCTGACTCGTTGCCATAAAAAAAGTCGCCTCCTTTTCGCACTTTTCTTGATAAGTACGACAAGCGGTGACTGTACACTCTCCCGTGTGTGTCCTGCCCTTAGACATATACCCCTCTGGCTTCGTTTCTCACGGTTGTTTCTGCCTTACACAGACTTGATTTTTGTACAGTGACTTGTCGTCAGTTTCCTAACTTGACATTCGCTCCACGGAAAACCTGCTATCCGGCGTTGCCTTTAGCAGCAACCTCGCGCTTCACAGCTATCATGTCACAGCAAATATTACTATACATGGTATTTTACAGGATTGCAAGCACTTTTTTATAAAAATTGTATTTTTTTCCGTACACTGCCTGCAATCCTGTTAGATTTACCTGGCCTATTCTACCTTGCCGGCCTTCACATCTTCAAATTCCTGTATCATTTCCGCATCCGGCGCCTTGCCCGCGAAGCTGGCGATCACAATGGCGATAAAGCTCACCGCGAATCCTACTACCAGAGAGTAAAGACCGGTCGCAGTACCTAAGGTCGCGCCGCTCACCAAGGGAATGTAATCCCAGACGATAACCGTCAGAGCGCCTGCCACGATGCCTGCCACAGCTCCCGCGAAGTTGGTCTTCTTCCAGAACAGGGACAGCAGCACAATGGGGCCGAACGCCGCGCCAAAGCCCGCCCAGGCGTTGGATACCAGTCCCATGATGGTGTTGTTGGGGTTCAGGGCGATGAGGTACGCCAAGATCGCGATCACAAATACGGTAGCGCGGCTGATGTTCAATACCTTTTTGTCATCCGCCTTCTTGTCGATAATGCCCTTATAAATATCCTCCGCCACGCTGGAAGCGCTGACAAGGAGCTGGGAATCCGCCGTGGACATAATCGCCGCCAGGATACCGCACAGGAACAGTCCCGCTATGAAAGGCGCGTTCAGTTCCTCGGTAAATACCTTCTTAATCATCTCAATGAAGATCTTCTCGCTGCCGCCGTCTACCAGGGCTGTCTGCATGTAGGCGCGGCCTACCACGCCGATCAGGCAGGCAAAGAACAGGGAAAGAGCCACCCAGATGATCGCGACGGATTTGGATTTTCTCAGTTCTTTCTCATTCTTGACTGCCATAAAGCGCACCAGGATGTGGGGCATACCGAAGTATCCCAGTCCCCAGCCCAGTCCGGAAATGATATTGACAAAATTGTTGTTTCCGTCCCCAAGCTTAAACGGGTTTACAAAATTGGCCGCGTTGACCGCGTTCGCTTCCGTAGCTAATCCCGAAGCGATGGTCATGCCGTCCTGTCCCATGAAGAAAAGGGCAAAGATCGGTACCGCCAGGATCGCTACCAGCATCAGAGTTCCCTGTATAAAGTCCGTGGTGCACACAGCCATAAAGCCGCCCATAAAGGTATAGACCAGAATCACCACCGCGCCGATCGTAAGCGCGATCCGATAGTCGATACCGAACACGGATTCAAAAAGCTGTCCGCCCGCAGCCAGCGCGGACGCGCAGTATACCAGGAAAAAGATAACTATGGTAATAGAAGAAACCGTCATCAGTATTTTTTTCTTGTCATGAAATCTGTTTTCAAAATAGGCCGGCAGCGTTACCGCGTTATTGGCGCGTATGGTATACCTTCTCAACCGGGTGGAGATCACCAGCCAGTTTAAAACCGTTCCCACAAACAGACCGATGGCGATCCAGCCGTCGCCGCCCACGCCGGTAAGATAAATGGCGCCGGGCAGTCCCATTAAAAGCCAGCCGCTCATATCCGATGCCTGTGCGGAAAGAGCCGCTACAAAGCCCCCTAATCTTCTGCCTCCCAAAAAGTAATCTTCTGAGTTATTGTTGCCTTTGGCAAACCACGCACCCACCACGATCATCATGAGCAGATACAGTACAAAGGCCACAATTACCCAACCTAAAGTGTTTCCAGTCATATCAGTACTTTCCTCCTTTTTACAGATACGTTTCCTATTATATACAAAGCCTTTCATAAAGTCAACAAATTAACGAATTAACACGGCAAAGCGTCCTGTCAGGAAATTTGGGTTGTGCCCGGAGAATCCTTAGTGTATAGTATAGAGAGAAAATATTATGTGAGGAAGTTTGGATATGTGGATCGCAGAGAATTGGAAAGAGTACGAAGTGCTGGACACTTCTTCAGGAGAAAAACTGGAGCGCTGGGGAGATTATATTCTCGTCAGGCCTGATCCCCAGGTCATCTGGCATACGCCCCATAACAATCCGGGCTGGAAACACAAAAACGGCCACTACCACCGCAGCAGCAAGGGCGGCGGGGAATGGGAATTTATTGACCTGCCCAAAGAATGGGACATCCACTACCGCACCCTCACCTTTCATTTAAAGCCCTTCAGCTTTAAGCATACGGGCCTTTTCCCTGAACAGGCTGTGAACTGGGACTGGTTTTCCGAACTGATCGCGGGCGCCGGCCATCCCGTTAAAGTCCTAAACCTCTTTGCCTATACCGGCGGTGCCACACTCTCCGCAGCGGCCGCAGGCGCGCAGGTCACTCATGTGGACGCCTCTAAAGGCATGGTCACCTGGGCAAAAGAAAACGCCGTCTCCTCCGGCCTGGGCGATAAACCTATTCGCTGGCTGGTGGACGACTGCGTCAAATTTGTGGAAAGGGAGATACGGCGTGGGAACAGATATGACGCCGTTATCATGGATCCGCCCTCCTATGGACGGGGGCCAAAAGGTGAACTCTGGAAAATGGAGGACAATATCTGGTCCTTTCTGGAGCTGACCGCGCAGCTGCTTTCGGACAAGCCCCTCTTTTTCCTTATCAACTCCTATACGACCGGGCTTCAGCCCGCCGTACTCTCCTACATGCTGCAGAGCATCCTGCAGAAACGTTTCGGCGGTATGGTGACCTCCGACGAGATCGGGCTTCCCGTTTCGGAAACCGGACTGATACTGCCCTGCGGGGCGTCCGGGCGCTGGCAGCCTGCCAAATAACGCCGCCCCCTATGTCTCAAAGCTCTTAAACTTCGCATAAATACTCTCGTACTGGTTGCTGATCTCTATATAGCGCTCCATGGTCACATCGCGCTCTTTCTCGTAGTGCTGGATGATCTGGTCAAAATTGCTGACAGCCACCTGCACCACCTTGGGGCAGATCTTCCCTTCCTCAGCATCCCCCTGGAGGATTCCCTTGATCTTCTCCGGAGGGAAAGAATCCTTGTAGCTGCGCTTCCCGTAAAGAGCGCTTAAAATGTCCGCCACCGCGATGATCCTTTCTAATTGGGAAAGCTCTTCCCCCTTTAATCCCCTGGGATAACCGGTTCCGTCCAGCTTTTCATGGTGTCTTGCCGCTATTTCCACGATCTTCGGATCCATCACGCCTCTCAGAATCTTATCCGTAATCACCACATGGGCCTTCATGATCCGCATCTCATCATCCGTCAGCCGCCTGGGAGCCTCCAAAATGGCAGTGGGGATCGCCACCTTGCCAATGTCATGGAGCAGCGCCCCATAGTACAGCGCCTGCAGATCCATGGTAGGCACCCGCAAAAGCCGCCCCAGCTCCACAGCGAAAGTCCTAGTGGACATGGTGTGCATTACCGTCTGCTGGCTCCGGAAATCGATGGCATACACCAGCATCTCCAGGAACCCCTTTTTGGCTTTTTCATTTAAGGAAGTATTCTCAAACAGCTCCTGCAGCTCTTCCATATACTGATTGCTCTTTAATTTCTCCAGAAAATGAAATTTGGCCTGCGCTTTCTGAAAAAGCTCCAGCGCCTTGGCGGAAAATTTAATGTCCGCTTGTTTGGTAAAGTAATCCTTCTCCATGCCATGTCCGCTCATCCGCATGAATACGTCCATTTTGTCCGCCAGAGTCAGGTATTCCGTCACCTTTAAATATTTGCTCTTGATGCGGGGATGCAGATAATAGGGCAGATGATGGTACAGTACAATATCCGCCTTGTCCCCTACCGGCGACAGATATTTTAAGAACAGATAGCCGTACACAGAATGGGCCCACACGTTGTTGGTCTCGTAGTCCGCCACGCCGCCTTTCTTCTTAAAGCCGGTCTTAATGAGTCCGATGTCATGCAGCATACCGATCAGGGTATACTCTGCCAGCTCATTCTCCGTGTAGATTCCTTCCTCCAGCAGCATATTGTAAAAAATATAGGCCGTGATCTCCCCATGTCGCAGGACCTCATTGTCCATACAGCCCATGGTCCTTCGTATGATGTTGTAGATGTCGAGAGTTCTTACCAGTTCCGCCATCTTTTCCTCCGGTCCTGTTCCTGTCTTCATTATCCTATAAAGTCAACAAAGTTATTGTACCATGTCTCTTCCAAAAATGAAACCCTGCAATTTTTCCTAGATCTTACCGGCGTATAAAAAGCCGTCCCTTCGCGAATCTCCATTCGCCAAAGGGACGGCTCCTGTGTTTTCTCTTTAAATTTAAAGCTTTACCGGCCGAAATATCAGCATTCCTTCCGGCGTGAAACGCGCAGCGCCGCGGCACCTGCCAGACAGCAGGCTGCTAACCCTAACAGCCACACATAGCTGGTGGTATCACCGGTTTTCGGTACGTCGTCATACACATCGGCCGCAGGAGTCTGCGGTGCCATGGCAGACTGAGCCGCGTCCGGAGTCTGCGCGTCCGGCTGGGGAGACGCAACAGGTACCGGCGGCTGATCGCTGTACTGGCCGGCTACCGTCTTGACATCGCCGTCCTCAATCTTCAACGAGCCTGCGGCAAACTGATAATGCTCATAATGCAGCTTGGAAGTGCCGCTGCTTAAATCATAGCCTTTTAAGTGGCCAACCGTACCGCCCACAGTAACGGTAGCTTTCAGCATCCAATCCCCGCTGCTGACAATTTCCATATACTCCACATTGTTATTAAACGTACAGATCGCGTTGTCATAAACATACGCGTTTTTCACATCCCCGTTAATAGCTGCCACGCTGTTTTTCAGCACATAGCATTCGTCTACGCCGCCGGTAGTCACTATCGCGTTAGTACTGTTCTCCAGTGTCAGATTGCTCAGATGCTGTGTCAGCTTCAACTCAATGCCTTGGTCCGAACCTGAAATAACCAGCGTGTCCCCGTCCTTCATCAACTGCTGCATCAAAGATAATGGTCCGCTGCCCAAGCTGTCATCAAAAGGATACAATGGCTGATATTTCCACTCGCCGGCCGATTCCACATATTTAATCGTATACGTGGTAGGTCCGTCCGCAGAAGGCTGAAGCGCATTTGCGTCCGGCAGAAATCCCAGAAGGCACACCAGCATAACTCCTACTACCGCAATTCTGATCTTCCTCATACACATACCTCCATCTACATAATCTTATCTGTTCATCCCGCGCCACAGCCGGCATCAACGCCCTGCTATGGGCAGGTAACATTCCTCATAGGATACCTCCTTCGCTACCACCACAAAACGCCCGTTTTCCACATGGTAAGCACAGGTAGAGAGCGTCAGGAAGCGGTCTCCAAACTCCGCGGTCACACCTGTATCATACAGGGACAGTTCTCTGATGTTATCATAAAAATCATCAAACTCTTCCTGGGTATCCG
This sequence comes from uncultured Lachnospiraceae bacterium, assembly GCA_947631685.1. Lineage (GTDB taxonomy): Bacteria > Bacillota > Clostridia > Lachnospirales > Lachnospiraceae > Acetatifactor. The sequence goes on from CANRMI010000013.1 coordinate 44,939, forward strand.
CCTGAAAAAATTTATAGAACTTAAATACCTCATCGGTCTTTTTGTAGACCTGGGAATAAAAGGCCGCCAGCACTTCATAGGTCCTAATCCCCTCCGGTGTATAGAGCAGCATGACCGCGTGGTCCCGCGCGAACTCCTCGTCCTCATAATCCATCAGATCCCCGAACATGGCCCCGGAACGCATATTGTGCCCATGTATGATCAGGTTGGTCGTCACCGGATTCAGGGAGCTGTCCGTATCCAGGATCAGGCAGCCATTCTTATCGTAATTGCCTTCAAAGTCCTTCAACAGATAATATTCTTCATCCCGCGGCGTCCACATCACGGGATAGTCCATCCTGGTGCCGTCCACATACAGCCACGCCGCCATATCTTCATTCCGCAGAAAATAGTCCTTATAGGGATTCTCCGTCAGCTCCGGCTGGGGAGAAGTCTCAGAAACCGTTTCCTGTGATGTTTCTTCCGTTTCCTGCGGCGCACTCTCCGGCGGGCCGGGATCTGTCTGTCCCTCTGTCCCGGAAACGGATTCGGGATCTGCCTGCCCCTCCGTCTCAGAGGCGGATCCATGAGCCGAAACAGCTTGTCCTAATCTGTCCCCAAAAGTAAGCCAAAGATACGCGGCTATGCAGAAAATACCCGCGACCACCAATATGCAGGAAATTATCTTTTTCTTTGACTTGTCCATACTTTCATTATACGCATATTTTCCTGTTAAAAGCAAGTAAAACATCCGCTAATCAGCGGATATATCCTTATCCTGCTTTCAACCGTCACGCTTCTATCAGTTCGTATTCCCTGCTGCCGAATCCCAAAGCGGCGGCAGCCTCAATGGTATGGACGCCGTTGCGGGATTCCACCCGTTCTAAGAAATGTTTCTGTCCGGGATCGTCCTTCGCCGCGTATACCAGATCCAGGCAGGCCTGATCTATGGCTATAGGGTCCAAAGACGCCAGAATACCGATGTCCGCCATGCAGGGATCTTCCGCTACCGCGCAGCAGTCACAGTCCACGGACATGTTTTTCATCACATTGATAAATACCATATTGCCTTTAAAATAGTCCACAACGCCCTTGGCCGCGTCCGCCATGGACTCCAGAAAGGCGTCATGGTCCGCCGTCCAGATATTCTCCGGCACGCCGGCTCCGTGGATATATGCCTTGCCCGCGGAGGAAGCCACGCCGATGGAAAGCTGCTTGAGCGCCCCGCCGTACCCGCCCATGGGATGTCCCTTAAAATGAGAGAGCACCAGCATGGAATCATAACGGGCCAGATTCTTCCCCACAAAATTCTTCCGGATACGCTTCCCTTCCGGCAGGGGCATTTCCATATCAGGGCCTTCCGCGTCCAGCAGATCCACATCAAAATACTTGTCCCAGCCATGCTGCTTGATAGTCTGCCAGTGCTTGGGCGTGGTATCTCTGGAACCGTCGTAGGCGGTATTGCATTCCACCACCGTTCCTCCTACGTATTCCACTACCGGCTTCCAAAATTCCGGCCGCAGGAAATTCTGATTCCCCACTTCTCCGGAATGCAGCTTCACTGCCACCCTGCCGGTCAGCTCTTTCCCGGCCAGCTTATATAATTCCAGCACTTTCTCTGGTGTGATCTCTTTTGAAAAATACACTTTCGCGCCCATAGTCCGCCTCCTTTTTTCATTTTCCTTCAGCTCTGCGCCAATACAGTTATTATATAACATACCGGAGAAAAATGCATTAAAAATATACTGCGGACGGACTTATTTTCTCAATTTAAATACCAGATTCCCAAATTCAGGTAGCCGGCGAAAGTCACCCACACCAGATAGGGTATCAACAGATAAGCCGCGGTTTTATTGATTCGGTAAAATACCAGAATATTGGCCAGGATCAGCGCCCAGAGCAGCAAAAGCCAGACAAAGGCAAACAGATACCACTCCAGCTTAAAGAAAAACACAGGCCAGAAAAAATTTACAAACAGCTGCCTGCCGTAGACCATTAACGCGTAATAAATATCCTGCTTCTCCGCTCCGGAAGTCCATATCAGCCAGGAAGCGATCCCCATCAATATGTAAAGAATGGTCCACACCAGAGGAAAGATAAAGCCCGGCGGTGAAAAGGGCGGTTTTTTTAACAGCCCGAAGGCTTCCATACCGCTCCCGGACAAAAACGCGGACAGTCCGCCCACAAACAGCGGTATCGCGATACATTTTATCAGGCCCCATTCTTTGTTTTTTAAATTAAATTTTGGCATTGTCATATTTTGTAAAATCCCATTTTATGCTCTTTTTAAAGGATATGTCGTTTTTGCGCTCCGTATTCCAAAGGGTGTTTTTGGCATTCGCATTTTTTCTAAATAAAACGACTTTTTCGGGGAAAAAATATTTAAGACGCCGTAAGTCTGAAAGTTTGAGAATCTAAAACCAGGAGGAAAATTATGGAACAAAATGATACCGTACGTTTATTAAAAGAGTGCGACGCCGGCACAAAAATGGCGGTGTCCTCTATTGACGAGGTGCTGGAGCGGATCCAGGCGCCCGATATGAAGCAAATGCTTACAAAAATTAAAAAGGATCATGAAAAGTTAGGCAACGAGATCCATTCCCTGCTGATAGAGCATGACAGCGAAGAAAAAGAGCCCAGCCCCATGGCCAAAAGCATGTCCTGGGTAAAGACCAATGTAAAAATGGGCATGGACGAAAGCGACGCCACCGTCGCGGATCTGCTGACCGACGGCTGCAACATGGGCGTAAAATCCCTCTACCGTTATATGAACCAGTACAAAGCTGCCGACAGCACCTCCAAAGGTATCTGCAAAAGCCTTGCGGGTATTGAAGAGGAGCTTTGCCGGGATCTGAGAAAATATCTGTAATGAAAGGCCGCCCCGCTGCTGCCGCGGCGGGGCAGTTTTTAACAGCCGCTGTCAGATATACAGCGGCCTATTTCCCGCACCATATCCTCTTCCAGCTTTTCGGAAATGCCATAGCCCAAATTGGGACGTACCGCACAGTAGGCCGCGTCCGCCACAAAGACCGCCAGCAGCACCATGGCCGCGCCCAGCTTAAATCCCTTTGGCAGCCTGGCGTAACATTTGTCGTAAAGCGGCAGCAGCAGGCAGATGAGCAGTACCCCGCCCAAGCCGAATGCCACCGCCCCCGCCAGACAGATCCTCCCGTGGAGATTTAAAAAATGTCCCTCGTAATTCCACCAGCGGATCCTCCACTTTTTCTCCAGAAAATACCCGGTGCCGTACTCCAGCAGGGAACAAAGCAGCATGGAAACGAAGAATACCGCAACAGGATGCTTCTTCAGCCGCCTGAGCAAAAGGCACAACAAAAGCCCTCCCACCCCGTAAATGGGCAGATAAGGGCCTCGGTATACCCCGCGGTTGATGAAAGCGTGCTTTGTGAGAAAAAACAGCGCCCCTTCCCACAGCCAGCCTGTAAAGGCCAGTACAAAAAATAACAATACATAGTAATCAAAGGAATGAGAAATCTTTTTCATGCCATTAGTATAACCGGTTTACGGCAGAATAACCGGACAATTTTACCAGCGCAGCCCGCTATCTTCATTCAGGCATATGATATTTTTTCATGGTTTCCGGCCCCCGGTATTCATGCTTTTCATAATATCCGATCAGCCTGCCGTTTTCCCGAAGCGCTACCATGTAAACATCCTTATTCTGCTTCTCATTATGAAAGGTATATACCATATTGTGGCTTTCGTCCGAAGCGAACCAATCCGCTACCCGCTTTATCTTTTCCGCCGATTCCTGACTGTGACACGCCAGCAGGCTTGTCCCAATCAGTTTTTCGCCGCCCCGCTTCGCGTAGTTTGCCAGCGCAGCCGGATTCATATAAAGGATCTGATGCTCCGGATTACAGATGACGACCGGAGCGCGGTCCTGATCTATAATGCTTTTATAAAAACTGCTATATTCAGAATCTACCATAGTACAGACACCTCACTGACTCCTCTTTGCAACCGCTCCACGTATCACGGAAACCGAAAATGATTTTACCTTAATCGACAGGCAATGTCAATGAAAAGGAACCCTGTCTGTAAAAATGAAAGTTGAATTTTCAAGGATTTTGAAGTATTATTTAAGATAGAAAATTTTACTGCCGGGAGGTCGTTATGCAGCCTATTTCAATTTGTGTGATCGCCAAAAATGAAGAAAAGCATATGGATACTTTTCTTTCCCGCATTGTACAGCATACCAAGGGCTATCCGGTGGAAATCATTCTGGCCGACACCGGCTCCACGGACGCCACCAAGGAAATCGCGTCCCGGTATCCTGTAAAGATATTTGATTTCCCCTGGATCAACGATTTCAGTGCCGCCAGAAATTTCAGTGTCAGCCAAGCTTCCAACGACTGGATACTGGTTTTGGACTGTGACGAATATCTGGAAGAGTTTGATATGAAATCGGTTCAACATTTCATGCTGGCCTATCCAAAATATATGGGAGCTATATGCATCCGCAGCTATTTTACTAAAGGCCGCTATGAATCTGTATCCAACGACTACATCGATCGGCTCTTTGACCGGCGCTATTATCACTTTACCGCCATTGTACATGAGCACTTGGAACCTTTAGATGGTTCCTCTGAACTGAACCGTTTTGTCATACCAATCAGCGCACGACACAGCGGCTATGATCTGACAGAAGAAGAGTTAAAAAAGAAAGCAGCCCGCAACAATCCGCTGCTTCTCCAGATGCTGAAAGAAAACCCCAACGACCCTTATCTCTATTACCAGCTGGGACAGGGGGCCAATTTCGTCAATGATGCGGAAACCGCCTGCAAATATTATGCCAAGGCTCTGGAATTTAACGTGGACCCACGGGCTATTTATGTAAGAAATATGGTAGTTTCTTACGGATACGCTCTTTTGGAGTTAAAGCGTTATGACGAGGCCCTTTTATTTGAAAACATATATGATGATTTTGACAGCAGTGCTGACTTTGTATTTCTAATGGGGCTGATCTATCTGCGGACCGGCAACTACCTGAAAGCCATGGCAGAATTTTTGAAAGCTACCACTTTCGAGACTGCCCAAGTGGACGGCGCCAATTCTTACCTTGCCTATTACAACATGGGCGCTATCAATGAGGTGTTGGGCAATACCAAGGATGCTGTCGCCCTTTATCAAAAATGCGGGGATTTTTCTCTTGCCCAGGAGCGTTTAACGCTTTTAGTCCCCTCAAAAGACACTTCCACTACCGAACAGGAGGATACGCATGAATCCTGATTTTTCCGATACTTCCTCTTGCAGCGCCGCCCCTCTCCGCATGAATGTGGCCACCGCGTTAAACAGCAGATACATGCGCTATACCTATGTCATGCTGACCTCCTTATTTATAAATCAACCGGACGCGGAAATCCATGTGTATCTTCTGCACAGCGACTTATCGGAAAAAGACCAGGAAACCCTGCGGGAATTGGCGAAAAGTTACGGCCATACCATACATTATCTGCACATAAACAGGGAATCCTTTCCAGCCGCCTTGCCCACTACCAGGGACTGGCCCCTGGAAGCTTACTACCGGCTGCTGCTTCCCGAAATGCTTCCGGCCGCGGTAGACCGGATCCTGTACCTGGATGTGGATATGATCATCAATCAGCCGATCCGTGAGCTATACGAAACGGATTTTGCAGGCGCCTGCTTCTGCGCCTGTCATGACATGGGCGTTACTTTCCCTTTTCCGGACATCCGGAATGAAGTCTTTAAAGAACAGATTGCCGCCGGCTTTACTTACTTCAATTCCGGCCTTTTACTGTTCAATTTAGACGCCCTGCGGAAACGTTATTCCTTTCAGTCCTACATGGAACTTGCCAGGACGCTGAACTACCAGATACTGGCTCCCGACCAGGATCTGTTAAATTATATGCACTGGAAAGAAGTCCGGTTTCTGGATGAATACCGCTATAACCTATTTTCCAAGATCGCCTATAACCACGGCATTCACTACGAACAGGTCAAGGCAGAAACTGCCATTGTGCACTATGCAGGCATGAAGCCCTGGGAGGGGCAGTATGTCCACTACGATATTGAACAGCTCTGGTGGGACTACGCGAAGCGGACACCTTTTTACGCGGAACTCATGGAGGAATTTCTCCACAACAGTCTGCAGGACAGCACTGTCTATGATACCCTGCTTTCCCTTTCCACAGAAAAGAAAAATCTAATGGCAGAGCTGGCCAAGAGCGCTTCCCTGTGCCAACAGCTCCTTCATATGCTGCCGCAGAATAAAAACGACGTTCCCTAAACAAGTTCCCCAAGCCCCGCTATGCGGAGCATTTCCGGTATTTTCTTTTCCAGACTGAACTGCTTCTTTACTTTTTCCAGCCCTCTTTGCGCAATCCGCCTCCTCTCCTCTTCCCGCTCCAGATAATAGAGCAGCTTCTCCCGCAGTTCCTCTTCTCCGCTGTAGAATACCAACTCCTCTCCATCCGAGAAATATTCGGCCGCCTCCGGCTGGTAATTGCTGACGCAGAAGCCTCCGCAGGCCAGAATATCCAATATCCTCTGCGGGATTCCCGAAACAATGGTTTTGGAGGTAATATTCAGGTTGATACCGCTTTCATGAAAAACAAGAGGCATCTGGGAAGCGTTGTCCGCATAGCCCCGGTTGCTCAGATTCGGGCTTCCTGCAAGCGTCTCCGGCAGCCTGGAGCCGGTATATACGGCGGTGTCCGCGCATTGCGCCGCAATCTCCAGCACCCTTTCCCTCTCTCTGGCGGAAACCTCCATGCCCAGCGTATCCGCGGACATCTGCCGGGGATTGCAGACATACAGCTCCCCCATTGTCAGCCGGCATTTCTCCACGATTTCCCGCGATACCGCTTCCGGTATGGCTTCCTCCAGAAAGTTGTAGCCGTACACCCGCCGCTGCGCCTCTATCAGCCCCTCCGCGCAGCCCCTTGCATATTCCCCTAAATCTGCCTGCCGGAAACGGTTCTGCTCCCCGTTATAAAAATTACCTACAAAGGAAATAGGACTGCGATACTGTTTCAGCATCTGCGGTGAAGCCGTCCCGATCACCCTTTCAAAGCTCTCCGGCAGCACCCCTAGAGGAAAATGCACGCAGTTGACGGCCCCCGCCTGCTGCAGACGCTGCGCATATACCCTGTCAAAGCAGAAAATATAATTGGCCCTACTGCCCAGCGTCCTGGAGCACAGGGTGTACTGGGGACAGTCGTAAATCCAGGACAGATATGGCAGTCCATTGATCTCACAGAGAGAAGAAAGAATGGGAAAATAATCAAAGCTGAAGACCGCGTCCGGCTTGCAGGCATGCAGACGCTCCAGAAACTCTCTGGCAAACGCCGCGTCCGCATGATAATCCCGTATGGGTTTTTCAAAAGAAATGACCTGAAACCCCAGTTTTTCCATGGCGGCAGCAAAGGGTGCCTCGCTGTTGGAATTCCAGCGGTACATCAGTATGGTTTTATTCATAAAATGCTCTCCTGTATTTGACAATAACGGCTCCATATTGTTACAATCAATAATATAACAAAAATCCGCTGAATGTTCAACTGCGGCCATCAGCGGCTAAAAATAAACCACAAATCAATATATATTTACATGGAGGCTGTCATGACGCCTGTTTCTGTCTGTATCATTGCCAAAAACGAAGAAAAACGGATTGAGCGCTTACTTTCTTCTCTTAAACCCTACGATTTTGAGCTGGTGGTCGTAGACACCGGTTCTACCGACGCGACCAAAACACTGGCTGCCAAATACACCTCCTGCATCTATGATTTCACCTGGTGCGACGATTTCAGCGCCGCCAGAAACTTTTCTTTAAGCAAGGCCTCCCATGACTGGATCCTGATGCTGGACTGTGACGAGTGGGTGGAACATCTGGACCTGGAAGAACTGGACTATTTCCGCAAGCATCTTTCCCATGCAGCCGGCAGCGTCACCCGCCGGAACCTTACCGGCACGCCCGACGCTCCCGCCGCCATTGTAACAGACCAGACGGAACGCTTTTTTTCCAGAAAACTGTTTACCTATACCGGTACCATCCATGAGCAGCTCACGCCCAAATTTGAAAAAACTTTTGAAACCTATCTGTTAAATACTGTCATCGGCCACGACGGCTATCTGATGACGGAGGACGAACGGGCGGCCAAATCCCGCCGCAACATCACCCTGTTGGAAAAGCAGCTCCTCCAAAAGCCCGGCGATACGTATACCCTCTATCAGCTGGGCAAGGGATATGAAATGATACAGGATGCGGAAAATGCCTGTCTCTGCTTTGAAAAGGCCCTGCGTCCGGATTTGGACTTTTCCCTCGCCTATACACAGGAGCTGCTCCTCTCCTACGGAGAAACGCTCTTAGACCGGGGCGAATTCGCCAAGGCGCTGAAGCTGGAAGCCTTTCAGAAATACTGTACCGATACTGCGGATTTTACCTATTTAATGGGACTGATCTATTTAAAGAATGAGCGCTACGAGCAGGCGTTAGATGCCTTTGAAAAGGCGCTCACCTTTGAACGGGCCAACCGGGAGGGTGCTAACAGCTTTCTCGCCTATTATGAGATTGGCAAGATTCTGTCCATGATTTCCGAATGGGAAATGGCCGCAAATTATTTCCGCAGGTGCGGCAGCTATCCTCCCGCGCAGCGGGCACTGCAGATACTGAGGGAGGAAACAGGAACAAATCAGGATTGAAAGAAATTGTAAAAGTTTTGAGCAGAAAATATAAGAAAATTTCAATGGCCAAATTCACTCAAAGTAAAAGGGCCTGGCATTCGCCAAGCCCTTTGGTAGTTTGTTTAGTTTGCAATGATTGTACTCTTACGTCATTAACCCAGTAAGGAAAGTACACCCTGATTAGCCTGGTTAGCCTGCGCCAACATTGCCTGACCTGCCTGTGCCAGGATCTGGTTGTTGTAGTACTTAACCATTTCGGTTGCCATATTGGTATCACGGATCTGGCTCTCAGCGGATGTGGTGTTCTCTACAACGTTATCCAGGTTGCTGATGGTGTGCTCCAGACGATTCTGAACTGCACCAAGTTCGGATCTCTGTAAGGATACGGTCTGCAATGCGTTCTTAACGAATGCGTTCAAGCTCGCGAACTGTCTCTGGGTAGCAAAAGTCTCTTTCTTATCTGCATTGTAAGCCTTGAAATCTTTTACTACATCTGCAGCCTTAAATTCAACTGCGCTTGTTGCATTGGTTTTAGGATTAACAGAAACCCAAGAAAGTTTAGCCTTATCAGCTCTGGTTGCCAGAGTATCCATATCCATCTTAGCGATAGAGATGTTGATGTGCTGTCCTGCTTCTGCCCCAACCTGCAGGCCCTTGCCGGTGAAAGTACCGTCCAGAAGGTTCTGCTCGTTGAAAGTAGTCGTAGTCGCTACACGGTCGATCTCGGTCATCAACTGCTTAACTTCAGCCTGGATATAGGACTGGTCTACAGAAGACAGAGTTCCGTTTTCACCTTTAACTGCCAGCTCGTTCATACGCTGTAACATGTCGTGAACTTCGTTCAAAGCACCTTCAGCAGTCTGTACGCAGGAGATACCGTCCTGTGCGTTTGCGGATGCCTGAGTCAGACCACGAATCTGACGTCTCATCTTCTCGGAAATGGAAAGACCTGCTGCATCATCTGCTGCGCGGTTAATCTTGTAACCGGAAGATAATTTCTCGGTGGACTTCGCCTGAGTGTTGGTGTTAACGCCGAGCATTCTGTTAGAGTTCATTGCTGTAAGATTGTGTTGTACTACCATAATTTATTCCTCCTTGAATTTAAGGTCGCTTCCATGCGACTCATTTTTTGCTGAAATGCTTCCCGTCAGTCGTACGCTCTGCCAAGAAACATTTCTTGGTTTGTAAGTAAGTGATTTGCTTTACTTGTATTATATATCGGGGGGCCCCCCCGAATACTTAATACCTTTTTTTAATTTTTTTAAAAAATTTTTTACTGCTTCTCATCCATGATACTGGGCGGCACCACATTGGCGTTGCTGAAGCTTTTATAGTAGTCATAGGCCGCCTTAGAGGTCTGCCTGTTCTGCCCAAGCTGCCGTCTTTCCCTGGCCAGATAGTCCTCCATTAACTTCTTGTTACGGGCTTCCTGCGCCTGAATGGACACGCTCTTTTCCGTCACCTGGGTAATCAGCCGCTGAAGCCGTTTGATCTGCTCCCTGTAGGCATCCTTATTTTCCTGAAGCTGCTGCCTGATCCTCTCATAAAGGGTTTCAAATCCGTCGTCCAGCCTGTTTAACTGGTCTATCAGGGCGTCTTTCTGTTCCATATAGAAGTCAAAATCCTCTAAGGACATTTTCTCCTGCTTTAACAGCGTTTCCTGACTGCCGTTATATTCCGTGATCTTATCTAAGATCGCGGCCTTTTGTTTCAGGCTTTCTTCCAGAATTTCCAAATAATTGTCCATCATACGGCCCCTCTCTGATTATTCAGCCGCATAACCTCTTTCCAGGTATCCCGCATGGAATGCAGATGCATCCGGACCTCCTCCAGAATGGCCTTGTCTTTCTTCACATTGGCCTCTACCAGCCTCTGATCCAGATACACATACACCCGTTCAAAGTCCTGGGCTACGGGATAACTCATGTCCAGAGTTTTACGGAAATGGTCGATAATACGCTCCGCTTTCACAATATTCTCGTGGGCTTTCGCCACGTTCTTCTCCTCTATGGCAGTGATCGCAATATTGCAGAATTTAATGGCGCCGTCATAGAGCATGAGCACCAGCTCCGCCGGCGAAGCGGTCAGCACCTTGCTGTTTTTATACTGCGCATACGCGTTGGGCAGTGCCATTTCATCAACCTCCCAGCAAACCGGTTATCGCATTCATATTGGACTGCATCTTTGCCATAGCCGTTTCCATTTTGGAGAACTTGGCATACCATTTATCCTCATAATCCGCCAATTTATCTTCCAGATCCTTGATCTTAGTGGTATAGTCGTTGTAATCGGACTTCATCTTCTTGTCATCGAAGAAGCTGCCGTAGGTCCTGTAGCCTTTCACGGATCTGGACATTTCATCCATTTTCCCGTAAAGATTCTGGGACAGCTTCGCAAAGAAATTGATTACCGTATCGGGATCGCTGGCGATCATGGCGCCCAGCTTATCCGTCTTGCTGGAGGTATTGCTGTCGTCGGGATCTCCATCGATATGATAAGCGTTCTTCTCATTGTCAGGCGCTCCGAAGTACCCCAGCGTATCGATACCGAAGCTGGACAGATACCAGGTTTTGCCTCCCAGCTCGATACCGGAAGACATTACGCTCTTTAACGCGGAGCTGACAGAAGAAAGGTTGGTATCCCGTCTTAGCAGGGAATCCTTCACCTTCTGCTCCCACTCCTTGACCTCGCTCTCGGACATGGCATCCTTCTCTTCATCCGTCAAAGGCTCATAGCCTTTCGCGGAATCCGCGTTGTACAGCTTATCCATCTGATTGATGATCTCGTTGTAATCCTTCAGGAAATTCTTGATCATGTCATAGATACCGCTGGTATCGGTACCTGTGCTGATCGTCACAGCTTCTCCCTTGGTTTCCGCCTGCGCGGTAATGGTCAGGCCGTTGATTTCAAATACATTGGTGCTGCTGGTAAATTCAGCGCCGTTTAAGGAGATCACCGCGTCCTGTCCGTCTATCTTGGCCGCGCCGCCCTCTGCGGAAAGTCCCAGTGCAGACAGCGCGTCTTCGCCCAGTCCCTCAGCCGAGAAGCTGAAGTCGCTGGCCGCGCCGGTTTCCTTGGCACTGATAAAGAATCTCTGCTGGTTCGCGTCAAAGCTCGCGTTTAATCCCGCGGACTTAGCCTGATTCAAAATATCGGAAATAGTGGTATCCGCATTTACCGTAATGTCCACGGTCTTGCTGCCGCTCTTTAAGCTGATCGTGCCTTCAGTGCCTTCTCCCGCGAAAGCGTCCGTGATGTCACTGAGCTTGGAAAGCGCGTTTAACTTGCTGCCATCCTTGCCCTCCAGCTTGCCGCCGGTCAGATATGAGGTCTTGGCCAGCTGCTTTACTTCCAGTGTCTGCTCGCCGTTTACCGCGTTCTCGCCGGTAATAATGCTGGCGACGCTGCTGTTGGAAACCTTGGAAGTCTTCTTATTATAAGAGGAGGTAAAGCGCATATTGGAAAGATATTTGCTCTGTAAGTTCTTTAACTTGGAGTTCAGATCCTTCCAGATGTCCTGCTTCCACTCCAGCTTGGTCTGGGCTTTCTTGGCATCGTCTACCTTGGTCCGCTTCGCGGCTACCAGCTCCTGAATGATACTCTCTGTATCCATGCCTGACATCAGGCCTGTTAATCTCATTGGCATAACAACGCCCTCCTATCGCTTCTCATCTACCAGAATACCTGCCATCTCCCATACCCGCGCGATCATATCCAGGGTTTTTTCGGGAGGAAGCTCTTTGATCACTTCCTTGGTATCCTTGTCAACTATTTTAATGGTTACTCTGTTGGTTCCTTCATGAATACCGAATATGGCCTCTTCATTAGCCATCTTTCTATTCATGGCTTCCACGGCTTTCTTGATCTGCTCACTGTTAGGCTGCCTGTTTTCATTGCTCTGGGTGTTGTTGGAATTGCCCTTTTCCTGCGCGCTCTCCACAACACTCAAAGTGCCGTCTACAGCTTTGGTTTGTTCCTGAGCAGCTACGTCCGTGTATTCTGCCGCGGATTTGGCGCTCTGCGGCGCCGGCTTCTGCTGTACCTGGCTCTGGGCCTGTACAGTCATAACGCTTCCCAATGGTTCTATTGCCATTTTTCTCACCTCCGTGTGAATCGTCATTGCGAGTTTTCTAGGATATGTATCGGCAAAACATTTTCAGAACTTTATAGGAAGCAGGAAAAATTTCACCCCAGGAGATCTTTTAATGCGTCCAGTCCGGCGGTATCCGCAGCGGCCTTGTTGGCCTCCTGGATCTGCAGATAAACTTCCTTGCGGTATACGGGCACCTCCTTGGGAGCGGTAATGCCTATCTTCACCTGGTCGCCCTTTACCTCCAGTATAGTGATTTCGATGTTGTTGTTGACGATAATGGCTTCATTCTTTTTTCTGGACAAAGCAAGCATTCTACTCACCTGCCTTTCCGGCTTTTAAAATATCGTAAATAGGGTACTTTACGGCATATTCATCACTCTCCACAATGACCTGGCATGCCTTGCGTGTCTGCGCGTTGATGATAATGGGGCCCTTTAAGTTGACACTCATCTTTGTCAGGTCGGAAGGCACCGTTACCGTTACCAGCACCAGCAGATTCTCCTCGCTTAATTCCAGATCCTTTAAAAGCTCATCCTCGATTTCCGGATTGTAGTCAGGCGCCACCACCAGGGGGTCCATGACCGGCATGGCAAACGCCGGCTCCTGCATGGACTGCAGCCAGCGGATACCCGCTTCCACACCTCTTTCCGCATCATGGATCAGCGCAAAAGTCGTCAGTTCGGGGAATCCGATGATCCCACCGGTGAACTCGATCAGCTTTTCGTCCTCAATATCCACTTCCCCAAAAATTTTTGTATTTACCCTCATAGTTCCTCTTTTCCGCCGTTTCTACGGCTTTTTATAAGAAATTCAGCAGATTGGTCTGCATTACCTTACCGGTTGCCATTAAGGAGGCCGTGTAGGTCATCTCCGCGCTGTTTAAATAAATGGCCGCCTCCGTAATATCAATATCCTCGTTCTCTGATTTCAGCGTTTCAAAGGTGGTCTTCTGATTCTGCATACGGTTCTCGATCAGCTCCAGCTTGGAGCTTCTGGTACCGCAGTTCGTGATGGCCAGGTTGGCGTCGTCCAGATGTCCCTGCATAACACTGATACCGTGTTCAAACATCTTCTGCATCTTGTTCTTGCTCTCCGCCAGCGCTCTGTCCACAGCTTTCAGCCTGGAATTCAATGTGGCTATTGTGGTCTCGTCCGTTTCGTTCTTGAGCAGCTCATTTAAACTGCCGGATATTTTCTCCAGATTCTGCACATCCTCCAGGGCACTGATCATATCGTCCACTTCCCGCCCGATATTGGGATCGAAGCATTCGTCTGCCGTCGTATTTACCCGGATAGTCTGGTTGAAGCCCACATCATACTCGATGACCTGCTTTTCCACATCTATACCTTCCAGATAATCCTGATTGTAGCTGATTGTGTCCCCGGCCTCGTCCGTAGTGGTGCATGCGTAATAGTGTTCGGGACGCAGATCGCCCTTTTCCCAGCTGCTCTTTTCGTAAGAAATCCGAATTTCGCCTTCGTTCACGGAAGCGGTAGTGGCATCGTCCTTGTAGGACATCATCTCCGCGTATACATTATCGCCCATGACCAGTTCGCCGGTCTCCGGTACAAAATAAATACCGTCCGGGTTCTCGCTTGCCAGCTCATACGCGCTGGGCACTTCATGGGAATGCACCGTGGTCACGCCGCCCCCTATAGGCTCGGTGATCAGATTGCCGTCAGCATCCCTGCCGGTCACTCTGTTCAGGGTGGGAACCGCCTCGTCCAGATTGTCGTAGGAAAGCCGTATCCTGTGCACCTCCACCGAAGTGATGTCGTCCTCCGTCACGGTAATATCCGCATAATTGGAGGCGTCCATGTTCCGGACATCCTTTAGATCCGCGCCGGTTCCGGAGGTCGTCTTGATATAGGTCACGCTCTCAATGGCGTCGTTATTTAACTGCTGGGTAATGTCATAGTGCTTCTCCATTTTATTCGGGAAGCTGATGGAAGTATCGGTACGGTAGCCGGAAAAAACATATCGGCCCGCATAGTCCACATCGGCGGTGGAATAGATCTCATCCCGCAGCGCCTTGAGCTGCTCCAAAACGATCTCCCTGTCCGAGGAAGTCAGATCCCCGTTAGAGCCTTTGGTGTACTGCCCAATCATGCTGGTCAGCACCTTGGATAAATTCTGCAGCGCGCCTTCCGTCACGTTTAACCAGCTTGTGGCGTCCGGAATGTTCTTGCTGTAGTACTGGGTGGCTTCCGTCACATTAGTCCTAAGGCGCAGTGCCCTGATCGCTACCACCGGATCATCGGAGGGCTTGCTCACCTTTTTCTCCGTAGCCATCTGCGTGCTCAATTTGTCCTGCAGCACCTTGTTATTGTTGATGTGAGTCAGATTATTTCTCTGCATAATCTTGTTGGTAATGCGCATCCGAAACTCCTTCCCGACCGGTTCTATACACCGGTCTGTAAAATCAGCCTGTCATATATTTCCGTAAGTGTCTGTATCATTTTAGATGCCAGATTATAGCCGTACTGATATTTGACGAGATTTACCGCTTCCTCGTCCTCGTCCACGCCGGAGATGGATGTCCTCTGCGTATCTACCGTAGTGCTGATATTCTTATAGTTTTCCGACAGCACATTGGCATTGCTCGCGTTTAACGCCACATCCGAAAGGATACACTGGAGGAACTCTCCCGCCTTGCAGCCTCTGAAGCTCATCTTGGACTTGTCATTTACCATCAGCTTCAGTTCTTCCAGCAAATCATACTGGTCCACACCGTCGGAAGCGTTTATCCTGGTTGCCAGCAGATCCGCGTCCTGCTTTAAGCCTGCCACAATCGCGAAATTCTTGGCGGTCAGATGATAGTAGCTGACATCCTTGGAGCTCACGGTCAGGCTTCCATCCGTCTGCCTGTCATAGCGGGTGTCCTCGCCGAACAGATATTGCTCATCATCCGTGGCGTGGTTTCCGGTAAACATATTGCACCCGTTTTTATTGTAAGCGTCATAGCCGCTGTTCAAAATATCATTGAACTTCTGGGAAAAGGTCCTGACCCATTCGTTCATCTGATTCATATAATAGGGAATGCCCTGGTAATCAATATTGGCACCTATCGAAGCGCTCTTGCCCACTCTGTCATTGGTAATATGCCTGTCATTCAGCTCACTGTTGGAAAGGACAAAGGTGTAAGAGTACACCGGCTCTCCGTCCACATAATTACAGGTATAGGACCAGGAATCATAGTAAAAGATCTGATTGCCCAGATTGATCATGCCGCCGCTGTCGGAAAGATTACATTTGTTCAAATCCTGGAGATAACTCTTTCCTACTTCGATCGTTACGGTATCATGGTTTCTGGATACACCGTCCAGATCCGTCACTCTTTCGCTGCCGATGCCGGTAATAGTGCCCGTAAAATTCTCTCCGTTATTGCCGTCGCGCATCTCAATCAGCCCCTGGAGAGTGCCTCCCAGCGTCTGGCTGTAGAGGTTGAACTGCTGCCCGTTTCCCCAGTATACGTCATAGAGTCCGTCAATATCCGTCTGATTGGTCTTTTCGTAAGTTTCTCTCGCCACGCATTCCAGCTCGTTAAACTCTCCGGTATCTAAGAGCAGTTCCCCGCCTCCGATCTTCACAAGGAACCTGTGTGCGCCCGTTTCCCGATCCGGATTGTTGGTATCCACCACAGGGATCTCCTGGGTTTCAATATCTACGATCTGGGAAAGCTGATCCAGCAGCAGAGTTCTTCGATCCCGCAGTTCATTGGCCTTGCTTCCGGTCAGTTCAATTACGTTGATCTGCTTGTTCAAAGTGGCGATTTCTTCCGCAATGGAATTGATCTCATCTATTTTTAACTTGATCTCGTCATTGACGTCCTTCTGTACCTTTTCCAGATTCCCTGCCAGGCCGTTAAAATAGTCCGTCAGATTGCCCGCAGTGCCTACAAACTGCGCTTTAGAGGCAGTACTGCCGGCGTTCTTGAGCACCTCCTGCAGTCCTTCCGTCATAAACTTGTCAAAAACAGTCTTGAAACCGGTGGTAAACTGATCGTCTGCGAAATAATTTTCCAGCTGTTCCATATAATAGGCTTTGATATTCTGCTCGCCGAAATTGGTATTGGCTTCCCAATACTTATGGTCATAAAATTCATTCCGCACCCGCTCGATCGCCAGAGTATCCACGCCCGCTCCCGCGCAGCCGTAGGTCTGGAACACCCTGAGCGCGTCACTGGCCTGCTGTACCACCTGCTGGCGGCTGTAGCCCTCCGTCTGCACGTTGGAAATATTATTGGAGGTGGTATTCAACGCAGCGTTGGAAGCCAGAAGTCCTTTATACGCGATATTCAATCCAAAAAACTGGGATGGCATGGAATCCCTCCTTTACATACGAAAATGTTAAATAGCAAGTGTATTGATAATGTGCTCCAGCATTTCGCTGATCACATTGATATAGCGGCTGGCTGCGTTGTAGCCGTTCTGGAATTTGATCATATTGGAAAGCTCTTCATCGGAAGAAACGCCTACGATCTGCTCCCTCGCGGCACAGGTGGACTCCACGGTAGCTTCCTGATTGGCGTATATACTCTGGAATACGGAACCGGAGGTCGCCACCTGGGACACCAAATCCTTGTAATAATCCACAAAAGTGGTTTTCTTCTGCACGTTGGGATTTAATGCGTAATCTTCCTGCGTGAAAACCGCTTTCAAAGCTTCCGCCGTCGCGTAATCCGCTTTTCCGTCCACCGTCATAAATCCCAGCAGGGAAGGCTCCTGCAGCAAATGGGGGTTGACTTTCAAATTCTGCAGGGTATAAAGGCTGTCCGGGAGGTTAAAATCTTCCTCCTGATAAACCCAGGACTCCGTACCGTCCACTCCCGTTTCCTTCTTGTAACCGTCCGTCGTGATCTTCTGAAACAGTTGCAGGGGGGAGCCGTCTTTGTCGCACAGATACCCTCTTGCCGGATCACTGGCATTGGCCAGTACTTCATTTATCTTTGTCACCACATTGTGGATCAGCTGATCAAATTCCGCCTGGATATTCATCATAATGGACTGGGAAACGCTGTCATAGTCCTTTTCAATATCGGAATAGTTGGCTCTGTGGTCTCCTCTTGCCAGCAGGGCTGCTTTCAGACCGCCAATATCCGTATCCATGGTAGAAGAAATCGTCCTGTTTAAGTCAAATACCTTGGCATTGGTAATATCATATTTCCTGGTGCCGTCCGCCAAAACGGTGTACTCCGCATTCTGCGGCCAGAACGGGGTATAAAAACCGGTGTTGGGATCTATGTCCAGGCCGATCTCATAACACATTCCGCCCTTTACAAAATCGGTTCCCTCTATCTGCACATAGACATTTCCCATAGCGTCTTCGCCATAGCTGATGTCGCAGAGCTTGCCCAGTTCGTCCAGGATCTGGTTTCTGGTATCCCTTAGATCATTGGCATGCTCGATACCGCCGGCCTCAATCTTCTTGATAGCGTCGTTTAATTCCAGCAGCTGCTTGCCATACTTATTGATGGTATCCACCTGTTCCTTTACCTTGGTGTTCAGGCTGTTCTGGTAAGATACCAGGTCACTGTATACTGAAGTGGAGCGCTGCACAAATTCCGCCGCGCGCTGCACCAAAAGTCCCTGTGTCACGGAACTGGAAGGATCCTTCGCCAGTTCCTGTACCGCCGTCCAAAGATTGTCCATGGAAGTCTGGAAATCCTTGCCGTTAAATTCACCCAAAAGTGTCTGCACCTCATCCAACGCGTCGGAGGACACCTCATAAAACATACTCCGTCCCGATTCCCGGCGGTATGTCTTATCCAAAAAAACATCTCTCACTTGTCTGACTGCGGAAAAATCAACCCCGAGGCCGTACTGCTGATCCGATACTGCGGAGGGGTTTCTGGATATGGTAATGTAGCGCCTGGTAGCCAAAAGGCTCTGCTGCCTCGTATAGCCCGTGGTGTCTACATTCGTAAGATTGTGCGCCGTTGCGTTCAGCGCGTTCTGACTTGTCTGCAATCCCGAATTTCCTATATATAAGCTTCCCATTAACGGCATACTATCACCTCTCGTCACAAACGGAAGATCGATTCTGCGGCATTCCCGCCGCGAATACCTCCTCCAAGGATTCAGCTCTTCGCGTCAAATCCGCTGGGCTCCGCTCCCATAACATCCCCGGATGTATACGCGCCCTTGTTGTAGTTCGCGGTTTCCGGCGCGGCCTTCATCGCCTGCAGCAGATTCATATCAAATTCCACCATCTCCAGGGAGTGCGCGATCAATTCCCCATTCTGTTCATTGACACGGCGCATATTCCCTACAACGGTCTTGAGTCTGTCATGTAATTCCGCCAGTTTTTTGCTTTCCTGGGGCCTTCCCGCCAGCATCTCGATCAGATTGGCCAGCTTCAGGCTTTCAACATCCTTGTTTGTAACGTTGGCAATATCTTTGACTACCTCCATCCGCTGATTGTCCAGATGGGTAATCCTGCTTGCCACCAACTGCTCTTCATCCGTGATTTGCTCTAACTGCGTTAAATCTCCGGCCACAATGACCGGAGTCTTTTTTTGAGATAATTCCAGCAGCGCTTCATACTCTGTGCTTTCCTGTTCTAATATACTTATCAGATTCTCAATCAGGCTTGCCACCGGAATTACCTCATTTCTTCATATTTTGCCAGTAATTTGTCTGCAAAGCTCTCTGTGCTGACCTCATAGGTCCCTGCCGCGATGCTTGCTTTGATAGGAGCCGTTACGTCTTCCCTGACATCAGGGCTGGCAGCAACTGCGGCTTTGGCAGTCTGGATATCCTTTCCAATACTGCTGATCTGTAACTGATCCGAAAAACTGGTGCCCGCAGCCTTCTTAATCTGTCCCGGCTTCTTGGTCCTGTAAAGCTGTTGTACCTGATTATATGCTTCAATACGCATATTGGACTCCTCCTTTCCATAAAACTTAAAACTTGTTACTATATATATCGTAAAAAAAAGGATGAACTTTAGTGTTCAGCCCAAAAAATTTTATTGGAAAGCGTAAACGGCACTGCCTTGACATTTTTCGTTCCGTCCATGGGTAAAAAGATCAGTTTACGTTTTCCCGTCAAAATGTTATAATAAAAGCAGGGAAAGACAAGAAAGGAGATCGTATCATGGTAGACGTAACAGGAAAATGGGCTCTGGTAACCGGAGCCGCAAGAGGGATCGGCAGGCTTGCCGCGGAGTTTCTCGCGGAACGCGGCTGCAACATCATCGTACAGAGCAGAACTCTTTCTGCCTCTGAAAAAACTGCCAGGGAGCTGGAAAAACGGGGTGTAAAAACCTTTGCCGCCGCCGCGGAATTTACAGACCTTGCTTCCGTAGAAAAAATGCTGCAGGAAGTGGACGCGGCCGGCATGGACGTGGATATTATTTTGAATAACGCCGGAATGCAGGTGGCCTACCGCACGCAGTATTGTGAAACTCCTGCGGAAGATTATGAAAAAAGTTTCCTGATCAATACGATCGCGCCTATGATGATATGCTATCATTTTCTGCCGAAAATGCAGGCAAAAGGCTTTGGGCGGATCGTGAACACCACCAGCGGCATCCGATTAGAGCCTGAACAGGCCGGCTATTCTGCCAGCAAGGCCGCTCTCGATAAGGTAACCATTGACATCGGTTCCAAGCTGCAGGGTACCGACGTGATGATCAACCTCGCGGATCCTGGCTGGTGCCGCACCGATCTGGGCGGCCCGCACGCGCCGAACGCTCCCGAAAGTGCGCTCCCCGGCGTAATCGTGGGCGCCTTTGCAGATGACAAAAAATCGGGACGTTTTTTCACTGCGGGGCTTTTTTATGACATGACTCTGGAAGAAGCGGTCGCCAAAGCCGAAAGCCTCGACAGCCCCTATTGACATTACAGCATACAGCAAAGCAATACCGCGGCACAGGCGGCGGTGGCCGACAGGAATAAATTGGAAGTACACCACGCAGTCAGAGTCGCTGCCGCCAGAGCCGCCACGCCGCAGATCGGATTCTCGGAAACCGAAAAGATCGCCGGCACCGTCATGACCGACAAGGTAACGTACGGCAGGTAATAGAGCAGAGATTTTATAAACGTATTTTTAATCTGCCTGCGTATCAGGGTAAGAGGAAGCACCCTGAGCAGATAGCTGACGCCTGCCATTATGAAAATATAAATCCACACCCGTTCATTCATATTGATTTATTTTACGCCTCCTCTTCATCTTTGCGCGGGAACAAAAGAGCCGCAGCCACAGAGATCACCAGAGTCAGAACAATGATCCGCAGGCTTTCCGACTGTTCCATCACCCAAGGGATCAGGGAAACCAGCCCGCTGATCAAAAAACTCGCCGGCACGATCAGCAGGATCGCTCTGTTTTTCTTGCAGGGCGGAATCACAATGGCTATGAACATTCCGTAAATGGCGGCACTTAACGACGTTACGACCACCGCCGGCAGAATATTGCCCGCCGCGATTCCCACCGCGGTCCCCAGCGCCCACATGGGAAGCGCTATGGAGTAGGCGCCGTATATGTACGAGGGCGGTACAGGATAGGGCTGCGCGACAGAAATTCCGAACAATTCATCCGTCACGTCAAATCCGATCAGCATCCGGTGCCCAAGGGACAGATTGGGCGCCAGCTTCTGGCTCAGCGCGCAGCTCATCAAAAGATAGCGGGCATTGGTGATCAGGATCAGCACCGCGATTTCCAGATAAGGGGCTCCCGCCCTGATCGCGGCGATACCGGCGTATTCACCCGCCGAGGCGTTATTTAAAAAGCTCATCACAAATCCCTGTATGACATTTATCCCCGCGCTTCGAGCCGCTATTCCCAAAGAGAACGCCACCGCAAAATATCCCAGTCCGATGGGGATTCCGTCCCGCATTCCCCGCAAAACGTTCTGAACCGTTTTTGACGTCTGTTTCATCCTGGATCATCTCCCGTAAAGCAATTGAAATAAAGTCATTATATCACGCGGAGATGAATCTTGCCACTATATTTATCATCCGTATTGAAATTAGTACAATACAGCTTTTTTCTCTTTAAACCGAAATATTTTACCTCCCATATAATTCTATTGTTTTTCTGTTGTTAACTCGTTTTTTCTCACTTTTTCTTAAAGTCTCATTTCAGATGG
>CANRMI010000014.1 GCA_947631685.1 uncultured Lachnospiraceae bacterium
TTCTTAGTGCGAAAATCCGGGCAGTATGTCTTCTGCAAGATCATACTCCCGGTGTACTTTTCATTTTTTAATATTTTGTTTACGGTGCTTGTGTTCCAGACACAGGAACGCGCCGCCGGAATCGCTGAGCTATTCAGCTCCTTGGTAATCTTGTGAACACTCTTGCCGGACAGATACTCTGAGTAAATCCAGCGGACAATCTCGGCTTCTTCTGGTACTACCACCAACTTGCCGTCTCTGAGCCGATATCCCAGCATCTTGCCTACCGTGGTCTGCCCTTGCTCAAACTTTTTTCGGATGCGCCAGCGTTGGTTCTCGCTGGCAGAACGGGCTTCTTCCTCGGCGTATAGCGCCAGGAAAGTTAGAAGCAGTTCGCCGTCCGGGCTGATCGAATGTAGGTTCTCCTTCTCGAAATACACATCAATCCCCAGATCTTTGAGCTCCCGGACCGCGGCCAGCAGCGTTACCGTATTGCGAGCAAACCGCGTAATGGACTTGGTGATGATACGGTCTATCTTCTTTGCCCGGCAGTCATCCATCATTCGTTGGAACTCCGGCCTCTCAATCACGGTGCCAGATATTGCTCCGTCTGAGTATATCCCAACCAGCACCCAGCCGGGGTGAGACGAGATGTACTGTTCATAGTTGTCTACTTGGGCGTCCAGCGAATGAAAGGCCATCTCCTTGTCTGCGGATACCCGAGCATATGCTGCCACCCGCACTAATTCCGGCTCCATCGGTTGTCTTAGAATCCTAGTAATTTGCATGTGCTTTTCCTCCTTTCTGAGCTGATCTGGCTCCTGTTATACCCCCAGGGCAGGTCACATCATAGCTCCGAATGCCAGAAGAAGCAAGGCCTTTCTGCGCCGCTTTCTTTATTTTCTTTAGTATTATTTTTACTTCTATAATTTGTCCTCCGTTTACTTATGATAACAACTCTGCCGGGGTTGTTCCCGTTAATATCGTTTTAAAAATCTGGGCGTCATTTGGTAGACATTCTGCTATTAATGCCGTGAGTTTTTGCCGTCTGGCCTCGTCTGGCACCACCCATACTATTAGAGGCATTAGCCCAAGTCTCTCTTGAGCTTCGCCAGAGTGATAATAATCCAAATAGGTTTGGCACTTCTTTTTGAGCTTTGTCATGGGCTCCGTGCCGAGATCTATCTCAAGATAAAACTGGTACTCATAGTTCTCATCGGACAGTACAACGTAAAGGTCTGGCTTCAAATACTGCGTTTTACCATCGGCTGTGTATGGCCGCCAACAGGCCGGCTCCGGCTCCAGCGTTGCTATAGACAGTTGCGGCTGTTCTCGGCAAAAGGTGGTAAGCCGCTTGGCATAGTCCGTCACGGCAAGGGTATGTGCGAGGAAGGCCTGGGACGGCTCTTCAAACCGTTTGCGTGGGCGGTCTTTCGGACTCTCCAGATTCAGCAGCCTTTCTCCCGGTTCTGTCAGATGCCAGACCAGCGCCGATGATCCGGCCCGGACCCCGCCGATCCTGCGCTCCAGCGGTTTTATCAGTCCATAGTCCCGCAGTTTCTTCATTGCCTTGTTTGTGGCCCGGACATTCGCCGCCTCCGTGCTGCCATTTGTGTAATAAAGCTCTTGTATCTGTCCAGAGTTAATAAAGCGATATTTCTGGATGGCCTGAAGCGAAAGCAGATCTCTCTCACTTAGCCTTTCTTTCAGCGCCCCTAGCTGCAGCCTGGACAGCCGCCGCGCCGTGGAGGGCGCCGAGTCCCTGCCGGTGGTAGTAGCTATTGCCTGAATGGCAATAGAGTCTCCTCCCTTATTTTTCAGTATCGCCGACGTCTCCGCCTCTTTGGCGGGATGTTCGAAGACGTGATTCGTCGGTCCATTCGTCCGTCTGTTCGTGGACATCATCTCATCCCCTTTCTCGATAAATATATCCTCCGTTTATTAAATTGTGTGTGACACTGTATCTCTAATTTAAAATTTTGTCAAGCATGAGCAGAAACAACAGGCTACAGGCTGTTTTTAAAGGCGCCCAGACAGCTAGTGCTCACGAACGCACATTGACAAAAACATTTCTATGTAGTATTTTTCTATAAAGGAGGAATTGGTTATGGAGTGGCAAGGTGGCTTTTTAATTACAAGAATCAAGCAAGTTGGCGGCAGAGTGTTTGAACGCATCCTTGCTCAAAAGAAAATCAACGCTTTCAATGGTCCACAAGGGCAAATCCTTTATGTGCTTTGGCAGCAAGATGGCATCCCAATCAATATGCTGTCTAGAGAAACCGGGTTAGCCATGACCACGCTGACCGGTATGCTTGACCGCATGGAAGCAAGCGGCCTGATTCAGCGTGACCGCAGCGATAAAGATCGTCGGATAATCCTCATCTTTCTGACGGAAAAAGCCAGGGCTCTGGAAAAAGACTACGAAGAAGTTACAAAACAAATCAGCGACATCTACTATAAGGGCTTTACCCGAGAAGAAATCAGACAATTCGAACTATATCTTCGCCGTGTACTGACCAATGTGGAAGGAAGAGAGTAGTATGTATACTTGCATCAAAGGTCAAATACAGAATTTGAATCTAGTGATCGGATGTACCGTGGGCTGTCCATACTGCTACGCTCGGAATAATGTGAGGCGCTTCCATATAACGGATGATTTTTCCGTTCCTGAGTTTTTTCCGAACAAGCTTCGGCTCATGGAAAAAAAGAGGCCACAGATTTTTCTGCTTACTGGCATGAGTGACCTCTCTGGATGGCAACCGGCGTGGCGAGAACAGGTATTCGCCAAAATTGCAGAGAATCCACAGCATCAATTCTTATTTCTATCCAAGCGGCCAGACCTGCTTGATATTGACACCGACTTAGAAAACGCATGGTTTGGCGTAACAGTTACGAGCAAATCGGATTTATGGCGTATCGACGCACTTAGGAAAAACGTGCGGGCAAAACACTATCATGTAACTTTTGAGCCGTTGTTTGATAATCCGGGAGAAGTAGATCTACACGATATAGACTGGGTGGTTATTGGTACGATGACCGGCCCGATGAGCCGAAAGATCCACACAGAACCAGAATGGGTCCACTCCTTGACGAAGCAAGCCCACATGTTTCAAATTCCTGTCTTTTGGAAAGAAGATCTCGCCCCTATCATGGGCGAGGATGATGTAGTGCAGGAATTGCCTGCAATTTATAATAAAGTTTTAGAGGAGCAAAGCAAATGGCATCAAACAACCAGAACAAAGTAATAATAAAAGATGTAGACACAAAAAGCATCATGACGAAATCAACACTCCCAGTAGGGGGGTACTCTGTCAACCCTTATGTTGGATGCACTCATGGCTGTAAGTATTGTTACGCATCTTTTATGAAACGGTTTACCGGTCATACGGAGCCATGGGGAACCTTCCTTGATGTAAAACACTGGCCAGAGATCAAGAATCCAAAAAAATACGCCGGTCAGAGGGTAGTGATTGGCTCCGTGACAGATGGTTATAACCCGCAAGAGGAAGTATTCAGAGCCACTCGCAAGCTGTTAGAGCAACTTCGAGGCAGCGGTGCAGAAATCTTAATCTGTACCAAATCCGACCTTGTGTTAAGGGACCTTGACCTTATCAAGGAGCTTGGGCAGGTAACTGTCTCTTGGTCGATTAACACCCTTGATGAAAACTTTAAAAATGATATGGACAATGCTGTCAGCATCGAACGACGTCTTGCCGCCATGAAGACGTTTTACGATGCTGGTATCCGCACAGTCTGCTTTGTATCTCCCGTCTTTCCGGGAATTACAGATTTTGAAGCCATTTTTGAGCGAGTCAAAGACCAATGCGATCTGTTTTGGTTGGAAAACCTAAATTTGCGGGGCGACTACAAAAAGACCATTATGAATTATATTACTAAACAATACCCTGAGCTTCTACCGCTCTACCATGATATATATGACCTGCATGACCGTAGTTACTTTGAGATGCTCGAAAAGAAAGCGGAGGAAATGGCGAAGAAATACGATTGCCCATTTGTGGATAATGAGCTACCTTATGGGCGAGTTCCACAGGGTCATCCTGTCATTGTGGACTACTTCTACCACGAGGAAATCCGCGGATCAGAGAATACGAGTGAACGCAGAAAAACTGGACGGGCGAACAAGACCTAGAGTATTTAGTGCATAACATAGCGGAAAAACTATCTACCTACAAGATGCTGCCAAACGAAACGTCTCGCGTCTGCACGGGTAGTATTTTTCCAACTGACCGATTCGTCTACCACTTTCCCCGGTTATATTGCGTTTTTAGTGCATTTGAAATATCATAAAAATGACAGGGAATAAAGTACTATGACAGCACTCCAACTCCACGTCAAGACACAAACATATCTACATGAACCTCACTTCCAAGTTCCAGATAATCCCTATGAATGAGCCCATTTACAAGTGCTTCGAAATATCCTCGTTCCATGTAATCTGGCATATTCTCTCTCGAATCCGGTAGTTTACGCCATGCCATACGCATATTTCTTCTGACAAATGCCGTACTCTCATTCAACAGAGAAATAAGACTGCCAGAATATTCTGCGCTGTCATAAGCTTCCCCTTTCCCATTAGACTTATTGACTCCATTCCAACGCACACAGAACACTCTGGAATGTTTGATAGGACACTCATCCGCCAAAAGTGCTCCCGCATTTGTTAATATCCCATTAGCATCCACAAGTTCAAATGATTCAAAATCCTTATCTTCAAAGCTTTTCCCTGTCACTTTTTTATAGCGCTCTCTCAGTTTTGTAAACGCATAATCCGCAATCTGGTAACCTGAACTTTGTGAATCATAAGTTTCATTTACTCCACGCAGAACAAGTCTTCTCAGTTCCGCTGCATTCGCTGCTACACTTTCATTTCCTACTCGGATATATGCTTCTGTCATTCCATCTCCAACATAATAATATGGCGTATCTTTGCCCGCTGCAACATCTACTATGATTAGTGTCTTTTCGTCGATCACTTCAAATCGCAAATTAAATGCCGGTATTGGACTTATTCTCTCTTTGATTTTCTGACTGACAAACTCAGAATCACCCTTAATATCGTCAACACCTACAATTTCATCATTATCTGAAATACCAAATATCAAAGAACCACCTATTGTATTTGCAAACGCACTGACACTCTTACACCAATTCTTTATTTTTTTCTTTTCAACTGCTTGTTTTTTATCATATTCGGTAGTTTCTCCAATTAGTATTTCCATATCCATACAATAATCCCCTTTAGCTCAACGAAAAATATGGCCGCGTCACAATCTTTTGAGATTGTTTTTGCGTGTAGCTATTTTTCCGCCCTTTCCTCTATTCCTGTTCCACAGCCTGCGTAATACGCGATCCCAGCGAAGAGGCCGCATCTACATGAAACCAATCCCAACCCGAAAGCTCCCCGTTCTCGTTGTCACAGTAAAAGACATACTCCTCCGAAACAGTTTCCAGTTCTCCTGTCACGCTATCGCGTTCCATAACATGCTCGTAGTACCAGCTGCCCTCATAACCTGTCTCTTCTTCCTTTCCCGACGCGGCGGCGCAAAATTCTTCCACCTGCCAGTCATCCAGTAAAAGACCTTCCCGCTCCTCATACTTTATTTTTACAAGTTCGCCGTCAATATACTGATATGTTGAATAATAATGATATATCGCTCCTCCACGCTCCATGCCGTAGATCAGCTTCTTCTCCTGGTCGAAAGCGGCGAGAGATATTTCATTCAGGCGCGCGTCATGCTCAAACATGTATTTTTCGGGATTCCATACCAGATAGATCCATTCCTGCCTATAATTTCCGTTGGACGTATCAAACTGCCTGATATCCAGATAACCGTCAAAATTGACGTCCTCCAGGGCAAAGCCAAGGGTATCCATCCAATCGTAGATCCATGTTGCCCTAAAGCACGCGAGTTCAGGTATGGAAATGGTCTGCAGGATCCTGTCTCCGTCGCGCACCTCAATAGACTGCAGTCCATAGCGGTCATCCATATCCCAATACGCCGTCAACTCGAAAGTAAACTCAGGCATATCCTCCCGCAGTCTGCCCCTCTGCGTCACCGTGATCTCATAAAAATCCCTAAGCGCATCCGCCATACTGCCCCGCAAAGCGAAATTTACCATGGCATTCCGGGGCACTTCTGACATTTCCCGTGTTTTTTCCATCACCTCGCCATGCTTTGGAACAGCCTGATCCACAGCATGAGATCCACAGCCACAGCACAGCAGGCATACACCTGCCGTCATGCCAGCCAGAATTCTCCTTTTCCTCTTCCCCTCTGCCATAAATCTTCCCCTCAGGCATGAGATCCACGCGCGTTTATTTTCTAATCCTCTTTTCAAAGGATTCCGCCATTTCCCGTAAATGCTCGTTGATCGGCCGTCCGGAATAAAAGGGCCGCAGGAAGCGGTGGCGGATGGCGTTTTTCTCCTGGATTCCCCGGATGTAGTTTTTCAGATGTTCGTAACGGATAATGACGTCGTTCTCTTCCGCGAACCGCTTCAGCTTTGCCATCAGCTGGGCGGACTGCGCCGCGTCAATGATGAATACGCCGAAGAACAGCCCTATCACAAAGGAAAAGCCTAAGTTGCGGGAGAGCCAGTCCAGCGTATTTAAAATATAGGGATGCACCGCGAAATAATACAGCGCTCCGAATGCAGCCCAGATCAGAGAAAACTTCGGGCAGATAATGCCCTGGATATTGCCCCACTCATTACTGTAGTCCCAGAGCCGTACTTTGAATACCTTCACGCAGAGTATACCGGCCAGATATTCGATCACGGTCATGGCGGCAGCCATTAACAGAAAAGCCGTCAGCTTCTTCCAAAAGGGACTTGCTATGGGCAGATTTACAGAAGAAATTCCGTAGAGCAGGCAGAGCCCGAATCCGTACAGAGGCACATAAGGCCCTGTACAGAATCCGGGATTCACCCATTTATGTTCCTTGCTGTGAAAGTGCCGGTAAAATAACTCCAGAAACCAGCCTGCCACAGAACCTATAAAAAACAAAAACGCGAAGATTAAAAACCGGTTCATGATCTTGCTTTCGCTTTCTTGGCCTCTAACGCTTTATCCGTAGGCTTTACCAGTACCAGACAGATGATCAGGGCCAGAATATAGAGCGCGATGGTGGCATAGAGTACGTACTGATAGCCTGTGGGATTCACTTCTATCATCTCCACGGTGCCGTCCGCCAGCACATGCTCTATCGTGTCGGGAGCGCCAAAGGTATTCACGATCCAGGTTGCCATCTGGTTGCCTGTCAGACCCGCAAAGGCCCACGCAGACAGGGTTAAGCCATGAATGGCACTGATGTTGCCCATACCGTAATGATCGGATAAGAGGGTGGGGACATTGGAAAATCCGCCGCCGTAACCAGCGTTTACCACAAAGATAAGCCCCAACACCAGGATCATCAGCGCAATATTGCCTTCCCCGTTCTTGATACCGCCGGTTAAAATAACCAGTCCCGTAAAGACAATGGAGAGCACAAAGATCATCTTATAAACCGTATTCCTGTCCTTCATGCAGTCCGCCCACGCGGAAAAGCCCAGATGGCCGCCCGCATTGAAAATGGCGGAAATGGTGGAAATGACGCCCACCGCGCCTGCCAGACCGATACATTTTACGATCATCTTCTCCTGAGAGATCAGAGCCAGGCCGCAGGTGATGTTGATATAGAACATGAGCCAGATACCGATATAGTTGGAAATGGGCTTGGTCTTAATGACTGCCAGCATACTCTGGCCCTCGCCCTTCTTCTGGGGTTCATGCCAGCCGTCGGGCTTCTTTAAGAGCAGATGTCCCGCAAACATCATGACAAAGTACACGCCTGCCAGCAGGAAGAACATCTTGTAGATCGCGCCTTCTCCCAGGCCGTTTAAGAGAGCCTGCATAATGGGGCTGGCAATGGCTTTCGCGGCGCCGAAGCCGGCTACCGCCAGACCTGTTGCCAGGCCTTTCTTATCCTCGAACCAGAGCATCAGCGTCTTGACCGGAGACAGATAACCGGTTCCCAGCCCGATTCCCATGATGAAACCATAGCTGACATAGATGCCGATCAGGGCCAGGGGACTGCCCTGGTGAGCGCCGCCGTAGTAAATAAAGAAGCCTGTGCCCGCCATGCCTAACGCGAAGCATATGGCCGCGATCAGCGAGGACTTGTGGATATCCTTTTCTACCACATTTCCCAAAAAAGCCGCTGACATACCCAGGAAAAAGATAGCGAAGCTGAACGCCCATTCCGTAGCGCCCTTGCTGAATCCGATATAATCCGCTATTTCCTGGCTGAATATGGACCAGCAGTAAACCGTACCGATGCTGCAGTGCAGAAGCAGCGCCGGAATGGCTGCGCGGATCCATTTGTTGGAACGCCAGCCGCCCTTTTGTGTCTTAACATTTTCTCCCATAACTACAACCTCCAAACTGTCTTAAAGAACCAGTACGACCTCATTCTCCGCCTGCATCCTGTCAGCCGGTACATAAGGCGCGTCCAGTTTCTCGCCGTTTAAATAAAACTCCTTAAAGCCGCCCTCTTTCCCGTCGGGATTCTTTACGGTGATGTGCAGCCTGCTGCCCCGGAAGGTCTTCTCCATTTTGATTTCCTTCCACTCCGCGGGAATTGCCGGGCATACCCAGAGACCGTTTAAGTCAGGGCGCATACCGCAGATACCTTCCACGCAGCCCACCATACAGGTGGAGGCGGTACCGGTCAGCCAGTGCACATGGGAGCGTCCTTCAAAAGGAGATTCCACGCTCTCCGTGAACTGCCCGTGTACATAGGGCTCCAGCTTACGCACATCCGCGTTGTCATTCTGGGAAGCGGGGGAGCTTTCGGTAAAGTACTCATAGGCCCGGTTGCCGTGTCCCATCAGAGCTTCCGCCAAAATGATCCAGCCCTGGGGCTGCGAGAAAATACCGCCGTTCTCCTTGGTGGAGGGGTTAAACAGCAGGGCCTGAGCGCCGTCGAACGCATGGTCCACATAGGAGGGACACATCAGGCGCACGCCAAATTTGGTATTTAACTCCCTGTGTACGGATTCCAGGGCAGCCTGTGCCTGCTCCTTGCTTGCCAGGCCGCTGATAACCGCCCAGGACTGGGGATTCAGCCACATGCTGGCCTCAGGATCGTGCTTGGAACCGATGACCTGCCCGTCCTCCTTGATGCCTCTGACATAGCGGTCCTCTTCCCAGCATTCCTTCTGGATAATGTCTCCCAGCTCTTTCTGCGTCTTCTCCAGATAGGCGATATATTCCGTATCCTTCTTATCTTCCGCGAAACCTTTCATCACGGTAAAGGCATAGTACAGCTGCATAGCCACAAAGGTGGACTCGCCCTTCTTGCCAAGGCGCAGACAGTCATTCCAGTCCGCATGGAGTCCGGCGGGCATCTTATGGTCGCCCAGACGGTCCATGGAGAACTGGATCGCTCTCTTTAAATGGTCATATACAGTGCCTTCTTCCTTGTTGGCGTAAGGGATCACTTCATTGATGAAATCCTTGTTGCCGGTTTCCGCCACATACTTCCAGACGGTAGGGAAGAGCCAGAGGGCATCGTCCGCTCTGTAGGCGGGATGTCCGGTCTCCCTTACATAGGATTCGTCGTCCGGCGTATCCTCATGTCCGGGATTGTGGGTATATTTTACCAGAGGCAGTCCGCCTCCGTGGTTGACCTGAGCGGAAAGCATAAAACGGATCTGCTGCAGGGCCATTTCCGGATCCAGGTGGATAATACCCTGAATATCCTGCACCGTATCCCGGTAGCCGTAGCCGTTGCGCTGGCCGCAGTATACGAAAGAAGCCGCCCTGGACCAGGTAAAGGTAATAAAGCACTGGTAAGCGTTCCATGTGTTGACCATGCTGTTGAAAGCCGCGTCCGGCGTATCTACCTGGAAATTAGCCAGCTTGCCATGCCAGTAGTTCTTTAACTCCTCCAGCTCCCTGTCCACTCTCCCGGCAGCGTCATATGCCCGAATGATCTCTTCCGCCGTCTTTTCATTGGCCTGGCCAAGCACGAAGATCAATTCTTTGCTCTCACCCGGCGCTAACTGCAGGGCGCTGTGCAGGGCGCCGCAGCCGTTGGTATTGTAATTTAAAACATTGTCACATTTGCCGTTTTCCACCGCGACAGGATTGCCGTAAGTGTGATAGTTGCCTAAGAACGCGGCCTTATCGCCGTTATAGGAGGTAACAGGCGCGCCCGCCAAGCCTAAGAAGCGCTCCCTGCCGTTGGAGCCGGAAGCATCCTTGCCCACGTTCTCATTGATGGTCTGGAGGATCTTATTGCCCTTAAAATAGGTCCTGGTGATAAAGAGGGTGTACTGCAGGTTCACCTGATCCTGCTCATAGTTGCTGTCATTGGTAAACTCTGCGTAGCCGAATACGGAAATCTTCCTGGGTTTGTCCGTGGTATTGGTCACCCTGGCTCTCCAGACCTCGTAGGTCTTGTTCAGAGGCACATAGTAGAGCGCCTCGGAACGGATACCGGCATACTCCGCGATCAGGTTGGTATAGGCGGTACCATGACGACACTCGCTCTTATACTGGTCTAAGGGCTTGGCAACCGGCTGCCAGGAAGCGGACCAGTAATCTTTGGTCTCGTCGTCCCTTAAGTAAATGTATCTGCCGGGCGTATCGTCGCTGTTGAAATGATAGCGCAGGATACGGCCGTTGGCGCCGCTCTTTACAAAGCTGTAGCCTCCGGCGTTGTTGGAAATGATGGCGCCGTAGGCCGGGGAACCCAGATAGTTCGCCCAGGGCGCGGGAGTATCCGGTCTTGTGATCACATACTCCTTGTTCGCTTCATCAAAATAACCGTAATTCATGTGTATGTATTCTCCTTTAATAAAATAATAAACTCTTACGCGCAGATGAGGGATACCAGATAAAAGACCTCCCTGTCCTCTTCATCCGCCCGGGTGATCCGGATCTCCACCCGGTGTCTGCCGCCCTGACCGTGTTCAGTCAGCGTCTCCAGATAGAGGCAGTCGCCCCAGTCTTCATCAAAATTGGAATCCAGCACCACCTCATGCTCGCTGTCCCCGTCAATGGTCAGCACAGCCACCGGCGCCGGCTTCCGTACCGTTTTGCGGTACTGTACGGCAAGGGAGCTTCCCTCCACTTCAAATACAATTTTAGCACCTGGCGCGGACGCCGTCCAGCCTTTCTTGAAACAATCCGCCACACAGCTCTGGGGCGTATCGTCCCTGGTAAATCCCTCGCAGACTACGGGAACCAGCTCATCATTCCGGAAACGGTGCGCTTTTTCATAGGCACTGGCCGTCAAAGGCGCCGGCAGCGCCGTTTTGCCTTCGGTCTGCGCGGTGCCGTTTTCCGTATCCGCCAAACCGGCGCCCGAAAGGGCTTTCTGCCTTACCTTCTCCAGATAGTGGGTAATGACGCCGGCCACCAGCTTATGCCCCTCGTCGTTGGGATGCAGATCGTCGGGGGTAATATCCCGTCTGTTGATATGTCCCGCTTCCACCTGGGCATAAATCGCAGGCTTCATGCTGACTCTGGGCAGGTGATAATGGTCTCCCACCGGCCCGTGTATGGCCTCCGCGTTTCCGCCGTCGTCATATCTTACATTGTGCACCAGCAGCAGGGCGGGCGCGAAATCCGCTCCCAAGATCCGGCGCACCAGGCTTTCATAAGTCTCCTGGAAATGGGGCTCGTTGTCCGCGTCGTTGACGGAAAATTCCACGATCACAAAATCCGGCCTGTGGCTGAGCACCTCCTCTTCCACACGGCCCACGCCCAAATGGGAGGTGGTCCCGCCGATTCCGGCGTTGATGTAGGTAAATTCCGCCCTGGGGAAATTATCTTTCCACCATTTATAAGTCAGGTACGCGTAACATCCCTCCGGAGTGGAAGCCACCGAGCCCTGTGTTATGGAGCCGCCCAGGAAAGCCAGCTTCAGCGCCTCTCCCTTTATAGCTCTCCGCATCACTTTCAGGATACGGGAATCATCTCCGGCACTTACCAGCCCTTTTTCAAAATCGATCCGCTCTTCCATATTCAGCCTCCTACTGCTGTCCCAACAGCTTCAGATTTTTTTCAATGAGTTCACAGCGCTGCTTTACGCAGTCAGGACTGCGCAGCGGATCGGAGGGCGTGGAGAACACATAGTCCGTCAGTCTTTCCACATCCGTCCTGGCCACATGCAGCCGGGTATCGCTGGCAGCGTAGTAGATATAGATCTCGCCCTTTTCATTGACAACGGCGCCGTTGGTGAATACCACGTTGGAAACGTCTCCCACTCTCTCCCAGCCTCTGGGCCCGATCAGCAGGCCGGAGGGCTCCGCGATCACCCTTGCGGGATCATCCAGGGCGGTGGCAAAAGCATAGATCACATAGCGCAGTCCCGCCGCGGTATTGCGCACGCCATGGGCAATATGGAGCCAGCCCTTATCCGTTTTAATGGGCACCGCGCCCGCGCCGTTCTTCACTTCCGTAATAGTGTGATACTTCCGCAGGCTGGTCATTTTCTCTTCATCGATCACCGCGTGGGTGATGTCGTCACAGAGGCCGAAGCCTACGCCGCCGCCGGAGCCGGTGTCAATAAAATCGTCCATGGGACGGGTGTAAAAAGCGTATTTGCCGTTTACAAACTCCGGATGCAGCACCACATTCCGCTGCTGGGGAGAATGTAAGGTCACCAGATTGGGCAGCCTCTCCCAGGTCTTTAAATCCTTTGTTCTCACAATGCCGGCCGCCGCCACCGCCGCGGACAGATCCTTCGATTCGGTGTCCTTGCTCTCGGAGCAGAACACGCCGTAAATATATCCGTCCTCATGCTTTGTCAGGCGCATATCGTAAACATTGGTTTCCTCCGGACAGGTATCGGGCAGCACCACGGGATAGTCCCAGAACCGGAACCCGTCCACGCCGTTGTCGCTCTCCGCCACGCCAAAGAAAGATTTTCTGTCATTGCCCTCAATGCGGGCCACCAGATAATATTTTCCGTTCAGATACAGGGCGCCGGAATTCATGACCGCGTTGACACCCAGCCTCTCCTCAAAGAAAGGATTGGTCTCCTTATTCAGATCATACTGCCACGTTAAGGGAATATGCTCCCTGGTCAGGACCGGATACTGATAGCGGCTGTAAATACCGTTATAGAAATTCTCATCCGGCTTGTTCTTTCTGGCAAGCAGAGCCTCCTGCTTTTCCTTTAATTCATAAAATTTTTCATGTACCATAAGATGCTCCTCCTGTTATTTTTATACGGCTGCAGGTGCCTGCCGTCACGCCATTCTTCTCATGATCTCCATGCACATACGCCCGTTGTGGTAAGGGCACTTCCAGGGCTCCACAATGGGCTTATCCGTTTCGGGCTCCCCGGCGTCGTTGACATGCATGAACCATTCGGAACCGGCTCTTTTATCCACCACATGGGTTTTGATAAAGTTCCAGATATCCTCCGCCGCTTCCAGATATTCCCTGTGCTCAGGCGCGTTCTGGTACTGGTTATAAAAGCCCACTACGGCTTCCGCCTGCACCCACCAAACCCGCTTTTTGTCCACTACGCCCTTCTCGCACTCATTGGAAAGAGAGTGATTGTAATAGGCCTTGTTGTACACCTCCTGCACCAGGTCCGCGATAATGGGACGCCACTTTTCCGTGAGTTTTTCATCTCCCACCGCAGCCAGTCCTCTGTCCAAAAGCCAGGAGGTCTCGATGTCATGCCCGTAGGAATGCAGATCGATCAGGCTGTTCATTTCGTTGTCAAAGAATACCTCCTGCCTGTGAAGCTTGGGATTGTAGATCTTATCGCGGAAAGTATCCAGGATCCAAAGCAGCTTTTCTCTGACACGATTGTCATTTGTTACCCTAAGCAGTTCCGTATAGGCTTCAAAAACATGCAGCAGGGTATTCATGGTCCTGTCCGCCATAACGCCGTTTTCGGAGAGTTTGTCGTTTTCCGCGGGCTGAAAGGCTCTGTCCAGCGCCTCCTTATAGCCGCCCTCGTCAAACCCTTTCGTCTCGACCAAATCAAAAAGCTCCCACGCCCGCTTTAACGCCCCTTCCTCACCGCTGGCCGCGTAGTAAGAAGAAAGCGCGTAGATCGCGAAAGCCTGGTTGTAAACATGCTTGGTGGTATCCTCCGGTTTACCGTCCCAGGTCACCGACCAGAACACGCCGCCGTATTCCCTGTCCAGACAGCAGTCTTCAAAAAAGCGGTAGGCATGTCCGGCGTACGCAAGCAGGGAATCATCCTTTAAAGCCATGGCCGCATTGGAAAAAAACCAGAGAATACGGCTGTTTAAGATACAGCCCTTTACCGCCTGCTTATCCACCTTCAGATCCGGTCCCACAAATCCGTAAAAACCGCCCTGTTCCTCGTCCTTCAATCCCTCCCAAAAGGGCAGGATTCCCTGTGTCAGATGCTGTTTCATCTCTTCTGCCATACTTGCTGTTTTCATACTTTTTTCCTTTCCGCCACGCTGCTCTTTTCTATCAGGTGGCCCTCTATGATATGAATGCCTTTTTTATAAGGTTCTCCGCCCAGCTTTTTGAGGAGCAGACGGATAGCGCTCTCTGCCATTTCCTGTATATCCACCTCATAGGTAGTGATCCCGATGTCGCTGAGCTCGGGATTGAGGTAGTTGTCGTATCCCACCACGGACACATCCTCCGGCACCTGAAAGCCCTCTTTCTGCAGCGCCTTGATCACAAGACTGGCAATAAAATCGCAGTTGCAGACAAAGGCCGTGGGCATCCTGCCCGGAAAGACCATATTGCCGTAATTGTCCCGCAGACCGCTCTGAATATCCCTGTCCGCGATCAGATATTCCGTCTTGGGTTTTATGCCATGCTCCATCAGGGATTTCACATACCCCAGATACCTGTCCGTAATGGAGTCGGTGGAAAACAGCGTTCCCACATAGGCTATATCCTTGTGTCCTTTTTTCAAAAGATAATTTGTCAGCCGGTACGTTCCGTAGAACCCGTCCGAAACAAAGCAGTCCACCTCTCCCTCCGGCTCGTAAAAGTCCAGAAAGATCATGGGGATTCCAACTTCTTTTTTGAGGAACTCCTCATAGCCGTAACCGGGCTTGCCGATCACGATCACCCCGTCCAGCTTGCCCTCCGCGAGGAGCCTGGGCAGCTGTTTGTTTTTTTCTGTTTCCTCATCTATGATCTCAAACAAGGTAAAGCAGTCTTTCCGCGTGGCCCTGCTTGCGATTTCCTGATACATTTTCCAATAAAAAGTGTCATAATTAGCCAGGTAGCGCTTGGAAAGCACCACCCCGATATTATACCCCTTCCCGCCGCCTGCTTCCCTGGCAGCGGCCGGCAGCTTGTACCCCATTCTCAGCGCCGTTTCCCTGATGCGCCCGCGCATTTCCTCGCTGACGCCCTTTTGTCCCGACAGTGCTTTGGATACCGTTACGGTGCTGCATTTCAGCTGCTCCGCGATATCCGCCATCCTGACGGTCTTCTTGATCTTTGCCATACCCTTCTCCACTGATCTTCTTGATTACAAATTGTGGGAGAGGGTTCCCTCTCCCACTTTGGTTTATCTCTTTCCGATTTCTGTATCTTCCGTTCTTACTACGCTGTGCTCCTTAATGTAAGCCATGATCTCATCAAATTTGGTGAATGCCAGACCTACATAGCTGTCAGCGCAGCCGTAATAGATCGCGATCTTTCCGGACTCCGGATCATGAATGGTCGCGCAGGGGAAAGTCACGTTAGGCACAAAGCCTCTCTCCTCGTACCACTCTTCCGGCGTCAGCAGGAATGTTTCGCAGCGGTACTTTACAATGGATGGATTGTCCAGATCCAGGATAGCGCCGCCGATACTGTAAACTAAGCCGTTGCAGGTGCCGCTTACGCCGTGGTAGAACAAGAGCCAGCCCTCTGATGTTTCGATAGGTGCCGCGCCGCCGCCGATCTTGACGGACTCCCACCACTCGCTGCTGCGTCCCATAACATGTCTGTGCCTGCCCCAGTACACCATATCGGGACTTTCACTTAAGAAAATATCGCCGAAAGGCGTATGTCCACTGTCGGAAGGACGGGACAGCATCATGTATTTGCCGTTGATCTTACGGGGGAACAATACCGCATTCCTGTTGAAAGGAATAAAAGGATTCTCCAATCTGGTAAAGGTCTTGAAATCCGTGGTCTTTGCCAGACCGATAGATGCTCCGTAAAAATCCTGGCACCAGATGATGTAATAGGTATCCTCTATTTTCACCAGTCTGGGATCATACGCGTAGATAGGCATGAAAGGCTTTCCTTCCTCATCCACGAAAGGAATCTTGTTCTTGTCAAAATCCCAGTGAATGGCATCTTTGCTGTGTCCCAGATAAATATAAGGAATACCGTTGGTCTGCTCGCCGCGGAATACGCCGATAAATTCGTCCCCATAGGGCATAACAGCGCTGTTGAAGATCCTGGCCACACCCTCTACCGGATTCCGTCCGATGATGGGGTTTTCCGTATATCTCCAGATAGGCGCGCCTTTCAGTCCCTGCGGCTTCTCCTGCCAGGGCACATTGGGCACAGGCGGAGCAATCATTTTAACGTCGCTCATAGTTTTCTCCGTTCTTTTTATTTGATATAAGGGGCGGCCGAAGCCGCCCCTTTCGTCATACTCAAAAGATGTCGCTTCTAAAGATCACTTAATTCTTGTAGGTAGCGTCCAGAGCTGCCTGAACTTCCTGCTTGTAGGTCTCCTGGAACTGTGCGGGAGTGGTCTCGCCCTTGATCAGGGACTGGAGATCATAGCTTATACCCATGGAGTTCCAAAGGTCCAGAGTAGAGTGCGCGCCGCAGTCCTGCATAACAGCGAAGTTAGCATCCTGCAGTTCCGTCTCCCTTGCGGTAACGCCGTACCACCAGTTCAGGATTCTCTTGTCGTCACGGATGCTGGTATCGCCGTCGAACCAGTTCCACAGATCATACAGGAAGTTGTATACCATTTCCGGATCCTTTACACCGTTGGGGATGATGTAGAAAGTACCGGAGGTATCGTTCTTACCTGCGTTGGTGTCTTTGTTGCCGGAAGGTCCTACCGGCCAGCGAACGTATACGGTTTCGAAAGGCAGAACCACACCGGTCTGATCGCCGTAGTCGTAGTCGCCGTTACCGGACGCGATCCATGCCGCGATCGGGAAGAAAGCGATATTACCCTGTGTATACTGATTTCTCATGGAGTTGGAAGGATCTCCTTCGTAGTCATAAGGATAGCATACATTGTAGGTATTGTACATATCGTACATCTGCTGCAGCGCCTGTCCTACGGGATCACTGGTCAGGGTTTCGGTGGTACCGCTCGCGATGTTGCCGCCGTTGCTCATCATCAGCTGCTCAAAGGTCTCATACTCATAACCGCAGTATCCGTACTGGTCGATCTGGCCGTCGCCGTCGGTATCCTGCGTCAGCTTCTGGCAGTACTCGTTGAACTTATCCCAGGTCCACTCGCCTCTCTCCCACAGATCTCTGGGATCTTCCAGACCCGCGTCGTCCAATAACTGCTTGTTAAAGCCTAAAGGATAGGTACCTTCTACCAGAGCCTGTGCCTCTACCTTCTTGATGATGCAGGCCTTGCCGTCACCCAGATCCATGTAGGTCATGATCTTCTGCTCATTTAAAATATCCGCGTCCTCGGGCAGAACGGTCTTCAGATCCAGTGCCAGTCCGTTTACCTGCGCGGGGATACCCATACCGGTATCTACCAGATAGATGTCACAGTCAGGCGTACCTGCCAGAATGGAGGTATTGATGGACTCCTGCGTACCTGCATAGGTCAGGTTCTGCCAATAGAACTCACAGTCATACTTCTCTTCGATAGTGTTTACCACGTCAAATCTCATCTGGCAGCAATTTCTATTGAAAGCCTTCTGATCCAGTGTATCCTGATCGTCGCCTTCAGCGTCCTGATTGGATTTCCAGTCATCCGAATCTTCCAGAGCGTCGTCGCTGTCGTAAGGGATTACCCACCAGCTGCCGATATTAATTACCCGGTGTCCGCTGGCGGTTTCCCCCCCTCCGTTGCCGGACGGCTGGGTTTCGTTACCGCCGTTACCGCCGTTACCGCCGCAGGCTGCCAGGGACAAGGTCATTGCCGCTGCCAATCCTAAAGCTAAAAACTTCTTTACATTCTTCATTCTTTCCTTATCCTCCTTATTATTCTGCGCTCATGCCTACGCTTACACTGTAAACTTCCCATGCGGTATCGGATTCACACTGCATCCTCGCGCCCCACGCGGAAACATCATCACCGCAGAACTCAGCGATCTGCTCGTAGGTTACCTGGCATACGCCGTTTAAGCAGGCAGCGTTACCGTTGGTGCCGTCGCCGACTCTCATCCAGCCTGCGGTCGCGTCGGGCATTACCAGCCACAGCTTGCCGCTCTCACTGCTGAATGCCACTTCTACAACCGCGCCGGGTACCAGTGCGTCAATGATCTCCTGAGGCATCTCGAAGCCGTCCTGTCCCCAGCCGTCTCCTTTGGTCGCGAAACCTTCAAAGCTTACCAGATTGTTTACCATTTTAGCTGTTGCGGCAGTACCGACTCTTACAGCGTAAACTTCCCATGCGGTATCGGATTCACACTGCATCCTCGCGCCCCATGCGGACTTGTCTTCGCCGCAGAACTCAGCGATCTGCTCATAGGTGATATAGGCTTTGCCGTCATAGCATACTGCCGTACCATTGGTACCGTCACCGACTCTCATCCAGCCTGCGGTCGCGTCGGGCATTACCAGCCACAGCTTGCCACTCTCACTGCTGAACTCTACTTCCACTACGGAACCAGGTACCAGTGCATCAATGATCTCCTGAGGCATCTCAAAGCCGTCCTGTCCCCAGCCGTCTCCTTTGGTCGCGAAGCCTTCAAACTCTACCGCGTTGGAAACCGTGTATACAGGAGCCTTCTGGCCTACCTTAACACTGTAAACTTCCCATGCGGTATCGGATTCACACTGCATCCTCGCGCCCCACGTAGAAACATCATCACCGCAGAACTCAGCGATCTGCTCGTAAGTTATCTGTGCGACATTCATGCTGTTGTTTATATAAGACTTGCCATTGGTGCCGTCACCGACTCTCATCCAGCCTGCGGCCGCATCGGGCATTACCAGCCACATGTTGCCGGATTCACTGGAGTAGGAAATCTCAACTACGGAACCGGGTACCAGCGCGTCGATCACTTCCTGAGGCATTTCAAAACCGTCCTGTCCCCAGCCGTCTCCTTTGGTCGCGAAGCCTTCAAACTCTACCGCATTGGTCACTATCGCCAGGTTGGAGTAATCCGCGCCGCCGCCACTGAAGCTCTCGGGACCTGCGAACGCTACGGAAGAATCAGCAGCCAGCAGATTGCCGGAAGCATCCAGGAAACGGATATTGTCGATGTACAGGGTAGCGTTGCCCTTGCCTGCATCCACACCGTTATCGGTCTCTACGGATACGATAAACAGGTTGCCGGCATCTGCCACAAACTCTTCACCAGCTGCCAAAGTAGCAACTGCTTTCTTGGGATTGGCGTTCTCCAGATATACGGACCACTCATCGAAAGTCTCTACCAGGTCCGCGCCGCTCCATGCGTAGATCTTGCCGGAAACCGCATTGAAAGAGCCATCCTCATAGCTTACGCCCAAGGAAACTTCCATGCTGGCTACCTTAGCCACATCCGGGCCCAGCAGGCTGCTGGCGTCAATACCCACATAGGGAGCTACCTTGGAGCCCTCCTGGGTATACTTTACCTGCAGCGCCTTGCTGCCGTTGAAGTCTACAACACTCAGTTCAGGAGTTACCGCGTTAGCGGGTTTGGTGTAAGCCTGAACAAATCCCATGTTGCCGTCTTCAAAGTCAATACTTGCATCTTCCGCGGCAGGAGTGGAAGCTTCTCCACCCGTGGTTTCCGCGGGAGTGGTTTCTACTACATCAGTTGCCGTGGACGGTGTATCGGACTGGCCGTTGCCGCAGGCAGCCAATGAGAGAACCATTGCGCATGCTGTAAGACATGCTAGAAATTTCTTCTTTTTCAACTTTTTCAATCCTCCTTTTTGTATTTTTAAAAGTTGACGGGGACAGAGATCAGCCTACAATACCGCTTCTCTCCACACCCTCTATAAAGTATCTCTGAAGCAGCAGATAGATCAGCACGATCGGCAGAAGCACCAGTATGATGCCCGCGTCCAGATAAAGTTCCAGAAGCGTGGGTTCCAGTATCTTATCCAGAGTAGAGATATTTCCCTGGAGACTGGAAAGTGCCTTACTGATCACGATCTTATCGCTAATCAGAAATAGCTTTGCGTAGAAAGTATCATTGAACTGCCATACCACGGAAAGCACCGTTACCGTGATGACAGAAGGCATGGCGTTCATCAGCATGATCCTGAAATAAGTATACCAAACGCCTGCGCCATCCACAAGGGCCGCCTCTTCGATTTCTTTGGGAAGCCCTCTGAAAAACTGGTTAAAGATGTAAATATAAATACCGGACCTGAGCCCGCAGCCCAAAAAGGACATGACATACATGGGAATAGGACCGCCCATCAGGTTGATGGGATTTCCCGTAATCAGGCTGACGAGTCCCAGGGGATCAAACTGCCTGAAAGTCAGGTACAGGGGCAGCATGATGGCATGGGAAGGAATGACGATCATGACAACCACACAGCCAAACAAGAGCTTTTTCAAGGGGAAGTCAAATCTCGCGAAACCATATCCCACCATGGAACAGATCAGCAGCTGCACACCCGTTACGGTCAGGGTATAGAGCAGGTCCTTGACCAGCGTGGGAAAATAATCCAATCGAAGTATGGCCAGGGAGTACCTCTCCAAAGTAGGATACTGGGGAAGCACAAACACCATGGGGTTATAAGCGTCCCTGTTGGAGGAGAAGGAGTTTGCCAAAAATCCGATAATGGGAGAAAGGATCACGTAGCTGACTCCCACCAGAATGGCAATCTGTACCAAGGTCAGAAGAATCTTCTTTACGTTGTTGAAAAACTTCCTGGTCTGGTCCGTATCCTGGGTAATGGCTTTTGCCTTTGCCAGATAATCTTTTACGGCGATTTGTTTTACCATTTTTCTTCTCCTTTCCCTTAGTTATAGTAGAATGTCCGCTTCTGAATGAATCCGCAGACAACAACCAGTATGATACAGGTTATCACGCTGCTGACTAAACTGAAGACGGAACTGAGTCCGTAATTAAACTCTTTGAAAGCTACGTCATAAGACAGCTGCACGACCTCGCTGGTGGAGAAATTGTCCACAATGGTATAGACCACATTGGTGATGATATGGGGCATTACCATAGGGAACGTTACTTTCCAGAAGGTCTCATACGCGGTAGCGCCTTCGATCTTGGCTACTTCATACATGGAGCCCGATATGGACTGCAGCGCGGCGATAAAAATGATGATCTGCACGCCGGACGCGGCGATAATGTCATTGATACGGGCCACTGCCGCCACCAGGTAATCCATCAGGCTCGCCGGCAGTCCTAAGCTCATGAACATATCTATCAGGTAGTCCACGTCAAAGGCTATGGTGTCCGCCGCCGTGGCTGTCAATTCCGCCGCCTGGTTGGAAATACCGCCCTGCATCATCTGCGCGCTCAGATCCATGGCCGCCTGAATGGCCTCGGAGTTTAAGATGATCGGCAGGAAGAAGATCGCTCTCACAATGGCTCTGCCGGGGAATTTCTTATTCAGCAGCATCGCCATGAACAAACTGAAGAAGGTGATCAGGGGCACATCTATCAGCATGTTCAGTACGGAACTGGTCAGCACCTGCTTAAAGGAACCATGTACCCTGAACGCGTAGAGGAAATTTTCCAGCCCC
The DNA here is from genome assembly GCA_947631685.1 of uncultured Lachnospiraceae bacterium. Taxonomy (GTDB): domain Bacteria; phylum Bacillota; class Clostridia; order Lachnospirales; family Lachnospiraceae; genus Acetatifactor. Next base: position 21,801 of record CANRMI010000014.1, read on the forward strand.
ACAAAACGCAGGTTATAGCCGCCGTTTACGGTATCCATGGTCAGCTCGTTTAAGGCGAACTGCCCCGTCATGAACAAGGACCTGATGTAAAATACTATAAATCCCACCAGCCAGGGCAGGATGAAAAGATACCCTGTCAGGCTCCGCTTTTGGAGAAGAGTCAGTTTTTTTCTTTTCTTTTTCATTTAGATCCCCTCCAATCTGTAAGACATGGCCGGTACGCTCTCTCCGTCCGCCTGCTGTACCTGTGTACTGTAATTTACATAAATGATAACCCCGTTGTCGTAGGTTACTTTTCTGACGCCGTTATCCAATATCTCATGATCGACGATCGCGGCGCCCGATACATATTTTAACGCTTCGTTAACCTGGTTGTAAACCTCCATGGCCTCGCCTTTCCAGGTTTCGTAGGTGGTGGCGTAATACTGATTCAACCCCGTATCCTTCATCTCGCTGGATTCGTCCCAGGTAAAGACATAATGGGGAGAGGCGCCCGCTTCTATCATATTTAAGATAACGCCGGTCATATCCTCCTCGTCCTGGAAGTTCAGCAGCTTGCTGGAGTAGTTGATGCTGCCGTGGATGATCATCTCATAAAGAGGAATGCTCTCATCTACAATGGGTACCTGGTTGGCCGTCACCGGCACGTTGATGATGTCATCGCTGTAGGCAAAGGCATAGGCGTTGGCCGTATTGGTCATCATCTTCTTGCCCGCGCCTTCCAAAACCTCCAGCTGCGCCAGCACTACATGCAGAGCCTGTTCCCTGTCTATCATCTCGGTCCGCTTCTTATCCGACGCCAGGTAATTGCCTAAATCCCTGAGGGAAATGCCGTCCATGGGATATTTCCCGATCCGTCTCGCAAAGGCGCCCACATATCTGGGAAGGAACTTGGGAGAGAGAATATCGTAAAGCCTCTCATGATACCCCAGTCCGGAAGTATTTCGCAAGGTAGTGGGATTGACCAGACCGAAGCCTGCCACATAACCCGCGCCATAGTACCTGGAGCCCTCGGCGTTGTAATTGAAGCCGTCGTCCGCGTAAGATACCTGCTGGAAAGCCACATCCGCATAGAGGGTTCCGCCGTTTGCCGCCAGCGTTTCTTCCAGATCTTTCAGTCCCGACTTGCCGCCCAGCTTTCTGAGCACCTTGATGTTGTGGGGCGCGTCATGGTAAAATCCTCCGTTAAACCAGCCCTGCAGGTTCATGACCTGATTGCCGATCCCGTTGGCCGCCAGATCGTCCGAGATCTGCGCCGCCTGGTCGAAGGTAGTCATGGAGGTGGTATGCAGGTACTGTACTCCCAGGAAATGGGAGCTTTCCTTGATGCCGCTGATCACGTCATAGTAGAAAGGAATGTCTCCGCTTCCGTTTTCATCAGGAGTCAGCGCTCCCTCGGCGATCAGCCTGTTCCTATAGTAGTTGGCCAGCCCCGCGTAACCCTTATATTCTTCGTTGAGGAAAGTGTATCTTACCGTCAGGTCGATGTCGTAAGGCTCAGGCTCCAGCACATACACATCCTGGGTAGCGTTTCCGAACATACGCAGGTTATCCGCCACACGCAGCACAAAAGCGGGATACGCGTAATTGTAACTGTTGTAGGCCCCCGATACGCCGGCGTTGATTACTGCCGTGGTGGCGCCCTCTTCCACCGTTACCAGAATGCTGCTGTCCTCACGGCAGATACCGAAGAGAGGCAGCCTTGCGCCGTCCATGTTTTCGGTAGTAGTATAGTTGGCCGCCAGCGGATCGATATCGTAAACATACTGGGAGTAGTTGGCCGCCGATGTCTTGCCGTTATTGAAACGGATCAAAGAACCGGAGCCGTTGGGTACTACCAGATAGCCGTCCTCATCCGCGCCTGCGGCGCCAAAGTATCTTAAGAGCTGGATACGGAAAATGGAACCGCCGCCATACTCCTCAATGCCTTTTACCGGTACGGACACCTCTAAGGCATCCTCGTTTAACCGGTATTCCACAGGAACCCTGAACCAGATCGCTTCCGCAGGTCCCGTTCCCTTTTTCTCGCCTACGTCGTAAACATAACGGACGCCGTTTTCAATTCCTTCCACCGTAAACTGTCCCTTGGCTACGGACTGGCTGTAGGAATCGTAGCTGCCCTGGATAACATCCGTATTATAATAGTTCAGAATGAACTGGGCCTTTAAGTAGTTGATATTGGTGGCGTTGGCTACGGTATCCTCGTCCGCGTTCAGAGGATTGGAGTAGGTAATGTTCCCCGTCCTCTTGTCATACACTGCCACATAACCGTTTGAGGTGTCGGTATAGAGCTTTAAATATTCATTCTCACATACCAGCTGCATACCGGCCACATCGGGACTGCTCTCGCTTATGGGAGTAAAGGTACTTCCCTGTTCATACTCATAGGAGGTCAGATAATCCTTATACTTGTCATAAAACATGAAATGGATCAGGTAATATGCCAGGTAGATCAACGCGGCCACAACCGCTATCCCCAGTATGATAAGCACAACCCGCTTCGTCAGGCTCATGGGCATTTTTATTTTCTTTTCCTTCTTTTCCTTGGAAGATTTCATGCTCCTGCCTCCTACGTTCTGAATATAATTTCGGTATATACACTTCTGAAGAAGTTAAATACCATACCAATCAAGTTGCTCATAAGCAGTATCAGGAAAATAATGATGAGCAGCGCCACAAAGGTGATGAACAGGGTGAGCAGCGTCTTGCCCAAAGTATAATTGTGCACCTGCATGATGCCTATCAGCATCATAATAATCCCGTAGGCGATTCCCACGCCCAGCAGCAGCACATAGAAAGCCTGCTCGTCATCCGCGATCACCTGGCTGATAAGTGTTCCCAGCACCAGCACCACGCTCATGGGTACCGTGGCGTACCCCACCGCTATGGCTATATCCTTCATACGCCCTTCGCCGTTCATCAGACAGGTCACGGACCAGTTGCTGACGCAGAGCAGAAGGTAAAAGGCCAGCACGCCCACCAGTTCGTAGAGACTGTCCACATCACGGGGATCCAGATCATTTACCACAAAGCTGGCTAAGAGCCTGTTCGCGGTAAAGCAGAAGGAAAATATCACAACCATTAAGATTGCCAGGGGAACGCTGCCCCTGTCCCTGTGTCGTATCCAGTAGTATCCATCCATGGGGTGGGAAATGGTATAAAACATGTACTGCCATTTTTCCTTGGAAAAATATTTACCCATTTATGCCGCGCCTCCCTTCTTTTTCTTCTTTACCACTTTCTTGATGACGATGATCGCCACTATCAGTATCAGAATGCCTGTCAGGAAATAGCTGGCATTCTTGGTCAGCATTTCGTTACGGTAACGCCTGTAAGCAATGGAATAGTAATCCCTGTTCATGCCCAGCTTTAAGTACTTCATAGCCTGCACATAATCGCCCGCGGTCAGATAAGCCTTGCCGATACCGGTATTGGCCAGCTCGTTGTTTTCGTCCAGCTCCAATACCCTCTCCCAAAGTCCTACCGCTTCCGCCTCATCACCGTCAAAACGCAGCGCCACGGCTTCATTGATCAGCCGTCCGTACTCCGTTACTTCAAAGCAGATGATAGCGGCCTTGGTCGCGTCCAGTACCACGATCCTGCCGCCGATGTCCTCCACCGCCACAGGAAGCTGGAAAGTACCCATCTGGGTTCCCAGACCACCAAACACATAGAGCAGATTGCCTTCATGGTCGTAGGAGAAGATCCTTCCTCTTCTACGGTCCAGGCAGGAATAGATGCCGTTGCTGCGGTAAGCCACATCCGTAAACTGGGACGGGCCCGAGTAGTCGGAGCTGCCGCTTATCTGCAGATCCCCGCCCACGTTCTTGTTTTCACCTTTCTTAATAACATCCTCGCCTCTGGGGTTGAGCCTTCTGACGCCCTGTACACCGGTAGCGTCAATATTGGAGGCGTATACAAAGCCCTCCGGATCGATGTCGATGCCGGTAAACTCCGTAGGGATGTAGAGCTGCTGCTGGGTACGTTCTTCCTTGGTAGCCAGACGCTTCCAGAACTTATCCCACAGGCTGATCTCTACTTTGATGGTACCGAAGAAGCTGGCGAACTTACCGTCGTTTTCAAATACCATGATACCCTCAAACATATTCTGCGCGATCACGTAAATTCTGTCCGCGTAGTCCACAGCCACTTTTAAGGGTGTGAATACATATCCGTCGTCCAAGCTCTCAGATTGAGGATTCGCTACGATCTTTACCAGGGTGCCGTCCTTTTCCAGCACCACTACCCTGTGGTTCTGGGAATCGGCTATATAGATCTGCCCGTTTTCCGAAACACACACGCCGTAAGGCTGGTTAAAGGAATCCTCGGTTCCCTCGTTGTCAAAGGTGGTGATGATGTTCACTACCTTGCTCATGCTGCTGTCCAACACCACAATGCGGTTATTGCCCGTATCAGCTACATAAATATCTCCGTCGTCCGCCTGGCAGAGATCCTGAGGCGTCAGGAATCTGCCTACCGGCTCTCCGTTATAAGTAAAGTTCTCTCCTCCGATCTCGGTAGAGGGCACATAGGCTGCCGGTGTATAGTGGATATACTCCCGGTAGTCGTAATTATAGGTGTCATAGGGAAGGGAGGTCGCGTGTACTTCCTCTCCTATGGACAGTGACAACACTGCCGCCGCCATACAGAGAGATATGATCCTGCTTAATGGTTTGAATCTTTTCATCTCCTATCCCTCCTTAATCTTTCATACCGGACGAGGTCATGGTTTCCAAAACGTTCTTCTGGCAGATCAGGAAGAAGGTAATGGGTACCGCCGCTATAATGAAGGTAACGGCTGCAGCCGCGCCCGCTCTCGCCATACCGCCCGCGGAAATCTGCTGCAGGGAATACTGCAGGGGCTTTAACTGTTCGTCACGCAGGAAAGTGCTTCCGGTGTTGGCCCACATCTGCTGGAACTGGAAGATCGCCAGTGTCAGCCATGCAGGCTTTACGTTAGGCATTACGATCTGCCAGAAAATTCCCCATTCGTTGGCGCCGTCCAGTCTGGCCGACTCCATGAGGGAATCCGGCAGCTGTTCCATGAACTGCTTCATCAGATAGAGGCCCATACCAAAGGAGCAGGCCGGTAAGATCAACGCCCAGTAGGAGTTGTTGATATGCAGCCAGGAAATAATCATATACTGAGGCGTCTGGGTAACGGTCCAGGAGAACATCATGGAAAGCACTACCATCTGGAACAGGATATTCTTTCCGGGGAAGTTGTGCTTTGCCAGAGGATACGCCGCCAGGGACGCAATGATAACGTGCCCTACCATACCGCCGCCGGTAATGATAATGGTATTGAGTATGTATCTGGAAAAGGGCACCCAGGAATCGTTCATCAAAGTGAACAGATCCGAGAAGTTCTCCAGAGTAGGGTTGCGCACAAAGATCTTAGGCGGGAATTGGTACAGCTCATCCAGAGGTTTTAAGCAGTTGTTGATAACCATAACCAGAGGGAGCACCATAGCCACGCCGCAGATAGCCATTACCACAAACAGCAGTGTGTTGCCGGCCATGGAACGGTTCAGCTTCTTTTCCTTGGGTTTGAAAAAGCGTCTTTTCTTGTAGGGTTTCAAATAATTTTTTTCTCTTTTCATTATTCGCCAACCCTCCTTAACAGTTTCTGTACCAGCATGTTGCTGCCCACCATCAGTAAGAACAGCACCGTAGCGATCGCTGACGCGTAGCCCATTTCAAAACGGACGGTACCGTAGTCTAACAGGTGGGTAACCACCGTGGCGCCCGAATAGTTGACTGACGGGTTGCCCGCCAGCTGAATGGACACATCCGCGATAGCGAAGGACTGGGTGATCTGCATAACCGCGCCGAACATCAACTGGGGCTTCATGGCCGGCAGTGTCACATACCAGAGCTCCTGCCACCGGTTCTTGACTCCGTCTAACGCCGCCGCCTCATAGAGGGATTTATCCACGGTCTGCAGACCGGCGATAAAGGAAAGGAAGCCGGTACCAAGACTCAGCCACAGCTGTACTACGATCAGCATGGGAAGCACGTATTTTTCCGTTTTCATCCAGATGACCGCTTCGTCTAAGATGCCCAGATCCATCAGGAAACCGTTTAAGTATCCGTAACGGTCGCCGGAAAGGATCAGCTGCCATACCACGTAAGCGTTACCGCAGATACTGGGCGCGTAAAAGATCAAGGTCAGGAAAGCTCTCAGCCAGCCTTTAAACTCATTGATGATCCACGCGAACAGCAGGCAGAGGAAATAGCTGACCGGTCCTGTGACAACCGCCAATATCAGCGTGTTCTTTAAGGAGGTCAGGAAAATATCGTCCTCCAAAAAGAGCTTGATGTAGTTCTTCCAACCGATAAATTCCGGTAATTCCAGCATGTTGTAATAAGTAAAGCTGAAAGCCACACTCATGACAACGGGCAGTACGGTGAAGAAGAAAAACAGGATAAAGTAAGGCGCCAGCATAAAGTAGCAGGCTTTGTTTCTTTTGATCCGATACCCAAGCGTAGACTGCTTCTTGGCAATGTCCAACGCTTCCTGGGATACTGTTGCTTGTTCTGCCATATTTTCCTCCTTCTATCAATCCAACTCAAGCTCTTCGCGCTTGTAGTCGATCTCTGCGTTAATATAGATAACCTTATCCATCAGCTCTTCTCTTGGAAGCGAAGTGTCAGGATTATTTACTACCATGTAGAAAGCGTTGTATACGTTACGCCATGAGTAGTAGCCGCCGGGCACCTGAGGGATGCCCTTTGCCCATTCCATGGATTCCTGCAGCGCTTCAAAGTCATCCACCGGCCAAGGCATATTTAAGAACGCTTCGTAGTTGGCGGTGGGAACTCTCGCCGCGGAGCCCATCAGGCCTTCCATTTCACGGCCGTATCTGGTCTGTGTCTCGGCGCTGGTCCACCACTTTAAAAACTCCCAGCTGGCGTCGGGATGCTCCGTATCCGCCATAGCCATGCAGGCCAGTCCGGTGCTTGCCACGGAATGGTCCACCGTTCCGTCCGGCTGTACCGTTCCGGGGATCTGGGTAAAGTTCCAAAGTCCGGCAATATCCGGCGCGGATACGGCGAAGTTGTTGTAATCCGTATAGTCCGCTATGATAATGGGACACTCACCGGTACGGAAACGCTCTTCCACGCTGGTTTCCTTATCCAGTTTGTAATCCGTGTAGTATTCACAGAAATCCTTAAAGACGCTGACCGAAATATCGGAATCCAGTGCCGAAGCGGTGCCGTCCTCATTGTAGTAGGAGCCGCCGTTCTGATACAGCAGGGAAGCGAAGAGCTGCTCCGTCGCCAGCATACCAAATTCCATCTGGTTCTTGGCCAGTACGGTCATGGCCACCTTTACGTCGTCCCAGGTCTCGGGAACTTCCAGCCCGATCTCCGCTAAGATGTCCTTGCGGTAGAACATAACCGGATAGGTGATGGTCTCCGGCAGCGCGTACGCCGCGCCGTCATAACTAAACTGGGTGAGGGCCGCCTCCGGGAACCTTGCCGCCACCTCTTCATAGTCGTCAAACTGCGTCAGATCCAGTACCGCGTGACGGATACCGTAGTTTACCGGCGTATCGTTGCCTGTCGTAAGCACCGCGCCCGCGATACCGTTGGTATTCGCTACCTGTATCGCCACGTCGGGGCCCTCTCCTACCAGAGTGGCCTTTAACAGAGTGGCCATATCCACAAGCTGTACATTGACGCTGATACCGGTTTCATTGGTGAAGCTTTCGTCTATCAGGGCTTTGATCACGTTAGCCTGGTCACGTCCGGAACCTACCCAGAGGGTAATGGCTTCCGCGTCCTTGTCTTCACTCACGCTGCCGATATTGTTGTAATCGATGATAAAGGAGTAGAACAGCCTCTGTGCCTCATATATCGCCCCGTCAAAGAAGGAAGTCTTCGCGTACTTGATGTCCATATTGGGGGAATAGATGTTGATCCTGTCCACCTGCAGAGGCTGGCCGATAACCTGTGTGATCCAGGTACCCAGCGCCCTGACATTTACTTTATAGGAAGAAATTGTTCTTACGAAATATTCTTCATCCGCGATCAGATCGTCCAGCTGATCCCGCATGGTGAGCAGAACCGCCTTTTTATCGGTATTGGCGCCTGCCACCTGCTCCAAAAGCTCAATGGCCTGATTCAGGGTTTCCCTGGCTGCCACCAGCTCCCCATTCAGTTCAGGCAGGGTAGCCGCCAGCTGGTAGTCACGGTAGGTATCGGGAGCCACGCCCGTTACCTTGATGACCTGTCTGTAGATACTGTTCAGCTGCTGTACGGAATCCTCCACCAGACCTACGATCTCGGAAAATTCGCCCAGCACCACTTCCATACGCAGGGTATGGTGTCCACCCGTCAGATAGAAACTGTAGGGAACGCCGTTGTCATCGCTGATAACGTCCTCCCTCCAGGAGTTCGCGTAATTAAAAGCATAGTCGGACATTTCCGCGAAAGGCACTACGCCGTCGATGGTGATACGGCGGGATACATGGATACCTCTCGAGAAATTCTGTCTGTCGTAAAGGGAAATATTGTAATAGCCATCCTCCGGCACTTCAAAATCCCATTCGATCCACTGGCCTACCAGTCTCCAGGAATTGCCGCCGATGGTGTTGTTTAAAAGCTCTTTGGAGCTGGAAGGAGAAACCGAAGGAGATGACTGATCCTGCTGAGGATAAAGCATCTGGGAAGAGGTCTTGGTCGCGTACTCACCCTCAATGGTGATCATGGTGCCCTCGGTGGCCTGCGCGCCCTGGGCATCCCAGGCGGCTTTCACTTCCTCATAGCTCTTTATTTCCCCTTCGTTGCTGAGCACCAGCTTGTTGATCAGCATGGGCTCCTTTAAGGAGATCATAGAAATGGTATGATTGCCGGCTTCCATATAAACGGAAAGCGCCTCCGTCACATAGCCGTCGCTGTCGTAAAGGTATCTGGACTGCCATTCCGGCACCTCTTCTATCTTGGGCTTCACATCATTGCCCTGATTGTCCTTCGCCCAATTCCTGACGGTCACGCCGTCCGCGTTCACATAGGAATCGTCCGTGGAGGTAGCCCACACTCTGGGGAAAGTCAGCAGGGACATTTCTTCAAAAGGAAGCGTCCCGTCCACAAACACGCTTCTCTCAATATCGGAGTTCTTACCCGCTACGGGATAATACACCACGGAAATATTGTAAAGTCCGCTGGTGGGTACATCCACCTCAAATTCGATCAAAGAGTCTTCACTTGTCAGCACGCTGTCGCCTGCCATTCCCTCAAAATCGGAATAAATCTCAGGAGTGGCTTCCTTGTCGTCCTCTTCGTACCTGACATACTCTCCCGCGGGGATCACTACCTCCTGCGTGGGGCGGGCCGCGTCAGCGTGAGCCGCGATATAAGCATTGTAGCCCAAAATGGAGTCGTCGATATTGTAGGTACTGATGATCTCGTCGAATTCATCCATCAGCATATCCGTCTTGGCCTGCGCGTCCAGCTGTGCCAAAGGGAACAGGACGGACAGTACCATTACAGCCGTCAATGCCATTGACATGATTTTTTTGCCGGTTTCCCTCCGTTTCATACAATTACCTCTTTCCTCGCTTATTTTAATTCCTTGCGTATCTCATACGTTTTAAAATCGGGCAGTTCATCCAATGTCAGCACCGCTTCATGCTCATAAACGTGTTTCAACATGGACTCTTCCGTATAGCGCTCGCTCAAAGTGAAGAACGCGCCGTCCCCTGCCACAAACTCTCCGTTCCAGGTACACCACATACCCCACATGGCGCCGTCCCGGATCGCCAGGTCCGGATCGAACAGGCATCCGTTCTCTGACAGATAGACCATTTTCCGCTCTGTGCTGTAGTCCTCTACCGCATGGATATAAGTGGTGGCCTGGGAAGTGTACACCCTTTCTCCCGGATAGATGTCCTCGCCGATAATGTCCACATATTCGTCGCCGGGGTACCATTCCGCGTCCTGTCCATTCCACAGCCAGATCAGATTGTCAAGTCCGTACTCATTGGTGAGTTTATCGTACATGGTAATGTAGAGCTTCTTATAGGCCTCCGGTCCCGATGCTCCCCACCAGAACCAGCCGCCGCTGGCTTCATGCAGCGGGCGCCAGAGAATGGGCACTCCCGCGTCCTCCAGCCTCTGCAGCTGGACGGCTATGGCGTCGATGTCCGCCATCAGGAGCTCGTAGCCCTCTTCGTCCTCGCCGTTCATGATCTTCGCCAGGTCGATATTGGTATATTCGTCATAAAAGCCGCTGTACCACTGTCCGGTCAGATACTTGGACGGGGCGTTCCAGTGCCAGCAGAAAGTCACGATACCGCCGTCCTCCCAGAAATCTATGGCGTATTCCACTGCCTTGCTGCTGCTCCCGTTCTCCACTCTGGAGGGCGTGTACTCGATAAAATCCAGTCCCAGCACCGCCGGGCTCTTGCCCGTAGCCTCTTTCAGCACCTGAAATTCCTTGCCCAGCTGACCGGTATCGCAGTACTGCCCGGATAAAAATTTCTCTCCGTAAATATCCAGCAGATAGCTGTAAAGCCGTTTGGTCTCTTCCGAAGCGTTGGGATTGGAAAGCCCTGCCGTCACTTCATAGATGCTCTCGTCTATGGGCTCGCTGGTGAGCACCTCCAGCCTGTCTAAGAATATCCAGCCCCAGGATTTGGAAAGGGTTATCTTATGCTCTCCCTGCGCCAAGTACACCCTTGTCAGCACAGAATCGTCAAAAGCCCCTTCCGCTATGTATACGCTTCCCATCTGTTCTCCGTCCACGAGCACATAATTGTATTTCTCGCCGCCGTTGCCGGCACTGACAAAATCCAGATCATAGAAACCGTCCTCCGGCACATTCACGGAAAAGGTGCAGGCGTCTCCGTCACTTTCAAAGCCTTCCACGTAACCGGTTCCGGAATATCCCTCTAAACTGGGAGAAGCCGCTGCCGCTACCTTGCCGGAAAAAGACGCGTCCTCCGCCTCGTAGGTTCCCACTATCTCGGGTACAAAGGGCTCCTTTGCCTCTTCCTTCCCGGACATAGCGCAACCAGCGGCGCACACTCCCAGCATGGCCGCTAATTCAATACTTAATATCTTTTTTGCGTTTTTCATCGTTCACCTCTGGATATTAAGTTCTTTTAATTTCTTTTAATTTGTAAAAATATTCTACCATAATACCCTATAAACCTCAATACGTTTTATGCATTTTGTCGTTTTTGACAATATTTCTTTTTTTATTTTGTGCAATATTCTCATGATTTGCTTCCTGTTTTGTTTCTTTTGCCATATTTTGAATAAAAACGTTTTTTTGCCGGATTTTTCCTGTTTAGCCCTTTTTTTAACTTTTCCGGCCCTTTAAAAGCATTTCATTTAGCTTAATTTACTTTATTTTAATCTATTTTTTACTGCCATCCTATTCCCATGAGGAAGAATGCTGTGATATAATGACCGTATTCGAGTAAAAAAGGCCGAATGGCCGGAAAGAGGAAACCTTATGGAAAATATCCGGATGCAGCTCACTGACGCCTCCGCCACGGACGAAACGAAAAGACTTTACGAATATCTCTGTTCCCTGGAGGGAAAAGGGATATTGTCCGGCCAGCAGGAATGCCCGCGGGACAAAAATCACGGGGAAGAGCTGTCCTATATTCAGAAGATCACCGGCAGGCTCCCCGCCATTTTAGGACTGGATTATATAGAAAACGATTTTGAGGGTGTCACGAAAAGAGCCCTGGACTGGCACAAAAAGGGCGGCATTGTTTCTATCTGCTGGCACTGGGGTATTCCCCCTTACGGCGTGGGATACCATTCCAGCCAGGAGGAAACGGACATGGAAGCGCTGCTGACTCCCGGCACGCCCCTGCATGAGGGGATGCTGCAGAATCTGGACACCGCGGCCCGCGCCCTGGCAAAGCTTCAGGACGCCGGCATTCCCGTTCTCTGGCGGCCCCTGCACGAATTTGACGGGGCCTGGTTCTGGTGGGGAAAGGGCGGCCCAGAAGCCTTTCAGAAGCTGTGGCGTCTGATGTACGAGCGCTTCACCCATATCCACGGCCTGCACAATCTGATCTGGGTACTGGGCTACTCCGGCCAGATGAATGACGGCTGGTACCCGGGAGACGAATATGTGGACGTTATCGGGGGAGACGCCTATTCCGAGGGCGTTCACGAAGAGCTCTACCGCTGGCTCAAGACCGTAACGGACAAGCCCATGCCCTGCTGCCACCACGAAAACGGCCCCCTGCCGGAACCCGGCCTGCTGTCCGCGAAACAGATCAACTGGTGCTGGTTCCTGACCTGGCACACCGTACATATCCACGAGCAGAACAGCCCCGACTATCTGCGCTATGTATACAACCATCCCTATGTGATCACCCTGGATGACTTAAAGCGCCCATAGGGGCACGTAAGGTTTTAAGATACCAGCAGTCCCAGCAGCGCGAAAACGCTTCCCTGGGACTCTTCTTTTTTGCGGAGTTCCACGGTATGCGGAGCCTTTTCGGGAGAGGAATATACCTCCGTGGTCTCAATGGCATCCCCCCAGCCTCCGGTAAAATCCGCGTCCAGCGTCATGCTGTACTCTCCGTCTATCCACACTTCATACTGGCCGCCCGTTCCGTTTACAAACCGCTGGTACATGATACCGATATTGGCCGCCTCCACGCTGAATACGATTCCCTCTTCCCCGCTCTCCGTATACCAGTCGTCCGGAAACATCTCATTTACCTTCTGCCGGGTGAAGCTTCCCGCCTCCAGAGGCTCAATGTCCCCGCTGTCTAAAAGGGCTGCGTCCATGTAGGAATCCGAAGTGACAAAGGACGCCTCAAAGGGCGCAACCTCCGTCTGGGTTTCGTCCAACCCGCAGCAAAGTGAAGAAAGGTACACCGAAAAAAGCTCTCCCACAATGGCGTGTCCCCGATCGTTGGGATGGATGTTGTCCGGTGAAATATCTTTCCATGTGAAGCTGCCCGCCTCAATTTCCGGCAGCACCGCGTTTTTGTAGCTGAGCATCGGCAGTCCGTAGGCGAATCCTATGGCCGCGTCCGTATCCTGGGCGCTGGTGCCGTCCTCCATGGTCATAAACAGCAGCATGACCGCAGGCTGGCTTTCCCAGGTCAGGATCCTGCGTACCAGATTTTCATAGCTTTTCTTATAAAAAATACTATTGCCGTCGTTGACGGAAAATTCCACCACCACGAAATCCGGATCGTAACAGAGCAGATCTTCCTCCACCCTGTGTACCCCCAGATAGGAGCTGGTGCCGCCCACACCGGCATTGACATAGGTGATCTCAGAGTCCGGGAAAGTTTCCTCCCACCAGTCCCTAAGCAAGGCCCCGTAGCCGGAGGTTTCCGGATTCCGCGCCAAAAATCCCTGGGTAATGGAGCCGCCGATCACGCCCACCGTAATGTCCTCACCGGCCTGCGCCCTGCGGAGAACATCCCGCAGCCTGCTTAGATCGCCCTGGGCATAGGAAGTGGCCCGTTCATACATTTCTGGCGTCACATATTCGCACTCCGCAAACAGCGCCTCCATAGACTGCGCCTCCGCGCTTTCCTCCGTATTTCCTGCCACATCTTTTGTCTGCTCCGGCTCTTCGGCCTGTTGTCCGCAGCCTGCGCCGATAAACAGCAGCAAAAGAAGCGCCGCTGCTCCCGCGTATCCTCTCATTCTCTTCATCCATGCTCCTTTCCTATTCGGCTCCCGCTTCTTCAAATACCGTACAGATCTGAGAGGTCTGGCGGATACCGTTTTCGCCGTTTACCGCGACCTCTCCCCAATCCTCGGAAAGTACGCTGCCGTCCCATTCCACTGCCAGATCCAGATATTCCACGCCGCCGGAATTGCCTTTCCAGGACCAGGCCATGTATCCGATGCCCTTTTCTTCACAGTATTCCATCAAATAGGCTTCGTCCACATCCCCGTCGCTGTGGGTATATCCAAACTCTCCCACACAGACACAGAGGCCCTGATCCAGGGCATAGCCCAGGTTCTGCCGTATGGTTTCCTCGCTGGCCCCGGCGGTTCCGTACATGTGCACCGCAAACATCACATTGCCCAGAGGATCCGATTCCAGTACCGCCGCGCCTCCGTCGCCGATGCTGCGCCCGAACTGCCCCCAGCCGGAGCTGTCCACCAGGATCGTATGGGCCAGTCCCGCCTCCCTGAGCATGGGGATTGCCTCCGTATAGGCTTCCTCCCAGACTTTGGATTCGCTGTCCCCCTGCCATTCGTTGGCGATATTGACGATCACGTAGTCTTCCTGCCCGATCAGCGCGTCCTTGATGTCCACAAAATACTGGGCCGCTTTTAGCAGGGATTCCTTGTCCTTGTACCCTGTGGCGTCATGTACCTCCAGGATCACGATCATGTTCCGCTCCTTACAGAGGGAAATAATCTCTTCTACGGTTTCCATCGGAGTCCTGGTCCACTGCTCCCCGTCGGAGAGTACGATGCGGACGCAGTTGCTGCCCGTGGCGGCGATCCCGTCCAGCGCCGTCAGCAGCTTATCCGAAAACCAGGTATGGGAATGGTTGATTCCCCGCATGATAAAAGGATTGCCGTTGGCGTCATAGAGGGTGCTGCCCTCCACATAGAATCCCATCTGCTCCCGCAGGGCTTCCACGTCTATGTCGGGAACGCTCTCCGTTTCGGTTTCCACTGCAGCGGTCTCGGCAGCGGTCTCCTGCGGGGGGACGTTTTCCGATCCGCCGTTTTGGCCGGAACCTGCGCACGCGGTAAGCAGCAGGCACAGGGCCGCGAGAAAGGCCAACCCTCTTCGATTCTGTCTTTTTGTTCTGTCATGTCGCATTTTTTTCATTTTTCCTTTTCCTGCTTTCTGATTTGTGATATACTCCAATTTGCCGTAGGCAATACGGCACCTTCATCATACTGCACTTTATTACATAGAAAGAAAGGCAAGTGCCATTCCATGAAAACTCTCACAGAAGGAAAACCCATAAAACTGATTCTGCTTTTTGCCGTCCCTTTGTTTGTGGGACAGCTTTTCAACCTCTTTTACAGTCTGGTGGACACCCGTATCGTAGGCTCCACACTGGGAACGGACGCGCTGGCTGCCGTGGGCGCCACCACCACCGTCAGCGACATGCTGACCGGTCTGTTAAACGGCTTTTCCAACGGCTGCGCCATCGTGATCGCCACCTGTTTCGGCGCCTCCAATATGACGGATATGAAAAAGGCCCTGGGCGGCACTGTGGTTCTAAGCTTAGGTCTTTCTTTGTCCGTGAGCGCCCTCTGTCTGCTGTTCCTGAATCCGCTTTTGGGTTTCATGCATGTGGAAGCTAAAATTTTCCCCGATTCCCGCGCCTATCTGGGCATCATACTGGCGGGGCTTGCCGCTTCCACCCTCTACAACATGTGCGCCGCCGTCCTGCGGGCGATTGGAGATTCCTTTACTCCCCTGCTTTTTCTCATACTGGCTTCGCTTTTAAATATTTTCCTGGACTACGGCTTCATCCTGTTTCTGCGCATGGGCGTGGGAGGAGCCGCGCTGGCGACCGTCATCTCCCAGATACTTTCCGCTCTGCTCTGTTTACTGTATATGCGGAAAAAATATCCCATGCTGGCGCTTTCCAAAAAAGACTGGGCTGTGGAGCGGGAAACTTACCGCAAGCTCTTCGCCACGGGCATATCCATGGCCTTCATGGTATCCTTTGTCAATCTGGGGACCGTGGCCTTACAGACCGCTATCAATACCCTGGGCAGAAATATCATCGTGGCCCATACCGCCGCCCGCAAGATCACTTCCGTCTTTATGCTGCCCTTCTCCGTACTGGGCACCACCCTGGCCACCTACTGCGGCCAGAATCTGGGGGCCGGTAAATACGGGCGCTTACGGGAAGGCATCCGGGACACCGTACTGGTCACTTTTCTCTGGTGCCTGGGCGTCATCCTTGCCGCCAACACCATATCTCCGCTTCTGATCCGGCTGGTCACCGCCTCTTCAGAGCCGGAGATCATCTCCACCGCCACTCTCTATCTGCGGGTGAATACGGCCTTTTATTTCGTCCCTGCCGTTATCTGTCTGTTCCGCAACAGTATGCAGGGCTTCGGTGACAGCAGGACACCTATCTTCTCCAGCTCCTTAGAGCTGATCGGGAAGATCCTCGTGGCCTTTTTCCTGGCTCCCGCCATAGGGTACGCCGGCATTATCGCCGCGGAACCCATCGTATGGTTTGTCATGGTGATCCCGCTCATCATCAGTATGCTGCGCAATCCTCTCTTAAAGGCGGACGCCAATTCTACTGCAGCTTAAACTTACCTACCTCTTCATTCAGTCGGATGGCCACATCCATATTGGTATTGGCTTCCTGGCCGATACTGCCCACATTGGCTGTGAGATCCACCGCCATCTGCGCCACATAGGCCACGCCTTTGGCGCTTTCCTCCACCGCCAGGTTCACGTCCTCCACGGCTACCTTGATACTGTCTATATTCTCTCTCAAATGCTCGCTTTCATTGGCGAAATCCTGCATTCTCTTGTTCATATCGCCCACGTCGGTACGGTAATCCCTGCTGGTGGACAACAGCTTCTCATAGCCCTGCATGGCAGTTTCATCCAGAAAGGCCAGCATTTCTTCCGCTTTCATGGCCAGTTCGTTCACCGCTTCCACCACTTCCGCGCTCACCTGCTGGATCTGGATCGCCGCCTCCGCGGAATTGGAAGCCAGCTTCCCGATCTCGTCGGCTACCACCACGAAGCCCTTGCCCGCTTCGCCGGCTCTGGCCGCTTCGATACTGGCATTTAAAGCCAGCAGATTGGTCTGGTCCGTAATGTTGATGATGTTGTCCGTCAGGCCGCTGATCTCTTCCACCGCCTTGGAGCGGAGGATCTTTTCGTTGACGGCTTCCGCCATTTCCCTCGCCAGTACTCTGGCCCTCTCCTGCTCGGTCCCGGCGTTTTTATAGACCTCTTCCGCCTTCTTCATGGTATCCGCGGAAGAGTTTTTCCCCTCCACGGCCCTTTCGGATATTTCCCCGATCTCATTGTATATGTTCTGGATGGATTCGTTGACCTGTCCCAAAGACGCGTTGGTCTCCTCCATGGCCGCGCTCATTTCCTCCATGGTGGCCGATATGTCCGTAATGCTGCCGGAAGCGCTGGAGAGACTGGATACCACGCTCTTGGCCGAGCCGTTGATTTGACCGGCATTGTCCGCGATCTTTAACATGATGCCACGGATGTGCTCCAGCAGTCCGTTTACATTCCCGGCGATCAGCTCCATTTCGTCTCCGGAGCGGATCTCCAGCTTTTTCGTCAGATCCCCTTCGCTGTGGACAATATCATAGATCTTGGTATCCACCGTCCGCAGGCTCTTCAAGATGCTCATCACCACAATATTCAAAACCAGGATGGCCACAACCAGGCAGATCAGGGAAATGATGATGGTCTGCACCAGCACAGCCGTAAGCCTTGCCGATACGCCGGAAGCGTCATAGTCGCTGCCCAGCACCCCCACAACCTTCCCGGAGGAGTCCTTGACCGGCTTGTAGACGGAGATCAGATCCCCATCTTCCGTGGAGTCGATATAGTCCTGCACATAGGCATTTCCCGCGAATACATCCGCCAGCTCCTCATAGGATTCCTCAAATTCTTCTCCCAGCTTCCTGTGTCCCTGCGTTGCGTCCGTATCCACCCCGTAATATACCTTGGATCCGTCCGTATAGAGCAGGTACAGAAAGGCGATCCCGCAGTCCTCCTGGGCGGTACGCATGGCGGTAAGCAGGGTTTGGTAAGCTTCTCCCTCTTCCTCCCCGGAGGCTATCAGTTCCGCCGCCAAGTCTCCGTCAATGACATCCACCGCGATGGACGAGGCCATGTCCGCCTCCTCCACTCCCATGGCGATAAAGCCGGAGGCTGTCCGTTTGTAGGAGTTGATTCCCAGCGCCAGGCACAGCGCAATGATGATCATGCTGGCAGGAATTAAGATCTTCATGGTGATACTCAGTCTTCTTGTTTTCTGTTTCATTCTTTCATTCCCCTTTTTGCCCACATCAGGCTTTTCCCGATACCTGCGCAAGCTGAATCTTATTTAACAGTTCCTTTACATTGATGGGCTTGGCGATAAAATCGTCCATACCGCTTGCAAACGCTTTCTCTTTATCTTCCTGCTGGGTATTGGCCGTACTGGCAAATATCTTCACCGTGGCGGCATCGGGACGATCCAGAGCCCGGATGGCTTTCGTGGCTTCAAAGCCGTTCATCTTCGGCATGAGCAGATCCATCAGGATGACGCCGTACTCTCCGGGCCTTGACGCGGCAAAGGTCTGAAACGCTTTCTGTCCGTCCGTCACATGCAACACCTCAAAGCCCTCCTCCTCCAGCACTTCCGCCAGGATCTCCCCGTTCAGTTCATTGTCCTCGGCCAGCAGGATGCGGGGCTTTTCCCGCAGGGTTTCCGCCATTTCCGTATGTTCCTCCAAAGCGGCTCTCTTCCCCGCGAAGCTGAAGGTAAATTCACTGCCCTCTCCCAGAGCGCTCTCCACCTGTAAGCTTCCGCCCATACGCTCCGCTAAAAGGGAGCAGATCGCCAGTCCCAGTCCGGTTCCCTGGTTCCCCTGGGAGACGGTTTCCCGCTCCTGTGTGAAAGGCGTAAAGATCTTCTTGCGGAATTCCTCGCTGATTCCCCGTCCGGTATCCTTTACCCGCACCGTGGTCATCACCTTCTCGCCGCTTTCCTTCTGTTCGGCCGTTACGGTGACACTGCCCCCTCTGCGGGTATATTTGCAGGCGTTGTCCAAAAGGTTCAGCAGTACCTGCTGGATTCTGACCGCGTCTCCCGTTACGCACTGACAGGGCAGGTCCGCTTCCATGCGGAAAGTGAGTCCGGCTTCCTCCATATTGTTTCTTTCCACGGAGTCCACGGTGGCAAAAAGCAGCTTTAAGTCCACGGGCTTCTGCTCCAATTCCATCTTTTCGCTCTGGAGGTGGGACATATCCAGGATATTGTCCAGCAGCGAGCGCAGATACTGGGTAACGGTATAGGACTGCCGCAGATATTCCCTCATTTTTTCCTCATCATCCACATTCCGGGACATCAGGTAATTTAAGCTTACAAGACCGTTTAGCGGTGTGCGGATCTCATGGCTCATGGAGGAGAGGAAATCCCCCTTTGCCTTGGCGTCCGCTCCCGCCTTAATGGCACGAAACCTGAAAAAGATACTCATATACACCAGTCCGGTGATCAGCAGCGCCGCGATCACCAGCAGGATCACGGAATAGCGGTACTGATAGAGAAAATCGGAAAAAGAATACTCATACATATTTTCCAGGGTGGAGGTAATGATATAGGAGCCCACTTCCCCGCTGCTCATCTGTCCGATGGTCTTGTTGATAATGGAGATGACCAGCTCCTTTTCCTCCAGCGCGGCACTGTCCTCCTGTCCTATGGGCACTACCGCGGAAAAGCACAGCTGATCCTGCATTTCCAGCATGGGTATGGCTATCAGATCGTGATAGATAGGTTTATAGAGCCAGTGTTCCGCCACATACTGATTCTGGATCAACAGATCCGCCTCGCCTTTGCTGACCGCGTCCAGGCAGTCCTCAATGCTGTCGTAATCCACCAGCGTAAAATTGGGATACTGGTCGCCGATCACTTTCTTAATGGTCTGGGAACCGGTGGAGATCGCTGCGGTATAATGGGCATTCGATTCAAACCGCATGGAATCCCTGGCCACGATGACTTTCCTGCTGGACAGATACGGATCGCTGATCAGAATCCCTCTCGCCTTCTGATTTTCCTTGTTATATTCCACACTGGTCACAAGGTCAAACCCTTCCGTCTGCAGATAATCGTAAGTAATATCCCCTAAGGGAAGCGGCACATACTCAAAGCGCAGCCCGCTGAGCTCGGCAATCCTGTCAAATATCAGTCTGGAAGTCCCTGCCAGCTCCCCATCCTTTCCCTGAAAGGAAACGGGTATCCTGTCGCAGACATACCCCACTTTCAGAGTCTTCCCTTCCGCGATATATGCCAGCTCTTCCTCCGTAAAAGGACTTTCCTGATTTTCCCCTTCCTCCGCATATACGGTCAGCCCCATGAGGCTTCCCAAAAGTCCTACGGCCATACAGGCCGCCGCCAGTCTGACCAAACCCCTGTTTTTCACGTTTTTTCCACCTTTCACAGCTCACGTTCTTCTGTATGATCCATTGATCCGTTAAAACCCGTCCGTCCCGTATCTGTCCGTCTCTTCCAGCCGGTACTGGTCCATCAGCCGTACACAGCCGGCCACATCCGTTTTCCCACGGAAGAGCTCCTCCAGTGCCCGGACCATATCCTCCGCGTTGTAGCCCACCACCTTGGAAGCCACAACGGAAACCCGCTCCCGCTCCTGAATGGAAGACCGGGCATCCAGTACCATCTGGGACTGGATATTGGTGGTCTGGTTCTTAAAACAGTTTACCGTGGAAATTCCCGCGAACGCCTCATTGTAATGCTCCGGCTTTGCGCAGAACTCCAGAAAATCCAGCGCCGCCTCCAGGTTCTCACTGTCCTTGTTCACCATCATCATATTCAGGTTGCCGCCCTCGTAGGTGCCCTCCTCTGCCGTATTCATAAATATGGGCATCACCGCGAAGTCCTCCCTGCCGTAGGTCTGTCCCGGTTCAAAATCCGTATAAAACCAGGTGTCCCAGATAAAGGTCATGACCGCCTCTCCGGAACCCAGCGCGGGACTGATGTCCGACCAGCCCACCTTCAGATAATCCTCCCCAAACCAGCCGCTGCCCGCCGCGTCGGCAAGCCACTGCACCATATCCGTAACCTGGGGGATTTCGGCATACCCGATCTCATTTTCATTGAGCTCCTCCAACAGCCGGGAATCATCCGCGAACACAGGATCCAGCCCAAACTGCACCATCCAGGAGCAGCCGTCCCCCGGCCAGCAGATGGGGGTATACCCCGCCTCCGTCAGAGCCTGGCAGAGCATATCAAATTCCGCCTGTGTGGAAGCCGGCTTCAGTCCCAGGCTGTCCAATATGGTTTTGTTGTAATAGCAGCCGGAAACGGAATTTTCCCAGAAAGGCAGTCCCAAAAGATTGCCCTCCCTGTCCTGGCAGTAGGATCTGGCACCCTCCGTCAGCTCCTCCACCCAGCTTTCGCCGTTCAGATAATAAAAGTACCGCGCGACGTCGAAGCGGCTTAGATCCGCGTTATGGAAATGCATCAGCACATCCGGCCCCTTCCCGTTCGCGAAGTCCTCCGCAGCGCATTCCTCGAACTCCTCATCTTCATAGGCGATGATCTCCAGCCTGTTCCCGGTAGCTTCCTCATACTGCTCAAAGATACTGGTCATATAGCTTTTTTCCAGATCGCTCTTCTTTCCCGTAATGGTCAGGGTGACTCTCCCTGCCGTTTCCCCCGTTCCACAGGCCGTCAGGGAAAGCAGCGCCACAAACGCAAGCAGGATGCCAAGACATCTTTTCCTCAAGACTGCGCTCCCTCCTCCTGTGTGTTTTCCGAAGCCGTCCTGTTCAACAGGTCGCCGATCATCTTTCTTACGGCTTCCATATCAATGGGCTTGGCCAGATGCCCGTCCATACCGGCATCCAGGGCGTTGCGCACGTCCTCCGCGAAAGTATTGGCCGTCATGGCCACAATGGGGATCCGCGCTGCCAGGGGATGCCCGGAAGAACGGATGCGTCTGGTCGCCTCATACCCGTTCATGACCGGCATCTGTACATCCATCAGTATCATATCATAATCGCCGGGAGCGGAAGCGGTAAACATTTCCACAGCCTCCGCGCCGTTTACTGCCAGATCGCAGCTGGCTCCCTCCAGATCCAGCATTTCCGTCAGGATCTCCGCGTTCAGTTCGTTGTCCTCCGCCACGAGGAAATGTCTTCCCTCCATGACGCGCATTTCCCCGGCTCCATTCTCCGTCAAAGCACCGCTTCCGTCCCCTGTCTGCTGTGTTTTGGCCTGCTGGGCGGTCAAGTCGGCGAACAGCGGTTTAATGGTCTGCCAGAACGTGGAAACGAAGAAGGGCTTGGACATAAAGGCGCTGATCCCCGCCGCTCTGGCCTCGTCTTCTATCTCGCTCCAGTCGTGGGAGGTCAGTACCAGGATCGGGACATGCTCCCCGATCTCCTCCCGGATCCGGCGGGCGGTTTCCACGCCGTTCAATCCCGGCATTTTCCAATCCAGTAAGATCACCTGGAATCCTTCTCCACGCCGCTCCGCGGATACCGCGGCTCTCACGGCGTCCTCTCCGTTCGTCACATAGAATACGTCCACGCCCGTATCGTGCATCATGGCCTTTACCGCCATGCAGACGTCCTCTTCGTCGTCCGCGATCAGCATACGGGCGATCTTCTGCCCGATCAGGGCCTCCACCTTCTCCTGTTCGGGCAGCACAAAGGACAGCTCCACGGTAAAGGTACTCCCCTCTCCCGGCTTGCTTTCCACCTGTATGATACCGCCCATTAAATCTACCAGATTCTTGGTGATCGCCATGCCCAGCCCCGTTCCCTGCACCTTGTTGGTCACGGAACTGACCTCCCGGCTGAAAGGCATAAAGACATGCTTCTGAAATTCCTCGCTCATGCCTATGCCATTGTCCCGCACCTCAAAGCGCAGCTTCACGTACTGCTGGGAGTCCTCAATGAGCGCGGACACCGTAAACAGGATATCTCCACCCTCCTGAGTGTACTTGACCGCATTGGAAAGAAGATTGAGCAGGATCTGATTCAGACGCAGCTTGTCCCCCACTACCTGCTCCGGCAGCACGCCGTGTACCTGGATCTTAAAGGTCTGGAACTTGGCCTTGGCCTGAGGCGTGATGATGATGCTTAACTCCTCTAACAGCACCGGCAGACTGAAGCGCTCCACGTTCAGGGAAGTCTTGCCGCTCTCGATCTTGCTCATATCCAGCACATCATTGATCAGGCTCAGCAGATGGTGGCTGGAAGCCGTAATCTTGCGGGTATACTCCCGCACCTTATCCGGATGTTCCGCGTCCTTTTCCAGCAGCATGGAAAATCCCACAATGGCGTTCATGGGGGTACGGATGTCATGGGACATATTGGAAAGGAAATTGCTTTTGGCCTCGTTGGCGCTCTTGGCCGCCGCCAGCGCTTCCTGCAGCTGCGTCGTCATCTGCTGATCCTGGGTACGGTCGGAAAGCACCACAATATACTTGGTCAGATCCTGAATGTTCATGTGATACATCGTCATCCTGTACCAGCGGCGTTCCCCCGTATTCTGGTGCATGTACTCACACTCCCAGTACCTGCTTCCGTTTAAGGGAATCTCTTCCAGCTCCGCTTTGGGTATCACCACATTGTAGTTGACGGCGCACTTTTCCATGACACGAATATTTTCTTTGACTTCCTGCTGGGGAATCCCCAGCAGTCTTTCCACATTGGGACTGATGTAATCTACCCGCTGTTCCTCAATATCCAGCATGATGAAAATATCGTCCACATTGTTGGAGAGCACATCGAACATGGACTCTCTGTACTGCAGCTCCATTCTGCTTCTGCGGTACTGCTTGCGGTTGCGCAGCAGAATGGGCATCAGCACCAGAATGCCCACCAAAAGAAAGATCACGACCAAAACCAGCATGGTGGTCTTCTGGACGGACAAAAATCCGGCGCTCACAACGCTCTGGGGCACCACGCTTAACAGCATATACCCCTGATACCCCACCGGCTGGTATAAAATACAGTAATTTACATCTCCGATCTTACACTGAAAAAGTCCCGTTGTCCCGCTCTCCCAATCTTTCCTGATGCCGGCCAGCTCTTCTTCCTCCAGATTGGAAGCCGCCGTCAGATAGGAAAGATAATTGCCGAAGACGCTTCCCCCCGTCTGGGTGGAGAGCAGCACGCTGCCGTCACTGTGAATGACAAAGCATTTGGACTTTCCGGAAAAAGCATCCACCTTCAGGGAATTGGCTATATCCTCATTGGTGTAGCTGACGGCGACAGCCTCATAGGCAAAATTCCCATATTTCCCGGGCTGCGCAGGAACCGCGAAGACTGTGACGCCCTTCCCGTCCGGCAGGCTCTCTCCCACCATGACAGGTCCCTCTCCCGCCGCCAGAGCCGCCCTGACCTCTTCCATGTCCACGCCGTCCCTTAGGCCGTCCGGCGTCATGACAGAGCCGTCTCCCGCCAGGAAATAAAATTCCGAAAAGCCCCAGTATTCCTGCTCCCCGGCAATAAAATCAGCAATCTCCCCCTCTTCGGACTCCTCTTTGGACAGCAGACTTTCCCAGCTTTCCAAAAGGCCCCAGTTACGCTCCATGAACGCAGTAAAAGAACGGTTCACCTGGCCGTAGATCTCTTCCAGATGATCCGTACTGTCCTCGTATATCTTTTGGGAAATAAATTCAAAGTAAACGGCGCCTATCAAAACCGCTGCCGCGCCGATCACGCACAGCAAGACCGCCGGCCAGAATTTCCTAAGCTTTTCTTTCATGAAAATACCCGCGCTCCTCAGCTTTCACAAGGATTATCATTTGCAGATAACACATCCTTTCTATTATACCATAAAGCGCGGGATAAATCAATTTTCAGTGTAGAAAAAATCATAAAATAAGCATTACACGCCCAGATAGCAGTGGAAGCCTCCGTCCACCGGCAGCACCACGCCGGTCACGAAGCTGCTGCCCTTAGGGCTTGCCAGAAATAAAAGCGCGCCGATCAAATCCTCCGGCTCCCCGTATTTTCCCATGGGCGTACTCTCAATGATCTTCCTGCTCCTTTCAGTGGGCGTCCCGTCGGGATTAAAGTGGAGCGCGTGATTCTGGGTAGTCTGGAAAAATCCCGGTGCCAGCGCATTGACCCGGATACCGCTTTTGGCAAAATAGTTGGCCGCCCATTCCGTAAAATTGGAGACCGCCGCCTTGGCGCCGGAATACCCCGGAATCCTGGTCAAAGGGCCGTAGGCGCCCATACTGGAAATATTGATGATATTGGCATTTTCCTGTCCCACCATGGCCTCACCGAAGACCTGGGTGGGCAGCATGGTTCCATAGAGGTTCAGGTCCAGCTCTTTTTTAATATTGCCCATGTCCGTGGTAAAGAAATTCAGCATATCCTCTTTCGCGTCAGCAAACTGGTCCTGCGGAACCTCCGCGCTCTTCACCGCGCCCCCCGCGCAGTTTACCAAAATGTTGATCTTGCCCCACTGATTTAAGATCTCCTGCTTTGCCTGCTCCAAGCTTTCCCGGCTGAGCACATCCGCGGACACCGTAATGGCTTCTCCTCCGGCCTCCTCTATGTCCTTTTTCACAGGCAGGCCATGCTCCGCCTCTCTTCCCAAAACAGCCACTTTCGCTCCGCATAAGGCCAGGGCCCTGCAGAACATGCCGCCGATAATGCCGCTGCCTCCGGTGACGACCGCCACCTCTCCCTCCAAATCGATCCGAAAAGGTAATTCCATTCCCCGCTCCTTTCTTTGCGCCAGCGCGCAACAACATTCTGTGATCGCCTTTATTGTAGCACAGTCTTTTTAAAATGTCAGCAAAAAGCTGCGGTACTCAGAGCCCCGTCCGGATGATCTTTTTCCACTTGGGGGAAAACAGATAATACGCGATCATCATGAACATGCCGAAGCCAAAGCTGATGGGAAAACACAGCATGATATAAGTACCGTCGAAGAATCTGTCGATCAGATAGGCGCTGGGGATCCTGACCGCCCAGAGCATCAGGATGTTGACTATCGTACTGTACCGGATCAGCCCCACCCCGTTGACAATACATATGATACCGTTAAAGATCGCGTAAAGCCACTGGGACAGGAGCATGATCACCACGTATCTGCCCGCATATAACAATACGGTTTCGTCCTTGGAAAAACAGCGCAGGATAGGGGTTCTCACGGTGATCATCAAAAGTCCCGCGGCCAGCGTGATCAGGCCGGAAACAACGGGAATCTTAATATATCCTGCCCGCAGCCTGTCATAATCCTCCGCTCCGTAATTCTGTCCGGAAAAGGTGGTGGCCGCCGAGGACAGAGCCGTAATGGCCACATTGGAAAGCCCTGTGATCCTGCCTGCCACGGACTGTCCTGCCATAAACGTGGAGCCCTGGGAGTTGACCAGTGTCTGCATAGCCACATGGCCAAGGGAATAAAGGGAATTGTTCAGGCCGATGGGCAGGCCGATGGCAATGATATTTTTCAGTTCTTCCCCAAAAAAGCGCTTAGGCAAAACGAGGTAGTCCATTTCAGGAAAACGTCTGCGGATATACAAAATACTCACGATCCAGGACAGATACATGGCAATACTGGTCGAAAGCGCCGCGCCCCCTGCATCCATCCGGAAGCCGGCAACAAAGACCAGATCCAGCACAATATTGGCCACGCAGGAAACCACCAGGAACCAGAGCGAGGCCCTGCTGTCCCCCAGTCCCCTTAAAATTCCCGCGTTCATATTGTAGCCGATATTGCCCAGCGAACCTAAAAATACGATCCGCGTGTAGGACACCGCGGCTCCCCAGGCCTCCTCGGGCACATTCATAAACCGCAGGATCAGAGGCGTCACCAGCAGCCCTATGACACACAGCGGAATACCGCACATATAGACAAAGGCAACCGCGGTATCGCATATTTTTTTCATTTTTTCCATATCCCCGGAACCGGCGTACTGAGAAACCAGTATGGAAACGCCCGTACCGATACCGAGGAAAATACACAGCAGTACCTCCACCGGCTGGGAACTGGTCCCCACCGCCGCCAGAGAATTATCCCCGCAAAACTGTCCGATCACCAGCGTGTCCACCGTGGTATACATCTGCTGCAGCACATTTCCCAATATGATGGGAAGCGCGAACAGCAGCACTTTTTTCATGATGGGCCCCGTAGTCATGTCGATCTTTCCGCTTTTTTCCATAGCTGTCTTCTCCCGCCGTTCCAAGTATACTTTGTTCCACAGGATAAAGTTTAATAAATCTGATTTTGCTTTTCTTATCATTTTATGAGATAATGGGGATATAATTTATGCGGATATGACATATGATGACTGCCGCCTGACCCGGGCGGACGCAGAGGAGGAAAAGACATGGCGCTTCCGCTTCCTGAAGGACAACTTTTTCACATTGAATACAGAAAACTTCCCGCGGGTTATGAGATGCCTTCCCTGGAAGCCGCTTCCGACTATTACGAACTGGGATATCACATCCGCGGGGACCGGACCACCATTACCCCGGACATGAGCTTTGTTTCCCATCCCGGCTGTGTCAGCGTGATGGCGCCTCTGGTCTACCACCGGACGCTTCCCGCTTCCGCCGCTCCCTACGAAAGCATCCTGATAAAATTTTCCCCGCTGTTTATCCGTCCGCTGACACAGCGGTTCGGGCAACGGCTTTTAGACGATATCTATTCCCATCCGTCCAACCGTTTTACGAAAAAAGTCCGGTCCGATGTCCGGCGGCTTTTCTTCCGTATGCTGGACGAATACCAAAGTCCCGCTCGGCAGGCGTCCCCGTACAGCGAATGCAGGATCCAGTGTATGCTGTCGGAACTGCTGCTGACGATCGCGGAACACAGGCTGGCGGACGATAACGCCGATATCTATCCCGCCACGCTGACGCCTCCCGTCATCGAAGCCATCTACTACATGGAAAAGCACTACGCCGAAACCATTTCCATCGAAACGGCCGCCGGCATGGCAAACTATTCCACCGCTTATTTTTCCAGGCTGTTTAAGGCGCAGCTGGGCAAATCCTATACGGAATACCTGGGCAGCATCCGCATCAGAAACGCCAAACGCCTGCTTCTCGGCACCGGGAAATCCGTTACGGAGATCGCCCTGGAAAGCGGTTACCAGTACCCGGGAAATCTTACCGCCGCTTTTAAGAAACAGACCGGCATGACGCCCCGGCAGTATAGGGCAAAATTCCTTCCATAGCCGCCCTTCCCCGCGATCTTATTCAAAAATTTTCTGTATTTTATCCATGTCCAGGCTTTCCCTGAGCGCCGTCGCCAAAAGTTCGTACTGGCTCTGGCGAAAGGTTTCCGCGTCCGCGTCCGCGGAGCGTTTTTCCCGTGATATGCCTTTTCTTGAAAGAAGCATCTCTTCCAGCGCCGCCGCGACACCCTGGTCAAACAATCCGTGAATATAGGTGCCGGCTACGTTGTTACAAACAGCTCCGTCACGGCTGCCGTCCGAGAGCAGGGAAAAGGCGCTTACATCCTTCAAAGGTTTTGACATCCCCATGTGTATCTGATAGCCGTCAAAAGAAGCGCCGGAAAGTCCCTGAAAAGCGCCGTCCCCCGCGCAGATCGTGCCTTTAGAACGCAGTCTGGTCTTTTTCGGTTCAAAGACAGTTTCCACCGGCAAAAGCGAAAGACCGGCCATCTGTCCCCCTCGTTCAATATTGTATGGATCTCTTATGACGGTTCCTAACATCTGGTAGCCGCCGCATATGCCTAAAACGGGTTTGCCCGCCGAAGCAGCTTTTTTCACAAGAGCTTCCAATCCGTTCTGCCGCATCCACTCCAGGTCCGCCATGGTGCTTTTGGTTCCTGGCAGAATCACCATATCCGGATTGAAAAATTCGGACATGCCTGTGACATAATTGACATGGACGGTATCCAGCCTGTCCAAAGGGTTAAAATCCGTGGCATTGGAAATCCTGGGAAACCGGATAACGGCAATCTCCAGCGGCTTATGCAGCGTATTTTTCCTCTGGATCACGCTGTCCTCATCGTCGATGTCCACATGCAGATACGGCACCACACCCAGCACAGGCACACCGGTCAGCTCCTCTATCATGTTAAGTCCGGGTTTTAAAATTTCCTCCTCTCCCCGGAATTTGTTAATGATCACACCCTTTATCCGCCTTTGCTGCCCCTTGGGCAGCAGCATGACGGTGCCGTAGATCTGGGCAAACACGCCGCCTCTGTCAATATCGGCCACCAAAATCACAGGCGCGTCAAACATCTCGGCAATCCCCATATTGACCAGATCGTCCTGATTCAGATTGATCTCCGCCGGGCTCCCCGCGCCTTCGATCACGATCCGGTCATAGTCCTCCCGCAGTTTTTCATACGCCTGCCTGATGACACCCCGCAGCTTCGGCCGATACCTATAATATTCCGAAGCGCTCATGGTCCCGGCCACCTCTCCGTTTACAATAACCTGGCTGCCCATATCGGAACAGGGCTTTAAGAGAATAGGATTCATCAGAACACTGGGTTCCACGCAGGCAGCCTGCGCTTGTACCGCCTGAGCCCTTCCCATCTCCAGCCCCTCCTTTGTGATATAGCTGTTGAGAGCCATATTCTGGCTCTTAAAGGGAGCCACCGCTATGCCATCCTGGTGAAAAATACGACAAAGTCCCGCTGTGACCAGACTTTTTCCCACGCCTGACATGGTTCCCTGGATCATAATACAATCCGCCATTTACACGCTCTCCTCCTACTTTGCCGTTTTGCCCATTATCCGCCACAGGGCCTCGCAAAAGCGATCGTTATCCCGGGGCATACGCAGAGCCATGCGGTAATAGCCGTCACCCAGGCCTGGATAGGAACCGCAGTCCCGCAGCAATATTCCCTGCTCCCCCATCTTGGTGCCCAAAGAAGGAACAGATGTCCGAAAAAACAGATAGTTAGCCTCGCCGCCCAGAACCTCCAGACCGTCGCTTTCCAAGGCTTTCCGCATTCTCTCCCGCTCTCCCGCGATCAGAGCGCGGGACCGGGAAAGATAGTCTTTGTCTTCCATAGACGCGATACCGGCCTCCTGGGCGGCAATGGAAACGGGCCAGCTTTGGCCGTACCCTGCCAGACTCTCCCGCAGCCTCTCGCCTCCACAGAAGGCATAGCCCAGACGCAGACCGGCCAGAGCATAGAGTTTTGTAGCCGCCTGAAGGATCACAAGATCATCATATTCAAACAGCTTGTCCGTCAGGGAATGGGCCTCCGGTTCCTCCAGGAAACCGTTAAAACATTCATCCACCCACAGAATTACCTGATTTTCCCTGCAGCGCTCTAAAACAAGCCCAAGGAGCGCCGGATCCGCGGTCCTGCCCGTGGGATTGTTGGGATTGCATAAAAACAGTGCGTCCAGATCCGGCGTAATCTCCTCCAGGATGCGGTCCGTCAGCGCGAACCGGTCTTCCGGTTTCAGAAAATGTCGGCGGATTCCGCACCCAAAAGCGGAAAGCGCGCACTCATATTCCGAAAAGGTGGGGGCGGTAAGAAGCACGCGACCTCCTCTGAACATCGCGCCAG
This sequence comes from uncultured Lachnospiraceae bacterium, assembly GCA_947631685.1. Taxonomy (GTDB): domain Bacteria; phylum Bacillota; class Clostridia; order Lachnospirales; family Lachnospiraceae; genus Acetatifactor. The sequence goes on from CANRMI010000014.1 coordinate 51,977, forward strand.
CCCGCCAGATCAGATCGCTGGCCCCGTTCCCCGGCAGGATAAATTCCGGAGGAATCCGGTAAAAATCCCCGACAGCCTGCCGCAGACGCCGATACTGCGTATCGGGGTAATAAACCCATTGATCCGCGGTTTTTCTAAGCACTTTTTGAGCCTTTTGGGACATGCCCATGGGATTTACGTTCACGGAAAAATCCAGGGGCTCCTGTCCGTATGTTTCATAAAACCCAAGATGATCCCCGCCGTGCGCCGGCCTCATAACATCACCATCCCTTTCAGACATAGACAGAGAAAAAAGCAGAGGAAGCCGGATACATACAAAAGCCGATCCGCCCGCAGAATATCCTCCGCCTCTATGGGACGGTCGTCATCTCCCAGATAAGGCTTATCCACTTCCCTGTCAAAATAGCTGGCGGGCCCGCCCAGACGGATATGCAGGGCTCCCGCGTAAACGGATTCTGTCTGGGCGGAATTAGGACTCGCATGACAGCGCCGGTCCCTGAGAAAGATCCGCCACGCGTTTGCCCCGTCCAGTTTCAGAAGCCGGGCGGAAAACAGAGCTAAAAGCGCCGCCAGCCGGGCAGGCACAAAATTGACCGCATCGTCCAGCTTTGCCGCCGCCCGGCCGAAAAACAGATACCGCTCGTTTTTATAGCCCAGCATACTGTCCATGGTGTTGATCGCTTTGTATAAAACTCCCAAAGGAGCACCTCCCAGAGCAAGGTACAGCATGGGCGCGATCACGCCGTCGGAGCTGTTTTCCGCCACGGTTTCCACACAGGCCCTGAACACGCCGGCCATATCCAGCCGGTCCGTGTCCCGGCCCACGATCCGCCCCACTGCAGCCTGCGCGGCGGGAAGCTCGTTCCGGCAGGCGTACACCCGCAGGCTTTCTTTTTTCAGACACTTCATGGCCAGACACTGCCAGCACAGAAAGCTCTCCGACAGGAATCCGGCCGGAGGAAAGTACCGATAGAGCAGATATAAAGCGCCCCGGATTGCCCCAAAGGAGCCCGCGCACAGAATCAGTACGAGAATGGCGCCGCCAGCCAGTTCCCACCTAGCTTTCCTGGGAAATATCTTTCTGATCCACCGCTCCAGAAGGGAAACCGCCTTTCCCATCCAGACCACGATATGAAACCCGCCAAGCGGATCACCCAGCCACAGGTCCAGAAAAAATCCCACCACAAACGCCGCCATATGATAAACTGCCATATGATACCCCGTCATGTCTGCCCACTCTCCTTCAGCGTGGAAATTTTCTGGAGATCCGTAAGGAAAAAGGAGGGCTTCTCCTCGGGTGCGGAAACAGCCGTACCCAAAAATCCCTGGCAGTTGTCCGTATATCCGTCGTAATAGTCCATGGCCGGCCTGGAAAATCGTTCCAGAACAGCCATGATCACGCCGCCGTGTACCACAAAGACAAGGCATTCTGTTCCCTGCGCAAGGTGGGAGCAAACGACCTCACCAAAACAGCGTTGCACACGCCAGGAAAATTCCTGCCGGGACTCCCCGCCCGGACAGGGAGCCAGGCATCCGCTCTCCACCCAGCTCCGGTATGCCCCATCCTCTTTCATTTCTTCAGCGTTTCTGCCTTCAAAAATCCCGAAATCCATTTCCCGCAGATCCTCCAGGACGATCTGCTCCGCCTCCGGAAACATCAGTCCGGCCGTCTGTCGCGCGCGGAGAAGAGGGGACACGCAGACAAAGGGAAGACCCGCCATCGTGCCCGCGGCTTGGGCCTGCCGGATGCCAAGCGGGCTCAAGGGCTCGTCCGTCTTTCCGATGTAGCTTTTCTTCTGGTTTCCGGCCGTGGCGCCGTGGCGAAGCAGCAGAATTTTCATGGCCGCTTCTCCTCTCCCTTGATTACGGAAGGAATCCCGCAGACCATCCGGACGACCTGGTCCGCCCGCTGCGCCAGACGTATGCAGAGCCTGCCCACGGCCTCCCGGCCCAGCCTCTCACCGGCATCCAGAGGGATCACTCCGCTCCCCACCTCATTGCAGATCACCACTTCCTTTTTCACCAGTTCCTCAAACAGAAGATTCGTTTCCTCCGGACTGGCAAAAACCATCCGCTCCACATGAAAGACAACGGGGAGCCCGTTGAGACACCCGTCGGCCATATCCTCTTCCCTATAGCCCAGAGACCTGGCAAAAGTCCTTTTGCCCGATCCCTCGCCGCCTACGATCAAGATCATAATATCCTCCATTCCTCCGCTTCCACGAGACCCTTTCACAATTTATCCGCCGCAGCTTTATAATTTGTCCGCCACCACATAACACAGCAGCATCAAAAGCTCGTCAAACGTGATAATGAATCCGGCCAGATCTCCGGACATTCCGCCAAATTCCCGCCCGGACATCCTGTAAAGAAACAGGGCGGAAAAAATAAACACAAGGACACAGGCTGCCCCGCTTACGGGAGAGAGGAAAAACATTCCCACCCCGCAGGCCGCCTCCCAGATTAGCAGCATGGCCGCCGCAGATTTAGCCGAAGCAGAACGGAACGTATGCTGAAGCCCGCTCTCCTGCGCGGAGGGAAAGCACACGCTGGCAAACGCGCCCAAAGCCCTGGCGGAAACCTGATGCAGCCCCAGAGTGAGTACGGCAGTGTAAGTGCGGGGCAGCTCCACGCAAAGAGCGACGGATAAAATAAGATAACCGAAGCAGGCCATCACGGCAAAGGCCCCGGCATCCGGATCCTTTAAAATCTCCCGCTTTCTTTCCGGCTGTGCATGGCTGGAAAGCGCGTCCACAGTGTCCATAAAGCCGTCCATATGGATACCGCCGGTGAAAAGCAGCGGCAGCAGCACCAGACCGGCCGCAAAAAGAATCGGCCCGAAAGAAAGGGCGTCGCACACATACAGCCAGCCCGCCTGAAGCGCTCCGGCGCACACCCCCACAAGGGGCAGCCAGGCCAGCATATATTTTAAATTTTCTTTTTTCCACTCTACCCTAGGCATGGGGATGACGGAAAACATGGAAAAAGCCATGCACAGTGAGCGAAAGAGCTCTCTTACCACACCATCGCCCCCTTTTGCGGAACGGGGATCCCGCAGACCAGCTCGCAGACCGTGTCAGCTTTTTTTGCCAGCGCCGCGTTGATCCTGCCCAAAGCGCGGATATAGGCCATGGTCCCCTCATCGTACAGTCTGCCGTCGCTTGACACATCATTGGTTACCACCACTACATGCCTGCTCTGCTCCAGAAGAGCCTCCACGCCCCGTATCACCCGTTCAAAAGGATCCTCCCAGGCACCGTCCTCATGAAACATCTCGTTCGCCGTCAGGTTGCAGATACACTCTAACAGAACCGTCCCCCGCCCGGGGAGCGTCAGGGAAGCCAGATCCGTGTACCTCTCTATCGTTTTAAAGCCTTTTCCCTCCCGCATCCGGCGGTGCTTTTCAATTTTTCTCAGGCTCTCCTCCCCATAGGGACGCATAGCGGCAATATAGTACCGGGGGCCGGGAAGCTTTCCGCAGAGAGCTTCCGCATAAGAACTTTTGCCGCAGCCGGAGCCGCCGGTGAGTAATATCAGCATATCAGTCACTTTCCCTTTCGTACTGTGAAATTCCGGAGTCTGAGAACCGCAAAGCGTTATCGTACACCGCGAGAGCCATGTCTAACAGGGGCATCATGCAGACGGCTCCCGTTCCTTCTCCCAGCTTAAAGCCGCCCCAGAGCAGAGGGCGCAGGCCCAGCTTTTCCATAACGGCGCGGGCCGCGGGCTCCGCCGAGCAATGGCTGGGGATCATGGCGCATACACTGTCGGGACAGAGCGCTGCTGCCGTCAGCGCCGCCACAGAACTGATCACACCGTCTATGATCACGGGAATCCGATACAGCGCGCCCCCCAGATACAGTCCGGTCATGGCGGCAATATCAAAGCCCCCCAATCCGGCCAGCACACCCAGCGCATCCTCCGGACTGGGATGATTGATGCGGATGGCCCTGGCCACGACTTCGCGCTTCTTTTCCAGCCCTGCCTTTGTCAGTCCGGCGCCCGGCCCTGTCGTCTGCTCCACTGGTAACTGCAGGAGTACAGAAGCCATAGCGGCACAGGTCGTGGTGTTGCCGATTCCCATTTCGCCGCAGGCCAGCAGTTCGTACCCCGCCGTTTTCAGTTCCTCCGCCAGACGGATTCCCGTCTCAATGGCCTGGAGAGCCTGCTTTCGCGTCATGGCAGGGCCTTCAGCGATATTTCCTGTGCCGTCCGCCACATGCAGATCCCTGACCTGCTCTGCCCGTCTGAACATTCCCACGTCCACGGGAAGCACATCGGCCCCTGCAGTCTGCGCCATGCGGCAGACGCAGGAACGCCCCCGGGCAATCTGTTCCGCCATGGTGACGGTGACGGACGCATCCGTCTGGGCGATTCCCTCCGCCGTCACGCCGTTGTCCGCGCAGAACACCACGACCGCTCTTTTTTTCAGGGAAAGGACGGCACTCCTCACAAGGCCCGCTATTTTTTTGCAGATCTCCTCCAGCTCTCCCAATCCGTTCAAGGGCTTGGCAACAGCGTCCAGGCAAAGCCCCGCGGCCTTCATGGCAGCGGCGTCAGGAGGCAGGATCCGGCTGTTCAATTCTTTCCAGTCCATTTTTGTTTCCTCTGGTTTTCTTTTTATGTTTTTTACGTCCACTGGGAGAGCATTTTTCTCATCCAGCCGTAAACATCCATTCGGTACACGCGCTTTAGGGCCTCGGCCGTCAGCACTTCTTCGGCTCTTCCCCAGGCAGCTTTTCTCCCCTGATCCATGAGCAGTACCTCTGTGCCGTACGCCTTTGCCAGGGACAGGTCGTGTGTCACGGAAATCACGGCTCTGCCGGGGGTTTTCAGCCATTCTCCTATCAGTTCAAACACCTGCTTCTGGTAAAGGAGATCCAGGTGGTTCGTGGGTTCGTCCAGTATCAGCAGCTTCGGATCCTGGGCCAGCGCCTGCGCCAGAAAGGTCCTCTGCAGTTCACCGCCGGAAAGAGTGAGAACGGACTGTCTGCGCCGGGAAGCCATCCCCGTCAGTTCCAGAGCATACTCCACCATATCCCTCTCCGGTTTTCCCGCCCTGCGCCTGTCAGAGGAGAAGAGCCCCGGTGTGTGGGAATATCTTCCCAGCGAGACCACCTCCTCCACGGTAAAGGAATAGGATACCGGATTAGACTGGGCCAGCACGCCCATGCAGCGGGCCAGTTCGGCGCTTTTCTTCTTCCGGATGTCCTCCCCTTCAAAAAGGATGCTCCCCTGGTAGTCCACACCCCTGGTCATCGCTTTAACGGCGGTGGATTTTCCTGCGCCGTTAGGGCCCGCGATCATCAGCCACCGGCCCTCCTCCAGAGAAAAGCTTAGATCCTCCAAGACCTGCTTCTGCCCCAGGCGCGCAGAGAGCGCCTTTACCTCCAGCATTTTGGGCATCATCCTCCCCTCCTTGCGCGGTAAAATATCAGAATAAATACTGCGGATCCCGCCAAACTGGTGACAATGCCCACATTCAGTTCACGGGGGTTCAACAGCGTACGGGAAACCAGATCCGCCAGCATCAAAAAACAGGCCCCGCCAAACAGGGAAGCAGGCAGCAGTCGGCGATGATCCGGCCCCGTCAGCATCCGCAGGATATGGGGAGTTACCAGCCCCACAAAGCCAATGTTCCCTCCCACGGACACGCAGACACCGATCAGCCCCGACACCGCGATCAGCAGGATCAGCCGTACCCTGCGCACATCCACACCGATATGCCTGGCGTTTTCCTCTCCTATGGCAAAAGCGTTCAGCTCCCGGCTGTGCAGAAAGATCGCGCCGCCGAAAAAGACAAGAGCTCCCAGAAGCACCAGTGCGTCGGGATACCCCTTTCCCTGCAGGCTCCCCATGGTCCAGAAAGTGATGTGCTGTATCCGGTCAGAGGCAAAGGTGATGACAATGCTCATCAGACTGGATACAAACATGGAAAAAACCACCCCGATCAGGATGATGGTGTCAGTGGACAGGGAATGGTCCAGCCTATAGGCCAGCCCCAGAATGAGCAGCAGAGAAAGAAAAGCGAAAAGAACCGCCGTCACCATGGTTCCCGCAAAAGGCAGGGCCGGAAAAGTGATGCCGAAAGCAATGGCACATACCGCCCCCAAAGCCGCCCCGGAAGAAACCCCCAGCGTGGAACCGTCCGCAAGGGGATTTTTTAAAAGCCCCTGCATAGCGGCTCCGGCCAGGGAAAGGGCCGCGCCCGTCAGCGCCGTACAGAGCACCCTGGGGAGCCGGACGGACAGTAGGATGGAAGCCTTGGTTCCTGCGGGCAGGACCGGTTCCGTATGACCAAGCCAGCTTTTGAACGTCCCGCACACCGCGTCACGAATCAAAGCCAAGGTGTCTTTCAGCGGAATGGAGACGCTGCCTATGCAGACGCAGAAGCAGAATATGCCCAGAGTTACGGCAGTAAACAGCAGGTATTCCCACGCCGAAAAACGTTCTTTATGGAATCGCAGGGCTCCTCACCTCTCTTTCGTTCCTATTTTGAAAATGCAGGGGGAAAAGTTCCCCCTGCGTCAGCATCATTCTTCGCCGTATACAAAATCATACAGCATTTTGGCGCCGTCCACCAGACGGGGAGCGGGTCTGGAAAGCTCGTTATTCTGGAGATTCAGGATCGCCCCGTTTTTTACGGCGGTCACATTTTCCCAGCCCGGCCTTGCCATAATCTCTTCTTCCGGCAGGGGCCCTTCTCCATAGTACATGGTGATAGTCAGAATATAGTCCGGATTCCGCTCCAGCACCTGCTCCTCCGATACGGAAGCCCAGCCGTCCAGATCGGCAAAGCAATTCTTCAGTCCCAGCATATTGGCTATCTCGTCCATAAAGGTATTCTTCCCGGCAGCCCAGAGCCCGTATTCCAGCGGGGAAACCTCAAAGTAGATCGTCTTGTCTCCCTCCGGATCGGCCTTTTCTTCCAGTTCGGCAAAGGACGTCTTCATACTGTCAACGAGAGCGGCAGCCTCCGTGTCTTTTCCCATGAGGGTGCCGATCATCTCAATGGCGGTATACACTCCCTCAATGTCCTGGGCGTCGCTGATCACGACATGTACCCCGGCCTCCTCCAGCTGCTTAGCCTGTTCCTCTGTCTGGGACATGGTGCTCATCAACAAAACCTGCGGTTCCAGCGCAAGGATCTGCTCCATGTTGGTGTCACTGCCCGAACCTACCTCCGGCACGTCAGCCACCTCGGCAGGATAGTCGCAGTAAGTCCCTCTTCCCACCAGGGTATCCCCGGCACCGAGGGCGTAGAGGATCTCACAATCCGACGGCGTGAGGGCCACGATCCTTGTGGCAGGCTCCTCCAGCGTGATCTCCCTGCCCATCATGTCCGTAACGGTAATGGGCGAAGCGCTTTCCGGTTCTGTGACAGCGGAAGTACTCTCCGGCTCTGTCACGGCAGATGCGCTCTCCTGATTGACGGCAGTGGAAGGATCGGGAGTTGCTCCCCCACTTTCCGCGCCGCAGGCGGTGAACGCCAGCAGCGTTACGGCGGTCATGCATACCGCCAGCATTTTTGTGCGTTTGACTGATAATTTCATTTGATCAGTCCTCCTTTCTGTATGTTCACTGAATAGAAAAAGGAGCAAAAAAATGCTCCCCAGATTGGAGAGTAACACAAATAACGCAGGCTCGCACAGACCTGCGCAGTTCCCACCCAACCCCAGAAGTGTATCATATGCAGACAGGTCTCCCGGCTTGGCTTCTTCCTACTTGGGCGCCTTCCCGCCTTACGGCAGTGACTCGATTGCCCTTTCGTCCGCTTCACGGTTACTGGGATAGCCCGACAGTCTCAGTCGATTCCCTCAGCGCCTGCGCGCTGGCGTCTCCCGACGCAAAAGCATATGCTATTCAGTTTTCAAAAGTATATCATACCATCGCGGGGAAAGCAACCACTCCCGGAGTTCGTTTACCGAAGCTGCCCAAGATCACTTGCCGGTACCGCCCGCATAGGAATCCACAATTTCAAAATACTCATCCAGCTTGGCCTGCGCTTCCTCTCTGGAGAGCTGAAACTCTGCCATGACCAGATGCAGGACCGTATCCACTGAACAGTCCTGGGAAAATTTATCCCGTATGAGATCCAATGCATCCATAAAGGCTTCCTCCCCGTCTTCTTAGTTCGCTATGGCATTTCCCGTATACAGCTGATAATATCTGCCCTTCTGCTCCAGCAGCTGCTCGTGGGTGCCTCTTTCGATGATCCGTCCCTGCTCTAAAACCATGATGCAGTCGGAATTTTTGACGGTGGAAAGCCTGTGGGCGATCACAAAAGTCGTTCTGCCCTTCATCAGCTTATCCATACCGTCCTGCACGATACTTTCGGTACGGGTATCGATGGAGCTGGTAGCTTCGTCCAGGATCAGCACCGGCGGATTGGCGATCGCCGCCCGCGCAATGGCAAGGAGCTGTCTCTGTCCCTGACTTAAATTAGCGCCGTCTCCCGTCAGCACCGTATCATACCCCTGAGGCAGGAGCCGGATAAACCCGTCCGCATTGGCCAGCTTCGCCGCCGCGATCACTTCCGCGTCCGAAGCGTCCAGCTTGCCGTAGCGGATATTGTCCGCCACCGTTCCCGTGAAAAGATGGGTATCCTGCAGCACAATGCCTAAAGAGCGCCTCAGATCCGCTTTTTTGATCTTGTTGACATTGATGCCGTCGTAACGGATCTTCCCGTCCTGTATATCGTAAAAACGATTGATCAGATTGGTGATGGTGGTCTTGCCCGCGCCGGTAGAACCCACAAAGGCGATCTTCTGTCCCGGCTCCGCGTAGAGCTTCACATCGTGCAGCACCATTTTATCGTCACTGTATCCAAAATCCACGCCATCAAACACCACGTCGCCCTTTAACTCCACATAATCCACGGAGTGATCCGCCTGATGCTCATGGCGCCATGCCCACCGTCCGGTACGCTGAGGACTTTCTACCAGACTGCCGTTCTCTTCTTTTACATGCACCAGAGTGACATACCCGTTGTCCGCTTCCTCCGCTTCGTCCATCATCTTAAAGATACGTTCCGCTCCCGCCATGGCCATGACGATCGAGTTAAACTGCTGACTCACCTGATTGATGGGCATATTGAAGCTCTTGTTAAAGGTTAAAAAGCTCGCCAGCTTTCCCAGTGTCAGACCTGAAATACCGGACAACGCCAGTATACCGCCCACAATGGCGCAGACCACATAGCTGACATTGCCCAGCTGCGCGTTGACAGGTCCTACGATATTGACCAGATAGTTCGCCTTATCCGCGCTGTTGTACAGATTGTCATTCAGCTCCCGAAAACGTTCAATATTCGGCTCCTCATGGCAGAATACTTTCACAACTTTCTGTCCGTTCATCATCTCCTCGATGAAGCCGTTGACCGCGCCCAGATCTCTCTGCTGCTGCAGAAAATACCGGCTGCTTAAACCCGCCACCTTTCTGGTGACAAAAAGCATCACAGCCACCATGAGCAGCGTGGTCACAGTCAGGGGAACGCTCAGCACAAGCATACTGATAAATACGCTGATGATGGTAATGGCACTGTTGAATATCTGGGGCATGCTCTGGCTTATCATCTGTCTCAGCGTATCCGTGTCGTTGGTGTAGGTTGACATAATATCCCCGTGAGAATGGGTATCAAAATACTTAATGGGAAGCTTCTGCATATGGGAAAACAGATCGTCCCGCACATTGCGCAGCGTTCCCTGCGTCACATTGATCATAATGCGGCTGTGGGCATAAGAAGCCGCCACTCCCACCGCGTAAAAGCACGCCACCCGCAAGATAGCGCCTGCCAGAGGCGCAAAATCAGGCGTATCGGAAAGCAGCAGGGGGGCAATATAATCGTCGATCAGCCGCTGGATAAACATGGTTCCCTGCACATTCGCCAAAACGCTGATCAAGATAAGCACTGCCACGATCACGAGATGCAGCCCGTAATTTTTTGTTATATATTTCATCAGCCTTTTAAAAACTTTACCGGGATTTTCTATTTTCGCGCCTCTCGGCATTCTTCCCATAGGTCCGGGCATTACGCTTCACCTGCCTTTTCATCAAAATCTCCGCCGCCGCTGGTCTGGGATTCATATACCTCGCGGTAGATCTCATTATTTTCAAGCAGCTCACTGTGGGTTCCAAACCCATTGATCCGGCCGTCGTCCAGCACAATGATCCTGTCCGCGTTTTCCACACTGGATACACGCTGGGCGATGATCAGCTTGGTGGTATCCGGTATCTCCTTAGCAAAGGCCTCGCGGATCTTCGCGTCCGTCGCGGTATCCACCGCGCTGGTGCTGTCATCTAAGATCAAAACCTTAGGTTTTTTCAAAAGCGCCCGGGCAATACACAAGCGCTGCTTCTGTCCGCCGGACACATTCGTGCCTCCCTGCTCTATGTAAGTCTGATAACCGTCCGGCATCCTGTCGATAAATTCATCCGCACAGGCCAGACGGCAGGCCTGCCTGCACTCCTCCTCGGTGGCATCTGCGTTTCCCCAGCGCAGATTTTCCATTATGGTTCCGGAAAACAGCACATTCTTCTGCAGCACCACCGCCACCTGGTTCCGCAGGCTCTCCATATCGTACTCCCTCACGTCATGGCCGCCCACCATAACGGAACCCTCCGTCACATCATAGAGACGGCTGATCAGATTTACCAGACTGGTCTTGGCACTGCCGGTTCCGCCGATGATACCGATGGTCTCCCCTGCTTTGATCTTTAAGTTAATATTGTGAAGCACAGCTTTGTCCTTATCTCCGTAATAGGAGAAATCCACATTCTGAAACTCGATCTCCCCATTGGGAACCTCGCGGAGCGGCTCGTCAGGATTTTCAAGGTCGCTTTTCTCACAGAGCACCTCGCTCACACGCTTCATGCTAGCTATACTCATGCTCATCATGACAAAGATCATGGAGATCATCATGAGATTCATCAGTATATTCATGCAGTAAGCCAGCAGACTCATCAGTTCGCCGGTCTTTAACATATCCTGCACGATCAGCTTCGCGCCGATCCAGCTTATCAGCAGGATACAGCTGTACACCGTACACTGCATGATGGGCGTATTCAGGACCACCGCTTTCTCCGCTTTCAGGAAAATATCATAAATGCCCTGGCTCGCCTTCTTAAATTTGCCCGTTTCATAATCCTCCCGCACATAGGCCTTGACCACACGGATCGCGCTGACATTTTCCTGCACCGAAGAATTCAGCTCATCATATTTGGGGAAGGCCATTTGAAAGTACTTCATGGCCCGCCTGATCAGAAAGGCAAGGACAATGGCCAGCAGGATCACCGCGATCAAATATACAGAGGCCAGCTGCGCGTTGATAAAAAACGCCATAGCCATGGCGCAGATCATACTGATCGGCGCGCGGAAGCATATGCGCAGCAGCATCTGATATGCCATCTGTATATTGGTCACATCCGTAGTCAGCCTGGTCACCAGCCCCGCCGTACTGAATTTGTCCAGATTGGAAAAGGAAAAGGTCTGGATATTTTCAAACATGGCCTGTCTGAGATTCCTCGCAAAGCCCGTGGAAGCTCTCGCGCCGTACTTGCCGCCCATGATCCCGCAGTAGAGTCCGGCCAGCGCCATGAGGATCATCAGGCCGCCGACTATGTAGATATGGCGCATATTTCCGGCCTCCACGCCGTCGTCAATGATGGACGCCATCAAAAACGGAATCAAGGTTTCAAACAAGACCTCCAAAACCATAAAAACCGGCGTCAGAACGGATTCCCGCTTAAATTCCTTGATCTGCGCCGCCAGTGTCTTTATCATAATTTACATCCCTGCTCTCTTTACTTTATTATCATTACTCTTTATCATCAAACAAATTATCCGTAAAGTCAATAACATCACTAAAATTAATATAAATCAAAATATAGTTTTTGACTATCTCTTTATAAGTTCTCATAAGCCGGTATAGCCTGTATTTACAGGCTTTC
>CANRMI010000015.1 GCA_947631685.1 uncultured Lachnospiraceae bacterium
TTGAGGACTCTTTATTTCCTTATTCGGTATAGCGGAGGCGGCTGTCAATTCGACATAATTTTCTTGTGATACTTTAAGATACTACCTATACAAGGAAATATAGATAGTCCAGCAACGCACAAGTTGATAGTTGATATCATGGAGGGTGGCCAAGAAGCTTTTGAGCGCAGACAAATGATCTACACAGCATGGAACTAATGATGTCACGTTCTGTAAGAGCGTATTGTGAAGCTATTGATGAGCTGGAGGCGTTTTTTCTCAATAAGGTCTTGGATGTAAACGCGATTGTAGGGAGAATTTGAGATACAAGTGAGCTGTTATAAGAGATGACACGACAAGAATTATTTACATGGATACGTCAGCAGTACGGAACAGAGCCGGAATACCCCTGGCATGACTGGAATGCTGTGCTGCGGCACAATGACAATAATAAATGGTATGGTGTAGTTCTGGAAGTATCTGCTGATAAGTTGGGATTGCCGGAGGCAGGCATCGTTGATGTCCTTAATGTGAAAAGTGATCCGTTGCTGATTGGCTCTCTGCGTGGGCAGGATGGCTATTTTCCGGCCTATCACATGAATAAGGAAAAATGGCTCAGTATTCAGCTTGGCAAACCGGAGCTGGATGATGCCATCAAAGACCTGCTTTCTTTGAGCTATGAGCTGACAGCACCGAAAAAGCGCAACCCAAAATCATCAGCAAAAAATCCGGGAGATTCCGCAAATGGCAAAGAAAAAGAAATTGACGAAGGCTGAGCGAAAGGAAGCACGCCTCCGAAAAGGCAAGCAGTGGCTGCTCACCTATACCGGCTCACCGAAAAAGATGAACAAGCATTACCGGGAACGCTTTCATGTGGATGCTGTGACGGCTGCTAAAGATTTGCAGGAGCTGGGGGTCAACTATACACAGGAGCAGCTTGACCAGATTAAACGGGCCGAAGAACAGCGGCTCCGGCAGCGGAGAATGGAGCGGGAAGCGAAGGAACGGGAGCGGCTGGCAGAACTGTATAAGGACTGCGATGGTCGTTTTGCTTTTATCGCTGGATATACAGATGGCGGCGCACCGTATGGTGTGATGTGGGAAGAAGTCGGCATTGATCCGGGACTGCCGTTCGAGGAAAAAGTGAAGCTCTATCACATGCAGATGTTAGGCTGATAATTGTGCAAGCACCGCCTGCACAATTTGCAACAAAAAAGAGGAGTCAGTCCAGGCTCCTCGAAGGTACATTATTTCAAAAAGTTGCTCTTATGTTCCAGTGCGTGCAGATTATATCCAAGTGTGGCCAGGTGTGCTACCTTCAGCGCAACCAGATTGATGTCAGTGGACATCGCACTGGCAATCTGCTCGGCTGTGTATCCATACTCATAGATGTAACGAAGGACTTCATCGCTGTCCATCAGGATTTCTGCTGCTACGATATTGGCCTCATATTCCGGCTTGGATTTCATGTCATAGAGCATGAACTCATGAATCGGGGTGGTTTTCGCCATATTCCGGTGAAGCTGGTCATGCCCTAATTCATGTGCGCACACGATGCGCAGCATATTTTCATCCAGACTGTTATTCAGGAAAATAAAGCGATTTCGTTTAATCACCCGGTACATTCCCTTCAGGGAGCCGAAATTTTCACAAAGCATGACATTGATACCAAGCTGCCTTGCAATTTCAAAAGGGTCTCTGGAACCGCAGCGTTTTACCAGTTTCTCACCGACCCGTGAAAGCTGTTCCGCATTCATCATACCACCTCCAGTTTACAGTATAGCGAAAAGTGTGTACGATAAATATCACTGATCGGATTTTTTACGCCTCGTTTTCGGGGCGTATTTTTTATTGTTCTCTTTGGCGATCCAGTAGGCATCGGTCAGAGCTTTATAAGCTCCTTCGATGGCATCTTCGCTTAATTCGCCGCCAGCGAACATACCGGTCACTTCGCTGACCAGTTCTTCAATATCTTTCGCTGCTTTTGCGCCGCCTTTTTCATGAGCTTCTACGACATAGGTGCCGCTGCTTCCCAGCAGGTACTCAGTAGTAGTATTCAGCGCATCCGCAATCTTCTGGATCGTGACCATATTGGATGGTTTACGGCTGCCAAGCTCATAATTCTGAATTGTGCGGGCGGTTACACCGGCCTTCTCTGCAAGTTCTACCTGAGTTAAATTGGCTTCTGTTCTTTTTTCTTTCAACCTTTCTTTGAAGACCATAGGAATACCTCTTTCTTTTTTAATAACAAACACGAACACTTTTTCATAAAATCCTATTGACACGAAAAACTGTACTTGCTATAATGACGATGAAAACACGAAATACAATTCGTGTAATTATAGTATCACAAGAAATGCTGTGTGTCAATGCGTTCGTGAAAAGTTGTTCGTGCTTTCACGAACGGAGAGGAGGAATACGAGATGCAAAGAGTGATTCTTCATTGTGATATGAATAATTTCTATGCCTCTGTCGAGTGTATGCTGAACCCGGAACTGAAGAACAAGCCGGTGGCAGTGTGCGGTTCTGTGGAGGAACGGCATGGTATCGTACTTGCGAAGAACTATGCAGCAAAGGCGTTTGGTGTTTCCACGGGGGAGGCAATCTGGCAGGCAAAGCAGAAGTGCCAGGATCTTGTGATCGTGGAGCCGCACTATGAGCGATATATGAAGTTTTCAAAGCTGGCTCGTGAAATATACGGTCGTTATACTGATCAGATCGAGCCGTATGGGATGGACGAATGCTGGCTGGATGTGACCGGAAGCGGCTGCATGGGAACCGGATTTGAAATTGCAGATGAGATTCGCAGAACGGTTAAGTTTGAATTGGGACTTACGATTTCCGCAGGAGTGAGTTTCAACAAGATTTTTGCCAAGCTTGGGTCGGATATGAAAAAGCCGGATGCGATTACCTGCATCGAAGCAGATTCATTCCGTGAGAAGATTTGGTGTCTTCCTGCCTCTGACTTGCTTGGAGTCGGCAGAGCGACCGAGAAGGTTTTATCTGGTTATGGGATTCATACGATTGGGGAACTTGCTGCAACATCGGATGATTTCTTGAAGTGCCGCCTTGGAAAGAATGGACTGGCGATTAAGAAATATGCCAATGGACTGGATGATTCGCCGGTTATGCGTTCCGATTATGTCTCCCCAGTAAAGAGCATTGGGCACGGGATAACGACCATGCAGGATTTGGAGAATAACGCCGAAGTCTGGTGTATCATGCTGGAGCTGGTGCAAGAGATTGGAACCAAGCTGCGAACGCATAAAAAGAAAGCTGGCGGAATAGCGATTTCCATCCGCAACAACGAGCTTTACACGAAAGAGTGGCAGTGCCGGATTAGTATTCCGACACAAAGCCCCACCTATCTGGCGAAAACCGCATTTGCTCTGTTTGCAAAGAATTATCAGTGGGAGCATCCGATTCGTTCAGTGACAGTTCGGGCAATCAACCTGTTTGAAGAGGATTGTCCGATACAATACGACCTATTCACCGACGTGAAATCACTGGATCGTCAGGAACGGCTGGATGCAGCGATTGAGCAGATTCGATTCCGATTTGGGAAAGATGCGATTAAAAATGGGGTACTTTTTCAGAAAAGCAAGATGCCGACAGAGCGAAAAGTGGATTTGGTTATGCCGACAGGAATGATTGGTTAATACAGCACCGGTAGAATCTGGTGAGTTCTTTGCTAAAAGAAGTCAACACATTCGCCGGTTTACAGAGAAGGAGCGTAGAATATGTCGGAACAGAAATGTAGAAAAGTATATGTACCTGTGAATTTAGATGTGGATGCAGAGGGAAATATCCGTCCGCGTCTGATTCGGTGGATTGACGGACGGGTGTATGAGATCGACCGATTGAAGCATAAGTGTCGGGCTGCTTCCACGAAGGTAGGTGGCTGCGGAATCCGCTATACGGTCATGATCGGTGGGCATGAGAGTTTCCTGTACAACGAAGATGAAAAATGGTTCGTTGAAGCAAAGGAGCCGTGCCTATGATCCTTTCGCAGAAAAACATAGAAGAAATCGCTGTTGCAGTGATAAGAGATTTTCAAAAGTCCTTTTTCGGCAGCGAAGCAGATGATCCGGCAAGATTCGCACTTCCGACACCCATTGACCAGTTTGCATCCGATTATCTGAACCTGAAGGTGTCATTTCAAAAGTTGTCCTCGGACGGAAGCATCTATGGTCTGACCGCGTATGTGGATACAGAATATCAGATTGAAGTCGATGGAAGTCAGAGGAGCATCTTCCTGAAAACCAATGATGTGGTTCTGGACAAGAGCTTCATTGAACCGGAGAATATACGGAAACTCTGCGGAAAACGCAGATTTACGCTGGCACATGAGTGCGCTCACCAGATACTGTTTCAGCTGGATTCCGATGACCGAAAGATAGCCTGCCATAAGAGACCGGAAGTTCGGAAAAATGGTTCCCGTGTCCTGAGAACGCAGGAAGATTGGAACGAGTGGCAGGCCAATACGCTGGGAGCTGCCATCCTGATGCCCCAGTCAGAAGTGGATCGGGCGATGTGGTTCATCAACAGCAGAAAGCCTCTGACCTGTTATGGATGGCGTTTTTACGACAGTGACCAAGTGAAGATAGATACCTTCTGTGGTGTCTTTGGTGTTTCGAGATCAGCAGCAGCTATCCGATTGGAACAACTGGGCTATCTGAACCGGAAAAAGGATTATGAATATCGTGATCCATTGGAGGTGTGGCCATGAGCAGGAATATCAGAGTATCGGAACCATCTGCGGAAATGCAGATTAAAATCATCCGGGCAAAAGATGCGATTGCTTCACAAAAGCCCAGGACTGTCAGGTGCCCTTATTGCCGACACAATTCAATCATCGTCTTTGAGGATACCAGAGGACATGTGCAGACCAAATGCAAGGCCTGCGGACGCGAGACCGTCTTCAATGTTTTGGAGATGAGAAGATTACGGAGATTGCAGCTCTACTATTCGTCTTTGAATGGTTGAGATGACAATAAATAACCCTATTAACACAATTTTATAAGTCATAGCTGTGCTGTGGAGCCGCTGACAGGCGAAGTCTTCCGAATGCCGCATGAGACAGAATTATGGGATACCCATGTTCTGTTTTATCGGCACAGGATTTTTCTTCACCGTCATGCGGCTCTTTTTTTGACCTTCCGTCGATCCGGTTCTGTACCGGCTGTGCGGAAGGAGAAACGTATGTATTTTGACGCAAAAGAGTTTGGTAAGAGACTTCACGATGTTCGCACTTCCCGTGGCATTACGCAGGAGGAACTGGCGGTTCGCCTGGGCCTGGCAAGCAAGCAGCATGTCAGCCGCATGGAGAACGGTGAACGCAGCTGCTCTATTGACTTGCTGATTGAACTGTCCTGCATCCTCCATGTCAGCACGGATTATCTTCTGATGGGCAGCGAGCCAAGCAAAGAGGAAGTCAAAAATGATCTTCTTAGTATTATTTCGGAGCTGTCTACGATTGCGAAAAAAATCTAAAAAGCATTAGGCGCAATATAACTGCTGACGGCGTAGAATCATGGTGGCTATCTTGGTGGATACCTTGATGGGTGTCATCCTCTAAGTTATCATGGGTTGCGTCATAGGACTTATCATTGGCTGTACCCATGATAGAGTGAGCATGAGTGATTTGAGCACCCTCACTGCCGTGGGCAATAAGGTGGATAAAAAGATTCAAAACTGTGTGTGGGATGTCCGGCGATTTATCTTGCTCACTAACTTGGTCATTGACTAAGTTTTTCTGACTAAGTTGGTAATTTACATTTTTCAAGATGACTCTGAAATCTGTTGCCGTTGAGAAAATTTTCGGATTATATGCCGCTGTATATCCAGGCGGCTTTTCGGTTTCCCTGACGATTTTGCGTAGGCCGCTTCCATGACGCTCCATGTATTTCATGCGGTGGAACGGGTCAGCAATCACAGGGCTTGCCATATTGAACGGATACTTTTTAGTGTCAAAAGCAAATCGGAAAATAAAAACGGAAAATCCGTTGATATTTTCTGATTTGCGGCGTATAATAAGATTATAAGAAAATAAAAACGAAAAAACTGTTTTTAGAGGAGGACTACCTATGAAAATACTCCGCATCACCGCACAAGGACTCCCATTATTCAAAAAAGACTTGGATATTTGCTTTTATACGCAGCAACGTGTTTGCGAAGAGGACAAAGATAGTCTTTACCGTTTGACGGATAACTACTATCTCCACTCTGCCTGTGCTTTCATTGGAATTAACGCATCTGGCAAGACCTCGGTATTAAAGGTCATTAGCTTGGCCTTAAATATTGTGAAAAATGAGCCCATCAATCATGTGGAGGCAAAAAGCATTCTTGGCGGAGCGAAGAATGCTACAATCCGCACATATTTTTATGATAAGCGCAGCTACGTCTGCTGCTTGGAAACTGTAATTGCAGCAAAGAAGTCGAAAACAGGGGAATATATGTATTCGATTCTGTCTGAAAGCCTTTGGGAAAAACCAATTGCAACCGTTAAGTCGAAAAAGTATCTGACAGATTTTACAGGAATGAAGCCTGTAGAGCAGCGCAATAGCGATGAAGCATACCTTTCTGATGATGTCAGCTTTGTCATTGCACATAATAAAAAAGCGAATGATACAGTGGAAATATTCAGCCTGCTTTCCTATACGAATGTGAATGTGCTTCCATTTACCGAAGATATTCCATTGGAGGTAATTGCATTTCTCGATCCGACCATTGAGAAATTGTGTTTTGAACAGACAGAGGGAAAAACATTTATCCACTTGAAGTTTAAGGATGAAGAAGAGATTATCCTGAATAATGCGGCAGACCTTGAGCAGTATCTGTCCTCTGGTACGATTAAGGGTATTATTACATTCTCGATGGTAAAGGAAGTTCTTCATTCAGGTGGTTATCTTCTGGTAGATGAAATAGAGAATCATTTCAACAAGGAAATTGTAACGACCTTAGTGCGCTTCTTTATGGACAGCCGACTGAACAAAAATGGCGGAACGCTTATTTTCACTACGCATTATCCGGAACTGCTGGACGAATATGACCGAAATGACGGAATTTGTATCGTTAGAAACCGTAATGGCATTACAGCAGAAAATCTGAGCTATATATTGAAACGTAATGATATTAAAAAGAGTGATGCTTACCAGAGCGGCTTCCTTGAGGGAACAACGCCAGCATATGAAGCGTATATGCGCTTGAAGAAAAGCCTGGCTGCTTCAATCAATTAAGGAGGCGGCAGAATGGAATTAGCAAAATACAAGGCGTGTATATGTGAAGGCTCTGCCGAAGAAGCTATTATCGACATACTGGTTGATAATGATCTTCTGATTTTCAACAGAGAAGAAATGTTGGAAGAACGTGTCATCCGTTGCAGAAGTGCTAAACGATTCGAGGAGCGTTACTTACGGAAAGGATTCGATGAGCAGATTTCTGTGATACGGATTTTGGATTCTCGCAGAGAGGAATTTCGATTGAGTAAAGCATATGAGCAGAAAATTGACGTGGTAAATGTCATTACTGCTCCAGAAATTGAAATGCTGATTATTCATGCGGAAGGAGCATATGATCAGTTTAAGCGTTCTGGAAAAAAACCAAGCGAATTTTGTAAAATAAATCTTCGGATGCATGATGTGCAGTCGTATGATTTTGTGAAGCAGTATTTCAGTAATCCTCAGCTCTTGGTGAAAGCCATAAAAGAGTATCGCAGAACAGCAAATATCCCCAAAGGAGAATACAGCTTGTCTGATTTGCTGAGATGAGCGTTGCTTTTTTGATACATTGGCCGTGACTCAAATGGTCACCAGGAGATAAACGGGTACCAGTTTATAGAAAACAGAATAGAATCGTCTTTGATGCCTCGTTGGGAAACCAACGGGGTATTTTTTTGCCTCAATCCGGCTGTATAGAACACTGGAAAAGTCAAAACGAACCGTATGTAGTCCTGCAAGGACAACCAAAGTGCGCCTACGAGGCCAACGCGAAACCGGAGGATTCTTGTTAAACTTACTTTGTAAGGACGAAAGTCCGGATGTCCCTTGAAAACTGAATACTCATTCTTCAGGTACATTCCTGTTTGGTCGAGCCTTAGACTGCACGCCATGAAGCCCATCGGGGCGATAGCGGTTTCGCAGAAGCAAATGCCGGATTGCAACCGGCGGCGGTGTTAAAGCCGGACAGGGACAATGATACTTCCGTAATTCGCGGTCCGGCCATAAGGAAGGCGGGATGGTTAAATTCCAATGGAGCAGTGAAGCACACTGCCGCCTGTGAGAAATCCTACATCTCTGGGGTGATAAGAAAAAGTACAGAGAAACCATATTTTCAGAAAGCGCTGCCGGGTGCTGTATCAGCATGATACCTGGCAGACTTTATCCATATCAGTGTATGGAGATTGGAGACAACAGCATATGAAAGAAAACTGGGTTTATCGGCGAGGTGATTTATATCTCGCCAATCTCGGTGTTCCGGTCGGATCAAAGCAGGGCGGTGTTCGTCCTGTTGTGGTTCTTCAGAATGATGTCGGTAATTATTATGCGCCGACGATCACGATTGCTCCGCTGACATCGAAAATTGAGAAGAAGCGAAAACAGCCAACGCATTTCTTTCTCCGTAAAGCAAAGGGACTGGCAAAACCGTCTATGGTATTGGCAGAACAGCTCGACACCTGCGACAAGATATGCGTGATTCGCTATCTTGGGCGGGTAAGTAAGGGGCAGATGCGTGGGATTGATGAAGCAGTAAGGATTCAACTTGGATATTACATTCCGGAACAAGCAGAGAAAAAAAGACAGGGCAAATGCCGAAAGGATGGCGAAGAAGGCGATGGATAAACTGATTACAAGGAAAGAAGCAGCCAGTATACTGGGAATCAGCGTAAAAACACTGGATGCTGCAAGAACAGACGGTTTGATCTCCTATGTTCAGTATGTGGAAAACGGCTGCGTTTATTTCACGGAAGTGGGGATTCAGGAGTACATTGCAAAATGTACGCACCGTGCAAAACCGATGGAACGTGCTGCGACATATCGCAAACCTCGAAGCTTTCGGCGGTGAAAATCGACATCGTTGAGTATGGACGATGAATCCGCAATAATGAAAGCATCAACAGGATTGGAGGTAATGATATGGCGGCAAGAAGAATGATGCTTCCCGATTATGGTACGGTGAGTATGAAGGGAACGCAATATTATCGAACCCGTGTAACAGATCAGCAGGGACGGCGGGTTTCCTTATATGCAAGAACGAGAGAGGAACTGTACCAGAAGGAACAGGAAGCGATCCAGCAGATTGAGAACAAGACGTATCGCCGCAGTACACCTACAGTAGAGGAGTATTGCGAGAAATGGCTGCTGATGCAGTCGGCACAGATCAGGATGACAACGCTGATTGACTATACATCGAAAGTGAAGAACTACATCATCAAGCCATTGGGCGATATGCATATGGGAGATGTAACAGCAGATGACATTCGCCTGGCACTGTTGGCGGCATCGAAAAAGTCGGCATCCGTGTACAAATCAGTGAATGTTCTATATAAGTGTATTTTCACGGCAGCAATGGAGAGTAAGATCATTGATGAGAATCCGACCATCTATCTGAAGAAGAATGTGGGCGGGATTCCCCAGAAGGACCGCCTCCCGCTTACGGATGAGCAGGTGGATAAGCTGCTGGATGCCATTTACGGCTTACCGCCGTATGTGTTCGTGATGCTGGGGCTGTACGCAGGATTGCGGAGAGAAGAAATCCTCGGACTTCAATGGGATTCGGTGTATCTTGATTGCGAGGCTCCGTACCTTACCGTTCGGAGAGCCTGGCATACGGAGCATAATCGTCCGGTGATTCTGACAGAGCTGAAAACAAAGGCAGCGCATCGGAATGTCCCTCTGCCGGATAATCTTCTGGAATGTCTGAAAGAGGCGAAGAAGACATCGACATCGGATTTTGTGGTTGCAAACCGGGATGGAGACCCGTTGTCCTATACGCAGTTCAAGAGATTATGGCAGTATATCGTAACCCGTACCACCAAGGAACGCTG
The DNA here is from genome assembly GCA_947631685.1 of uncultured Lachnospiraceae bacterium. GTDB lineage: Bacteria > Bacillota > Clostridia > Lachnospirales > Lachnospiraceae > Acetatifactor. The sequence goes on from CANRMI010000015.1 coordinate 10,025, forward strand.
CTATTACCGCTATGAAGATGGCAAGAGGGTGAAGCATACGGTGAAGCCGGTTCTGGGGCAAAAGGCAGCACACAATGGGAATGTGGTTTACAGTCTGGACTTTGAGGTGACTCCGCATCAGCTGCGGCACACCTATATTACGAATCTGATTCATGCTTCGGTTGATCCGAAGACAGTTCAGTATCTTGCCGGTCATGAAAGCAGCAAGATCACCATGGATATTTACGCCAAGGTGAAATATAATCGCCCAGAGCAGCTCGCAGGAGTGCTTGAAGATGCTTTTGCATCGTGGGATTAAGAGTAAATCAGAAAAAACTTGGGGCAGGGATGGTCAAAAATCCCTGCCCTTTTTACATACATTCGACATCCTTGAAGGAAGTGGTGTACGCCATGATAATAAGAGTAGCAACACCCAATGTATGAAGATAGACGAGGAGGAGAACACATGGCTAAAGGAAAAAAGCGCCCTGCTGAACTTCCGGAATACGGAACAGTGATGATGAAAGGGGTACAGTATTACCGCACCCGGATTACAGATGCAGACGGAAAGAGAGTGGCGATTTATGGGCTGACACGCGAAGAATTATATGACCGGGTGGAAGATGCCCAGAAGAAAATTGCAGAAGTGGTTTTCCACAGAGAGAATCCGACCGTGGAAGAGTACTGCGAAAAATGGCTGCTGATGCGGTCTGGAACGGTAAGAACCAATACGTTGGAGGGATACGAGCGGATGGTGAATCGGTACATCGTGGGTCCGATTGGACAGATGTATATGGACGAGGTGACCACAGATGACCTGCGGCTGCTGATGGTTCCGTTATCAAAAGGTTCTTCCGGAATGTATGGTCAGCTCAATATGCTGATTAAGAACATTTTTAATTCAGCAGAAGAGAGCAAGGTGATTAAAGAGAATCCATCCAAAACGATTTGCGCAAGAGGCGGAAAGCCAGCGAAACGGCGCGAGGCTTTGACGGATGAACAGACTGCCATTTTGCTGGATAGCATTCGTGAACTTCCACCGTATGTCTTCGTGATGATCGGTTTGTACGCGGGATTGCGTAGAGAAGAGATCCTTGGATTAAAATGGGACTGCGTATTCCTGGATGAAAAAACGCCGTACATTTCGGTAAGGCGTGCATGGCATGTGGAAGGCGGTGAGCCGGTAGTCAACACGCTATTGAAGACACCGGCAGCAAAACGAGATGTTCCGATTCCAAAATGCCTGGTAGCCTGTCTCAAGGAAGAAAGGGAAAAATCAGAATCGGAATATGTGATCTCGAATTCGAAGGGAACTGTTTTGACGGAAACACAGTTTGTGAGAGTCTGGAAGTACATAACAGTCCGTTCTACTGCAGAACGCTGTTATTACACTTATGTAAATGGACAGTCCATCAAGCATAGAATAAAGCCAAGGCTTGGTGAGCATCAGCCGAATAATCCCAAACTGGTGTATACGATGGACTTCAAGGTGACTCCGCACATGCTGCGGCACACCTACATCACCAATCTGATTTACAAAGGTGTTGATCCCAAGACGGTGCAGTATCTGGCAGGCCATGAGAACAGCAAAACGACTATGGACATCTATGCGAAAGTCAAGTATAATAAACCTGAGGAATTAAGCAGCGTTGTGAATGCTGCATTCGGGCTGCGTTAAACTGCACCAAAAATTTCGCGATTTCGTGGGTTTACCTATGGGTTTACTGAGAGAGGAAAGCCCGAAAAACCGCATGAATACTGGTCTTTTTGGATCAAGGTCAGGTGAATACGGTCTCAAAGCCGCACGTAGAGCGCCTCAGTTCAGCAAGCGTTAATAGAGCGCAAATTTTGTGCAAGCATTTCAAAGCCTCGAAAACAAGCTGTTTTCGGGGCTTTTTAGTAATTGAAAGAGGAGAGAGTATATGCGTTTATATAGTATTTGCGGTAAATACGGTAAAAAATGTATCGTGGCATTTCTGGTTCTGCTGCTGTTAAGCGGCACAGCCTGCGGGGAGGAGCCGGATCCGGAAAATCCCGTCGAAGAAACGGCGGCGCCTGGGGAGGAATATGTCTATGTGCCGGAGTATACGGTAAAGGAGCTGCCGGATAATCTTAACGACTGCAAGATTCTGCTGCGAGGGGACAGGGTGTATCAATCCTGTTCTTTTTTGAATCTGGAAAGTGGCAGGACGTCCTGGGAACTGACAGCCTCCTCCTTGGACGGGGAGCTCTTCTGGAAGCTGGAGAGGAGCAGGGACGCGGACGAACCCTATGTGGCTTATATCGTGGATTATGACGCGGACGGGGAAGGAAATGTCTATACCGTAGAAGCCGCCTATCCCTCTGAGGAGGACAGGAGCCAGGTTTTCTATTATTTGTGCGTGTATGACAGCGCCGGCAAAAAGACCGTGGCCCAGGATATAACGGATATGCTGGAAGACGCCGGCAGCAGAGAAATTCCGGCGGAAATCCTGCTGGACGGAGCGGGAAAGATTTATGTAAACTGTACGGACGTGGTACTGCTGTTTGAGGCGGACGGCAGCTTCGCGGGAAAGATTGCCGGAGAAGAGAGCGCCTTTATGGGAAAGGACGCAGAGGGAGAAGTCTGCCTTTTTTATCAGGATCTCAACTCCGCGGATTACGCCATGCAGGGAGTGGCGCTGGATTTTGAGAGAGCGGCGCGAGGAGAGGTTTTCGGAAACCTGCCGCGGATGAGCGGGCAGTGCGTTCCGGGAATACAAGGGGACTTTCTTATCAGCGACGGCAGCAGGGTATATGAGTATAAAAGGGAAACCCAGAGTCTGGATCCGTTATTTGATTGGCAGGACTATGACATTATCGGCAGTGATGTGGCGGGCATGGGGCCGACCGGAGACGGAGGACTGTACGTGGTGACAAAAAACTGGCGGGCGAGGACGGCGGAGATCGTTTTACTAAAGCCGGTCAGGGCTTCGGAAGTGGTGCCCAAACAGGAGATTGTACTGGGAGTTCTTAGGGAGGATGCGTATCTTCAGGAGCAGGTGGTCTCTTTTAACAGAAGCAGCGGAGAGTACCGGGTGGTGCTCAGGGCCTATGAGGACTCGAACGCGGGCGTAAGCTATGAAGAGGGAAAAAACGACCTGTATCTGGATATTACAACGGGAAACAGTCCCGATATCTTTGAAATGTCCCAGCTGGATCCGGAGGAGCTGACACTGGCCGGCGCGGTGGAGGATCTGCGCCCCTATCTGGAAAACAGCTCTGTGCTGGATGAAGAGGACTACCTGGAAAATGTGCTGGATGGGTATACTTATGCAGGAAAGCTGGCCGGTATTCCCCATACCGTTTTTCTGCGCTCTGTGGCAGGCAGTGCCTCCGGTCTGGGAGAAAGGGGCTGGACGCCGCAGGAGGTTCTGTCCTATGCCGAAGAGCATCCCGGCTCCCGGCTGTTTGCGCACTATACCAGAGACAGGATGCTGGATTTCTGCTTTGGCTATGATCCGGATGCCTTTATAACGGAAGAGGGCGGAGAGCTGCGGTTTGAATCCGAGCTCTGTGCCAGACTGCTGGAACTCATAAAAGAGTATCCGGAATCCACGGCGCCGGGTGAGGAGCAGCCGTCGGACGCGGAACTTTTGCAGTCCGGGGAGGTACTGCTCTATCCTGCGCAGATAGGATATTTTTACGAAGCGGAGCTGTATCCTTTTTTGTTTGGGGAGCCGGTTCGCTTTGTGGGCTATCCCTCCGGGGACGGAACCCGCAAAGCTGTGCTGGAGTGTGAGAGTTTGTATGGCATATCCGCTGCATCCCGACAGAAGGAGGGCGCGTGGGCTTTTGTGGAATACTGTCTGAGCAGACCGGCAGAATCCTACGGATTTTCTCCGCGTATTTCCTGTCTGGAGGAGCAGATAAGCAGAGAGCAGGAATGCAAAAGGGACGAGGAAGGCAATCCCGTAAACGATGAAACGGGGAATCCGCTTCCCGCGTGGGGCCCGGTCGGGCAGAGCATCGGAGATGCTTCGACCTTTTTCTATTATCGGATTCCCGGCAAAGAGGAGATTGCGGTGGTGAGAGAACTGCTGGAGACGGCAGCGCCTGCCCGTACCGGTGCCCGGGAAATACTGGCGGTAGCGCAGGAGGAAGCGGGAGCCTATTTCGCGGGCCAGAAAACGGCGGAAGAGGCAGCGGATATTATCGGAAGACGTATCTTGCTCTACAGACAGGAGAGGCAGTAAAAGAGGAGGACAGCGGAAAAATAATTTTTTGAATCAAAATGAGATATTTCACCTGCGGCGGGCATCTAATCAGTGTATCGGCCGATACGGACGGAGCGCAATCCAAAAGAAAAGGAGTTTACGGTATGGATAAAGAAAACTTCAGCCGCCAGGTGTTGAAAGCCGAAAGTTCCTTATACCATGTGGCAAAATCGATTCTTCACAATGATGAAGACTGCGCGGACGCGATTCAGAATGGTATCCTGAAAGCGTATGAGAAATTGGATACCCTGCGCAGCGAGAAGTATTTTAAAACCTGGCTCACCAGGATTGTGATCAACGAGTGCTACCAGCTTTTGAGGATCCGAAGCAGATATGTCTGCCTGGATGATCATGAAGACTGGGAAACGAAAGTATCGGGAGACGGATATTCCTGTGAAAGCGAAGAGCAGGATATCATGGAGGCCCTGATGCGGCTGGATGAAAAATATCGGCTGCCCATTGTGCTCCATGAGATAGAGGGCTATTCCTCAAAGGAAATCGGGCAGATCCTGGGACTGTCTGAAACCAATGTGGGGAACCGTCTTTTCAGAGGAAAGAAGATGCTTAGAAAATGGTTAGAGGGAGAAGAGCAGACATGAAAAAAAATATATTTGGAGAGGTACCCAAAGTAGTGCACAATGCGGTTCTGGATGCCCTGGATTCGCTGGAGGAGCCTGAAAGACTGCCGGTCTGGAAACAGCCTGCAAAAGGAAAAGGAAGGAGGGGAATCCTCAGGCTTTCAGGAGCCGCGGCTGCCTGCCTTATCTGTTTTTTGGCAGCAGGCCTGACAGCTTCCGCGTTAGGACTCATCAGCCTGTACAGACAGCGTATGGAGAGTATGGATACGGAAGAGATACAGGATTATTATCAGATAGCCAAGCAGGGAGAGACCACGGAATACAGCAGGCCTCTTACGGCGGCGGAGAGTGCCCGCTACAATCTGCTGAAAGAGGAGTATGAAAACAACGGCCGTTTTCCCCAAGGGGCTTTACAGCGGCTGAAAGAGGGAGAGAGCTATAACGGCATGGGTATAGTGCTTTCCGCAATGGGCAGAACGGTATATCTTCCCGCCGAAGAACTGACGGACGAGGAGCTGCTGGAGTTAATTGATTTCGATCATAAGATCACCTACAGCATCTATCAGGTCAATCAGGAAAGGATCGTGACCGGCGGCGGTCTGGAGAGCAGGCTGGCACAGCTCAGCGACGCCGAAGTGGACGCACTCTACCTGGCCTGGACGGCTTCCAACGCGGATGTGGGCGGCGGTACAAGCAGGGAGCTGACGCAGGAAGAGGCCGAGCGTCAGGCCGAACTGCTGCGCCGGTACGAGGAAGAGGGGCTTTATACGGAAAATGAGATCGCTGTGATCGGGCAGCCGGATGAATACACCGGATCGACAATCGCGTTTTGCAAATCTGACAGCATATATTATCTGCCGGAGCGCAGTATGACCGATGACGAACTGCTGCAGATGATCGATTTCAACCACAAAATCTCCTACGCCATGAGCAGGATCTACAGCGATATTCAAATGGGACTGCGGGACGGCTGGCCCCAATAAAAGAGTAAAGGATTTGATAATATCTGCCGATATATAGAAATAGATAAGAAACGGATTTCTTTCAATTTGATTCAAGGAGGATGATACTATGGCTATGGAAATCGGCACTGCTTACGGCGCCTATACTGACGGCTATGGAGCCAGGACGGGCAGCGGTAAGAAAACAAAGGAAAGCGCTTCCGCCGGGCAGGCAGGGAAAACCGCCGCTCCCCAGCTTTCCGAAAAGGCGCAGAGGCTTTTGGAAAGACTGCGCAAAACTTACAGCAATATGGATTTTATGGCGGCGGATTTTGACAGCGACACGGACGCGAAAGAGCTTCTTTCCCACGGTACCAAAGAATTTTCGGTGCTCTTTTCCAGCGACGAACTGGAAAAAATGGCTTCCGACGAAAAGTACGAGCGGGAGTATATGGAGAAAGTGCAGGGCGCGGTCCGCATGTCGAAGCAGATCAACAAGCAGTTTGGATTTGAGTCCGCGTTCGGGAAAAATGCGAACGGCGCGGAAGTTACCCGTGTGGGGATTTCCTTTAAACAGGACGGCAGCATGACTTTCTTTGCGGAACTGGAAAAGAACAGCGAAAAGCAGAGACAGCGCATCGACGAAGCAAGAGAAGAAAAACGCGCCCAGAAAAAGGCGGACGCCAAAAAGGCCGAAGATAAGAAGCGGGAAGAGAATGTAAAGAGCACAACGGTCTGGGCGGACAGCCTGGAGGAACTTCTTGAGAAATTAAAAGAAGCGGACGAGGATACCCTATGGGCATAATGATCGGAGGAAACGTTTCCGGACTGGGACAGGTTTCCTTCAGGGCCGCGGGGGAAACCAAACCCGGAACCTATAGCAGCGTCAGACGGAGCACATCCGGGAACGGCGTGAAAAAGCCCAAACGTTTACAGTATAATTTTAAAGAGATCTCCTCCCTCATCATGCGGGCGAAAACCTCCGTTTCTGCCGGCAGAGCGATCACGCTGGCAAGAGGAAAGGTGGCACAGCTGGAGAGGAAACGGCGGAGCGGGGAATATGACGAGAGCGAGCTGGAGCATGCGATTCTCCACGCCATGAAAATGGAAAGGATTGCCCGCAAGCGCTTAAAGCATTTGAAAATGGAAGAGGCGGCAAAAAACAACGGCGCCGCTTCGGATATGCCTCAGGAAGAGGATTTTAAGGAGCTGGACCTCATGGACGCGATGCGGGAGGAACCTGCTGAAGCGGGCATGGACACCGCCCAAATGAGCCAGGAAGAGCTGCAGGAAATGGCAGAAGAAATGCAGGAAATGACCGAGGAGCTGCAGCGCTGCATGGAAGAGGATATGTCAGAGCTGATGCAGGAGCTGGAGGAAACGGAACGGGAAATGTCCTGCGGGGATCTGGCTGAGGAAATGGGAATGACGGTATCGGGTGAAATGGAGCCGGAGGATCTGGAGCGCTTAAAGAAAAAACACAGGGCGGCTGAACAGAGGGAGATCACGGAAGCCGATATGAAATACCTGCGTTTTCTGTTTGAGAAGTACGCCAGGGAAAAAGCGAGTCAGGCAGGCGCGCCCGGCAGCGCCCAGAACGGTATCGCGCTGGAACTTGCGGGAACGGAAATTCCCGTGGAAGCCGTACAGGCACCTGTGCCCCCGGAGGGCGGCAGTGTGGATCTGGCACTGTAACATGGGCTGACAGAAAGAATAGTTTACAGGCAGCGTCTTATCCTGTCAGGATGGGGCGCTGCTTTTTTGCGTTTTTTTCAGAGAAGTGGTACAATGGTTCATAGACAACGGATGGAAAACGGAGGCGGACTATGAGCGAAGGTACGAAAAAGGACTCCCAGGCCTACTATGATAAAATGACAAAGACTCCCCTGGCAAGGCTGATCATTTCCCTGGGGATACCGACGACGGTTTCTATGCTGGTAACCAGCATCTATAATATGGCGGATACCTATTTTGTGGGCACGCTGGGAGAAAGCGCCCAGGGGGCCACGGGTATTCTGTTTACCCTGCAGGCCATCATTCAGGCGGTCGCCTTTATGCTTGGGCAGGGCTCCGGCACCATGGTTTCCAAGGCCCTGGCGGATCAGGATCAAAAGGAAGCTTCGGAATATGTTTCCACGGCATTTTTTACCGGCGTGGGAATGGGGGCGGTGCTCATGGCAGTGGGCCTGCTTTTTCTGACGCCCTTTATGCGCCTGCTGGGAAGTACGGAAACGATCCTGCCCTATGCGAGACAGTACGGAATCTGTGTGCTGGCAAGCTGTCCTTTTACCATAGGCTCCTTTGTTCTGAATAACAATCTGCGCTATGAGGGAAAAGCTTTCTATGCCATGATCGGACTGGTGACCGGCGGCGTATTGAATATTTTCGGCGATTATCTGCTCATTCGGATATTCCCGCTGGGCGTTTTAGGCGCGGGGATTTCCACTGCGGTATCCCAGTTTATCAGTTTTCTGATCTTACTGTATTTCTTTGGGAAAATGGCCCAGAGCAGCATCCGCTTGTCAGCGTTCAGCAGGCGGGCAGGCGTCTTTTTTACCATTGCCAGAGTGGGCTTTCCCGCGTTGATCAGACAGGGTCTGAGCTCTGTGTCCAACGGACTTTTGAACAACCTCACCAGGCCCTACGGGGACGCGGCTATCGCGGCCATGAGCGTCGTCAACCGGTTCAGCGCTTTTGTCATGTGTGTGGGACTGGGAATCGGGCAGGGGTATCAGCCCGTGGCCTCTTTCAATTATCAGGCCAAAGAATACGGACGAGTCAAGAAAGGCCTGCTGATCACCATGGGAGTGGGAGCGCTGTTTATTTCCTGCCTTGCCGTTCCGGGCTTGCTGTTTCCCGGCCAGATCGTGTCCGTGTTCCAGAAAAGTGAAGAGGTGATCTCCATAGGAAAGTTCGCGCTGCGCTGTGCCTGCGGGGGTGTGATGTTTCTGCCATTGTCGGTACCTGTGAACATGCTGTTCCAAAGCATCCGCAAACCGGCAGTGTCCTCTTTTTTGTCCCTGCTGCGTTCAGGGCTCATGTTCATTCCGACTCTGCTGCTCACCACTTCCCTCTGGGGATTGCGGGGCATCCAGATATCCCAGCCTCTGGCGGATATGCTGACCGGGCTGGTAAGCATCCCCTTTACGGTGGTGTTTCTGAAGAAAAAAGATTTTACATAAAGGAGAGAGTATGCGTTTACGGACTTACAGAAAAAACGAGGATTTTCCCTTTCTGGCTTCCTGGCTGGAAGAAGAGGAGATCCATGCCCTCTGGAGCGGCGGCATATTTTCCTATCCGCTTAAAAAAGAGGAATTTGAAAAATATTTTGAAGAAAAAGAGGGGGACGCCCGGTATGTGCTGACGGACGGGGACGGATGCCCGGTGGGGTTCTGCGCCTATTCCCTGAATGAAACGGACAATTCCGGCTTCGCGAAATTCATTGTGGTGGACGGGAAAGCGCGGGGAAAAGGTTACGGCGCCGCCATGCTCAAGCTGTTGCTAAAGCAGGCCTTTGAGATCAATGGAGTGGACTGCGTGAGACTGAACGTGTTCGCGCGCAATGAGGCGGCCCGCCGCTGCTACCGCAAGGCCGGTTTTGAAGAGACCGGGAGGGCTTCCGGCACCCTGGAATTTCATGGGGAAGTCTGGGATAAATTTGTTATGGAGGCCGGACGAAAAAAAGAATAGTTTAAACCCTTTCAAAGCGGGCATAATTGGCATATATGGCAAATAAAAAATGCAACATTTTCTTACAAAATGTTGCATTTTTGTATCTGTAATATTTATCGGTCAAAGGGGTAAATACTTTAGAGCCCGATGAAAATTTTTAAAAATTTTTTTACAGAAGGGTATCGCGGAAAACGGAATCCTTTTCGTCCTGCTCAATGCCCAGGTACCGCTTGGTGATCTGATAGGCGGAATGGTTGTAAATGTGCATGAGCAGAACCGGAGGCGTACCCCGCTTCCAGGCGTGGTAGCCGAAGGTCTTGCGCAGGGAGTGGCAGCTCACCCCGTTTTCCAGTCCGGCGTATGCGGCGGCCTCTTTGATCACGCGGAAAGCCTGACAGCGGCTTAATGGTTCGTCGGGGCGCATATGGCTCACAAACAGAAAATCCTGCTCTCCTCGTAGGAGACAGGCGCTATTCTTTAATGCCTCCAGGATTTCCCTGTTCATATAGACGCAGTTTTCCTTTCCGGTCTTTCTTTCCCGCACCAGTATGTGGCTGCGCCATTCCCTCCCGTGAAAATCGTAAACATCCCCGCAGGTAAGATGCAGAATATCGGAAATCCGCAGAGCGGAATTCAAGCCCATGATGATCAGGAGATGGTTCCTGACGCTGGGCTTTTTTTCTTTGTAATATTCCCTGAACAGTTTCAGCTTTTCCATGTCTTTAATAGGTTGTGTCGTACTCATAAGTTCTCCTTTCAAAGTAAGCGTTAGTGATAATGCAACATTTTGTAAGAAAGTGTTGCATGGTAAAGCAGAGCAGGGATGTCCGGCAGCAAGCCGGGAAACAAGGAGGTTTTCAAATGTTAAGACTGACAGTAAGCACCGAAGAGTATCTGATGATCGGGGACAACATCAAAATCGTATTTCTGGGAGGTACTCACAATCATTTGCGAATTATGGTAGATGCACCCAAGGATGTCAACATCGTAAGAAGTACGGTACTGGAAAATATGATAACAGATCCCGAAGAAAAGGCAAAACTGCCTAAGTACTACGCGGAGCCCCAGACGGATCCCAGGTACTTAAAGAAAAAGAATTCCCGCGTCATTATCACCCACGGGAATCTGGAGCCGTAAGAGGCTGCTGAAAAGATAATAACCGGAGGCCGGAAGGGAAATATGCAGGGCCCGTATATGGAGCGGAAAGCCCTCGGTTACTATAAAAACCAAATAACAAGCAACTGACGCAAACGGATTTGCGCAGAAATACAAGGAGGTAACAATTATGGCAATGATAGTACAACACAACCTTACAGCAATGAACTCTAACAGAATGTTAGGCGTAAACACCAAGGCACAGGCAAAATCCACTGAGAAGCTTTCTTCCGGATATAAGATCAATCGTGCGGCAGATGACGCGGCAGGTCTTTCTATCAGCGAGAAAATGAGGAAGCAGATCCGCGGCCTGACCCAGGCTTCCGCGAACGCGCAGGACGGTATTTCCGCAGTGCAGACCGCAGAGGGCGCGTTGGGTGAAGTGCAGGATATGCTCCAGAGAATGAACGAGCTGGCAGTTAAGGCAGCTAACGGCACCAACTCCGAGAACGACAGAAGCTATATCCAGAACGAAATCGATCAGCTGACTACCGAAATCGACCGTGTAGCGGAAACGACCAAGTTCAACGAAACCTATCTGCTGAAAGGCGACAGGGACGCGACCAAGGAGTATACGTATGCATATGACAAGGTGGAAGCAGCAAAACCGGCCAAAGTAACAATGCCGACAGCAGCGACCGGAAACGGTACAACGGTTGAAGTAGAATTTAGCGGGACAGCAAAAGGCGCTGACCAGACCGAAGTAGCAAGACTTATCAGAGACCAGGGTATCAGCATAACCTATACCAATTCTGCTAATGAAGATGAGACCAACAAATTTGATAACAAGGCGGTTGTTTCCCTGAACGGAACTGATAAGTACGTGGTAACGGCAGAGGATTACACAACCTTTAAGGTAAAAGATCGCCAGGGTAAAGAGATTGCCACCATCACCCTTACCAATGAAAAAATTGCTGAAAAACAAGCGGATAAGTTGGAAGGTACCGAAGTCGTTTCCGCAAGCGAGGCAAAGGCAGGCTATGCGGCAGGCGAAACCATGAAATATTATGACAGGGATGGCAATGAGATTCCCGCCAATGCGCTGGATAGATATTTCTCTTCTACCACGGCAGGCACAACGGTTACACCTGCGCCCAGAGCGGATGCTCCCAAGGTATATGATGCTCTTGGAAATGAAATTACTGCTGCGGCAGACGATGTAACAAGTACTCAGGATTTGGCAGGCGATTTGCTGCTGACGCTCCATGTAGGCGCTGACGCTACTTCCAACAACCAGATCACCATTGCGCTGAACGCTATGAGCGCTAAAGGACTGGGCATCAACGGCCTGAAAGTTGATGGAGCGGACGACACCAACGCAAGGGCGTCTATCGAAGTTATCAAGGAAGCAATCCAGAAAGTTTCTACACAGCGTTCCGCACTGGGTGCTGTACAGAACAGACTGGAGCACACCATCAGCAACTTGGATAACGTTGTAGAGAACACCACCAGCGCTGAAGCTGCAATCCGTGATACCGATATGGCGAACGAGATGGTTAGATACTCCAACGGACAGATACTGGCACAGGCAGGTCAGGCTATGCTGGCGCAGGCTAATCAGGCAAACCAGGGGGTTCTCTCCTTGCTTGGCTAATCTGAATGAGTTCATGAAGAAAATGTTGAATTGTACGAAAGGGACGGGAAAGGCATCTGCTTTTCCCGTCCCTTTTTTTACTTCGCATTCATTGAACTACCGAAATCTAATATTTTCTTATTTTTAAATGAAAGATTATGCCAAACCAGTCTGTAGAACAAACATCCCCACGGTGCATTTATATAATCCAGGTACCCGTTGATGTTCATACTGATAATACCTCCATGGATAAAGTGTGATTTTGACTATTAAAAAACCGCCTTGCACAAACAAGACGGTCTTGAGCATTTTCTTTCGGTTTACACCTACTCCGGTTTGAGGTTTTCGCTGCACAACCCCTCCAAGGCTCCATATAACAGGGCTTTCCGGTGCCCCCCTATACTTCAACGCTGGATAGACACACGCCGTTGCCTATCTTTGATAGTATTATACGAAAATTTTAAAAATATGTCAACGTATTCTTGTAGATAATTGATTTCTCTGCTTTCAACACCTGCGTCTGTTATTTGCCCCGGTTTTTTATTCTGCGGCGGCGTTCTCGTTACGATTTTGAGTAGTCAGTATATTTGTGGGTTCCATTGCGTTCTTTCGTTGCTGTACATATTAGTGATAAAGTGTGATTTTGACTATTAAAAAACCGCCTTGCACAAACAAGACGGTTTTGAGCATTTTCTTTCGGTTTGCACCTACTCCGGCTTGAGGCTCATCTGCACAACCCCATGCAAGCTCCGTATAACAAGGCCTGCCGGTGCCCTCTTATACATCAACACTTAATAGACACACGCCGTTGCCTACTTTCAATAGTATTATACGAAAATTTTAAAAATATGTCAACGTATTTTCAACCGTCGGTGGATTTCTTTTTCCTGCATTCTCTTTGATGTGGCAGAATGTGCTTTCATTGATTTTCTTTCGGTTCAGCGGCTGGGATGTTTTTGGACTCTGGAGCTTTGGATAAGGTGGAAAGGTTGTTCAGAGGGGTAAGACGGTCATACAGAATTTCTTTTTCGCCGGTGCTTATTGTGATTTTCTCTTTTAAAAGCAGGGTATAGGTGGGCTGGCCTCTGGTATAATCTGTATTGTCTTTTGGAAAAAAGGAGCGGCAGAAGTAATGATTGTAATCTTCTTTTAGACTGATAAAAGTATAAATATCAGTATTCTGATAAGGTGTAGAAAGCAGATAATCTGCTTGAATGAGAGAATAAGTTATGTTTTTATTATATTTAAAAATCGTTCGGTTATCATCCAATATGCTTTCTAAATAAATAAGCGTTTTCATTCGCTTTTCTATTTTGCTAAAGAAAGCGCTTTCTTTTATATCAGATAAATGTATGTTCCCAGATAGAATATCCCAAAAGGCTTTTTCGCGGTTCTCTTTGGAAATATTTAAGTCTTTTAGTTTATGCAATCCAGCAAGGTGATGAAAATCAGTGTGTTCAAACTCCAGTTCAAAGTCAACAGATTTCCCCTTTCGCCCGATAACGATATGATATTTTTTATCCAATAGTTGTTCAAAAGCTTTTGCACATTCCAGTAGTTTATCCATTAATACCCCCTAGTTAAAAAGACCGCCTTGTCAAACAAGACGGTCTTGAGCATTTTCTTTCGGTTTGCACCTACTCCGGCTTGAGGTTTCACTGCACAACCCCTCCCGTGGGCTCCACATAACAAGGCTTGCCGGTGCCCTCTTATGCTTCAACGCTGGATAGACACACGCCGTTGCCTATCTTTGATAGTATTATACGAAAATTTTAAAAATATGTCAACGTATTTTTGTAACATAATTCATTTCACAACATTGTGAAAGAGATTGCCAAACAGAAGAAAATACGGTATACTAGTACTTAAGTACATGGTGGAGGAGTATGGCATGGCGGAGAACAGCTGTGATTTTTGCGCCAACTATGAATATGATGAAGAAGAGGATTATTATACATGCGCCGTCAGTCTGGACGAGGACGAGATGTACCGGTTCCTGACGGGGAACTGCAGGGAATGTCCGTATTTTTCTTCCAATGACGAGTACAGCGTGGTACGGCATCAGATGTAAAGGGGAAAGGCAGGATACAGCCGCACTCAGTAAATATTTACGGAATAATGGGGGAAGGAAATGATACCGCAGGAACGGCTTAGTTTAATGAAAGACGGATATACTCAGGACCAGGTGGAGGTGATTGCCGCCGGTGAAGACGCAGGACTGGATGTTTCCGTTTACCGCGACAAGGAATTCCTCGCTATCCAGATGGAGCAGATCCGTTTGGGACTGGCGGACAATCTGCCGGTATGGGTATACGCCAAACCGGAATATGACTGGTTCCAGATGGAAGAGATCCGTTTGGGGCTGAAGGACGGGCTGGACATTTCCATTTTTGCCAGTCCGGAAGTTCCCTATGAGAAAATGCGCCAGCTGCGTATAGGCTGGGAGCAGGGCATCAACCTGACTTCCTATATGCAATATGGCGCCGGCATCATCAGGGAGATCAGGGAAGCCAAACTGGCGAGCGTGGACATATTGGGCTATGTGGAGGCGGGGTATGACGAGGACCAGGTCCACAGTATCCGCGTGGCTCTGGAGGAAGGAATTGAGATTGCGCCCTATGTGCAGATAGATTTTCGGGGTGTGGAGATCGCGGAAATCTATAAGGGACTGAAAAACGGGCTGGACGTATCGGTCTATGCCAAAATGGAATATAACTGGCAGCAGATGCGGGAGATTCGGCTGGGACTGGAAAGTCGTGTAGACATTTCCTATTACAGCGATCCGCTTTACCGCTGGCAGCAGATGCGGGAGATCCGGCTGGGACTGGAGGCCGGCCTGCCGGTCATCCTCTATCAGAGCCTGATGTATCCGGCACCTGAAATGGCCAAGAAGCGCCAGGAACTGCTGGAAAGGTTTGAGGGAGAAGAGAAACAGTTTGACGAACAGCAGGGTATACCGGAAGAAGAGGATATTGACAAGCTGCTGGGGGACAACGGGCTGGCGGTAACAATTTCCCAGAAGGGAATGTATGCCTATCTGACTGTAGTTACTCAGAAGCAGACGTTCTCCAGGAAAGAGCTCCTTTCTTTTTTGGAGAGCAGGGATGTGCGCAAGGGAATCAAGGAAGAGAATCTGCAGGCGGTCATGGAGGGCAGATATGGGACGGAGCCCATTCTGATCGCCCAGGGCAGCATTCCCAGAAAGGGCGCGGACGGCTGGTACGAATTTTTCTTCAGGACCGACGTGGAGAAGAAGCCCCGGATTTTGGAAGACGGCTCTGTGGACTATCAGAATGTGGAGTGGTTCGAGACCGTGAGCGCCGGACAGAAGATAGCTTATTATCATGAGGCCCAGGACGGGATCGACGGGTATCTGGTAACGGGAGAGCCCATTGTGGCCCGTAAGGGGTCTGAAATCAAACAACTCACCGGTACGGGCTTCCGGGTGGATGAGGACAAGAAGACCTATTGGGCCACGGTGGACGGCATGATCAAACTGCGGAACACCTATATTGAGATATCTAAGAAGCTGACGCTGGACGAGATCACCATGGCGACGGGCAATCTGGATTTTGACGGCAGCATTGTGATACGGGGTATCGTGGGGAACGGCGTGACGGTAAAAGCCACCGAGGACATCATAATAGAGGGAGCGGTGGGTGCCGCCCAGATCGAGAGCGGCGGCAACGTGATCCTGATGCAGGGGATGAACTCTGCGGGGAAAGGTTCCATACGGGCCGCGGGGGATATTAACAGCAAATTTTTTGAGTCCGTTAAGGTATACGCGGGTGGGAATATCCAGACAAACAACTGCATGAACAGCGAGCTGTACGCGGAAGGCAGAGTAGAGGTGATAAACGCCATCATCGGAGGAAAGGTAGAATCAAAAAAGGAGATCCGGACCGGTGAGGCGGGCAACAAGGTGGGCATCAAGACACGGTTGGAGATCAATGTCAGCGAAGAGGCCAAGCGTCAGATGCGTCTGACGAAAGAGGCGCTGCGCAAGTCCGCCGTGGAGCTTGCCACCCTGCAGAACGCTTATAAGGATATTCAGGGGAAATACGCGCCTGAGGTGCGCAATGCCATGGATATTTATCTGAAAGTGGAGAACGCCATATACACCAAGGAAAAGGAAATCAGGGAACTGGAAGAAACTGAGAAAGGGCTGGAGGACGAGCTGAAAAGTCTGGAGCTGGCAAGAGTGGTTGTAAGGGGATACGCCCACGAGGGCGTGTCGGTGGCCTTTAACGGACTGGAGTGGAAGGCCAATGATCTGTACAACATCACCTTAAGAATGAAAGAGAATCGGCTGGATCTACTGAACAACTAATTTAGGGGACGGGGGGCAGACTGAACAATATGCGCAACAAAATCTTGATCGTAGACGATATGAAATTTAATCGACAGATACTGCAGAACCTTTTAAGGGACGAGTACGAGTGTCTGGAGGCTGACAATGGACGGACGGCCCTGGCGCTGATAGACCAGAACAGCAAGGAGCTGGCGGCGGTGCTTCTGGATATTGTCATGCCTGAAATGGATGGTATCCAGGTGCTGGGGCAGATGGAGCAGAAGGGCTACATAGATAAGATGCCCGTGCTCATGGTGACCGGCGAGCAGGATATACATCTGGTGGAGCAGTGCTTTGACCATGGGATAGCGGATTTTATCAAAAAGCCCTTTGAGGGCAAGATGATAAAGAAGCGGGTCAATAAGCTGGTGACGCTCTATCAGAAAAAGGAAGAATATCAGAGCAAGTACGAGCAGCAGACGATTGCCCTGCGCAACCAGTATAAGCTTTTGCAGGAGCAGGCCGCGAAGCTTCGGAAGAACAACGAAAATATTATCGACATGCTGGGTGCCATGGTAGAGTACCGGAATGTGGAAAACAACGACCACATTGTCCGAATCAAGCGTCTGACAAGGGTTCTGGCGGAACATGCCATGAAGATGTATCCCGAATACGGTCTGACGAAGGAGAGTATCAATACCATTGTGGCGGCCAGTGCCCTGCATGATGTGGGCAAGATCGCCATTCCCGACAGTATTCTCCTAAAGCCGGGGAAGCTCACGCCTCAGGAGTTTGACTACATGAAATCCCATACCATCCGGGGCGAGGTGATCGTAAAAGGGATAGCGCAGTTCTGGGAAAAGGATTATGTGCACTATTCCCTGGAGATCTGCAGGCACCATCATGAAAGATATGACGGCGGCGGCTACCCGGACAGACTGAAAGGGGAAGAGATCCCTCTGTCGGCTCAGCTGGTGTCTCTAGCGGACGTCTACGACGGTATGACGGGGGAGAGAGTCTATAAGGACGCGATTCCTCCGGACGAGGCCTACAATATGATCCTGCGCGGGGACTGCGGTGTGTTCTCTCCCAAATTAATGGAATGTTTCCGCAGCGCCAAGGACGAGCTGGAGCAAAGCATCAGGCCGGAGAATGAGGAAGGAAATACCAATGAAAAAAAACAGGCGAACGCTTAAGGAAAGACTGCAGTACGAATTTGACAACATTATGTCCAAGGGGACGGTGGCCCTGATCGGACTGCTGCTGGGCATCACGGTGATAGTGGTAGGAATTGCCGGACTGGCAGCAGTGCTTTCCGGTAAGGACGGAAGCTATCCCAGCATGGTCTGGGTGAGCCTGATGCATACCCTGGATCCCGGTACCCTGGCGGGGAACGAAACGGACAACCTGTTTTATATCGGCGTCCTGTCTTTTATGACCCTCTACGGCATACTGGTAACCAGCGTCCTGATCGGTATCATTACCACCGGATTTGAAGATAAATTAAAAAAGCTGAGGAAAGGCACCTCCAGAGTATTGGAGGAAGGGCATACGGTTATCCTCGGCTTTAACGACAATATCTATACGCTGTTAAACGAGCTGATCGAAGCCAATTCCAACCATAAGAACGGCTGTATCGTGGTGGCGGGCGTACAGGAAAAAGAGTATATGGAAGAAGAGATTGCCGCCCATATCAGGGATTTTAAAACTACCCGCATCATCTGCAGGAGCGGCCCGCTTGCCCAGGCTCATATACTGGAGCGGTGCGCGGTGGACAGGTGCCGCTCGGTCATTGTCAATCTCTATGACGATGCGGAGACCATCAAAGTGATCCTCTCCCTGACCTCGTTTATGAAAGGAAAGGAGCTCTATAGGAAAGATCTGTACATTACCGCGGCCATCGCGAAAGAGCAGAATGTGGAGGCGGCCAGGATCGCCGGAGAGGGGAAAGCGGCAATCATTTACGTCAATGACGCCATTTCCCGTATCATTGCCCATACCTGCAGGCAGCCGGGACTTTCCAATGTGCTGATAGAGCTCTTCGATTACGACGGGGACGAACTGTATTTTGAAAAGATTCCCCAGCTCTACGGCAGAACCTTAAAGGACCTGCTCAATCTCTTTCCCAAGGCGGTGGTATTTGGTATCCGCAAGGAGGACGGCCCCCATATGAATCCTCCCATGGATACGGTGTTAGAGGAGGGGGACGAGGTCATCCTGTTAGAGGAGGACGACGGAGCCTTTTCCTTTGATAATCAGGAAATCTTAGTGGAGGAAGAACTGATCGCGGCGGAGAGCGGGGAAAGGAAGAATACGCCGGAAACCCTGCTTATTCTGGGTACCAACAATATGCTGCCTCTGATCCTTGCGGAGTATGATTGCTACGTGGCAAAGGGCTCAATAGTCAAGATCGTGGCAGAACACAGGGAGGAGCTGGATACAGCGTCCTACAGGAATATTGTGCTCGAGCAGAAACAGTGCCAGGGCATTGATCCGGCCCTGCTGGAGGAGTTACTGGAGGACGGTGTGGACGACGTGCTGATCTTGAGCAGCGACGATGTGGATGAGGAAGCCTCCGATGCCCGCACCCTGATGCAGCTTATTTTCCTGCGCAATATTTCCGAAAAGCGGAACAGGCATTTTACCATTACCAGTGAAATGAAAAAGAGCGACAACCAGCGGCTGGCCGCGCAGATACGGGTAGAGGATCTGGTGATCGGTTCCAATATCGTCAATCTGCTCATGACGCAGATCGCGGAGAACCGGGAGCTGCAGGCGCTGTTTGAGGATATTCTGGACGAGGAGGGTTCGGAACTGTACATGAAGCCGGTGGGGGACTATGTAAAAACCGGCGTGCCGGTCAATTTTTATACCGTTACGGAGAGTGCCTCCAGGAAGGGGCATATCGCGGTGGGGTATAAGCAGGTAAGGGACGGCAGAACCTTTATCGTGACCAATCCGCAGAAAGGGGAGCGGGTAGTCTACGAGCCGGAGGACTATTTGATCGTGATCGCAGAGGATTGACAGAAAATGGATAAGTACAAGGATACTTTAAAGCGGTATTTCTACTGTTTCATCCTGGGCCCCCTTTTTATGGTGCTGGAGGCCGCGGGGGAATTCATCCTGCCCTTTATCAATGCCAATATCATTGATAAAGGGGCGGCAGTGGGAGATACCGCTTATATAGTGAAAAACGGCGTCTATATGCTGCTTATCGCGGCCGGTATGCTGGCGGCCGGCGTGCTGGGCACGCGCTTTGCCATTCAGGGCGCCGCGCATCTGGCGGCGGATGTACGCCGGAAAGCTTTTGCCAAGATCCAGGAATTTTCTTTTTCCAACATAGATGATTTTTCTACAGGTTCCCTGATCACCAGGATCACCAATGATGTGACGCAGATCCAGGTCTTTGCCCAGTCCCTGCTGCGGGGAGTGTTCAGAAGCCCCGTTATGCTGCTGGGGGCGCTTGCCATGTCCTTTATCCTAAACCGCAGGCTGACTATGGTGCTCTGCGTTGTAGTGCCTCTTTTGGCCCTTGCCATCGCGCTGATCATCAAGATTGCCTCTCCCCGTTATACCCGGATGCAGAAGAAGCTGGACAATCTGAACAATACCGTCAACGAAGCCGTTACCAACGAGTATGTGATCAAATCCTTTGTCAGGGAAGAATATGAAAAAGAAAAATTTCAGTCGGTAAATATGGAACTGCTGGAAAAAAGTGTTTCCGCGCTGAAGATGATGCTGCTCTTGCAGCCCCTGTCCACCCTGGCCATCAGCGTCACCACCCTGGCCGTGGTCTGGGTAGCGGGACGGCAGATCATGGTGGGGGATATGGAGATTGGAACGCTGACTGCCTTTATTACCTACCTTTCCCAGATCCTGATGGCTCTGGATTTTCTGGCGAACATCTTTTTGCAGGGCACCAGGGCGGCGGCTTCCGACAGGCGTATTTCGGAAGTGCTGCATGCCAAGGTGACGCTGACGGACGCCGGGGCAGCATATCCTGACCGGAAGATCACTAAGGGCGAGATCAGCTTTGAAGGGGTGAGCTTCCGCTATTTTAAGGAGAATACAGAGAACGTGCTGAAGAATATCACCTTTTCCGCGAAGGGCGGCGAGCTGGTGGGCATTGTGGGCTCCACCGGCAGTGGTAAGACCACCCTGGTTTCCCTGATTCCCCGACTCTATGACGCGGACGAGGGGCGGGTAATGGTGGACGGTACGGATGTGCGGGACCTTTCCCTCAGACGCCTGCGGGAAAGCGTTGCCATGGTATTGCAGAAAAACACGCTGTTTTCCGGCACCATCGCGGAAAACTTGCGCTGGGGAAATGAGAACGCGGATATGGAGGAACTGAGATGGGCCTGCAGGATCGCCCAGGCGGACGATTTTATCCTCTCTTTTCCGGAGGGATATGAAACGGAGCTGGAACAGGGCGGCGCCAATCTTTCCGGGGGTCAGAGACAGCGGCTCTGTATTGCCAGGGCGTTGTTAAAACACCCGAAAATATTGATCCTGGATGACTCCACCAGCGCGGTGGATATGGCTACCGACGCCTGCATCCGCAAGGCTTTCAGGGAAGAACTTACGGGCATGACGAAGCTGATCATTGCCCAGCGCATCAACTCCGTAAAGGACGCTGACAAGATCATCGTGTTAGACGCCGGCGGAGTAGCGGGCGTGGGCACCCATGAGGAGCTGCTTGCTTCCTGTGTGCCTTACCGGGAAATTTACGATTCCCAGACGGACAGGGAAGGCGAGGACGATGAATGAGCAGAGAGCGGAACGTCTGAGAAAAAAATATGAAAAGGCGGTGCCTTCTTCCGCCCCCGGAAAAAAGGAAATGAGCATAGGCCAAAGGGGCAGCAGGGACAGGGGAATGCAGATGAGCGGAAAGCCCAAGGCCATGAAGCAGACGGTGCTGCGGCTGATCCGCTATCTTTCCCATGAGAGGAAGCTGTTTCTTTTAGCGCTGTCCTGCTCGGTGGTCTACACGGTGGCTTCCCTGGCGGTATCCTATCTGCTCAGGCCCATTATCAACCGGTTTATCTACTATGATCCCGGGGCAGGAGATGTGGAGCTCCGTCTTGCGGGACTGGCCGGGGCGCTGTTGTTTCTGGCGCTTCTGTACGTGGCGGAGGTAGCCTGCCAGTGGCTCCAGAGCCGCCTGATGCTGAGCGTGTCTCAGCAGTCCCTGGGAAGAATGCGCAGGGAGCTTTTCGATAAGCTCCAGACACTGCCGGTCCGCTATTTTGACGACCATTCCACCGGGGATATTATGAGCCGTTTTACCAATGATGTGGATACCATTGGGGAGATGCTGAACACTACTTTGATCCAGATCCTCTCCGGAGCCATTACCATTGTGGGGACCATTGTGCTGATGTTATATACCAATCCCATTCTGGGCGGGATCACGCTGGTCATGACGCCGGTCCTCACCTGGGTGAGCAAGCTCATCATCAAAAAGGGACGGGGAGCTTACGCCAGGCAGCAGAAGACACTGGGAATCTTAAACGGCTTTGCCCAGGAGACCATAAGCGGGCAGAAAGTGGTGAAGGTTTTCAACCACGAGGAAATTGCCATGGACGAATTCGAGTATCTCAATGGGGAACTCTGCGAGGCCCAGATAAAGGCCCAGTTCCGGGCGGGTATCATGGGGCCTGTCACCCATCAGCTCTGCAACATGACCTATGCGCTGACGGCCTGCGTGGGCGCCCTGCTGGTAGTCAAAAGGGGATTTGACATCGGCGGCCTGACGGTGTCCCTGAACTATACCCGACGGTTCAACCGCCCCATCAACGAGATCTCCATGCAGATGAACACCGTGTTCGCCGCCCTGGCCGGAGCGGAGCGTGTTTTTGAGGTCATGGACCAGGAGCCGGAGCAGGACGGAGAGGACTGCGTGGACATCCGGGAAATGAAAGGGCATATCGTACTGGAGCATGTGAGCTTCGGTTATACGCCGGAGGTGACTGTGCTGCATGATATTTCCCTCTATGCCAGACCGGGGCAGAAGATTGCCTTTGTGGGCTCTACGGGAGCGGGAAAGACCACGGTTACCAATCTCCTTTCCCGGTTCTATGATATCAAAGAGGGCAGGATCACCATTGACGGGATACCCATTGAAAAGATTCCCCGCGCCGTACTCAGAAGCAATATTGCCATGGTGCTGCAGGATACCCATCTGTTTACGGGAACCGTAAGGGAAAATATCCGCTACGGCAGGCTGGACGCTACGGACGAAGAGGTGGAGGAAGCGGCGAGAGTGGCCTCTGCCCATTCCTTTATCATGCATTTAAAGAACGGGTATGATACGTTGTTAGAGCATGACGGCGCCAATCTTTCCCAGGGGCAGCGCCAGCTTTTGAACATTGCCAGAGCGGCGGTTTCCAAAGCCCCCATCCTCATTCTGGACGAAGCCACAAGCTCTGTGGATACCAGAACGGAGAGACATATTGAGGAGGGGATGGACGCCATTATGAAGGACCGCACCACCTTTGTGATCGCCCACAGGCTTTCCACGGTGCGCAAATCCAATGCCATTATGGTTCTGGAAAAAGGACGTATCATAGAGAGGGGAGACCATGACGAGCTGCTGGCCCAGGGAGGTCGGTACGCGGATCTGTATCATGAGATCGCGGAGCTGGCCTAGAGCCTGCGCCGCGGAAAAGAAAGGAGACAGGATATGCGGATAGGAGCACTGGAGGCCGGCGGCACCAAAATGGTGTGCGCGACAGGGCTGGAGTCGGGAGAGATCTTAAAAAGGGAAGTGTTTCCCACAGGGACGCCTGAGGAAACCATGCCTCAAATGCTGGCGTTTTTTGAAAGAGAAAAAGTGGAGGCTCTGGGGATAGGGTGCTTCGGCCCCATAGATCCCGACAGGGAAAGCCCCACCTACGGCTATATTACCTCCACACCCAAGCTGGCGTGGCAGAATTACAATATTGTAGGAGCTTTTGAGGAGAGGCTGCACTGTCCCGTGGGGTTTGATACGGATGTGAACGCGGCCGCTTTGGGAGAAGCCTCGTTCGGTGCCGCCAAGGGATTAAAGAACAGCATTTACATGACGGTGGGGACGGGCATCGGCGTGGGTGTCTACTCAGAGGGGCGGCTCCTGCACGGTATGATGCACCCGGAGGCAGGGCATATCCTGATAAAGCGTCATCCGGAGGATCCCTATGGGGGGTGCTGCCCTTTCCACAAAGACTGCCTGGAAGGGCTGGCCGCAGGCCCCTCTATAGAAAAGCGGTGGGGCAGGCCAGGTGCTTTGCTGGCCGGAGAGAAAAAAGTCTGGGAGATCGAAGCCTTTTATATTGCCCAGGCCTGCGTCAACTATGCCATGATCCTCTCTCCGGAGAGGATAGTCTTAGGCGGAGGCGTCATGAAACAGCCGGTGCTTCTGCCCCTGATCAGGGAAAAATTTACCGAGCTCATGGCCGGATATTTGAAAACGTCCCGCCTGGCGGATATGGAGCATTATATCGTGGGCGCCGCCCTGCATGACGATCAGGCGGTTATGGGGTGCATACAGCTCGCGCTTTCCTGCGCAGCATCCGGAAAATAAGCACCAGCTCGTGCATGAGCAGGGGCAAGGCGGAAAGAGCCAGTAACAGGCGCCATTCCGCAAACGTAAGGAGGCAGGTGCCGAAAGCCTGTGTAAAGTACGGAACGGTAGTCACCAGAAGCTGCAGGCCGAGACCGACGAAGAAAGCGGCGATCATGAGCCTGTTGGCAAGATGGTTCATTTTAAACAGGGAGCAGTCCACATCCCGCATTCCTATGGCGTGGAAAAGCTGGGACATGCCCAGCGCCGTAAAGGCGTAGGTCTGGCAGCGGGTCAGCAGCGCGGGCACCTCCAGAAGATGTTTCAGGTTTTGGGGCGTAACGGGCAGGCTGTTTCTCATCAACAGCCTGACGGGCAGGAACAGGTACGCCCCGATACTGATGCAGGCGATCAGAACCCCGTAGAGCAGGGTGCAGGAAAGTCCGCCTTCCGCGAACAAATGCTCGTTTTTGGGGCGGGGCGGCCGCTTCATAAAGTGGGACGTGTCGCTCACGTCCACGCCCAGCGCCAGAGCGGGCAGGGAGTCCGTGATCAGGTTGATCCACAGAATATGGCTGGCCTTCAGGGGAGAGGCGAAGCCTGCCCAGATGGTGGCCAGCATGGTGATGATCTCGCCGAAATTGGAAGAAAGCAGGAACAGAACTGCTTTTTTTATATTGGCGTAAATACTGCGTCCCTGTTCCACGGCCCTGACAATGGTGGAAAAGTTGTCGTCGGTTAAAATAATGTCGGAAGCGTTTTTGGCTACATCGGTTCCCGCCATGCCCATGGCGATTCCCACATCCGCGGATTTTAGGGAGGGCGCGTCGTTGACGCCGTCCCCCGTCATGGCAACGATGTGGCCCGAGGATTTCAGGGCGGTTACGATCCTGGTCTTGTGCTCGGGAGAAACCTGGGCAAACACCCTGACGTCTTTCAGGGCGGAGGCAAGCTCCCCATCCGACAGGGCGTTCAGAGCCATCCCGGTCATGCACTGGGACGGGCGCTCCGCAATGGACAGCTCCTTCGCGATAGCCAGAGCGGTTTCCGCCCTGTCTCCGGTGATCATGACGGTGCGGACGCCTGCTTCCCTGCAGGATTCCACCGCTTCTTTTGCTTCGGGGCGGATCGGATCCTTCATGCCTGCCAAACCTAAGAAGGTCAGATCCTTTTCCGTAGGCGTCTTGTCCCCGGTGCGCATTCCCAGTGCCAGTACCCGCAGAGCCTTGGAGGAAAGGGCATGGACGGCGCGGCTGACGGCCTGCTTGTGGGCCGGCGTCAGGGGCTTTACCCTTCCCTCCAGCCAGATATACCGGCAGCGGCTCAGGATCTCGTCGGGGGAGCCTTTGGTAAAGGACAGGTAAGTGCTTCCCTGTCTGTGGAGAGTGGTCATCATCTTGCGGCCGGAGTCAAAGGCGATTTCTCCGACTCTGGGAAACCGCTCCTCCAAAAGGGGGCGGTAGACATGGAAGCAGGCACTCATGCGCAGCAGCGCCAACTCCGTGGGATCCCCGATGGGAGCGGCACCGGAGTTTGGGGAAGCGCAGAATCCGCCTGTGGCCGCCTCCGCGGCCCGCAGGGGCATGGCGGATTCCTCAGGGGGTGTAAGAACGGCATCATTGCACAGGGCAAAGCCCTCCAGGAAATAGCGGTCCCTTTCCCTGCTCAAAGCGTCCGCAGAGCGGAGAGCGCCGTCCGTATAGCATTCCGTGACGGTCATTTTGTTCTGGGTCAGGGTGCCGGTTTTGTCAGAGCAGATGACGCTGACACAGCCTAAAGTTTCCACGCTGGGCAGCTTTTTGATAATGGTGCCCACCCTGGCCATGCGGGAAACGCTTAACGCCAGTACCATGGTGACGATAGCGGGAAGCCCTTCCGGAACCGCCGCCACCGCTAAGGAGATGGCAGTGATGAGCATTTCTATGATATTGCGCTTCTGCAGCAGGGCGATGCCAAAGAGCAGGGCGCAGAGCAGGATGGAAACGATGCTCAACACCTTTCCAAGGTCCCCTAGACGCTTTTGCAGAGGCGTGCTTTCCGAGGGAGCTTCGTTGATCAGGCGGGCAATTTTTCCGATTTCCGTGTCCATGCCAATGGAAATAACGGTGCCCGTACCTCTGCCGCAGGTAACATTGGTGGACATATACGCCCGGTTGTGCTGGAAAGTATCTTTATCTACGGGCAGGGATTCTCCGGTGAGGGCGGACTCTTCGATCTTTAAGTTTACGGCCTCTGTCAGCAGCAGATCAGCGGGAACCTGACGTCCGGCGTCTAAAAGCACCGTATCCCCCGGGATCAGGTCGGCAGCGGGGATTTCCTCAGGTTGTCCCTCTCTCAGGATGAGAGCTCTGGGGCTGGACATTTCCTTTAACGCGTCCAGAGCCCGCTTGGCCTTTCCCTCCTGAATGACACCCACGACGGCGTTGAGCAGTATGACGGCCAGGATAATGACGGCGTCGCTGTACTCCCTAAGCAGCAGGGAAATGGCGGCCGCGATGAAAAGAATGAAGATCAGCGGATCGTTTAGCTGTTCTCCAAAGCGTTCCAGGGCGGTCTTGTGGTGTCCCTCCTCTAAAATATTCCGGCCTCGTTCGGTGGGAGGCAGAGGCTGTACAGATTCCATAAGAAATCCTCCTTAAAGGCTTTATTGGGCTGAACGGGTTTCCTTTCTCGCGCCTAATGCAAGATATGCCTGTACCAAATAAAATATACTTGTCTCCTGTCACAATCCCTTGACGGTTAAGGCTCTGTAATGGTACTATTCTAGTATAGAGTATAAGGGGATAACCGCATGAAGAGAATCGTGATCATCGGGGCCGGACCCGCGGGATTGACGGCGGCCTATGAGCTGTTAAAGCGGGGCCGGGATATGGAGATAATCATATTGGAAGAATCCCATGCCATAGGGGGGATCTCCAGGACGATAAACTGCGGGGGGAACCGTATGGACATCGGGGGCCACAGGTTTTTCTCCAAGGATACGCGGGTGATGCGCTGGTGGGAGGAAATGATGCCTCTCCAGGGGGCGCCCTCCTATGATGATAAGATATTGCTCAGAGAACGGAAGCTGAAGCAGGGCGGGCCGGATCCGGAGAAAGAGGATGGGGTCATGCTGCTGCGCCACCGGGTCAGCCGCATTTATTACCGGAAAAAGTTCTTTGATTATCCGGTCAACATGAAGTGGCAGACCATTCGGAACATGGGCTTTTTATGCACTATGAAAGCCGGTTTCAGCTATCTGGCCGCCTGTGTGCACAAGCGGGAGGAAACCTCCCTGGAGAACTTTTATGTAAATCGATTCGGCAAGGTCCTCTATTCCATGTTCTTTGAGGGCTATACGGAGAAACTCTGGGGCAGGCACCCCAGCGAGATCTCGGCGGACTGGGGCGCCCAGCGGGTGAAGGGGCTTTCTATCCGGGCCGTCTTACAGGATATGCTGGGAAAGCTGCTGCCGGGGAAAAAGCGCGAAGTGGAAACTTCTCTGATAGAGGAATTCTGGTATCCCAAATACGGACCGGGACAGCTCTGGGAAATTACCGCGGACAAAGTAAAAGAAGCGGGGGGACAGATCTGGATGGGCGCCAAGGTGACCTCCTTCAAGCAGGAAGGCGGCCGGATCACCGCTGTGGGCTTTGAAAGGGATGGCAGAGAGGAATGGCTGGAAGCGGACGAGGTACTTTCCAGTATGCCTATAAAGGATCTGATCGAGGGCATGGGAGAAAAGGTGCCGGAGGATATGCTAAGGATCGCGGCCGGACTGCCCTACCGGGATTTTGTTACCGTGGGACTGCTGGTAAAGTCCCTGCTTTTGAAGAACGAAACACGGATCAAGACGCTGCATGACATAGTGCCGGACTGCTGGATCTATGTGCAGGATACGGGAGTGAAGCTGGGACGCATCCAGATATTTAACAACTGGTCCCCCTATATGGTAGAAAAGCCGGAAGATACGGTGTATATCGGTCTGGAATATTTCTGCCGGGAGGGCGACGACTTCTGGAATATGAGCGAGGAAGAGGCCCGCGCTTTCGCCATAAAAGAACTGGTACATATGGGCGTTTTAAAAGGGGAAGAGGAGGTTTTGGCCTGCCATAGGGAAAGGGTGAAAAAAGCGTATCCCGCTTATTTTGACACCTACCTGGAAATGGATAAGCTGATCGATTACCTGAACGGTTTTGAAAATCTTTACTGTATCGGCAGAAACGGTCAGCATCGGTACAACAACATGGATCATTCCATGGTGACGGCCTTTGAGGCGGCAGAGAATATCCTGACGGGACGCAGGGACAAAACTCCAATCTGGAAGGTGAATACGGAGAGGGAATATCATGAAGAGGGAAAATAGTTTTTTGATGGCGGTACCGGCAGCGGCGCTGATAGTGAATTTCCTGTTTTTGCAGGACGCGGCGTACAGGATTCCGTTTCTGAGTCTGATACTGCTATTGGCGGGGGCTTTCGCGATCGGCGTATACGCGGAAGTGAAAAAGGCTTCCTGGGACACGAAGAAGATGCTCATGAAGAGCGGGGGACTGGTATTAGCCACCCTGGGCCTGATACAGGTAGTGTGTGTGTTCAGGCAGAATTTCATGAACAATACCAGCGTGTTGTTTAAATGGAGCTGTATTCTGGCCATGGTGCTGGCCTACATCATCCTGCTTTTTGTCTTTACCGGCAGCGAGGTAACGGAAGATACGGTATTTTTGGTGCTGTTCGCCGGACTCTGCATCCGGGTGGTCTATGTGGTGCTGATGCAGGTCCATCTCTATCAGAACGACGCGGGAACGCTGGCGCCCAATTACGGCGGGCACCTGGGATATATTTATCATTTTTATTCCAAGGGGACGCTGCCTGTGGGAGATCCCAGATGGTTCGACCAGTTTTATCACCCGCCCCTCCACCATATGCTGGCGGGCGCGTGGCTGAAGCTGAATAAATTATTCGGAAAAAGCGGGGGCGGTATCGACGAGCTGCTCCAGAGCCTTACCCTGTTTTACAGCGGCTGCACCTTAGGATTCTTAAATAAGATCGGGATAAAATTAAAGATGTCCTGCCGGGGCAGGTGTATCGCCCTGGGCATGATAAGCTTTCTGCCCTTCAGTATCATGCTGTCCGGAGCTATCAACAACGATGGCCTGATGATACTGCTGGACGTCATGGCGATTTACTTCACCCTGAAATGGTACGAAGAGCCCACTACGAAGAATATCCTGTTCATCGCCCTGTCCATAGGCTGCGCCATGATGACGAAAATATCCGGCGTCCTGATTGCGCCGGCCATAGCCGCGGTCATGCTGCACAAGGTCTGGAAGTCCAAGGGAGAGCTGAAAAAATACATCCTGCAGTTTCTCAGTTTTGCCGCGGTCTCTTTCCCTCTGGGACTCTGGTACCCTGTAAGGAACCTGATCAAATTTGGGGTGCCCCTTACCTATGTGCCGAAGCTGGGAACGGATGTGGCGCAGTACATAGGACGTTATGGCATATTCCAGAGACTTTTCGGTCTGGAAGGACAGTTTACGTCTTTGAATATCATACTGGACAATAAGCGTCCGGATGTTTCCTATAATATCCCCATTTCCATTGTAAAGTTTTTGACCTTTGGGGAGGGGAACCACTATAAAGCGAACAAAATCATACAGAACCTGGGAACCTGGACTTTCTACTTTACCATGGGTTTCCTGGCGCTGGCGTTTATCGGACTGCTGATCTGGCTGTTTAAACGGGGAGTGGACTTCCATGCCAGGATTTTGCTTGGGCTCAGCGTGCTGGTGATCACCCTGTCCTATTTTAAGTTCTGTTTTGATTATCCCCATGTCTGCACCATGCATGTTCGCTATATCATGATACCGGTGTATTTCTGTTTTCTAGGATTGGGCGGGTTTTTCTCTGAAACAGAGGAGAATGAGGTCCTGGAGAAAACCGGAAAAGGGTTTATGGGGGCAATGCTGGTTTACGCGGTATTGTCGGTGCTGTTGCTGTTTGCCATGGAAGCGGGCTTTGCCGCTTAAAGAAACCGGGGAAAGGAAAAGAAAATGAGTATGACATATGCGCAGGCCAAAGAAAAGCTTTCGGAGTACGGACAGGAACATGTGCTGCGGTATTATGAGGAATTGTCGGAGAAAGAGAAAGAGGAGTTGCTTTCTCAGATAGAGGGGACTGATTTTTCCCTGACGGCGTCCTGTTCCCACAGGGAGGAACTGGCGAAAAAGGGCAGGATCACGCCCCTAAAGGCCATGGAGCTGCCGGAGATTGAAGCCCGCGGAGAGGAATTTAAGAAGCTGGGAGAAGAAGCCATCCGGCAGGGAAAAGTAGGAGCTGTGCTCTTGGCGGGCGGTATGGGCACCCGGCTGGGCTCGGACGCGCCCAAGGGAGTGTATAATATCGGCCTGACTCGGGATGTGTTTATTTTTGAAAGACTGATCTGCAACCTTTTGGAGGTGGTGGAAAGCACCAAAACCTGGATTCATCTTTTTGTGATGACAAGCGACAAAAACCATGAGGCTACCGCGGCTTTTTTAAGGGAGCACGATTTCTTCGGCTATAACGGGGAATATGTCCATTTCTTTATGCAGGACATGGCGCCGGCGGCGGACTATAACGGAAAGGTCTACATGGAGAGCAGGAGCCGGATTTCCACGTCCCCCAACGGCAACGGGGGCTGGTATGTTTCCATGAAGAGTACGGGCATGTCCCGTATCGTGGAAAAGGCCGGCATCGAGTGGCTCAATGTATTTGCCGTGGACAATGTGCTCCAGAGGATCGCGGATCCGGTATTTACGGGCGCGGTGCTGCAGGAGAACTGCGACGTGGGCGCCAAGGTGGTAAGAAAGAACGCGCCGGATGAAAAAGTCGGAGTCATCTGCTTAGAGGACGGCAGGCCCTCCATTGTGGAGTACTACGAGCTGACAAAGGAGCTTATGGAGGCGAAGGACGAGAAAGGGAACCCAGCCTATAATTTCGGCGTGATCCTCAATTATCTTTTCAGGGTTTCCGCGTTGGACGGACTGTTGGAAAAGAAGCTGCCCCTCCATGTGGTGGAAAAAAAGATTCCCTATATGGACGAAACCGGCGCTTTGATCAAGCCGGAAGAGCCCAACGGCTATAAATTTGAAAATCTTGTGCTGGATATGATCCATCAGCTGGAGAGCTGCCTGCCCTTTGAGGTGGTGCGGGAAAGGGAATTTGCCCCTATTAAGAACAAAACGGGAATCGATTCCGTGGAGAGCGCGAGAGCGCTGCTCTTACAAAACGGCGTGGAACTTTAGAGTAAAAACGCAGAAGAAAGGAAGATAGAACATGGCTATTTTAGTAACGGGAGGCGCCGGTTATATCGGCAGCCATACGGTAGTGGAACTGCAGAATGCGGGATATGATGTAGTAGTACTGGACAATTTAAGCAACTCCTGTGAGAAGTCCCTGGAGCGGGTGGCGCAGATCACGGGCAAGTCCGTACCTTTCTATAAGGCGGATATTCTGGATAAGGCGGCTCTGGACGCCATATTGGAAAAGGAAACGATTACCGCAGTGATCCATTTCGCGGGATTAAAAGCGGTGCAGGAGTCGGTACAGAAGCCCTGGGAATATTACCACAACAACATTACCGGCACCCTGACTCTGGTACAGTCCATGCGGGAACACGGGGTAAAGAACATCATCTTTTCTTCTTCCGCTACCGTGTACGGCACGCCTGCGCAGGTGCCCGTTACGGAGGAAACGCCCAAGGGGACCTGCACCAATCCCTACGGCTGGACCAAATCCATGCTGGAGCAGATCTTGCAGGACATCCAGTACGCGGATAAAGAGTGGAATGTGATCCTGCTGCGTTATTTCAATCCCATTGGCGCCCATAAGAGTGGTCTGATCGGGGAAAATCCCAGCGGCATTCCCAACAACCTGATGCCCTATATCACCCAGGTGGCGGTGGGCAAGCGCAAGGAACTGGGTGTATTCGGCAACGATTATCCCACGCCGGACGGCACCTGTATAAGGGACTATGTGCACGTAATGGATCTGGCGGCCGGACATGTCAAGGCCTTAAAGAAAATAGAAGAAAACGCCGGCTTCTGTGTTTATAATCTGGGAACGGGAAAAGGCTCCAGCGTATTGGAGATCATAAACAGCTTTGAAAAGGCTACGGGGGTTCATATTCCCTACAGTATCAAACCGAGAAGAGAAGGGGACGTGCCTGAAAATTACGCCAATGTGGAAAAGGCGGCGAAAGAGCTGGGCTGGAAAGCCCAGTGCCCGGGAATCGAAGAGATGTGCCGGGATTCCTGGCACTGGCAGAGCCAGAATCCCGACGGTTATGGGGAGTAGGCGGTGTGCCTACGCCACGTAGCAGTACATAAAGATAAAATGGCAGGCGCTGCCGGCCATGCAGAAGATATGAAAAATCTCATGCGAACCGAAAAATGCATGTCTGGAGTTGAAGAGGGGCAGCTTTAAGGCGTAGATGACGCCGCCCACAGTGTAAATGATGCCTCCTGCCAAAAGCCATAAAAAGGCGCCCAGGGGAAGGGAGGTAAAGAGTCTTCTGAACACGAAGACGCATACCCAGCCCATGGAAATATAAATGATCGAGGAGAACCACTTAGGGCAGGTGATCCAGCAGGCTTTGATGACCATGCCCGCGATAGCGATGCCCCATACTACGGAAAGCAGAGTATATCCCTCTCTGTCGCCTAACACGATCATACACACCGGCGTATAGGAGCCTGCGATCAGGACGAAGATCATCATGTGGTCGATCTTGCGGAAGATCCGCAGGGATTTCCCACTGATATTGACGGAATGGTATGCGGTGCTGGCCCCGTAGAGCAGCACCATGCTCAGCATGAATATGGACATAGCGATAAAGTTTCTACTGCCGGAGGTAACTCCGGCTTTTATTAACAGTGGGACAGCCGCGAAAATGGCAAGCATCATACCGATGAAGTGCGTGATCGCGCTGCCCGGTTCCCGAATGGTAATCTGCATGATAAAACCTCCTTTGCCATGTAGCTTTGACTTCTTTCATGGAATTATACGTTAAATGGATTTAAAATTGCGACATGTAGTTTTAAAAACTACGTATTACATAAAAAGATACTACACTACATGGATAGAAATGTCAATAGGAGATTTTAGTCTTCTTCGATCACCTGCATTTCCATATAATCAAAGGGGATGGGATTGATGAAGCTGTCCTGGGTAAAGCGGACCTTGGAAAAGCGCCGGAAATCCGATATATTGGATTCCAGCCAGAGCGGATGCTCCAGCTGGAGCTGCAGGCAGGCCTCGTCCAGAGCGTGAAAGACCTTGTGCGTGCGGGTATCGCCGCTCTTATCCTCGATGACCGTGTCTTTGATCATGCGGTTGTCTGAAAAAAGCTTGAACCAGAGACGAAACATAGGCTTCTCCTTTTTGCTGTCGAATATAGGTATTGTCTTATTATAGCAGAAAAATAAAAAATGTCACATAAATTCTTAAATTAATGTTAAAATATTGTCCAAAATATACAAAAAATTTCAAAGATGTGGTAAGATAATCTTATCCGAGGTGGGGAATAAGGAGTGATGTTTGCATGGATTACCGGACTTATAAAGACAATGAGGTGGACAGCTGGACAGAAGTGACTTTTACCTATTCTGCCGCGTTAAAGCAGGTGCAGACCAAAATGGAGATCTTAAACGACGAGTTCCAGCATGTGCACAGATACAATCCCATAGAGCATATCAAGGCCAGGATCAAGACGCCGGAGAGCATTGTCAAGAAGCTCAAAAGACATGGCTATGAGTCCACCATCGCGAATATGATCCAGTATGTCAATGATATTGCGGGCATCCGTGTCATCTGCTCTTTCACGTCGGATATTTACCGGATTGCGGATATGATCAGGGAGCAGAAGGACATTCAGGTGCTTTCCGTGAAGGACTATATTACTTATCCCAAGGCCAGCGGCTATAAGAGTTACCATATGCTGGTGTCCGTACCCGTATATCTTTCGGACAGGATCGTGGATACCAAGGTGGAGATTCAGATCCGTACCGTAGCCATGGATTTCTGGGCCAGTTTAGAGCATAAGATGCACTATAAATTTGAAGGGGCGGCACCGGAACACATCAAAAACGAGCTGGTGGAATGCGCCAAGCTGGTGTCGGATCTGGATGAGAGGATGCTGCTGTTAAATGAAGAGATTCTGGAGCTGAGTGCTGCAGAAGAGGCCGCTGAAGCGTAGCGGCCTTTTTCTTTTGCCGCGAAGTTCTTTTGCCGCGGAGCGCGGCAGGAAATCGGGCGTCAGAATAAAAGCGGCAGGGAATCGGACGCCAGGATAAAAGCGGCAGGGAAATCGGACGGCAGGGAAAAGCCCCTGAAAATGAGGAGTGCCCCGATACATCTCTGCACCGGGGCTATTATGAAAAAAATTATCTATGTGTGTCAAATGAAATGTCACTTGCTTTGTTGTTAAACATAGTATAGCAAGGGAATATGAACAAACTATGAACAACATGTAAAGAAAAGGTAAAATTTACAAAAAATCAAAAAAATAATGGAAAAAATATGCAAAATGCACAAAAACAGAAGAAAAAATAGGAGAAAAGACCTATCCGGATTTTGTTTTATATTGTAATTTCCCCGAAAAAATGATAAAATAGGAAAAACCGCAGAAAAAACATATCTGGAGGATGAGTTATGGATACATTTATGGATAAACTGGCACAGAGACTGAATGCGCAGGAAATCATCAAGGCCAATGTTGCGGCTGAGAACAGCGGAGCGGCAGCGCCGCAGCCACCTCAGAGCCGGGACGCAGAATATGAAGCGGTAATACGGAAACTGAAAGAAACTGCCGAGCAGTGCGAGCAGGGGGCAGCCGCTCTCACACAGAGCACTGCCAAGGCACAGGAGAGCGTGGCTAAAACGCAGGAATTGATGGAAGCCGGTATAGATGGTATCGCGGAGAACGCGGTGCGGACGGCGGAAAGCTTAAATAAGCTGGAAGCGGTAGTGTCCAGAGCGGAAGAGAGTCTGGGCAGACTGCAGGAAGCGGCCGCCCAGCCCGCGCAGGCACCTGTGGCGCCGGTTATGCCCGTAAGGGAAGCGCCCGATCTTTCACAGGCGCAGACCAGACTGGATGAGGGCTTGGAGCAGATAAAGACGAGCGCGGAGAGCGTCCGGGAAGATGCCGTGAAAGCGGAGCAGGCGCTGAGCCGTATAGAGGAGAGCCTGACAAAGACGGAAGAAGCGGCGGATCGTATGGAGGGCAGCAGCGACAGGTTTGAACAGATGCTGCACCGTATGGTGGAGAACACCGTCAAGACGGAAAATACCCTGGGACGCATGGAAGAAAGCAGCGCCAGCGCGCAGCAGGTACTGGGAAAGATTGCGGAAAATACTGTCAGGACCGAGGACAGCATTGCTAAAGTGGATGCCGGTATGGACAGGATGGACGCGGGCATCGGCAGGATGGACGAGAACATGTCCAGAATGGAGGAGCTCTTATCCACGGGAATCGCTAAGATCGAAGCTATGCAGACACAGGGCGGCTCTGCCAATACGGAGGAGCTGCAGGCTCTGCTGGAAGAGCTGAAGAAAGCGCAGGCGGAGCAGTTTGAGCAGTTAAGCGACCATGTGCACAAGGAAAATGTGAAGGTATACCGGAATGTACAGGCGGCCATGGTGGACGAAAACGGCAAGCAGAACGAGGCCACGGCCAAGACCATTTCTTCTCTGTCAGGCAAGCTGGGCGCGGTACTGGGCATTTCCGCGGTGGCGCTTTTAGCGTCGGTAGCCGGGCTGGCATTTCAGATACTGGTGTATCTGCATATTATATAATTTTAGCTCTTTAGAGGGAACCAAATGGGAAAGCAGATCTGGAGACCGGGAAATATGCTCTATCCCCTGCCGGTGGTGCTGGTCAGCGTAACCGGCGCAGACGGGGAGAAGAACGTGCTGACGGTGGCGTGGACGGGAACGATATGCAGCGATCCGCCCATGGTATCCGTGTCCGTAAGACCGGAGAGATATTCCTATGGGATGCTGAAAGAAACCGGAGAATTTGTGATCAATCTGACCACGGAGGAGCTGGTGTACGCCGTGGATTACTGCGGCGTAAAAAGCGGACGGGATACGGATAAATTTAAGGATATGCATCTTACGGCCCTGCCGGCAAAGGAAGTGAAAGCTCCTTTGATCGGGGAAAGCCCGGTGAATATAGAGTGCCGGGTGACGGAAATAAAGCCCCTGGGCAGCCACGACATGTTTCTGGCCAAGGTGGCCGCGGTGCACGTGCAGGAAGAATATATGGACGGGCAGAAGTTTAAACTGGAGGATGCCCATCCGATCGTCTATTCCCATGGAGCGTATTTTTCCCTGGGGCGGCAGCTGGGTACCTTTGGCTACAGTGTAAGAAAAAAGCCGAAGAACGGCTGAAAAGATAGAAGCAAAATAGAAGAAAGATAGGGATGTCAGGAGTGTTTCCTGGCATCTTTTTCTTTGCCGGAAAGTTCCGGCAACAGGCTGCCCCGCACAATGGAGGAGGAGCCGTAACGGCTGCGGATGGAGTCTAAGGCGGCGTCCAGCTTTTTCTGCTTTTCGTCGGAGATACCGGCGGGATTTGGCTCAAAGAGGGAAAGCTGAACGGGCTCGCTCTCGGAAACCAGATGGGAGGCACGTACCCCTAACAGGCGTATGGGCTGATGGTTCCAGATAGAGTCAAAGAGAGCAAGGGCTGTCCGGTAAATAGTGTCCGTGGAAGAGGAAGGGACTTTTAAAATGGTCTGGTGGGAAACCGACTGGAAGGTGGCGTACTTGATCTCCACACAGATAAGACCAGCGTTTTCGCCGGCTTCCCGCAGGCTCTTCCCCACGGACTCGGAAAGGGAGAGCAGCACTCTGGCGGCTTCTTCCCGTTTTACCGCATCCCGGCTTAAGGTAGTGGAGGTGCCCACGCCCTTGCGCTTCACAGGTTCGGAGATCACAATGGAATCGTCTATGCCGTTGGCGTAATTCCAGAGCAGCATACCGTGGCTTTTCAGATGAGAAACTAAAATGGCCGGATCGGACTGCGCTAACTGTCCTATGGTGAGGATCTCCAGCTTCTGCAGTACTTTTACGCTGGAGGCTCCGCACATAAACAGGGAAGAAACCGGCAGGGGCCAGAGCTTTTCCCGGATCTCGCTGGAATAGAGGGTGTGGACTTTGTTGGGCTTTTCAAAGTCGGAGGCCATTTTTGCCAGCACCTTTTTGTTGGAGATACCGATATTGACCGTGAAGCCAAAACGGCGGTAAATTTCGTCTTTTATGGATATTGCCGCCTCTGTGGGGGAAGAATACAGATGGGCGGTAGAAGAAAAGTCCATGTAGCACTCGTCGATGCTGGCCTGCTCAATGTCGGGACAGATGCCGGCTAAGAATGCCATAAGGGCTTTGCTTTTTTGGGAATACATGGCATGATCGGGAGCGGCCATGGTGAGCTGGGGGCATTTTTTGAACGCGTTTACCACCGGCTCACCGGTCACGATGCCGAAAGCTTTGGCGGGCAGGGACTTCGCTAGGACTACGCCGTGGCGGCTGCTCATATCGCCGCCGATAATGGCGGGGATCAGACGCAGATCCACGCCGTCGCCCTGCCTTAGGCGCTCTAAGGCAGTCCAGCTTAAATAAGCGGAATTGACATCAATGTGAAAGATAACAGGCTCCATCCGTGGACCTCCTTTTTATCATTATATATCAGGGAACAATGCCTTTACAACTCAAAAAAATGCTGTTAATATAGTAGTTGTGGTTATTGTTTTACAGTAGGAAAATATTATGTTGAAAAAAATTACCAAGCATTATAAAAGATTAAGATATACATACATGAAGCTGGCGGCGG
Organism: uncultured Lachnospiraceae bacterium; assembly: GCA_947631685.1. Classification (GTDB taxonomy): domain Bacteria; phylum Bacillota; class Clostridia; order Lachnospirales; family Lachnospiraceae; genus Acetatifactor. Next base: position 47,844 of record CANRMI010000015.1, read on the forward strand.
GCATACTTTTTGTAGCAGCTCTCTTTTTTCCGGCCTATGTCAAATGGGAAGCACCCGAGGAGAACTTTTTTACCGTTTATCTGAACGGGGAGAGCGTGGGCGTGGTGGGAGAGTCCGACCGCGCGGAGGCGCTTTTGCAGGAGGCCCGCAGGGAGCTGGTGCAGAATGAGGACGAGCTGGTATTTATCGATGTGGACATGAGCCTGGAGGGACAGGCCGTACTCTGGGGAAAGATAGATGATGAGACTTTGATCCGGGAGAACATGCAGCAGGTGTTAAGGCGGAACATCCGGGAAACCATGCAGCGCTCCTATGTTATGAAGGTCAATAATTACATGGTGAATCTGGGAAGCAGGGAAGAAGTGGAGCAGCTTCTCCAGACCGCGGTGGACAAGTATGACTACGAGGGCAAGTACAAGGTGGAGCTGGCGCATGTGGAGGGCAGGGAGTTCAATGTGCTGACCGCACAGATCCTGGATACCAGCAAAACAGAGGATGAGGTTTTGGAAGCCAACGCCATGCCCGCACAGAGGGGCGGCCTGGACGGTGTGTTCGCCGCGGCCTTTGAGGAGGCAGAGCCCATTGTAGAAAAGGACTTTGAGGATTACGAGCAGGGACTGATCAGCATGAGCTTTGCGGAAGAGGTAGAGGTCGTGGAGGCCTATCTGGACGAAAGCGAACTGACGCCGTTAGATCAGGCTGTAGAGGAGGTCATCAAGGAACAGGAAGTGAGTGCTGTCTACGAGGTGCAGCCCGGGGATACTCTTTCCGGGATCGCGCTTACGGTAAATATCCCTATGGAAACCCTGGTGGAGATGAATGACAGCTTAGAGAACATCAATACCACGATCCGGGCAGGGCAGGAGTTGATCATCACAGTGCCGGAGCCGGAACTTTCCGTGGACAGGCAGGAAGAGAAATACATCGAAGAAATTTACGACGCGGACGTTATTTATGTGGACAATGATAACTGGTACACCTATGAGACTAAGACACTGCAGGAGCCTTCCGCGGGCTTCAGGAGGATCATAGCCATAGTTTCTTACCGCAACGACAAGGAAGTAGAGCGGGAGATCGTAAAGGAAGAGATCCTTATGGAGGCGGTTCCCAAGATAGTAGAAAGAGGGACCAAGACGCCTCCCTCCTATATCAAGCCCATTTCGGGAGGAAAACTGACCTCGGGCTTCGGGCGCAGGTCCCGGCCTACGGCAGGTGCCAGCACCTATCATAAGGGCGTGGACTGGGCAGTACCCACGGGTACCACGGTAGTGGCTTCCTGCGGCGGTACGGTAGTCAAGGCCGGCTGGGGAAGCGGTTACGGTTATGTAGTTTATATCCAGCATGAGGACGGCAGCCAGACACGGTATGGCCATCTGAGCAGAGTGCTGGTGAGCAGCGGCCAGAAGGTAGTGCAGGGCCAGAAGATTGCCCTCAGCGGCAATACCGGTGTCACTACGGGGCCCCACCTGCATTTTGAGATACTCATTAACGGCAAACAGGTGAACCCGCTTTCTTATCTGAATTGAGCGGAGAGTGAGTGTGTATTGAGCAGAGAACGAGTATGCCTATTTACAAATCGGTCTCTGCGGTATATAATGGTAAAAGATATTGAATTTGAGAAGTATTTATAGAGGGATAGAGATGGAACAATACGCAATTAAAGGCGGAAATCCATTGGTCGGAGAAGTGGAGATAGGAGGCGCCAAAAATGCGGCCCTTCCTATTATCGCAGCTTCCATTATGACGGATGACACGGTACAGATAGATAATATACCCGATGTGCGGGACACCAACGTACTTTTGGAGGCCATGCAGGGGATTGGCGTCATCGTAAACCGAACCGGCAGGCACAGCGTTTCCATTAACGCTTCCCAGATTCACAACTATGTGGTAGATGGGGACAATATTCGTAAGATCCGCGCCTCCTATTACTTTATCGGCGCGCTTTTGGCTAAATATAAAAATGCTGAGGTGGCTCTGCCCGGCGGCTGTGACATCGGCTGCAGGGCGATAGACCAGCACATCAAGGGATTTCGCGCGTTGGGCGCGGACGTAGTGATCGAATACGGCTTGATCAAAGCTCACGCGGAACGCCTGCGGGGCAGCCACATCTATATGGACGTGGTTTCCGTAGGAGCGACCATCAACATCATGATGGTGGCGGCTATGGCAGAAGGAACCACTATTATCGAGAATGCGGCCAAGGAGCCCCATGTGGTGGATCTGGCCAACTTCCTGAACAGCATGGGCGCCAATATCAAGGGCGCGGGTACGGATGTGATCCGTATCAAGGGCGTTGCCGGTCTCCATGGTACGGAATATGCCATTATTCCCGACCAGATCGAAGCCGGAACCTTTATGTTCGCCGCCGCTGTGACCAAGGGAGATATTACCGTCAAGAACGTGATTCCCAAGCACTTGGAATCCATTACAGCCAAGCTTTTGGAGATCGGCTGTGAGATCGAGGAATCCGACGACGCGGTTCGTGTGGTAGCGGCTAAGCCCTTAAGGCACACCCAGGTCAAGACGCTGCCCTATCCGGGTTTTCCTACGGATATGCAGCCCCAGATCACCGTGGCGCTGGCTCTGTCCACGGGCACCAGCATTGTGACGGAGAGCATCTTTGAAAACCGCTTCAAATATGTGGATGAACTGATACGCATGGGTGCCAGTATCAAAGTGGAGGGCAATACGGCCATTGTAAACGGTGTTTCCCACTATACCGGCGCCAGCATCAGCGCACCGGATCTGCGGGCGGGAGCTGCTTTAGTTTTAGCGGCGCTGGCTGCGGAAGGGTATTCCTGTGTGGAGGACATCCACTACATCCAGAGAGGCTATGAGGATTTCCATTTAAAGCTTCAGGCGCTGGGCGCCCAGATTGAAAAGGTAGATTCCGACAGGGATGTACAGAAGTTTAAATTAAAAATAGGCTGAAAAGCTAAATTCAATAGCATATGGTTCTCTTATTCAGAGTGGTGGAGGTACATAGGACCTGAGAAGCCACGGCAACCCCGCTATGCGGAAGGTGCCCACCTGAGCGAGACTCCTGCGATCCGCAGGCCGAACAATAAGAGGATTTGAATCCAGGTATCAGGTCCGCTTATCCAAGCGGACTTTTATTTTACAAAATGTTAGAAGGCCGTAAGCCATACGGCAGAAAGAGAGGAAGATATGGAAAAAGAGAAACTGTTGTTTACCTCCGAGTCCGTTACGGAGGGGCATCCCGATAAAATGTGCGATGCCGTGTCGGATGCTATCCTGGACGCGTTAATGGAGCAGGATCCCATGAGCCGCGTGGCCTGCGAGACCGCCAGCTGTACGGGATTCGTACTGGTGACCGGTGAGATCACCACCAAGGCGCATATTGATTTCCAGAAGATCGTCAGGGATACGGTGACGGAAATTGGCTATAACAGCTCCGAAGTGGGCTTTGACGGCAGAACCTGCGCAGTCATGGTAGCGATTGACGAGCAGTCCTCTGACATTGCCATGGGTGTGGACAAGGCTCTGGAAGCCAAACAGCAGCAGACGGAAAAGGGCATGTCGGACGAGGAGCTGGAGGCCATCGGCGCCGGCGACCAGGGTATGATGTTCGGCTACGCTACAAACGAAACGGAAGAATATATGCCCTATCCCATTTCCCTGGCCCACAAGCTGGTACTGCAGCTGACCAAGGTAAGAAAGGACGGAACCCTGCCTTATCTGCGTCCGGATGGCAAGAGCCAGGTGTCCGTACAGTATGATGAGAACGGAAAGCCCGTCCGTCTGGAAGCGGTAGTGCTGTCCACACAGCACGATCCTGATGTGACGCAGGAGCAGATCCATGAGGATATTCGGAAATATGTCTTTGATCCGGTGCTGCCCAAAGAGCTTCTGGACGCGGACACCAAATATTTTATCAATCCTACCGGCCGCTTTGTCATCGGCGGACCTCACGGGGACGCAGGCTTAACGGGGCGTAAGATCATCGTGGATACATATGGCGGATACGCAAGACACGGCGGCGGCGCTTTTTCTGGAAAGGACTGCACCAAGGTGGACAGATCCGCTGCCTACGCTGCCCGCTATGTGGCGAAGAACATTGTGGCAGCAGGACTGGCGGAAAGATGTGAGATTCAGCTTTCCTACGCCATCGGCGTAGCGCAGCCCACTTCTGTCAGGGTAGATACTTTCGGCACCGGCAAGCTTTCGGAGCTGGAGCTGGTACGCATCATCAGGGAAAACTTCGATTTGCGTCCGGCCGGTATCATCAAGATGCTGGACCTGCGCCGTCCCATATACCGGCAGACCGCTGCCTACGGGCATTTCGGCAGAAACGATCTGGATCTGCCTTGGGAAAAGCTGGATAAGGCGGAACTGTTAAAGAAGTATTTGTAATGGAATAGAGATACCGTATGAACGGCCATATTCGGAAATCCGGATATGGCCGTTTTGCTGTTATTTGATATGTGTTTAATCATTGTTACATTCTATTTTCGATAAATGCTCCTTTCTATTGACCAATTAGTAAATAATACGAAAAATGAGGATAAAAATACTTAAAAATGCCATTGACCAATGAGATTTTTGTATGTATAATAAAAAATAGTGGAGGTGGATTATGAATTTAAGAGAATTAGAAACGAATTTTAGAAAGAATACTTTTAATAATGAAGATGATATAAAACTTCATTTTCATTCAGATATAATAAAACCATTACTAGAAGAGTTAAATCCGGAGATGGCTGGACAATATCATAGTGAGGATGTATTAAAAGCAGGAGGAAGAACTGATGCGACTTTTCAAAATATTTCATTTGAATTTAAGAAAAAAGGATATTTTGATAAAGCTTCAGGAATAAGAGAAGCTGTGTATGGAAGGAATAATACAGATCATGGTTTGTATGACTATATTTTGAGTAATGCGGGAATAATTGTCAATGATAAAATTGATGTCATCGTAAAGAAAATTTTGTCAGGTATTGGTGTTGGATTTGACGGAAAACAATTTATTTTCGCAAGATTTATTCCTTCTACACAAAAAGCATTACCTGATATAAGCAAGGTGAAAGTAGAGATAAATGAGCCTATAAATATCGAATTCACATATGAAGTGAAAGATTTTTCCAAAGGTATTAAAAGACTTGCCTTGCTCTTGAAGCAGACTGATAAGATTTCTCTTTCAAAGCAGATGCTTTGTGCTGTGATAAACGCTAAAAGTGATTATGTGCGAGATAGTATATTAACAATTTATAATAGCCTTAGTGATAATCTGGATACTACCAAAAATACATTTAATAATCGTGTTAAAACTTTGTATGATGAGTGGAATCGTGTATTTGGTGTAATGTATGGTGATGATGAGGATGCAACAGATTTTACAGAGGTGTCTTCAAAGATAAAAGATATGTATGGAATTAGAGATCTTTTTGAAATTGATAGTAAGAGATACCTTTTTTCAATGCAGACATTCTTTAATATTTTTCTAAAGTTATTGGTTTATTCTTTTTTAGCGCAGTTAGTGGATCCAATGTTTACAACACAACAAGAGCTTACCAAGGATGAAATTAATAGGCTCTTCGATGGAACTACAGACGCAAGTTGTAAGTTAGTAAATAATTTCTTTGAATCACATTTCTTGGAATGGTTGTATCAGGCAAATAACTCGCCTGCCCGAAAAAGTATCGCCACCTCTATCAGGTGGCGAATCTTGATTATCTCTTCA
>CANRMI010000016.1 GCA_947631685.1 uncultured Lachnospiraceae bacterium
ATTTATTTTAACATTGATCCGGGAGGATAGATATAACTTATCCTGTATTTAGTTTACACAGAATTTTTTACAGTCTCGACGAAGCATTTATAAGAAGTTCTTGAGTAGGCAATAAGGCATATGCTTAGATCGCCTTGCTCTACTCGCTAGCTTACGCTCCTAGAGCCGCACCGCTCTAAGCATATGCCTTCTTACCTACTGTAGGATTCTTTTTTTGTACGGAGAAATGATATGACATATATACTAAAAGATAAAATAAAAATAGATAAGCCGATAGTCTTTTTGTGTGGCCCCTATTATAATAATTCTGATAAAAGTGACAGAAGAAAAATATTACAGGATTTTTTCTTGGCAGAATTTCCTCAGCAGTGCTTGCCTTTGATAATCGATGATTTTTTGACAAAGGAAAATATAGGGGATAATTCAGTCAGTATACAGCTGCTGGAAGAAATTTTCGCTGGTATTTCGCATAAAACATATATTTTCTTGGATACAATGTCGTCGGCGGTAGAGTTGGGGTTGTTTACCAATAGCGCATACAATAATTCTATATATGTATTAATACCATATGAACGAGAAAAAAATTGCGATAATATAGGTGCATTTACTAAAGATGTGGTTTTAGAAGACAATAGGGATAGAGTGAAGAAAGTTTATTATCATCCCGGAATTGAAAGAGTGGCATTCTCAACTGATTATGTAGGAGAGTTTTATAAATTCATTGATAATCAGTTGCCTGTGGCCTTGAAACAAGATATATTGCGGGATTATAAAGAAAATATCAAACCCGAATATCAGATCATATTAAGGTGCAGTGATAGCTACCCGAAAGAAGACTATTGTATAAATTATCAGTATGATAAAGGAGAAAATAGTCTAGTTGTATTTATTTCTGTTAAATTACTTTTCTATATTGTTGGAGGGATTGTATATTCGGAATATGCCGAAAATTTAAGAAAAAAGAAAAACTTGGATTTTGATCACTATAATGTAGACAATGTGGTAGCTCATTTGAAAAGCCTGCTTATGTTCTTTGTGTTAAAAAATACTTTTCTTGGATTAAATGGGAAGACTGAAATCAGTATACAAACGGTTTTGATAAAGGATATTGAGGAAGTTGTTAAGCATATTGTAACATTTATTTTTACTTATCATAAAAATGCAAGGTTAAAAGGTTATTATTTTGTTGGCAAGAATGAGATAGTAAAGGAATTAGATTTGCAAAGAAATCCCATAGATTTTTTTGCCTTGAATGCAGCAGATATGGATTTTATAGAATCGTTTAGTAAAAAGAGGTTTGAGTGCTTTAGGAGATTTGAATTAAATACAGGAGATAAAAGAAGGAAAATCATCACATATGAAAGCGATGAAAATGGACAATCTATGCGGGTGCTGCATGAAAAGATGGCATCTATATTAAATCAAGAACATCTGTTTGACGAGCATTCTTTTGCATACCAAAAAGGAAAATCAGTTAAGGCGTGCGCGGAATGCCACAAACAGAGCATCAGTTTTCTGAAATTTGATATACATAAATTTTTTAACTCAATAGAAAAGAAGAAGTTAGTAAAAAAGTTAATAAAAGAATTTGAATTGGATCCGATTTATGAAAACCAGATGTCAATCATTTTGGATACTTCTTTTGTGGAAAAGAATATGCCAATAGGGTTGATCACATCACCAATATTGTCGGATATATATATGAAAGAGTTTGATAGGGAATTTGCCAGCGAACTGGGAGATGGTTATATTTATACACGGTATGCGGATGATATATTGATTTCTCGTTTTGATATTATTAGTCAGAAAGAAGAACAGCGAATAAAGTCATTGTTAGGGAAGAAACTTAGTGCGTTGGGACTAACCTTAAATGAGAAAAAATATATGAGAAGGGATTTGATAAAGAACGGAGAGCATATAAAATATTTGGGATTGAATATAATTAAAAATGGAAATGAAAATGTTATAAGTGTTGGCAAGACATATAAAAATTATATTGCCAAATGTTATTTGAAATATATAGAGATGGACAACGACAAGGAAAACAGAGAGAAATATTATTTTGGGAAACAGATTGCCGGATATTTAAGTTTTGTGAAAATGATAGAGGGTGAAGAGGGCTTGAGGAAAGTATATACCAGAATTGAGAAAAGTACAGAAGGAAGGGTAATAATAAAAGAGAGGATAGATAATTTATAAGAAAGCGGATGCGGAATTTTTTTGGAAAATATAGGCGCTTATTTTCATTTATGGGTTAAGTGGGGTATAAAATATCCTTATGTATATGCGCAGTCGTTTCTGATCAGCACATCAGATTATTGGTACCCAGGGTCATTTCTGAAGATAGAAGTGCAAGTGTCAAACCGTTTGTGTTTTTATTCATTAGCCCCGGATGGTATCTGCTTATCACAATATATATCGCATTCCCGATAATGGCATCTTTCTACGTTTACAGCGCATTGGCAAATCAGCAGACACCTATAAAGATTTAAATCAATTCAGCCGATATATATACAAACTATATTTAGCAGGGAAAGCTGTGGGGGTTGCAGGGAGGCAGACAAAAGATAAATCTGTTATTGCCGGATGCAATGACAGATTTTTTTGTGCGGGGAGAGCATAAGCATATGCGGAAAAAAGTAAGAGTGGAACTAATCGGCGTGATAAAGCAGTTAAACAGGGCCGGGGAGGCATTACAGAGAACATTGCATGTACTGGATCCGGACAAGGCATTGGAAGTGATCACAGAATGCCAGGAAGGGGCTATTATCGCAGGCAATAAGATCGAGCAGCAGGAGGGCGAGGGAACTTATGCCGTTAAGCTGCTGGAGGATTACTGTGAGGAACTTTATCTTTTAAGCACTGCATGGGAAGATAAGAGCGCAGCCGCGAAGCATATCAAAAAAATGAGGGATCTGTTGACAAAAGCGGCAAACAGTGTGCGCTATGATCTGCCGGAATCCAAAAAGGAAATTGTGTTCCTGCCTTATAAGGCGTCCATGTGGGACAGCATGGAAAGTGTCTGGAAGGCTGCGAAAGAGGACAAAGACTGTGAAGTTTACGTGATCCCTATTCCTTATTTTGACAAGAATCCGGATGGCACTCTGGGAGAACTGCACTATGAAGGAATGGATTTTCCGGATGACGTTCCTATAACCTACTATGAACATTACAGTCTGGAGGCAAAAGAGCCTGACGTTATTTATATTCATAATCCTTATGATGAAGGAAATACGGTCACCAGCGTGGCACCGGACTATTATTCCAGAGAACTGAAAAAATATACGGACTGCCTGGTTTATATTCCTTATTATGCTACGGCAGGAGGCATGAGCACCGGTCAGGCCCTCTGCGCGGGATACCTGTACGCGGACTATATCGTGCTGCAGGCGGAAAAATTCAGGAAATTTATAGATCCGATGATTTCGCAGGAGAAGCTTTTGATATTGGGATCCCCTAAATTTGACAAAGTGATAAGACTGTGCGCGAATCCGCCTGAGCCTCCGGCAGAGTGGAAAGAGACGCTGCGGGGGAAAAAGGTTTATTTTTATAATACAAGTATCGGGGGAATGTTAGGCAATACATACAATTTCCTACAGAAAATGAAATATGTTTTTGAATGTTTTATGGGCAGGAAAGATACCTGCCTGATCTGGCGGCCCCATCCGCTGTTAGAGTCTACCTTTGAATCTATGCGGAAAGAGTACCACCCGGTATATCAGGAATTAAAACAGTACTTTATACAAAATCAGCTGGGCATTTATGACGATACGCCGGATATGGAGAAGACGATTGCGCTCTGTGATGCTTATATCGGAGATTCGGGTACCAGTGTAACCGCAATGTTTGGTCTTGCGGGAAAACCTCTTTTTATTCTCAACAACAATATTCACACCGCACCGGAACCGGAAGACTGGCGGGGCGAGATTATCCCCTCATTTTGTACGGAGGATTCTAATGAATGGATCATTACCCAGGGAAATAAACTTTACCGGGCACAGGATCAGGACTATCGTTACCGCTATGTCTGCGATCTATCAGAATACGCATATGGGTGTTATTATAGCAGAGCACTAGAGGTTCAGGGAAAGGTATATGTCTGCCCTGCCAATGCGCAGAATATTCTGGTAGTGGCGGATGGAAAGATTGAAAGGCGGATCGAACTGAAAAGATACATGGAGTACCCAGGTGCGTTTTTTGGCGCATGGAAAGCGGGAGATTATCTGTATCTTTTACCTAACAAGTATCCTGCCATTGTAAGGTATGATATACAAAATGATAAGCTGGACTATATCCACGGATATAGTGACTTCCTTGCCCAGGAAGTACAGGGAGAAACCCTGTTCGGCGGAAGTTGCATATGGAGAGATTATCTGCTACTGGCGTCACCTACGGAAGACCGGGTGCTGCAGATTCATATCAAAACCATGGAAGCCCAGGAAATTGCTCTGGGTACAAAACAGTGCGCAGGGTGGAGAATCCTGTATCCCCAGGGGGAAAATATCTGGCTGCTGCCTACAGAAGACGGTGTGGTTACCAGATGGAATCCTGAGACAGGGGAACTTCGGGAATATGACTGCCTGCCGGAAGGATTTCAGTGTGAACACCGGGTACTGGGATTTGTCTGCATGAGGAATCCTTTTGGGATTCCGGCGTTTGGCGGAAAATATATGTACTTGCCGCCCTGCTGGGGCAATATGTACGTGCGTCTGAATACGGAAAGCGGCAAAGCGGAGAAATGGATTCCGCCTTTTCCTGTTGCGGAAAAGGAAAAGAACGGCTACTATGCGCCGCGGCCAAGAGCTGATTTCCTGACGGGAGCCGACGCTTCAGGGGATGAGGGCTGTAGACTCTTTTCCTCCGTAGACAGAAAATTATACAAGGTGGATCTGGAGCGTGGAAACGCCACAGAACTGCCCATGGAATTTGACGCAGAGGAGCTACGAGCACATGAGGCAGGGTTTTGTGAAGATTCCGAATGGCTGCAATACGCCTGCGACGAAAATGCTTTTAACTCTCTAAGAGATTTCTTGGACAAAAGGATTACCGGGGCCGCGTTTGACAGGGAAAAGCAGCTGCAGGCCTTTGGCAGGATCGCAGTGAACGGGGACGGTACCTGCGGCAGGAAGCTCCATGAATTTATCAAGAGTAGATTATAAACACAGGAGAGAACGCCCATGGTAAAAGTGATCACATACGGGACATTCGATTTGTTTCATGAAGGACATTACCGGCTTTTGCAGCGGGCAAAAGCGCTGGGTGACTATCTGATCGTAGGCGTGACTACAGAGGCTTATGATCGAGCCCGGGGAAAGCTGAATGTGGTGGATTCTTTGGTTACGAGGATTGAAAATGTCAAGAAAGCCGGGTTTGCAGATGAGGTCATTATCGAGGAATCACCGGGGCAGAAGTTCAGCGATATTAAAAAGTATCATATAGATATTTTTACCGTAGGATCGGACTGGACAGGCCAGTTTGACTATCTGAGCGACTATTGCCAGGTCGTCTATCTGGACAGAACAAAGAATATATCTAGCACCATGCTGCGGGAGCGGAACTACCACATTCAGCGGATCGGTATCATAGGAACGGGAAGAATAGCGGAGCGGTTTATCCCGGAGGCAAAGCTGGTTAGCGGTGTAAACGTACAGGGAGTGTACAATCCTCACAAAGAAAGCGCGGAAAAGTTTGCGGAACGCTGGGGCGTGGATGCTTATACGGAATTGGAGGCTTTTCTGGGGACAGTAGATATTGTCTACATAGCGTCCCCTCATGAAACCCATTACCGGTATGTCAAGGCTGCGCTGGAGCATGGAAAGCATGTGCTTTGTGAAAAGCCCATGACACTCAAAAGGCAGCAGGCGGAGGAATTGTTTGACTATGCGAAGGCACACGGGCTGATCCTTTACGAAGGCATTAAGACGGCTTATTGCCCTGGCTTTAACAAGTTGCTGGGAATTGCCTGCAGTGGCGCAATCGGAAATATTCGGAATGTAGAGGCCTGCTTTACTAAATTGGAGAATCCTAACCACAGAGAACTGACGGACCGGATATACGGAGGCAGTTTTATGGAGCTGGGCAGTTATGTCTTGCTTCCTGTCTTTAAGCTTCTGGGAACAGAATTTGAAAAGGTTTCCTTTGACAGCATTTGCGGAAAGAACGGGCTGGATCTGTTTACCAGGGCTGCTTTTAAATATGCCAACAGCATGGCGACCGTTACCTGCGGACTGGGCGTGAAATCGGAAGGGCGCCTGTTAATCTCCGGAACAACCGGTTATATCGTAGCGGAGGCACCCTGGTGGAAAACCGCTTATTTTGAAGTGCATCATGAAGATCCCCGTGAGGTGGAAAAATATTCGGAACGCTTTCTGGGGGATGGGCTGCGCTATGAGATCAGTGATCTGCTCACCAGTATCAACGGAAGCGATAAAAATGAATTTAAGCTCACCATAGAAGAATCTGAGGCTATGGCGGATGTCATGGAAAGATTTTTGATAAAGGAACAGAGGCAGGTATGAAAATATGGGCGCACAGAGGTTGCAGTCAGAATTTTCCGGAGAATACGCTGACTGCGTTTGAAAAGGCTGCGACACTTTGGAATTTGGCAGGGATCGAACTGGATATACAACTGACGAAGGATGGAGAAATGGCAGTGTTCCACGACGAAAAGGTGGACAGGACAACGGACGGTACCGGCTATGTAAGGGACTATACCCTTTCACAGCTGCGCACCCTAAGAATAGCTGCGGAGAATGGACGCGGGGAGAGAATCCCGGTGATAGAAGAGGTGCTGGATATGCTGGCTTCCCGCATGAAGGCCGGGCTGAAGCTGAACATAGAGTTAAAAAACAGTATCTTCCCCTATCCGGGCATGGAAGAAAAAATCGTGGAAATGGTTCATAAAAAAGGACTGCAGGAAAGCATTGTTTATTCTTCTTTCAGCGCCCTTTCCCTGGAGAAACTGAAGACACTGGATGATAAGGCGGAGTTGGGAATCTTGGACAGCAAGGTTTCCGACTGCCTGTATAAATTAAAAGGGGGCTGCGGCGCGGTGGCTCTGCATCCTTATTGGAGAGGCATGGATCTGGGGGCGGAACGCTTGCAGGGATATTCGGTAAGAGCCTGGTTTACCGGACACCTTTATCCGGAGAAGCCAACGGGTACGCGTCTGGATCTGGAAAGCCTAGAAAAGCAGGGAATTACGGATGTGTTTTTAAATGAACCGGAGAGGTATACAGAGTGATAGCGTTAAGTGATGAATTGCTGAGAAAGGTACAGCTGACACAGTTGGAAATGCTGGTGGAGGTTGACAAGATCTGCAGAAAATGCGGTATTCGATATAACATCATAGCAGGGACACTGCTGGGGGCGGTACGGCATGGGGGATATATTCCATGGGATGATGATGCGGATGTGGCCATGCTGCGGCCTGAATATGAAAAATTCAGGACTGCCTGCAGAACGGAGCTGGATACGGACAGATTTTATTTTCAGGACCACAGGAATACAAAAGGCTATCGATGGGGTTACGGAAAGCTGCGAAGGAAACATACAGTGTTTCTGCGCGAGGGCCAGGAGCATATGCCCTATGAACAGGGAATCTTTATAGATATATTTCCCTTAGACGGAGTACCGGACAATTTATTTCTGCGAAGCATGAAAAATCTGGAATGCTTTTGCGTAAGAAAGATCCTATGGTCCAGGGTAGGAAGGTATTCTGAGAAGAATTTTTGGAAAAGAGCAATCTATCAGATATTGGACAGAATCCCTGAAAAAAGGGTATTTCAATACTATGAAAAGATGATCCGAAGAGCGGGAAAGAGAAAAACAAAAATGGTGAGGATCCTGATGTTTCCCACTCCCAACAGGATGTACGGGTACTATAGAGCCTGGTATGAGCATAGCGCGGAAATTGTATTTGAAGGCGTAAAGTTTTGGGGAATCAAAAATTATAATAGTTATCTAACCTTTAAATTTGGAGATTACAAGCAGCTTCCGCCGCCGGAAAAAAGGAAAACCCATCCGGTGAGCAGGCTGGTGGTCTAATTGTGGGTATTTTATATAAAAGGAGAGCTATGTTTTGGACAGAAAAATTAAAATTTTACAATTTCCAATAGGTAATGGTAGGGGTGGGATGACGCAATATGTTTTACAAAATTGGAAGTTTATTGATAAATCAAAATTTCACTTTGATTTTGCTACTATGAGTAAAGGCCTGAGTTTTGCCAATAAATTGGAAGAAGATGGATGTAAGATTTATTATATATCGTGCTATGCAGAGGAAAATGAAAGTCAGTTTATTGAGGAATTTAAAAATATTTTGAAAGCAGAACAGTACGATATTGTACATTTGCATACAAAACAGTGGAAAAGCTTTTTAGTGGAAAAATTGGCACAGGAGGTAGGTGTAAAACGAATTATTGTACATGCGCATAATACTGGGATAGACGTAAGGGATGAGGTACAAAGAAATTCTGAATTCCTATTACACCAGAAAAGGAAAGAAGAATTAACGGAAAGTATGGCTACAGATTTTTGGGCGTGTTCTAAGATGGCGGCTGATTTTTTGTTTGGAGACAAGATAAATGCGGATAGAATTAAAATTATGAACAATGCTATTGATATAAGCAAATATAGTTATAAAGAGGAGGTTCGCCAAGCGGTACGAAAGCAATTAAAAATAAAGGAAGAGATTTTGATAGGTCATGTAGGCCGTTTTGAATATCAAAAAAACCATGATTTTTTAATAGAGGTGTTTGGAAAAGTCTGTCAAATGAAAAAAAATGTTCGTCTATTATTAATTGGGGAAGGAGAATTAAAAGATACTATTTATCAAAAAGCGGTTTCTTTAGGGGTAGCTAATAAGGTGATTTTTATGGGATTTCAGGAAAATGTAGGTAAATGGCTACAAGCAATGGATATTTTTGCTTTCCCATCTCATTTTGAAGGGCTGAGTATATCTGCAATAGAGGCGCAGGCATCGGGACTTCCTTGTATTATGAGTGATCAGATTTCTGCAGAAACAGATATTACAGGAAATGTGAGATTTGTTTCACTGGATGTGGAAAAGTGGGCAGTTGAAATTATTGGTACAGATACGGCAAGTGATCGCAATGGCGCAGTATTGGCAATACAAAATGCAGGTTATGATATAAGGAAACAGATAAAAAGAATAGAATGGGAGTATATGTCCAAGGAAGATAATTTAAACCCTGTGTAAGTATAAAGAGATATAAATAATTTAAGAAACTTAGAGAGGTAAAAAGATATGCTAATATCAGTTATTATTCCAGTATATAACATAGAGAAGTATATAGCAAAGTGCGTAAATAGTATTATAGAACAAACGTATGAGGATATAGAGATAATTCTTGTTGATGATGGCTCAAGAGATGCGTCTGGAAAGATTTGTGATGATTTAAGTAAGCAAGATGAACGAATTCAAGTAATTCATAAGAAAAATGGTGGTCAGACTTCTGCACGAAATGCAGGAGTACAGGTTGCAAAGGGAGACTACATATTTTTTGTCGATGGAGATGATTGGATTGATAAACAAATGATAGAAGAACTCGCCTCATTGCTTCAAGACGAAGAAATAGATATTGTGACTTCAGGGTGTGTAATAGAAGACGGAGAATCAAAAGCAAAGATAATGGATAGTTTGAAAGAGGGAGTATATGCAAGTGACATAGAAAAAGAGTATTTCTATCGACATATGATTTATAATGGGAGTGTCGATAAATGCGGAATGCTTCGTTCAGTATGTGGAAAGCTTATTTCTGCAAGTATTGTTAGAGAAGTTTTAAACAAACAGAGCAACTTGATAAAATATGGTGAAGATATGGCAACAATTTTAGTTTGCTGTATGCAAGCAAGAAAAATCCTTGTTACACATAAAATATATTATCACTATATTAGACGAGATGGTTCAATGACTCATAGTTTGCATATGCATTATTTGACAGAATTGAACGAATGGTACATATGTTTAAAGACAAATGCAGAAAAGTATGGTTGCTATAATCTGATTAAAAAACAGGTTGAGGTATATATGATCGAAAGCATGTTGTTTGGTATTAATACATATATGGGTTTAGAGGAAGAAAACCAAATTCCGTATTATTTTTTTGATGAAAAGAGATTATCTCCGAATATACGTTTGGTATTATATGGAGCAGGAAAAGTAGGACGCTCTTTTTATAAACAGATAAAGTCGAAAGGGAATTATCAACTTGTATCATGGGTGGATAGGGATTATTGGAAATATCAGAAAAGCGAGATGAAAATAGAGAGTGTTGATGCCTTGGCAGAAAAAGAATATGATGTGATTTTAGTAGCTATTAATTATGAAAGTATGGCTAAAACGATTAAGGAAACATTAATAAATAAGGGGATCCCAGAGAAGAAAATTGTCTGGATTAAACCGGAGAACATTATAGATAAATATATAAAATTATAAACTAATAAATGATAAATTATGGCCAATTAAATAGGCATAATTTTATATAAAAATTATGATAAGCAGGCAATTGCAAGAATTGGTGTTAAAGCTTTTGAGTGAGGAAAGGAAGATAAATGTTTTTAAGTATTATTATGCCTGTGTATAACAATGAAAAATATTTTCCGCGAGCTGTAAAAGGTATTATGGAACAAGATTTCTCTGACTTTGAACTGATTATAATAGATGACGGATCGACAGATAATACTCCACAGATTGCGGATAAATTGGCTGATAAAGATAAGCGGATTAGGGTGATTCATCAAACAAATCAGTGGATATACGCTAGTATGAATCGGGGTATAGATGCGGCAGCAGGAGATTACATCTACATAGTAAACTCAGATGATGGTTTACGAAAAAATAGTTTAAGGTTATTGGCAGAGAAAGTGAAGGAATATCAGCCGGACATTATATGGACGAAGGTCTTATCGCATGAATGTGACAGCGAGCAGAATATAATTTCTTATGATATTTCGCAGCTTGATCGCAAGGTGACAAAAGAGGTTTTTTATAAGAATAAAAAGGAAGTACGAGCTGCGTGGCCATATTTTATTTCTACTTTTTTGGCGCAGAATCAGGCTAATTTATATTCTAGAGAGCTGATGGGAAAGCATCGTTTTCGGAATGATGTATATGGAGCAGATTACTTTTTTAATATTAGTCTGGCATCAGATGTGGAATCTGCACTTGTTTTAAAGGAACCGGTGTATGATTTTTATGTATATAAAACTACAGAAATGAATGCATCGGTAGGAAAATTTTATTCTTATGAACACGATATGTTTAATGAAATGTATTTTGAATATCTTAACCTATTTCAGAAATGGGGAATACCAAAAGCAAGCTATCAGGAGTTACTTTGCTCCCGACGTTTAAAGAATATCAGTGCAGAATTAAAGTCTTTGACATATTTAAATTGCAATATGACTACAGAGCAAAAAATAGAATATGTATTGAAAAAAATAGCCGATAAAACAGTATGGGAATGTGCTTGCGAGAATAATAGAAAAGAGGAACTGGAAAGCCGCATTCTTTCGGGTATACGTGTTTTACTGGTTCAGGAGACATTACCAATAGATAGTGAAATGTATTTTGTCTATGAATTGTTGGAAGCACTCCTTTGTTATGAAAAGGATGATGAAGATTATGCGAAAATAGAACGGGGAATTTATCATCCGTTGAATCCCTATCACATTGGAAAATGCTTTTATGATAAATTATGTCTTACAAAAGATGGTTCTTTGTAATGGTTGAAAATATAATTTTGAATCAAATATATAGGAGAAATGAATGAAGATATTATGGCTGTGCAATATTGTGCTTCCTGAATTGTGCGAGATCTTTTCAATCCGTAAACCAGTGTTTGGCGGGTGGCTTAGCGGAATGTGGGAAAGCTTGTCGGAGCAAAAAGATTTGGAAATGGCAATTTGTGTTCCGATTGTGAATCCAGAGAAAAGAAGAGATGGTATTTATAAAGATTATAGATATTATTCATTTTCTGCAATATGGAGTTTTGATGAACAAGCATTGGAGCAGCAGGAACAATTTAAAAAAATATTGAATGATTTTCAACCGGATTTAGTTCATATTTGGGGGACAGAGTATATACATACTTATAATATGGTAAAGGTATGCGAGAGCAGAGGAATGCTGAATCGAGTCGTGGTAAATATACAGGGGCTGCTTTCTGTATATGCGCAGCATTATTGCCTGGGCATGGAAAAGCAGATAGAAATTCTTGGACAAAATAATTCTATATTAGCGGGACAGAAAGCATTTGAAGCTGGAGGTGTTTATGAGAAAGAAGTTTTGCGGAAAGTACAATATGCAATAGGACGAACCCAGTGGGATGAGGCTTGTTGCAGACAGATCAATAGGAAGATTACGTATTTATCATGTGGAGAAATCCTGCGAAAGACATTTTATGAAAGAAATGATAAATGGTGTTGGCAGAATTGTAGGAAGCACAGTATTTTGATTAGTCAGGCATCTTATCCGATTAAGGGATTTCACTTGGTGTTAAGAGAATTATCCGAGCTGAAAAAAGAGTTTCCGGATCTTTGTGTTATAGTAGCGGGAAATGATATGCGGGAAGATAATTCAGATTATGGGGGTTATTTAAAACAAAGAATAAAGGAAGAAGACTTGGAAGACACGATTTGTTTTGTAGGGCGTCTGAATGAAGAAGAAATGTATGAGCAGTATTTGCAGGCGAATGTATTTCTATCACCATCTACAATAGAAAACTCATCCAATTCCGTCTGCGAGGCGCAAATGGTGGGCGTGCCAGTAGTCTCCAGTTATGTGGGAGGTATTGGAACGTTGATTGAGCATGGTATCTCCGGCTATTGCTATCCACTAAATGAAAGTTATATGATGCGTTACTATGTCAGCATCTTTTTTAATGATTTTGATTTCGCAGCAAAGATTTCAAAAAATGAACAGGAAAGAGCACAGAGAAGTAACAATAAAAATGAAGTTATTGAACGTATGATACAGATATATCGGGATTGTGCAAATCAAGCTTAAAAGATAAGGACAAGATTAAGAAAAAGCTGCCAAAGCGGAAGGGCGGTTATTAATGAGCTTTGAAGAAAAATTAAATACTATTATTTTTAAATATAATGTTGATGCTGCATGCTCTGACTATAGGAAATATGTTAAGGCAGTAGAACTGGCGCAAATACTTTATTCTTCTATTAGAAATCATACAGAAAAAGTTGTTTTACTTGGAATTGATCAAATGGACATCAGCTTTTTTAAATCGCTCATCCGTGATAATGAAAGTATTACCAGCAAGCTTTATCAAGAAGCAGACAGCATTCAGGCTGGGGGGGTAACAGTACTTCTGGTTTCCTATTATCAAAAGGATCAGATGATAGTTGATTTGCGTGAAAGAAATATATATGTTATAAGCTTGTATGATCATTTTGAAAGTAATGGTCTGGTCTTCAATCACAATTATTATGATATATATAATGATCAATATTGGGATGGCAGACAGGAAAAATGGGTTTATGAATATGGGAATATTGATATAAACCAAATATATTATTTCCATCGGAGAAGATATGAAACTGCGCAGGAGGAATCGGAAAAAAGATTATATTTAGAGAAAATGATTTTCGACTGTGTTTATGCAAAAGATTTTCTTACAATGAGGGAGAATATAGATAAATACTCATTGGAATTTAGAGAGCAGTCGGAAAAGTATTTTTTATTTGCTCAGGAAATAGAATCTTTGCTTTTAGAATTAAAGAATACCCTGGCAAAGAGAAACGCGGAAGATGTGATCGTGTTCTGGCTGGATATGTTGGAGTATGGCATGGATAAAACGATGCCTTTTTTGAAAGGGCTGGATAGAAAGGCACTGGTATTTGAAAAAGCTTTTACTGTAACACCGTATACATCACCTACATTGGTAACATTACTAACAGGAAAATGTCAGATAGAGGATGATACATATATATTATCTCGAATAGACTCAGACGATAATATCCTTGCTAAAGAATTGCAGGAAAGAAACTATGTCTTTAAATATTATGGAAATCATCTAAATCATTGGTTGGAGCAAAATGATTTATCGGATCATGTCTATAGATCGGATCTCTATTCTTTCACTCAATTGTATTGGGATGCACTGACGGATCTTGCAGACGAAGCAGAGAAAGGGAAAAAGGGATTTAGCATTTTACATGAATTGTCTCATACGCATTGGCCGCTGGTGTCATTGGGAGTTAAGAGTACTAATTATATTACCGACTATCGGAATGAAAAGATTGCAAAACAGGTGTGGTCCAAACAATCTAAGGATCGGCAGCAAATGGAATCCAGAAAATACGTGGATCGGCAATTGGAATTCTGGAGTGATTTATTGCCAGACAGTATGTATAAAATTTATATGAGTGATCATGGAATGAGTTTTTTGGGAAAATTCCACATAATTATGAAAATACAGCAGAAAAATATTATGCCGCATATTTGGAATGGACTGTTTAGCTACAAAAATTTTCTTCCAATGATCCTGCAGCTGATCGATAATCATATGATTGATGAGAAATCTCTTAGCAGCCCTTATGCGGTGATACAGGAGGTTGCATGGTATAATAGAGAGCGTGTTTTTGAGGTGATTAAGGCAAAAGACTATTATTCCACAAATCTCGACTACGTTGGATTTCAAGGTGTTGTGACAGAAGAGGATATGCTTGTTTCCTATGACAATGGATTTGAGTATTATCAAAAGCATCAGAATGACCATAAAATGGTTTCTGATAATCGGCTAAACTATTTGCGAAAATTGATTAGCCAGAAAAAGGCAGATTATTTTCATGTTGACAAGTTTCAATATACCAGAATTTTGATTATGGCCGAGAAAAAACGTGCTGAACGGACAAAAGAGTTCCATAAGCGAAAGTGCGAGGTGATAAATAATATCTTTGAACAGATAAAGGAAACAGAAATTCTGGCTTTGCGAGGTGGCGGTTATCATACATTAAATCTTTTAATGCCTTTGGAAGAGCGGCTGCGAAATAAAGTAAAATACATTATTGATAGCAACAAAGAATGCGTTGGTGGAAAAATGGGGATAGAAGTTATAACGCTGGTCGAGATGATGCAGAAAGGCGTCACTACTGTTCTCATATCATCTTATCAATATTTACAGAAATGGGAGGAAGAATTAAAATCCTATACTGGCATTCGTACAATTAATATCTATCAAATTCTGAAAAAATCAGGACTTCCTTGTGATATGGAAGCCTGTTTTGAGCGCTTTATGGAAGAAGACTTTGATATGAATAGAATAGTCGATTGAATCAGATAAAAATCCCTGCATTCGTGTCATTGCGGTAAAAACGGGGAATGGCACCATATATGAAGTAACGAGATGCTTGCCTACATAGATAGGAATAATAAGCGAAAATAAATAGCCCTACCTTGTTACCTGGCCCGTATCGGTAGGGTTATTGTTTAAACCTATGAGGGAGGTCAACCACTTTGTGGGCGGTTGCTCCTTTATCTGCTTATAATTTATCACAATATGAGAACAAATGCAAGAATGAATTTGACCGGAAGGTGATGCCCATATACAACTGTTCTGCTTTATGGTAAATTGTTTGCAGATACGGATAAATGAAACAGAAGAGAGGAAAAGAATGAGAAATAAAGTGGAAAGCAAGTGTAAGGATACTCCCAAGGTATCTGTGATTATGCCATCGCTGAATGTTGCGGAATACATAGATGAATGTATTCAATCTGTCATAAACCAGACATTACGAGAAATAGAGATTATCTGTGTTGATGCCGGTTCTACAGATGGCACATGGGAGAAGCTTTGTTCCTATGCGGAAAATCCGGAAATCACAATACCGATTCGGCTGCTTCATAGTGATATGAAAAGTTATGGGTATCAGGTAAATTGGGGCATCAGGGAAGCAAAAGGGGAATATGTCGCAATTGTTGAGACAGATGATTATACAGTGCAAGATATGTATGAAACGCTTTATAACATTGCAGACCAAACAAAGGCAGATGTTGTAAAAGCGAATTATGATTGTTTCTATACAGGAAAGGATGGCAGAAAGGTATTTCAGCGTATTGAGCTATGGCAAAAAGATAAGTTACAGTATAACAAAGTAATTGATCCAAGTAAAATAGCATATTTATATGCTGCAGATTATAGCATCTGGAAAGGAATTTATAACAGGAAATTTCTAAAGGAAAATGCTATTTGGTTAAATGAATCTAAAGGAGCGGCTTTTCAGGATATTGGCTTTGCCCAGCAGGTGCTGGCCTGCGCCCGAAGAGCATATTATTCAGACAGATCCTTTTATAGGTACCGGACAGACCGGGATACTTCTTCCATGAATTCCCTGCATGGACTGCAGTATTCTCATCAGGAATTTAAACGTCTGCTGGAAGATGAAACGCTTTTTAAAAAGCTTGTTTACCCAGCAGGCTTGTACCGCCATATGGTGCAGTCATTTCATGGTGAACTGAACAAATTATTAAAGGCAACAGATTACGATGTGCATTCTGAGCACATTGAACCATATGCAAAGTGGTTTGTAGAACAGATCGGACAGGCTTTGGCTTTAAAGTTGGTTTCTCCCGCTGATTTAGACATTTATTACCAGTATTTTCAGATGATAGCGGATGATATTGAAAAATATGCGGCAGATCTAAAACAGAGAGAGATGCTGCTGCGAGAAAATACGGAGTTGATTTTGGCCAAAACCCAGGGAAAGAAAACAGTCATATTTGGGGCGGGAATCTGCGGAAAGCGAGCGGCAGCATTCTTAAAAGAAAATGAGAGAGAAATTGCGGCAATTTGTGATAATAACAGGGAGTTGTGGGGAACGCATAAGTATGACTGCATAGTTGTTGCTCCGCAGGAAAGCGTGAAACGGTTTGGGGAATGTATTTATCTGATTGCTAACAAGTATCAGGTTGAGGAGATAGAAGCGCAGTTATGCGATATTGGAATACAGAAACAAAGTATTCTGAAATTTCAATAATAGCTGTTAAGCTTATTTGTGTATAGAAAAAAGAGGTATAAAAATAAAAATGAATTTAGAGGAAAGTTTGAATATACTATTCACAGAGCATAAGTTGGACAAGCCCATTGTCTTGTGGGGTATTGGAAAACAAACTGGAAAATTAATAAATGGATTGCGTAGTCTTGGAACGTCTATAGATATTCTCATGATAGTCGATAATTTTAAATATATATTTCAAAAAGAATATATGGGTGTTCCTGTCAGGAATCCACAATGTCTTACGACTATGGACAAGGATTCAATGGCAGTGTTGTTGGCTGTGAATTATGCGGAAGCAATTCGAAAACAGGTGATGGCATATGGGATAATGGAAGTTTATAATCTTTATAATCTGGAAGAACAAACAGGGTTGGAAAGAGGATGCGGTCTAACCTATCATTTCATTGACCGGAAGCATGATCAAAAAACGTTATGCTACGTTCTCGCAGGCTATGAGGAGTATTTGTGGGATAATACAATTGCCAGAATAGCGGCATTTCAAAGTCAGGAAGTAGATTATTGCATTGTTTCCTCGGGAAAGTATAGTAAGACATTGGATGAACTGGCCGAAAGTAATCACTGGTCTTATTTGTATACAGAACAAAACCAAGTGTGTTTTATTCAAAATTTGGTAATTGAATTGCACCCCGAGGCAGAATATATTATTAAATTGGATGAAGATATTTTTATTGGAAAAGATTTCTTTAAAGAAATGCTTCGAGGATTCCGAAGGATTGAACAAGAAGGAGAATACCGAATTGGGTTTGCGGTTCCTGTCATTCCTTTAAATTGTTGTGGTTATGTATCTTATTTGCAGGCTATTGGGAAAAAAGAAGAATATGAACAGCGTTTTGGCAGAGCGTATAGAAGTAGATTCAGCGCTGTATTTAACATAGAAGAAACGGCAGAGTATCTTTGGAATCTTATGGAAAATTTTGATAGTATGGCAGCAAAATTTGCAAGTTGTGATACATATTGTGTATGCGATTGTTATTTTAATATTGGTTGCATCATGTACACGAGGGAGAGATGGCTGATGATGGGAAAATGGCCGGAGAATCCTAAAGAATCTGGTATGGGAATGGACGAAGCATATATCTATCAAGATAATGTGGAGAAAGATATGTCTGTATATGAGATACAAAGTGTTCTAGTGGGACACTTAGCGTTCGGACATCAGAAACAGCGGATGATAAAATATTATAAAGAGCATCCGGAAATATTTAAAATATTGATGTAGTATAACGTTATGTTGATAGGATGCTGTACTGAAATGGAACCGCAAAGTTGGAGAGGAGCTGCTCTTATGGAGCCAACCGAAGAGTTAATTAGAGCGATACAAAAGGGATTGATTAACTGGTACGATTTCCGATCGGAAAGCAGGATATTGTATATTGGAAACTGCGAGGATGCGCTGGCAGAAGTATTAGCGGAAATGGCAGGGCAGTTAACATGTTGGCCGTACTGCGACTTGACAGAACCGTCAGGCTGGTATGCACAGCAGACAGAAACAGATATATTTGATTATATTGTATGTGTGGCTACTTGGGAACGGATGCAGCAGCCGGAAAATATGTTAAGGAATCTACGGGAGCTTTTGGCGCCCGGAGGCACGCTGCTTCTGGGTATGAACAACCGCTATGGACTCCGCTATTTCTGCGGTGACAGGGATCAATATACCGACCGGAACTTTGACGGGATAGAGGGATACCGCCGGGCTTATTCCAAACCGGATGATGTTTTTCGGGGCCGCTGCTATAGCAGGGCTGAGGTCCGGGAATTGTTGGAAAGGGCCGGCTGGAAACAGATGCGGTTTTATTCGGTATTGCCTGATTTAAGCAATCCCAGTCTGCTTTTTAGAGAGGATTATCTTCCCAATGAGGATTTGAGCAACAGGCTTTTTCCCTGCTACGATCATCCGGATTCGGTGTTTTTGGAAGAAGAATGCCTGTATGGCGGACTGATTCAAAACGATATGTTCCATGAAATGGCAAATGCTTATTTAGCAGAGTGTACAGTGAATGGACAGCTTTCGGATGTGGTTCATGTGACAAATTCCATGGAGAGGGGCAGAGAGAATGCGCTTTTAACCATTATACATAAATCAGGAAAGGTAGAAAAACGCGCCGCTTATCCGGAGGGGAAAGAACGGCTGAAAAAGCTTTTTGAGCATGGGCAGGATCTGAAAAAGCATGGGATTCCTGTTGTGGAAGGTCATCTGGAAGAGGACGCCTATGTGATGCCTTTTGTGGATGGAGAAGTGGGCCAGGTATACTTAAAGAGGCTGCTGCAGACGGACGAAGAGAAATTCCTGGAAGAAATGGACCGCTTCCGGGATTTGATCCTGCGTTCCTCCGATCTCGTGCGGGAAGACGCCGGTGATGGGCAGGGGGCTGTGCTGCGGAAAGGCTATCTGGATCTGGTGCCTCTTAATAGTTTTTATGTGAATGGGCAGTTTGTATTTTACGATCAGGAGTTTTGTCTGGAAAATTATCCGGCTAACGCAATCATAACACGCATGATCGCCACCTTTTATTCAGGAAATCTGGAGTGTCAGAAGATCATTCCCATGGAAAGGCTGTTTGAACGCTATGGACTGACACAGAATCTTCTGCAATGGAGGGAGATGGAATGGAAATTCCTAGCCAGGCTGCGCAAGGAAAAAGAGCTGCGCATCTATCACGAAAAATGCCGCAGGAATCCGGATACGGTTCAGGCCAACCGGCTTCGCGTGAACTATTCGGAGAGTGAATATCAGCGGCTTTTTGTGGATGTGTTTAAAAATGCCCGTTCTAAAAAGCTGGTCTTATTTGGCTCAGGACTGTTTGCCAAGAAATTTATGGGGCTTTACGCAAAAGAATATCCGGTTCATGCCATTGTGGACAACAGTGAAAGCAGATGGGGGCAGACTCTGGAGGGCATCACCATATCCTCTCCGGAGCTGTTGCAAAAAATGAATGCGGATGAATATAAGGTTATGATCTGTATCAAGAATTATCTGTCGGTTATGCGGCAGCTAGATGGATGGGGAGTGAAGGATTACAGCGTCTTTGATCCGGGGAAGGTATATGTCAGGGAAAGCCAGGCGTTTTTTCCGAGTGAGGGAACCGCTGTCGGGGAGCAGGAAGCAAAGCCGAAGAAATATCGCGTGGGCTATGTGGCGGGTGTCTTTGACATGTTTCATGTAGGCCATGTCAATCTGCTGCGCCGGGCAAAGGAACTCTGCGATCATCTCATTGTCGGGGTAGTGCCGGATGAAGCGGTATACCGCCAAAAGGACAAATACCCGGTGATTCCCTGTGAGGACAGGGTAGAGGTGCTCCGCGCCTGCCGGTATGCGGACCGGGTGGAAGCCCTACCGGAGGATTATACATCCATTCGGGATGCGTACAGGCTCTTTCATTTTGACGTTCAGTTTTCCGGGGATGATCACAGTGAAAATATTGACTGGCTGGCGGATCGGGAATTTTTGGAAAAGAACGGAGCGGACATAGTGTTCTTCCCCTACACGGAAAAGATCAGCTCCACAAAACTCAGAGAACAACTGGAAACCGAGAAAGAATAAGGGATGAGAGAAAGATGAGATTGATTTGTTCGCCAGCCGGTATCGTAAACAGGGAGTATCCGGGACAGGGACTGCTGGATATAAAAGAAGCCGGATTTGAGGAACTGCTCTGTGACGCGGCTTTGTTTTTCGATGAGCAGCCTGAGAAGCGGTATACCCATTATGACCGCGTATTTGCAAAGTGCAGGGAAAATGGGCTTACTTTCCCTGTTATGGCGCTCCGGTGTCCGGCACAAGAGGCTGACAGGGAGCGGGATGAGGGCTTTTTTAAAGAGTTTGTAGAAGAGGGCCTGGAAGTCTGCGAAAAAACCGGCTGCCGCAGTCTGCTGGCGCCTCTGTTTTTTGAGGAAGTGTCTAAGGACAGAAGGCAGGAGGAAGCTGCAGAATTTTATCTGAAGCTGGCGGCAGCCACGGAAAAGAGCGGCGTACAGATCCTTCTGCGGAACCAGTGCAGGGACCTCAACGGGCATCTGGTGCGGGGATTTTGCTGCGATGGGCAGGAAGCTGCCGGCTGGGTGGATACGCTGAATGAGCGGGCCGGGCGGGAATGTTTCGGCTTTTGCATGGATGCGGGCACCTGTACGTTGTGCGGGCAGAACATGTATGATTTTGCCCTGACGCTGGGCAGCCGGTTGAAAGCGGTGATACTGCGGGACTGCGATGGAGCTGCGGACAATGCGCTGCTGCCGTTTGTGTGCGTGGATAAGGGGCAGACAAAAACGGATTGGCTGAATCTTATCAGAGGACTGCGGGAAATCGGATATGATGGAATGCTGATCCTGCATTTTCCTGATTCTGCCAGAGGATTTTCGCCTCTGCTGCGTCCACGGTTAATGGAACTGGCGAAGGCAGTGGCGGATTATCTGAAATGGCAGATAGAGCTGGAGACAATGTTGAAACGCTATCCCTCCAGAGTGCTTTTCGGCGCGGGGAATATGTGCCGCAATTATATGAAATGCTATGGGGAAAAATATCCGCCGCTTTTTACCTGCGATAACAATGCGGCACTCTGGGGGAAAGAATTTTGCGGACTGAAAGTAAGGGAGCCGGAGTGTCTGAAGGAACTGCCTGCAGACTGTGCTGTCTTGATCTGCAATATTTATTACCGCGAGATAGAAAAGCAGCTTCGGGAAATGGGGATTGCCGCTCCCATTGTATTTTTCAATGATGAATATATGCCGGATTTTTATTTTGACAGACTGGAGGAACGGGTGTGAATATAGGCGTACAGACAAAAAATATCATAGATGATAAAGATCCGGCGGCAGGGTTTGCGCTGATGACTGAGGCGGGTTTTACCTGTGCGGATTTCAGTCTGAACGCGTATCTGGTGAATAACAGCATTTACAAAGGAGAACTCAACTCTTTTTTTGATAAAACCGCTGTGCAGCTGGAGGATTTTTTTGCGCCGCACAAAAAAGCGGCAAAGGATGCTGGCATTGTGATCCATCAGATGCATATGCCCTATCCGGTTTACGTGCCCGGACAGAGCCAGGAAGTGAATGCGTATCTCTGGGATGTGGTGGCGGCAAAGAGCATGCAGATCTGCGCGTTTTTTCACTGCAGGTACATTGTGATACACGGATTGAAGCTGGCATATTATCTTGGCTCGGAGGAGCGGGAATGGGAACAGACGGCCAGATTTCTGGAGTATTTAGCACCCATGGCGAAAGATATGGGGATCACGCTCTGTGTGGAAAATCTCTATAACAGCGTGGGAGGACATCTTGTGGAGGGGCCCTGCTGCAACGCGAAAAAGGCTGTGGAACGTATCGACAGCTTCAATGAAAAATACGGTGCGGAGGTCTTGGGATTCTGCTTTGATACCGGACATGCCAATCTGGTGGGATTGGATTTTGAGGATTTCCTCACCACATTGGGAGGCCGGCTAAAGGTACTCCATATCCACGATAACGACGGCCGGGCGGATCAGCATCAGATTCCTTTTACTTTTTCACGCAGCAGGGAAAATAAAACTTCTACGGACTGGGCCGGATTTCTCCGGGGGCTGAAAAAGATAAATTTTGACAGCGCGCTCAGCTTTGAAACGGCGCCGGCTCTGAGCACTTTTCCGGAAGCATTAAAGGAGGACGCGCTGCGTCTGATTTCCCGTGTGGGCGCTTATTTTATGGAAGAGTTAAAGCGGCAGCCGTAACGGCCGGCTCCGCAAAGATCCCCAGTTCGGGGGCTTTGAAACTGAAGATCACAAACGCTGCTAACAGGAGCAGGACAAGGCAGGAAAAAAGCGGCTTCAGGGATTCGCTGGCGGGGCTCAAGATAAGGCGGTACGCGGTAAGAAAGCCGATGCCTACACTGATATAAAAGATGGCGATGTCCACGGCGGGAAAGGAGCGGCCCAATATACCGGAATAGGTATAGAACAGCGTGGGAATGGCCGCAGTACCGGCCAAAAGGCCGCCCAGCATACCGGTAAGAACGCAGGGGTAACTGCGGCGTATGAGAACGGCCAGCAGCAGGGCGGTAAGGAGCATGGGAAAGAAGAGCAGCTTCATATGTTCCCATATGGATTCGCTGACGGGAACAAACAGGCCGGCAAGTTCGTTTCTGCCGGTCCAGTCATATACAAAATGGGACAGGGCTCCAAAGACGGATACCAGGATGCTTCCTGCCGCAAGAAAAAATTTCAGGCTTTTATTCATAATTTGTCTCGCATTCTGCCGCAAGGGCGGCTGTATTGATAAAGTTCTTATTTTACTGTATGTAGTTTGTGGAGATTTTTGATAATTAAAGATAAAACTTAATTTTTCATGAAATCCATTTCCCCCTCTTGAAAAAACTTACGATATATCGTACACTATACCATAGCACATACTTTAGAGAGGGAGGATGTAAGATGAGTAAGGCAGAGATTTTAAAGAAAGAAATTTTAAGGCAGTACAGAAGCGTGCGTCAGTTTGCGTTGGAATTGGGGATCCCGTACAGTACGCTGGTAACTGCGCTGGAGCGCGGAATCGAAGGAATGGCTTACGGCACCGTGATCAAGATGTGTGACAAGCTGAGCCTGAATCCTGTGGACTTCAGTTCGCTGGAAAGGGATATATCTTTAGGGGAACAGCTGCTGGAGAACCGCGTAATGCAGTATTATGTGAAGCTGAACCAGAACGGACGGGACAAGGTTTTGGAGCTGATGGATGACTTTGTGCAGATCGACAAATATCGCGCGAAGTCCAGAAAGGGAAAGTAAGGCGTAGTACGGAAGACAGGCAATAGGGCATTGCGATACAAGGAGTATAGAAGCGAAAATGAAATATGACTATCTGATTGTGGGCGCGGGACTGTTTGGCGCCGTGTTTGCCGCGGAAATGCGGAAAAAGGGGAAAACCTGCTTGGTAATTGACAGGCGGGAGCATATTGCGGGGAATATTTATACCCAGGACGTAGCGGGTATACAGGTACATAAATACGGTGCTCATATTTTCCATACTTCGGATAAAAGGGTGTGGGACTATATACAGCAGTACGCGGAGTTCAATCACTATATCAACTCTCCTGTGGCAATCTACGGGGACGAGCTGTACAATATGCCCTTTAATATGAACACTTTCAACAAATTGTGGGGCGTGAAAACGCCTGCGCAGGCAAAAGCCAAGATCGCGGAGCAGATCGCGGAGCTTCAGATTGGGGAACCGAAGAATTTAGAGGAGCAGGCGCTTTCTTTAGTGGGACCGGATGTATATGCCAGACTGATCAAGGGCTATACCGAGAAGCAGTGGGGCAGGGACTGCAAGGACCTGCCGGCCTTTATCATCAAAAGGCTGCCGCTGCGTTTTGTCTATGACAACAACTATTTTACGGATCCCTATCAGGGAATCCCCAAGGGCGGCTATACCCGTATTGTGGAAAAGCTGCTGGAAGGGATCCCTGTCAGGCTGGGAATCTCCTATCGGGACTTCTTAAAAGCAAATGAGGCGAAAGGGGAGGAAGCGGACAGCTTTGCCAAAGTGCTCTATACCGGTATGATAGATGAGTATTTTGAGTATTGCTTCGGAGAGCTGCAGTACCGCTCCCTGCGCTTTGAGGAGGAGCTGATTGCGGGCTGCGACAATTACCAGGGGAACGCGGTGGTAAATTATACGGAGAGACAGGTGCCTTACACCCGTATCATTGAGCACAAGCATTTTGAATTCGGCACCCAGCCGGATACGGTGATCACCAGAGAATATCCCGTGGAATGGAAGCGGGGCGACGAGCCCTACTATCCGGTGAATGACGAGCGCAACAATGCGCTGTATGCCAAATACGCGCAGCTGGCGGCCGGGGAGCAGCATATCCTGTTCGGCGGAAGGCTGGGACAGTATCGTTACTACGATATGGACAAGGTGATCGCGGCAGCGTTGGATATGGCGGCGGCCGAAACAAAGACAGCCTGATAAAGGCGGAGAAATAAAGACAATAAAAAAGCATCTGCGGGAACTTTCCTGCGGATGCTTTTTAGCAGTAACTGTTGAACATCATGCCGCTGTAAGAGCTGGTCACATAGGGGCTGGCGAAATTGTGCCCCGGATTCTTATAAGCCACTATGGTGCGGTTGACATAATTCATAGGGTTTAGGGAAACCTGCGCGGTCTTCTGTATCAGCGCGTGAGCGAAACCTTTCAGCGCATGGTAGGAAGCGGGGCCGCCGGGGCCGGAAGCCGTTTCCCGAAGCAGATTCTCATCTATGGAGATGGTATTGTCGGATTGCAGCCGGATTCCCATATGCTCCATCTCGCCGGTATACCGGTAGGCAATGCTGCCCATTTCCCTGGAAAGGCGGCTGCTGAGGGACTGGCTTTCCTTATAGGCGTTGGCCGCGTTGACGAAGGTGTTGTAGCCTCCGATCAGGGAGTTGATATTGTCCGTCAGGGATTCCACATCCGTTTTCAGTCCTACGGTCACGGGGGAATCCTGCGGGGTTATGGCTTTTAATTCAATCTCAAATTGTTTGCCCACCGTAAAGGTATTGGAGGTGGTGCTGCGCTCTTCCCCGTTGATGCGGAAAGAAGAGTTGGAAGGCTGGCGGGATATATAGTCCAGCCCCAGATAGTCCACCACGCCGGATTTCTTACTGGTGTGGTCGTCGGAAATCCGGAAAACGATGTTTCGGCCTTCTGGTAAGCCGGTGGCGGTGGAAGTAAGACGGATAGAGCTTCGGGAATCGCGCTCGTCCATCTGAGCCCGTATGCCGATGTCCGCATTGTTGATCAGTCTGACCAGACGTTCCTGTACGGTCTTGTTGGTGTCTCCCGCGTTGATATTGAATTGGAACTCATAACTTAAATCGTTGATGGCGACATCGAAAGAGTAGGTATTGGGATTGAGTCCTACCGGTTCGTCCGGCAGATAGCTGCCCATGTTTTCCTGCGGGGAGGCCAGAGCGTCCACCGTGATCTCAAAACGGGGACTGTCCTCCTCATCGGCCGGATTGCCTACATAGGAAGCGCCTACGCTGTCAGGATCGGAGGAGTAGGCCGCTTTCTGCGCCAGCGACTGTTCTTCCTCCAGACCGCCTAAAGAGGCAATGGTGTTGTGCAGCAGCCTGGCATTTTCTTTCAGACTGATGGCGTACTGCTGTGTCTCGGCGCTTTTGGTATCCAGATACCAGGGGGATTCTTTGTTTAGTTTTACAATGGAATTATAAATGCCGCGAAGCTCACTCTTCTTATGCGTGTCGTACTGCGTAGTGCTTTTGGGTGCATAAGTAGTGAGATAATGATTATAGACGTTATACATGATGGCATTGCTCATACAGAACCCTCCTTTCTTCCGTGAAATACGCGGTACCTGTACTTTAACTATTAAATCCATTTAATAGGAAAATACTCTGAAATTGTAACGCAGGGCATAAAAACCTACTTTTATGTGTAAATTGTATCATTAATAATAGGAAAATACAAGGGGAAAACTCAAATATCGGGAAAAAATTTTAAAAAAGCGAAGTTTAGGACAAGAAAAGCATTGACGGGAAGCCGAGGATATGATATAGTAGCTAAGCGAGATTAGATACAGGTCTTTTTTTTATGCTTATTTTTAATCAGGATAGAGAACGCGTGGAGGTGGAAAGATGCGTACAAAGATCACATTGGCATGTACCGAATGCAAGCAGCGTAATTACAATACGACCAAGGATAAGAAGAATCATCCTGACAGAATGGAAACCAAGAAGTATTGTAGATTCTGCAAGACTCATACACTGCATAAGGAAACCAAGTAATATTGGCCGAAAGGAGAAACGATGGCAGAAGCGGAAAAGGCAAAGAAGCAGAGCTTTTTTAAGAATGTGCGGGCAGAATTCAAGAAGATTCAGTGGCCGGACAGAAATACCATGCTCAAGCAGTCCGTTGCGGTTGTTGCGATATCGGTAGTGGTGGGCGTCATTGTTGCTTTGATTGATTTTGTGGCTCAGTATGGCGTGAATTTCTTAACATCATTATAGAGCGAGGGAGATTATATGGCAGAGGCAAAATGGTATGTAGTGCATACGTACTCCGGATACGAGGACAAGGTCAAAGCCAATATTGAGAAGACCGTCAGAAACAACAAGCATCTGGCAGAGGAGATTCTCGAAGTCAGGGTTCCCATGCAGGATGTGGTGGAGATCAAGAACGGCGCCAAGAGAACGGTACAGAAGAAAATGTTTCCGGGCTATGTGCTGCTCAATATGGTAATGAATGACGATACCTGGTATGTTGTCCGCAACACCAGAGGCGTGACCGGGTTCGTGGGACCGGGAAGCAAGCCGGTGCCGTTGACAGAAGCGGAAATGAAGCCTTTGGGCGTCAGAATGGAAAATGTTACCATTGATTTTGGCGAAGGAGACAGCATTGTGGTTGTGGCCGGCGCCTGGAAGGATACCGTGGGTATTGTGCAGAGGCTGGATTACGGCAAACAGACCGCAACCATCAATGTAGAGATGTTCGGCAGGGAAACCCCTGTGGAGATCAGCTTCGCGGAAGTAAGAAAGCTTTAATGTATTTATTTGTAATGTTTTATTTATGATATTCTCCGGTCTGAAAGAAAACTTTCGCCGGATAATATAGGCAACAAAGTGGGAGTTTCACGGCAGAAGGGCAGAACGCCCGACGAGGTTTTAAATGCGCGTGGGACGCCAGATTACCACATTATAGGAGGTGCCATTATGGCAAAGAAAGTAGAAGGATATATCAAGTTACAGATTCCTGCCGGCAAAGCGACTCCGGCTCCCCCCGTTGGACCGGCGCTTGGACAGCATGGCGTAAACATTGTTGAATTTACGAAACAGTTCAACGCGAGAACGGCGGATAAAGGGGATCTTATCATTCCCGTTGTGATTACCGTATACGCGGACAGAAGCTTCAGCTTTGTGACGAAGACTCCGCCTGCTGCAGTGCTTTTGAAAAAAGCATGCAACATCAAGTCGGGCTCCGGCGCACCTAACAAGACCAAGGTGGCTACCATTTCCAAGGCTAAGGTACAGGAGATCGCGGAGATGAAGATGCCGGATCTGAATGCGGCGAGCCTGGAAGCAGCTATGAGCATGATCGCAGGAACCGCAAGAAGCATGGGTATTGTAGTAGAGGACTAAACAGTAAATAAAATTGGGAGACAGGCAGCTGTCGTTGGAACCATAGGAGGATTTTAGAATGAAGCATGGAAAGAAATATAGCGAGGCCGCAAAATTAGTGGATCGCGCAACTTTTTATGAAGCAGCGGACGCTATCGCGCTGGTAAAGAAAACAGCGGTGGCAAAGTTTGATGAAACCGTAGAAGCGCATATCAGAACAGGCTGTGACGGCCGTCATGCGGAACAGCAGATCCGCGGCGCGGTAGTTCTGCCGAACGGTACCGGTAAAAGCGTCAAGGTTCTGGTATTTGCAAAAGGTGATAAA
This sequence comes from uncultured Lachnospiraceae bacterium, assembly GCA_947631685.1. Classification (GTDB taxonomy): domain Bacteria; phylum Bacillota; class Clostridia; order Lachnospirales; family Lachnospiraceae; genus Acetatifactor. The sequence goes on from CANRMI010000016.1 coordinate 28,471, forward strand.
CTGGCGGAGGCTGAGAACGCAGGCGCCGATTATGTAGGCGGTGAGGAATTGATTCCCAAGATCCAGAATGATGGCTGGCTGGATTTTGATGTTGTGGTAGCGACTCCTGATATGATGGGCGTTGTAGGCCGCCTGGGTAAGGTACTGGGTCCTAAAGGCCTGATGCCCAACCCCAAGGCAGGTACCGTAACCATGGATGTTGCCAAGGCCGTAAATGACATCAAAGCCGGTAAGATCGAATATAGGCTGGATAAAGCGAACATCGTGCATGTTCCTCTTGGAAAGGCTTCCTTTACCGAGGAGCAGTTAAATGAGAACTTCAATGCGCTGATGGACGCGATCGTAAAGGCGAAGCCCTCCGCTTTAAAAGGCCAGTATTTAAAGAGCATTACGCTGACGACTACCATGGGCCCCGGCGTAAAGGTGAGCGTAGCGAAGTTCTAAGTAAAGAGCTTGACAGCGAAATATCCTTGTGATATTCTATACAAGGTTTATATGTGCCGAAGACAGCAGGTCCCTGAATCTGACTGCGTAAGGCTTGCAAGCAGCGCGAGCGTCTGTTTGCGGGCGGCAGCAGGACGGGGGTAAGCATAGCGCCTGCCGAGGAAAGAGTTTGACTAAGACTTTCAGCCTCCCTGTCTTCAGGGAGGCTTTTCTTTGCAGAACTCCTTTCGGCAGGGGATTTTTCCCCACAAATTCTATAAGGAGGTATCAGAAATGGCAAAGGTTGAATTAAAACAACCCGTTGTACAGGAGATTGCCGATCGTATCAAGGGCGCCCAGTCCGTTGTCCTGGTAGACCACAGAGGTCTGACCGTAGAGCAGGATACACAGCTTCGGCGTGCTCTGCGTGAAGCCGGAGTGTCTTACAAAGTATACAAAAATACTATGATGAACTTCGCTTTCAAGGGTACGGACTGTGAAGGACTTTCCCAGTATCTGGAAGGCCCCAGCGCGATGGCGGTATCCGACAGCGACGCGACCGCGCCCGCAAGAGTATTGGCACAGTTTGCCAAGACTGCTGAGCAGCTTGAGATCAAGGGCGGTATCGTGGAAGGTATCGTATACGACGCGGCAGGTATTAAGGACATTGCAAACATCCCTTCCAGGGAAGAACTTATTTCCAAACTGTTGGGAAGCTTGCAGTCTCCGATCACCAATTTTGCGCGTGTTATGAATCAGCTTGCTGAAAAAGGCGGCGCAGGCGCATGTGAGGCGCCCGCGGCAGAAGAGGCTCCTGCAGAGGAAGCAGCCCCTGCAGCAGAAGCGCCAGCAGCAGAAGAAGCTCCTGCGGCTGAAGCAGCTCCCGCAGAGGAAAAGCCCGCAGAAGCACCTGCGGAAGAATAAGCTGCATGAAACTGGAAACCAAAAAGAAAACATATTTATGGAGGTAAATAATAATGGCTAAGTTAACAGCTCAGGAACTCATTGATGCGATCAAAGAGTTGACCGTATTGGAATTAAATGATTTGGTAAAAGCTTGTGAAGAAGAGTTCGGCGTATCCGCAGCAGCAGGCGTTGTAGTTGCAGCGGCAGGTGCCGGCGCAGGCGCAGCAGCAGAGGAAGAGAAGACCGAGTTCAACGTAGAACTGACCGAAGTTGGCGCTGAGAAGGTTAAGGTTATCAAGGTTGTTCGTGAGATCACCGGTCTGGGTCTGAAGGAAGCTAAGGATCTTGTTGACGGCGCACCTAAGATGGTAAAGGAAGGCGCAAGCAAGGAAGAGTCCGAAGACATCAAGAAGAAGCTGGAAGAGGTTGGCGCAAAGGTTACCCTGAAGTAACAGGCGGCAATACACAATATCTGAGAAACGTAAAGGGCAGTACCATGTCGTATGGTTCACTGCCCTTTTGTAAAATAAAAAAACCTTGACGGCTTTTCCAATTTGTAGTAATATGGAAGATGCACTATTGTGGTGTGCTATGTCTATTTTGTATAGCCATGTACCGACATAATAGCTTTAATATCATAGAAGAACGGGGTGAAATGTCAATGGAAAAAAACAGAATACGTCCTATTGCCGCCGGCAAGAACATACGTATGAGTTATTCACGACAAAAAGAGGTTTTGGAGATGCCCAACCTGATAGAAGTTCAAAAAGACTCCTATCAGTGGTTTCTGAGAGAAGGCCTGAAAGAGGTCTTTGACGATATTTCTCCAATCGCGGATTACAGCGGTTCTTTGAGTCTTGAGTTTGTAGACTTTGAACTGTGTGAAGATGACGTGAAGTATTCCATAGAGGAGTGCAGGGAGAGAGACGCTACCTATGCGGCACCGCTCAAGGTCAAAGTGCGCCTGTATAACAAGGAAAAAGAAGAGATCAGCGAGCATGAGATTTTCATGGGTGATCTGCCTATTATGACTGAAACCGGCACCTTTGTAATCAACGGCGCGGAGCGTGTTATTGTCAGCCAGCTGGTTCGTTCCCCCGGTATCTATTATGACATTGGACACGATAAGCTGGGCAAGAAGCTGTTTTCCTGTACGGTGATCCCGAACCGCGGCGCATGGCTGGAATATGAGACCGACTCCAATGACGTATTCTACGTTCGTGTGGACAGAACCAGGAAAGTGCCCATTACCGTTCTGATCAGGGCGCTGGGCGTGGGAACCAGTGAAGAGATCCTGAATCTCTTTGGCGACGAGCCGAAATTACAGGCCAGCTTTACCAAGGACACGGCGACCAACTATCAGGAAGGCCTGTTGGAGTTATACAAAAAGATCCGTCCCGGTGAGCCCTTGAGTGTTGAAAGCGCGGAAAGCCTGATCAACGCCATGTTCTTTGACCCCAGAAGATACGATCTGGCTAAGGTCGGCAGGTATAAATTCAATAAGAAGCTGGCGCTTCGCAACCGTATCAGGCATCAGATCCTGGCGGAGGATGTAATAGATGAAAATACCGGTGAGGTGATCGCGAAAGCGGGGACCAAGGTCACCGCAGAACTGGCGGACGAAATCCAGGACTGCGCGGTTCCTTACGTTGTGATTCAGACGGAGGAGAAGAATGTCCGGGTTCTTTCCAATATGATGGTCAATATCTGCCATTATGTGGAGTGCAACCCCAGGGAGCTGGGCATTACCGAAATGGTTTATTACCCTCTGCTGAAAGAGATTCTGGATGAGTACGGTGAGGATCCGGAAGGACTGGGTGAGGCCATCCGCCGGAATGCCCATGAACTGGTTCCGAAGCATATTACCAAGGACGATATTTTCGCTTCCATTAACTACAATATGCATTTGGAGTACGGTCTGGGCAATGATGACGATATTGACCATCTGGGCAACAGGCGTATCCGCGCGGTGGGCGAGCTGCTGCAGAATCAGTATCGTATCGGACTTTCCAGAATGGAGCGTGTGGTAAGGGAGAGGATGACCACTCATGATACGGAGGACATCTCCCCTCAGGCACTGATCAATATCAAGCCGGTGACGGCAGCGGTGAAGGAGTTTTTTGGTTCTTCCCAGCTGTCCCAGTTTATGGACCAGAACAACCCCTTAGGTGAGCTGACGCATAAGCGCAGGCTGTCCGCGTTAGGCCCCGGCGGTCTTTCCAGAGACCGCGCAGGTTTCGAGGTGCGTGACGTACATTATTCCCACTACGGAAGAATGTGTCCTATCGAAACGCCTGAAGGTCCTAACATCGGTCTGATCAACTCCCTTGCAAGCTACGCAAGGATCAATGAATACGGTTTTGTGGAAGCACCTTACCGTAAGATAGATAAATCCGATCCGGAAAATCCCCGGGTTACGGACGAAGTTGTCTATATGACGGCCGACGAAGAAGATAATTATCATGTGGCCCAGGCAAACGAAGCGCTGGACGCGGACGGGCATTTTGTCCGCAACTCCGTGTCCGGACGTTACAGGGAAGAGACTCAGGAATATCCCAAGGGCATGTTCGACTATATGGACGTATCCCCCAAAATGGTATTTTCCGTGGCAACGGCGCTGATTCCTTTCCTGGAAAACGATGACGCGAACCGTGCCTTAATGGGCTCCAACATGCAGCGTCAGGCAGTGCCTCTTCTGGTTACGGAGGCGCCTGTAGTGGGTACCGGTATGGAAACCAAAGTAGCTGTGGACTCCGGCGTATGTGTGCTGGCAAAGAAAGCGGGTACCGTGGATTATGTGTCCTCCAATCTGATCCGTATGACTTATGATGACGGAGAAAAGGATGAGTACCATCTGACGAAATTCAGCCGGAGCAACCAGTCCAACTGCTATAACCAGAAGCCTATTGTAAACAAGGGCGACCATGTGGAAGCGCATCAGGTCATTGCCGACGGACCTTCTACCTCTCAGGGAGAGCTGGCGCTGGGCAAGAACCCGCTGATCGGCTTCATGACCTGGGAAGGCTATAACTACGAGGATGCGGTGCTCCTGAGTGAAAGACTGGTGCAGGAGGATGTTTACACCTCCGTACACATTGAGGAGTATGAGGCAGAGGCCAGAGACACCAAGTTAGGACCTGAGGAGATTACCCGTGACGTTCCCGGCGTAGGCGACGATGCCCTGAAGGATCTGGATGACAGAGGTATTGTGCGTATCGGTGCGGAAGTACGTGCCGGCGATATTCTGGTAGGCAAGGTCACTCCTAAGGGAGAGACGGAGCTGACCGCGGAAGAGCGGCTCTTAAGAGCAATTTTCGGTGAAAAGGCCAGAGAGGTAAGGGATACCTCCTTAAAGGTGCCTCACGGCGAATATGGTATTGTAGTGGACGCCAAGGTATTTACCAGAGAAAACAGTGATGAACTGGCTCCCGGCGTAAATCAGGCGGTACGTATTTATATCGCGCAGAAGAGAAAGATTTCCGTAGGCGATAAAATGGCAGGCCGTCACGGCAACAAGGGTGTAGTTTCCCGTGTGCTGCCCGTGGAGGATATGCCTTATCTGCCCAACGGTCGTCCCCTGGATATTGTGCTGAATCCTTTGGGCGTACCTTCCCGTATGAACATCGGGCAGGTGCTGGAGATCCATTTGTCCCTGGCAGCCAAGGCACTGGGCTTCAATGTGGCTACTCCCGTATTCGACGGAGCAAACGAAGAGGATATTATGGACACGCTGGATCTGGCAAATGACTATGTCAATCTGGAGTGGGATGAATTTGAAAAGAAACACGGACAGGAGCTGCTCCCCGAAGTGCTGCAGTACCTCTCCGACAATAGAGAGCATAGAAAGCTCTGGAAGGGAGTACCTATTTCCCGCGACGGTAAGGTGAGACTGCGCGACGGACGTACGGGCGAATACTTTGACGGCCCTGTCACGATCGGCCATATGCACTACCTGAAGCTGCACCATTTGGTAGACGATAAGATCCACGCCCGTTCTACCGGTCCGTACTCCCTGGTAACCCAGCAGCCTTTGGGCGGTAAAGCCCAGTTTGGCGGCCAGCGTTTCGGTGAAATGGAAGTTTGGGCGCTGGAGGCATACGGTGCTTCTTATACCCTGCAGGAAATCCTGACGGTGAAGTCCGATGATGTGGTAGGACGTGTCAAGACCTACGAAGCGATCATCAAGGGAGACAATATTCCTGAGCCCGGCATTCCCGAGTCCTTCAAGGTACTGTTAAAAGAGCTGCAGGCACTGGGTATGGATGTCAGAGTCCTGCGCGAGGATAACACGGAAGTGGAAATCATGGAAATGGTAGACTACAGCGACACCGATTACCGTTATGAGATCGAGGGTGACAGAAAAGACTACGACGACTATGAGAAAAATTCCCTGGGTGAGTTTGGATACCAGAAGCAGGAATTTGACGAGGACGGCGAGCTGGTAAGCGCGGACGAGGATGACTTTGATGAAGAGTTTGAGGACGACGCGGCCTTTGTAGGAGAAGACGAAGAGTACTAAAACAGACTTTTAGCATGGAAGGGAGTGCCTTAAATGTCAGAAACAAAAAATGAAGTGTATCAGCCCATGACGTTTGATGCTATCAAGATTGGTCTGGCTTCGCCGGAGAAGATCCGGGAATGGTCCAGAGGCGAGGTAACCAAGCCGGAAACTATCAACTACAGGACCTTGAAACCCGAGCGGGACGGTCTGTATTGTGAAAGGATCTTCGGCCCCAGCAAGGACTGGGAATGTCATTGTGGTAAATATAAAAAGATCAGATATAAGGGCGTGGTCTGTGACCGATGCGGCGTGGAGGTAACCAAGTCCAGCGTCCGCAGGGAGCGTATGGGCCATATCGAGCTGGCGGCTCCGGTGTCCCATATCTGGTATTTTAAAGGAATCCCCAGCCGTATGGGACTGATTTTGGATCTGTCTCCCAGAGTACTGGAAAAAGTGCTTTATTTTGCTTCCTATATCGTACTGGACGCGGGAGAATCCAATCTGGAATACAAGCAGATCCTGTCCGAAAAGGAGTATCAGGATGCCAGGGAGACCTGGGGTAATAAGTTCAGGGTAGGAATGGGCGCGGAAGCGATCAAGGAGCTTCTGCAGGCCATTGACCTGGAGAAGGACGCAGCGGAATTAAAGGCCGGCTTGAAAGAATCCAGCGGGCAGAAGCGCGCCCGTATCATCAAGAGACTGGAGGTAGTAGAGGCTTTCAGGGAGTCCGGAAACAAGCCGGAGTGGATGATAATGGATGCTATTCCTGTATTGCCCCCCGACCTGCGGCCCATGGTACAGCTGGACGGCGGACGTTTCGCAACATCCGACCTGAACGATCTGTACAGAAGGATCATCAACAGAAATAACCGTTTGAAGAGGCTTTTGGAGCTGGGCGCGCCGGATATTATCGTGCGCAACGAGAAGAGAATGCTCCAGGAAGCCGTAGATGCCCTGATCGACAACGGCAGGCGCGGGCGTCCCGTAACGGGCCCCGGCAACAGAGCGTTAAAGTCCCTGTCCGATATGCTGAAGGGAAAATCCGGACGTTTCCGTCAGAACCTGTTGGGTAAGCGTGTGGACTATTCCGGACGTTCCGTTATCGTGGTAGGCCCCGAATTGAAGATTTACCAGTGCGGTCTGCCCAAGGAAATGGCGATCGAACTGTTTAAGCCCTTTGTGATGAAAGAACTGGTGGCAAGGGGTATCAGCCAGAATATCAAAAATGCCAAGAAGCTGGTGGAAAGACTGGATACCAGTGTATGGGATGTGCTGGAGGAAGTGATCAAGGAGCATCCGGTTATGTTAAACCGCGCGCCTACCCTGCACAGACTGGGTATTCAGGCTTTCGAGCCCATTCTGGTAGAGGGTAAGGCGATTAAGCTGCATCCGTTGGTATGTACCGCTTTCAACGCGGACTTCGACGGCGACCAAATGGCAGTGCATCTGCCTCTGTCCGTGGAAGCACAGGCGGAATGTCGGTTCCTGCTGCTTTCCCCCAATAACCTGCTGAAGCCTTCCGACGGCGGTCCCGTTGCGGTGCCTACCCAGGATATGGTACTGGGAATCTATTATCTGACACAGGAGAGACCCGGCGCCAAGGGCGAAGGCAAGTTCTTTAAGAATGTCAATGAAGCGATCCTGGCGTATGAGAACGATGTGATCACTCTGCAGTCCCGTATTAAGGTCAGGGTAAGCAAGCAGAGAGAAGACGGCGAAGTGGTGACCGGAAATGTGGAATCCACACTGGGACGTTTTATCTTCAACGAGGTACTTCCCCAGGATCTGGGCTTTGTGGACAGAAGCGATCCCGATAATTTCCTGAAGCTGGAAGTGGATTTCCTCGTTAAGAAGGGCGGCTTAAAGCAGATCCTGGAAAAGGTCATCAATACCCATGGTGCTTTCAAAAACGCGGAAGTACTGGACTATATCAAGGCTATGGGTTATAAATATTCCACCAAGGCTGCCATGACCGTGTCTATCGCGGATATGACGGTGCCTGCTGAGAAGCCGGAGTTATTGGCACAGGCGCAGGCAACAGTGGATAAGATCTCTCAGAATTTCCGTCGTGGTCTGATCACCGAAGAGGAGAGGTATCGCGCGGTAGTAGAGAACTGGAATGAAACGGATAAGGTACTGACTGAGAAGCTGATCGCGGGACTGGATAAGTACAACAACATCTTTATGATGTCTGACTCCGGTGCCCGTGGTTCCAACCAGCAGATCAAGCAGCTGGCCGGTATGCGTGGCCTGATGGCCGATACCACAGGACGTACCATTGAGCTGCCTATCAAGTCCAACTTCCGTGAGGGCCTGGACGTATTGGAATACTTTATGTCCGCTCACGGCGCCCGTAAGGGTCTGTCCGATACCGCTCTGCGTACTGCGGACTCCGGTTATCTGACCAGACGTATGGTGGATGTATCCCAGGAGCTTTCTATCCGGGAAATGGACTGCTCAGAGGGCAGGGATGAGATTCCGGGCATGACCGTAAAAGCCTTTATGGACGGCAAGGAAACGATTGAGAGCCTGAAAGACAGGATTACGGGACGTTTCTCCTGTGAAGATATTTATGATAAAGACGGCAACATGATCGTAAAGCACAATCATATGATCACGCCGGCGAGAGCCGCGAAAATACTGAGCGTGGGCGTCAATGCGGAGGGGGCTCCCGTAGATCGGGTAAAGATCCGTACCATTCTGACCTGCCGTTCCCACAACGGTATCTGCGCGAAGTGCTATGGCGCAAATATGGCTACCGGCGAGTCCGTACAGGTAGGCGAAGCAGTTGGTATCATTGCGGCACAGAGTATCGGTGAGCCCGGTACCCAGCTGACCATGCGTACTTTCCATACCGGCGGTGTGGCGGGCGACGATATTACACAGGGTCTTCCCCGTGTAGAGGAGCTTTTTGAAGCAAGAAAGCCCAAGGGTCTTGCGATCATCGCGGAATTTGGCGGCAAAGTGGAAATCCGCGACACCAAGAAAAAGCGTGAAGTGGTCGTATCCAATGATGAGACGGGCGAAAGCAAGGCGTACCTGATTCCTTACGGCTCCCGTATCAAGGTAGTGGACGGACAGGAGCTGGAGGCCGGTGATGAACTGACCGAAGGCAGCGTCAACCCGCACGATCTGTTAAAGATCAAGGGCATCCGCGCCGTACAGGACTATATGCTCCGTGAAGTACAGCGTGTTTACCGCCTGCAGGGTGTAGATATTGCGGATAAGCACATTGAAGTGATTGTGCGCCAGATGCTGAAGAAGGTGCGTATCGAGAACAACGGTGATACGGAATTCCTGCCCGGCACACTGGTGGATGTACTGGATTATGAAGAAATGAATGAAAAACTCATTGCTGAGGGCAAGGAGCCCGCAGAAGGCAAGCAGGTGATGTTAGGTATCACCAAGGCGGCTTTGGCGACCAATTCCTTCCTGTCCGCGGCGTCCTTCCAGGAGACCACCAAGGTACTGACGGAAGCGGCTATCAAGGGTAAAGTAGATCCCCTGATCGGTCTGAAGGAAAATGTCATTATCGGTAAGCTGATCCCGGTGGGCACCGGTATGAAGAGATACCGCTCCACACACTTAAGTACTGATGATGTGAGAGAGATCGCGATGGATGAAGTTATCGATTTCGAGGGTGAAAACGCAGGCGAATCCGAAGACAGTGAGGTTATGGAGGAGCAGGCTGCAGAAGCAGAAGCGGTCAGCGTAGAGGAGCCGGTTATGGAGCCGGTAGGTTCCGGTGAGGAAGAATAAGCCGAATCCGCGCTTTTCATAAAAGTACAGAATTAAAAAAATAAGAGCTTCCGGAAAGAATTTTTCCGGAAGCTTTTTTATGATCTTATGAAGAATGCGGGATTGTGCCAATCAGATCAGGGCTCTAAAAACTGTATGGTACCTTCGTATTCCAAGTCTCCGGTCAGGACCACCTGCCAGGAAAGGATTCGGTAATAGGCGTCCTTTTCGTCGGAAGGATAGAGGATCTCCGCTTTCACATCCAGAGACTGCAGATCGGAAATGGGGAACCTGTAAGACACCTCATGTCCCGTCCGGGCAAAATAGGCCGCTTCGTCCTCGCAGGAAGCGTAGGCCGCAGCCAGTTCTCCATGCAGTTGGGAAAGCTGGGTTTCCGCCTGATTGGAGGCTTCATAGTAGGCGGTGGTGCGCTCCAGCACCTTGCCGCTGAGCTTATAATCCGCGTTGGCGCTGACAATGGACAGTGTCGCAAAGGAAACCAGACACAGGATAATAAACGTCACCAAAAGGGAAGAGGAGCCGATTCCGTTGCTGAACGAAACGCCGGAAGATTTTTGCCTACTGCTCATATATGCTCCCTCCTTTTGCAATGTGGTGTATCAGGGGAAGCCGGTAAATCGCTTCTTCTCCCCGGTAGACTGTGATTTCCGCACTGATCAGTCTGCTGTCAGAATCAAACGGCGCAGGGGATAATGCAATATGATAGGCGGATTCTGTTTCGGAAAGTTCCCAGTCCTGGCTAAAATACAGTGAGAGCGCTCCGGTTTCTCCGGAATCCAGGGAAACGGCATTGTCTTTACACTGATAATCCCGACGCAGCTGTGCTTCCATAAAGAGCATATCGCCGTCACAGGAATTCCACAGCTCCGCCAGATTCTGCACCCACACGACGGTCTCATTTTTTTCCTGAGCACGTACATTTAAAAGGTGCGCTTTTACGAAAAGCTGGATGCAGACAGCGCTGGCTATGGAAAAAAACAATATGGAAATAATAAGTTCCATTAAAAACAAACTGGATTTGGATGGTTTCATAAGTACAAAAACTCCCTCTTGCTAGGAATAATCAGACCGTAGAGCCGTATAAAGCGTAACGGCGGAGCCGTTGCCTGTATCAATGGTCATTTTAATCAGGTTTTCTGAGGCCATTTCCAGAGAAAAGCCGGAAAGGGGCATGATATTCTGACCGGCGGCCAGGATGTCCGTACCGGCGTAGGAGCCTTTTCTGGTAAAGAGCTCCTTTAAATAGCCGTCGTACAGATACAGGTAGGTGCAGAACTGGGATTCTCCCATATTCTGCGTCAGTACCAGAGCGGGAACACCCTCCAGCTCCCCGATCTCTATGGCGTCGTAAATATCGTTCTGATGTATTTTTTCCACCACATAAGCATAGGAGGTGCGGTCCGTAAAAGACTGCTCCATATTGGAAACGGTCTGCTTGTACACACCGGCGCCAATGGTGACCAAAAGCAGCGCGGAGGCCGCGAACACACCGAAAAGCGCCAGTACGAACAGTACATCTACCACATGGCGGTTATTTTCTCCGATTCCTGTTTTCATGGGGTACCTCCGGTTCTCTGTAAAATAGTGACATTGGGCATAATGTTGGAGCCGATAGGCTGATAGTCCACATAAAACAGCGTTTCGTCATAAACGAGACCGTAGTGATCCTTGATGTAGTTCAGATCGGGGGGATAGGCTCCCTCCACGGCGTAGCACTGGGTAATGCTGCGGTTTATGGCGTTTTCCAGGCTCTCTAACTGCTTGGCGGCGGTGGTATCGGAAACCGAAGCTATACCGCGGTAAAACAGGATAAAGAGCAGGATAAAGCCCAAAAGCGGAAGCAGGTAGATAAGGTTCCGCAGGGGATGTATTTTGTTTTCTTCAAAACGGTTTCTGCTCATAATGGCTTCCTTTTTTGTAAACTTAACCGATACTGGACATGATTCCCATGAGAGGGAAGATCACGGACATCAGGATCAGTCCCACGATCAGGGACAGGATGATGACCAAGGTAGGCTCCAGGATACCGATGATAGAGCGGATCTTGTGCTCCGTTTCTCTGTCGTAGGCATCGGCGATCTTCTGCATGACGGTGTCAATAGAGCCGGTACGGAATCCTACGCTGACCATACGGGAATAGAGGTTGGAGAAGATGTTGGCGCTGGTCAGCGCTTCCGCAAAGTTGGAACCCTCCTCAATAGACCTCTTGCAGGCCGCGATCTTGGCCTGCATACCGTTGTGCTCCGTCAGCTCGGAAACCATATCCAGACTGGAAAAAGTATCCATACCGCTGCTGATGGTGAGAGCCATACCGCTGGCGAAGCGTCCTGCCGCCAGCTTCTCATAAAATCCTCTGGTGAGAGGAAAAACAGAAAGGAAACGGGCGGAAAGCGTCCGGCCTTTTTTGGTCTTGACAGAGAAAAAGTACAAACATACCAGCAGGACCAAAACCAGAGTGATGATCAGGGAATACCGGTTGAGGGCCTTGCCCATTCCCAGCAGAGTGGCGGAAATACCGCTCATTTCACTGCCCAGCTGGATAAATACCTGGTTGAAGATCGGCATGACCTTGCCCAGCAGGACAAAGATGACTAAAAGCATGATAACGATCATGATAAAAGGATAGGTGACGGCGCTGCGGATACTGTCGGAAATGGAATCCTCGCGTTCATAGTAGTCCGCCAGGGACTGCATGACGTCATCCAGATTACCGGACTCTTCTCCGATCGCAATCATATGCAGTACATAGTTAGGAAAGACATCGGACTGTTGCAGAGCCTTGGAAAAAGTATCGCCCTGTTTGCAGACATCCAGGATGCCCTGCAGAATTTCCCGTCCCCCGTTGGAGTTGCTGTCGTTTAACAGGATGTTGATGCTTTCTTCAGGGGTGATGCCTGCCCGGAACAGCATGGCGGTCTGGCTGCAGAAAGAAGCAATTTCCTGATTGGATAATTTTTTCTGATGCATGGTATGGTCTCCTTATATGAATACTGTTAATACATATATTTTACGAGGTAATTGGTGCCTTCACCGATAAATTCCCGAAGGGTTTCCTCACTGTTGCTGGCGGCAAAGGTCGGATCCATCAATTCCCAGCTCTGACCGTCAAATTCCACGATCCCGTTTACCCAGCCCACATCGGAAATATAGGTGCTGATCCAGGCGTGATAGGCGTCGCCGGCGTAGCCCACCTCCAGACGGGTAGGAATGCGCTGGCTGCGGAGCATACTGGTCATAACGGCCGCATAGTCCAGACAGATACCGGTGCCGGAAGCCAGAACCTGATCCACATTGGGGATATAACCGCTGGGAACGGTAGAGGCTTTGCTATAGTCGTAACTGATGTTCTCTATGATATAGTTGTATACATTGGTCACCACGTCCAGATCCGTGTCAGCGGGCAGGGCCAGTTCCTTGGCCTTGGCCACTACGGCGGAGGAGGAATTAAAATTGCAGTACTGGTTCGGATAGAGGTAAGGACTGAAATCACTGGTGAGGGAAACGTCTATGGAAGTAGTCAAGCACATACTGTAGCTGGTGCCGGAAATATTTTCATAGATCGTGATCTCATAGCTGCCATTGCCGCTGGAAAGCGGAAACGCCTCATAATCGGAACCGGTCAGATTGTAAGTATAGGTAACGGCGTTGGGGCCGATGATCTGCATTTTGATCTTGGGCGAGCTTCCGGTATAAACTGCCATGATATACCCTTCGGAAGCATTGGAATAATCGATGGAGGAAACCTCGTTGTGCACCTCCGCTGTGCCGCTCGCGGAGGGCGTCAGGCAGCGGGGGGTATTGCTGCGGCTGCCCACGGTCTTCTCGGGAGACGGGGAAGGCGCACTTTCAGGAGAGGATTCTTCCGGCAAAGATTCTTCGGGCACAGATTCCTCAGGTACGGATTCCTTCGGGGAGGAAGGCTTTGGGCTGCTGGCGGCATCGGGATCGGAAGACGCGTCAGGAGACGGACTTTCCTCGGCGGATACGCTTGGAACGTCGGTCTCAGACGGAGTGCCGGTTTCTTCACTTGTTTGTGCCGGCTCGGAAACCGGAGGGACTCCCAGGGCATCCGAACCGGATACGCTGTTGGGCAGAGAGCTCATATCTGTACCGCAGCCGGCAAACAGAGCCATGCAGAGCCAATATGCAGTTAAGATTGAAAAAAGCTTAAGTTTACGCATAGGTTCCTGTTTCCTTCTGCGGGAATGTAAAAATGTTCCGTGGTATCGAGTGTGGCCTCAAAAGCCTGAGCCGGCGGAAATGTGACATTTACAATGTCAATTACCAGAGGGAAAAGCAAAGTCAGCAACAGCATCAGCGCTGTCAACAGCAGTAAGCTGTTCAAAAGCCGGGTGTCGGCCTGTCTGCGCAGCAGAAGCTTGTCAAAGGAGGTCTGGTTGGGAGGCTGCTCACACGCGGCAAATACCTTCTGCAGGGTAGCGTCCGCCTGCTTCCGATCCATCTGGTATCTTTTTCTTGTTAAAGACATTATACAACGCACCTCCTCATCCCTTCAATAGTTGTTTTAAATGTTCCTGTCCGGAAGCGATGTATCTCTTTACGGTGCTGCGGCTGACGTCCATGGCAGCCGCGATCTCTTCCAGTTTCAGGTTGTTGTAGTAGCGCATGGTCAGAACCTGGTTTTCCTGAAAAGGCAGGCTTTCCAGAGCTTTGGCCAGTCTTTGGTATTCCTCTCTTGTCTGGTAGCGGGACTCGGGATCGATGTCCGTATGCTCATCCTGTATCACATCCAGAATGGCAGGATCCGCGCACAGGTTTCCTTCGTTTAAGGTCTCGCTGATGTCATAGCATACGTGGAAGGAAATCCGGTTCAGCCATGCCAGAAAGAGCGTAGGGGAATGGAGTTTATTCAGATTTTTCAGCACGGATACATAGATCTCCTGCACCGCGTCCTGCGCAAGGTATTCATCCCGCAGATAGTGTCTGGCGTAATTGTATACCCTGTTGTAGGTCAGGCCGTACAGCTCCGCGAAAGCGTCGCTGTCGTTCTGCCTGGCGCGGAGAACAAGTCCGGCTAAATATTGGATATTTGCCTCTTTCATCTTGATAAACGCTCCGTAACAATTTATCAGAACTTACGAACGGGAAATTTTGTGCAGCTTGTTGTAGGTTATGACTAAAAGCTCCGTAAAGGACTGCGCGGGTTCTTCCTTATACAAAGTATATGCGGAACGCAGTACTATGGGAGAGGACTGGTGTTCACGGTTGTATAGGGAAATGCGGTTGTCCAGAGTGGTCCTGAAATCCTGGATGATCTGCAGGCTGCAGGGCGTAATGGCCGCTACAAATTCATTTCCGCCGTTGCGTCCCGTATAGCCGTACCGGTCGCCAATCTCCTCAAACATAGCGGAAAAGTCCCGTATGATGGTATCCCCGGCCTGATGGCCGGAAATTTCGTTGACGGTGGGGAGGTTGGCGATGGAAAAAAGCAGACAGCCCGTATCTTCCAGCGTTTCCGGCGTAGTATATGTACGGAAGATCTCATCCAGACCGTAGCGGTTGGGAAGCCCTGTCAGATGATCCAGATAAGCGGTCTGGTTTAACAGATGACTTTCCCTAGCGAAGGCCCGCAGCTTATAAAAGTCATAGATCAAAAACAGCAATTCAAAAAGCATGAGCAGCCATACGAAAGTACACAGCAGGGAAAGAGCTGGATTGGAAAAAATCTGGGCCCGCAGGCTGGCATTGGCGATTAAAATAATACTAAAGAGCAGTTCCAGACACGCCAGCAGCACCAGGTGGACTATTTTGGCGGTACGGAACTGTCTGACAAATTTTTGTTCCCTCATACGCAGTCCTTTCTTTTCTCAGACACACATTTACACTTTCTTTCATTATAAGATAAGTAAAATAAAAAGAAAAGAAAAATATAGGGAAAATGAACCTTTTTTCTTCTCTGAAGAGTCTTAATTTTAAATAAGGTAGAAATGCGAGGAGCGTTCCGGATTATGAAAGTGTTGGTAACAGGCGTCAAAGGACAGCTGGGTTATGATGTGGTAAATGAACTGAAAAAAAGAGGCATGGAGGCCGTAGGGGTAGACCTTGAGGAAATGGATATTACGGATGCGGCCAGTGTGGACAAGGTGCTGAAGGATGCGGCGCCGGACGCGGTCATTCACTGCGCGGCCTATACCGCGGTGGACGCGGCTGAGGACCAGGAGGAGCTCTGCCGCAGGGTAAACAGGGACGGCACCCGCAATATCGCAAAGGTGTGCAGGGAGCTGGATATAAAGATGGTCTATATCAGTACCGATTACGTCTTTAACGGACAGGGTACCAGGCCCTGGGAGCCGGAGGACGAAAGGCAGCCCCTCAATGTATACGGCCTGACCAAGTGCGAGGGAGAAGAAGCGGTACAGGAGCTTTTGGAAAAATATTTTATTGTGCGGATCGCCTGGGTATTTGGGATAAACGGCAAGAATTTTGTCAAGACCATGCTGCGGTTAGCGGAAAACAATAAGCGCGTCACGGTGGTCAACGACCAGTACGGTTCCCCCACCTACACCTATGATCTGGCGAAGCTTTTAGTGGACATGGTACAGACGCAGAAGTACGGTATCTATCATGCCACCAACGAAGGTATCTGCACCTGGTATGAATTTGCCTGTGAGATCTTTAAGCAGGCCGGTATAGAAATGGAAGTGGTACCGGTGAGCGCCGCGGAATATCCGGCGAAGGCAAAAAGGCCGGAAAACAGCCGCATGAGCAAAGAAAAGCTGACAGAAAACGGATTTGACAGGCTCCCGCCCTGGCAGGACGCCCTGAAAAGGTATTTAAAAGCCTTAAATCCTTCATTATAAATAAAAAAGTTGTTGACAATGCATTTACAAAAACGTATACTATCCTCGTGTGCACGCAATTGTAGATGCATTTTCTTTTGCTGCATAAACAAAACCAAATTATACCATAATAAGAAAGAGGTGAAACAGAATGCCAACATTTAACCAGTTAGTAAGAAAGGGACGTCAGACGACCGAAAAGAAGTCCACAGCACCCGCGCTGCAGAGAAGCTTCAACTCCCTGCACAAAAAAGCGATCAACAATTCTTCTCCCCAGAAGAGAGGCGTATGTACTGCTGTGAAGACCGCTACTCCCAAGAAGCCTAACTCCGCGCTCAGAAAGATTGCCAGAGTACGTCTTTCCAACGGAATCGAAGTAACCAGCTACATTCCCGGCGAAGGTCACAATCTGCAGGAGCACAGCGTGGTCCTGATCAGGGGCGGCAGGGTAAAGGATCTGCCCGGTACCAGGTATCACATCATCAGAGGTACACTGGATACCGCAGGAGTTGCTAACAGGAAGCAGGCCCGTTCCAAGTATGGCGCGAAACGGCCTAAAGCTGCCAAATAATCGGTGGACCGGAAGATTTTGGACCGGCCGGTAAAACTGGATTCACATAACGGAACTATTTAAGTGTTGGAATTCTGTCATAATACAGACATACCGCACGTACACTAGGGAAACATTTGTGAGTACCGATGATTTAATTGAATTAACGTCCGTTTCAGTTTGCGGCGTTATCATTATTAAGGAGGGAAGAATCGTGCCACGTAAAGGACATATTCAAAAAAGAGATGTGCTGGCGGACCCTTTATACAACAATAAAGTGGTTACCAAGCTTATCAACAACGTCATGCTGGATGGCAAAAAGGGCGTTGCGCAGAAGATCGTATACGGCGCATTTGCGACCGTAGAAGAGAAGTCAGGCAAGCCTGCGCTGGAAGTATTTGAAGAGGCTATGAACAACATCATGCCTGTACTGGAGTGTAAGGCAAAGCGTATCGGCGGCGCTACCTATCAGGTACCGCTGGAAGTAAAGCCTGAAAGACGCCAGACGCTGGGACTGCGCTGGCTGGTCATGTTTGCCCGCAAGAGAGGCGAGAAGACCATGAGCGACAGACTGGCAAATGAAATACTGGACGCGTCTAACAACAGCGGCGCGGCAGTAAAGAGAAAAGAAGACATGCACAAGATGGCAGAGGCAAACAAGGCCTTTGCGCACTACAGGTTTTAATTTCCAAAACCTGTCAAAGCGTGTGTTATATGTGTTTCATAACTGTAGGAGGAAAAGACCTTGGCTGGAAGAGAATATCCATTGGAGAGAACCAGAAACATCGGTATTATGGCTCACATCGATGCAGGTAAGACCACATTGACCGAGCGTATTCTCTATTATACCGGTGTGAATTATAAGATCGGTGATACCCATGAAGGCACCGCTACCATGGACTGGATGGAGCAGGAGCAGGAAAGAGGTATTACCATCACATCCGCAGCTACGACCTGTCACTGGACTCTGGAGAAAGAAACCAAGCCCATGCCGGGCGCGCTGGAGCATCGTATCAACATCATCGATACTCCGGGACACGTGGACTTCACCGTAGAGGTAGAACGTTCCCTGCGTGTACTGGACGGCGCGGTAGGCGTGTTCTGTGCAAAGGGCGGTGTTGAGCCCCAGTCTGAAAATGTATGGCGTCAGGCGGATACCTATAACGTACCCCGTATGGCTTTCATCAACAAGATGGACATCCTGGGTGCGGACTTCTATGGCGCGGTAGAGCAGATTAAGACAAGACTGGGCAAGAATGCCATCTGCCTGCAGCTGCCTATTGGAAAAGAAGATGATTTCAAGGGAATCATCGATTTGTTTGAAATGAAAGCCTACATCTACAATGATGAAAAGGGCGACGACATCACAGTGACGGACGATCTGGGCGATATGAAGGAAGAAGCGGAACTGTACCGTACCGAACTCATTGAGAAAGTCTGCGAGCTGGATGACGATCTGATGATGATGTATCTGGAGGGCGAAGAGCCTTCCGTAGAAGACATGAAGAAGGTATTGCGGAAAGCTACCTGCGAGTGTAAGGCGGTTCCCGTATGCTGCGGTTCCGCATACCGCAACAAGGGTGTGCAGAAGCTGTTGGATGCTGTCCTGGAGTATATGCCCGCACCTACCGACATTCCCGCCATCAAGGGCGTGGATCTGGAAGGTAATGAGATCGAGAGGCATTCTTCGGATGATGAGCCTTTCGCGGCACTGGCATTCAAGATCATGGCAGATCCCTTCGTAGGAAAGCTGGCATTCTTCAGAGTGTACTCCGGTACCATGAACGCCGGTTCCTATGTACTGAACGCAACCAAAGACAAGAAAGAGCGTGTGGGACGTATCCTGCAGATGCACGCCAACAAGAGAGCGGAGCTGGAGAAAGTTTACTCCGGTGATATTGCGGCTGCGGTAGGCTTTAAGTTTACCACTACCGGCGATACCATCTGCGACGAGCAGCACCCCGTTATCCTGGAGTCTATGGAATTCCCCGAGCCCGTTATCGAGCTGGCTATCGAGCCCAAGACGAAGGCAGGCCAGGGAAAAATGGGCGAGGCATTGGCAAAGCTGGCAGAAGAAGATCCTACCTTCCGCGCGCATACCAATCAGGAGACCGGCCAGACCATTATCGCAGGTATGGGCGAGCTCCATTTGGAGATCATCGTAGACCGTCTGCTGCGTGAATTTAAGGTAGAGGCCAACGTAGGCGCGCCTCAGGTGGCTTACAAGGAAACCATTACCAAGCCTGTGGATCAGGAATATAAATACGCGAAGCAGTCCGGCGGTCGTGGCCAGTACGGACACTGTAAAGTAAAATTCGAGCCCATGGACGCAAACGGCGACCAGCTGTTCAAGTTTGAATCCTCCGTTGTGGGAGGCGCTATTCCCAAGGAATACATCCCCGCGGTCGGTGAGGGTATCGAAGAAGCGACTCATGCAGGTATTCTGGGCGGCTTCCCTGTAGTGGGCGTATACGCCAACGTATACGACGGTTCCTATCATGAAGTGGACTCTTCCGAAATGGCGTTCCATATTGCCGGTTCCATGGCATTTAAGGAAGCGATGAAGAAGGCAGCTCCTGTATTGCTGGAGCCCATCATGAAGGTGGAAGTTACCATGCCCGAAGAGTATATGGGCGATGTTATCGGCGACATCAACTCCCGCCGGGGACGTATTGAAGGTATGGAAGATATAGGCGGCGGCAAAATGGTAAAAGCCTATGTGCCCCTTGCCGAAATGTTCGGCTATTCCACTGACCTGCGTTCCAGGACACAGGGACGCGGCAACTACTCCATGTTCTTTGAGAAATACGAGCAGGTTCCCAAGAATGTACAGGAGAAAGTGCTGGCTGCGAAAGCGAAGTAAAATGCGCTTTCCAAATATATGCAGCGCTGTAAAATAATGCTTGAAAAACTCGGCTGTTTTTAATATAATTAGAAATAGCCGAGTAAATCAGAAATAAATAACACTTCAATTAACAAATTTAAGGAGGACTATTAAAAATGGCTAAAGCTAAATTTGAAAGAAATAAGCCCCATTGTAACATTGGTACCATTGGTCACGTAGACCATGGTAAAACCACATTGACCGCAGCAATTACCAAGACTCTGAATGCCAGACTGGGTACCGGCGAAGCAGTTGCTTTCGATATGATCGATAAGGCTCCTGAAGAGAGAGAGCGTGGTATTACGATCTCTACCGCTCACGTTGAGTATGAGACCGAGAAGAGACACTACGCACACGTTGACTGCCCGGGCCATGCTGACTATGTAAAGAACATGATCACCGGTGCAGCACAGATGGACGGCGCTATCCTGGTTGTTGCAGCAACGGACGGTGTTATGGCACAGACCAAGGAGCACATCCTTCTGTCCCGTCAGGTAGGCGTACCTTATATCGTAGTATTCATGAACAAGTGCGATATGGTAGACGATCCTGAGCTGTTGGAGCTGGTTGAAATGGAAATCACCGAGCAGCTGGAAGAGTACGGCTTCAAAGACTGCCCTATCATCAAGGGTTCCGCTCTGAAGGCTCTGGAAGATCCCAGCGGCGAGTGGGGTGACAAGATCCTGGAGCTGATGCACACCATTGACGAGTATATCCCCGATCCTCAGCGTGATACCGACAAGCCTTTCCTGATGCCTGTCGAGGACGTATTTACCATTACCGGCCGTGGTACCGTTGCTACCGGTAGAGTAGAGCGTGGTACTCTGAAGCTGAATGACGAAGTAGAAATCCTTGGTATCAAGGAAGACATTAAGAAGACCGTTGTAACCGGTATCGAAATGTTCCGTAAGATGCTGGACGAAGCTCAGGCTGGTGATAACATCGGCGCTCTGCTTCGTGGTGTACAGAGAACCGAAATCGAAAGAGGACAGGTTCTCGCTAAACCCGGCACCGTTACCTGCCACAAGAAATTCACTGCTCAGGTTTACGTACTGACCAAGGACGAAGGCGGACGTCACACTCCTTTCTTCAACAACTATCGTCCTCAGTTCTACTTCAGAACTACCGACGTAACCGGCGTATGTAACCTGCCTGCAGGCACCGAGATGTGCATGCCTGGTGATAACGTAGAAATGACCATCGAGCTGATCCATCCCATCGCTATGGAGCAGGGTCTTACCTTCGCTATCCGTGAGGGTGGTAGAACGGTTGGTTCTGGTCGTGTGGCTTCTATCATTGAGTAATTGAAAAAATGTAGTAAAATCAAGGCTTCCGAGTGTATGCTCGGAAGCCTTTTTGAATGGCTGGTAGCTTTGTAGGGTGTCTATGCTTCTATTTTGCTTCTAAAATATTCGGGAAATGAAAATCTGACAGGTATTATCCAAGCAATTCCTTATTTTTCTGGATATATTCTTTCCAGACCGCTTCTCGGTCTTTCTGGTGTGTGTTCTCATATTTTTCGGTATATTCATCATGCAGCCTTTTTAATTCGTCCATCAGCGGCGTATCGCTGGGAACTTTTCCCCGGCGGATGCGCCCATAAAGTTTGTTATAGGATTTGGTAAATTCCTGATGGATGGGATGTTGGAACAGCTTTTCCTTGTAGGTCTTTCTCACGCCGACTTCGCTGCAGGTAGCGGCAGTATTTTTGTATATGCGGCTGCAGTACATCTGATCGGATGAGTGCTTTGTGTGGAAGTAGCCATTACATAACCGGCATTTCCGGATCACCATTCCCTCCAACATCATAACGGATAATCCGATATGAAGAAATTGGGCAAATGATGTGATAGGGTATTCCTGCATATCGTTCTGTGCTACCTTTTTGGCAAAGAAATCAAAGTAGGAATGCCATGTGGGAGCCTTTGTACCGAACATATTCATACAATCTTTTACTCCCACCGGATAGTCAAAGGAATCGGTATAAAAATCAGGCTGCCCTTGTATCTTGCAGTACGAATGATATAGAGCTACCGAGGCGGTGCCTGAAATGGAGGCGCTTTCCGTATAGGGCTCAATGAACACAGATTGGGTGTACTTTCTCGCCTGTGTATAGGAAGCCTTTAAGGTTTGCAGTTCTGACAGAAGAAAATGAGCTTCCGTTGAAAACTCGGCTTCTATTTCTTTATAGGAACAAGTTTTTTCACTATATAAATACAGTAAATGCAGCATTGTATAGTAATGCGGATAGAGATAGGCGAGGACAGGGCAGGGATCGAAACAGTCCTTTAAGATGTCTAGGACCGAGCTGGCAAGATCACTGAAATGACTGCCTTGAAAGGACTTTAGAAAATGTGTTATGTCAATGGCAGGATCTGCATCTGTTTGATCTGCCTGTATGCCAAACAAATGGACGGATGACAGCAGCAGGTCAAAGGTCTTATCAAGTGTTTCTTTCGATTCCGTATCATAATCGAGAATTTCCATCCAGTTAGACAGAATCGGGCGGTCTGTGCTCAAACTCTCCTGATCCGCTTGTTTATCCGCAGTGTGGTAAGGCAGCACGAGTGATTCAGAATAGTTTGATTTTTGCAGGATGTATGTAAGCGGAAAAAAGGATAAATCCTGCTTTATGGTGTTGATCGAATATAAATTCATAGGAAACCTCCCTTTCGGAGCAGTCAGGCGGCTGCTCTGTTTTTATATTTGCTGATAAAGAATCCATGTCAAATATGTCAAGTAATATTTTAACATAAAGATATAAAAACTTCAACAAAAAAACTTGACAATATGTAACGCAAGGAGTATGATAAAACTATAAACAAGATATAAATAGCAAACAAATATATCTTGAAACAATATCAAGAACGGAGGTGAGAGTATGAAAGGGCAATACATGATGAATGCAGAAGACATCTGCAACGAGCTTGGCATTTCCAGAGGTTATGCTTACAAGATCATCCGGGAACTGAACCAGGAATTGAAAGAGTCTGGATTTATTGTGATCGCCGGAAAAGTTCCCAGAGCCTATTGGGAGAAGAAGTTTTACGGCAGTCTGTCTCAGACGGAAATGGCATAGGAAGGAGGGAGCATAATGCCGGTCTATAAAGATGCAGAGCGCGGAAGCTGGTACTGCCAGTTCTATTATGAGGACTGGATGGGAAAAAGAAAGAAAAAGTACAAAAGAGGCTTTCGGACAAAAAAAGAAGCGCAGGACTATGAAAATGAGTACAAGCGCATAGCCAGTGCGGATATGGATATGACACTGGCAAACTTTGTGGAGATTTATTTCCATGATAAAAGCGGAGAATTGAAAGCGCGCTCCCAGAGAAATAAGCGGTATATGATACAGTCACATATACTTCCTTATCTGGGAGAAAAGAAAATGAACGAGATCACACCGTCAGACATTATCGCGTGGCAGAATGAGATCCGGGATAAGAACTTTTCGGAAAGCTACCAGAGGATGCTGCAGAATCAAGTGACGGCACTCTTTACACACGCACAGAAGATCTACAACCTGTTTAACAATCCTTGCAAGAAGGTCAAAAAGATAGGGCGTTCGGATGTAAGGCGGCTGGAGTTCTGGACGTATGAGGAATATCAGAAGTTTATTGCAACTTTTGAAAAGGGGAGCCGCTCTTATCTGATGTTTCAGCTTTTGTTTTGGACGGGGATGCGCGAGGGTGAAATGCTGGCGCTTTCTATGGAAGATATTGACCTGGATAACTGTCAGATCCACATTCGGAAGACATATTACCGGATGAACAAGGAAGATGTCATCACTGTGCCCAAAACGGATAATTCCGTAAGGACGATAGAAATTCCGGTGTTTTTGGCAAATGAGATCCGGGATTACTGGAAGCGGCTGTATCAGTACCCGTCGAATGAAAGACTGTTCCCTGTTGTGGCGGAAGCCGTACAGCACATGATGAAGCGGCATATTGAAAAAGCCGGCGTCAAGAAGATTGATGTACATTCTCTGCGGCATAGTCATTGTGCCTATCTGATCAAGCAGGGAGTGCAGCCGCTCATCATCAAAGAGCGTCTGGGACATAAGGATATTAAGATTACACTCAATACATACGGGCATTTATATCCGAGTGAACAGAAAAAGGTTGCTTCCTTGTTAGATCAGTTGGTTGCGGATGACAGTTGGAACAGAGAAAATGCCCCTGCTGGTAACAAGGGCATTTCCGAGTAATGAAAGCCGAGCTTTACTATACTCTATCTCACAAATACAGTATAGCAGAGCTCCGGTCTTTCGACAATGGTGCAGATGAAATTTCCATAAGTTTTTATGGATTGTTTTTGACACCTAAAATCAAAGAAAGGAGCTGTTGTTTTGTCTGTTTTCAGTGAAGTAAAAGAGCATTTGACCGCAAGACAGGCGGCAGAGGGATATGGGTTACAGATAAAGAGAAATGGCATGGCATGCTGCCCATTTCACGAT
>CANRMI010000017.1 GCA_947631685.1 uncultured Lachnospiraceae bacterium
CTGGAGACAGAAATAATTCTCTGTCTCCGGTAGAAAATTTACAAAAAAATGTGTCTACTTACTTGACTATGGTTCAATGACGTACCCTTTATCATCCGGCCTTTTTCATCATATTCCACTATGTCGTAACGTCCGTCGTCATAATAAATCTTGTTATCCTCCGATATCTCCGGCTCTGTTTCCACAGGCTCCTTTTCCGCAGGTTTTGCCTGGGAAGGTGCTGCCGCTTGCGCCGCTGCCTGCGCCGCCGCTTCCTCGGCCTTCTTCTCCGCTTCCACTACAACTTCAGAACGCGCTTCCCTATGCTCTGCTTCTCCACACTCCTGATAGTGATTGTACAGCGCCAGCACGTCATTTCCGAATGCTTCCTTTAAATCTTCATATCTCTCCGCATAATCCAGCGCATTAAAATCCGTCCCTGATTCCCTTCCCTCAAAGGCACCATAGGTCAGGAAATGATCCACATATGCGTCCCAGTTATCTCCAAACGCTGCAGCCAGGTCCGGATAAGCTTCCTTATATTCCCTTACATCTATCAGACCGTCCACTTCCCTGCCTTCCGCTATCCCAAAGGTGAGATAATGCTGCAGAAGCGCTTCCTCGTCATAGCCAAAAGCTTCTCTTACATCCGGATATTTATCCGCGTAAGCACGTGCGTCAAATACATCTCTTAAGCCCGCTGCTGATACGATGATCCCTCCGTTTACCAGTATCGCTCCTGATAAGGCAACTGCTGCCGTTCTTGTCAGGACTTTCCTTACTTTTCCTCGTCTCTTCCATTCATTCCTGTTCCTATTCATCTTGTTCCTCCTTTTTTGAGGCAATATTCTCATATTATCCTCATACAGTTTCAAGCATCGCTTTGTCGTTTAAAATCTGTCTCTTTGACACATTCAGAATACCCCCCCGCATTCTTTTGTCAAGATTTTTTTCTTAATGGCATTGGGCGATAAAACCATGTAAGATAAAATCCGCTAAAACCAAGTTAAACCCAAGTAAACTATAAAATAAACAGGCACCCGAACCCCAACCTCCATGGTCCGTGTGCCTGTTTCTCATAATTCATAAAATACGCATGAAAAAAGCGCGAGACGGGAATCGAACCCGCGACCCCCTCCTTGGCAAGGAGGTGCTCCACCGCTGAGCCACTCGCGCAAATCACTCATCCGCTTTCGCAGACAAGTAATACTATACTATAGGCTTTTTTGTTTGTCAATCCGTAAATTTGCTTTTCCAGGATGAATTTTACAAAAGTTACAAAAATCCTATTCTCCTTCCACCACATCCGGCAGCTTGTCCGCATATTTGATGCGGTAAATGCGGCGCAGGGAGTCGTTGATCCTCTCCTCGGAGATCGTTCCGTCCTGGACAGCCTGCAGCACGCCATTGTAGGCCAGTTCAAAATCATCCGGCATCAGTATCATATCGCAGCCGGCTTTCAGTGCCATGATAGCCGCCTCATCCGCCTGATAATATTCCGTGATGGCACCCATATTCATGGCATCCGTAATGATAACACCGTCAAATCCCAGTTCCTCCCGCAGAATATCCGATACCACAACGGAAGAAATGCTGCAGGGGGTATTGTCCCCTGTCAGGGCCGGCGCGGATACGTGGCTCACCATAACAAAATCGGCACCCGCTTCGATTCCCGCGGCAAAGACCGGAAATTCCTCGGCCCTGAACTGCTCCGCCGTCCGGTTTGTCACCGCCATTTCCACATGGGTATCTTCCACACTGCCTCCGATTCCGGGAAAATGTTTCAGGCAGGCACTGACGCCGTTCTCCTCTAAGCCCGCCGTCATGGATGCCACCATGGAAGCTGCCAGCGCACTGTCGGCGCCATAAGATCTCTCCCCGATAAAGCTGTTCTCTACATTGTTGAGGTCTGCCACCGGTGCGAGGTCCACATTAAATCCTAAAGGCTTTAAATACCCCGCTATATTCTGCCCCGCGGCATAGGCGTTTGCCGCGTCGCCTGTCGCGCCGATCTCCTGGGCACTGCCCGCGTTCTCTCCCAGTCCCGCTTCCGCGACTCTGCTGACGTTTCCGCCTTCCTCGTCCACTGCCAAAAACAGGGGATACCTGCTGTAGAGGGAAGTATTGGACAGCATTTCCGTAAGCTGGTCCGCAGACTGCATATTCTGCTTAAAATAGATCAGACCGCCCACCGCGTAGGCATTCAGCGCGTCCTTCGTTCCGTCGCCGGCCTTGATCGCGGTATTGACACCCGTAATGGACTCAGGCGTCACAATAAAAAGACCTGCCACCTTATCTTCCAGGGGCATCACCTCGATTGCCGCGTCAATAATATCATCCAGTCTCTGCTGCGGCGTCAGTTCCACTGCCGGAGCCGTTTCCTCCGGCTTCACCAATGTCTCCTCCTCGCCCAGCATACTCTCCAGATCTCCCGTAAAGGAATTTTCTTCCTGTCCCCTATTCTTGAAATGGGAACCTATCAACGCGGCAGCTCCCACCGCCACGCCTATGATGATCAGAATGGAAAGAGCGGTTCCCACATAGGCCAGTATCTGATTCCGCACGCGCCGTCTGCGCCTCTCTTCCCTCTTTATGGCCTCTTCCTGCTCCTGCTGCCGCCTGTCCCGTTCCTGTTTCCGTTTTTCCTGTTTGAAATCCGTATTTTCTGCCATGATTCACCTCATTTTGCTTATATGGTTAATCATACCCTATTTTACAGGGAATTTCTACAGGAAATGTTTACTTTTTCAATAATTAAGAATTCAGAACGGAAAATGCGGGGAATCCTTTTATGATCTTAGACCTTTTTGACAAAATACAAGAGCGCATCGATTGCTTCATCAATGCGCTCTTTCAGACTTCACTCTCCAATGGACTACCCTCCTATGAAATTATTTCCATGGTTACCGGTTACCTCATGACATCCATATCTGCTTTCGTATCGTTCCACTCCTCCTTGTACTGATTGTACTGCGGCGTCGGTGCTTTACCGGATGCGCTGCTTCTCTTGGTGTACTTGTATACTACTTATCCTTTTCTCTATTCAGTTGTATATGGATGTTTAACTTGGAAACTTAAGTGTTAGGTGGACTGTACCTCACTTTCTTCCGTATTAGCAATTCTGCTTGTTCGTTTCTCTTTCTTTATTGTAAGTTCATTATAACCTGTCATCTTTTATTTGTCAACACATTTTTTGAAAAATTTTTTATTTTTTTGAAATTAATTTTTACGCCTTTATTTTTTCAAAATTATCATCTGTGCCTGCTGTATTTTTAGTATTTTCTGACAATTTGAAATGGTAGAAAATAACGGCTCCGCCAAATGCCCCCGCATCTGGAACAAAGCCGTTTCTTCTTAGTTCAAAAATTTTGTATGAAGTCAGTTGCTTAGCTTATCGGGCACACTTCCCAATTTTTATTCAACCAGGTGTCAAACCATGAATGCACAGTATCTTCATTGTCGTAGCAGGGTCCAAATTCAGGATGTAAGTAACAATACACGCAAAATTCTTCCGTTCTTAATTCTTGCAATGCGCCATATGACATGATGCCTGATTCCCTTATGCATCTGCAGGCAGCAAAGAACCTACGTTCCGCCTTTACCCTATCTTCACCCCTTAATACATTCTCTAATTCCCCATATACATCCAACATGACACTATACATAGTTCTCTTACTCCATTCTTGTATATGGACCATGTCATTTTCCGTCAATTCTTTACAAAATGGCTCCCACATTGGGTCTTTTTCCAATCTATCCAAATATTCACTCAATTCCATTTTAATTCAGCCCTATAGTTGAGTCACTACAAAAATATCATAAATGGCCTTAATGGCAGCTTCAAAGTCCTCGTTGGTCACACCGATGATGATATTCAGCTCCGACGATCCCTGGTCTATCATTTTCACGTTGATATTGGCATGGGCCAGCGCAGCAAATACTCTGCCCGCGGTACCCCGTGTGGACTTCATGCCCCTGCCCACTACCGCGATCAGCGCCAGGTCGGATTCTATGTCAATGGAATCGGGATCCGCCAGCCTGTGGATTCCCGCTACCACCTTCTGTTCCTTGCTCATAAATTCGTCCTGATGCACAAATACGGTCATGGTATCGATACCGGAGGGCACATGTTCAAAAGAAATACCGTTTTCCTCAAAGGCCTGCAGTACCTTTCTGCCGAAACCGATCTCGGAATTCATCATGTCTTTTTCAATATTGACGGCGCAAAAGCCCTTTTTGCCCGCAATACCCGTGATCACATAGCGGGATTTCTGGCAGGTACTGCCCACGATCCAGGTCCCTTCGTCCTCCGGCGCGTTGGTGTTGCGGATGTTGATGGGGATACCCTGCTGGCGCACAGGGAAGATAGCGTCCTCATGGAGTACGGTCGCTCCCATATAGGCAAGCTCTCTCAGTTCCTTGTAAGTGATGACTTCGATCACTTCCGGCTTGGGAATGATACGGGGATCCGCTATCAAAAAGCCGGAAACATCCGTCCAGTTTTCATACACGTCAGCCTTAACGGCCTTTGCCACAATGGAGCCGGTAATGTCGGAGCCTCCCCTGGAAAAGGTCTTGACTCTGCCATCCGCGTAAGCGCCGTAAAATCCCGGCACTACCGCGTTCGCGCAGTCCGCCAGGCGGCCGGAAAGCACCTCGTTTGTCTTTTCCGCGTCAAATTCTCCGTTGTCCTTAAAGAAGATCACTTCCGCGGCGTCTATAAAGGTATAGTTCAGATAGGCCGCCATGATGATACCGTTTAAGTATTCTCCTCTGGAGGCAGCATAGTTATCACCCAGCTTTTCTTTAAAATTCTTTTCAATGGTTTTAAACTCGTCGTCCAGGGACAGTTCCAGCTTCAGGCCGCTGATGATCTCCTGATACCTTGCCTGGATCTCCGCCAGTTCCTTAGAGAAATCCTTTCCCTCTTCCGCCAGCGCGTAACACGCGTAAAGCATATCCGTCACTTTGGTATCTTTGGCAAAACGCTTACCGGGCGCGGAAGGAACCACATAGCACCTTTCCTTGTCCGCTCTGATGATATTTCCTACTTTTTCAAACTGTTCCGCGCTCGCAAGGGAGCTGCCGCCAAATTTTACTACCTTTTTCATTTTCTTATCCGTCCTTATTTCTCGAAAAGTCTGTCTATCAGTTCATGGCCTCTGGCTATCAGCAGACCGGAAGCTCTTCCCGTTTCTTCATTATAATCCCAGGTCTTATTCTTTTCCGCCGTGGAATCATAGAGCAGATAGGGTACGCTGTCAGAGGTATGGGTCCGTACCCGGATGGGCGTGGGATGATCCGGCAGTACCAGCAGCCTGAAATCTTCTCCTGCCGCCCGCAGCTGTTCCGTAAGCGGACCGATGACTCTCGTATCCAGATAGTGAATGGCCTTTACCTTTTTCTCCACACTGCCCTGGTGTCCCATTTCATCCGGTGCTTCCACATGGATGTAGGCAAAGTCGTATCCGTCCTTTGTCAGCGCCTTGACCGCCGCGGCCACTTTTCCTTCATAATTGGTATCCAGCCCGCCGTTGGCGCCCTCCACTTTGGCTACGCCCATACCGGCGCCGGTCGCGATGCCTTTTAACAGATCCACCGCGGATACCATCATCCCCCGTTTGCCTGTTTTTTCTTCAAAGGAATCCAGGGCCGGCCTGGTGCCCGCTCCCCAGAACCAGCAGCAGTTGGCGGGATTTTTGCCCTGCTTCTTGCGCTCCTGATTGAGCGGATGATCCACCAGTATCTCATAGCTTCTTTTCATCATTCTGCGGAATTTTTCTTCCGTCGGAAGATACTGTCCGATCACCTGTCCCAAAACGTCGTGGGGCTGCGTCAGTTCTATGACTCTTCCCTGATCCCAGATCAGACAATGCCTGTAGCTGGTTCCCACATAAAAATGGAATTCCTCATTCTCCAGTTCGTCTGCCACTGCCTTTAACAGGACGGCGCAGTCCTCCGTACTGATCTCCGAAGAGCTGTGATCAATGATGACCTGCTGTTCAAAGGGTACATTTTCTTCCGAGAGCGTCACAATATTGCAGCGCAGCGCAATGTCCGTATCTTTCATCGGTACGCCGATGCTGAGGGCTTCTAACGGAGAGCGTCCGGAATAGTAACGCTTCGGATCATACCCCAGAACGGAAAGATTGGCCGTATCGGAGCCAGGCTTCATGCCTTCGGGTATGGTATGTACCATTCCAATTTCTGATTTTTTACTTAACTGGTCCAAATTGGGGGTTTCGGCATAGGCTAAAGGGGTTTTTCCGCCCAAAGCCTCAATCGGTTCGTCCGCCATGCCGTCTCCCAGTACGATTGCGTATTTCATATCTAGTCTCCTCTAAGCTTCCATACGGATCCTGGTTCCGATCTTTTCTTCTCCGAGCTGCTCATAGAGCGCCTCGAAATCTTTTTCTTTCATTGTGCCGGTTATAACGCCGCACTCCTCCTCAAGTTCAGGCAGTCTGACATATTCCGCGCCGGCAAAAAGCGCTTTTACCTTTTCTTCCCCGCTTTTTTTCACGCGGAAAAAGAATTTTCTCTCGGTATCGTCAATTCCCTGCAGCTGCGCCTCCTCGGAGTCCCAAAAGCACATGATCACCTTGCCCTGATGTCTGGCACAGTCGATCACATCCGATACCACTGCGCTGGCGGTGGGCAGTTTGCCCGCTCCCCGCCCGTAATACATGGAATCTCCCAGCATATTTCCCTTTACAAAAACCGCGTTGAACACGCCGTTTACCATGTATAGGGGATGTTCCCTGGAGATCATGCAGGGCGCCACCATAGCCAGGGTACGTCCGCCGGTATCCCTGCTGATGGCCAGCAGTTTGATGGACATGCTCATAAAAGCGGCATACGCGAAATCTTCGGAAGTGATCTTCGTGATCCCTTCCGTATAGATCCGATTGTAATCCACATTTTTTCCCGTCATCAAAGAGGAAAGGATCGCTATTTTACGGCAGGCGTCAAAGCCCTCCACATCCGCCTGGGGATTGCGCTCCGCATAGCCCTTCTCCTGCGCTTCCTTTAACACGCTGTCAAAATCCGCGCCCTCTTTTTCCATTTTGGAAAGGATATAGTTGGTGGTGCCGTTCAGGATTCCCATAATCTCTTCTATGTGCTCCGCCGTCAGGGAGTAATTAAGGGGTCTGATAATGGGAATACCGCCGCCCACGCTGGCTTCAAACAGATAGTTGCAGGTATGAGCCTTAGCCAGCGCCAGCAGCTCCGGTCCGTGAGCCGCGACCAGCTCCTTATTGGAGGTGCACACGCTCTTACCGGCGCTCAGCGCCTGTTTGGTAAACGTATAGGCCGCTCCCACGCCTCCCATGGTCTCACAGATGATCTTGACTTCGTCGTCCTCTAGGATCTGCGCGAAATCATGCACCACCTTATTCTCATAAGGATCCCCGGGGAAGTCTCTCAAATCCAGAATATATTTGACATTCAGATCTTCACCGGCCTTTTTGTTGACCATTTCTCTATTTTTTTCAATCACTTCCACCACACCGCTTCCCACGGTGCCGTATCCTAATACCGCTACCTGAATCATGTTTCCTCCCATTCCGCCGCTTAAGCGGCTTTATCCGTACAGGCTCTTCACCCGCCGCGCTTACTGCAGGGGATATTTGTCCGTCAAGGTCTGTACAATGGCCCTTGCTTCGGGAATCTTCTCCTCGCCGCCCTTAATGACCATGGCGATCGCGTCCGCGATCCTGTCCATATCCTCGGTGTTCATACCCCTGGACGTGACTGCAGGCGTTCCCAGACGAATCCCGCTGGTAACGAAAGGAGACTGGGGATCGTTGGGGATCGTATTCTTATTGCAGGTAATATGAGCGGCATCCAGCATCTTTTCCACCGCCTTACCGGTCAGATTGAAGTTGGTCAAATCTACCAGCATCAGATGATTGTCCGTACCGCCGGAAACGATCCGGATCCCTCTTGCCAGCAGGCCCTTGCAGAGTGCCTGGGCGTTATCCAGAATCCCCTGCTGATAAACCTTAAACTCATCGCTCAACGCCTCTTTCAAGCAGACTGCCTTGGCGGCGATCACATGCATGAGCGGGCCTCCCTGGATACCGGGGAAGATCGCTTTATTGAAATTGAACTTCTCAGCGGCTTCCTGATTGCAGAGGATCAGGCCGCCTCTGGGGCCTCTTAAGGTCTTGTGGGTGGTGGTGGTGACTACGTCCGCGTAAGGAATGGGACTGGGATGCAGGCCGGCCGCTACCAGTCCGGCAATATGAGCCATATCTACCATGAGGACAGCCCCCACTTCATCGGCCACCTCGCGGAATTTCTTGAAATCAATGGTCCTGGCGTACGCGGAAGCGCCCGCGATGATCATTTTCGGCTTATGCAACAGAGCCAGCGCTTTCATTTTATCATAATCGATGAAACCGTCATCATTGACGCCGTAAGGAACAATGTGGAAATATTTGCCGGACATATTCACCGGGCTGCCGTGTGTCAGATGTCCGCCATGGTCCAGATTCATGCCCATAATGGTCTCGCCGGGCTTGCAGACGGCAAACTGTACCGCCATATTGGCCTGGGCGCCGGAATGGGGCTGCACATTGGCATAGTCACAGCCAAAAAGCTTTTTGGCTCTCTCAATGGCCAGATTTTCCACTACATCCACGCACTCACAGCCGCCGTAATATCTTTTCCCCGGGTATCCTTCCGCATATTTATTGGTAAGGGGGCTTCCCATAGCCGCCATTACCGCTTTGCTTACCCAGTTTTCGGAAGCTATCAGTTCAATGTGGCTGTTCTGCCTTGCCTGCTCATCCACGATCGCCTGCGCGATCTCCTCGTCCACCGCTTTCACTTCATCTAATGAATACATAGCCGTCCTCCTTTTATTCTTCCTATTATAATGTAATAAATCATTAAACGCAGAAAATACACAGAAATGATTATAGCATAGGCCCCGATCATTGTGCAATAGGTACGATTCGCTTTATTGTTTAAAAAATGAAGAAATTCTTAATAAAATCAAAATGTTGCAAAAAAGGGATTGCAAAAATTAAAAACTTGGCTATACTGTAGGTGTAAACGGAAAAGCTTTTATGAGAGACGCTGAAATGTAGAAGCAAAGGGGAGTTCTATTGTGAAAAAATTAAAAAAATTTTACGCGGATTATCATCATGCGATTCCTTTAATTGCTTACGGCATTATTTATCTGACCTGGTTCTGTCATTTGGAAAAGACCGTCACCCGGCAGTATACCGTGATTCATATGGCGCTGGACGACTATATTCCTTTTGTGGAAATTTTTGTCATTCCCTATTTTTTGTGGTTTGCCTATGTGGCCGCCGTGGTGATCTTCTTCTTTTTCAAGGATAAACAGGAATATTATAGGACGTGTATTTTTCTTTTTACCGGCATGACCATTTTTTTGATCGTTTCCACGATCTGGCCCAACGGACATCACCTTCGTCCCCATGTAATGCCCAGAGACAATATTTTTACGGATCTGGTGGCCTACCTCTACCGGACGGATACGCCGACCAACCTCTGGCCCAGCATCCATGTATATAATTCACTGGGTGCCCATTTTGCCATTGCCAAGAGCCGCCACATGGAGAATCACAAAGGGATCAAGCGCGCGTCTTTCCTGCTTGCCTTCTCCATCATCCTGTCCACCATGTTTATTAAACAACATTCTTTATTTGATGTATTGACAGGATTCGGATTAGCTGTTATAATGTATATTGTAATCTACAGAGGCGATCTGGTACTGGGTACCAGAAATGATTCGAGACCGCAGATTGGTTAGCTTACAGCATTCCAATCCGCCCAATTAATTTGTTAGCAATATTCATTGCTGAATTCCTATTATAGAGAGCCCGAGGATACCCCCTATTATCCTCGGGCTCTCACCCTGTCTGAAAAGACAAGTTATTCACACCGCTTTCCATCAGATGCTACTCATTTTCGTACAGAGCAAATTCTTTATTTTCAAATATACAAACCATTCCGGCCTCCTCTAATTTTTTCCGAATCATGCCCTCCGGGTGAACCAGGATATATCCGGCTCTGACATTTTCCAAATCGTCATAAAAATCTTCATGATCTAAACTTATTCCGACACCCGCAGGCATAGCAAATAAAAGTCCATAATAAGTACACACTTTTTCACCGGGAACAACCGCGCTGGAATCTTCGATTGGCATAGCCACTACATTTTTATATGATACCTGTTCTGTAACAGAAACCACTTTTCCAAATTCTTCCTGTAGCTGCTCCATATAGCGCACATACTCGTCCTGTTGGTATGGCGGTGCATCTGTGCTGCCAATCTGTATTATGGCAAAAAGACAAAGAACCGACAATACTTCATTGACAGGCAACCGTGTCTCCATCAACAGCAGAAAAGCATTTGCCATAATCAGCGCAAGAATATGTCGTGCTCCTACAACCAGATTATATAATTCTATTATACTAAACAGAATCAAAACATCGCTTAAGAGTGTTATCAATAGCATCACAGGCACAGCCCTATGACAAACCCTGCGATATATACAGACTGCTGCCATCGCCAACAATTCAATCATCAAAAACAGATAATACCACCCTACTGTATCATTATAGCGGATAGCATACCATATCAAACGCCCTATCCCAATCAACCCGGAAAACAGATAAGTTACCATTCCCCCCAAACCTCTTTCCAGCATCTTTGAAAGAGATATCATATTGCTGAAATATGTCGAGCAAAAAAAGTGGCTGTTTAAAAAGAATAAGCCTAATGTCAGAAGTGCCAGAGCAGGCAATAAAATCTGCCATACCCGTTTCCTGTCTTTGCAGGCTTTCCAGAAAGGGATCAAGAACAGCACTTCATAATACGGACGCGCAAGTGCCATATAGCAAATGAGCAAAATACTTATTGCCCAAAGCACCTTATCGGAAATTTTACTTTTTTTCTTCTGATCTGACAAAAGCCCAATCCCAATAACAGTGACAAGTATAAGTTGTGCAGTTACGGATGCCTCTACTACACCGGATAAAAGGTAGCGATTTATAAACGGATTTAAAAACCAGAAAAGAGAAAATACTCCGACCTGTTTCATGGTAGGTCGAAGCAGCAGATAACCTATCGCCAAAGCTGACATACAGAAAAAAATATTCGCATAAATAGGAGACACATAGTTCCAGCCAAATATACCCCCCCACAAACAATACGGCAGAAGCGGCAGCAATCCCCAGACACCCAAGGTACCATATAAAGCTCTGGACTGATTATACCCAAAATATCCCCTCGGCATCCCATATGCGAGAATCCCCTCTATCTGCTTATAATAAGTAATTTCATCACTCCAGCCGCCAAGGGGAAAATAAACATCCCAGATCATTTTACCATCTTTGAGACAAAACAGCACCGCTGATAAAAGAGGTGTCATAATAAACAAAATAATTCCTATTAACGTAATAACTTTTCTTTTTTCTAACATAAAAAAACATCCCCACACTATTATTAAAAAGATAAACTGTAAATACAGTCAGATTTCAGTTGAAATTGAATATCTTTTGGCAGATCCGATAGCCTTCCACCGAAATCTTCCTTCCTCCTCTGCCCGGCAGGTTCATGGCACAGCCCATCACGCCGTTGCGCAGGCAAAAATATAGGTATCGGTCTTTCTTCTTCAGATACTCCCACAGTTCTTTTTTGACGGCCAGATTTTCCTCGCTGCCGGAGCGGATACACAAAATAGAAGATACGGTCATGATGATCTCCAGATAATTGCGCATGTACTGGTAGCGTTTCCTCACTTTCCCGATCTCGGCTTTATGCTCCACAAAATAATCTATCATCAGTTTGTTTACTCTGATCTGCTGGTCCAGTCTGGAAATCATCACCGACTCATTGACAGACTGGTCCTCCCGTCCAATATAATAGCGATAGAAATTCACATCCAGATAATACATATATTCCACATGGGGCAGGGGTTCAAACACATAAAGATTGTCCACATAGAAAGTATGCTCCGGCAGATGCAGGCCGCTCTCTTTTAAAAGCCTGGTCCTGAAGATAACGGAATGCATCAGGATATAATGCCCCTTGGAAAAATGGCTGCAGTCCTCCCATTTGAAGATCCTGTCCTGGGGCAGGATATGCCTGTACCGCATGACCTTTTTACGTTTCTCCCCTTCCTTCTCATAGACAAAATTGCTGACTAACATATCCAGCCGCTGGCCCTCTTCCACAATGCTCCGCAGCGTATCTAAGATCTTACGGTAGGCCTCCTGCTGCACCCAGTCGTCGGAATCCACCACTTTAAAATACAGTCCGCTGGCATGCGCTATCCCCGCGTTGACCGCGGCACCATGTCCGCCGTTAGGCTGATGAACAGCCCTGACGATATGAGGATACTCCGCCGCGTAACGGTCCGCGATCTCCGCCGTATTGTCTTTGGCAGATCCGTCGTCTATGATCAGGATCTCCACCTCTTCCCCGCCTGTCAGCAGGCTGTCAATGCATTTTTCCATATAGGCCGCGGAATTATAGCACGGTATGGCGATAGATAGTAATTTCATATTCCCTCACATTCCGCCGCCCGGCAGTTTTCTGCCGGCGGCTTCGTTTATTGATATTTCCGATTCCCCAATCTGATCTGTAAATATTCCGTATAGGCCGCAAACGCCGACGGCAGCGGATACTTTTCTTCCGTTTCCCCGGGTTCGGCAAAGATCCAGTCCGTCGCCTGGGCCGCTTCTCCTTTGGGTGCCAGCTCGTCCACTCTGATCATATAGCCCCACATATCCCACTCTCTGTGGGTAAAAATATGGTGGGCCTCTTTCAAGGGAAGGATCCGCAGGGATGTCAGCCCTTTCTCTTCCAGAAAATGGATAACCTCTTCGGCGGATCTGTGCCCCTGCATCAGGGGGAACTCATACATACCGGCCAGCAGTCCCCTTTCCGGCCGTTTGTGCAGGGCCACCCTGTTTTCGTCCATAATGACCAGAACGGTCAATTCTTCTGTTTTTCTGGGTTTTTTGACTCCCTTTTTGGGATATTCGCCCTCCACGCCCGCTTCCCTGGCCAGGCAGATATTTACCAGCGGACACACGTCACAGTGGGGCGCGCCGTTGGGAACACAGACCATCGCGCCTATCTCCATGAGGGCCTGATTAAAATCTCCCGCCCTCTGGGGCATGACTTCAAGCAGTTCCTTTTCCATCTGCCCCTTTACCGCCGGCAGCAAAATATCCTCTTCCCGCCTGCCGACACGGGACAGTACCCGGAGTACATTGCCGTCCACCGCAGGCACCCTTTTTCCATAGGCGATAGAAGCGATCGCTCCCGCCGTGTAACTGCCGATTCCGTTTAACTTTATCAGTTCGTCGTATTCCGAGGGCATCACGCCGCCGTACTCCGATACAATGCGGCGGGCCGCCTTTTGCAGGTTCCGGACTCTGTTATAGTATCCCAACCCCTCCCAGAGCTTTAGGAGGGATTCCTCTTCCGCCTCAGCCAGACTCTCTATATCCGGCAGTGCCTGCATAAAGCGCTCAAAATAGGGCTTTACCGCTTCCACCCTGGTCTGCTGCAGCATAATCTCGGATACCCATACCCGATACGGCGTGGGCTCCTCCCGCCAAGGAAGCGTTCTATGGTTTCTATCATACCACTTTAACAAAAGTTTGGGAATATCCTCCAGACATCCCTTTCTTAATTTTTCCTTAGAATCCGCTGAAAATTCCCCAAAGTCCCCAGGCTGCAGCACCACGGGCACCGGCCGGTTTATCAAAAGGCTGTCCGGCTCCACCAGGCAGTCATATGCCAGAAGATTGACGCCCGCTTCCCTGGCCCGAAGCAGGGCCTCCGCAAATTCCGGCTGCGTCCGCCGGTTGGGCATAAAGCAGGAAACGCCCTGCATCTGCACCACAAACAGCACATAGACCTCATATCCTTCCCGCCTGGCATCCATCAGCTCTTCCACATGCTTCAGCGCCCGCAGGGAAGGCGCATCCGGGAAGCTGGCTTCATTCCCCTCCTCTAAGGTAACTCCCTTTACCTCTAAAAAAATCTTTTTCCCATCCGCCTCCAGATAGAAATCGAAGCGTGAGCCGCCGTATCTGGTTTCCGGACGCAGGAAAGTCAGGCCCGGGAAAAGCTGCTTTGTCAAAAGCCACTCTTCCACGGCCCTGTTGGGTGCCTGGGAATCCATATTGATAAGCCGGCCGCCTTTTCTGACCGCGATCAGATCATAAGCCGTTTTTCTTTCCTCGTTCCGGCTCTTTTCCAGATAGACCTCCGCTCCCTTTACCAAAAGCTCCGCGCATCTGCCTGTATTTTTGACATGCACCGTTTCCCGTCTGCCGTCTGCCTCCACATAGGCTATGAAGCGGTTAGGTCTCTCCAGAAAAACAGCCTTTTCCACATCATGATACTTCATTCATTTTTCTTTCCAGTCTATAAATATTTCCTTCATTCATCCGGCTGCGCAAAGGCACTCTGGCTGCCGGTACCACTTCCGCCGCCTGTATAGCGTGTCCGGGCTGGTCGTCAAAAAAGATCTGGGCTCCAAAAGCCGACAGCACTTCCCGCTTGGTGATCCCGCCCAGGAAAAAGGCCTCGTCTATCCGCACGTTCCACGCCCTGAGCGTCCGGATCACCCGCTCATGCGCCGGCGCGCTCCTGGCCGTCACAAGCGCCGTCCGGATGGGACTGTCCGCGCCGTCAAATTCCTTCTGAAGATCTGAGAGAATCTTCAGAAACCTGGCAAAGGGACCTGCGTGAAGTGGCTGGTCCGCATGTTCCTTTTCACTGTTCTCAAAAGCTTCCAGTCCCTGCTCCACGAAAATCCGCTCTGCTTCATCCGAAAACAGTACCGCGTCCCCATCAAAGGCAATCCGGATCTGCGGCCTGCTGCCTTCTTCTCCTGCTTCGTATTCCGCCCTGTCATCTCCGCAGATAATGCCCGCCGCGATCCCGGCGTCAATGGCCGCCTGCACATCCGCCTCACAGGCGGACAGATACAGATCCGTCCCGAACGCCGTCAGGTAGGGCGTCAGGGGCGCTCCGCTGGTAAACACGGCCCGGGTAATGCGCAGTCCGTAGCTTTCAATGGAATGGAAAATGCGCAGGGAAATATCCGGACTGTTCTTGGACATCAGGATTACCTCCACCCGGTTCTCGTCCTCAAACAGTTCATTTAAACGCAAAAGGGACTGGATCAGGGCAAAGCCGGGGCCGGGCTTTAATATCTCATTCTCGTGCTCCTTCTGATATGCGGAATAGGCCTCCACACCCTTTTCTTCAAAGATCTTATTCTCCTTGCTCAACTGGAACAGCGTCCGGGTAGATACCCCGATCACCAGTCTGTTTTTCAGACTATAGGACATAACAGCCTCCTTTCTCCATACCTGCGCAGGAAGCGGATGTCCGGACCGGATCTATCTCGGTCTCTCACGCTCGTACTTTTCCCGTGTCAGCAAGCAGCTTCGCAGGTTCAGATAACGCTCCTCCAAATCGCCGTCCGGCACTTCCAGATCGCAGGCCATCGCCATGGTCGTAATCATATCGTCCGTAATTCTGTGGTGCAATCCCGCCAGGATATTCAGCCGATCTTCATAGGTATCCGCATCCAAAAATTCGGCCACCTGTTCGTCCAGCTGGTATTCCCTTTTCTCCTGCAGTTCGAACCGGAAAGTCTGATCCGCTTCCGGATACTTTTCCTTATCCAGCTTCTCCATAAAATTCTCTAAAGGTCTGGCGTACACCTGGGAATCTCCGTACAGGGCCTGATACACCACCAGCTCCTCCCCTGTTTCGGAGTGTCTGGCCAGTGTCAGCACCTCATAGAGATTTCCTTTAAAATGCCTGTATATTTCGTGACTTTTGGGAATTTGGGACATAAAATCTCCTCTCTGCATGACATAACTGTCTCACGCTGCCGCGATTTTGCCTGCCGCGGTGATTTTATTATAATCCCAAATTCTTTTCTTGTCATGCATTTCCTGTCAGGGAGTAGATAAAACTGCAGTCCTCCTCTTCAAAGCTCACATTCTCCAGCTCCCGCACGAGAGCTTCCTTTTCCTGCTCGCTCAAACCGCCGAATCTGCCGTGGTGAATGGCTATACAGTATTCCCGCCTTTCATCCTCGTATACGGTTCTGGTCAGCATGACCCCGCTGTCAGCAAATCCCTCCTCCTTTAATACTTCCCGCATCCTGTCCAGATATTCCTGCTCCAGCTGCAGATAGCGGGCTTCTCTTTCCTTTTCCTCCCCATGTTCCTGTATCCTGATCACGGCTCCAATCAGGACAATTCCCGTCAGCAGCAGCGCCGCGACCGCTGTGAAAAAAGCTGCGTTCCTTTTCATAAGCTCCTCCTGTCTGTTTTGTTAGTACAACTATACAGGATTCACTGTACAAAAAAACTCTCTTTCAATCGAAAGAGAGTTTTGCGTCTTCATCTTCCTCTTCATAGACATCGATCCCGTAGAGGATGTCAAAATAGGACTCTATCCCCCCATAGCCCCATTCCCGCAGGCTGCTGCCCCGTTCCAGTGCCACCGTCATGGGTACAAAGCCCCACCGTATACCGTCCCCCTCCACATGACCGCTGTTCGCGGTGGTACGGTACAACATGTACTCGTCCCTTTCATATCCCATTTCCATCACAAATTCCGGATTGGTGATCTCCGTTAAAATATCGTACCCTTCCGACTCAAAATAGGCGGAACAGCCCTCCGCGAACAGATTGTTCTGGTAGGTGACCACTTCCATATCCAAGGATGTGAGCTCCTGTACGGAGTTTGCCGCTTCGGCACAGTAAAATTCCGCCTGATAAATAATATAGTCCACTGCGTCCACCCGCAGCAGGAAATCAAAGGTTTCATAGTCGCTGAAGCGCAGGTTCCAGAATCCCACCTCTGTGCTGTTCTCGGTATTGTCCGTCAGGTTGTAATATTCCGCATAGATGATGTGGTTTTCCATATCGTAAGCGGAAAGATCCGGTATCAGATTGTAACGAGCCGCGATCCCCATCGCCTCCCGGACGCCCTCCATCAGCTCACCGTCCAGCAAATCTCCGGCTTCCAGCGACAGGGTACGCTTCACCCCTTCCCTGCCCTTTAGGTTTTCCATCATCTGCTGCACCCGCTCGTTGACTGTCATGGAAACGGGATTGCGGAAACTGAAAGTCTCCCTCTCTATCACATGGGGCTGATTCAGATCGCTGCGGTCTATAAAAGAACTGTAAAACTGCGGCATAAGAAAGGTCACCAAGATCAAGATCGCTATAGAGAGCACGCCTATCCCATAGTCCAGTAGTATACTTCCTCTTTCCCTCTTATTCTTCATAGGCTGCCTCCCCGGGGAACACTACCCAGATTTCCGTTCCCTTTCCTTCTTCGCTCCGGATGTACCATTTGGCTCTGTGGAGCTCCACGATCCGCCTGCACAGTGTCATGCCCAGTCCGGCGCCGCCCTCCTTGCGGGACCTGGATTTATCCACCATATAAAAGGCCTCTGTGATCTTATCCAGCTCCTCCCTGGGCATACCGCACCCATTGTCCTTTACCCTTATTTCGTAACCCTGATTTACCCTCTTTCCTTTCAGCCAGATGCTGCCGCCCTCCGGCAGCGCCTTTCTGGCATTGTCTATCAGGTTCGTCAGCAGGGAGATCAGCAGGTCTTTTTCTCCCCATATATCCCCTTCCTCCATCTGTTCCTGCAGCGTGATCCGCTTTTTTTCCAGAGACTTGGAGACCACTATCCTGACCTCGTCCACAAGCTCTGTTACAGACAGAGACTTCATCTGATAATCCTGATTCTTGGTAACGATCAGATCCAGCAGTTTGAAGGAAAGCGATTCCAGCCGCTTCCCCTGGGAATAGATGTAATTGGCTGCCTCCATGGTCTCTTCCCTGCTCATATCCATGGTCCTGAGCATATCCGCGTATCCGATAATGGAGGTCAGGGGCGTTTTCAGCTCATGGGCAAAGGAAGCAGTGAAATCCTCCTGCTTCTGGGCGGCAGTGGTCAGCTCTTCCATCTTCTGGTTCAGGCTGTCCGCCATCCGGTTGAAATCCCTTGCCAGCGTGCCGATCTCATCCTCGCTACGGACCTTTGCCCGCACCTCATAATTGCCTTGGGCGAACTTTCTGGTCGTGTCCGAAAGCCGCACCACGGAACGAGTCAGAAAATGAGTCAGAATAAAGATCACGATACTGGCTATGGAAATCAGCGCCAGCATCAGCACCCTATACTGGGCGTACAGATTCTCCCTTTCCTGATACAAGGAGGTAATGTCCTTTACGCTCTCCAGATAATACACTCTGCCGCTCATCACGCTTTTGCAGACAAATATCAGATATTTTTTCCCTTCCGATTCCGACACCTGATAAATACACCCGGCGTCTTCCAGCTGTTCAAACAGATTATGCTCCAGCCTGGCAGGACTGCTTTCATAGAGCAGTTCCTGTCCTCGGTAGAGACGATAGGAATACTCCTGCAGGTTCAGGTTGCTGATGACCGATTCCGTCAGATCCCGCACGATCTTCTCCGTTCTGTAATTTTCGGAAAGAGAATTCATATTGATCTCAAAGGTCAGCTGGAACATTCTGTTCTCTCTGTTGCCTTCTTCGATTTCCTTTGCCAGTGAGTTTCTGAAGCTCTGCCCTACGATCAGCATACCGAATACACTGAACCCCACCGTCATCAGCGCGATAAACGCCAAAAAGATTTTCCAGAAAAATTTCATGGAGCCGCCCTTTCTCTATGCCTCCAGCCTGTAACCTACCTTATACACCGCCACGATCCTGTTCTCCCAATGGAGCTTTTTCTTCAGTCTCTGCACATGGAGATCCACGGTCCTGCTCTCTCCCATGTATTCGCTCTCCCATACATTTTCATAAATGGTGTCCCGATACAGGGCAATATTCTTGTTCCGTATAAAGAGTAAGAGCAGCTCAAATTCTTTCAGCGTCAGCAGAATCTGCTGTCCGTTCTGCACCACCGTACGGGAATAGGTATCCA
Organism: uncultured Lachnospiraceae bacterium; assembly: GCA_947631685.1. Classification (GTDB taxonomy): domain Bacteria; phylum Bacillota; class Clostridia; order Lachnospirales; family Lachnospiraceae; genus Acetatifactor. The sequence continues at coordinate 18,975 of CANRMI010000017.1, forward strand.
CCTCTATGTCCAGGATCTTAATGATGCGCTCCGTCTTGTTATACCGGCGCAGCACCGCCTCCACCCTGGCCAAAAGCTCCACGATTTCAAAGGGTTTGGAAATATAATCATCCGCGCCCTTTTTCAGCCCTTTTACCCGGTTTTCCACGGAATCCATGGCCGTGATAAAGATTACCGGCGTTTCCAGGCTCTGGGCGTACTCCAAAAGCTCGTAGCCGTTGATCTTAGGCAGCATAATATCCAAAAGGATCAGATCATAGCTGCTGCCGGCCATCATGTCCGCCGCCTCTTTTCCGTCAAAGGCGCACTGGCACTGATACCCCGCCTTCGTCAGGTTCATCCTTATCAAATTGGAAATGGGTTCCTCGTCTTCCACTATCAGTATCTTGATCATATTCCCTCTCATTCCGCCGCTGCGCGGCTTCGGTCCGAAGCGTAGAGCCTGCCCTAGAGCACGGAAAGGATCAGCGTTTCCACACTGATGTCCTTATCCATACGCCCCGTTTTCACCGCTTCTTCCGCTTCCACACAGCGGACTACCGCGTTCCTTAGTTCCCTTTCCTTAAACCTTGCGGCCTGCGCCGCGTATTTCCGCACGGCAAAAAGCGGTACCTTTACGGCCTCGCTTATTCCCTGGTTGGACTGTCCCTTTCCTTTTAGCTGTTTGACCTGCAGGAGGATGTTGCACTGCCTGCCGATCAAAGCCAGGATCCGCAGGGGAGGTTCTTTCAGGGCCAGCAGATCGTAGTAGAGAGCAAGGGCATCCTGGGTTCTTTTTTCTCCGATAGCCTCCACCATGTCAAAAATACGGTTGTTTATAGAGGCGGTACAGACCGCTTCCACATCCTGCCGCTCCACAACGTCCCTGCCCATGCAGTAGCAGATAAGCTTTTCCAGTTCCAGGCGGATGTTTCCCATATCGGTTCCCACCCTTTCCAGGAAAAACTCCACCGTACTCTCCTTGATCTGCAGTCCTTCCTTTTTCAGTATTCCCCCTATCCACCGCTTTAACGAATTTTCGTCCTGAGCAGCAAATTCTTTGACGTACCCTAAGGACTGCGCCTGCTTATACAGCCGGCTCCGCTTGTCCACTTCATGCTCCGCAAAGAGGAAAAAGGCAGTGGGGGCAGGATGGGCCAGATACGCCGCCATATTTTCCCCGCCGTGCTTAAACCAGCCGGTGTCCTGCAACAGGATCACTCTCCTTGACGCCAGAAAAGGCAGGGTTTCCGCCAGCTCCAGCACCTCTTCCATATTGATCTCTTTTCCTTCAAAGCGATGGACATTCATCTCGTCCCCGTCGCGCAGCGCGTCAAACAGCTTGTCCCTATACTGCCTGACAAGGTACTCCTCTTCCCCAAAGAGAAGATATGCCTGCTTCAGATTTCCGCTTTTTATGTCCTCATTGATCTGCCGCATGACACACCCCTTTCCGGCTTTATCCTATATTTTCTATCATATCACAAACCGCCTGCTTCTTCAGCAAAAAAATAAAATTTCATTCTTTTTCCGTCCGTCCGGATCTCAACCGGCCCCCGTCCGGAGGTGATGAAGATCTTACTTCCCGCCTCTTTTAGTCTTTGCAGGGTTTCTTCATGGGGATGTCCGTAGCTGTTATTTTTCCCGCAGGATATGACCGCGGTGTCCGGCGAGATCTGCGCTAAAAACGCCTCGCCCGTACTGCCGGCGGAGCCGTGATGGGCCACTTTCAGCACGCTTATGTGTTCAATGCCCCCGTTTTCCAGGCAGGCTCGTAACGCCTCCTCTCCCCTGCCCTGCACGTCTCCGGTAAAAAGCATGGAAAAATTTCCATAGGTCAGGTACAGCACCTCTGAGCCTTCGTTGGAATCTTCTCCCAGAAAGCCCTCCGCCGGATGCAGACAGGTAAGGACTGCTTTCTTGTTCACAAGCGCGTTTCCCGCACGGATACCGAAAACGGGGATCTCCCGTTCCGCGGCCAGCGCCAGTACCTCTTGAAACCCTGTCTGTCCTTCGGTCTCAGGCAGTATCAGCCTCTCAATCTTCACATCTCCCTCCTCTAAGAGCCACTGTACGCCGTTTATATGGTCGCTGTCCCCATGACTTAAAAAGACTCCGTCCAGCTCCGTGATCCCCCGGCTCTTTAAAAAGGGCTCCATACAATATTCCCCCACCTGAGGGTTACTGCTGCTGCCGCCGTCTATCAGGTAGTTTTCTCCCGTGGGCATCTCTAAGCAGATACAGTCTCCCTGCCCTACATCCAGCACCGTGACCACCAGCTTAGTCCGCACCCGCGCACACAAAAGGAACAAAGCCCCCAAAAGCAGTCCCAGCCTGAAACGTGGCCGGAGTCTGCGAAAGGCTGCCGCCAGAAAGGCCAGGCCGTAAAATGCGGCCATCTGCCAAAATACCGGCTGTCCCGGAGTGATCATCGCCCAGGGCAGCTGCCCCGCCAGTTTTGCCGCTTTCTCGTAACAGAACAAAAGTGCGTGGAGACAATGCGCCGTCCACAAAGCAACCCCAGGTACGCAGAGCCCCAGTACCAGAAATACCATCCCGCAAAGCAGGAAAACGCCCGCGAGAGGCACCGCCAACAGATTCAGGAAAGGCCCGTAGAGGGAAAACTCATAGTAGAAATAAAGCTGTACCGGCAGAGTAAACAGGCTCACCGCAAAAGAGGCGGTCAGTCCCTCTCCCAGTGCCGGGACCTTCCATTTCGGCATGGGCAGGAGGGGTTTCAGCCAAAGCAGCGCCAGTACGGATAAAAAGGAAAGCAGAAAACCTCCGTGCAGAAGATACAGACGCTGTTTCATGACTAAGAACGCCCCGCAGACGGAAAGGGACGTCAATCCGTCGCAGGTGCGTCCCCTGACCTGGGCCAAAAGCCGCAGCAGAAACATACCGATGGCCCTGCAGGCCGAAAGGGGCATCCCGATCATCTCTCCGTAAAGGAGCATGAGCAGTCCCGCTGGCAGCGCCGCGGCCGTCCGCTTTAAGCCGCAGCGTTTCAGAAACCCGTAGAGCCCCGCTCCCAGCAGTCCAATATGCAGTCCGGAAATGCTGAGGATATGCAGGACTCCCGCCCTTTGGTAGATCTCCTTTTGCTCCTTGTCCAGTCCGGCCTTGTCCCCTAAGAGCATGGCCTTTAAGAACCCGGCGTCCCTCTCCGGCAGCGTATCGTCCAACAGAAAGCAGAGCCGCTTTTTGCATTGCCAAAGCATTTCCGGCAAAAGCGCCCTTTCTCCTCCCGTCTCCGTTATCTTGGCCGAAAGCAGCCTGCCGGAAACGCCCATGGCAGCATAATAGAACCTGGCGTCAAACCCGCCAGGATTGGCAGCCGGTTCGTTATCCGCCAGTCTTCCTTCCATTGTGACGCGCGCGCCAATGGCCGGCTCCGTCAAGCCGTTCTCCATTCTGCACAACAGTTTTCCTTCAAAAGCGATGGGGGTATTTTGAAACAGAACCGAATCCGGTTCCAGATAGATGATCAGGACAGGGGCTTCCTGCCCCTTTTGAAATTCTTTTTCACATACTCTGCCTGTTACGCTCACTTTTCTGCCAGCGTATTCTCCGTAAGAAAAATACTTCGGCGGCTTTAAGAGAAGCCCTGCCGCCGCAAGCAGGATCACGCACAGGCAGGCCACACAAAGCGGTCTTTTCAAATTGTACGCCTTTCCGCGTTTCTCCGCGCGCTACTCCACGGTAGCGACCAGATCCAGATTTCTCTCAAATACGGTACTCAGACTGATATTTTCCCGATACATGATATCGCTTTCCCCGTTCACGGAAATCTGTACTTTATTGACGCCCGTCAGTTCCGCTAAGGAATTGACGATAGAATAGATGGTCACCTCCGAAGAAACATTGTATATCTGTGTCAAAAAAGTATCATCAAAATTCACATAGCAGATACCGTCCCGCACTGAGACGCTGACTACCTTGGTATTGGGATTGATGGTAGGATAAGCTACGTCCGCCACATCCGTTCCCGGGCCCTTCAGCAGTTCGTCCACTACCAGTCTTTCCATGGAAATATTGGTATTATAGGCCATGGTCCTGTTGGTGACGATCAGGGCGGTGCCGTCCTCATTGGCAAAATACAGCTTCAGAGTCACTCTCTCGTAGGCATTGATCTCGTCTCCCGCGTTGTCGATAAACTGCTCCGCATTCATCAATCCCACTATATTTCCCAGATTGTCATAGAGCTGGCTGCCCTCTACGGTGATCACCACATATTTGACTCCCTCCACCTGACAGAGGGTTCTGACTAAAGCGGCTCGCACCAGCACCTCCTTAGTGGGACTCATGGTACTGTATTCCGCGCTCATATCCAGATAGAGAATGGAGTCCTCCACCCGATAGGAAAGCAGAGAAAATCCCATTTGCAGAGGCGCCATATACTCCAGTTTTTCCGGCATGGTCTCCAGCTGCCCGATCAGCTCCTCCAGAGCCTCTTCCTGTGTCTTGGCGTGCATTTCATACTCGTGCATCTCCACGCCGGTCTCCGCGTTATTGACATAATAAATTCTCTTGATACGACCCAGTCCCGATTCTCCGCCGCTGCCGCAGCCGGCGCACAAAAGCGCGCCCACAAGGAGAACCGCCAGCCATCTGTAACTGTTTTTCATACTGCCTCCGCTGCCGGCCTATCCGGCAATATAGGTTAGCGGGATCTTCACGATAAAGGTACTGCCCTCGTTTTCCAGGCTCTTTACCGTAATGGAGCCCCTGTGCATCAATACCGCGCTTCTGGTAATAGCCAGTCCCAGTCCGGTGCCTCCCACTTCTCTGGAATGGGATTTATCCACTCTGTAAAACCGTTCGTAAATATGCTCCAGCGCATCCTCCGGAATCCCGATACCCGTATCGGATACCTCTAAGGAAAACATCTGGTGATCCGCGTCCAGCACTACCTTTACCAGCCCATGCTCTTTGTTGTATTTGATGGCGTTCTCCACCAGATTGGAGATGATCAGAGTCATCTTCACCTCGTCCACCTCCGCCGTTACCGGACGGATGCTTTCAAAGACCATCTCCACATCCCTCTTCCTGGCAATGGGGCGGAGACGCTTCAATACCAGCTCCGTCAGATCATTCATATTGACTGCGGTAATATTCAAAGCGGCGGCTTTCTTGTCCATCTTTACCAGGGCCAGCAGATCGGTGATGATCTGATTCTCCCTGTCTATCTCCACGGTAATGTCCCCCATGAACTCCTTGTACATCTCCAGGGGAGCGTCCGGCTGTGTCAGCAGAGAATCCGCCAGAACCTTCATGGACGCCAGCGGTGTCTTCAGCTCATGGGACACGTTGGCCACAAATTCCTCCCTGGAATCGTCCAGCATTTTCATTCTGCCAAGCAGCTGGTTAAAAGCATCCACAATATGTACCGTTTCCAGATAGTCTGGCACGGAAATCTTTTCGTTGCTGTACCCTGCTTTTACCGTATTGATGGCCTGGGTGACGCGGGCAAAGGGCCGAGTCAGAATATCGGAGAGGACAATGGCCAGGCTGATCACCACCACGATCGTCAGCGCCTCCAGGATCAGGGCCCGCTGGCCTAAACTGTCCATGGTTGACATAATACTATCCGTGGAAATACTGGTCAGCATTACGCCCCGCACCACGGTAGTTTCCGTCTCTTCATTGTCCGTCTGTATCTTCACAGTTTCCGTGATCGGCACGGTCATTTCGATATAACCGTGTACTCTGTCATAGTTGGAGAGACTTTCTCCGTTGAAGGAACGGATCACCTCTTCGGAGATGATAGTCTTGCCCTGGCTGATGTCATAAGTATCCTTAACTACTTTGAAATTGCCCCCGATGATAAGCACTCTGCCGTCATACAGATTGGACAGCATGGCCAATTCGGCGCCGATGACCTCGGAAGAATTGTCCTGCAGATAATTGTAGGTTATCAGATGGTTGGCTAAGATCTTTAACTGCGTCTGTACCGCAGTGGTCCTCTGCCGTACAGTGCGGCTCTCATAGCTCTGCATAATACCGTAGCGCATCAGTATGCAGGGGAGGGTGCCCACCAGCATAATGATAACCAGCAATCTCACCCGCAGGCTTCGTAAGAAACGAAACTTCTGAAAGATGTTCTTTAACCTTGACCGCATATCCTACTCCGCATTCAAAAAATAGTAGCCCACGCCCCACTTGGTATGCACAAACTGGGGCTCGCTGGGATTGCTCTCGATCTTTTCCCTCAGTCTTCTGATATGCACGTCCACGGTCCGCACGTCGCCGGGATAATCGCTGCCCCATACGGTTTTCAGCAGGCTCTCCCTGCTGTAGACCTTGTTGGGATTGCGCACCAGCAGTTCCAATACCTCAAATTCCTTGGCAGTCAGACCGATCTCCTTTCCGGCGATATAAAGCCTCCTGCCCTCGCAGTCCAGGCGCAGGGAGCCGCTTTCTAAGCTGTCGCTCTCCTCGCGGGTGTTTTTTTTAGGTTCCGTTCTGCGCATAATGGCCTTGATGCGGGCCTTGACTTCCAAAATATTAAAGGGCTTGGTGATATAGTCGTCGGCCCCGTATTCCAGGCCCAGTATCTTGTCCATATCGTCCCCCTTCGCGGTCAGCATGATCACCGGCACAGCAGAAAATTCCCGAATCTGCTGGCACACCTCAAAGCCGGAAAGCTTGGGCAGCATAATGTCCAGCAATACAATGTCATACCGGTTATTCCTGGCGTATTCCAACGCTTCCTCTCCGTCATAGGCGCAGTCCACTTCCATACCGTCCTGCTCTAAGCTGAAACGTATCCCCTTTACAATCAGTTTTTCGTCATCTACCACCAGTACTCTCTTCGCCATTCTACTCTCCCCCAAGCTCTCCGTTTTCTTTTTCTCTTTATTCTACATATCTCTATTCTACATAAATTTTATCCTGTATTTTGGCATAGAGGCCCTCTTTGATCCCGTCCACCTGCATGATCTCTTCCACGCTCGCGAAGCCGCCCTTTTCTTCCCGATACCGCAGAATGGCTTCCGCCCTGGTTTCCCCGATCCCCGGGATCGTACAGAGCTGTTCTTTGGAAGCGGTATTGAGATTGAAAAGCCCCGCCTCCTGCCTTTCTCTGGCAGCCCTGCGCGCTTCCTCCTGTGCCGGTGAGGGCACCGTAATCTGCATACCGTCCTCTGCTTTTTCCGCCAGATTTATGGCATCCTGCGCCGCATCCTCCGTAAATCCTCCCGCCAGGAGCAAAACATCCCAGATCCGGCTTCCCGCGGGAACTTCATAAACGCCGGGGGACACCACTTCCCCACATATGTAGACAAAGACCGCCTTATCTTCCGCAGCCAAAGTCTCTTCAGCGGATACGGTCTGTGCCTGCTGCTCTATAGGCAACAGCGTAAATTCATCCTGTTGTCCTCCCGCGCCGCAGGCGGTCAAAAACAGGCCCAACAGGCATACGCCAAACTGTTTTATTCTGTTTTTGTTCATTCTTATCTCCCTTCTACCGAGTGTAAAAGGGAATGCCTCTGTGCCGTTGTTTTTATTGTAAAATAATTGTTTTCAATTTACAAGGAGTTTTCATCTTAAGTTTACCTTAAATTTTTGACGCCGGAAAATGCTCACTTCCAGTTGAAGCTCACACTCACTTCCATTTAAAGATCACAACACCGGCTATCGCCACCGCCATGCCCAACAGCTTTCGCAGCTCCAATGGCTGCTTTTCCACACCGAATATTCCCAGCAGCTCTATGATATACGCCACGATCAGCTGGGCTATGACGATCAGCATGACCGCCCGAGCCGGTCCCAACATATCCATGCTCTTGATCACGGTATAGGTGATGCCCGCCCCGATGACGCCTCCCAAGAGCATATATTTGGGCTCTACTTTCCACAGCAGGGCAAAGGAGCTCCTGTCCGTAAAAAGCCACACCCCCATACACACCAAAAAAGCCGTAAGCTGTACAAAGGCATTAGCAACCCAGATGCCTGAGGTCTTGGTGACCTGCGTATTAAAAACACCTTGTATACTCATCAAAGCCCCGGAAAGCAGGGCAATCAAAAATCCAATCATATGAGCCTCCCGCTAACATTTTCTGGTTTTAGCTTGCCCACAGGATTGGATTTTATGCGCGGTATTCTCCGCCCCTTTACTGTTGTATCTGGGAAACGATCTGGTTCTCCAGCTCTAACAGCAGACTGTCCGCGTCACCGCCTTCCCAGACTCTGGAGAAGAGGATTTCCAGCTGGATCCAGAAATTGCTGGTTTCGATCATCTTTGGCAGGGAGCGGGAATTTTTGTATTCCTCCATAAAGACCGCCAGCTCCGCGTTTTCGGGATTGGCCGCCAGATTGGCAGAAACCTTCCCCGTTCTCTCATACAGCTTGTCATAGTAACTGCCCGTTAAAAACGCGGCAAATTCATTTGCCAGTTCCTTATGGGAAGAATACCCGTTGACAGCGATACAGCTGGTGACCGAAAGGGAACGGCCTTCCAGCTCCGCGGAGGGCTGGGGGATGGGCGCCACGCCGTACTCAAAAGTAAAGGCACCCTCTTCCTTTGCTTCCTCCAGGCGCTTCAGCACATCCGTGGTGGCAACGGTAAACACGATCTTGCCCTCTATAAATTCCTGCACCACGGAATCATAGGTCACGGTATCCGACTCGATAAAAAAGAACTGGTTCAATCTTTGATAGATTTCCAGACACTGCTTCGTCTCATCATTATAAATATCCACAGCGTTCTCATCGTCACCGGCTTCCCCGCCCACGATCATATAGTTTCCCACAAAATAGTAGTTATAAAAAATATCGGAAACATCCCATCGCAGCACCACTTCCCCGTTTTCCGAGGCGTCGTAATTGTCCGCGAAGGCCAGCACCTCGTCCATATTGGCGGGAATCCCCGCGGCAAGCTGTTCCGGGGACACTTCCAGATTCTGCTCGCCTATGATCTCTTCTTCCACTTCCGGCAGGTCTTCCCCGTCATATTCATCTTCACCGGATTCCTGGGCCGCCAGCTGCTGCGCCGTCCAGGCCTCCAGATAGTCCTTATTGTAGAGCAGGGCGCTGGTTTCATAATAAAAAGGATAGGCCACCAGCTTGTCCTTGTAGGTTACCGCCAAAAGGGCCGTCCGGGGAAAATGCTCCTCCGTACAGAACTCCTCCTTATCCGTGATACGGGAAGCCAGTCCCGCCAGATAGGCCTTTTCCAGGGAGTCATTGCTGACGATAAACGCGTCCGGCACATGCTCTCCGTGCAGGGAAGCCTCATTGATGGCCTCCAGATAGGCGCTGTCCGAAACCAGAACGGGAATCACCCGCGCGCCCCTTACCTCGTCAAAGGCCACCGCCGCACTGTTGATATAGTCCCCAATGCTCTCATCAGAATACCAGAAATAAATCGTTTCCTTTGTGTCAAAGAGCTCCGGCTCCTCTTCCTCGCCCACTTTCATCCCGCTTACGCCCACATAGATCAACCCGGCCAACAGGCAAAGTACGAGCAGAGCCGCCGGCAATCGCTTTTCCAAATTCATGTATGTGCTCCTTTAACGGCTGCCGGAAAGGGCGCCGTCCAGAATCTCTATCATCTTATCCACATCTTCTTCCGTGATCACCAGTGGCGGTACAAAACGGATAATGTTCGCGCCAGCATTAATCAGTACCAACCCGTCTTTAAGCGCCTGCGCGATATATTCCGCCACGGGACGGTCAAACACCAGCCCCTGCAACAGCCCGGCTCCCCGTCTTTCCGTAATAAAATCATATTTCGCAGCCAGCTCATCCAGACGTTTTTCCAGATAAGCCCCCACTTTTCTCACATGCTCTATTATATGGTTCTCCTCAAATAAATCAAGTACCCTGCTCACAGCCGCGCAGGCTAAGGGGTTGCCCCCGTAGGTGGTGCCGTGGTCGCTCGCCGCCAGGGAGTGGGTGCCCACTTTTTCCGTCATCAGAAACGCCCCCACCGGCACGCCGCAGCCCAAAGCTTTCGCGCACATCATAATATCCGGTTTTACGCCGTACTTCTGCCACGCGAACATATAACCGGTACGTCCCATTCCGCACTGGATCTCGTCCAATATCAACAGTATATCCCTTTCGTCGCAGATTTTACGCAGTTCTTTCAAAAAGCTCTCTTCCGCGGGGAAAATACCGCCCTCTCCCTGTACGGTCTCTAAGAGTATGGCACAGGTCTTTTCATTTACCAGCTCCCTTACGCTGTCAATATCGTTGAGTTTGGCAAACCGGATATTCCCGATACCGGGCTCAAAAGCTTCCCTGTAATGGGGATTTCCCGTAACGGAAAGTGCGCCCATGGTCCTGCCGTGGAAAGAATGCTCCATGGCTATAATCTCGTGGTCCGTGGTTCCGTCCTTTAAATAGGCATACTTCCTTGCCGCCTTAATGGCACCCTCCACCGCTTCCGCGCCGGAATTGGTAAAGAACACCCTGTCCATGCCGGAAACCTTTTTCAGTTTGCGGGCCGCTTCTATGGCCGGCACATTGTAATAGTAGTTGGAGGTATGGATGATCTTGTCTATCTGCGCCTTTAAGGCATCATTGTAGTCCCGATTGCCGTATCCAAGAGCAAAGACCGCGATCCCGGCCACAAAGTCCAGATATTTTTTCCCCTCCATATCATAGAGATACACACCCTCGCCCTTATCAAACACCACCTGATAACGGTTGTATGTATGGAGCAGATCCCGCTCCGCTTCCTCAATGTATTCCTGCATACTCATATTCTCATTCATATTGTCGCTCATATTTTCACTCATATTTCCGCTCATATTTCTTCCCCTGCCCTTTCAGATCTTTTTGTTCCGGGGGCCGCCGTGTTAAGAGAGCCCCATGGCCGGCCCGTCTCCGTCTTCGATGATAGCGGTGCCGATTCCCTGATTGGTAAAGATTTCCAGCAGGAGACAGTGGGGAATGCGCCCGTCCAGAATGTGCACCCGCTTTACGCCGTTCCGGATCGCGGATGTACAGTTGCTGAGCTTGGGCAGCATACCGCCGCCGATAAATCCCGCATTGATCAGTTCCTCCGCCTGCCCTGCCGTCAGTCTGGAAATAAAGCTGGACTTGTCGTTGATGTCCTTGTAAAGACCCTCAATGTCCGTTAAGAACGCCAGCTTTTCCGCGCCTACGGCTTTCGCGATAGCGCAGGCCGCGTCGTCGGCGTTGATATTGTAGGTGTCAAAATTTTCATCCAGGCCCACAGGCGCCACTATGGGCAGAAAATCCTTTTCCAACAGATCGTAGAGCACCTTGGGATTGACCTCCGTGATCTCCCCCACATAGCCGATGTCCTGCCCGTCGGAATATTTCTTTTTCACCCGCAACAGTCCGCCGTCTTTTCCGCTGATACCAACGGCCTTCACGCCCAGCTCCTGCACCATGCTCACCAGCTGCTTGCCTACCCGGCCCAAAACCATCTCCGCGATTTCCATGGTTTCTCCATCCGTTACCCGCAGACCGTTGACGAACCGGGCTTCCTTGCCTGTTTTGCCCACCCAGCGGCTGATCTCCTTGCCGCCGCCATGTACGATAATAGGCTTAAAGCCTACCAGTTTTAACAGCGTCACGTCCTTAATGACATTTCGCTGCAGCTCCTCATTGCTCATGGCGCTGCCGCCGTACTTTACCACAATGATCTTACGGTTGAAACGCTGTATATAGGGCAGGGCTTCAATGAGCACCTCCGCCTTCTGCAGTACGGTATCCATATTGTTGTTATGATTCTCCATGTTATCCTCCCGTTTAAGAGCGGTAATCCGCATTTATCTTCACATATTCGTAGCTCAAATCGCAGCCCCAGGCCGTGGCCTCGCCGTCCCCCTGATGCATATCCGCCAGAATCCTTACCTCCGGCTGGGAAAGGATGCGGGTGGCCTCCTCCTCACTGTAATCGCAGGCCCTCCCGTCTCCAAAGATATGAATCCGGCTTGCGCCTCCCTCAAAATACAGATCCACTTTATCCGGATCAAAATCCACTCCCGAATATCCTAAGGCACAGAGGATCCGTCCGAAATTGGCGTCATGCCCGAAAACAGCCGCTTTCGTCAAACTGGAGCAGATGACCGCCTTGCTCAAGATACGGGCCTCTTCTTTATTTCTCGCGCCCACTACCTGCATTTCGATCAGGGCCGTCGCTCCCTCGCCGTCCCCCGCCATTTTCTTAGCCAGCGTAGTATTGATAAAGGCAAGCGCCTCCCTGAAGGTCTCATAATCTTCGTTTTCTTCCGTCAGCACAGGATTGCCGGCCATCCCGTTAGCCAGAAATAAAAAGGTATCGTTGGTGGAGGTATCCCCGTCCACAGAGATCATATTGAAGCTGTCCGTGATGCTTTCCCTGACCGCTTTCTGCAGCAGAGCCTTATCAATGGCAATGTCGCAGGTCACAAAAGCCAGCATGGTACACATATTGGGATGGATCATACCGGAGCCCTTGCACATGCCCCCCATCGTCACCGTCTTGCCCCCGATCTCAAACCGGACCGCTGCCTGCTTGTCCTTGGTATCGGTCGTCATAATGGCCTCTGCCGCCTCCTGCGCCGCCTCTACGGAACGCTCCTTTGCCTCAGCCAGTTTGACAACGCCCGCTTCTATTTTTTCCACCGGCATCTGCATACCGATCACGCCTGTGGAGCCGATCAGCACGCTTTCTTTGGGTATACCCAGGGCTTTCCCCGCCGCTTCCGCGGTCCTCTCACAGCACTCCATGCCCTCCTGGCCCGTACAAGCATTGGCTATACCGGAATTGACCACCACCGCCTGGGCAAAGGGCGCGCTCTCCACTACTTTTTTATCCCAGAGCACCGGCGCCGCCTTTACCACATTGCTGGTAAAAGTACCCGCGCAGACACAGGGAGCTTCACTGTACAATAACGCCATATCCTTCCTGTTTTGATATTTCACGCCGGCCTCTATTCCCGCCGCGTAAAATCCCTTCGCGGCGCAGACACCGCCCTTTATTGTCTCCATGCTTTTTCCTCCTCACCTTCGCCGCCTTATGCGGCCTGCTCTGTATTTACCGGTTAAACTCGGTAATGTTCTTCTCATTCAGTACAAAATCGTAATAGTTTAAATCCTCACGCTTCGTCCAGCCAATGCAGCGCCAGAAAGCGTTTCCTATGTCATTGACGGTAAAGGCAATCAGCGATACCTTGCTGATCCGCTCTTCCTTTAAGCTTTCCATGCAGCGCACCACCATGGCCTTGCCGATTCCCCGCATACGGCAGTCCTCCCGCACGCACACATGGTATAGGCAGCCCCGTCTGCCGTCGTGCCCGCAGAGAATGGCTCCCACGATCTCTCCGTTCTCCTCCGCCACCACGCTGGTGCGGGGATTCCTCTCCAGAAAACGCGCCACTCCCTCTTCGGAGTCGTCAATGCTGCGGATCGCAAATCCCTTAATACTCATCCAGAGCGCATACACGCCGGGATAGTCCTTGATGCTCATGGTCCTTATCTGATACATTTTTCCCTCATTCTGCCGCTACGCGGCCTTTTCTTCACAATATTTTTACAGTATATCACAAAGTTTCTCCGGGGCAAATAGTTATAATAGATAATTTTCTTCTATATATTTGTGCATTTTTATGCATAAATATAAATTAATATTCATTTTATACATTGTTTTTCTTGTTTTATGCATTTTAATTTTCTATAATATGCAAATTTTCTGCTTGCATTCGGAAACAAGTTGTTGTATATTAAGGAAAAAGAAAAGTAAGCTGCTAGGAGGATCGTTATGAAAGAAAAAGTAATACTTGCCTACTCCGGCGGTCTGGATACCACCGCCATCATCCCTTGGTTAAAAGAAAATTTTGACTATGAAGTCATCTGTGTCTGCATCGACTGCGGCCAGGAGGAAGAGCTGGACGGCCTGGAAGAAAGAGCCAAATCCTGCGGCGCGGAGAAGCTCTACATCCTGGATGTCACGGATGAATTCTGCGAGCAGTACATCGCTCCCTGCGTACAGGCCCACGCCGTATACGAGAACAAATATCTTTTGGGTACTTCCATGGCAAGACCTTTGATTGCCAAGAAATTGGTAGAGATCGCGCGCAAGGAAGGTGCCAGCGCTATCTGCCACGGCGCCACCGGCAAGGGCAACGACCAGATCCGTTTCGAGTTAGGCATCAAGGCTCTGGCTCCCGACTTAAAGATCATCGCTGCATGGAGAAATGAGAAGTGGAACTTTGATTCCCGTGAATCCGAGATCGCGTACTGCGAGGCTCACGGCATCCATCTGCCTTTTTCCGCGGATTCTTCTTACAGCCGCGACCGCAATATCTGGCATATCAGCCATGAGGGCCTGGAGCTGGAGGATCCTGCCAACGAGCCCAACTATGAGCACCTGCTGGTACTGGGAACCACACCGGAAAAGGCTCCCGACGAGGGCGAATATGTTACCATGACCTTTGAAAAAGGTATTCCTGTTTCCGTCAACGGCAAAAAAATGAAATACGCCGACATCGTAAGAGAATTGAACAAACTGGGCGGCAAACACGGTATCGGTATCGTGGATATTGTGGAGAACCGTGTAGTGGGCATGAAGTCCAGGGGCGTTTATGAAACGCCCGGCGGCACCATTTTAATGGAGGCGCACCAGCAGCTGGAGGAGCTTATTTTAGACCGGGATACCTACACCATGAAGAAGGAAATGGGCAACCGTTTCGCGGACATTGTATACGAAGGAAAATGGTTCACTCCCCTCAGAGAAGCCATTCAGGCATTCATTGAGAAAACCCAGGAATATGTCACCGGCGAAGTGAAGTTCAAACTTTACAAGGGCAATATCATCAAAGCGGGCACTACTTCCCCCTATTCCTTATACAATGAATCCATCGCTTCTTTTACCACCGGCGATCTGTACGACCACCACGACGCGGAAGGCTTCATCAACCTTTTCGGTCTTTCCTTAAAGGTACGCGCCATGAAAATGCAGGAAGTGGAAAACAAATAAGCTTTATGGACAATGCGATTATCGTTCTGATCCTTTATTTTATCGGTATCAACCTGACGGGTTTTGCCCTTATGGGAATTGATAAAAGAAAAGCGGTAAAGGGTGCCTTCCGGATTCCGGAAGCCACCCTCTTTATCGTTGCCCTCATTGGAGGCAGCCTGGGATCCATTGCCGGAATGTATACTTTCCGCCACAAGACCAGACACCTCTCCTTTGTCTACGGAATGCCTGCCATTTTGATTTTGCAGATCATTCTCGCGCTCATTCTGTTCAATGCGCCCATCGAATTTCTGACTATTTAATATAAGGAGCTTTTATGTCAATACCAATGTACGAAGAACCCTTTGCCTCATCGCATACCACCCTGCACGCGGCTGTCTGTGACGATAACGCGGCGGACAGGAAGCAGTTGGAGAGGCTGTTAAAACGGGAAGCCGACAAAAGGCTGGCCGCCGGAGATGTCCTGTATGTGGACTCCTACGGACATCCCGACACCCTGCTGCAGAATCCCCTGCAGTATGATGTCTTTTTCGTGGACATCGCCCATACGCCCGGTGCGGACGCTGTGAATATTGTAAACCGGCTGACAGCCGCGGGCAGTTCTTCTCCCGTTGTCTTCTGCAGTTCTTCCATTGACTACCGGGCTCTTCCCCTGCCTTCCCATGTGCTTTTTCTGGATAAGCCCATCAAGGCCGCCGAGCTTTCCCAGTGCTTAGACCAAGCGGGAGAAAACAAAAAAGCCGCGGTTCCTTTGATCGAGCTGCGGGAAGAAAGCGGACATACCTGCTATGTAACGGAACCGGACATCCTCTACGCCATTACCCAGGGACGGGGCTTGAAAGTAGCGCTAAAGGACGGCCGGACATTGATGCTTGCCACCACCGCGGCCAATTTTTTTGACCAGGTGGAAAACTATCCCGTTTTCTTTGCGCCCAGCCGGCACAGCGTGTTAAACGGCAGATACATACAGAGCATCCGCTTAGGCAGGATCACCATGCCCGACGGCACCGCTTTCCGCGCTTTCGGCTCCATTCTGCGCTATGCCGAAAATATCCACAAACAATATCCCCAAGGAGAATGACTATGCTGGCTCTGCAGATTACCTCTCCCAAAAATTTTATGGGCGCTATGCTGGCCGGAGAGCTGTTTGACAGTTTTCTTCTGGAAGAAGCCTCCATTGTCACCGCCGTCTCCTACACCATGGACGGCAGGATCCGCAGGGACTTTTATCCCCCGGAAGAAAGGGAGGACGCGCAGCTCCATCCCTACGATTTCATTCCCTGGAAGGACATAAAGGGCACCTGCTACGACCTGATAAAGGGCAAAAACACTCCTCTGGGGTTTCATTTCGTACTGCAGCTGATACCCTCCTACACGGCGGATATGGTGGCGAAAAGCGCGCCCGCCCTGTCCTCCTTTGTCAAAGCATTTGTGCTGAACATTCGGTTTGACGGAGAAAAGATCCTGCTCTGTACAGGCACCTCCTACCACTCCTTTGTGGCGGACAAGGAAGCGGAAAAGCTTTGGGACGCCGCATTCAAACAATTCATCCACAAAAAAGAGATCGCCTGCGAAGAGCTTTAGCCCACAGGAGGCGCTTCTTCCCCGCCGTTTTCGCCGTCAGGCTCCGTATCCTCTTCTACGGAGGGGCTGGGAGCAGGCGGTTTGGGCGCGGTCCACGCCGGATCCACCCTGGAGTGGTATTCCTCCGGCAGACTCTCCTCTACATAGCGGTAATAGTCATTATTCAAAATATTGGCGGAATAATTATACAGCCCCTTGACCTGGCTTTGTATGGCCGCGAAATACTCCTCGTCCTCTTCATAGCCCTCCCGCCAAATAGTCTCCTTACTCTTATTGTTGTAGATCACCCTGTCGGTAATAAAGCTCCTGTCCTTGAAAATAACCAGGGGCGCGCTGTCCGAAAGAATATCCCTTCCCGCGTAGAGCCTGGAATCATATTCAAATCCGAACAGATTTAACAGAGTGGGCAGAATATCCACCGAGCTGGCCGGTTTGGTCACCTCCACCGTTTCCATTTCACTGTTCCACAAGATCAGGTTGTTCCGGTAAATATCCAGTGTGCCGTCCAAAGGTCTGCCCGCCAGTTCCTCCAGATTTGCCACCTCCATGGCATAGGGATAGTGGTCGGCGCTCAGGCAGATAACCGTATTTTCCAGCTTGCCGGCCCGATCCAGTTCTTCTATCATATATTCCAGCGCCCGATCCAGTTCTATATTGCAGGCAATGTAGGCGCAGCCTTCCTCAGAATAGGGCAGATCCGCTACCTCTTCCTTATGTATGCCCGACATCTTGTTGCCGGAGAAATTATAGTTCATATGTCCGGACACCGTCATATAGTACACATGGAATCGATCGTCATTGACATACAGAGGCATGGTTGCCTTCATCATATCCAGATCGGAGGCTGGCCAGTAGTTCGCGTGCTCCATCGCAAATACCTGCCCTCCCCATTCGGACTCCTCCAGATCCCCCAGCTTGCTCGCCATAAAATTATAGCCCAAATTGGGATGGGAAAGGTTCCTGTCATAGTAGGAAAGGCTGTTGTCGTGGAATGCGTAGCTGTTCACTCCCTCCAGAGAAAAGAACGCCGGCAGGGTAAAAGGCATGGCATTGTCCTTGCTTCTCTTCATGGAATGCATCTGGTCCGGGATCAGTCCCGTACAGTTGGTATATTCTCCGTCACTGGTGGAGGTGGACCATAGGGGCACATAGAACTCGTCAAATACAAACCCGGAATGCACCAGCTTATACAGAGTGGGCGTCAGGTTCTCATCCACCGCATAGGGAGAAAACCCTTCCGCCGTCAGGTAGATCAGATTGTATCCCTCAAACATGCCCGTGTATTCATTCCGGTTGGTGGGCGTCATACTCTGGGTATATTCCGCTATTTTCCCAATGGTATCCGAATCCGCCGAAGCCGTAAGTCCGGCAAAATCTATGGGCAGCACATTGGGGGAAGTATCCAGCGGCTCTTCCACAATGGCATCCCCGTCCGATACGGCGTCGGAGCCGGAAACATCCCCTCCGCTCACATCCATGGGCACATATGCCGGCACATCCGCGTAGGTGCCCAGATCATCCGCCTTTTCCGGAAAACTGCCCCCCAGGAAATCCCTGAGCACAGAAGGCGCCACTCCGTATCTGGTAATCACGCCCTCCGGATCATAAAAGCCGCCGTAGTCCTCATAGTACAGCGTATTGCCGAAATATCCCCCTACTAACACTAAAATATAAAGGATCAGTCCGCCTGCCAAAAGCGCCCCGTTTTCTATCCGTTCCCGGGAAGTATGGCTCTTCAAGCGGATTTTTCTGAACCTGAGCAGCAGTCCCGCCGCCACAAGAGGCACCGCCAGCAAAAGCAGATAGACAAAAGCATGCAGGATCCCCGTCAGCGCCTCCCTCCAGTAATTGGTCAGCGCGTCCTTTCCCGTGTTGACGATAGCCGACACCAAAAGAGGCTGGCGGAAGATCTTCATATAAACCAGCTGGCTGGCAAACGTGAGGTATACCGCTGCCATACAGAACCAGAAAATGATCTTATTGGACTTCTTGCGCAGAAACCCCATAAGAAAGGAAGCCAGAGCCGACCACGCGATCCAGACCGGCACCGCGATAATAGGCTGAAAACCCACAAAGCCAAAGCATCCCAGATGATAGACCGCTTCCATATATACATAGGTTCCCATAAACATCAAGAAGATCTGCAGCATGCTTCCCATTTCGACAAAATCCTCCAAAATTCAATCTTTTCTCATATTACCACATTCTTGTCAAAAAAGGGAATATATTAAGCATTTTAAAAAAAGATTAATATATTTTTCATAATTCAACCGCATCCTGCTATTTTTATTTTTATTTTTTCATCTTCGGATTAAACACAAAAGCCGCCAGAAGTCCGAAAATCAGCGCCGCGCTGCAGCCCACCGCGCCGGCCTTAAAGCCGCCCTGGAATAGTCCCAGGAAGCCCGCCTGCTCCATGCCTTCCTTCACACCCTTCATCAGCACATTGCCGAAACCCAGCAGAGGCACCGAAGCTCCCGCTCCCGCGAACTCTACAAAGGGCTCGTACCACCCGAAAACGCTTAGAAACGCTCCCAGGCAGACTAAGAGCACCATGATCCGCCCCGGCAGCATTTTGGTCTTCTCCAACAGTATCTGGGCCAGCGCGCAGATCAGACCGCCCACCCAGAAAGCATTAAAATAATCCATGATCTTTCCTCCTTTCCGGAATCTTAAAATCATGGATTATTATATGGATTTTTCTATTCTTTATTCCCTGTGCCTGTTCTCTTTCTCTGTTCTAGTTCTCTGCCCTTGTTCGCTATCTTTGTTCTCTGCCCTTGTTCGCTGTCCTTCTCCAGACTGCCTATCTTAGACTGCCTATCCCAGGTACGCGATGACTTCCACCTCACAGAGCACGTTCTTGGGAAGCGTCTTTACAGCCACACAGCTTCTTGCCGGCGGATTCTCTGTAAAATAACGGGCATATACACCGTTGAACGCGGCAAAATCATTCATATCCGCCAAAAAACAGCTGGTCTTTACTACCCTGCCGTAATCCGCGCCTGCCGCCTTTAACAGAGCGCCGATATTCTTCAGTACCAGCTCCGCCTGCTGTTCAATGGTATCTCCCGTCACATTTCCGGTAGCCGGATCAATGGGAATCTGCCCCGAAGCAAAGAAAAAATCCCCGGCGATCATTCCCTGGGAATAAGGTCCGATCGCTGCGGGAGCCTTATCCGTTTCTACTTTTCGCATCATACTTTCCCTCCTTTAGTCCTTAGGCGCCGGCGCGTCAAATTCCACCGTCACATAGAACCCTCTTTCGTTTTCCACAATATTTGTCACAACCCCTTCCCTGACAGGCAGCCGGTCCCGCAGAGGGATATTCCCGGACATAGCCAGAGAAGGATCAATGGTATAGTAGTAGTTTCTGGGCAGGACGCCCTCCGTAACGGTGATCTTCTGCCCCACCGTCAACAGTCCCGGACGTTCCATTTTAAACTCCATTTCCCGCATACTGCCGCCTCCATTTTTCTGTTCCGCTTTATTGTACTAAATTCCGCGGGGTTATGCAAGAATTTCTTCCAGAACTACGGCGTGGGCAATGCCCGGTACGGTCTGCCCCTCGTTAAAGCTGGTTTTGCTGAGCAGCGCGCCCGTAGGTACAAAGAGCACCTTTTTCCAGTTGCCCTGGGAAAGCTGTTTTAAAATATAAGCGGCCAGCGTAACGGCACTGCAGCCGCAGCCGGAACCTCCCGCATGGGTGTCCTGGCTCTCCCCATCGTAAATTTCCAGGCCACAGTCCATGTGTCTGTCAGAAATGTCATATCCCTTGTCACGCAGCAAATCCAATAAAATCCGCTGACCGACACTTCCTAAGTCACCCGTGACGATTTTATCGTAGTCCTCCGGATGACTATTATAGTCAATAAAATGGGCCGCTATGGTAGAAGCCGCAGCCGGTGCCATGCAGGCTCCCATATTCAGGGAATCCTTCAATCCAAAATCCACGATCTTCCCAACCGTCATACCGGTAATACGGGCCAGAGCCTCCTTTTCCCTCTGCGCCCCCAGCACAAAAGCGCCGCTTCCCGTCACCGTCCATGTAGCGGACAGGGGACGCTGACTGCCATAGCCTAAAGGAAAGCGAAACTCCTTTTCCGCGCTGGCAAAATGACTGGAGGTCACACAGACCACATTTTCCGCGAAACCGCCGGAAACTGCCATAGCACCTAACGTCAGGGACTCCCCGCAGGTAGAGCAGGCTCCGTAAACCCCCAGCAGGGGAATATTGTAGTTCATAATACCAAAGGACGTGGCAATGGATTGACCAAGAAGGTCACCCGCAAAAATATAGCGCATATCCTCCGGCTTTTTCCCGGCTTTTCCCAGCGCCATATAAACCGCGTCCTTCTGCAGGCTGCTTTCCGCCTCTTCCCAGGTCTTGCAGCCAAACATATCATCCTCGCCCACCATGTCAAAGAGGAGCCCCAGCGGCCCCTCCCCTTCTTTCTTTCCCACAATGGAGGCGCTGGCATTGATATAGACCTCATGCTCCAGTTTTACGCTCTGGCTGCCCAGCGTATGCAAAGTCCTCTCACTCATTCAAATTTTCCCTCTGCCACCATTTTTACCAGTTCATCCAGCTTGCTTTCGTCGTCTATCTGGCTGCTTTTCTGCCGCAGCACTTCCCTTTCCTCATCACTCATATGGCTGATCCTCTCTACCGCCTTTTCCTCCGAAGCAAAAGCCAGGGGCAGTCCCCAGAGCAGATCTCCTTCATATCCATGGCTGAAAGTATTAAATCCGTCCATTTGTTACCCTTCCTTTCTTTCTTCATTTTCTGGTAATTGCGGAAATTACCCGCGAAATTGCTATCTATTGTCAGTATGGACGAAGTTTTTTTATTTATGCAGAAAGCTTTCAATGATCGAGGACGATATTGCATGGCCTATTCTGTTATAAAAAACAGCACAGGGAGTCTTTCCGCTCTCTGTGCTGTATGTAAATCCTCTGTCTCAGCAGGTCCGGGGTATTACTGCTTCTCGCCATTTACCCATGTTTCCTCTGTCTGCGTACCGTCCGGCGCTGTGTAGATTCCTCTGCCGTTCCTCTTACCGTCAGTATATTCGCCCTCATATACGCCTCCTTCGAGATCGGTATAAATCCCATGACCATTAAAGTCACCGTTAGCAAACTCGCCTTCATACACTCCGCCAGCCCAAGTCAACTTGCCCTGACCGGCCATTTCATTATTTTTAAATTCACCTTCATATATTTGACCGTCGGGCCAGGTTGGATCTATACTAAATAAGTAGACACGATCATGCACTACCTGTTACAATAAATCAGACACCAAAAAGGAGGCAC
>CANRMI010000018.1 GCA_947631685.1 uncultured Lachnospiraceae bacterium
GGTTAAAGCCTCTGCACCGAAACAAAAATAGCGGGAAACCCGATAAACTCAGGGTTTCCCACTAAAATGAGCAGAGCAGGTGATGGGAATCGAACCCACGTATCCAGCTTGGAAGGCTGGTGTTCTACCATTGAACTACACCTGCTTACGAACGAATTTTATTTTACCATAGCGGATTTAAAACGTCAATTCCTAAATTAAAGTTTTCCGGTCTTTTTTTCAGGGACAAAGGATGATATAATAATTTTATTTAAAAATAACTTTGAAAGGATTTTAAATTATGAAAAATGTGAGGCTTACCCTGAATCCTTTGGATCAAAGGAGCAAGATCAACAAAGAAATATATTCCAATTTTTCTGAACACCTGGGCCGCGGTATCTATGACGGAATCTATGTGGGAGAAGACAGTAAGATCCCTAATATAGAGGGATACCGAAAGGATGTGGTGGAAGCTTTTCGGGAACTCAAACTGCCTGTGCTCCGCTGGCCGGGCGGTTGCTTTGCCGACGAATATCACTGGAAGGATGGGATCGGAGAAAAGTCAGCCCGCGCCGGGGTAGTAAATAACTGGGGACATATCGCGGAGAACAACAGCTTCGGCACTCATGAGTTCCTGCGCTTCTGCGAGCTGGTGGGATGCGAACCCTATATCAGCGCCAATGTGGGCAGCGGCACTGTCAGAGAATTGATGGAGTGGGTGGAGTATATGACTTTTGACGGAATCTCCCCCATGAGTGAGCTGCGCCGTAAAAACGGCCGGGAGCATGCGTGGAAGCTGAAATATCTGGGAATCGGCAACGAGAGCTGGGGCTGCGGCGGAAATATGACACCGGAATATTATTGTGACAATTACAGGCAGTACGCGACATTCTGCCGTGACTACAGCGGCAACAGACTGTTTAAGATAGCCTGCGGTCCCAATGCGGACGACTATAACTGGACAGAGACATGCATGAAGCGGATTTCCCCCGATCTGATGCAGGGGCTTTCCATGCATTACTATACGGTGCCCACCGGAATTTGGGATCATAAGGGCAGTTCTACGGAATTCGATGACGCTGAATACTATGCTACGCTGAAATGCACTCTCAGAATGGAGGAACTGATAACCCGCCACAGCGAGATCATGAACCGTTACGATCCGCAGCATAAAGTGGGACTGGTTGTGGATGAATGGGGATGCTGGTACGATGTGGAACCCGATACCAATCCTTCTTTTCTGTACCAGCTGAATACCATGAGAGACGCTATTGTGGCGGCAATTAATCTGAATATTTTCAATGCGCATTCCGACAGGGTATACATGGCAAATATTGCCCAGGCTGTCAATGTGCTGCAGGCCGTTATGCTCACAGAGGGGTTGAAGACTATTAAGACGCCTACTTATCATGTGTTCGATCTCTATAAGGGGCACATGGAAAATCAGCTGATCTATTCCCATATTGAGAATGAAGAAGCTGCCGAGGGAGTCCCGGCCCTGTCCTGCAGCGCAAGTATCAACGAGGCCGGTAAGATTGTGATCACGCTGGCGAACTGTTCCTTAAGCGAGGGATATACTGTGGAAATCGCAGGCGCAGACAAGGTGAAAGAAGCCTGCGGCAGGATCCTGACAGGAGATGTGCATGCAGGAAATGATTTTGATCATCCGGATGCGGTAACAATAAAATCTCTGGAAGTAAAAACGGAGGCCGGAAAGGCATTTGCCAGCCTGCCGCCCTGCTCGGCAGCGGAGATCCTTTTAAGCTAGGGGTACCGGTATGGAGTATGGAAAGCCTTGCAGACGCTGCCTTTCGAGGGAGGCCTGCGGAGAAGACCTGGCAAAGCTCATAAGGGAACGGATCGCGGGCTTACCGGAAGAAATGAAAGCGGATGAGGAACTGTACCGGAAACGGCTGTCGGCCTGCCTGATGTGTAAGGACCTGATTGGCGGTATGTGCGCAAAATGCGGATGCTATGTGGAAATCCGGGCCGCCCGTATACAAGGTTACTGTCCCGCGGCTGAAAAGAAGTGGTAAAATGTTCCGGACTGAAGAATGGCCTTATCCAGAGCCGGAAAGAGGGGGAGATGCATGGGAGTTCGAATCGGAATAGATATTGGCAGCAGTACGACAAAAATAGCGGCCTTTGAAAACGGTGTCATATCAGAGCCCATGGCAGTGAGGGCGGATACGCAGGTCGCTTCTCTCTATGGCGCGTTTGGCCAGTATTTATATGAGAGCGGGCTCTCCCTGACGGAAGTGGAAGGCGTATATATTACCGGGGCGGGAAGTAAATATGTAGATAAAAAGGTATATGACCGTCCGACTTACAAGGTGGATGAATTTGTGGCTGCCGGTACGGGAGGGTACTATCTGACGGATAAAAAAGAAGCGATCGTTATCAGTATGGGAACGGGCAGCTTCTTTGTAAAAGTGACGGAAAACGAGATGAAGCATTTAGGAGGCGTGGGCTTAGGAGGCGGGACTATCTGCGGACTTTCCAGAGTGATGTTAAACACGGGGGATTTCAAGGAGATCGCAGCCCTGTCAAAAAAGGGCAGGGTGTCTGAGATCGATCTGCGGGTTGCGGATATTTCCAGGGAAAAGCTGCCCGGCCTGGCTCTGGATGTGACGGCGTCGAATTTTGCTAAAGCGGGCGCTCAGACGCGGCCGGAGGATCTGGCGGCAGGCATTGTACATATGGTGCTGGAAAATATCTGCCAGACAGGAATTTTGGCTTCCGCGCATATGGGAATCAGGGATTATATCTTGATCGGCGGACTGACCAGGTTTTTTGAATGCAGGCAGATCATAGAGGCGTTCAAAAGCCTGTGGGATGTCAGTATCAGCATACCGGAGTATTCCGATTTTGCCACGGCGATAGGCGCCGTGATCGCGGGGGGACAGGCGCAGGAAATACAATAGAGCCTGAAGTGAGGTAAAAATGGGAAAACAGAAAAAGACAGGATGCGTTGCGGCGGTTTTCCTGTCGGTGGTTCTGCTGGCCGGCTGCGGAACGGATCCGGATTCTTTGGTGCGTGCCTTGGAGGAAACCGGAGAGCCGGATACCGGCTGGGAGAGTCCGGCAGTTTCGACGGATGATATTGGACAAACAGGGGAACTGCTTCCCGGCAATGAAACGGAGAGCGAGAGTGCAGCCGCTGCCGACGGCAGCGAAGAAACAGAAGATGTGGTGACGATCACCATTTCCGCGGCAGGGGATGTGACCTTAGGCAATCACCAGGAGCAGGAATACGCCTATTCTTTCAGGCAGATGTACGACAATGAGGGAGATGCCTATTTTCTGGAAAATGTACAGTATATTTTTGAAAATGATGACTGTACGATCGTCAATTTTGAAGGTGTGCTGACCTACGCGGAGGAGAAGCAGGAGAAAACCTACAACATGAAAGGGGATCCCGCTTACATAGGCGTGCTGACAGAGGGCAGCGTGGAGGCGGTCAGCTTTGCCAACAATCACAGACTGGATTATCTGGAGCGCGGAAGCAGCGATACGGTAGCGCTTTTTGAGGAAAATGACATTGTGTACGCCTATGACCGTATTACGGGAATTTATGAGACCAAGGACATCCGGATCGGGATTGTGTCGGTAAATGAGGTCAGCCAGGGTGCCGCGGTGGAAAAATACCTCATGGAGGGAATTGCCGCGCTGCGGGAGGATGATGCGGATCTGATCGTGGCTTGCTGCCACTGGGGTGTGGAAAGAGAGAATTATCCGGAGGACTATCAGCAGGAGCTGGGGAAAAAATGTATTGACTGGGGCGCCGATCTGGTGCTGGGAAGCCATCCCCATGTATTGCAGGGAATAGAGGTCTACAAGGGACATTTTATCGTATACAGTCTGGCAAATTTCTGCTTTGGAGGAAATCGGAATCCGGAAGACAAGGATACGATGATATTTTCCCAGACCTTTACTTTTATAGACGGAGTTTTGCAGGACGATATAACGGCGCGGGTAATACCCTGTTCGGTCAGCTCCGTTGCGGGAAGAAACGATTTCAGGCCCACGCCCGCGGAAGGTAAGGAATATAACCGTATTTTGGACAGGATCAATACCTACAGTGAGCCGTTTTCGGTGTGGTTTGGAGAAGACGGTTATTATGTGGAACCGCAGGGATGACTGCGGGGATAAAAATACCAGGACAATAACGGAAAGGCGGTAGTACCATGAAAGAAAAGCTACTGAAAAAATTCGGAGAGATTTTCGGAGACACGGAAGGGGCGCAGGTGTATTTCGCGCCGGGACGCGTCAATCTGATCGGGGAACATACCGACTATAATGGCGGGCATGTTTTTCCCTGCGCGCTGACCATTGGAACTTATGCGGCGGCCAGAAAGCGGACGGATAACCGCCTGCGGTTTTATTCCATGAATTTTGAACAGCTGGGAGTGATAGAGTCTTCTCTGGAAGATTTAAAGCCCTATAAAGAAGCGGACTGGACCAATTATCCCAAGGGAGTGATCTGGGCGTTTATACAAAAGGGTATGCAGATCCCCTGTGGAATGGATCTGCTCTTAAACGGCAACATCCCCAATGGATCGGGGCTCTCCTCCTCCGCGTCGGTGGAGGTGCTGACAGGCTTTATCCTGCGGGAAATGTTCGGCTTTGAGGTGAGCAATCAGGATCTGGCTCTGATAGGACAGTTTTCGGAGAATCAGTTTAACGGCGTCAACTGCGGGATCATGGATCAGTTTGCCATTGCGATGGGAAAGGCGGGCCATGCCATTTTCCTGAATACAGCCAATCTGGCTTATGAATATGCGCCGGTCAGGCTGGAGGACGCCAAGATCGTGATCGCCTGCTCTAACAAAAAGCGGGGGCTGGGGGACTCCAAATACAATGAACGGCGGGCAGAGTGTGAAACCGCCCTGCAGCAGCTGCAGAGGCTGGTAGATATTAAGAGCCTGGGCGAGTTAAGCGAGGAAGAGTTTGAAACCTTAGAGGGTGTTATTACGGATCCTGTTATCATTAAGCGGGCGAGACATGCCGTGTATGAGAACCGCCGGACGATCAAGGCAGTGGAAGCGCTGAAAGAAAACAGGATAGAGTTTTTCGGAAAGCTGATGAACAATTCCCATATATCTTTGCGGGATGATTATGAGGTGACGGGAGTGGAGTTAGACACGCTGGTAGAGGAGGCGTGGAAGGTGGAAGGCGTGATCGGTTCCCGTATGACGGGAGCCGGTTTTGGAGGCTGTACGGTCAGCATCGTAAAGGACAAGGCAATCGACACCTTTATTGAACGGGTAGGAACCGCCTATGAACAGAAGATCGGCTACAAGGCGGATTTCTATGTTGTGGAAATAGGGGGAGGACCAACGGTATTATGATAGAAGAAAGCATCGGAAGACTGGTTCAATACGGATTAAAGACAGGTCTGCTTTCACAGGAAGATGTGATCTATACCACCAACAGACTTTTAGAACTGTTCGGCTTAGAGAAACCGGCAGAAAACTCTGCGCACGGTTTAGCGGAAGACGACGATCTGGAAGGGATCCTGGCGGAAATGCTGGATTATGCCTATGAAAAGGGTATTCTTTCGGAGAACAGCGTTACATACCGGGATCTGTTTGACGCGAAGATCATGGCTGTTTTAATGCCCCGCCCCAGCGAGGTAAACCGCCGGTTCTGGGAGCTGTATAAGGATTCTCCGAAAAGGGCTACAGATTATTATTATAAATTAAGCCAGGATTCGGATTATATCCGGCGGTATCGGATCAGGAAGGATGTAAAGTGGACTGCGGACACGGAGTATGGGGAGCTGGATATTACCATCAATCTCTCCAAACCGGAGAAAGATCCGAAAGCGATCGCGGCGGCAGGCGCAGCCAGGCCTTCCGGCTATCCCAAGTGTCTGCTCTGTATGGAAAATGAGGGTTATGCCGGCAGGATCGATCATCCGGCCAGACAGAACCATCGGATCATTCCGATCACGATCCAGGGCAGCCGATGGGGCTTTCAGTATTCTCCCTATGTATATTATAACGAGCACTGCATCGTATTTAACGGAGAGCATGTGCCCATGAAAATAGACCGGAACACTTTTTGCAAACTTTTTGCGTTTGTGAGACAATTTCCCCACTATTTTGTAGGTTCCAATGCGGATCTGCCGATAGTGGGAGGATCCATCCTGAGCCATGACCATTTCCAGGGCGGCTGTTACGAGTTTGCCATGGCCAAGGCGCCTGTGTCGGATCGGTTTGTCATAAAAGGATTTGAAGATGTGGAGAGCGGGATCGTCAAGTGGCCCATGTCCGTGATCCGGTTAAGGGGGAGAGATACCGACAGGATCGTGGAGCTGGCCGACAGGATCCTGCGGGTCTGGAGAGGATACAGCGACGAAAGGGCCTTTATCTTTGCGGAAACGGAAGGTGTGCCCCACAACACGATCACGCCGATTGCCAGAAAGCGGGGAGAAGACTTTGAGCTGGATCTGGTGCTGCGCAACAATATTACCACAGAGGAGCATCCTCTGGGAGTGTATCATCCCCATGCCAATCTCCACCACATTAAAAAAGAAAATATCGGGCTGATAGAGGTAATGGGACTGGCGGTGCTGCCGGCCCGTTTAAAGAATGAAATGGAACAGCTTAAAGCGGCGATCTTAAACGGCGAAGATCTGCGGAAAAAAGGAGAGCTGGCAAAGCATGCGGACTGGGCGGAAGAGTTTTGCGGCCGCTATCAAAAGATAGATGCCGACAACATAGACTCGGTTATCAGAACCGAGATAGGGCAGGTGTTCAAACAGGTTTTGGAAGATGCCGGAGTCTATAAGCGCACGCCCGAGGGCAGGGAGGCTTTCCTGCGCTTTATTGCGGCGCTCTCCTGCTGAGAGGAGATTGAAAGAAACGGAGGCCGGATATGGCGGCAAAACATACTTTGGAAATCTTACAGGCTTTGGACGAGCGTTATGG
Source organism: uncultured Lachnospiraceae bacterium (assembly GCA_947631685.1). Lineage (GTDB taxonomy): Bacteria > Bacillota > Clostridia > Lachnospirales > Lachnospiraceae > Acetatifactor. The sequence continues at coordinate 6,915 of CANRMI010000018.1, forward strand.
AACGGATTACCGCTGCTCGTTAGATCATGAAAACGCATGGCAGCTTCTGATCGCCACAATGCTGAGCGCGCAGTGTACGGACGCGCGAGTCAACCTTGTCACAAAAGAGCTCTTCCGGAAATATCCTTCTGTAGAAGCCTTTGCCAACGCGGATTTAAAAGAACTGGAGCAGGATATACATTCTACGGGCTTTTACCACAATAAGGCCAAAAATATCATAGCCTGCTGCAAAGATCTGATGGAAAAGTACGGCGGAGAAGTGCCTTCCGGAATTGACGAGCTGACCGCACTGGCCGGTGTGGGCAGAAAAACCGCTAATGTGATACGGGGAAATATTTTCCATGAGCCCAGTATCGTAGTAGATACGCATGTGAAGAGAATCTCAAAAAAGCTGGGGCTTTCTGCGTCCGACGATCCGGTAAAGGCAGAAAAGGAGCTGGAGAAGGTGCTGCCAAAGGACCACTGGATCTTATATAATATTCAGCTGATCACCTTTGGAAGGGAAATCTGCAAAGCCCCTACCCCAAAATGCGGGGAGTGCTTTATGACGCACCTGTGTCCGGATTATCAGAAAAGGGAAAAGAAAGGTTCTATGGGCGGCAGGTCAGACATAAACTGATCACAGGACATGATCTGAACAGGCTTACGAGGAATGAAGCCAACTGCTGTACGGGCCTTCTCCTTGTAAGGTACGGACGATAGTATTTTTGATGGGAGTACGGATATGCTCCGCCGCCATAAGAAGAGAGTCTTTCTTTTCGGGGCAGCCAAGTGTGTTATAGATGTCAGCCAAAAGGTAATAGCTGTGGCTGACATCCGTTTCGGTAGAAAGGGCAAATTCCAGTAAGCGGGCGGCTTCTTGTAAAAAGCCGGCCTTATATAGGGCCTCCGCCCATTCCTGCAGGGTGCGGGCCAACAGAGTGTAATTGTAATCATATTCCGACAGGCAGGTAATATTGGCGGTGCCGTATTCCAGCTTCAGATCCGTGTTGGTATAGCCGGTCAGGTTGACGATCTTCTGGTCAGAAAGGGCGAGGATCTGCCTTTGGCATTCGGCTATGGCAGGATCCTCTTTCAGAAGCTCCATTGGGAAGCTTTCCAGGGGCAGCGTGATATAAGGCAGTTCGTCCAAAGATTTTTTTCGGACATGATTGGCCCGATCTTCCCGTTCCCAGAAATCCTGTTTGAATTTTTCTTCCATTTTTTTATGCTTATGGTTTTCGTAAGCGATCAATATACAGAAAACAATTAAACTGGACAAAAGAAGCGTTTTCATATATAATATCCTTTCAGGCAGACGATAAGGGGTGAAGCTTATGTTTCGTATGCGGAATAAAAAGACACAACAGATAATCGCGGGAATCATCGTTTTGCTGCTGGTACTGGCCATGGTGATCCCCATGCTGTTAGGTATGTAACTGTTGTTAGCGTACCACATTTTTGCCGCAATTACAATTGCGTGAAAGTAAAAGAGGAGTGGGCAGCGGGATGAAAAAATCGGTTTTCAGAGGAATCTTGCTTTTGGGGGCAGTGCTGCTGCTTTGGCTGGAGCCTGCATTGAAAAGCCAGGCCAAGGACAAAGAGGCTGGCACGACCATCAAGGCCGGAATTTACGCAGGAGATATTTCTCTGGAGGGGATGACGGCACAGGAAGCCAAGGAAGCGGTAGAATCGTACATTGCTTCGCTGAGTTCCGTGGAGATCACCCTGTTGGCGGCGGAGAATGCCGAGGTTGTGACGACGGCCGGAGAATTGGGAATCAGCTGGGGCAACCCGGAGATCGTGGAAGAGGCGCTGTCTTTAGGCACAAAGGGAAATATTGTGCAGCGCTACAAAGTGCTCAGAGATTTGGAATATGAGAACAAGATATATCCCATAGAACTGGAATTTGACATTACCGCCATTAACCGGATCCTGACTGAGCAGTGCAGCCAGTACGACAGGGCGGCTGTGGACGCGACGCTGACGAGGGAAAACGGGGAGTTTGTGGTACAGGAAGGGCAGGAAGGCTATCTGCTGGATGTGGAGCATTCCATTGATACCGTTTACGAGTATCTGACCGGAGAGTGGAATAAGGAGCCCTGTTCTATTGCCCTTAATATAGAGGTCAGTACGCCCAGAGGAACGGCGGAGGAATTGATGCAGGTAAAGGATGTTCTAGGCACTTTCACTACTTCCTATTCTACTTCCAATTCCAGCCGGAGCGCCAATGTGGCAAACGGCTGCCGGCTGATCGACGGCACCCTGCTCTATCCCGGGGATGAGTTTTCCTGCTATGACGCTGTTTCCCCGTTTACGGAGGGCAACGGCTATTATATGGCGGGATCCTATCTGAACGGCAAAGTAGTGGATTCCTTAGGCGGAGGTATCTGTCAGGTGTCCACCACGCTTTATAACGCGGTGCTGCTGGCGGAGCTGGATGTGACGGAGCGCCACAATCATTCCATGATCGTGACCTATGTGGATCCTTCCGCGGACGCGGCGATCGCGGAATCTTCAGGCAAGGATTTTAAGTTTGTAAACAGTACGGATTATCCGATTTACATAGAGGGGCATACTGGTTCCGACAAAAAGATCACTTTCACCATATACGGCGTGGAAACCCGGGACGAAGGGCATTCCGTACAGTATGTGAGCGAGGTGCTGGAGACCATCAATCCCCAGACGGAGGTTCTCTATCCTGACGCGACCCTGCCTATCGGCGTGGTAAATATCACCGGCGCCCATATTGGATATAAAGCGAGGCTGTGGAAGATCGTAAAAGAAAACGGTGTGGAAGTCAGCCGTGAGGTGATCAATACCAGCAGCTACAAAATGGTACCCAGGAGTGCGGTGGTGGGAATTTCCACACCGGATCCCAATGCGTACAATGTATTAATGGAAGCTATTGCGACGAACGATATTAACCATGTCAGAAATACGGCGTCTATTCTGGCGGCCCAGGCTGCTCAGGCAGCAGCGGCGCAGGCTGCTGCGGAACAACAGGCAGCTGCTCAGCCCGTACAGTAGGATCGACAAAGGACTTTGCTATATGAAACCCGGAAAAATATCGGAAAGCGTTTTGAAACGCTCTGTATTAAAATACATAAAGAGCGGAAATGACAGGATTAAAAATGGTGCAGGCGTAGGCTCGGACTGCGCCATTTTTGCATATGAAAACGGTTTTGGCGCACAGGCGGAGGCTTTTTTTACGCTGGAGAGGGCGGCAGATATTTATTATCCCATAGTGAAAGCAGCCAACAACGCTGCCTGCAGCGGAGCGGTGCCCATTATGACACTTGTGACGCTGATGCTGCCGGAAGACATGGAAGAACGGCAGCTGCAGGAAATCATGAAGGCAGCCGACGCGGCCGCGAAAAGCCTGGGCCTGCAGGTGGCAGGCGGGCATACCGTGACGGAGAGAAAAAGGAAGAAGGCCGCGGCTGCTGCGGCCGTTACCGGGATAGGAGAGGGCGAGCCCCTGCTGCCGGGGAAGCTCCGGCCCGGACAGGATCTGGTTATGACCAAGTGGGCAGGATTAGAGGGAACGACCCTATTGGCAGAACGATATGAGGAAAAGCTGCGGGAAAGGTACCCGCTCCATATGATAGAAACGGCGGCCGCCTTTAAGCGGCAACTCTCGGTGATACCGGAGGCCGCTACCGCCGTCAAGTCCAATGTGAGCGCCATGCATGATGTTTCTACGGGAGGGATTTTTGCAGCCCTGTGGGAACTGGCGGAAAGCGCTGGCGTTGGACTGGCCGCAGACCTGAAAAAAATACCCGTGAAGCAGGAAACGGTAGAGATATGCGAATTTTTTGGGATCAGCCCTTATGAACTGCTTTCGGGAGGCTCTCTGCTGATGGCAACAGAGAGCGGAGAACATCTGGTGCGGACTCTGGAAGGGGAAGGCATACCCGCAGCGGTGATCGGCAGGATCACGGATAATCATGACAGAATTGTCATAAACGAGGACGAGAGCCGTTTTCTGGAAAGACCAAAATCGGATGAGATTATGAAAATCTAAAGGAGACTGAACATGAGAGAGGAATTATTAAAGATCATCGAAAAAAACAGCCGCGTGGATTTAAAGGACCTGGCGGTGATTCTGGGCGTAGAGGAAGAGGATGTGGTAAAAGAACTGGAGGATCTGGAAAACGAGGGGATCATCTGCGGTTATCACACCATGATCAACTGGGAAATGACCAGCATGGAAAAGGTAAACGCGCTGATCGAGGTCCGGATCACACCGCAGCGCGGACAGGGCTTCGATACGCTTGCGGAGCGGATCTATAAGTACGCGGAAGTCAATTCCGTTTATCTGATCTCCGGCGGCTACGATCTTCTGGTGTCCATAGAAGGAAAGAGTTTAAAAGAAGTGTCTAATTTTGTGTCCGATAAGCTTTCTACCCTGGACGGCGTGCTGAGTACGGCCACCCATTTCGTATTGAAAAAATATAAGGATCACGGGACGATCTTAACCAGAAAATATGAAGACGAAAGAGAGCTGATCACACCATGAAAAATCTACTTTCAGACCAGGTCGTAGGGCTGAAGCCTTCAGGTATACGAAAGTTTTTTGACATTGTAAGCGAGAGAAAGGACGCGATCTCCTTAGGCGTGGGGGAGCCGGATTTCGCAACACCCTGGCACATCCGCGACGAGGGTATTTATTCTCTGGAAAAGGGACATACCAAGTATACTTCCAACGCCGGCTTAATGGCTCTGCGGGAGGAAATCTGCCACTATCTTTACAGAACACAGGGCATCCGCTACAATGCCACGAATGAAGTGATCGTGACGGTGGGAGGCTCCGAAGCCATTGACATCGGAATGCGCGCCATAATAAATCCGGGACAGGGGGAGGAAGTCCTGATACCCCAGCCCAGCTATGTTTCCTATGAGCCCTGCGCTATTTTGGCCGGCGCGAAACCTGTCATTATTAACTTAAAAGCGGAAAATGAATTCAGGCTTACGCCCCAGGAACTTTCTGACGCGATCACGGATAAGACCAAGCTCTTGATTCTGCCCTATCCCAACAATCCTACCGGTGCCATTATGGAGCGGGAGGATCTGGAGGCAATCGCGAAGATCATTCAGGAAAAAGACGTCTTTGTCATGTCTGATGAGATCTATGGGGAACTGACTTATAAAGGAAAGCATGTTTCTATTGCCAGCCTGCCGGGAATGCAGGAACGCACCCTTCTGATCAACGGCTTTTCCAAAGCGTATGCCATGACCGGGTGGAGAATGGGCTATGCCTGCGGCCCCAGGCCTCTTATTGAGCAGATGACCAAGATCCACCAGTTTGCTATTATGTGCGCGCCTACCACGGCACAGTACGCCGGTGTGGAGGCGTTGAAAAACGGGGACGAGGATATAGCGGAAATGCGTACCGCCTATAACCAGAGGCGGCGCTATTTGATGCACGCCTTCCGCGAAATGGAGCTGGAGTGCTTTGAACCTTACGGAGCGTTTTATGTATTTCCCTGCATCAAGGAATTCGGTATGGGGAGCGAGGAATTCGCGTCCCGTTTCCTGGAGGAAGAGAAGGTGGCGGCAGTTCCCGGAAATGCTTTCGGAGACAGTGGGGAGGGGTACCTGCGTATTTCCTATGCCTACTCTCTGGAGAAGCTTAAAGTGGCAATGGAAAGGCTTTCCCGTTTTATCACGAAACTGCGGAACGAAAAAAGCTGAAGAAAGCGGTTGAAAACGTGCACATCATACTTCATCAGCCGGAAATACCGGCCAATACGGGAAATATAGGGCGTACCTGCGTGGCTACGGGGACTTCGCTGCACCTGATAGAACCCTTAGGGTTTCATTTGGATGAAAAATCCGTAAAAAGAGCGGGAATGGATTACTGGCCTTTGCTGGATGTAACCCGCTATATGAATTATCGGGAGTTTTTGGAGAAGCATCCCAAAGCGGTGATCTGGATGGCAACCACCAAGGCCCGGCGCGCCTATACGGAAGTTTCCTTTTCACCGGATGATTTTATTATGTTCGGAAAAGAAAGCGCAGGGATTCCGGAAGAGATACTGGTGGAAAACGAAGAGCGTTGTATCCGGATCCCCATGCTGCCGGCCATTCGTTCCCTGAATCTTTCCAATTCTGTAGCCATTGTCCTGTATGAAGCGCTGAGACAGAACCATTTCGCGGATATGCAGCAGGAAGGCGCTCTGCACAGGCTGCACTGGAAAGAGGAGTAATTTCATAAAATCCTAAGAAATTCTTAAATTCATTTTTGCGCCAAAAATATATACTGAAAGCTGGACGAAATCCGAAAACGGTATTTTGTCCGGCTTTTTCTTATTTGGAGGGTGGACTAAGGATGAAAGAAGAACGGGAGTTACGGACAGAGCTGACGAATATGCGCAACCCGTATCTGGAAGAGGAATTCGCGGGCAGGCAGATCCGCCAAAGACCGGTGAGGCAGGAAAGGAAGGCCTACCGTAAAAGAAAACGAAAGAAGGCGCTTCTTCGTCTGGGCTGCTGGGTATTGGCCGGAATGGCTTTTCTTTTATGGTTTTTGTGGCTCTTTTTAAAAGACGTAAAGACGGATAAAGGAAGTGTGCGGGGCGCGAAAGAAGCTGTGGCGGGAGCGGACGCTGAGGCCATAAAGCCGGACTGGACCGTGGATTATCTGACACCGAATCCCTATTCCAGACCGGGGGAGAGTCTGCCGGAAGTAAACAGTATCTTTGTGCATTATACCGCCAACAGAGACACCAGCGCGGCGCAGAACAGGAGCTATTTTGAGTCCTTGAAGGACACCCATGAAACCTCGGCCAGCGCGCATTTTATCGTTGGTTATGACGGAGAGATCATACAGTGCATTCCCCTGGATGAGATCGCCTATGCGGTAAAGGGCAGGAATTACGATTCCCTGTCCATAGAGTGCTGCTACCAATCGCAGGACGGGAGCTTTTCCGAAGAAACAAAAGAATCCCTGGCCGCGCTGCTGGCTTATCTGCTTAGACTTTACGGACTGGAAGAGACGGATATCCTGCGGCATTACGACTGCGGCGGCAAGCTGTGTCCGATCTATTATGTAGAACATGAAGAGGAGTGGGAGGCGTTAAAGGAAATGGTGTCGGATATGGATTAACTGTTTTTTAGAAGTGCCGATACCCACTTTACGCAACGGCGCTTTTCTGTTACAATGCTTACAGAAGAAAGGCGCAGACCATGAATATACTATCCACTTCCGTTTTATCGGCGGATTTTTCGATATTGGGCGACCAGATACGCACTGTGGATCACGCGGGGGCCCAATATATACATATTGACGTCATGGACGGGCTGTTTGTCCCCTCCATATCTTACGGTATGCCCGTGATGCGCTCCATCAGGAAAGCAACCGCAAAGGTATTTGACACCCATTTGATGATCGAGCGGCCGGAGCGCTATATCGGCGCGTTTGCGGATTGCGGGGCGGATATTATCACATTCCATCTGGAGTCCACGGACAGGCCCGCCGAAGTGATAGAAGCAATCCACAGCAGGGGATTAAAGGCGGGGATCGCCATCAAGCCCAAGACGCCGGTGGAAGCTTTTACGCCGTATTTAGATACGGCGGATATGCTTTTGGTCATGACGGTGGAACCGGGATTTGGCGGTCAGAGTTATCTGGAGGCCTGCACCGGCAAGATAAGAGCGGCAAGGGATATGGCGGATAAAAGCGGGAGGAAGATAGATATTCAGGTGGACGGCGGTGTCCATCGGGGAAATATTGACACCGTTCTGGACGCGGGAGCCAATGTGGTGGTAGTGGGCTCCGCGGTATTTCAAAACGATATAGAGGAAAATGTAAGATACTTTTTAAATAAGCTGTCCCTGCGGGAGGTGTAGAAGATGGAACTGGAGATTCTGCATGGCATACAGGGACTGCACAGGGAATGGCTGGATCCGCTGATGATATTTCTTTCGGCATTGGGGAATCACGGCCTTTTTTGGATTCTGCTCAGCATTGTGCTGACAATCCCCAAAAGAACGCGGACTTGCGGCCTTACCATGCTGGGGGCCATGGCGTTGTCTTTTCTTCTGGGCAATATCCTGTTGAAAAATATCATAGCCCGGCCAAGGCCCTTTGCTGTGGATCCTTCTGTCAGGCTTTTAGTGCCTGAGCCTGGGGAATATTCTTTTCCTTCCGGACATACCTTGAATGGCTTTACGGCTGCAACGGTGCTCTTTTTGTATTTTAAACGGGCAGGATTGGGAGCGCTGCTTTTGGCAGGCGCGATCGCTTTTTCGCGGATGTATTTATTTGTACACTACCCTACGGATATTTTGGGCGGACTGCTCTTAGGAGTGGCGGACGCCTTGGCAGTATATTTTATTGTAAAGAAAAGAAAGGAACGCTATGGAAAGAAAACGTCTCTTTAATGACAACTGGGAATTTGCCAAAACTCCTTACGGAACGGAGCGGGAGGAGTTGAAGGAAAGGGAGAAGGAATTTCAGCCGGTGGACATTCCCCATGACTGGCTGATCTATAATACGGAGGCGCTCTATGAAACCTCTACGGGCTGGTACCGGAAGCGTTTTACGACTCCCGAAGAAGCGGGGCATGTACTGCTGCGCTTTGACGGCGTGTACATGGATTCTGCGGTATATATCAACGGAAAGCCGGCAGGAGAATGGAAATACGGGTATTCGGCCTTTGAATTTGACATTACTGCGCTGCTGCAGAAAGGAGAAAATCTGGTACAGGTGCGGGTAAACCATCATGAGCCCAATTCCCGCTGGTATTCCGGTGCCGGTATTTTCAGAAACGTCTGGTTAAAGTGCGTGCCCAAAGCTTATCTGGCTTCCGACGGCATTTATATCGTCACCAAGAAACTGCCTTCCGGCAATTTTTCCGTATCGGTGCGGGCTGAGATCGCGGGAGAGGCAGAAACTGTCGGCGCCGCGTCCTTTACCATAGAACATGACGGATGTGTCATAAAAAAGGGCGCTATGGAAAAGGCAGAGCCGATGCTACTTTGCGCGGACTGTGAAATAGAGTCTCCCCTGCTCTGGGACGCGGAGAATCCGAATCTTTATACCCTGACAGTGGAACTGGATAACGGAGACAGGGAATCGGTCCGCTTTGGCTTCAGGGAATTTTTGTTTGATCCTGACAGGGGATTTGTGGCAAACGGAAAACAGGTGAAGCTCCACGGCGTCTGCGAGCACCACGACCTGGGCTGTCTGGGAGCGGCTTTCCACGAACCGGCCATGCGCAGAAAGCTGGTAACACTGAAAAAAATGGGCGTCAACGCCATTAGAACCTCTCACAATATGCCTGCGGCGGAATTTATGGATCTGGCGGATGAAATGGGCTTTTATGTGGATTCGGAGGCTTTTGACATGTGGGAAAAGCCCATGACGGAATATGACTATGCCAGATTTTTCCCTGAATGGGCAGAGCGGGATGTGGCAAGCTGGGTGCGCAGGGACAGAAACCACCCTTCTGTTATCATGTGGAGTATCGGAAATGAAATCCCGGATACCAACGAACCCAGAGGGCTGGAGGTCACAAAAATGCTGAAGGACTATGTGGAACAGCATGATCCTGCTCATAATGCCATGGTGACGATAGGCTCCAACTACATGCCCTGGGAAGGCGCTCAGAAATGCGCGGATGTTCTCAAGCTGGCAGGGTATAATTACGCGGAGATTCATTATGACAGTCACCATGAACAGCATCCTGACTGGATCATCTACGGCAGTGAGACCTCTTCCATTGTACAGAGCAGGGGCGTATATCATTTCCCCATGGCCGGTGCCGCGCTGACGGAGGAAGATGAACAATGCTCCTCTTTGGGCAACAACAGGCCCAGCTGGGCAGCCAAGAGCGTGGAATACTGTATCTGCGCGGACAGGGACAGAGATTACGCGGCCGGGCAGTTTTTGTGGACGGGGCATGACTATATTGGGGAGCCCACGCCCTACAAGACCAAGAATTCTTATTTCGGGCAGATCGATACGGCAGGCTTCCCGAAAGACTCGTTCTATATGTATCAGGCGGAGTGGACGGATTACAGGAAGAGTCCCATGGTCCACCTGTTCCCTTACTGGGATTTTTCACAGGGACAGCTGATCGACATTCGGGTATGCACCAACGCGCCCCAGGTAGAGGTTTTTGTAAACGAAAAATCCCTGGGACGGATGCAGATAGACCACGCCCATGGGGAGGTGCTGTTTCCTGTTTTTCAGGTGCCCTATGAGCCGGGGGCGATCCGCGCCGCAGCCTATGATGAAGCGGGCAATATCGTGGCAGAGGATATAAGAAAGTCCTTCGGAGATTCCGCCAGACTGGTGCTGCGCGCGGATAAAGAGACGCTGCGGGCGGACGGCGAAGATATGATCTTTGTTGAGATCGGGACTGTGGATAAGCAGGGCAATCCGGTGGACAATGCCATGGATTATGTGGAAGTAGAGGTACGGGGCGCAGGACGGCTTCTGGGCCTGGACAACGGCGACAGTACGGATTACGACCAGTACAAGGGTACCTGCAGAAAGCTCTTTAACGGGAAACTGTTAGCGGTGATCGGTGCCAAAATCGAGCCTGGAGATATTACCGTGACGGTCAGGCCGGCAGGGAGCGCCTCCGGCGTGGAAGCGGCAGCGCTGACACTGCGCGGGGAAAAAGCGCCCGTCAGGGAAGGTGTCAGCGCCGGTGAGGAAAACCGGCCCCGCCCTCTTGTAACGGGCAAAGAAGACTCGGTTCCTGTCAGGAAAGTGGAGCTGGTCAGCGAGGGCGGACAGAGCCTGACGGAAGATGTGCGTGAAGTTGTGGTAAAGGCTCTTCTGTATCCGGCGGAGGCAACGGACAGGGAGATCCTGTTTACGGCAGTGAATGATCTGGGGATCAAGTCCAATCTGGCAGAGGTAGAGCAGATCGCTCCGGACGCCTGCCGGATAACGGCCAAGGGGGACGGCAGCTTCCGCCTGCGGGCCTCTTCCCGCAGCGGGACGGACAAGGTAAAGATTTTTACTTCATTGGAATTTTCTGTGAGCGGCCTGGGAGAAGCCTATATCAATCCCTATGAATTTGTGGCCGGTTCGCTGTACAACTATTCCAAGGGGGATGTAGGCGGTTTCAGCCAGAACAGTGTGGCCAGCGCCCAGGAGGGTGTCAGTGAAATAGGCTACCGGGGCGTTGACTTCGGGGAATACGGCGCGGATGAGATTACCCTGCCCATTTTTGCCCAGACCGGCGCTCCCCACTATTTGCAGATCTGGGAGGGGATACCCGGGGAAGAAGGCAGTGAAATGCTGGCGGACGTAGTATACCAGAAACCCAGTATCTGGGATGTATACCAGCCGGAAACCTATAAGCTGAAAAGGCGTATCAAGGGTATTACCACCCTCTGCTTTGTCACGAAGGACCAGAGGTATTTTATCAAAGGATTTTCCTTTACCAGACCGCAGAAAGCCTTCGCTAAGCTGGAAGCCGTGGAATGCGGCAAGATTTACGGCGACACGTTCTCCAAAAAGGAAGACGCGGTAGAAGGCATCGGCAACAACGTTTTTCTGGAATACGACGAAATGGATTTCGGGGACGGCGGTTTTTCCCGGATAACCATCTGCGGACGGACTCCTCTGGAAAAGAACGACATTCATATCCGGTTTACCCAAAAAGACGGAGAAAGTGTCAGCCGGCTGGTAGAATTCCCGCACAGCGGGGAATACAGGGAGGTCACATTCTCTTTGGAGCCGGTGGAGAATGTGAGCAAGGTAGGATTTTTATTCCTGCCGGGCTGCGATTTTGATTTTAAATGGTTTCAGTTTTCCTAAACAGGTTATGACAGTCAGGTTTTCTGCCGATATAAACAATATCCCTTATTCTCAGGATTCAGGCTTTTGAGGACCGGGATATGTACTCTAAAATAAAGCGGCGGGGGAAGGATCCCCCGGAATGTGCGGCCGTGAGGCGCGCATCATGCAGACAAGGAGGTGCGGCATGAAAATCAATCAAAGTACTGTCGCTATGGCGTCAGAAAGGCAGGCCGTCAGCGGCTTCGCAAGCCAGGTCACAACGGGAGAAAGAGTCAGGGTTCCCAATGGATGGATCGGAGCCGGACAAAATCCCCAAGCCGGGGAAACTGCGGCTACTCTGGAAATTTCCGGTAAAAAAGAAGAGCGCAGAGACGCGTTTGTTTCTTTACGGGAAAATCTGGAAAAACAAACCGATGCGCTGAGAGCGAAAAACGGGCAGAAAAAAGATCCCTGGGAGACCCCGGAATACGACTTTAAGATCAAAATGATGTTGAGACTTTTAGAGTCGCTCAGGGCCTTTCGGGAGGGACGGGCTCCCGATTACGCGCAATTTGAAAAGAAAGAGAAACAAAGCCTGGGTTTTTCTTTCCAAAACAGCGTAGAAAGCACGATGTCCTTTAACTGGACAGGACAGAGCACAGCCGGTGGAAGCCGCGTGACAGTGGGAAATACCCACTGGGAAGAGCGGGTGACCATGTCCAGTATCTTTACGGAGAGAGAAGCTACGGTTTTTTCTTCTAAAGGTTCGGTGGAAACCGCGGACGGACGTAAGATCGAGTTCAACCTGAATTTTGAAATGTCCAGGGAATTTACGCAGGCCACAAATATGGAATACACCAGAAAAATCTTCTGCGTGGATCCTTTGGTCATCAATCTGGATGGCAGTCCCGCATCGTTTTCCGACCAGACATTCTTTTTTGATCTGGACGGGGACGGCAGAGAAGAGGAACTTTCCAATCTGAAAAAAGGAAGCGGATTTCTGGCGCTGGATAAAAACCGGGACGGTAAGATCAACGACGGAAACGAATTGTTTGGTACAAAGAGCGGAGACGGCTTTAAAGACCTGGCCGCTTATGATGAAGACAAAAACGGCTGGATTGATGAAAGCGACAGTGTTTTTGACGATTTAAAAATCTGGACACTGGACGAAAACGGAAACAGCCGGCTGCTCAGCCTGAAGGAAGCGGGCGTGGGAGCCCTTTATCTGGGTAACGTGGGAACGGAGTTTTCCCTGAAAGAACAGGGGACCAACCGAACCCAGGGAATTGTCCGGAGTACAGGGGTTTTCCTGAAAGAAAACGGAGAAGCCGGAACGATTCAGCATGTGGATTATGCGGTATAAATAACCGGAAATCAGATGACAGGCAGCAGGGGGATTTTATGGAAGAGATCTTAAGGGCGGAGGGACTGAAAAAAAGTTTTAAGCTCTCCGCCAGACAGCAGAAACTGGAAAAAACCAGAGATAAAACCAAGACAGCCGTCAACGATCTGTCTTTTACGGCTTACAGGGGAGAGGTCTTCGGGCTGTTGGGACCAAACGGCGCAGGCAAGACCACGACCTTGAGGATGCTGGCGACCTTGATAAAACCGGACGCGGGAGATGCGTTGATAAACGGTTCCAGTATCTTAAAGGAGCCCGGCGAAGTGCGCGGCAAGATCGGGTTTCTTACCAGTGAACTGAAGTTAGAGGATTTCTTTACCCCCAGCTACCTGTTTGATTTTTTCGCGGACCTGCATAATGTAGGGGCGGCGGAAAAGAAAACCCGCAGGGAAGAGCTGTTTTCCCGTTTTGGTATTGACGAGTTCGCGGAGGTGAAGGTGGGAAATCTTTCCACCGGTATGAAACAGAAGGTTTCTCTGGTGATCTCTCTGGTGCACAACCCGGACATCATTATTTTCGACGAACCCACCAACGGCCTGGATGTGCTGACGGCAAAAGTGGTAACGGATTTCCTGCTGGATCTGAAAAGGCAGCAAAAGACCGTGATCGTGTCCACCCATATTTTCAGCCTGGTAGAAAAGATCTGCGACAGAGTAGGCATTATCATAGACGGAAAAATGGCTCTCTGTGACACGTTAGAAGCGGTCTGCGCAGGGAAAGGGTTGGAAGAGCGGTTCTTTGAACTGTACGAAGAGAAAGTGGGGAGCCCGGTATGAAAAAGGACATGTTGACGATCATCAGAAAAGAATTTGCCCGGTTTTTCAGGGACAAGAGAATGGTATTTACCACCGTACTGATGCCGGGACTTCTCATTTATCTGATCTATTCTTTTATGGGGCAGGGCATGATGCAGGAATTTGCCACGGATGACGATTATGTGGCAAAGGCCTATGTCAGCAATCTGCCGGAAGAATTTTCCCCCATGCTGGAGGCTCTTTCCGCTGACTGGACGGATGTGGACGGAAAAAACCTGGAAGAGATCAAATCCATGATCCGGGAAAAAGAGGCGGATATACTCATTATATTTCCTGAGAATTTTACGGCAAAGGTGGACGCTTATGATGCGGCAAAAGGCGGAGAGGCTCCCAATGTGGAAATTTACTATAACTCCACGGAATCCGAGTCTTCCAAGGCCATGAACCTGATGGCTGGCTGGCTGGATGCCTATGAGGATTCCCTCATCAATAAATTCGACATCAATGCGGGGGAAGAAAGCTATGATATGGCGACGGACAAAGATGTGACAGGACAGCTTTTTGCCATGCTGCTGCCCATGCTGCTCATGACTTTTATGTACAGCGGCTGCGTGGCCGTGGCGCCGGAGTCTATCGCCGGCGAAAAAGAAAGAGGAACGATCGCGACTCTTCTGGTAACGCCTATGAAGAGAAGCGCTCTGGCTTTGGGGAAAATTATCAGTTTAAGCTGTATCGCGCTGCTTTCCGGACTTTCGAGTTTCGCGGGGACCATGCTTTCCCTGCCGGCCCTGATGGGAGGAGCAGAGAGCGGTATGAACGCCAATGTATACGGCGTTACCGATTATCTGCTGCTGCTGGCGATCATATTGAGTACCGTGTTGGTAATGGTGGCCGCTATTGCGGTGGTTTCGGCTTTTGCGAAAAGTATCAAGGAGGCGGGGACGGCGATCGCTCCGCTGATGATCCTGATCATGCTTGTCAGCCTGACGCCTATGTTTGCGGGAGAGGGAGAAAAGAGTCTGGGGATTTTTCTTATCCCCATATACAACAGCGTGCAGTGTATGCATGGGATATTCTCCTTTACCTACGCGCCTGCGCAGGTGGTGACCACCATGTTTGTCAATCTGGTCTGCGCGGGACTTCTGGCGTGGGTGCTGACAAAGCTTTTTAACAGTGAAAAAGTGATGTTCGCGCGCTAGTCACATTGACAAATATACCGGATTATGCTACTTTAAATATAACCGTTTTTCTGTGCGGCAGCGTGGAAAGGCGGTTTTTTTAAAGAAAGACGAGGGAACGGATATGAGCAAAGAGAAATATTACATTACTACGGCTATCGCCTATACTTCCGGCAAGCCCCATATAGGCAATAATTATGAAATTGTACTGGCGGACAGTATCGCAAGATATAAAAGAGAAATGGGTTACGATGTATTCTTTCAGACCGGTACGGACGAGCATGGACAGAAGATTGAACTGAAGGCCCAGGAGGCGGGCACTACGCCCAAGGAATTTGTGGACAGGGTGTCCGGTGTCGTCAGGAACCTGTGCGATCTGCTGAATATATCCTACGACAAATTCATCCGTACCACGGACGATTATCATGAGAAGCAGGTACAGAAAATATTCAGGCGCCTTTATGAGCAGGGCGATATTTACAAGGGCTCCTATGAGGGCCTTTACTGTACACCCTGTGAAGCATTCTGGACAGAATCCCAGCTGAAGGACGGGAAGTGCCCGGACTGCGGCAGGGAGGTCAAGCCAGCCAAGGAAGAAGCCTATTTCTTTAGAATGAGCAAATATGCTGACAGGCTGATAGAGCACATTAACGCGCATCCTGAATTTATTCAGCCCGTGTCCCGCAAGAATGAAATGATGAATAATTTCCTGCTGCCCGGTCTGCAGGATTTGTGTGTTTCCAGGACGTCATTTAAGTGGGGGATCCCCGTTGATTTTGACGATAAGCACGTAGTTTATGTGTGGCTGGACGCGCTGACCAACTATATTACCGGCGTGGGATATGACGCGGACGGAGCAAGCAGCGAGCAGTATAAGAAGCTCTGGCCGGCGGATCTGCATTTGATCGGGAAAGACATCATCCGTTTCCACACCATCTACTGGCCCATTTTCCTGATGGCTCTGGGAGAGCCCCTGCCTAAGCAGGTGTTCGGGCATCCCTGGCTGATAACGAACAGCGGCAAGATGAGCAAGTCCAGGGGCAATGTCATTTACGCGGACGATCTGGTGGACTTTTTCGGCGTTGACGCGGTGCGCTATTATGTACTGCATGAGATGCCTTATGAAAATGATGGAAATATCACATGGGAACTGGTAGCGGAGCGGACCAATTCGGATTTGGCCAATACGCTGGGCAATCTGGTGAACCGGACCATTTCCATGAGCAATAAATATTTCGGCGGTGTGGTGGCAGACAAGGGAGATGTGGACGCGGATATTGACGAAGACTTGAAGCGCACTGTCTGCGGCGCTTACGCGAAAGTGGTGCAGCGCATGGAAACCCTGCGGGTAGCGGATGCCCTGACGGAGATCTTTACCGTTTTCAAACGCTGCAACAAATATATTGACGAAACCGAGCCCTGGGTACTGGCTAAGGACGAGGTCAAAGCGGACAGACTTTCTACAGTGCTTTACAATCTGGTGGAGAGTATTGTGATCGGGGCTTCTTTACTGCATCCCTATATGCCTGAAACATCAGAGCGCATCGCTGCCCAGTTAAATACCGCGCTGCGGCCTTTCGATAAGCTGGAGGAGTTCGGCCTTTATCCTAATGGCGGCAAAGTGACGGACAAACCGGAAATTTTGTTCGCGCGGCTGGATATGAAAGAAGTGGAAAAGAGGGAAGAGGAACTGGCAGAGGCACAGATGGCCGAAGCGGAAGGCGCTTCGGAGGATATTCAAGAGGAAGCTGTCATCGATATAGAGGCCAAGCCGGAGATCAATTATGAAGATTTTGAAAAACTGCAGTTTCAGGTAGGAGAGATCATTTCCTGCGAGGCGGTGCCCAAATCCAAAAAACTGCTGTGCTCCAAGGTGCGCGTCGGCAGCCAGGTAAAACAGATCGTATCAGGCATCAAAGCCCATTATTCGCCGGAGGAAATGGTGGGCAAGAAAGTTATGGTGCTGGTCAACTTAAAGCCGGCTACGCTGGCAGGGGTACTTTCCGAAGGTATGCTGCTCTGCGCGGAGGACGAAGAGGGCAGGCTGTCGTTGATAGTTCCGGAAAAGGAAATGCCCGCCGGAGCTGAAATCTGCTGATACGGGGAGGCTGGGGAGCATGAAACGAGAGGATTTCTATTTTGATTCCAGGGATAACCAATCCCGCATTCACGCGGTCCGTTGGACGCCGGAGAGTGAAAATGTAGTGGGGATCCTGCAGATCGTACACGGTATGGCAGAGTACGCGGCGCGGTATGAAGAGCTGGCTGCCTATCTGACGGATAGAGGATTCGCGGTGACGGGAGAGGACCATTTAGGACACGGGAAAAGCGTGGGAGAAAAAGGCATCCGCGGATACTTCTGTGAACAGGATGCGGCAACGGTAGTGGTGCGGGATACGCACCGGCTGAAGAAAATGACACAGGAGCTGTATCCCGGCGTACCCTACTTTATCTTAGGACACAGTATGGGCTCCTTTATCGTGAGAAATTATATCTGCCGTTACGGAACGGGTATAGACGGCGCCCTGATTTTGGGAACGGGTATGCAGCCGGGGCCGGTGCTGGCTTTTGCAAAGGGCCTGGCGGCTTTAACCGGTCTGCTGCGGGGACAGAAGCATGTCAGCCCATTGATCAACAAATGCGCTTTCGGCGCCTACAACAAGCGGATTTCCGATCCGGCTACGCCCTTTGACTGGCTGAGTAAGGACAGGGATAAGGTGCAGGCCTATATGGAAGATCCTGACTGCGGCTTCATTTTTACGGTGAACGGGTTTAAAACCTGTTTTACCCTTATTTCCCGTTCGCAGAATCGGAAAAACCTTGAAAATGTGCCAAAGAAGCTGCCTCTGTTCATGGCTTCCGGACAGGAAGATCCGGTGGGCGGCTACGGGCAGGGCGTAAAGTGGGTTTATGACTTTTTAAAAGGTGCCGGAATAGAGGAAATTACGCTGAAGATTTACCCTGAAGACAGACATGAGCTTACCAATGAAACCGATAGACAGAAAATAATGGCGGATATTGCGGATTGGCTCACAAATCACCTTGTCATTTCCCGTTAATTCTGTTATATTATAGAGTAGAATGGCAGGAAGGACACGTGGCCTGTAAAGAAAATGGATATACGAAAATGGCGGCGGCCGCCCTATAAGATCCGCTGGGCTACCACGGAGGACTGGCCGCAGGTAATGGATATGGTGTGGCGGACTTTCATGCGGTTTGAAGCACCGGATTATACGGAGGAAGGCATTTCCAATTTTCGGGATTTTCTCACCGATGGCAGGATATATCATATGTTTCAGGAAGGTACCTATCTGATGATGATAG
Source organism: uncultured Lachnospiraceae bacterium (assembly GCA_947631685.1). GTDB lineage: Bacteria > Bacillota > Clostridia > Lachnospirales > Lachnospiraceae > Acetatifactor. Next base: position 25,299 of record CANRMI010000018.1, read on the forward strand.
CGCTGGACGGGGACAGAGTTGTAGGCACGATCTCTGTGCGTAACCGCAATCATATTTCCCTGCTTTTTGTGGACGAGACATATCACCGCAGAGGCATCGGACGGTCTCTGATAAAGGCTATGGGCGATTACCTTAAAAAAGAAAGACAGGAGCTCTATATGTCCGTGAGCGCCGCTCCCTACGCTTTGGGGTTTTATAAGCGGGTAGGGTTTCATGCCTGTGCGCCGGAAAAGGAATATTCCGGCATACGGGTTACTTCCATGGAAAAATTTTTATAACTGAAGGAAACCGGTAGTAAAATGGGAAAATTATTCGATCTTGAGAGCCCTCTGATACAGGGCTTAAATAAAATAGCCGATTTGATGTGGTTGAATATCCTGACGGTGTTATGCTGTATCCCCGTTATCACGGCGGGCGCTTCTCTGACCGCTGCCCATTATGTAGCCCTAAAAATGAGAAGGAACGAAGAGGGTTATATCAGCAGAGAGTTTTTTAAGGCCTTTAAGACGAACTTTAAGCAGTCTACCCTTATCTGGCTGATCATTCTTTTGCTTGCAGGCATTTTTGCGGCGGACTTTTATATCATCAAAGAGGGCGGCATTGTGTTTTCCAATGTTTTGCGGGTGATCCTCATGGCGGTCTGCTGTCTGTTTATATTCACGGTGCTGTGGGTATTTCCGGTGCAGGCTAAATTTATCAATACGTTGAAGGGAACGCTGAAAAACGCGTTTGCGCTGAGTATTATCCAGCTGCCTAAGACGTTGCTGATGCTGGTGCTGTATATATTGCCGTATCTTATTTTGTATTTTACCATGCGGCTGTTTCCGCTGGTTCTGCTCTTTGGGATTTCCGCTCCGATCTATGTGAGCGCCATGCTCTACAACAAGATGTTCAAAAAGTTAGAGGCGGGCATTTTGGAGAGGATTGAAAGAGAAAAGGCGCAGGAAGGCGGAGAGGTACAGCAGGCTTCGGAGGAAGAGGAGAAAATTTTCAGCGACGAGCAGATCATCAGTGAGGATAAACAATAAAGGATGCAGATTAGGATGAAGAAAAAACCGGACAATTCCAATCTCATACAGTGGTGGATCTCTGCGGGCATGCTTCTGGTCGTGGTGCTTGTGCTGTTGGTCTGGTTTGCCAATGCGGGCAGCAGGCAGGAGCGGAAAGCGGCTGAGGAAGCCATGGTACAGGAACTGAAAACCGTTGCCCAGCATGTGGACCGGGAATTTACACAGATGCAGACCTATACCAGGACCGTGGCGGCCTGCGCGGCGCGGATGGACGCGGATACTTCAGATATTTTGAAAATGGTCATGGAAACCGGCGGGGAACAACGGCTTTTTGACGTGATATGGTGTGACGGAAAGGGGCGGGGCGTGCGTCTGGCGGACGGAGAAGCGGAAACCGTGGAGGTCCCGGGCAGCATTTACACCATGAGCTCCCACACCCACAAGGAATATGTCCTGTTTACTTTAAGGGACGACATACATGAAAGAGCGGCGGTCATTATTGTGGAACCCGTTATATTGGCAGACTCTTCCGTAAATTATCTGATATGCTACTATGATGTAGTGGATCTGCAGTGGCTGATAACGGACAGAATATTCGGAAGTGATGTGTATTTCATTCTGATGAACGAAGAAGGAAGTACGCTGTCTGCCATTCAGAATGCTACTCTGCGGCAGAATCCTCTGTGTGTGCTTTCTGGAGATTATTTCGGACTTCTGGAGGATGAAAGCGGTCAGCCTGCCGCAGTGCGGGAACTGCGCGGCGGGATTGAAGGGCGCGGAGGCGGTCTGACCTATCTGGATCTGGATCATGACGAGAGGGTGCTGGTCTATGCGCCGGTGAATTTTAATGAATTTACCCTGTTAGCGTCCGTCAGCCGTACCTATGTGGACAGAGCCGCGAGCGAAGGCTGGAGGATCGGACGCACGCTGGTAATCGGCCTTGGGATCGCCTTTGGCCTGTTTATGGTGGCGGTGATCGCCATCAATATCATTTATCTGCTCAGAAACAGAAAGAAACAGCAGGATCTGGAAAATAAAGCGGACACCGATCTGCTGACGGAACTGCTCAATAAGATCTCCACGGAGCGCAAGATAAAGGAACACATGGCGGGACATCCCAAAGAGCAGGGACTGTTATTTGTGCTGGATGTGGACAATTTTAAGAAGATCAACGACACCATGGGGCATGCCTTTGGAGACGAGGTGCTGCGGACCTTGGGCAGCACGATCCGCGCGGAGTTCCGCGCCAGCGACATTATCGGCAGGACCGGCGGCGATGAATTCATGCTCTTTCTGTGCAATATGAAGGATGAGAACATCATTAAAATGGAGGCGGAGAAGATAGAACGCTTCTTTAAGAATTTCCAGGCGGGCACCTATACCAAATATTCCGTAACGGCCAGTATCGGGGCTGCCGTATTCCCCAGGGACGGCGCGAATTTTGAAGAGCTGTACAAGGCCGCCGACAAAGCGCTCTATGTGGCTAAGAAGCGGGGAAAGAACCAGCTGGCGTTTTATGGGGACGAGGCCTAGAGCCTTTTGCGAGTAGAAAAACGGGAAGCTTTGCATTGGTAAATATGTACATAGCAGAGCGGTAAAATTGGGCAAGTTGTCATAAATTAGTCCGATATTTTTGAAAAGTAAGCAAAATTTACAATCATGAAAAAAATCTTTGTGAAATAGTGGTATAGCCCTTGCCACGATTTTTCGGTATACTAAATGCAGGCTGATTGATACAAACAGTATCTTTATAGCGGAAAGGAGTCATAAAATGGCAAGCTTATCTTTAAAGAATATTTGCAAGGTTTACCCTAACGGATTTGAAGCGGTTAAGAATTTCAATCTGGAAATCGCGGATCAGGAATTCATTATCTTTGTAGGCCCTTCAGGTTGTGGTAAGTCTACTACTCTTCGTATGATCGCAGGTCTGGAGGATATTTCTTCCGGCGAGCTGAGGATCGGCGACAGAATCGTGAACGATGTTGAGCCTAAGGACAGAGATATTGCGATGGTATTCCAGAACTACGCTCTGTACCCTCATATGTCTGTATATGACAACATGGCTTTCGGTCTGAAGTTAAGAAAAGTACCGAAGGATGAAATTGATAAAATGGTAAAGGACGCAGCTAAGATCCTGGATCTGACTCAGCTGCTTGACAGAAAACCGAAGGCTCTTTCCGGTGGTCAGAGACAGCGTGTTGCTATGGGACGTGCGATCGTTCGTAATCCTAAGGTATTCCTGATGGATGAGCCTCTTTCCAACCTGGATGCTAAGCTGCGTGTACAGATGCGTATTGAGATCGCTAAGCTTCATCAGAGATTGGGTACCACCATTATCTACGTTACCCATGACCAGACCGAGGCTATGACGCTGGGTACCAGAATCGTCGTTATGAAAGACGGTGTGATCCAGCAGGTAGATACCCCTCAGAATCTGTATGAGAAGCCTCAGAACCTGTTCGTAGCAGGATTTATGGGATCTCCTCAGATGAACTTCTTAGACGCGACCGTAGAGGTAAGCGGCGATGTCGCAAACCTGAAGATTGCGGGACACAGCATTGCGCTTCCTCCTGCTAAGTCCAAGAAGCTGATTGACGGCGGCTATGACGGCAAGGTGGTTACTTTCGGTATCCGTCCTGAGGATGTATATGATTCCGAAATGTACATCGAAGCATCTCCCAACAGTGTATTTGAATCTACCATCAAGGTATACGAATTGCTGGGTGCGGAAGTTTACTTATACTTCGATCTGGAAGAGTTCCCTGTAACCGCGAGAGTAGATTCCCGTACTACTGCAAGACCGGGCGATACCGTAAGATTTGCTCTGGATGTTGAAAAGATTCACGTATTCGATAAAGAGACCGAGCAGATCATTACCAACTAGGAGAACATATTCAGGGGGGCATGGTATAACGCCATGCCCTCTTTTTAGTAGAAATGTACAGAAACGGAGTTCGACATGATTTCAAGCCAGATTATTCAAAACAGCATTGAGGAATTGAAAAATATTACGAAAGTGGAACTGTGCGTTTATGACGTCAACGGAGCACCGGTGGCGTCCACCGCGGATATGCCGGAAATAGAGGCGGGCCTGATCGCGGGATTCGCGGAGTCTCCGGCAGACAGTCAGGTGATAGGCTCCCACTACCTTCTAAAGATTTTGGATGAAAGGGAGCTTTTGTATGTGCTGGTGGCGAAAGGGCATGGGGATGAAGCCTATACCATTGGACGAATTGCGGTCTGCCAGCTTCAGAATCTGGTGATCGCTTACAAAGAACGCTTTGACAAGAACAATTTTTTCCAGAATCTTCTGCTGGATAATCTGTTGTTGATCGACATTTATAATCGGGCTAAAAAACTGCATATAGAAGCTGCCATGCCAAGAGCGGTGTTTCTGATTGAAACCAAGATGGAGAAGGACAGCATTGCCAGAGAACTGTTAAAGGAAATGTTTTCCGCCCAGAACGGAGATTATATTACGGCCGTGGATGAAAGCGGCGTGATACTCATTAAAACGCTGGCCGAGGGAGAAGGGCAGGAGGCTTTGGAGCAGACCGCCCATACCATTGTGGATATGCTGAACGCGGAAGCGATGCTCAGTGTAAAAGTGGCATTTGGAACTGTCGTGCAGGAGCTCAAGGATGTTTCCAAATCCTATAAAGAAGCCAAAATGGCTTTGGATGTAGGAAAGATTTTCTACGCGGAAAGGAATGTGATCGCCTACAATACCCTGGGCATCGGCCGTCTGATCTACCAGCTCCCCATCAATCTCTGCAGAATTTTCATCCGGGAGATCTTTGGTGACAATATGCCCGAGGAGCTGGATGGGGAAATGTTAAATACCGTGAATCAGTTTTTTGAAAACAACCTGAATGTATCCGCAACCTCCAGGGAGCTTTTTGTGCATCGCAACACCCTGGTGTACCGGATCGAGAAACTGCAGGAGAGCACAGGGCTGGACATAAGAACCTTTGATGATGCCCTGACATTTAAGATCGCCCTGATGGTGGTCAATTATATGAAGTATCTGGACTCTGTGGAATATTAAACGGAATAGCCGAGTGAAGGGGGAATCAATATGAATAAAGACTTCTTTGCGCCAACCCCGCCGATGGGCTGGAACAGCTATGACTATTACGATACTACAGTAACCGAAGATGAGGTTAGGGCGAACGCCGACTACATGGCAAAAAACCTTAAAAAATTCGGTTATGAATATGTGGTTGTCGATATTGAGTGGTATTCAAACGCCGCGGGAACAAGGCGCGACACATATCAGTATATTCCTTTTGAAGACTTTGAGATTGACGAATTTTCGCGCTTGCAGCCGTCGCATCTGCGTTTCCCAAGCTCTGAAAACGGCAAGGGGTTCAAGCCGCTTGCGGACTATATCCACGGTCTCGGACTGAAATTCGGTATACACATTATGCGGGGAATTCCCCGTATGGCGGCGCATCGGCACATGAAAGTCTGGGGAACAAATGCAACCGCTTCCGACATTGCGGATGCGGGATCAATATGCGGTTGGAATCCTGATATGTACGGCGTTAAGCACAATGCTGACGGGCAGGCGTATTACGATTCCATTATGCAGATGTACGCCGACTGGGGTGTAGATTTTATTAAGTGTGATGATATATGCGATAGCTGGATGTATCCTGTTGAGCGGTTTTCAGGCTGGGAAGAAACTCGGATGCTAAGGCGGTCGATTGACAAATGCGGCAGGCCGATTGTTTTGAGCCTCTCCCCCGGACCGGCACACGTTGAAAATGCGTATCACTACATTGAAAATGCGAACATGTGGCGAATCACAGACGATTTCTGGGATAGCTGGGAGCTTCTAAAGAATATGTTCTGGCGTTGCGAGCAGTGGCAGGATCACACGAAAACGGGCTGCTGGCCGGACTGCGATATGCTGCCAATCGGCAGGCTCGGAAAAGGGCATGGAAATGAATGGATTTCAAATTTCACTGAGGACGAATGTAAGACAATGATGACACTCTGGTGCGTCTGCCGTTCACCTTTAATGATTGGTACCGATTTGCCGCAGCTTGAGGAGCGCGACTTTAAATTATTGACGAATCCGCATATTTTAAATATGCTTAAGGACGGCAGGGCAAAGCAGTTGAAACGCTCGAACGAGGAGGCAGTCTGGGTAAGTGAAGGCAAGAACTGCATAAGAATCGCTCTCTTTAATCTCTCAGACGCGGAGGCGGAAATTTCTGCAGAGCTTCCCGAAGACATAAGCGGCAAGGGTATTGAGCTCTGGGGGGCAGAGGACTGTGTGGCTGATAGGAATAAAGTCGCGGCAGTGGTTCCGAAACACGGCGTAAGAATTTATAAATTCAGCAAGTGATTCCAGAAGGTGGTGAGTATTCATATTTTATAAATATCAGAAAAATAAAAGAAAATACAATTTAATGATGATAGGGGGTCATAATAATGCTGAAAAAATTAGTTACAGTTTTATGTTCTGTTACGTTAATTTTTAACGTTTTTGCGGCACAGGTAGATGCTGCAGAACCTATTTCTGCTACTGCAAGCGAATAGGTGAATGAAAGTGGAGAATATGCTTATCCGTTAACGCCTGACATGGAGGAATGGCGTAGTCTAAGTAATTCACAGGAAATGTGGGATGCAACGCAGATACCACAAGACATCTTGAACAAAATTCCTACGGACAAGTTAATATTACTGATTGAGGAATATCCATTGTTGGGGGATATTAGGGTTTTTGACACGTTGGAACAAGGGTATGAAATTGTTAAGAGCCGCTTCAATGGAAGAGAAGCGGTGTACAGCGTATTATGATGTGGGAATTATGCCGATAGATAATTATATTATTAAGACTCCAAGCGGAACGCCAGTTACCTGTCAGTATACAGATGTGTTACTGAACAATGATGCAAATACTGCAGCGGCTGAGACTGCTAATTATAATGGAGTATTGGTGAGTGTTTCTTATAAAAATTTTAATTGTCATGCCTATGCTTGGTTAGATAAGGGAAAAAATAGGGGAAATATCTACAATTCCCTTATTTTCAGCGGCTTGCGCCTGTATCCTCAACCAATTTACAC
>CANRMI010000019.1 GCA_947631685.1 uncultured Lachnospiraceae bacterium
AAACGCTGATTCCATGCGGCTTTATAGCAATATATGGGGTAGTATGGGATTATGTGGAAATTGCTGAAATATAAGGGAATAAATGAGTATATGCATATATGGTTAAATTTCGTATCGGCTTTTTTAGCTGATCCAGCCTATACTAAATCTAATACCGCTACGGTAGGCGCTATAGCAAATTCGCCGGCACATTCGACAATTGTGTTGGAGGTAAACAAATTGGCACCCTCCGGTAAACCGGAACCATAGAGTACAATATTTTTCAAGGTAGGTGATAAAAATGAGAAGAAAGATATCGCTTGTTCTCAGTCTGCTTATAGGACTGTCGCTGGTCCTGGGAGGATGCGGGAATACTTCCGGCAGCGATGAAGAAAGTGGAAGAGAGGGTACGTCTCCGACGGAAGGAGAAACTATAGAAAGTATAGTGGAGAGCCTGCCGGATGAAGAAAGTATGGAAACGGCAGCGGGAGAATATTCCACCGGCGGCGTCTGGTCGGAGGATGGGAAACTGCTGTATGAAGACAGATTTTCCACCGTTTCGCAGGAAACGCTGGAAGCCATGACGACGGAAGAAATTTTTGACGTTATGATGGAGACTGTGGTGGCTCGCTGGCATATGTCCCCTTTACTGTATAATTTTCCCTCCTACCTTTTAACATCCATGTATGAGTTCTTTCGTACACCGGAGGAGTTGATGAAACGCTCCGATATGGTGGAAACGGTGCTGGAAGCATATGAAGAGGAGGAGATGCTGCTGTTACTGCCTGTGGCAGATTCAACGGAGGAAACCTATGACGCGGCAGAACTGGATGATAACCAGACCAGAGTGGTACTGGAGGAAATTCTGCTGGCAACGGATACTGCTTTTGAGCAGACAGATGAAGAAACGCGCAGGCGCATTCTGGAAGCCATTATGGAAAAAGAGGCGGAGCGCCAGGAGATGATCGCCCGGAAACAGGAAATGCAGGAAGCGGGCGAGGAAATAATGACTGGCGGAATGGGAATTGTCAGAACATCGGGTTTTCTGGGATATATCATGGAAATTCATGAACTGGAAGAGGGAAATGAGTATATCAATACACTTGCAGAATACGGCGAGGGAGAAAATAAATGGTATGATTATATTATGGAAGAATATGGGGATGAAGAACTGAAAGAGTATATCCTGAGTATGGAGCCTTTCTCCTGGGGACCGCCTTTTTAATTGATTTGTTTATGTGGTGGGAGTCCAGGCATTTCAGATAGGGGGAAAGGATGAAAAAGAGATATAGCTATGTCGGAGCTTTCGTGGCAATGCTGCTTTTGGCCGGTTGTGCCGCTTCTTCCGGCAGCCATGGAGAAAGTATTCCGGAGGAAACTGTAGAAGCAGCGGATGATGTGGAGTCCCTGACGGAAAGTACAGAAGAAGTGCCCGCGGCGTTGGGCTGGGGCGATTACGCGGCTCTTTTTTATGAAGAACCGTGGTCGGATCATACGGCGGAAGAATGGCTGCAGGACGGGAACACGCTGGCATTTCCGTATGATATATACGATTTGAAACAGGCTCCCCAGTGGCCGAGCGAAGAATGGTTTGCGTACTATCATGTACCGCAGGAAGCGCTGACGGCAGCAAATACGGAAAGTCTGCTGCAGGCAGTGGCGGATTTTGGCAGCGCTTACTTTTGGGGGAAGGGTTGTTATATCCCGGACTGGTGGGACTATATGCGCCAGGCTTTTAACGGCACAGAAGAGCTGATGGCTCGGAAAGACTTTGTGGAGGCCGTTCTTACCCGATACGAAGAAGAAACTTATATGCCTCTTTTGGCGGACAGTCCGGACGAAGAAGAGGCGGCTGCCTACAAAGAGCAGATGCATCGTCAGACACAGCGCGTCATAACGGAGGAAATGCTTCTGGCGACGGATGAGGCCTTTGAACAGGCGGATGCGGAAACCCGCAGCCGGATTTTGGAAGCGGTGCAGGAAAAGGCGGAGTATTTACAGGACGAAGAATATGATATAAGTACGTATCCGGCTTTTCTGGCATATGTTGTGCAGAACCATGCTTATGCGGAAGGCAGTAAATGGTATGATTTTATTATGGAAGAGAGTACCGCAGAAGAGTTAAAAGCCTGTATGGAAGAAATGGGTGAGACCACATACTGGTAAGACAGAGAAAAGAGAGTCTGCCGGCTGAACCGACAGGCTCTTTTTGCGTTATTTTTATGAAAAGGAATATCCCGGCCGCTTTGTGAATATACTGTAGAAACAGTAAAAAGCGGGGGCATGTACATATGGAAAACGGGGACAAGACTTTTTACGATAAAAAGATCGTATATCTGGATTATCTGGAGAGGGGAGAAAAAATAAAAAACGGCGGATTTGCCAAATGGGAAGCCAGGGGTGGAGACTGCCGCATACAAATACAGATTCGCGGCTTGTATGCCACGGATACTCTGCAGGGGGAAATCCAGCTCATTTCCGGGCCGGAAACCTATCCGGCGGACAGGATCGGCCTTCAGTTCGGTACGGGAGAGTATGCCTCCCGCTGGAAATGTGACAACTTAGCGGGAAGCGGCGTTTCCTATGGGGAATGCGACGGCATACTGATCAGGCTTTCCGACACCAGAATGTTAAAGGCACAGTGGCGGAGGCGGACGGAGGTGCCCGGAAAGGCTGCGGAAACAGGAAAGGAAGCAGAGCCGGCGCAGGAGAGAATCGAAGTGCGGACGCCGGAAACGTCTGTAAAGACAACCCAGGGGCAAGGATTGGAAGAGTCTGCAAAGGTAACTTTGGAGCAAGGGTTGGAAGAACCGGGAAAGACACCCCAGGGGCAGAAACAGGAAGAACCGGTACCGGAAGCGCTGCTGGAGCCTGTCTGGGAGCCGGAGGAAGAAGAATCAAAACCGGTATCAGAACCGGAGAAAACGGAGCCGGAAGAAACGGGGTCTGCGGAGAGCACCCTCGAAGAGGAAGCTGAGGAAAGCGGAGGAGAGGTCAAAACGGAAGAATTTCCGTCGAAAGAGTTTCCTCTATCCCGGGATAAGTGGGAGCAGTTAAGGAGGATTTATCCTAAGATCCATCCCTTTGGGGACGACAGGGAATATCTCTCTGTCACGCCCAGGGATTTTATTGTGATGGCAAGGCAGTATCAGGAGCTGGTGCAGAACAGCTTTTTGCTGCATGGCTATTATAATTACGGGCACCTGATCCTGACTAAGATTCTGGATAAAAACGAAGAGCGGTATTATCTGGGAGTGCCAGGGGCGTATTATGACAAGGAAAAGCAGGCGGCGCTGATGTTTGGATTTGAAGGTTTTGAAGCCGGTACGGAAAAAATGGAGGAAGGCGGCTTCGGCTATTACATGAAGAGAGTGGAAATATAGAGAAGTTTTATTCATTTAAAGATACAATTACAATAACTCACGCTTACAAGCAACATATTTTGCGGGGAAAGCCACGCATTATTCCGAACAAAAGAATATGAAAAAACGCTACAGAAACAAGAGAAAGGCACCACAGACGGTTCTCTGCGGTGCCTTGCATTCTAACAATATTTAGGGCTTATATTATTTTGTTGAGCTGCTGACCTTTTGGCTTATGAATGCTATCATCCTGTTATATGCATCTTTTGCAGTTTCATCCACTCTTTCATTTGCCACAAAACAATGCGGCATCTGAATATTTACCTCAGCCAGTGGATCTATAAGTTCATGTTCTACGCCGGCATCCTTAAGCGCTGTGTCCATTTCGCGCATATCAACATAATATTCGCTTCCCAAGAGAACCGATGGAATATAATCTTCCGTGATCCACATCGTATTGTTGTACTTTTTGACTTCTTCTTTACTCAGGAAAATAGAACCTTTTACATAATTCCCAACCAAAATCTTTGTTCCAAGTGAAAATTTATCATAATCTAAAGGTGCATCGTCAATGACTAAAGCTTTCACCTGTTCCGACTTCAAAGCCGGATTTATTCCAAGCAATGCCGCATATTCTGGATTTGTTATCACACTTCCAATCTGACTTGTGATAATCGCACCTGCGGAAGAACCCATGATAACAATTTGCTCCATATTCAGATGGTATTCTTCCGCATGATCCATTAGAAACAGGAAAGCTTCATTAGCTTGTATAACCGGAGTCGGAAAGTGGTATTCGGGTACTAATGCATAGTCGATATTCACAAGGTTGAATCCCTCTGAACAAATATCGTCGAGCAGCGTGGTTGCGTCTGTCTCTGCCAAAGGATCGCCGTCACACTTACTGCCTCCGAAAAAACCGCCTCCGTGAAAATAAATCATAGTCGGTCGCTGCACATCAACATTCTCGTCGGGATAAGTTATGTCCAAAAAGCTGTTTGGATAATCATCCGAATAACAAATCTCTGTTATAATAAACTGTCCGTTGTCCTTTGTTGTCTGCACAGGCTCATGCAAAGGTTCATACAAATTTTTCGTATTGACAATTCCTTGTGACGCATTTTGAATTGCTCCTACAATGATCTGCGTATGCGTCATAAGCAGAAAGAATGTTCCTATCACAAGAACAACGATCACGATAAGCGCGATCAGTAAGCCCTTCAATAGCCTGTGTTTCTTATTTACCTTCACCGTATTCATTGATTCTTCTCCACATCCTTCCAGTTTGAATTATTAAGAATTTCCGCATCGTCCCCTACAAATACCTTGGCAGCTTCTTCGTCGCCCGTTAGTTGATAGAGCATCCATGCGGTCATATATCCATCGCTACGGGCAAGCATATCTTCATGTTCCGCTCCCGCCGCTCTTCCCCGAATTTTGAAATTATCATCAGAAATCAGATTATAGTTTTCAATCAAAGAAGACAGCGGCGCAACCCCTGCAAATTCCTTACTGGGATCCTTTGCACTATTATCATCGGATTTCCCTGTTCCTGCTGCCATAAAATACGGAATATGTACTTTCGACACATCGTAGCGCCAACCCATATTCCCCGCGAGTAATGGGTATGCAGCACTTCCTGTAAACATTGCTTTGTAAACATCCCCATTCTCGTATTCAGTCACAGCGGCTAATGCGCCAGCCCCTCCTTGTGAGAAGCCTACAATGCCGATATTTTCAACGTCAAGTTTGCCGTAGAGGATATGATCCTCCGATAAATGGATCACATAGTCAAGCGTGATTGAAGTTGTCTCTCCTGTGCCTGTTTGAGGATCTTCGTTTCCGACAACCACAAACCCCCACGAGGCAAGGCGCTTAAACCACTCCTCATATTTATAAGCCGGTGTCCCGCTGGCATTGACAGCGATAATAACCGGGTACTGTTGATCTGTTGTTTCAAGTTCGACAGGATACCAAAAACGGTATTTTTGAATTGACGTGTTTTCTGACGGAAAATCTTTATTAGATACTTCATACGGGCCAAGCTGAGAATATTTCTGCTCCAATGGAGCGGAGGATATAAAATTCTTGTAATAGTCAGGTTTTACCGAGGATTTTTTCGAGTCATTCAGCCCTTTAAATATGAGAACTGCCACTACGATAATAATCACTAATAGGACAGTTCCAAGTATTTTAAACATTTTTTTCATATGCCCCTCCTTGACAATGTGTTGATAAAAATGTATCATATTATCGGTGATGAAACAAGTGTTTCGTCGGAAATGATACAATTTATGGAGGTTTGTATCGGCTCATGAACATGAACAACGAGCAAAAGAATACCTATGTAAAGCAACAGATTACAAACGCCCTATTGGAACTATTGAAAGAGAAATCTATTGCTGATATTTCAATAACCGAATTAACGCAAAAAGCGCAGATCGGCAGAGTTTCATTTTATCGTAATTTTCAAACAAAAGAAGATATTCTAAAAGAAGAATCTGATCGGCTCATTAAAGAATGGGGGAAGCTCTACGAAACGAATCCTGAATCTTCACCGGAAACACTATTTCCCTCTTTATTTGATTTTTACAGAGGACATAAAGAATTTTATACCATTCTTTATCAAGCAGGAATGACCTCTATTATGCAGGAAACAATTCTTAATGCTATTCAAATCACTCCTGAAATGGCAAACATTGAAGCATACATGAAATCGTTTTGGGCATATGGGATATTTGGTTGGATGATTGAATGGATGAAACGGGGAATGCCGGAATCCGGTAAAGAATTGCTCCAATTTTTCACCAATACAAAGGGATAATAAAATTTGGATTTTGAATAGTGTATCCGCGTGCTTTTAAGCAGTAAATTATACGCAAGTTTATATGCCTTCACAATCAAAAGGCGGGATAAAGCTTTCGGAAGCGGTTTCACCCTCCTGAATAAAGGCGTTTTCCACGCCCAGGGAAAGGCAGTAGTCCACAAGTTCCCGGTATTCTTTGTGGGAGACTCGTCTGTTCAGCTTCGGATAATCGGGAAAGGAGCGGACGGGCGTATACTGATTCATCAGACTTAAGTACACGTCATTTCCATAAGTTTCATAAAGATATTTTACTACCCTTTTGGAGTCCGCTAAATGGCCGGGGAGCAGAAGATGGCGAACGATAACGCCGCGTAAAAGCAGGCTGCCGTCTTTGGAAAAGACGGGTTTGCCCACTTGCCTGAACATCTCCGCGAGGGCTGCGCAGGCAGCGGAAAAGTAGTTTGGCGCATGGGAATAGCGGGTGGACAGGCGGGAGGAAACATATTTAAGATCCGGCAGGTAAATATCCACCAGTCCCTCAAACAGCCGCAGAGTTTCCGGTTTTTCATAGCCGCCGGTATTATAAACGATGGGAATGGAAAGGCCGTTTGCCCTGGCGAGGCGCAGCGCGTCGGCAATCTGCGGGACAAAATGGGTGGGCGTTACCAGATTGATGTTGCAGGCATTCTGTGCTTGTAATGTGAGAAAGATTTCGGAAAGTCTTTCTGTGGAAACGGCTTTGCCCGTTTCGGAAGAAGCCAGGGGAGCATTCTGGCAGAATATGCATTTTAAAGGGCAGCCGGTAAAAAAGACCGTACCGGAGCCGGTGACACCGGAAATACAAGGTTCTTCCCACATATGCAGAGCCGCGCGAGCGGCTCTTATCTGCGTTGTTTCACCGCAGTATCCTTTTTCTCCGTTGTCCCTGTCTGCGTTACATTCTCTGGGACACAGTCTGCAGCCCATTTTACTCCTCCATTCGATGAAAAAAATACCGCATATCCGTCCTTGAGAGAGCACTCCATGCGATACCTTCATACAGGCTCCGCCAGGCACCCTTACGGCACATGGACGGTTCTTCTTAGTGCTGCTGTGTTCCCACCCTGACACGGTTCGTAGATGTCCATTGCGTAAGACCCAAACTTCATCACCTGCATAAAAGGCCGGCCATAGAAGTGCCCACTCAAAGGCACATACGCGGCTTTTTCAGTATATCGTTTTTCTCCATTGCTGTCAAGCAATGTTTGCTGTCAAGCAATGTTTGCTGTCAAGCTATACCTTTTCCGCCTTCAGTCGGCCCCGCAGTTCTTTAAAAAATGTCACCAGCATATTGCTGCACTCTGCCTCCAGTACGCCGGTAGTGACCTCTGCCTGATGATTAAATTCCGGCATCTGCAGGAGGTTCAGGATCGAACCGGCGCAGCCTGCCTTGGGGTTCATGCAGCCGATCACGACTTTGGGAATGCGGGCTTGTACGATAGCCCCGGCGCACATCTGACAGGGCTCTAAGGTAACGTAAAGGGTGCACTCCTCCAGCCGCCAGTCACCGATGACCTTACCGGCCTTTTTAATGGCGGTGATCTCCGCGTGGGAGAGGGTGCTCTTATCGGTATTGCGGCGGTTATACCCTCTGCCGATGATTCTGTTCTGGTATACGATCACGCAGCCGATGGGGACTTCCCCCAGCTTGAACGCTTTCTCTGCCTGTTTTAAGGCTTCACGCATGTATTTTTCCTCTATGCTTTTTTCCATGAGTACCTCTGGTGTGCTTTTTCTTTTTATTATACCCGTAGAATGCCAAATGGGCAATTTGTAAATTTTCAATATAGACACCCCGGTATTGACAGACTGTATTATTTGTATTATTATAAATAATACAAATAAAGAGATAAAAAAGCCGGAAGATCGGGGGGTGGGAAACAGTTGGTAATTGTTTTAAATGATGATTCGGATGTGCCCGTATATCTGCAGATCAGAAACCAGATTGTGGTCGGGATTTCTGACGGAAGGTTAAAGGCCGGAGAGAAGTTGCCTACTGTGCGCGCTCTGGCGCAGGAAATCGGCATCAATTCCATGACAGTGAACAAGGCATACCAGATGCTGAAGCAGGAGGGGTACATTCTGACGGATAAGAGGAACGGCGCAAGAATACGGGAGAGCTTTCCTAGGCGGAACGGGCTTTCCCGGGAGGCGGGAGAAGAGCTGCGGCGGATCATTTCGGAAGCCAAAATAAGCGGTATGACCAGGGAGGCGTTTTTGGAGGAATGCAGCCGCTATTTTGAGGGGGAGGAGTAGAAAATGGGAATTAAGATCATTTTGCTGGTGTGTCTATATCCGGTTCTGTTCATCCTGTATTTTGCCCTGAAAAGCGAGGTGGAGTCCTCGGCCCGTTCAGGCAGGGCATATTGCGGCGTCAGACTGACAAAACAGCAGGCGGACACGCCGGAAGTCAAAAAAGTATTTAAAGAGTACGTTCGGCAGATGAAAGCAGTGCTGGTATTTTTTGCGCTGATACCGTTTCCGGCGCTTTTTATTCCGTGGTTTTCCGTTTATTTTACCTTTGAAATGGTGTGGATGCTGGCGCTTATCATCTGCTGCGTTCTGCCCTTTGTTTCGGGAAATGTGAAGCTGAAAGCCTTAAAGCGGGAGCGGGGCTGGCGGAAAGAGGAAGAACGGTACCTGGCAGTAGAATTAAAAAATGCGGGAAAGATCCGCAGAGTCAGATTGATACAGTTTGCGCCGCCTGTCTTTATAAGCGCGGCGGTTTTTGCGGGAGCGCTGAGCGGACTTTTCGGGGAAACGCCGCGGGACATGAGTGCCGCAGTGGGCTGTATTGCCTGCATGACACCCCTGCTTTACGCAGTGGCGCGCTGGATGGATAATCTGCCCACACGGGTGATCAGTACGGAAAGTGATACGAACAGCAATTATGCCAGAGCGGGAAAACAGATTTGGAAAAACTTCTGGCTGTGCAACGCATGGCTAAATACGCTGTATACGGTATGCATGATACTGGCTTTTGGGGGAACAGGTGGACTCTGGGAAATTTTTCTGCCTGCCAGCGTCGTCTATCTGGCGGCTGTGCTTGCGTTGCTTGTATGGGCTTTCAGGGAAAAGCGGAAGCTGGATATTTTGTACGCGCCCCGCATGGATATGGAGCCGGCGGACGATGACGATAACTGGATCGGCGGCGTGCTCTATTATAATCCCCAAGATGGGCATACCTTTGTGGGGAAAAAAGATGGCACAGGTGTCACCGTCAACATGGCCCGCCCGGGCGGGAAGCTGATGGCAGTCTGCTGCATCCTGGCCGTAGCCTGGGCCCTGTTTGCCTGCGTCTGGGTAATGCTGGTAGAATTTACACCCATACGGCTGGAGGTGAAGGAGGAGAGGCTGGTAGCCAGCCAGATAAAGGAGGACTACTCCATTCCCCTGGCCGGCATAAAAGATCCGGCTCTGTTAGAGGAACTTCCCTCGCTTTCCAAGGTATCCGGTACGGGCATGGACACCTTGCTGAAGGGGACTTTCCGGATACCACAGGAGGGGCGCTGCCAGGTGTTCTTAAACCCTCAGAATACAGTTTTTATTTACTTTGAATACGGCGGTACGGCCTATTACGTAAGCGGCAGGGACGACGAAGAGACACGGGAGGCGTGGGAAGACATGATGTCTTGGGATTTCCCTGAAAACTGAGCGGCGTTTTTGTGTACCCGCCGTTGAAAAGCTGTATATAAAATGATAAAATAAGCAGGAATAAACGGAAAGGAAGCAAAGGTATGCATACGGAACTGGAACAGGTCGTTGCGGAAGTGGGGAAAGTGGTAAAAGGCAAGGACGAGGTCATCCGCAAAGTGCTGGCGGCGGTGCTGGCCGGAGGACATGTGCTCTTGGAAGATATTCCGGGTGTGGGAAAGACCACGCTGGCCATGGCGTTGGGGAAGGCCATGGACTTGGAATACCGGAGAATGCAGTTTACGCCCGATGTGCTGCCCAGTGACATTGTGGGATTTACCATGTACAACAGCGGCACAGGCGGATTTGAATATAAGCAGGGTGCCGTATTCTGCAATCTGTTTCTGGCGGACGAGTTAAACCGTACTTCTTCCAAGACGCAGTCCGCTCTTTTGGAAGTCATGGAAGAGGGGAAAGTGACGGTGGATGGCGTGACGCATCTGCTGCCGCGTCCTTTTACGGTGATCGCCACGGAAAATCCTTTTGGCTCCTCAGGAACCCAGCTTCTGCCGGATTCCCAGCTGGACCGTTTCCTGATCTGTTTAAACATGGGGTATCCCTCCCACGAAGCAGCCCTGGATATTTTAAAGGGAAGTTCGGAGCGCAATCTGGAAAAAGTGCGGAGTGTGCTGTCGGCGGAGCGGCTGCTGGAACTGCGCGCGCAGGCGGAAACCCTGCATGTGGAGGAAAATATCTTTGAGTATCTGGCGCGGCTGACGGAGGCTACCAGAGAAGATTCCCGCATCGAATTGGGAGTCAGCCCCAGAGGCGGGATCGCACTTTTAAAAATGGCCAGAGCCGCGGCCCTGCTGCGGGGAGGGGATTATGTAGTCCCTGAGGATATACTGTGGGTGATAGAGGATGTGTGGAGGTGCCGGATTCACCTGAGCGCCAAAGCAAAAGCGGAAGGGCTTCGCGCAGAAGATATGATTTTGGAGCTTACGGAAAGGATACATGCGGTCTGATGGAGAAAAAACTGCGGCTGAGCCCGAAAGGAGTCCTGCGGTTCGCCATACTGCTCGCGGCCGCCTTATACCTGTGGAATTTCTTTCGCGGCTATCTTTTGTTTCTTGCGCTGGTAATTCTGGTATGCGCCCCCCTTTTGTCCGGCTTCTGCCTGTGGTCTGCCAGAAACGGTCTGCAGGCACAGGTGCTGCTGCCGGAAAACAGGGTGGGCAGAAATACGGAGTTTCCTTTTTCCTTTAAGGTGGCCAATCCCCGGAAATTGATGGCTTTCACCGCGGAAGTAACCTATTCGTGGAGCAATTTGTTTACAGGATATAAGGAGCGGAAAAAGGAACGTCTGTGGGTGGCTCCCGCTGTGGGCGGCGAACGGAAGCAGCGGCTGAACAGCCGGTACGTGGGAAGGGTGGAGGTCAGGATAGAGGCATTTAAGGTCTTTGATCTGTTCCATATCTTCTGCCTGGAAAATAGCGGCAGCATAGGTGCCAGTACGCTTGTCTGGCCCGGCTTCTCTCCGGCCAGGGAAGAGGATCCCGCGGACTGCGTGGAGGGATTCCCAAAAGAAAATGAAGCCCGAAAACGCGGCGTGGATTACAATCCGGACTATGAGATCAGAGAGTATGTTCCGGGAGACGAATTGAAAAACATTCACTGGAAACTGTCTGCCAGACAGCAAAAGCTGATGACTCGGGAGAGACGGGCTTCGGGGCATGAAATGATAAATCTGCTGCTGCCCCTTGGAGAGGACAGGGAGGAGAATGACAGCCTTGTGGATGCGGCTTACGCTCTCTGCAGGCTTTTGCTGCGCAAAGAATATCCCCTGCAGCTTTATTGGGCAGGGAGGGGCAATACGCTGAGAAGCCGTTTTATGGCAGAGCAGGGAGAACTGGAGCAGGCCCTCAGTGAGATTTTAAGCGACAGCGGTATCCGCAGCCCCAAGGAAGCAAAGGCACGCATGGCAGTGGAACATCCCACAGAAAGCTATATCCTGATTCAGACAGGAGCGTATAAGGGTGCGTATATTCAGTAAGAAAAAGAAAGCAGAAAGTCCGGAGATCACTCTCGTGCAGGCGCAGGAGAGCAAAAGGTATGACTTCTTCGCAGCATTGGCGAAAGCGCTGCTGCTTTTTTCTTTGGTCTACGGCGCTCTGGGAGGTTTTTTATCTGCTTTTGGGATAGCGTACAACAGAGGGCTGTGTATGCTGGTCCTTTTTGCGCTGGCGCTGCTTCTAGGCGCGGTGTACGAAGCCGGTAAAAAATGGCTTACGAATCTGGCCAGCATTTTGTTTTTTTCCCTCTATCTGTATCTTGCGGTATCTTATTATTGGGTGATCAACAGCGGCTATTATGCCATACTGAACCGGATTTATGACGCGGCCAGGCAGTATCTGAATGTGGGAAACGGTATGGAATATGTGCTCGCAGTGGAAGAAACCTATACGACTGTCACCATGTTTGCTCTGTTCTTTGGAATGGTGGAAGTGGTGTTGTTTAATATTCTGTTCCAGAGCAAATGCAGCCTGCTTAAGGCGGTGCTTTTCACACTGCCGCCCTATGTTATTCCTCTTTATCTGGAGTGCTCTCCGGATTTGATCTATGTGATGCTTTTATTCGGCGCGTATATCACGGCAGCGGCCCTGGACAGTGGAAACATGCGGGACAGCATAACGGGCAGAATGCGGTATGTGCTGCCGGCGGCTGTTTTGTTCTCGGTGCTGGCAGTGCGGCTGACGGCTTTTCTCCTGCCGGAGGGACGATATGAAATGCTGGTGCCCAAAAATGCGGCTAAGGAGGCTACGGAAAAGGATGTGATGCGGCTGGCTCAGTATGGCATGATGTCGCTTTTCAGACAGGGAGGCGCAGGCGCGGGCATCAGCGGCGGCAGACTCAACAGGGCGTCCTTTATCATGCCCAGCTATGAAACCGTACTGACGGTGCGTTACACCCCCTATGATTATGCCCCTGTGTATTTAAAGGCCTTTACGGGAAAAGATTATCTGGGGGACCGGTGGAGTACGGCGGGGGATTCCCTGCCGGACGATGGCAGGATGGAGGAGAGTGTCTATAGCCGTATCTGCAGTTACAATGTATTTGCGGAAAGCGGGGAATATGGGACGGAACCGTTACAGGGACGGGGCGTTATGGAGATAGAAAAAGCGGATCATGACGACATATACGAGTATGAGCCCTATTATACGGATGAAACCCTGACCGAAAAGCAGGGAAGCGTAACGATCTGCACCTATTATCCGCCGGTGGGCGGGACGGCAGAGGTATCAGGAGAAGCGGCGGAAGATTATCTGAAGGTACCGGACAGCTGCAGCGAGGCCGTCCGGGAAATATGTGAGGAAGCAGGGTTTTCCGGAACGGAAGAAGAGATCGCCGGACAGATAAAGGCGTACTTTGAGGAAAATTATTCCTATACTATGCGGCCAGGCATCTATATGGGGAATCCCGATTATATTACCCATTTCCTGCTGGAAAGCAAACGGGGCTACTGCGCGCATTTTGCTTCCGCGGCCGTTATGCTGTTCCGCCAGATGGGAGTGCCGGCCCGCTATGCGGAAGGGTACGCGTTCTCCTATCAGAATGTGGTAGACAACGGCAGGCTGGTGGAAGAGGCAGCGTACGCGGACTACTATGACGGCTATGCGCCCATGGGAGAGACGGCGCTGATCGAACTGAATATTCCGGACGCTTACGCCCACGCGTGGGTGGAAATTTATGTAGAAGGAAAAGGATGGCTTGTAGTGGATCCCACGCCGGCCCAGACTGCTGAGGACGATACCGCGTCGTTCTGGGAGGCGTTTATGAACGAGAACGGAGAAAGGGGACCGGAAATGGCCCAGAATCATCTGGGAGAGTATCTGGAAAGCGCGCTGGGTGGCATTAGTTATGGACTGCTTACAGCGGCGGTACTGCTTCTGGCTGGATTCGGCATAGCGAACGGAGTGCGCGCAGGCAGGGAAAGAAAACTCCCCGGACGGGAGAGAGTGCGTCTGGAATACGGCAGGCTGCAGTCTTATCTGGGCAGGAAGCATCCGGAGTACCGAAAGCTGCGAACACTGCGGGAGCAGCTGGACTGGATGAAGGACCATGGATTTCCCGGCATAGGCGAAGAGCAGGAAAAGACGCTGTATCAGGCATATTTTGCCGAGAGCGCGGATGAAAAGGACTGTGAGGAACTCTGCATACAATTAAAAAAGCTGCGCGGCAGGCGAGCCGGACAGCTTTGAACCGGAATTGCTCCGTTCAGCGGAGATGGAGGGATTCGAACCCTCGTGCCCCGGAGGGCAAACGCATTTCGAGTGCGCCCCGTTATGACCGCTTCGATACATCTCCGGATTTTGCAAAAGGCGGCCTCTCATTCAGCCGCTTTTTTATTTTATAGCATTCCGGCGGATTTTGCAAGTGCGGGAATCAAATATGCGGGGAAAGAGATTGGGGAAAAAAGGAGCATAGGACAAAATTATGAGGTTATTTTATGGTAAGCCGGAAGATATTGAAAACTGGATGGAACTTGTAAGTCAAATGAGCTGGAATTTTCCGGGCCTGGAAACCCAGGAGAAACTGGATGAACACAAAGCCACCGTTCTTAAGTTTATGGGCAAAAGGCAGGCTGTCTGTGTAAAAGACGACGCAAAGATTGTGGGCGCTATGCTTTTCTCCAGAAACCGAAATATGATTTGCTGCCTTGGAGTTTCTCCCGAACATCGGCGCCGCGGTGTGGCGTCAATGTTGATGAATGAAGCGCTGCGAAATTTAGACAGAACCGGAGAGATTTCGGTGTCTACATTTCGTGCTGATGATGAGAAAGGACTTGCTCCAAGGGCGCTTTACCAAAAGTACGGGTTCATTGAGGATGAACTGATTGAAGCTATGGGGTATCCGAACCAGAAATATATTCTTCAGCCTATGGAACGTTGTGAGATTAAAATTGAGGCGCTGCCAAAAGAAAAATGGAAAGGTGTACCTATACCGCTGGTGACCAGAAGTGATAGTTACTATGATTTGGAAATGAGTCCGCTTGACAGAAACGGGTGTACAGTCGCTCTTGTCAGAAAACTCGCGGATAAGGAAATCATTCATATGCCGGAGGAATATGATTTTCCTGATTCCTTGTATCAGGATCATTGGGAAAAAGCGGAAGCTTACGGTGTCCTCGGATTGGACGGCGATTTGTTGGCCTGTATTGAAGTCTGTCCCGAGGAATGGTTAAACAGGCTTATGGTAACGGAGTTATGGGTATCCGATGAGTTCCGCCGTCAGGGAATCGGCAAAAGGCTGATGGATAAAGCAAAGGAGATAGCCCTGCGTCAGAATAGGCGTGCTGTTATTCTGGAAACGCAGTCCTGCAATACGAATGCGATTGAGTTTTATCTTCACGAGGGCTTTGAATTGATAGGCTTTGATACATGTTGTTATACAAACAATGATATTGGCAGACGGGAGATAAGGCTTAACCTCGGATATTTCTTTCACAGGGATGAGCGGAGATTTTGATACAAATCCATACATTTCTATGTGAAACTTGAGAAAAGCATAATACGATTGGAATTTGTGAGGTGAAAGGTATTATATGATGCAAAAGCAGGATTTTAAGCTGGAAGTTATCAAAGCAGATATGAATATGGTTTTGGATATATATGAACTGGTTCATATAACAATGAAAGACATATACAAAAAATATTATTCTAATGAAGCGGTCAAATTCTTTTTGGAACTCCACAGCAAAGAGAATATTTCAGCCGATATTTTAGAGGGAAAAGTGTATGCCGCTGTCCATGAGCATGATGTGGTTGGAACAGGCACATTGGACGGAGACCATATTAAACGGTTATTTGTATTGCCGCAGTTTCAGGAACAAGGAATCGGTACCCGGATTATGGATTTTCTGGAAGCTGAGATTATAAAGGACTATGGTGCTGTGTGGCTGGATTCTTCGCTTCCTGCAGGAAAATTCTATCACGACCGTGGGTATATCACTAAGAAATATGAGGAAATTCAACTTGAAAATGATAAAGTGCTGGCGTATGAGATAATGTGCAGGAATAAATTCCCTATAGACTCAAATGAATATAATGCGCCGTCTCAGCTTGTAAGACGTGAAATGGAGCTTCAGGGGATAGATTTAGATGAACTCCGAAAGATTTTCCCTAAAAGATTATATCTTCTTGCGGACAGCCTGTACGATACGATGCTTTTAAAAAATGCGGGAACGCTTACTTATCATGTGGGCGGCGAGGTTTATGTTATGGACCATGACCACTCGGTCGGATTTGTAAAAGGGGAGATGTGTTCGCCGGGAATAGCTACGCAAGCAGAGGATTTGATGGCTGCGGGAGCGAAAGAACTTATTCATGTAGGGTTTGCAGGAGGCTATCCGGGGACGCATATCGGAGATGATTGGAATCTCGGTTGGGGTGAGAAAACTTTGGAGACAAGCATCAATCGAGTGATAGCTGCAATTATTTCGGACAAGGGGGCGGCTATATGAAAGTAATAGCCATCGCCGCAGTTACAGCAGGCGGAAAAACCACAGTAGTCAATGAAATAAAGAACAAACTGCCTAAGACGGCAGCGCTTTATTTTGATGATTATTCTTTTGACGGTGAAGTTGAGAACTTTTATCAATGGGTTTTAGATGGCGCAGATTATAATGTGTGGGATTTAGAGCCTTTGGAAAAGGATATTCTCGCAATAAAAAACAGCGGACAATACGATTACTTATTGTTGGACTATCCGTTTGCGTATTGCAATGACAAAATCAAAAAATATATTGACGTTGCTGTATTTATTGACACACCTTTGGATATATCAATGGCGAGAAGAGTGCTGCGAGATTTTAAAGATGCCACCGCTGAAGAAATTCGCAGTGATATGGAAATGTATTTGAAATATGCCCGAATCGTATATGTGCAAATGCTGAAAGATATACGTCCCTCCTCGGACTATGTGATTGATGGGACAAAAGATTTAGAAAGAATTGTTGATGAGGTTATAAAAATATTTACTGGAATAGGAAGTGAACAAGCAGGAGGTAACAGTTTAAATGATTTTAAAGGGAAAAGAACGTAAAGGGCTGTTGGTGGCTGTACTATCTGCGATTCTTTTGCTTACAGTTAATGTGACGGCTTTTGCAGATGGTTCTGCGAACAATGAAAATAATCAAAATATATATGACAGGATAGATGATTATCTTTCTAATACCGTGCCCAAAACACATTTTCCGTCATTCTCTATTACAATAGTTGACAATAGCGAAACACTATTCTCAAAAACTTATGGAAATTATGGAAGTACGGATGCTCCATATGTTTTAGGATCTGTGAGTAAATCATTTACGGCGTTATGCATAATGCAGCTGGTTGAACAGGGGAAGGTATCACTTGATGCGCATTTGTCGGATTATCTTCCGGACGCGACGGATGGAGAAAGAATGACTATTCTTCAGCTGTTGAACCATACGAGTGGTTTAGGCGAGCATCAGAATCTTACCAATTTCAGAATTGTAAGTGAACAAGGAGTGCATCTGTATTCCAATGTGAATTACGCATTGCTGGGTAAGGTGATAGAAACGGTCAGCGGTATTTCATACGAAGAATATGTTACTGAGAATATTTTAAAGCCTCTTAATATGAACAACACCTATGCTGATCCGAAGAAAGCAAGCGGTCTTATTGACGGGTATGAGAATTGGTTTGGATTCAATGTAAAAACGGATAACAAATATCGCGATACGCCCGATGCATGGATAACTGTTCCGGCAGGATATATTTCCTCGTCAACAGAGGATCTGGGCAGATATCTGCAGATGTATCTTAACGGTGGGGAGAATATTATATCTGCTGATAGTATAAATGAGATGTTTTATAACAGTGTTGCTGTAGAGGATGAGATTCCTTACAGTTACGGGATGGGATGGACACTCATAAATGAACCGTTAAAGCAACCTGCGCTTCGTCATAGCGGACTTGTCGAAAACGGAATGTCATGTATATATATTCTTCCGGAAGACAATATCGGAGTAGCAATCACCATCAACACAAATGATTATTTTGTAGGTGCCGATTTTGCCGACAGAGTTGGCTGGGGCGTTATCCTTATGCTTATGGGAGATGAACCGAATCAGATTGCTTCGAATGAGTATGTTAGGAAGCATCTCATGTATGACGGAATATACCTGGCTGTGTTCATCATATCTGTATTACCGCTGCTTTTTATCGGAAAGTATAAGAAACGCCTCCAAAAGGGCAGTAATTGGAGAATTGTTGCATGGATGCTAGTTTTTCATGCGGTATTTCCGGTATTCATTTTGCTGTTGCCCAGAGTTTTCTTCGGAACACCATTATGGGTAGTAAAGGCATTTGTCCCGGATTTATTTGTCGTAATTACTATCTCAGCTGGCCTGCTATTTGCGGGTGGAATTGTAAAAATGATTTTATTTATAAAAGGAATGGATTTTCTGCCTGAAAAACCGGTTAATGAAAGCATTCAAGAAGATATGATGGAAAGTTAATTCATAAAATGTAGAAAGAAAGTGACTTAACAGCCCTTGCGCCCACCTGGGTGCATTAAATCTGGATTATTGAAGGAGACGAACTTATATGAATGTCATCAACTTTTTTGAAAGTGACAGGAAGGAACACTGGCTCCAAGAAATAGCGAAAAGTGATTGGGGAGCGGGCGCTTTTCTGTATGAGCTGCTCAGCAAAGGAACTTTTTTTGATGCTGTTGGCGAAGGCTCCAGAGTACTGCTGCTGACAGATGGAGATGAACTGATTTCTTATTGTACATACGCGCAAAAAGACGATATTCAGCCAACAGAACTGACACCTTGGATGGGTTTTATCTATACATTTCCAAAACATCGCAGGCATCGCTATGTGGGATTGCTGTTTGAGGAAATCGAACGGCTTGCAAAACAAGAACATATTGCAAAAGTATATATATCGACGAATCACATTGGCTTATATGAGAAATATGGCTGCGAGTATCTTACACAAATGAAAGATATGAACGGAGAAGCTTCAAGAGTATATGTAAAAAGCATAGAATGATTCTCAAACGTACTGATCAATATAATTGTTAGAGGTGGAATAATGGCATCGAGTAAAGAATATTTAGAGTTTATTTTAGGGCAGCTATCCGGATTGGATGAAATTACATATCGGGCTATGATGGGAGAATTTATCATCTATTACCGCGACAAGATCATAGGCGGTATCTATGATGACAGATTGCTTGTAAAACCAATAAAAGCGGCAATCAGCTATATGCCGACAGCTCAGTATGAATTACCTTATGAAGGAGCAAAAGAGATGTTGTTGGTAGACGAAGTGGACGACAGAGAGTTTTTGACAGGGCTGTTCAACGCTATGTATAAAAAACTTCCGACACCAAAACCCAAAAAGAAGAAATTTTGAGTTGAACTGAACAAATCGGCGCTTGAAAGGAGAGATTCAATGTGAAGCCTGTGAATTTGTTAAAATACGGAGATGCCATTGGCATCATATCGCCGAGCTGGGTGGCAAATCGAAATGATTATGAAAAGTATGCAAAAGGCATTGAAAGCTTGGGATTTCGAGTGAAATTCGGCAGAAATATTTATAAGGATACCTATAGGTATACCGCAAGCACAGAAGAGCGAGCGGATGATCTGAACGGGATGATATATGATGATAACATAAAAATGGTGTTCTTTGGCGGGGGATATGGCAGTGTTGATCTGCTTCCTTATATAGATTATAATAAAATAAAAGAGAATCCAAAGCTTTTTCTGAGCTATAGTGATGGAACGTCTATATTGAATGCTATCTATGCCCAAACCGGTATAATGACGTACTATGGGTAGACTCCGGGATTATTTGATAATATCAGTGAATATGATAGAAAACAATTTATTTCACATTTGATTGATGGAAATGTGACTGATTTTATTAGCAATAGTGATTGGTATACCGTAAGAGAAAATAAATTGAGATATGCTGGAAAATGTGATAAAATGAAAAAGGTTTTAAATATATCAGTACAGGAGGATGGCAGATGAAGAGAATCGGTATGTTGACAAGCGGCGGCGATTGTCAGGCCCTGAACGCGGCTATGCGCGGCGTGGTCAAAACATTGGGCAACAGCGGTGAGAAAACGGAGATATATGGTTTTTTGGACGGCTACAGAGGTCTGATCTACGGTAATTACCGTATGCTGGGCACAAAGGATTTTTCAGGCATCCTGACTGTGGGCGGAACCATCCTGGGGACTTCCCGCACGCCGTTTAAGCAGATCCGGGAACCGGATGAAAACGGCCTTGACAAAGTGGAGGCTATGAAGAAAAATTACAAGAAGCTGAAGCTGGACTGTCTGGTTATCCTGGGAGGAAACGGCACCCATAAGACGGCCAACCTGTTAAGGAGCGAGGGCCTCAATATCATTACGCTTCCCAAGACCATCGATAACGACCTGTGGGGAACGGATATGACTTTCGGTTTCCAGAGCGCGGTAGATATTGCTACCAATGCCATTGACTGCATCCATACCACTGCGGCCTCCCATGGAAGGGTATTTATCGTAGAAGTAATGGGACATAAAGTGGGCTGGCTGACCTTGAACGCAGGCATGGCCGGCGGCGCGGATATTATTTTGCTGCCTGAGATTCCTTATGATATTGACAAGGTAGTGGACGCTGTGGAAGCAAGGGACAGAAACGGTAGCCGTTTTACCATCATCGCGGTGGCGGAAGGCGCTATTTCCAAAGAAGACGCCAAGCTTTCCAAAAAGGAATACAAGGAAAAGCTGCGCACCCGCCCCTATCCTTCTGTATCTTACGAGGTGGCGGCGCAGATCCAGGAAAAGAGCGGCAGGGAAGTGCGGGTTACGGTGCCCGGACATGTGCAGCGCGGCGGCAGCCCCTGCCCCTATGACCGTGTTTTTGCCAGCAGACTGGGCTCCGAAGCGGGCAGGCTGATCCTGGAGGATGATTACGGGTTTATGGTGGGTTACAAAAACCGCGAGATCGTAAAGGTGCCTTTGGAAGAGGTGGCCGGTAAGCTGAAGATGCTTTCACCTGACGCGGCGATCGTAAAAGAAGCCAAGATGCTGGGTATCTGCTTTGGCGACTGAGAAAGTAATCACGAGGAGAGTGCTGTATGTCATACGTGGCGCTTTATAGAAAATTCCGGCCGGATAATTTTGAAGAAGTCAAGGGGCAGGATCATATTGTGACGACGCTGAAAAACCAGATAAAGGCCAATCGCATCGGACACGCCTATCTTTTTACCGGCACACGGGGAACCGGCAAGACCAGCGTGGCCAAGATTTTAGCCAAAGCGGTCAACTGTGAGCATCCGGTGGACGGCAGCCCCTGCGGGGAGTGCCCACTTTGCAGAGCCATTGCGGGCAACGCCAGTATGAACGTGATCGAAATGGACGCCGCCTCCAACAACGGTGTGGACAGCATCCGGGAGATCGTGAACGATGTTTCTTTTTCACCTGCGGAAGGAAAGTACAAGGTTTATATCATAGACGAAGTGCATATGCTTTCTGCGGGTGCTTTTAACGCGCTGCTTAAGACTTTAGAGGAACCGCCCTCCTATGTGATCTTTATCCTGGCGACTACCGAAGTGCATAAGATCCCGATCACCATTCTCTCCCGCTGTCAGCGCTATGATTTCAGGCGGATCACCATTGACACGATCGCGGAACGTATGCGGACATTAATGGAAAAAGAGCAGGTGCAGATCGAGGACAAGGCGCTTCGCTATGTGGCGAAAATGGCAGACGGCTCCATGCGTGACGGGCTGAGTCTTTTGGATCGGTGCATCGCCTTTCATCTGGGGCAGGAACTGACCTATGACAAGGTTCTGGACGTGCTGGGGGCCGTAGACACGGAAGTGTTCGGCAGGCTGTTTGGCTGTATGCTGCAGGGGGATGTGCAGGGGTGCATCTCTATTTTAGAGGAAATTGTCATGCAGGGACGGGAACTGACGCAGTTTATCGGTGACCTGACCTGGTATCTGCGCAATCTTATGCTGGCGAAGGCTACGGACAATATAGAGGAGGTGCTGGACGTTTCCACCGAAAATCTGGCCCGTCTCAAAGAGGAAGCGGACATGGCCGATCTGGATACCATTATGCGCTATATCCGTATTTTTTCAGAGCTTTCCGAGCAGCTGCGCTATGCTTCCCAGAAGCGCATTCTGACAGAGATGACGCTGATAAAGATATGCCGGCCGGCCATGGAAACGACTCAGGACGCGCTGCTCGACAGAGTGCGCCAGATAGAAGACAGGCTGGAAAGCGGGGTGTTTGTTTCGGCGGAGCACTCCTCTGCGGGAGACGGGATTTCCGTTCCTGCTCCCAGGCCGAAACCGGAGCTGCCTGCGGCGGTTCCCGAAGATGTGAAGAGGATTGTGGAAAAATGGGCTTCGGTTGTGGGAAGTACGGACAATCCCATGAAAATGTATTTGAAATCCGCCAGACTGAGCCTGGGAGAGGGGAACAGGCTGCTGATCGTGCTGGAGGAAGGGCTGGCTTCGGATTATTTTATGAAGCATGAGGAAAAAAAGGAAGAATTGGAAACGCTGCTCGCGGAATTTGCGGGCGGGAAGGTGGAAGTGGATTTTCAGGCGGTAAAAGGCCCAGAAGAATTTCAAGCTTCCTATGTGGATCTTTCCAAAATTATCCTTACAGAGATAGAAGAAGAATCGTAAGATCAGGAGGGAAACAAAACAATGGCAAAACGCGGAGGATTTCCGGGAGGCGGAATGCCTGGAAACATGAGCAATCTGATGAAGCAGGCGCAGAGGATGCAGCGCCAGATGGAAGAGAGCCAAAAGGAGCTGGAGACGAAAGAGTTTACGGCGTCTGCGGGAGGCGGAGCCGTGGAAGTCACGGTTTCCGGAAGCAAGGAGGTGCTGCGGGTAAAACTGGCTGAGGACGCGGTGGATCCGGAGGACATTGAAATGCTGCAGGATCTGATCGTGGCGGCCGTCAATGAGGCAATGCATCAGGCAGAAGAAGCCAGCGCGGCTATTATGAATAAAATGACAGGCGGTTTCGGGGGAGGCTTTCCTTTCTAATGGAACTCTACAGCGGACATATCAACAAGCTAATTGAAGAGTTGGCGGCGCTGCCGGGAATCGGGGGCAAGTCGGCCCAGAGACTGGCCTTTTATCTTATCAACATGCCCCAGGATAAAGTGAACCGTCTGGCCTCTTCCATTCTGGAAGCCAAGGCCAACGTGCGCTACTGCCGGGAATGCTATACCCTGACGGATCAGGAGATCTGCCCCGTATGTGCCAATCAGAACCGCAACCACAGACTGATCATGGTGGTGGAGAATACCAGAGATATGGCGGCCTATGAGAAAACCGGCAAATACGAAGGAGTCTATCATGTGCTGCATGGCGCGATCTCCCCGATGCTGGGCATCGGACCGGGAGACATTAAGCTCAAGGAACTGGTAAACCGGCTGGAGGGCGATGTGGAGGAAGTGATCATTGCTACCAATTCCAGCCTGGAGGGAGAGACCACGGCCATGTATATCAGCAAGCTGATCAAGCCCGTGGGGATAAAGGTTACCAGAATCGCCAGCGGCGTGCCAGTGGGCGGCGATCTGGAATATATTGACGAAGTCACTCTGCTGCGCGCGCTGGAGGGACGGGTGGAACTATAACGGAGGTTTTATAATGGCGGTTTCAAAAGAATTGTTCGGTACTTGTAAAACAGGAGAGAAAATATATCTGTATACGCTTTCCAATCAAAAGGGTATGAGCGTGCAGGTCACAAATTTCGGCGCGATACTGGTGAGCGTCAGGACGCCGGATAAAACGGGCAGAACGGAAGACGTGGCGCTGGGTTTTGATACCCTGGCGGAATACGAAAAGAATCCCAGCTTTTTCGGCGCTACGGTAGGGCCGAATGCCAACCGCGTCGGCGGGGCCCGCTTTTCTATTGACGGGGAGGAATACCGGCTGGATGTCAACGACAGTGGAAACAATCTGCATACCCATATGGAAGGCGCGTTTCACAAGCGGGTGTGGGATGTTCAGGAGGGAGAGGACAGAGTGCTCTTTTCTCTTACGGAGCCGGATGGCAGTCTGGGACTGCCGGGCAACCGCAGGGTGAGTTTAAGTTATGCCCTGACGGAGGAAAACCGTCTGGAGCTGCACTATCATGGGGAAAGCGACAGGAAGACCATTTTCAACTTGACAAATCATTCTTATTTTAATCTGGAGGGAGAAGGAAAGGGACGCATTGAAGACCATGTACTGTGGATGAAAGCTTCTCATTATACGCCCGTAGGCACCACTCCCATTCCCACCGGAGAGATCGCGCCGGTAACAGGCACTCCCATGGACTTTACAAAGCCTGCGAGAGTGGGGGAGAGGATTGACGGGGATTTCAGTCAGTTAAAGGTGACAGGCGGATATGATCACAACTGGGTGATCGATGACTTTGACGGCAGTGTGAAGCTGTTCGCAAAGGTAACAGCGCCTGTCAGCGGCAGGACGATGAAAGCCTACACCAATCTGCCCGGCGTACAGTTTTATGCAGGTAATTTTATTGATACGCAGAAAGGCAAAGGCGGGAAAGAATACGGGAAACGCAGCGGACTCTGTCTGGAAACCCAATTCTATCCCGATACGCCTAACAAGCCGGAATTTCCGTCGTCGGTATTTGGACCGGACAGGATTTACGACTACACGACCATCTATGAATTTGGGGTGGAAGCATAGAGGAAGCGCTTTAAAAAGAAAATAGCCGGTGTGCTTTTGTCGAAAAATATTTTTTGGGACAACCATATTTCGAGGGAATATGCAGTTTTTTAGGTGTATACTGTCCGCAAAACAGGAAGCGGGGGATGGATATGGAACTGCCAAAAAATATTGTACAAATAGGAGAACCGGATAAATTACATAAGATTTTTGTAGAAGACTATGTTGTGTCCTATATGAAGCAGCTGGGGCGGGACAATGCCGGCGTACCGGTGGGACTGGCCCTGTACGGCAGACATGTGGAAGAGGACGGGATCAATTATTATTTCCTTTACGGCGCTGCCAGAGTGGACGGGCTGGAACATCGGGGAGCCTATCTGTCCCAGGTGGAAAAGGAAGAGATAGAAGACATCGGGAAACGGTATTTTGAGGAGTATAAATTTCTGGCATGGTGTTCTGTGACAGAGGAGCCGGTGGAAGGATTTTTCCTGAAAATACGCGGAAAGGGTGTGGAGATCAGAGGTTACGCCTGCTTCTATGAAAAAAATGAGAGTATGCTGAATTATATGCTGCTTTCGGGAGAGAAAGCGGCCAAGGCGCGCAGTGAAAAAACGGCGCCTGCAGGACGTGTCCGCGGGACATGGACAGCTTCCGCGTATATAAAACAGGCGGACAAAGAGGACCGGAAAGAAGCGGAGAAAGAAACGATTCCCGCCGGGAATGCATTTTCCAACAGGAACAGGATCTCCGGCAGAAAAGACTTACCCAAGGATGCCCCTGACAGGGAGCCCAAATTGCCCAACTCACAGAAGCAGCCTGCCAGACTGTGGAAACCGGAATACAACAAAGTGGCGCTGGCAGCGGCCTGCCTTGCGCTTTTGATCTTTGCGGTAAGAACCTTAAACAATAAAGAAACCATGGAAGAATTGCAGGTGGCAGCCAGGCAGGTGATCGCAAGTATGTCGGAGCAGAAGCTGCCGGACGAAAAGGAAATACCGCCTGTGGACACGGTGACTTCCGGAAACATACTCCAGGGAAATACCGCTTCTCTGCTGGAAGACAGGGAAGAAGGACAGGGACAGGATTCCCAGCAGGCAGAGAGCGGAGCGTCCGCAGTGTATGAGGGAGAGGAGGACGCGCAAGCCTCCGCGCAGCCTTCCCCAGAGCCGGTGGAACCGGTGGCATCTCCGGAACCCTCGACGCAGCCTGAAGATACGGGAGTGCCTGAAGTACCGTCTCCGGAGCCGTCACAAGAGCCGGCGGTGGAATCTTCCGTGACGGCTGTCACTTATACCGTTCAACGGGGAGACACCCTGAACAGCATCTGCAGAGAGAGGTACGGTTCCCCGGACAGAGTGGCGGAAATCTGCGAATTGAACAATATCAAAAACGCGGACAGCATACAGATCGGACAAATTATTTTACTTCCTTAGTGGGTTTATGCTATACTGTAGAATAAACGGAAACAGAATGAGGAATACAATGGCTGACATAAAAAGCTATAGAGGAGAAAAAGAGAAAAGAGAGCGGACGGCTGCGGTCAGAAGCGGACGGCTGCGGCTGGTAAAGTCCGAGAACGAGGAGAGCTTTCGGAAGAAGCTTCACCGACACAGGATGAGCTTTGTTTACCGAATCCTGTTATCGCTTCTCGTCTGCGGAGCAGTGATCGCGCTGGTGGCGCTTCAGTATAAAAATAAAGTTTACGAGAGTTATGATGTGGTTTCCAGCGCAGGTGTGGAATGGGCAGGAGGTACCACAGTGCTGCGCCTGGGAAATAATCTTCTGACCTACAGCAAGGACGGGGCCCATTGTACGGACAACCGGGGCAATGTCTTGTGGGACCAGACTTATGAGATGCAGAGCCCCATTGTGGCAACCTGCGGTACGGTGGCGGCCATCGGAGATTACAACGGCCGGAACATCTATTTATTAAGCGATGAAAAACAGCTTGGCAGCATTACCACCAATCTTCCCATACGGTATCTGGCAGTCGCGGAAAACGGTGTGGTGGCGGCGGTGCTGGAAGACACCACCGTAACATGGATTTACATATATGACAGCGCCGGAAATGAACTTCTGCATTTTCACACTACCATGAAAGACAGCGGCTACCCGGTTTCCGTGAGCCTTTCGCCGGATGCGCTGCTCTGCGCGGTATCCTATGTGTATGTGGACGCGGGCGTCATAAAATCCAGCATAGCGTTTTACAATTTTGACGAATACGGCAAGAACCAGATAGGGAATCTGGTGGGCGGCTACGATTGCAGCGATACCGTAGTGCCGTATGTGCAGTTCACCGACAACAGTCACGTCTTTGCGGTGGGAGATGACTGCCTGATGTTCTACAGTGGAACACAGAAACCGGAGCATCTGGCCACCTACTATTTTGATGCGGAAATACGGGGCGTTTATCACAATGAAAATTATGTGGGTGTAGTATTTTACAATGATGCCGGTTCAAGCCGGTACAAGCTGGAGATCTATGACCAAAGGGGAAACCGCATCAGAACGCAGGATATTTCCATGGATTATACGGACATTGTGTTTGACGGAGATACCTATATCGTGTATGGGGAAGAGGAATGTATGATAGCCACCGTCCAGGGGAAAATAAAGTACGATGGCATTTTCAGGGAAACCGTGAGACTGCTGATCCCCAGCGGAAGCCGATACCGCTACTATGTCATGACGGAGGATTCCCTAGATATGATACAGATGAGATAAGAGGGAAAGAAAGGGAGTACATATGAATTGGTTATTGATCATTGCGGCGGTAATCCTGGTATGGAGGATCGTCGAGGGAATACATCGCGGAATGGTAAAGGAAATCATTTCCTTTGTTTCGCTGGTCGTATTGTGCCTGATGGTAGGGCTGCTGGGAACGGCGCTGAGCAAATATTTTGAAAAAGATATAATCAGCGTAGTGGTGGCGATCCTGCTTCTTTTGATCTTGTGCATCGCGCACCGTCTGTTAGGTCTGGTTTTGTTTTCAGCCAAACTGATCTCCAAGCTTCCGGTCATCCATTCCTGCGACAAGCTGCTGGGAGCATTTATGGGAGTACTGGAGACGGTTTTACTGCTGTGGACAGTTTATACCCTGATCAGGACCTTTGGCATGGGAATGGCAGGGCAGCAGATATTGGAGTACGCGGCGCAGAATTCGGTATTAAGCTTCTTGTATAAGTATAATTACCTGCAGCTTTTGGTGGACATGCTGGCATCAAAACTAGGGTTTTTGCACATATAAGAGTGTGGTAGAAATTCCGGGAGGTTCCCGGAATTTTTCATATCAGAAGATGTAAGTCTGGAAAAACAATATGATGACAGGAGAAGTGAGAAAACTTTGATTTACGTTGTAGATAACATATTAAATTATCTAATATATTTATTTATCATTTATTTTGGATTTAGGATTCGTCCTAGAAAAAACAAACTTTTTGTTGGAGCCTCTGTAGTAGTTGTACTGTTTGCAGGGGCTTTTAACGCATATTATGATGTCAATTCGCCGATTGTTTACATCCTTTGGAGCGTATTTGCTATTGCTCTGTTTTTTGAGGATCGTTTAGGCCATTTAATGATATTGAGCGCTTCCCTCATGTATTTTACCGGGATTATAGATACATTCAGCGTCATGCTGATACAAGTTGTCATGATAGGCAGAGGGGTTGACGGCACAAATATCGCATGGTGGATGGAGTCCGCCTATTTCCTTTCATTTTTCATATATTTTTTAGTTTATTGGAAGATCTTAAAAAAGCATGAGGTCTATCTGTGTGATATAGAGTTCAAATACAAGTTCGCGCTTTTGATTCAGGGAAGTATCTTTCAAATGTTTTACAACTTTGTTTTTGCTTTCTTTCATGAGAATCATACTATGTATGGCTGGGATGCGTATGCAGTGTTTTTTATCAGTATAACAGGCGCGATCTATTCTGTTTTTCTCACACTCAGTCTGGCCGTGAAAAATATATTGTCAGGCTGGCAGAACAGGGAACTTCAATCTTTTATGGATATGCAAAAACAGCAGTATGATTACCAGATGCAGCAATCTGCAGCTGTGCGACGTTTTAAGCATGATCTAATCAATCATATTGGTGTGCTAAGGGAGCTGTTAAATGAGAAAAAGACAAAAGAAGCCAAAGAATATATAGATACAATCTGGAATATTCAGAATGAGTTTGATCTAAAGATTCATACGGGAGACAGTTTTCTGGATATTATTGTAAATTATTATTTCTATTTGGCTGTAAAGGAAAAAGTAGAATTTACGGTCTCAGGCAGGTTGACCGGAAAAACCCCGCTCGATATGTTTGACCTCACGACCTTGATGGGAAATATACTGCAGAATGCTTTTGAGGCGGCATTAAAAGCGGAGGTTCCCAAAATACACGTTGAACTCATAGAACATACGAAAGAAATATTTATAGTCGTCACCAACAGTACAGATGAAGTATTAAAGGATAAAAAATTTTTTGTGACTTCAAAAAAGGACAAAGTAAACCACGGATTTGGCCTGAAAAATATTACTGCAACCGTTTTAAAGTATCATGGCGAATGCTATATGGAGTCCGTGACGGAAAACGGAGAGACGCTGTTTAAGATCAGCATTGCCATACCCAGGGAGGAAAAGGCATGAAAATAGGTATCGTAGAGGATGAAGCAGTATGGAGAGATAAGATACAAGCTGTGATTGAAAAATATTGCAGGGATAAAAATATTTCATTTCAGATCAATTCTTATGGCAGCGGAAAAGAGTTTATGAAAAACGCAGACGCGGACCTGCTGTTTCTGGATATTGAACTGGCAGCGGGCGAAGACGGTTTTCAAACAGCGGAGCAACTGATGCAGTATGGGAATAAATGTAAAATATGTTTTTTGACTTCTCATACGGAACTGGCGAGATCGGGATATAAAGTGAATGCTTTCCGATATATAGACAAAAAACATTTGGAGGAAGTAAGTGAGGCGCTGGATTCTTTTCTGAAAACGAAGATGCAGGATCGGATTATTTTTTGCAATGATACTTCCGGGGCGCGCATCGGGATAAATCTGAAGGAGCTTCTTCTTGTGGAAACATATGGAAGAAAATTAAGATACCTTATGCTGGACGGGAGGGAGCGTTTTTGTGAGGGGAAAATATCGGAAGCCGCAAGAAGCCTATCTCCGTTTGGTTTTTCTCAGATACATCGGTCGTATATCGTCAATTTAAAATATATTGAAAAGGTACACAGCCATGAGGTGACACTGTGTAATGGACTCAAGATAGTGATCGGGAGAGCCCGCAGTGAGGCGTTTAAAAAAGAATTTTTCAGGTGGAGAATGCGGTTTGATAACTGATTGGATATAGGAGGAGACTGGCGGGATCCGGTCTCTGTTTTTTTGTCGTTTGCGCAAAAAAGATGTCGTTCGCGCAGACAGTATTTTATTAATCTTCCTGTTGTGGTATAAAGAAAGCGCTAAAAATGAAAATGATACCGTAAAGAGGATAAATATGCCTGCGCTGGAGGGAACAATTATGATGAAAAAATTCTTTTTGCTGAGTTCAATATGTCTCGTTTTGTTATCTGCTTGTTCTACAAATAAGAATCAGGATACAACGGATACTATTCCCACTCAAACAGAAGATACCGGCGACAATATTAACCTGCCCGAAGGAAGCACTGCCGATGTACCGCAGACATCCCCGTCTGAAATACGAAAACCCGAGCAGTCTGCAGCCACAGAGGAAGTACTGGAAACGGAATCTGGGACAGAAACGAGGCAGACTCCGGAAATTTATGAAGGGGAATATACGGGGAATATTATAAGCGCTCCTGATTATGACGGGCTGGAGATTCAAAAAAATGCGGATGATACTTATACAATACAGATTAAAATCCCCTTTTTAACCAAGTTGTATGAATGCACAGGTTATCCGTCAGAAAATAAAATGTTGTTTTCCACCTCCGAATGGGGTACAGATAAAAAGGTGGAGGGAAGTATTTCCTTTGATGGTGATTCGGCCACAGTGACTTTTACTTCCGGATGGTATCAGACAGCCGCTGCGGAAAGTTCTTATCAATACCAAAAAACATCCGATACTCCTAATCTGGAAAGCGGTCCTGATGTACGCCCCGACTATAGTTCTTTTATAGGAGAATATTGTGATACCAACGGAGATCCCAGTCTTGAGATCCGGCAGAATGGGGATAGTTTTTATCTCATACAGATCAGTCTTTTCCGAGAAATAGGATACGATGCTTGTATCGGCAGTCTGTCCGAGGAAACCATGTCTTTCACCTCCGATGAAAGAGGCGGGGTAAGCGGCAGCATAACGCTTGACAATGACCTTGCGGTCGTCCGGTTTGAACAGATGGGTTATTTTGAGAACGCTAAAGTAACCACCTATCTGTTTCAGAAGACATCCGACAATCCCAATATTTATGAAGCTGATTAAATCCCGGGGCTCTGGCAGCGACATTTGACGGATTGCCTAGAACTTATCAAATAAAATAGGAAGAGAGCATATGTGTTATGATAAAAATGAAATCAGCGGTTATGCTGACAGGCTGTCTCGTGTTTTCACTTACTGCCTGTTCGTCCGGTGGAAACGGAGAACAGCTCTTGCAGACGCAGGAGGCAGCCCGGACAGCGAAACCAACCCAGATAGAAGAAATAAACCAGACGTGGGAAACGACCTTGCCGGAAAGTAATGCAGCAGAAAAAGAGACGGCAGCGGTGGAAAAACAGACCGAAGAGGTTCTTTCTGGAAATTCTGCCGTAGAGATTCCGCCCACACAGGCAGTTGGGACCTCAGGATCGGAAATGACAGCAGATGAGCTGCTGGATTCTTTTATCAATGGATTGATCAACGCGGTTGACGCTGCAGATTCGACATCAGCGTTTTATATTACGGATTTAAATATGGATGCAGAGGAATGGGATTCCTACTCTATCGGTGAGAAAGTGGATCTTGACAATGACGGTGAAAATGAGCTGATTCTGAATGGCCCCTATGGCGGAATGTATCTTGACGCGCGTAATCATCAGGTATATAAATTTGCCGCCGGAGAAGGTGATGCGCTTACTCTTTCTTATACCTATTTCAATGGAGCCGTGTGGATCATATATAGCAACAGAATGCATCAAGGATATGAGTCATACCATATGGAATTATTTGAAGGAGCAGATAATTTAGTTGCGGAAATGAATTTGAATGAAGAACTTATTGATGAAAATAATGTAGAGGGTCCAGAAAAATATTACTTAAATGGAACTGAAATAACTTATGATGAATATTTAGAATTATCCAGCGAGATTTTTGCTGC
>CANRMI010000020.1 GCA_947631685.1 uncultured Lachnospiraceae bacterium
TCCATCTGGTGGTATGTTTCCTCCGCTGTTCCATAAGGAACGGTTCCGGTCAAACCATCCATCTGCCAGATATTCCATACAATGATATTGATAATTTTTCGATACTCCTCAATCGTTGGCTTTCGCTGCCATCGCTGCTGCATATATTCTTCAAATGTCATTAACAAATTCACGCGAGCAATCAACAGATTATCGCCTTGAAACTCATATCCATAAGTAGCCTGAAAAGCTCTGACCGCCCACTCAAACCACAATTTTTCAGTATCCGCATTTTCATTCACCACGCGCAGTTTCCGATCCAATATGCCGATTCGATTCGGAATCGGTATCACTTCTCCCGTTTCGACATCATAGCGGCTAACCAGATAAGGAGCCTCTCCACAAGTTATCTCTAACCTTTTGGAATCTACATATTTCTTCCAATCGTCTTTCCCTTGAAATTCAATTCTTTCTGTAGGCTTTCCATCTTTAAAAAATACATCTTTCGCGCCAAACCAGACCTCATCCGCATAGTCATTCATCTTCTGGCAAACCCACAATGGCGTAAACACTTCTGCACGTTGCCTTGTCCGTTCCGTCT
The DNA here is from genome assembly GCA_947631685.1 of uncultured Lachnospiraceae bacterium. Taxonomy (GTDB): domain Bacteria; phylum Bacillota; class Clostridia; order Lachnospirales; family Lachnospiraceae; genus Acetatifactor. The sequence continues at coordinate 581 of CANRMI010000020.1, forward strand.
GCTGTTCCATCACTTTACGCGCGCGGGTTTTTATCACACTGGCATGATGCCCTGTTATCAGATCCGATGTAATCTCGTCATTCCTCTCATATTTCATACCCAGAGCATCATAGGCATCCGTCGCCCACATGATATTCTTTTTTGTTGTTTTGTCTGTCAACATTCTGTCAAGCAAACCCAATGCTTGTATTTTCAGAATGTCATCCTGAATATTTATAATCACAGGGGATGCCCCTTTCTACTTCCACATATGCCCACTTACCCAATCTGTAGTATAACACAAAATGATTGAAATTTCGAGATGTTTTACTATTGCTCTTCTTGCTGATCATCTTCCAGTCACGGCAAAAACTTCACCCTGACCATGGAATCTATGGGGACGGAGTACACCATGGCTCCTGCCTCTGTCTTCAGTCCATGCTTTTTATTCACCATTTCCATAATGGCATTTCTTTTGTCCTGGGCCGCCACTATCAGGACGATCTCCTTTTCGGCCTGAATGGAAATCCCCATGTACTGACCGCCCTCTTCTTCCCCGGCCCACCGGGCGCGTACCACCGTACCGCCGCCGGCACCGGCTTCCCTGGCAGTATCCATGACTGCGTCCGTATGCCCCTGATTTACCGTAATCAAGATTAAGCTGTGCTCCGCTTTCGTTTCCATTTTTACACCTCCCATACTGCCGTCCGCTTCCTGCAGCAAAGCCGCCGCGATCAGATTGCTCATACCGGTTATCGGTATCGAAAACACAATTCCTTTTCCATAGCCGTCCCCCTGCAGTTCCCGGTCCAGCTTGTAAAGCAGCCTCGCGGTCTTTTTCTCCGGTGCCAGGCTAAAAAGAATATCCCTTTCGGCAGAGCCCACTCCCAGCACATCCAGCAGCTCTGAAGAGGCAGTGCCCCGTCCCATGCACTGAAAACTGCAGGAGATCTCCTGCTTTGCGTAATATCTTGCCAGACTTTTGCCATGCCCTCTGTCCACAATCGTTATGATCAATTTTACCCGCTCTTTATCCGCCATCATTCCGACTCCTAATCAAAATAAACAATGCAGTCCTCAGCCTCGCTCAGCTGCAGCAGGCGCTTTTTCTTCCGCAGGCTGTGCCGGATGTTGTCCGCGAATCCCATGAGCTGAATCGTCAAAAGAGGCGTCATGGCTACCATAGCCACAATGCCGAACGCGTCCGTCAGCACATTTCCTCCCACCGCTTCACAGGCGCCCATGGCAAGCGGCAGCAGAAATGTGGTGGTCATAGGCCCGCTGGCCACACCGCCGGAGTCAAACGCGATACCGGTAAAGATCTGCGGCACGAAAAAGGTCAGCGCCAGGGAAATCACATATCCCGGCACCAGAAACCACATAATATCCAGCCCTGTCAGAATACGCAGCATGGCAAGGCCCACGGAAAGCGCAATCCCTGCGGAAAGCCCATGTCCGATGGCTTTCTGGGTAACGGAACCGTTGGTGACGTCCTCTACCTGTCTGGTCAGCACCTGCACCGCCGGTTCTGCCTTTACAATGAAATAGCCGATCACCATGCCCACGGGAATCAGTATCCAGGGTGCGCTCCCGCCAGCCAGCGCGGAGCCGATATACTGTCCGGCAGGCATAAAGCCCACGTTCACGCCGGTCAGAAACAGCACCAGCCCCAAATAGCTGTACACAAATCCGGCAGCGATCCGCAGAAGCTGTCTGCCATGAAACCGGCGAAAAATACACTGAAACAAAATAAAGAGCACCGCTATCGGCGAAAGAGCCACCGCCACTTCTTTCACATAGGCGGGAAACGCCGCCATAAACAGAGCCGCCGCGTCCCTGGTGGTAAGCACCTCCCGCAGATTGACAGGACTGTACGCGGCATCCAGAGAATCGTGGGTGAGCCCCAAAAGCAGTACGGATAAAATAGGGCCTATACTGCAGATTGCCGTCAGGCCGAAGCTGTCGCTGTTGGAATTTTTATCACTCCTGACAGAGGCCATACCGATACCCAACGCAATGATAAAGGGTACGGTGATCGGGCCCGTCGTCACGCCGCCGGAATCGAAAGAAACCGGAATAAAGCCGGAGGGCGTCCAAAGAGTAAGCACAAAGACGATTCCGTAAAAGAAAAGCAGAATATAAGAAAGCCGTATCTTAAAAAGAATACGCAGTCTGGCGATCAGCAGAAAGATCCCCACGCCTGCCGCCACCGTAAAGATCAGTGTCAGGTCCGGAACCGCGGGCACCTGTCTGGCTAACACCTGCAGATCCGGCTCCGCCAGGGTCACCAGAATGCCCAGCACCAGACAGACTACCAGGGGAACGATCACCCTTTTGGCTTTAGAAAGCTGTACCCCGATGCCCTCGCCCATAGGGATCATGGACATATCCACACCCAGGGTAAAAAAGCCCATGCCGACGATCAGCAGTCCCGCCCCGAATAAAAACAGCGTCAGCGTGCCCACGGAAAGGGGCGCTATGGATATACTTAAAAGCAGCACAATCACCGTAATGGGAAGCACCGATGTAACGGACTCATATACCTTTTCCTGTAAAAGCTGATTGTGCCGCAATACGCTACTCCTCTCCTTCTCCGTCCGGTATCCTTACCTGGATCCCGTTGACCTCTACCTGATCGTTTAATTCTATAACAAGACATTTCCTGCCGTTTATGACCCTGGTCTCCACCAGATCCGTCCGCTCCGGGTTGACCTTTACGATCACATCCGGCGTCTTGATCTCAAACTGTCTGGTATTGGCCAGATTGGAGGCCGCAAGCTGCGCGCCGCTCCCGGCGGCCTCCGCGTATTTTTCATCGAAGCCGGACAGCTTCTCTTCTTCCACGCCGCTGTATTCCAGAAGCCTTTTCACTCCTGCCCCGTCCAACAGCACCGGTTCCGGCTCGTCCTTATTTTCCTCTATGATCTCATTGAGCTTTTCATGAATATTTTTTACGATCTCATATTCACATTCTTCTCCCAGTGTTTCCTCTATCAGGGTACAAAAGGTTTCCTTCTGTCCCCCGGCGGAAAGAGGCAGCTGGCAGCCCAGTACCGATTCCGCGAATCCCAGGCGCAGTTCTTCCGCCTTGGCCGCATAGTAAAGCAGATTGTGGATATTCGCGCTCCTGTCGTCAAAGGCCGGGAATAAAAATCCCACATCCGGCATATCCACCACCCTGTCGCAAACTCTGGTTCTGAAGCTGTTGCTCTCCTCATCATAGGCCAGTCCCGGCTTGCTTAAGGTCACGGGACAGATGCAGCAGAGAATGTGCCTGTAAACCTCGTCGGAAGCATCGAACATCTCCGTCCCGTCCTCCGCCCTGCCCGGTATGTCATACACGCCGTAGATCAGCAGTATCAGATAGTTCTCCACGGAATAATAACCCTCGATCACCTTGTCATAAAACGCCTCCAGCAGATCGTCGTCCTTTAATTCCGAATCCCGCAGCTTCATCAGAAAATCCTGAGCTCCGTCCTGGGCTTCCGCTTCCATGGGAAATTCCATATTGATCAGATTTTTACCGATCGTACCGGATAAAGCCTTTTTAAAGATATTGAAATATTTGAAGATCTCTTCCTCAGGCAGAGACAGAAACGCCTCTTTTAATTCTGTCTTTTTATTCTTTTCTCCGTCCACATAGCAGCCGCAGATACGCATAATGGCGCATCTGTCCTGTGTAAACTGTTTTCTGATCTCAGCCACTTCCCGCTTATTCATAAGTACCTCCAATGCCACGGCCAATTTTTTTAACTTCCGTTTTTTCTCCTGCTTTTTATGATACCAATATCTTTTTTAAAATACAAGTCTTGACTGTTTTAGATATTGTAAGGCTGTTCCTGATATTGTAAGAAGTTTGTAAGGATTTTCCTCTTTGTTTTGTAAGGATCTGCCTATATAATAAATATTAGAGATTTCATTGCAAGCAAGGAGCCATTCATGGAAAACACCTGTATTCTTGTAGTAGATGATGACAAAGACATTGTTTCCACATTAAAGATACAGCTGGAAAAAGAAGCTTTCCAGGTGCTGTGCGCCTATGACGGGGAAGAAGCGCTGAAACTGCTTTCCCAAGAAAATGTCCACCTTATTCTCTTGGACATTATGATGCCTAAATTAGACGGTCTTTCCGCCATTATGAAGATCAGGGAAAAACAGAATCTTCCTATTCTGGTCATATCCGCCAAATCTGAGCATTCCGACAAGATCCTGGGACTCTCTATTGGTGCGGACGACTACATCACCAAGCCTTTTGACGCCAAGGAAGTAGTCGCCAGAGTGAAAAGCCAGCTCAGACGCTACATGCAGCTTGGGGATGTCTACTCCGGCAAGGACGAGGTCCGGGTAGGGAGATTGTGCTATAATTTTTCCGCTCATATCTTGAGTGTGGACGGTGAGCCCGTAAAGCTGACTTCTACGGAAACAAAGATCATGGAACTGTTCATGCGCCATCCCGGACATATTTTTTCCGCGGACAAGATCTATACCAGCGTCTGGGGAGATCCGGTGTCCTTCAGTGGAGAAAACACCGTTATGGTACATATACGGCGCATACGTGAAAAAATTGAGATCAATCCGAGTGAACCGGAGTATTTAAAGGTGGTGTGGGGTATTGGATACAAACTTGAAAAAAAATAAAAAAAGGTTTAATCAGTCCTATAAAAAAATCTGCTGTCTTTTTCTGCATATGCTGGCAGCTGCCCTGTTTTGCTTTACGATCCTGACAGGCTTTGTGGGCAGAGAGGCGCTTGCCGCCACATTCCGTTTCGGGCCCGTGGTCTTTTCCGGCAGCTATTCCTATCTTCCCGACTTTAACGACTATATGGAAGATCTTACCTCGCAGCTGCTTTTGGGCTATATCGGTGCGGACAATTTTTCGGAATCCACTCTTTTTGGATACCGCAAAAGCTTTACCAGAAATGTCTTTGCCTCCGGTACTGAAATCCTGTATTACATTGAAGCACCGGATTTAAAGCCTTTTTACAACCGCACACTGGGGGAGGATCCGGATACCGGAAAACTGATACTCCCTCCCGGCTACCGGCTCTACTGCTACTGGGACGGCTCCATACCGGAGGTGGCGGAGGCTTTTCCCTATGACAAACTAACGCCCCAGAACGTGATCCTGGATGCCGACAGGCTGAATCAGTCCAGATTTTTACTGGCCATCCGTACCTCCAACCGTTATCACGGCCCGATCTTTACCAATTACATAGCCAAAGCATTGGGCTACCGGGACATGATGATCACATTTACAACCAGCCTGGCACTGACGTTTTTCTGCGCCGGTATCTGCTATTTTACCCGCCGGTACAATCAAAGCGCGCGCGCCTCTTACGGAACCTTTGCCCGCCGCATTCTTTTGGAGGGCAAGCTACTCCTGCTTCTTGTCTGCGCTCTGGCGGCTGTGGGCATTTTGATCCTGCTGCATAAAATGTCACTGTACGAGCACTGTTACCTTTTATGGTTCTGTCTGCCTGCTTTTTGTCCCTTGTATCTGTTCTATGCGGATCTGCGGCAGAATAAAACCGCCTTTTTCACCCACTCACTTGTGGCAAGGCTTATCCGTTTCTGCCGGCAGCACTGGCAGAACTGCCCCTGGTACCGCAAGATTACGCTCTACTGCGCCATGATCCTGACGGCCGCTTTGGTGTGCGTATTCGGCGGCGTATATCTGCTTCTGCATCCCAAGAATGTGCCCTGGCAGTCCAGGTTCTACGAATCCAGAAACGACCTGCTGGGCATAGGCTGGCTGCTGGTGTTTATTTCCGTATGTCTCTTCGCGGCTTACCTGCTGCTGCGCCGCTTTGTCAGGGATGTGAAAAATCTGACCGGAAGGATCGATGAGCTGACAGTTACCCTGTCCCCGTCCTCTCTTCCCACCCTCAGGCATTCCGTATTAAAGCCTTCAATGGAAAAGCTGGACCGTCTGGGAACGGATATTGAGAACGCCATGGAGCAGAAAAACCGTGCCAACAGACTGAAGGTAGAATTGATCACGAACGTGTCCCACGATTTAAAGACTCCTCTCACAGCCATTATCAACTACGCGGATCTGCTCTGTGAGGAGGACCTGCCTCAGCCGGGAGCGGACTATGCGGCTTCTTTACAGAAAAAAGCCTACCGCCTGCGGGACATGGTGCAAGATGTGTTTGAACTTTCCAAGGCCGCCAGCGGCGATCTGCATATCGAAAAGCAGCCCCTGGACCTGGCAAAATTAATCCGCCAGACACTGGCGGATATGGATGAACGTATTTCGGCCGGAACTCTCACTTTCAAGACCGTTATAGAAACGGAGCCGGTCATGATCGAGGCGGATGGCGATAAGCTCTACCGGGTGTTCCAGAATCTGTTCATAAACGCCCTGCAGTATTCCTTAGAGCACTCCAGGGTGTATATACAGCTCTCCGTCAAAGACGGCCGCGCCTGCGCGAAAGTAAAAAACACTTCCCGGGAGGAATTGAACTTCGATCCCGGTGAGATCGTAGAACGCTTTGTCCGCGCGGACAACTCCCGCACCTCGGAAGGCAGCGGACTGGGGCTTTCCATCGTCCAAAGCTTTACGGAAGCCTGCGGCGGCACCTTTTCCATTGAACTGGACGCGGATATGTTCACTGCCTGCGTCAGCTTTCCGCTCACCGACAAAGAACCGCTTTCCAACGATTAAACTCTTCTTACCCGTTTGTCCTCCTTGCGGCGCAGCTTACAGTTTTAAGCCCTTATCTTCTTCACAGCCCAGCATGATATTTAAGCACTGTACGGCTGCGCCGGAGGCTCCTTTACCCAAGTTGTCAAATCTGGAGGATACCAACAGCCTGTCCTCGCAGCCGGTAATGAACAACTCCATCCCGTCCCAGCCGCTTCTCACATTGGAGCCTAAAAAGCCGCGGCTTTCCGCTTCCGCTCCAAAGGCATTCACCGTGATAAATTTCTCTTTTCCATAATATTCCGCGAAAAATCCATGCAGCTCCTGGGGCGTCATTTTCTTGCGTAACAGTTCCCTATACAAAGGCAGCGTCACCAGCATACCGCTGTAATAGCTGCACACAATGGGGGAAAACAAGGGTTCCCTTGTCAGTCCGGGAATCGCTTTCATTTCCTTTAAATGCTTGTGCTGCTGGCTCAGCGCGTACTCTCTGGGAGAATCCAGCTCTTGGATCCGCTCTTCCCCCTCGTACTCCGCTATCATCTTCTTGCCGCCGCCGCTGTAACCGGACATGGCAAAAGCAGCCACAGGGTAGTCCGCGGGCAGGATCCCTTCCTTTACCAGAGGGTAGACCAGCGCGATCAGGCCGGAGGCATAGCACCCCGGCACGGCTACGCGCTTCCCCACACGGATGGCCTCCCGAAATGCCGGAGCCAGCTCCGGGAATCCATAAGCCCAGCCTGTTTCCGTCCTGTGGGCTGTGGAAGCATCGATGATCCGCACGTCCTCCCGCTCCACCAGATCCACCGCTTCCCTTGCCGCCCCGTCGGGCAGACACAAAAACGTAATGTCCGAAGCGTTGATCAGCCTTTTTCTTTCTTCCGTATCCTTACGAAGTTCAGGCGCTATCGTGAGCAGTTCCACGTCCTCCCTGCCCTGAAAACGCTCGTTAATGCGCAGTCCTGTGGTCCCCTCGCTGCCGTCTATGAAAACCTTTACTTTTTTGCTCATTTTAAATCCTTTCTGGTATAGGTAACATAAGTAAAAGGTATCTCCCCTTCCACCCGCTCGTCCACCGTTTTGATGTAATCCTGCTCAGGAAACGCGGGAAAGAAAGTATCTCCCTCCGCTTCCGTTTCCACCTCCGTCACATACAGCCTGTCCGCCAGCGCAATCCCTTCCCGGTAAAGTCCCGCTCCGCCGGAGATATAGATATTCCTGCCCGGCTGCCATCTTTCCGCCAGCGCCACCGCCTCCTCTAAGGAAGACGCCGTAGCGCAGTTTTCTCCCTCAAACCGTCCGGTGCGGGATACCACCACCGTAAAGCGGTTTGGCAGAGGATGTCCGATTTCCTCGTAGGTTTTACGCCCCATGATCACCACATTTCCCGTGGTAAGTTCTCTGAATCTACGCTGCTCTCCTTTGATCCTCCAGGGAATGCGGCCCTTGCTGCCGATCACCCGGTTTTTATCATACGCTACAATGATCCCTATCATCCTCTTCTCCCTCCGAAACATATCAAATTGTATCATTCCAAAAGGAAGGTGTCAATGCGCGGGTTCTTTTTCCTTCGCTTCCCTTAGCTTAGCCCTGCGGCTGGGGCTTTTCCACAGACGGCTTGGGATACCCCAACGGAATGATGTTTTCTTCCGTCAGAGACTGTACGGCAATATCCTCCCGGGATGCCCCGCCCAGGCAGGCATTCTCCCATTCCGCAAGTTCCCCGCCGTCCACCAGGCAGTCATCGCTATAATATCCATCCCACTGTCCGGGAAAAATATAATACAGAATCCCATCCCCGTCCTGATCCAGATCTTTGGGGAAATGGCCTTCACTGTAAAATGGCGGATCCGGCGGCGTGTCACGGATACTGCTGTCCCAGGAAGTTACTGTCGCGTAAGGCAGATAACCATCTTTCTCCGTATCGTAACGATAGACATTGTACGGCCAGAAAACATCCCAGGGCGCAGAAGGCCCCTGGTTATGACTCCAATCCGCGACAGCAAAGCCGTTATCATAAAAACGGATCAGAGGCCATTCCACCAGCTTCTCATAAAGTCTGTCCTGCGCCTCGTCATAACCAAACACGTACTCCGCTCTCCCGGCCATGATCCCATTGTCCCAGATAAGCAGCAGCTCCTGTTCCCCATCCTTATCCACATCCGCCACAGCAAAGCTGTTCTTTGCCGCCTCTTTCTCTCCCTGATAGTCCAGAGAACTGCCGTCGGGAAGGGTACCGGTCAGATACGCTTCCCAGAGGGCTTTCCCATAGGCCAGCTCCCGGGCCGTTTTTTCCTGTATCTGTCCGCTCTCCGAAATGTCCCCGAGAACAGGGAAGCCGCTTTCCGGTTCCTCTGTATGGGAAGAAACCCTCATGTCCACATTTTTTACGGACACATATACCTCTTTATCAGCGCCGGTGGGATTTTCAGTCACGATTCCCAGTCTGAACCACGCGCCCTTTTCCACTTCTATTTTCACAGGCATGCCCGGAGTGATATACCAGGCCTCGTCATAGGCATTTTCCTCCGCCGCCTCCACGGGAATCAGTTGAAGGGTTCCGTCCCCCAATCCCTCCCCCGCGTAAAAAGTCAGGGAACTGCCCTTCGGGCAGATTTCCTCGTCCGCGTAGCAGATCTCTCCCGTATTGCCCGCCGGTATGGTAACGCCTATCCGGTATTCCCTGGGGGGATTGGTCAAAAAGCACACCGCTATTATCATACAGACTGCTGCCGAAGCCAAAAGAAGCAAAAGCGCCGGCTTCTTATAGCGCAGTACGGATCTTACCCTCTCTTTTATCCCCACTTCTCCAAAGGCTAAGGGACACATGAGCACCATGCGCTTCCTCTGGGCACAGGACAAAAGCACCCTTAAATAGGCTTTCTTTTCCTGAATGGGCATATCCTTCACTACCTTTTCGTCACAGGCCAGCTCAATATCCCTGCACAATAGAATATAAGCCGCCCAGCAAAGAGGATTGAACCAGTGGACGCAAAGCAGCAGATACCCCAACGGCTTCCACCAGTGGTCCTTTCTTCGCAGATGCGCTTTCTCATGGGCCACGATATACTCCGCTTCCCCCTTTGGCAGCGCGGAAGGCAGATAGATCCTGGGTCTGATAACTCCCAGAATAAAGGGAGAACTCACATTGTCACAGATATAAATATTCTTCCGGCAGCGTACGGCTTCCCGCAGCCGTCCCCGGAGTCTTATCATGCTGACCGCCGCAAAACCCGCCATAAAAAGCATCCCCGCCAGCCAGACATTGCCCGCCGCAAAGGTTACCACCTGTAAAGGCGCCACACTGTCAGACTGTTGATAGGAAAAGGTTTCCCTGAGCATGGGATTGATGTTGTTTTCCACGATCTCCAGATGGCTGTCCACCACAGGAATATAGGGCTGCGCTTCCCCGTCAGCGGCCGTGGCCATCCTCACCGGCTGGGCGCTGGGCTGCAGGCTGAAATCGCTCTCGAGGGAAAAAGGGCAGACGAGTCTGAACGCCACCACTCCCCACAACAGGCAGTTCAGCCATTTGGGCGCTCTCCGAAATACCAGTCTGAAGCACAATACCGCCAGTATCAGCCAGCTCGCGGTAATGCTCATATTGAAGACTTTCAGGAAAACATCGCTCATTTCTCTCCTCCTGTTTGCGCCCGGTCGATCATCTCGCGGATTTCCGCCGCTTCTTCCGCCGTCAGTTTCGTATTTTGCGTAAAAGCCGCGATAAAGGCCGGAAGAGAACCGGCAAAGGTATCTTCCACATACTGTCTGCTCTGCCGGGCATAAAAGTCCTCCCTGGAGATCTTAGACGTCACCACTCCGTTTTCGTTTTGAAATATCCCTTTGTCGATCAGCCTCCGCAGTACATTGTGAGCCGTAGTCCGTTTCCAGTTAAAGGCCACCGCCGTCAGCTTAACCAGCTCCGACGAGGTCACCGGCTCCCGCTCCCAGATCATATCCGCGTATCGCGCTTCAATTACTCCTAATTGGATTTCCGACATACTGAACCTCCCTTTTGAGACCACTCATTGTAGTCCCTATTTACAGACTACAACAAGTGGTCTCATATGTCAATACCAAATATGCCGCGTGTACGTCCCGTCAGTTGATCACCACCGTAAAGGTAAGCGTATCGGTATAATTCCCCGCGTATAAGGCGTGTTCTTTCTGCAGATCCGTATAAAAGTTAAGAATCGCCCAGCCCGTATTTTCTCCGGCCGGAACCGTCAGTACCGTATAATTGTTTCCTTCCGGAGCTTCGTTGTGGTTGATCTTTAAACCGTATTCAATATATCCTTCTCCGCACATCATCTTAAACTGGTTTAGGCTTGTGAGATTGACATTGAGAACACTTCCCGCGTTCAGTACCACATTGTTGACCTGAAGCGCCCTCTCCACCTCTTTTTCCGTATCCGAAAACGTCACGCTGGCGGGAATCGTTACGGTGTAGGTCACTCCCGCGTTATAATCCACCGTAAGACTGCCGCTGCTTTCCCCCGAATCCTGGGTTATGGTTTCTCCTGCCGTCCGCAGAATAACGGGTCCCGGCAGAATAAAAGACATGAGCAGTACCAACGATAGTATTCTTTTCATTCCGATCCTCTCCCCTCAAAAGACAACTCTTTCCTTTTCCGTTTCGTTTACAAACAGCCTGATCCGCATATCCACATTGTTGGTCATCGTCCTTTCCGCGTTCATACGATACGGCTGCACATGTACCACCGCCTCGTATTCCCCCTTTTCCAGTTCGCGGGAAAGCGTTATATGATAAATATGCCTGCCCGGCTCCACAAGGCCGGATGTGTATAAGGTTTCATATCCCGCTTCGCTGTCATCACAGAGCCTGAGTTCAAACGTCAGGTAATACTGCTGCTCGTTTTCCAGGGGATTATAAAAATCCACGTCCGCTTCTTTTGTACCCGCAAAAATCGTCAGGGATTCCCGTCCGACTATGACCACGCCCTCTTCCAGACTGTCAGCGCTCTCCTGCGGCAGGGTATTTTCCGCATGAGGATCCACTACCAGCTCCACTCCGCTGCCATAGCCATGGAATGGTCCCAAAACCGCCCTGCTGCCCGCATATTGAATATAGCACAGCAGTAAAAGCAGGAGTACGATCAACAGGCAAACCAGTACGGCCCTTTTGTATTTTGTATTCATCTTGTTCTCCCCGGCGCCATGTCCGGTTCATCATGTCCTGCACCAGCGCCCAAATGGCTGTCTATTTCTATACAATATGACGGTATTTGACAATTTGCTACAGAAAAAAAGAGGCATGACGATTTTTTTCGTCATGCCTTTCGTTTTGTTCAGATCAGCGCAGTACTGAAATATCTCTCCGCCCTGTCCGCCAGCACCGTTGCGATCACCTTGTCCCGGCCGTATTTTTCCGCCATGCGCTTCGCGGCCCAGACATTCGCGCCGGACGAGGTTCCTACCAACAGCCCCTGGACTCTTGCCAGCTCCCTCGCCGTATTGATGGCGTCGTCGTCGCTGACCTCCACAATGTCCGTAATGATCTCCGTATCCAGAATATCCGGTATAAATCCATCCCCAATTCCCTGAATCTGATGCAGCCCGGGCTCATCTCCCAGGAGGGCGCTGACGTTTTTAGGTTCCACCGCCACGATCTTGCAGTCCGGATTCTTCTCCAGCAGATACCGGGCGATTCCCTGCAGCGTTCCGCCGCTTCCGATCCCGGAAACAAAAATATCGATCTTCCTGCCCAGCTGCTCCACCATCTCCTTAGCGGTAGTACGGTAATGCGTATCCGGGTTCGCCGGATTCTGGAACTGCTGGGGTACAAAATATTCGTCGGAGGACGCCGCCAGTTCCATTGCCTTTTGCACGCTTCCGTCAATACTGAGCTCGGGATCAGTCAGCACCAGCTCAGCGCCCAGCGCCCGTATGATCTTCTTCCGCTCATCGCTCATATTTTCGGGCATGACGATGATCACCTTATAATTCTTACGGACACCGCACAGTGCCAGCCCGATACCGGTATTTCCTGAAGTGGGTTCAATGATCGTCATCCCGGGCTTCAGCCTGCCGCTCTTCTCCGCCTCCTCGATCATATTCAGGGCGATCCGGTCTTTAATGCTCCCGCCCGGATTCAAGAACTCCGCTTTCGCGAAAATATTCAGTCCCGTCGTCTGCTCTAGGCTGAGCAGCGGCGTATTGCCGATCAGATCCAGCACATTGGTATAATACATGGTCTCAACGCCTTTCCCGCATTCACAATCTATCTCAAAATACACAAATTATAGCATTGAAACCTATATCCGTCAATTCTTTTCTGCCTTGCGCTGCCAGTGGATTTCATTTAAAAAATATAAAATATACAATCACTGCAATGATAATGATAACAATAATGTTAGCCCGAGCGTTTGCGTTTGCTTTTTTATCCACTTCTTGCCTAAGCTGTTGTCGATTACTATAATTTCCTGGATTTTCTGGGCACTTTTCATATCCTCCCATTGTATTATCACAATAGTTACTCGTGTACCAGCTAGAACCACCATATTGGCACTCCTTTTTATACTTTTGGCAAGAACCTTTGTATGAACATCCTCTTCCTAACATATTTTATTTCTCCTTTCAGTATCTTCTCCCGAACCTATTTCCCTAGAGGAAATTTTTCTGTCAACGACATTTTGGAATGCGCCTTACCGCAAAGTTCCGGCTGTTTTTAAGGGTTATTTGCGTGCCACACAGGCATGATCAGAGCGCATTGGGCTTCCCAGAGCACTCTCTTCGTCTCCGCGTCCGTCCTCCCGTTTTCCACCGTTTTCAGATAAGCCGATATTGCTTCCGAGAAACTCTGTTCTGCCGTATGCCCATATCGCTCCATATAGCGGGCAATGATTTCCTGAACTTCCGTTTCCAGTCCTTTATAATACTTTCCCCGGTTTTTATTGTATCTCCAGAAACACTCCGTACTTCTGTCTTTTATGTCCCTTATGGACTGTGTCATATTCTGCTCCAGGACCGCCTCCCGCTTTATAGCATCCAGATTCTTCATCTCCAGGAGCATAACCAGCAGGATCTCCGCCTCTACGCCGGCAACATGTTCAGCGTATTCGCTAAAAAGGACCACATAACGCGACATCTGCTTTGTATATTCTATGACTTCCTGCACACTGCCCTCTATATCTTCCATCCATGTATGGAAGCTTTCCTGTGCCATATCATACCCGCCTGCAAGAATTCCTATTTTTTCTTTTACACTCTTTAAAACATCCTGTTTAGAAGAAAGCATTTCCTCCAGCGCTATGACCTGTCTTTCGCATTCTCTTACAAAGATTTCATGAAGCGCAACCGTTATCAGATACTCCATGTATTTGTTTTGTCTTTGGATCAGCACCTCATCCTCATCTTTGTCCTGTCCCTGCGCAGACTTCTGTTTCCATTTTACCCTGCCGCCTGTTCCTGCTCTGGGCTCTTCTGAATCCAAAGCGCACATACGCCAGTATTCCCCTATTTTTATACGGGCCATCTCCTGAAGCTTTTCCAGCAGATAGAGAAAGACCATTTCCGTTTCTTCCAGCGTTTCTATCAGCGGACCGATATTTTGACACAACACTGTTTTCCTTGCGGCTTTCTCATTTTCTTCCTTAGAAAAACACTTGTCCAGCTCGCCCCAGTAAAAAGCATACCTTTTTGCGGTATCCTCCCCTGACAGAAATCTCTGAATATCCCTGTAAGAAACCTTGGAATTGTTGTCCCAAGGGTAGATTTTCAGAACTGCAGAAGCAAAAAAAGTCTTAATCTGCGCGACACTAATACTGCAGCCCGGCGTCACGCATATCTTCCGAACCCATAGTTCTTTCCTCAGATGCCGAAAGGGACCGGCATGCCTGTCCGCCTTTGGATCATCATCTGTCCAATATTCAATCACATCTATCAAGTATTTAAACTTTTCTGCCGTCACAGCTGCATTTTATCTCCTTATCAGTCGTCATAATACCTATTTTCACTCTTAAATGAGGACAGGCTGCTATTGATCATTGCCTCCTTTCTTCCGCATTTCAAGACGCCCAGCCATCTCACCCTGCGCCTTTTTCATTTGTAAATACTGTTTTATTATACCAGTATTCTATTGGGCATTGTCCCACAACCGTCGGATTTTTTAATATTTCGACAATTAATATCTTCATTACACAAACGCGTTTGTTTTTGCTTTACTTGGAAGCGATCTTATGTACATCCTCCTCCAGGGCTTTCCTGCGGCGGTGCTCATGCGCTATTTCTTCTTGTATCTCATCCATGCGTTTGAAAATATCCAGTATCACATCCTGCTCATTTTCAGGCTGCGAGCCGCTTTCCTGCTGCTCTCTCTTTTGGATCTCCCTCCTGAAAAGCGTCTTGAAGATCACCCTTACCGCAGGCTGTATGAAAAACAACTGTGTGAAAAAAGCAAAGGGGAAGTTGAAGCAGACCAACTTCAGCCAGTTCGCAAACAGCGTCAAAACATGAAATCCCATGTAGTACGGATAATAAAGAAACGCCGCAATAAAACTCATCGCAGGACACATGATACCCACCGTCGCGCATATGATCGCTGTTTCAAATATCATCGGATGATTCTTTGCCGGATTGAATACCCTGCTTGCCAGTTTAAAGGAAGCAGGGCTTCCTACAAGATTTTCCAGCAGATACGCAAGACAGAACTCAATAAGGATACAAGCCCAGAC
Source organism: uncultured Lachnospiraceae bacterium (assembly GCA_947631685.1). Classification (GTDB taxonomy): domain Bacteria; phylum Bacillota; class Clostridia; order Lachnospirales; family Lachnospiraceae; genus Acetatifactor. The sequence goes on from CANRMI010000020.1 coordinate 15,899, forward strand.
AGGCAGGTAAGTTCCGCACATATAAATACCTCCCTGCTTGTTGAGCGCCGCGATCACGCCTGTTGTCCGGTTTATCTCCATCAGGGTATTCCCATTCACCACATACAAGCTGTAAAACACATACGCGTGTACCGTTATCACCACGGTAATAAACGCGTACACCATTCTTTGAAACTGATTTCTTGGCATAATTAATTTTCTCCTCCTTTTGGGCGCAAAAAAACACATGCAACAGCCAGCCGCCGTAAAACATACTCTGTGATCAGATTTACGTGCCAAGCACTACATGTGTCATTATGCGCAGTATTTCGTTTTTCTCAACCAGCAGGATACCACATTTTCTTGTAAAAAGCAAGGGGCGAGGGTGGGGGAGTTCTGTTGCATTATAGTGCGTTTCAGGGATTTCATGCCTTTTTATTTTTTCGAGGTCACAGGCTCTATAGAATCCTGCTTACTCAATAATAGAAGCAACCCTGCGGCTCCAACGGTTTTGCCGCCCTCGCGGACTTTTGCGCCGGAAATCACTGTATTTTCATGTGATTTTCAGGATATTTTTGGTGGTTTTTTGTTCAATATATACCTTGTATCTGAGGTTCTTAGATTTTTTGTTATCATGGTATTATCACAGGGCGAATTGCACACATTTTTTTGAAAAAACATATTAATCATATTGTAAAATACACTTTTCGCATAGCCATCTTACTTGTTCGTCCGCCAATAATGGGCAAACATCTCTTACAACAAATAAGAATTCCATTGCTTTATTTTCGGATACATTTTGGGGTGGTTTTGGGGCACTTTGGGGTGATTTTGGGGTAATCGGGCACACTATCCAAAATCATTTTACTACCCAATAACCTCCCCTGGAGGCACCGATATGCTCGATCAAGCCTTTATTTTTCAATTTTTTCAAATGATATTTGACTCCATCTTCTGAAATCATTAACAGCCTTGACAATTCCTTTCTTGAAATATATGGATTATTACGCAAAGCATTCAAAAATACTTCTTCCGTGCGTTGTACATATTTTTCAACTGCTTGTGAAACATCATTTATTTCGCTTTTATCGTTTCTGCTTTCCCCATAATTCAAATTTTTCAATATAACTGTAAATTCTACCCTCGATGAAATGAACTGCGGTGCTTTGCTTTCATCATAATTATTTGCATTCTTGTATGCATTTATTATCTTGGTCAGCCCGCTTCCCTTACGTTCCATATATCCTAGTCGCTGAAACACATCCGCCAAAACAGGATTTCGCCTTGTCGAAGGGATTGCATCTATAACCCGTTCCTGTATCAAGGTACCATCCGGCATCCCTCCGGGCGAATAGATAACCATCCGATCATCAAACATATCTATATGGACTTCACTTCCATTTACCAAATAATCCCTATGCACCAATGCATTAACTAATGCTTCAAAATAACTCCGTTCGCAATATTCAGGCATATCAATTCTTGAATTGGCTGTCTTTCTCCACATTGTTTTCATATTTCGTTTAATAAATGCCGTTCCCTCATTCAAAAGGCTGATTAAGCTTCCTGAATATTCCGCATCATCAAGAGCATCCATAATACTGCCACCCTTATCCAGCCCATTCCACCTTGTGCAGAAAACCCTAGACCATCTTATAGGCGAATCGTCCGCCAGCAACGCTCCTGCATTTGTAAGTTTTCCCTTATCATCCACTAGACCAAATGATACCAGTTCTTTATCATCCAAACTTTCTCCTGTCCAAGCTTTATACCGCTCGCGTAATTTGCTGAACGCATAATCCGATACGCTATAATTTGTCGCCAACGCATCATAAGATGAATTTTTTCCACGCAGCACCAGTCGCTTTAATTCTGTTGCATCTGCTTTTACACTCTCATTACCCAGACGGACATATGCTTCCATTACACCATCTGCCAAATAGTAATACGGCGTTTCCTCACCCTGTCGAATATTTAACAAAATCAATGTCTTATCATCCTCAGTTCTATAAAAGCTAAGATGAAATTCCGGAATTGGATCAAGACGTGTCTTTATCTGCTCACTGATAATCTCCGCATCTTTCTCTGCATCCAAAAGCCCTCTTACTTCATTATCATTCGTAACGCCAAAAATCAAAGTGCCGCCAACGCCGTTCGCAAAAGCGCTGACACTTTTACACCAACTTTTGGGTTTTTTCGCTTCCAGCGCAATTTTCTTGTCATAATCGGTCGTCTCGCCAATGATATCTTTTAAATTCATCCTGCCATCTCCATTATCAATTCACTTCTTTGTCCACAATATATAAAACATTAATAGTTTTATTGCTTTAAGATAATTTTCGCCATCTCCGATATAGCCCAAAAGCAATTGCTATGTTCTTTATTTCATTTTCCCTGTCCATTCTATCACGCCTGGCATTATTAAGAATATGTTCATATATTGCATTATTAATAGTTCCTTCTTCTATTAATCTTATAACAATTGGATTATCATTTACCCATTCTTCAAATTCTTTTTGTTCCTCTTGGTTACTAAACAACAATACAGGCATTTCGAGTCCAGATCTGTTATGACATTGGAACTTCCCATAATTAAAAAATGGTAATAATTTCCCTTTTACTCCATTAGCGTCATAAATCAAATACGCATCTCTGTTTTCAAGATTATTAGCCATACAAATTATGTCCTTCAACTTATCCTCTACATCACAAATATTTCGGTTGATGTATAATTATATGTATTTTTTTATCACTAAACTTAGATTCATACGTATTTTTAAAAGATTCTATATTTTTTATGATTTTCTTCTTATCATAAATAAAAAAATATATTTCTCGCTGATTATAATGTACCATATCAGCCTTTATCTCTTCACTCAGTTTCTTTTCTGTCATTTTTTCCCTTGAGTATTTTGCTTCAATACATATATCTTCTCCGATCAATAAATCAGCACGAACCGTTTCATTCCCAGTATCCTGACTTACTTCTTGACGTATTTCCTTGTATAAAGGCTTTAAATATGCATATAACAGAAACTGAATATCATATTCGTTTTCTATATTAATTTGATCAAGAATTTCTTTTTTAATTCCGGCCGTTTTATGTGGAGTCCTCTCTTTTAATGCTTCAATAAACATATAAAAGTTATTCAAAATCTCTTCTATAAGTGAAGTTACGTCACTTCCCTGCATTAACATCCTTATGTAATCAATTACTGCGTCTTTTGCCAGTTCTCTATTCTCCTTTGTTTCTAATTCTGATTCACAAACATCATAAAAGGATAATTTATCTAATCTCTGCCAGCACTCCGACCGCATTTGCTGCTTTTTCATATAATCAGATATTAGATTTACATTTCTCTGAAATTCCTTATCGTCTTGTGAATTTTTTATACGTTGTATCCCATCCACAAAACTTTCTATATAACCGTTGTTAAACATCCCTATCATTCACCCCTATTAGTTTCACACAATTAGTGCACTTACTATATTGCGTTCTAGATAGACTAAACCTAAGCAAGCCATACTTCCCATAGTTTCTGCCAACGCTTTAAGTCCTGCTTCCATATTATCAATTTTAGGCATCACTCCGCATATCTTCTTCGATAATATTCCATCGTGCGGTACTCCAAAATATCCTTCATATGCCCCTTAAAGGCAGCATTCCCTATCACGGATTCCAAATCTTCCCTGATTGCGAGCGCATAACCCGCTTTCTCAATGAAAAATCCTTTTCCGGACGCCCGTAAGAATTTGATTGGCATACTTTTTGCTTTGCTTAAATGCTGCCTATCTGTCATAGATTGATAATCAGCATAAGAAATATTCAGGGCAAAGTCTTTCCAGTTCGTCCCATTATCAAAAAATGTTTTCCACGCTGCCAGCACTTCTTCATCCGTAACTGCAAGCCGAATATCGCCCTCATGATAGAAACTATACAAAATCGGTATTTTATATACCTTCTGCATATCCGTCGTTTCAATGAGTGTCAGAAATTCTCTGCCAATCCCGGAATAAACCTCCTGCTCCTCTGCAGACAGCTCATTTATTTCATTCAAAAAGTCCAGATACCTTCGGAATGGATTTTCTTTCGCGTGTCTGATACAATACTGATAAATATCATCATCCATGTATGTAAACAATTCCATACGACTTGGCACTTTACCGTCCAACAACTCTTTGACTCTGTAAAACTCCTTTTTAATGCGTTCCTTAACGGATAAAGACTTCTTATCCATTTCTTTGAACAGATCGATCAGCCGCATATCAAAATCCACAATGCAATCATCAGGATATTCTATGCTGCTATAACCATGTACCGCGTTTTCTTCCAGTGCTTTTGCACCACTTAAAAGCAAAGGCGCTCTCCCTGCTTTTTCATAGTTGCCGATAAAGTCTAAAACATTCAAATACTCTTTCCCTTTACTGGTACGAAGGCCGCGCCCCAGCTGCTGTAAAAATACAGTGGGTGACTCAGTCGGACGCAAAAACATGACCATATCAAGAGCCGCAATATCCACGCCTTCATTAAACATATCCACGGAAAAAATGACTTGGATATCCTGATCTTTTAATCTTGCGATTGCCTTATCCCGGTCTTCCGCAAAGCCACCCTCCGCATTACTGTATACTGCGACCGCCTTAATGCCTCTTTTACAAAACTCCTTCGCCATTTCCTCCGCGTGTCTTCTGGAACAGCAAAACCCAAGCGCTCTTTTAGATTTATATTTCATATAATATTTGTAGATCAGATCATATCGTTTTACATTTCCGATATAAGTTTCATTTAATTCCTTTTCATCATAACGTCCCTTGACAAGATGTAAAGTAGAATAATCCGTTTCATCATAAATACCGTAATAATGAAACGGAACTAATGCGCCCTTATTGATTGCCTCTTTTAATGAAATTTCATATGGCACATTATAATCGCAGATCTCATAAATATTTTTGCCGTCCAGTCTTTCCGGCGTAGCTGTAAGTCCCAGTAGAAACCGCGGTTTAAAATAATCTACGATCCTCTGGTAGTGTTCATTGACCGCATGATGGAACTCATCTATAATCAGATAATCAAAATAATCCGAAGCAAAAAATTCCTCTGTCAGATACTCTCTTCTGCCAAGCGTCGCAACAGACGCAAAAATGACGGATTTATCTGTATCTTTTTGTTTCCCATAAAAGAACCCATAATCGTCAGATTGCCTTACATTCCGAAAGGATATTGCTGCCTGCTTTAAGATTTCCTCTCTATGGGCTACAAATAAGACATGTTCATATTTGGCAGAATCAAACGCTGCTAGGTATGTCTTTCCCACACCGGTAGCTGCCTGCACAAGTCCTTTTGTCGCTCCTTCCGCTCTGCTGTCCTGCAGCGCATATAAAGCCTCTATCTGTGCCCCTCGCGGTTGAAACAGCTTTTCTGCCTTATCATCCGCAATATCTTTCAGATCATCATATTTTGCCAAATCTTTCGAAACCGCGGGCTTGTGCCAGTTCTTGGAATATCTGGTCAATTCTTGGTCATCTATCACAAGAGAATGATTTTGAAATAAATCAACAAAAGCAGCATAAAACAGATCAAAGTTTTTCTTATCGCCAAAGCTGTTAAACCGATAATTCCATTCTATACCGGAAGTCAGCGCGCTTCTGGAAATATTAGAAGAGCCAATGTATATTTCTCCCATATTTTCATAGTGAAATATATAGGATTTCGCATGAAAAGAACGTTCCCTATCATTATAAAACCGCAAATCTACTCGGTTTCCCAGTTCTTTTTTAATCAGGTATAATGCAGACGGCTGTGTTATGCCAAGATAATTTCCGGTAAGGATCCGCACCGGCACACCGCGATCCAATGCCCCTTTCAGATCCTTTAAAATCATTCTGACTCCGGATTCCATAAGAAAAGAAACGATAATGTCGATTTTGCTTGCCTTTAACATACTCATCTTCAACTGGTAATATAAAAAACGGTTTTTATTTTTATCACCAGTCATAACATCTGTATATTCTATTTGTAATCCATCCACATCTATTTTTTCCGCAAAATCAGATTGAGCCATTTTTCTCCACTTCTTTCCGGGCGCGCATCAGAAGAAACCCACTGTTCTTCCACTTCCAAACCAGTAACTCCCTGCAGTAAATCTGCGAAGGTTGTTTCTGTCATATCGGTAAAAAATCTTCCGTTTCTTTCACCGGAAAAAGTTCCATATTTAAAGGATGTATAGATGATGCCGTTTTTCTTTAGTGCCGCCATCATCTTTTGCATTACTTTCACCAGTTTGTCAATCGGTAAATGCAGTATAGAAGAACATGCCCATATGCCGTCATACTTATCCTCCACTGCTAATTCTTCAAAAAGCATTTGTTTTACCTGAATTCCCGTATATTGGCTGGCCCGTTTACATAGTTCTGCCGAGCCATCCGCAGCCTCTACACAATATCCCTGTTCCAGGAAATACTTTGTATCGCGTCCTGATCCGCAGCCGAAATCGAGTATATAGGAACCTTTTTCCAATTTTCTCAAAAAGCGCTCCTGCACCGCGGTAAATTCAACAGATACTGTGCTGCGATAAAATTCGTCTACGTGGTTGTCGTAATAAGCAAGAGTATTGTTGTGCTCCATTTTCATTTAATCCTTGGTATCGCGTGGTTATCAGATGTGATAAGACATATCCTGTTCCTGCAGATAATAGCAATATGTCCTGTTTCAAATTATATGCGATTTTGCTAAGAACATCAATAACCTATAATCTTTCTTTTATCTTGCCATTACGAGGGGGAGATTTAGGAGCATTTTAGATTTCAAATATCTTTTATTCAAACTCAATTTTCTCACACTTCAAATGAGATTGCTATACCCTCCCACATCATCCTGTGTAACTAAAATTAGTTTTATAAATCCGTTTTTTTATTACAATCTGGATATTTTATGTATTGTATCTGTCCCTCTAATAAAAGTTCCCTCTTATGTCTATTTTTCCAACCCATATATGACTTACAATAACTAATCAGTTGTGGCTTCATTTCTTGTGATATCAAATTTATTGTCTCAGCAACAGAATTTGCCAGTTTCTTTATTTCCTCATTCTCTACTCTCTGTCCCTTCAGCGTTTCAAGATTATATCTAAGTTGAGTAATTTCTTCTTCCATTCTTTTTATATCCTCAACAGAAGTCGATGTTGACATATTCTTAGCAAGCCCAATACGTTGCTGCAATAAAGAAATCTGTTCTTCCTCATTTTGCATTATTTTTTCATTACGTTGTTGCTGCTCCATTTTATCAACACATATAACACAATCATTCAACATTTCCAGATACTTTTTCTCTGTTTTATAATATAAATCTCTAATGGCAATCATGTTTTCTCTATCATAACAAGGATTAAAATCACATTCTTTGCATTTTTGAAAATCACCTGCAATATCGCTCAACAATTCAAATTTTACCTGTACATTAAGAATCCTCTCTCTGGAATTTTGTAATATCCGCCTACATTCCCTTATATCCATATTATTCAATTCGTTAATTACCTTGTAAATAATATCGGTATTAAAACTTTGACACACCTCAATTAATATGTTTTTTTCTTCCTTTAAATCTGCATCGTATTCTTGTGCAAGCCTTTCATTCTTATCCATTTTTCTATCCTCAGCAGATGATTTCCATGCTAAACAAATTCCTATAAACGCAATTACAACAGATAGATAGATACCCCAAAAACTAAGCCAATCTTGATTATCCAATCCACTTGCTGTCAATGTCCAACCAAACGCATTATAAATAACATCAGTAATATATATTCCAATGTTAAGTAACAATGGTAATATAATCAAAAAAATTACAATACACCGGATCCAATGCTGTTTTATATACATCTCCGCTTTATTTGTCCATTTTTTCATATTAAACACCTTCTCCATTATCCAAAGATTTCTTGTTTTCTTTCAGTTCCCTTTGAGTTCTTTCAGCACGTTATCTTTCAAAAAATCTCGTGTACATACAATCTGATAATAAAATAGTTACTGTTTTCACCTAGCTCAAATTCTGCTTTGGATAAACCATTCATTATCAATGCATTGAAAGTCTTTTTGAATCCCGTATTTCTGCTCTCGGCTAGAAGCAGCGTCTTCATAATCCGCTTGGTTAAAAGTTGCGACACCATCGCAACTTTTGCCAAATACAAATCTTGCTATTTTATTGTCACCAAATCCAAATACTTTTCAAAATACGCCAACAACCTATCAATCACCCTTTTCTTAGTTTTAGTACGGTTTTCGGCACTGCCGCCGCCAAACCTTGATACTGCCGGCATGATCGCATCTATATCCGTACCTGTCGTTTTTAATACTCTGTCACGGAAAGAATTTTCGATAAATAGATGTGTTTCCTTTTCCTTTAGCTTCTCATCTCTTATGATTGCCGCAAGATCATGTTCCCGCTGTTCATCAACATATTTCAGCCACTCCTTGTCAACTTCAGTATCCGCATTGACTCTGGACAGGAATTCTCTGATAAGCTCTATTTTGCTCCGCAGGTTGAGGCTTGAATTGACTGCCTTTTCAATCGTGACTACAATCTCTTTATCCTTATTCCCGTCCTTTTGGTATTTCTTCACAAGCATCAAAATATAATCAATGTTGACCTCAATCTGTTTGACAAGCTCGATTTCAAAAACCACATCATCATTGATATTTTCTTTCTCACCTTTTTTCGGTTTAAACTCGTGATAGAGGTCTATATACTCACTCTGATAATCCTGAAAATCTCTTGGTGAAAGTATCTCCTGCCCTGCAAAGTCATCAAAGGCGGATAAGATATTCCTCATTTTCAAAATTGCACCATACAAAGCGATAAATTTCTTCTTGTCCTGCTCCCCAAGTTCTGAAAAATGCCCAAGCGGATACATTGTTTGCAGCCTTTCAATCAGTTCTGTATAGCCCTCATAGTGTTTTCCGTTTTCATCATATCCATTATAGTAGCTTGCATAGTCTTTCAACAGTACGATTCCACCCGCTTCTTTATTTCCAAAGAGCGCGATTGCGTCATTCGTCTCCTGCTCCAGATTACGAAAACAGACAATGTTACCGAATGTCTTAACAGAATTGAGAATACGGTTGGTACGAGAGAACGCCTGCAAAAGTCCATGATATTTCAAATTTTTGTCAACCCAAAGAGTATTCAATGTTGTTGCATCAAATCCGGTAAGGAACATATTCACAACGATCAGAATATCTATCTCTCGGTTTTTCATTCTAAGTGACACATCTTTATAATAGTTTTGAAACTTTTCGCTTGATGTATCGTAGGCAGTGAAAAACATCTCATTATAATCGTCAATAACGCTTTCCAAAAAATCCCGCGAACTTTGATCCAATCCGTCTGTATTCTCGGAATTTTCATCAATTACAAAATCATCATTTTCCGCCTCATTGACACCATAACTGAATATCGTGGCAACTCGGAGTTGTTTTTCCTCCGGCAAATCCTTCATCTGGCGTTTAAACTCTGTATAATATAGCTTCGCAGCCTCTATAGAGCTTACTGCAAATATGGAGTTAAAACCTCTCATACGGATTTCATTCTTCTTTTCCTCTATCTTGTTTCTGTCCTTTGCCCGGCTACTTGCTGCCGTAGCTACTTCTTCTACATTTGCAAGCATAGAGACTGTGAAACTCTCTCCCCCATTACGCTTTGTCTTTTGATCAAAATGTCCTAATATATAAGAAACAATTTCTCTAATGCGTGACTGATTTAAGAGCGCCTTCTCTGTGTCTATTGCCGATACCTGCTTGTCCCTCGCCTTATCACTGTCCTTAATCGTGGTAATATAGTCAATACGAAATGGAAGCACATTTCCGTCATTAATTGCATCAACAATCGTATATGTATGCAGCTTTTCCCCGAACGCCTGCGGTGTCGTCCGCAAATCAACATGCTTGCCGCTTCCTGCCGCATTGACCGAAAATATCGGCGTACCCGTAAACCCAAAGATATGATATTTCTTAAAGTTCTTGATAATCGCCGTATGCATATCCCCAAACTGCGACCTGTGGCACTCATCAAATATCAGGACAATATGCTTGTTAAATATTTCATGTCCTTTGTTCTTGCGGATAAATCCGTCTAATTTCTGAATAGTGGTTATGATTATCTTGTACTCATGATAATTCCCATTCTTATCCTTGTTTTCCAACTGCCGCTGCAAAATTGCCGTTGATGTGTTGCTGTTTGCCGCTCCCTTCTGGAAACGGTCATATTCTTTCATGGTCTGATAATCAAGGTCTTTTCTATCCACCACAAAAAGCACTTTGTCAACAAAATCGAGTTGGCTTGCGAGCTGCGCTGTCTTAAAGGAAGTCAATGTCTTTCCGCTGCCTGTTGTATGCCAGACATAGCCTCCTGCATCCAGTGTTCCTAATTTTTTATAATTCGTAGCTATTTCTATGCGGTTTAATATCTTCTCCGTAGCCGCTATCTGATAGGGGCGCATCACAAGGAGCATTTCTTCTGAAGTAAATACGCAATACTTTGTCAAAATGTTCAGGATCGTATGTTTGGACAAAAAAGTTTTTGTAAAATCCACAAGGTCAGGTATCACTTTATTATTCGCGTCCGCCCAAAATGAGGTAAACTCAAAACTGTTACTTGTCTTTTTCCCTTTACCGGCGCTTTTCTCCTGTTCTTTCAGATGAGAAAATCTTGTCGTGTTAGAATAATATTTTGTATTCGTGCCATTCGAGATAATGAATATCTGCACATATTCGTATAGTCCGCATCCACTCCAAAAGCTGTCACGCTGATAACGGTTAATCTGATTAAATGCCTCCCTGATTGCCACTCCCCGCCTTTTTAATTCTATATGCACAAGCGGTAGACCATTCACAAGAATCGTCACATCATAGCGGTTATCATAATTTGCAGGGTTAGCACTGTCTTTTGCGGCATTCCCTACTTTACCCCGCACTTCATACTGGTTAATCACTTGCAATCGGTTGTTATGTATGTTTCCTTTATCAAGCAACCTGATATTCTTCGTGCTTCCATCATCACGCTTTAAAACCTTCGTGTAATCCTCCTGAATGGTCCGTGTCTTTTCTACAATTCCTTCATTGGTATTGGCAATATACTCCCGAAAAAATCTCTCCCATTCGCTATCTGTGAAATCATAACCATTCAATTGCTCTAACTTATATCTAAGGTTTTCTACCAATTCTTCTTCTGAATGAATTTGCAGGTATTCATAACCCTGTTCCGTCAGCATACGGATCAGTTCTTTTTCAAGCTCTGCCTCACTCTGGTAACTGTCGGAACGCCTGCTCTCCGGCGTGTACTCCGATACCACTGTACTTTCATTCATAGATGCGACCATATTGAATGTACTCATTCACTTAGCTCCTTAAAGTTCAATAATTTCTCTCGGTAATACTCATACTGCTTCTGGCGCGCCTTGATTTCTGCCGGAAGGCCTTCTGATATGTCGTTGCAAAGTGTATCAAAGCGGTCAAGAATATTTACTATTTTCTTTTGCTTTTCAACAGTAGGCAAATATAATTTATAAGACATAATGGCATCTTTATTACCCCTTGGCATTTTCGCGCCTTTAGAGTTTTGATTATCATATTCAAAAAATTTGTCTGCCGCCAAAACGTAATACAAAAATTTCGGATATGCAACATCTATATTTTTACTTCTTATAACCAATACATCACCGTTTGTACCGCCCACACAATCAGAAAACCATATCTTTTTAAGATAAGGTCTTATGTTCCCAACCAAAATATCTCGGCAATTAAATTTAATTAAATTGCTTTCAATGGGAACTTTTTCGGCATTTCTTTTTCTTGGATCTATACTAAATAAGTAGACACGATCATGCACTACCTGTTACAATAAATCAGACACCAAAAAGGAGGTG
>CANRMI010000021.1 GCA_947631685.1 uncultured Lachnospiraceae bacterium
GCACCTCCTTTTTGGTGTCTGATTTATTGTAACAGGTAGTGCATGATCGTGTCTACTTATTTAGTATAGATCCAAATTTGAGTATGACGAAAACAATCAAATAACAAAGTATATGAGTTATAAGTATACAACTTATCGTGCGGATGGTAGCAAAGAATATGTATACGAAAACACATATGATGAAAATAACAATCAACTGAAAAGCTTGCGTACAGATTATGATGCAGCCGGTAATGTAACAGGAACAAGAATAGGGGAATATAAAGATGGACGTGAGATTGAAGTAACTTTTTATAATGCGGATGGAAGTTTTTCTATGCATGCTAAATATGAAGAATTTGATGAAAATGGTTGGGTGACTAAAATAGTATACTATAATGAAGAAGGTGATGCTACAGGTTACGATATATTAGAGCATGATGATCAGGGCAGGACGACAATACAAAAATCATATTCCAAGGATGGTACATACCAAGGCTGGTGGGAATATACATACAACGATACAGACAACGGCCACGAAAGTACTAGTATTTGGCATGATGCCAGCACCAGCAGTGAAGCCATTGAGGATTAAGATCACTCTGTAAAGATTACACCTCCCCAAATAAGCAACGGTCATCTGACGGTTTTATAACCGTTAGAACGGCCGTTGTTTTTTATTTACAGAAAGGCATGGCGTTTGGAATGACTGCTTTTTGTCTGCTATAAAACACAGCGAAAATCAAGCATTTGTGGTTTCTTAAAAAATGTGGTAGAATGATTCTGCAAAAATAAATCCAAAGGTATAAAATCAAATGATTAAAAAGGCGTTTGTGAAGAGCCTGCCTGTTATGGCGGCCTATGTGATCCTGGGTATGGGTTTCGGAATATTAATGGACGACAGAGGTTATGGACCAGTCTGGTCAATAGCCTGCAGCGTTCTGATATTTGCGGGATCCATGCAGTATGTTACCGCCGATCTGCTGGCGGCAGCGGCGTCCCCCTTGTACGCGGCTGTTATGACGGTCATGGTGAATGCAAGGCATCTGTTCTATGGCATTTCCATGCTGGGGAAATACAAAAATATGGGGAAGTTCAAGCCCTATCTGATATTTGGCCTTACGGATGAAACCTATTCCCTTTTGTGTGATGACAGGGATTATCCGGCAGAGGGAAAGCAGGCGGAGCTTTATTGTTTTTTGGTGACGTTGTTTGACCATGCTTACTGGGTGATCGGCACTGCGTTAGGAGCTGTACTCGGCACCCTGCTGCAGTTTAATTCCCAGGGGATAGATTTTTCCATGACGGCCCTGTTTGTAACAGTATTTATTGAACAGTGGATGACGGCAAAGGAGCGGCGCCCGGCGCTGACGGGAATAGGCGCGGCGGCGGTATGTCTGCTTGTCTTTGGAGAGAGCCGCTTCTTAATTCCGGCAATGCTGCTGATCACTCTGCTGCTTTCGGTTTCTTACCGCAAAGGAGAGAACAGCCATTGCAAAGGAAGAAACGACGATCGCAAAGGAGGGGACGGCCATGAGTGATATGCAGGCGATGGTACTGATCGCGGTGATCGCCGTGGTTACCATGTTGTTGAGATTTTTCCCTTTTTTGTTTTTTGGCGGAAAGCGCCGGATCCCGGATTATGTTGCTTTTCTGGGAGACAAGCTTCCCTATGCTGTGATCGGTATGCTCATAGTCTACTGTCTGAGAGGCGTAAGCTTTGATGCGCTTTCTAACTGGCTGCCGTCGCTTTTATCCATCATTGTGGTGGCGGCGCTCCATGTCTGGAAACGAAACACGCTGCTCAGCATCGTGGGCGGCACCTTACTCTATATGTTTCTTGTGCAGGCAGTCTTTGTTTAGCCTCTGAAAAAGCAGATCCTGTAAAAGAGATGGGAAAAGAGATGATAAATTTTACTATACTTTGCTTCCCAAAACTGATATAATATTTATGCTGATTTTCAGTTTTGGGAAAGCATTTCAAACTAAAGTAGCGGAGGGCAGGGTATGAGTGAAGAAAAGAATACGCAGCTGGAAAATATGGTAAACGCGTTGCCGGTGATGAAGCAGATGTTTTCACATGATGTATTTATCACGGTGCTGGACGCAAAAGGAGTGGTACAGGGCTATTCCATTCCGGATGGCATGCCGCCCCAGCTCAATGTGGGAGATACCTTTCGGGATCCCAGCGGCGCGTTTGATGAAGTGATAAGAACGGGACGGAGCAAGCACAATTATCTGCCGAAAGAGGTAATGGGAGAGGCTTTTGAGGGAGAGCTGGTACCCGTAAAAGATAACGGAACGGTAGTGGGCTGTGTGACCTGTACGTATTCCATGGGCGTCAAGGAGGAAATGGAACAGATCACACGAAAGTTCAAGGAATCCGTGAGCAGCATCCAGGGCTCTCTGCAGAATCTGATAGGTGGTATTGAAGATCTTTTTAAGCTTCTGTCAGATATGGACGGGCTGGCCAACAACGTGGAGACCGATGTGCACAACGCTGTGGATGTGGTAAATAAGATCAACGGCAATGCCTCCCGTTCCAATATTCTGGCATTGAACGCGTCCATAGAGGCAGCCCGCAGCGGCGAATACGGCAGGGGGTTCGCGGTGGTCGCGGGTGAAATGGGCAAGCTGGCCAACGACAGCGGCCGTTCCGCTTCGGAGATCAAGACGACGCTCCACACCATTATGGAGCATTTGAATGTGATTATTTCCTCCATTAAGGATGCCAGTCATTTTGCCAGTGAATACAGAGGAAATATCGGTACGATTCAGGAGATCTTGGAAGAAACCGTCACGCTGGCGGGGGATTTGGAAGAGGATATAAAACGCCGTTAAGGCGAAGAGAGAATGGACAGGTATAAAGGGCCGCGCTTGATGCGCAGCCCTTTTTTATCTGCAGCAGCTTCCCGTTACTGAAGCTGAATGATAATCAAATGCGCGGAAACAGGCTGGGTGCCTCCGGCTGAAGGAGTAATGATCAAGGAGGACGGATTAGCCGCCGGATTTCTGACGGTCAGAACGGAATTGGCCGTGGTGGTGGTTACGATCGCCATGGAACTGATATGCGACGCGCCTGTTGCGCGGCCGGCCGTGGTACTGCTTAAAGGCGTTCCGTTCAGTGTCAGCTGCAGTTGGCCTGCCTGATTGGTTCCCACATTAAAGTATACCAGATAGGAACCGGCATCAGGTAAGGTAAAGGAGGAAGCGCTGGCGCGTACGATACCGCTGCCGCTGTTTGCGCCGTCCTGTGGAAAGCTTACGTCCGTTCCCGGCGCTACGGGCGTCGGATTGTCAGGAGGCATTAAGGCGTAAAAATCAGCAAATCCTTCCACACCGCCTGCAGGTCCCATAGGTCCGGCAGGTCCAGTTTCACCCTGCGGTCCCTGAGGTCCGGCGGGCCCTGCTTCACCCTGGGGTCCAGCCGGTCCTACTGGCCCGGTTTCCCCTGTGGCGCCCTGCGGTCCGGCGGGGCCGGTTTCGCCTTGTGGTCCGGCAGGTCCTACCGGTCCGGTTTCGCCTTGTGGTCCAGCCGGTCCTACCGGTCCGGTAGCTCCAGCGGGGCCTTGCGGTCCGATGGGGCCGACGGCGCCTGCAGGTCCCTGAGGTCCCATGGCTCCGGTTTCGCCTTGCGGTCCAGCCGGTCCGGCAGGTCCGGTTTCACCCTGGGGACCCATAGGTCCGGTGGGGCCGGCTTCTCCCGTAGGTCCAGCGGGACCCTGAGGTCCCATAGGCCCAACAGGTCCTGTTTCGCCACGTGCGCCCATAGGTCCAGTCGGTCCGGTTTCTCCCACAGGTCCAGCCGGTCCAGTCGGTCCCTGCGGCCCAACAGGTCCTTGCGGTCCCATAGGTCCAACAGCTCCTGCCGGTCCAGCGGGGCCGGTCGGTCCCTGTGCTCCAGCAGGTCCCTGCGGTCCTACCGGTCCTGTTTCGCCCTGGGGTCCAGCCGGTCCTACCGGTCCGGTTTCACCCTGTGCACCCTGAGTTCCTATAGGTCCCGCGATGCCCTGGGGTCCAGCCGGTCCTACCGGTCCGGTTTCACCCTGTGCACCCTGGGGGCCTGCAGGTCCCTCTTTGCCCTGGGGGCCTTGCGGTCCAGTCGGTCCCTGGGGTCCGGCAGGCCCTGTCGCGCCTGCGATACCCTGCGGTCCTGCAGGTCCCGTAGGTCCTGCAGGCCCCATGGGGCCGGTCGCTCCTATCGCTCCTGCCGGTCCGGTTTCTCCTATCGGTCCTGCAGGTCCCATAGGTCCGGTTGCGCCCATAGGCCCCGCCGGTCCCATAGGTCCAACAGCTCCCGCAGGCCCCGCCGGGCCGGTTTCTCCTACAGGTCCTCTGGGGCCTGTTTCACCCTGTGCACCCTGAGGTCCCGCGGGCCCCATAGGTCCCTGTGGCCCGGGCGGGCAGGGCGGACAAGGAGGACAAGGGGGAGGACAGGGAGGAGGACAGGGGGGCGGACACTCCGTACAGTTATTATTATAAAAGAAATTTCTTCTGTCCATATGATTGACTTCCTGTTTTGGTCTTTGCTTTATTGTATGCGGGTATGACGGAAATTGTCACCTGCTGTCGTAAGAAGAAAAATCCTGGAAAGAATAGTATTGTTTATAAAATTTTAATAGACTTTTGCACCGTTTCCCGGTAAAATGATATACAAATGAAACCGTGACGAAATTTTGAAAGGAGACCGGAATGGAAAAGTATTTTGGGGAAAGTACGCCGAAGCTGGGATTTGGTCTGATGAGGCTGCCAAAGCTCGGAGGAAAGATCGATATAGAACAGACGAAGAAAATGGTGGATATGTTTATGGAGGCCGGACAGACCTATTTTGATACGGCCTATGTATATGACGACGGCGGTTCCGAACGCGCGGCTAAGGAGGCTTTGGTGGATAGATACCCCAGGGAGAGCTTTACTTTGGCTACCAAGCTTTGCGCCTGGGCGGGAAACCATAGCGAAGAGGCGGCCAAGCAGCAGTTTTATACCAGCCTGGAACGTACCGGAGCCGGCTATTTTGACTACTATCTTCTGCACGCTCTGCAGAAGGACAATTATAAACTCTATGACAAATATCACATCTGGGATTTTGTAAAAGAGCAGAAGGCCAGGGGACTGATCCGGCACTGGGGATTTTCTTTCCATGCGTCTCCGGAAATTCTTGACGAGCTGCTCTGTGAGCATCCCGATGCGGAATTTGTGCAGCTGCAGTTAAATTACGCAGATTGGGAGAATCCGAATGTGGCTTCCAGGGCCAACTATGAAGTGGCCAGAAAGCATGGGAAGTCTATTGTGGTAATGGAGCCGGTCAAGGGCGGGGCTCTTGCCGATCCGCCCAAAGAGGTACAGGAGATTTTAAAGGCTGCCGATCCGGCCGCTTCCTTCGCTTCCTGGGCCATCCGTTACGCGGCTTCCCTGAACGGGATCATTACCGTACTTTCCGGTATGTCCAATGTAGAGCAGATGGCGGATAACCTCTCTTACATGAAGGAGTTTAAATCCTTGAATGAATCGGAGCGGACGGCTGTCCGTATGGCACAGGAAAAGATGAGCGGCGTAAAGGGGATTCCTTGTACGGCCTGTCACTATTGTACGGCAGGCTGCCCTAAAAAGATTTCCATTCCGGAGATCTTTGCGGCCAGAAACCGGCAGTTGATCTGGGGACAGTTGGAAGAGGGAAGAACGGCCTACGAAGAAGTAATCAAGGGGCTGGGGAACGCCGGAGACTGTATTGCCTGCGGTCAGTGTGAGAGAGCCTGCCCGCAGCAGATTAAGGTCGTGGAAAGGTTAAAGGAATGCGCGGAGGCTTTCCGCCGTTAGTCGGGATGAGAGCGGCGCAGAAATGTCAGAACAAAGCAGGATGGGAGCGGCGCAGGAAGTTCTTGTCACGGGACGATAATCTATGATATAATGATTTTATTCAAGGCAGAAAGCAGCCGAAAGATACTGGAGTGAAAACCTACAAAAGCAAGGAGGATATGGGGTTTATGGATACGGGGGCAAAATCATTGGTCTTTACGAATGACAAATGTATTGGATGTAATAAATGCATCAGCGTCTGTGCCAGTACGGGAGCCTGTGTTTCCAGAGAAGTGGACGGCAAGAACCGTATTGACGTGGACGGTGACAAATGCGTAGGATGCGGCGCCTGTTTTGATGTCTGCGAGCATGGGGCCAGAGAATACTGCGATGATACGGAGCGGTTTTTTGAAGATCTGAAGAGAGGGGAGAAGATTTCCCTTCTGGTGGCGCCCGCGTTTAAGGCGAATTATCCCAATGAATATGAAAGCGTGCTGGGTGGGCTGAAGGCGTTAGGCGTCAACCGCATTATCAGCGTTTCTTTCGGCGCGGATATTACTACATGGGGCTATCTGAACTATGTAAAGAAATATAATTTCGTAGGCGGCATTTCCCAGCCGTGTCCGGCTGTAGTGGGTTATATCGAGAGACATCTGCCCCAGCTTCTGCCTAAGCTGTTTCCGGTACAGAGTCCGTTGATGTGCGCGGCCATTTACACGAGAAAAGAAATGGGTGTGCAGGATAAGCTGGCTTTTATCAGCCCCTGTATTGCCAAAAAAATGGAAATTGAGGATCCCAACAACAAGGGCTATGTAAATTACAATGTGACCTTTAATCATCTGATGAAATATGTGCGCGAACATCATATTACGGGACAGATGCAGACCGATGAGATCGAGTACGGTCTGGGGTCGATCTATCCTATGCCCGGAGGCTTAAAGGAGAATGTGTACTGGTTTTTGGGCGAGAGCGTCTTTATCCGCCAAATGGAAGGTGAGAAGCATATGTATCACTATCTGGAGGAGAATAAGGACAGGATTGCCCAGGGAAAGACCTCCTATCTGTTTGTGGATGCGTTAAACTGCCAGTCCGGCTGTATTTACGGTACGGGCTGTGAGCCGGAGAAGTCCCATGACGACACCGTTCTGGAATCCCTGCTGCGGATCCGTGAAAGTTCCAAGAAAAACGGCGGTGCCTGGGGAAGAAAGCTTTCTCCCGAACAGCGTCTCAAAAAGTTGAACAGCCAGTTTTCCAAGCTGCGGCTGGAGGACTATCTGCGGGGCTATACGGACCGCTCCGCTTCCTGTGCGTACAGGATTCCCAGTGACGAGGAGCGAAACGCTATCTTTGAGTCCATGGGCAAGCATACGGATGAGGAAAGATCGATTAACTGTTCCTGCTGCGGCTATGAGTCCTGCCGCCAGATGACGGAGGCTATTTATAACGGCTTCAACAAGAAAGAGAACTGTATTTACTACATAAAGAAAGAAGTGGAAGAGCAGAAGGAAAAAGCGGAGGAGCTGGCATCCCGTCTGGAAGATGACAAGCAGATGATCGCTGATCAGAAAGAGCTGATCCTGAATATCCTGCAGCAGATCAATGAAGAGTTTGAAGTGCTCTATCATTCCATGGACGATATGGCACAGGGCAATGAGAACAACGCCGCGGAGACGGCTTCCATTTCTTCCGATATTGCCAATATTACGGAATTCTGCGATAATCTGACGACTTCCATGGATACGATCGGCAATTTCCTGACGGAGCTGGTACAGAACAACGACGAAGTGGTAAGCATCGCTTCCCAGACCAACCTGCTGGCATTGAATGCCAATATCGAGGCGGCGAGAGCCGGAGAAGCCGGCAGAGGCTTTGCGGTTGTGGCGGATGAGATCAACAAGCTGGCCATGGAGTCCAGAAATACCGCTAACCGCAGTAACGCGAGCCAGGAAAAGATCATGAATTCTGTCAGGGGAATTATTGAGGACAGCCACAAGCTGCAGAATATCGTGGATACGGTCAACGGCAGGACACATACGCTGGCGGCTGCTACAGAGGAGATTTCCGCCTCCGTTGCGGTGATCCTGGATACGGTCAACGGTATTAAGGAGAAATTAAAGGCTTTAAGTAATTAAAGCAGGGAAAATGCAGGCAGGGCTCCGTTAAAATGGGGCCCTGTTGTTTTATAAAGAAAGGAGTTCGGCGTGAAGACCAGGGATATGACAGCGGGAAATCCGCTGAAGCTGATCATGCTGCTGGCGCTGCCCCTTATGGTGGGAAATGTATTTCAGCAGCTCTATACTGTGGTGGACACCATAGTGGTGGGGCAGGTGCTGGGAGTACAGGCACTGGCGGCTCTGGGTGCCGACGAGTGGACGAACTGGATGATGCTGGGGATCATTCAGGGCTTTACCCAGGGGTTTTCTATTCGGATCGCTCAGAATTTTGGCGCCGGAGACAGCAGGCAGTTAAAGAAGGACGTGGCGGCTTCCGTAGTGCTTTCCCTGATCCTGGCGGGAGTACTGGTCGTGGCGGGACAGCTGGGTGTTGCCTCTCTTTTGAGACTGCAGCATACACCCGAGGAGATTATGCCGGGTTCCCTGCTGTATCTGCGCATCCTGTTCGGCGGGATTCCCATTGTCATGGCTTATAACCTGCTTTCTGCCCTACTGCGGGCATTGGGAGATGGGAAAACGCCTCTGTATTCTATCCTGATAGCCTGCGTGATCAATATCGGGCTGGATATTTTATTTGTGAAATACTTAGGGTTCGGGATTGCCGGCGCGGCGGCGGCCACGCTGACAGCGCAGCTGTGCGCCACCTTATTCTGTCTGTACGCCGTATGGAAGCAGCCACTGTTAAGGCCGGAGAAAGCGGACTTTCGGCTGGACGGGGCGCTGTGCGGGAAGCTGATGGGGCTGGGCGCTCCCATGGCTTTTATGAACGCGATCATCGCTGTGGGAGGTATGATCGTACAAAGCGTGGTCAACACTTTTGGTGTGGTTTTTCTGGCGGGGATGACTGCCACCGGCAAGCTGTACGGTCTGCTGGAGATCGCGGCTACCTCCTACGGATATGCCATGGTCACCTATACGGGGCAGAACCTGGGCGCCGGCAAAATCAAGAGGATCAAGGAGGGCGTGCGGGCCGCTTTGATCGTGGCAATCTTTACTTCCGGAATCATCTCCGGCTGTATGCTGCTCTTCGGAAAAGGGATCTTGAGCCTGTTTATCCAGGGGACGCCCCACGAGGCGGCAAAGGCCATGGAAATAGCCTATCGGTACCTGACTGTCATGAGCATTTTTCTCTTCGTGCTCTATGTGCTCCACGTGGTACGCTCCTTTATACAGGGGCTGGGAGATACGCTTCTTCCCATGGTATCAGGGCTGGCGGAATTTTTTGTCAGGACGGGAGCGGCCCTGCTGCTGCCCCGTTTCTTTGGACAGGAAGGACTTTATTTTGCGGAAGCCTCTGCCTGGATGGGAGCGGATGTGATACTGATCATTTCCTATTTTATCAAAATGCGTCAGCTGAAGAAGTACGAAAATGTATCGGGATGAACAGGATGAAAAAGAAGAATTGTAATTAAGAGATGAATCGTGATAAAAAGGGAACGATAATAAAAAGCGGAAATAAAAATAGGAATTGTGATGAAAAAGGAGGAATGACGATGAAAAACTGGATCCCGGAAGAGATGCCGCAAGAGGATGAACTGAAGGAGCGCCTGAAGGCGGCGCGGGAAAAACTGGCTTCCCTGCAGCTGCAGATAAAAGGGCACGAGCTGCCGGTCCTGGTCCTGATCGAAGGCTGGGGCGCGGCAGGAAAAGGAAGCGCCATTGGTACCGTCATTAAAAATATCGATCCCCGCTTTTTTAAGGTATTTTCCATGTCGGCGCCCACGGAGGAAGAAAAACGGAAGCCTTTTTTACACAGGTATTTTGTGAGGATTCCCGAGGCCGGAAAATTTGTGTTCCTGGATTCCGGCTGGGCGGACGAGGTGGCCGGACAGCGGATGCGGGGAGAACTGGATGACGAGCAGTATGCCAGCCGGATAGAGAGCGTTAAGCGTTTTGAAAGACAGCTGACGGACAATGGCTATCTGGTACTGAAATTTTTCTTCCAGATTTCCCACAAGGAGCAGAAAAAAAGACTGGAAGAGCTGGAGTCTGAGAAGGATACCGCATGGCGGGTGAGCAAGCACGACAAATGGCAGAACAAGCATTACGAGCAATGCATGGAAGTGTTCAGCCAGTATCTTTCCGATACGGACTCTCCGGTGGCACCCTGGTACATTGTGGATGCCAAGGATAAAAAATGGGCGCAGCTGCAGGTCTTGGAGAGAATCTGCAGCGGGATAGAGGTGGCTATGCAGAATGCCAGTCTGGCGGTCCCTCTGCTGCAAAATGTCTTTCCTCTGGTAAAGCAGCCCAGACTTTCGGAAATCGCTCTGGACAAATGCATGACGGAGGAAGAATACAAGGAAGAGCTGCACAGGCTGCAGCAGAGACTGGGGGATCTGCACTACAGGCTTTACCGGAAAAAGGTTCCTGTTATTATCGCTTACGAGGGCTGGGACGCGGCAGGAAAGGGCGGCAACATCAAGCGGATCGCGGAGGCCCTGGACCCGAGAGGATATGAAGTGCATCCCATTGCCAGTCCGGAGCCCCATGAGAAAGCCAGACATTATCTCTGGCGTTTCTGGAACAGGCTGCCCAAAACAGGACATATTGCCATTTTTGACCGCACCTGGTACGGCAGGGTTATGGTGGAAAGGCTGGAAGGCTTCTGCAGTACCAACGACTGGCAAAGAGCCTACAATGAGATCAATGAATTTGAAAAGGAGCTTTCCGAATGGGGAGCGGTCATCATCAAATTCTGGGTACAGATTGACAAAGATACGCAGCTGGAGCGCTTTGAAGAGAGGCAGAATACGCCTTCCAAACAGTGGAAGATCACGGACGAGGACTGGCGGAACCGGGAAAAATGGGATGCCTACGAGGAAGCGGTGGACGAGATGCTGCTAAAGACCAGCACCACCTTTGCGCCCTGGCATATTCTGGAGTCCGTGGACAAAAAGTATGCCAGGATCAAGGCGCTGAGGATAGTGGTGGAGGAGTTGGAAAAAGCGTTAAAGTAGTGTTTTCCTTAAAACACAATTAGGACTTGCATATTTTAAAAAAGAGGGATAAGATAATACTGTTTTCAAAGTGTTGATTCGGAACGAAGGAGGCTGACTATGGCGTTATTAGAGCAGTGGCGAAGCAAGGCATATGATGAACATATGGACAAGCAGGCTCTGCAGAGAATGTGGGCTGCTTATTTTGAAAAAGAAAAGAACATCTATAAGGAGCTTTTAAAGACTCCGGATACGGAAGTCAAAGGCAGCGTAAAGGAGCTGGCCGAGAAGTATGACGTGGACATTATGACCATGACCGGCTTCCTGGACGGTATCAATGACAGCTTAAAGGAGCCCAATCCCATTGAGGAAATGGAAGAGGATACAGAGGTAAGCCTGGGCTTTGACAAGGAAAAGCTCTACAAGAACATGGTAGCGGCGGAAGCGGACTGGCTTTATAATCTGGAAGAGTGGAACGATATTTTTGACGAGGATACAAGAAAGGCCCTTTACAAGGAGCAGAAATCTTCCACCACCATTCGCAAGGAAGCCAAGATCTATCCCAACGATCCCTGTCCCTGCGGCAGCGGCAAAAAGTATAAAAAGTGCTGCGGCAGAGCAAAATAATACTCTGGCATGATAAAACCGTAAAAACGGCAAAAACCACAAAAACCGCTTTACAGTTTTTATAAAATGGGTTAAAATACAAACGTAAACAGAGAAAACGCTTTGACGAGAAGAGTAGAGGGAAGGCAGCAGCAGAGAGAGGCGCGGGGGAGACCGCCGGTGTGAGCGCCTTTGTGAAATTCCTTTGAAGACCACCTCCGAGCGGCCCCAATCAGGTCCGTGAGCCTACGTTACAGGCAGATGAGCGGTCCTGTTCCGTTTTTGTAAAGGCGGGCAGGGCAAGCAGGGTGGAACCGCGTATTTTACGTCCCTTGCATTACTTCGGTAGTGCAGGGGATTTTTTTATCGGAAACAAGGTTTAAGTTGCCGCGAAGCGGCGGAAAGAGAGGCAGTTATGAAAATTACATTAAAAGACGGCTCTGTAAAAGAATACGCGCAGGCCATGAGCGCCTACGATATTGCGCTGGACATCAGCGAGGGGCTGGCAAGGGCGGCCTGCGCCGCGGAAATTGACGGTAAGGTAGAGGATCTGCGGACTCTTGTGGAGAAAGACTGCACCCTGCATATCTTAACCGCCAACGATAAGGAAGGACTGCGGGTAGTCAGACATACCTGTTCCCATGTGCTGGCGGAAGCGGTCAAAAGAGTATTTCCCGATGCCAAGCTGGCCATCGGTCCTGCCATCGACACGGGCTATTACTATGATTTTGAGCACGAGCCTTTTTCCAGGGAGGATTTGGATAAACTGGAAGCCGAGATGAAAAAGATCATCAAGGAGGGCAATAAGCTGGAGAAATTCACTCTTCCCAGAGAAGAGGCCATACATTTCATGGAGGAGAAAGGAGAGCCCTATAAGGTAGAGCTGATAAAGGATTTGCCCGAGGACGCAGTGATCTCCTTCTACAGCCAGGGTGATTTTGTGGATCTGTGCGCGGGACCGCACCTGATGAGCACAAAAGGGATCAAGGCGTTTAAACTGACTTCCTCTTCCGGCGCTTACTGGAGGGGCAAATCGGAAAACGCCATGCTGCAGCGTATTTACGGTACGGCTTTCAACAAAAAGGAAGAACTGGAGGAGTATCTGGCCTATCTGGACAGCATCAAGAGCCGCGACCACAACAGACTGGGCAGGGAAATGGAGCTCTTTACCACGGTGGATGTGATCGGCCAGGGGCTGCCCCTGCTGATGCCTAAGGGCACCAAGATCATCCAGACGCTCCAGCGCTGGATCGAAGATCTGGAGGACAACGAATGGGGATATGTGAGGACCAAAACGCCCCTTATGGCAAAGAGCGATCTGTATAAGATTTCAGGACACTGGGATCATTATAAGGACGGCATGTTTGTTTTGGGGGAAGAGGGAAAGGACAAAGAGGTATTTGCCCTGCGGCCCATGACATGCCCGTTCCAGTACTATGTATACAAAGCCACCCAGCATTCCTATCGGGATCTGCCTATCCGCTACGGAGAGACCTCCACGCTTTTCAGAAATGAAGATTCCGGTGAAATGCATGGACTGACCAGGGTGCGTCAGTTCACCATTTCCGAGGGGCATTTGATCGTGCGGCCCGACCAGATGGTGGAAGAATTCAAAGGCTGTATCGCTTTGGCGAAATACTGTATGGAAACGCTGGGACTTTTGGATGATATTACCTGGCACCTTTCCAAGTGGGATCCTGAGAACCGGGAAAAATACATCGGGGAGCCGGAGGTCTGGAATGAGACAGAGGCTCATATCCGCAATATCTTAACCGAGCTGGGCCTGCCTTTTGTGGAAGATGTGGGAGAAGCCGCTTTTTACGGTCCCAAGGTGGACATCAACGCCAGAAACGTGTACGGCAAGGAAGACACCATGATCACCATTCAGTGGGATGCTCTTTTGGCGGAGCAGTTCGATATGTATTTTATAGACCAGAATGGGGACAAAGTGCGCCCCTACATCATTCACAGAACTTCCATGGGCTGTTATGAAAGAACCCTGGCGTGGCTGATCGAAAAGTACGAGGGGAAATTCCCTACATGGCTCTGTCCTGAGCAGGTAAGGATTCTGCCCATTTCTGAAAAGTATGCGGACTACGGAGAAAAGGTGCTGGCCGAATTAAAGAAAAACGGCATCCTGGCGACCATAGACAACCGCTCCGAAAAGATTGGCTTTAAGATCAGGGAGACCAGACTGGCCAAGGTTCCTTATATGCTGGTGGTGGGCCAGAAGGAGGAAGAGGAAAAGGTGGTTTCCGTAAGGAGCCGCTTCCTGGGCGATGAAGGGCAGAAGCCTCTGGACGTCTTTATAAAGGATATTCTGGAAGAAATCCGTACCAAAGCCATCCGAAAGGAACAGACCGCGGAAGAAAACAAATAAGAAAAGGTATAAAGCGGATGTTTTCAGCCATAATAAGTGCCATACCAATCTAAAGGAGGACTTATTATGGCTGAATTATGTTGTACTGTGGAAAACTGTGCCTACAACGACGAGTGTCTTTGCTGCAAGGGCGATATTAACGTGGGAGGAGAGCATGCCCACAGAGAAGAAGAAACCTGCTGTGAGAGCTTTCTGCAGAGAAGAGAAGTGAGCTACCGCAGTTCCCTGGAGCATCCCAGCCGCACCATCAGCATCGACTGTGAAGCCGCAAACTGCATTTATAACGAGCATTACAAGTGCCAGGCCGAGCATGTGGATATTATGGGCTGCGGAGCCTGCCAATGCAGGGAGACCGCCTGCGGCACCTTTCAGGAAAGTTATTCCTGAAAAACAAAAGTCAGGTCTTGCGGACGCTCTTCGCTTTGGCATATAATAATCTTGAAAACCGGCTGAGTTTCGGTGGGAGATAAAAGTGGAGCAGGGAGCAAAGCGGAAAAGTAAAACAGAAAAATATTGTCTGGGCGGATTGTGGGTACTGACGGGTATCTATGGTCTGCTTTGCATGTATTTGTTTTATATGCAGTCCGTTCAGCCCCTGGATTACAACAACCGCTATTTTCAGTCGGATCTGCCCTATCACATCAGTATGGTGATAGAGGACGGCTGGTATTACAGCTTTACGGCGTATCTCTACCGGCTGCTGTATTTTCCCAAGAGCGCTCCCACGGTCCTGATCGCGGCAGTGCTGGCGGCAGTGGCGGCGGGGACGGTGCTCCTTACGGAAAAACTGTTAAAAAAGCTGACTCACAGCAAGGAGACAACGGTATTTACCGCGGCGGGCGCGCTCCTGTTGAATTTTGTCATGCCCTTTTTCTGGCATTACGCGGGTATGTACCGATATGTCAGTTATCAGTCCGGAAATATCTGGCACAACTCTACCTATCAGTGCATGAAAGCGGCGGCGCTGGCTTTTATGCTGGTCTATCTGGATCTGGAAGAGACTTACAAAGAAAAACTTTCCGTAAACTCCTGGCTTGCTTTGGCACTGCTTTTGTTTCTGACGACAGGGATCAAGCCCAGCTTTCTCACCGTATTCGCGCCGGTGCTGGCGTTGAGACTGCTGTGGGACCTTTGCCATAAGATACCTTTTAAACAGGTATTTCTGATGGGCAGTACGGTGCTTCCGGCCTGCCTTGTCATGTTCTGGCAGAGCGGGGTGCTGTTTGGAGAGGATACGGGACACGGGATCTCTTTCCAGCCCTGGTATTCTTTTTCCCTTCACGCGGACAGGCCTAAGCTGGCGGTGCTCTGTTCCCTGGCCTTTCCCCTGGTGATGCTGCTGTTTTCCTTTCGGGAACTACGAAAGGATAGAGGGTATCTGTCTGCGTGGATCATGGCGGGAATCGGATTCGTGGAGGCCCTGTGCCTGGTGGAGACGGGCAGCCGCGCCAGGGACGGAAACTTTTTATGGGGATACAGTATCGCGCTTTTCTGGCTGTATCTGTCCAGCTTCGCAAAGTGGACGAAGCTGGCAGGGCAGATCAGGGAAAAGGGGAAGATCATGTACGGGAGGGCCGGGATCTGCCTGGTCACAGGAGGCGTGCTGGCCTACCAGATCTTTTGCGGTCTGCTGTTCTTTGGCAGGCTGCTGGCAGGAGAAACTTATTTTATGGTGCAATGATCCTGCCGCCGCTTGTGTTGTGGAGCAAAATATAGTAAAATGTTACGAGAGATATACCAGTATTTGGGGAGCGGCACCGATGAAAAAAGAAAAACGGGGATTTTTGATCATAGGAATGGGATTACTTCTGGCCTTTGGCCTCTCCGGCTGCGGCAGCCGGAATGCTTCGGCGGCAGCGGAGGGAATGCAGTACATAGAGGCCATGGATTACAGCGCGGCGATGACTTCATTTGACGCGGCGGCGCGGAACGGCGAGGATGCCAGGCTGATAGCCAGGGGCAGGGGTATCGCCTCCATGGGGCTTACGGACTACGAAAAGGCCGTGGGCTATTTTCTGGACTGCCTGGCTCTCAGCAACGGTATGGTAGAGGAAATGGACTATGACGTCAATTACTATCTGGCGGCGGCTTATCAGAAGCTGGAAAACTATACCGAGGCGGAAAAGATATACGACGCGATCCTGGCTTTAAAGCCCTCGGAAACGGATGCCTATTATTTACGGGGCAACGCAAGGCTTTCCCAGGGAAATTATCAGGCGGCCAGGGCGGATTTTGACAAGGTGATCGAATTGGCGCCCAATGATTTCAGCCGTCTGATTCAGGTGTATGAGGTTTTGGCGGCGGAGGGCTATGACCAGCTGGGGCGGGAATATCTGGAGACGGCTCTGGAACAGCGCTCGGACAAAATGGCGGCTTACGATAAGGGACGTATCTACTACTATCTGGGCAATTACGAGCAGGCCCAGGTGCTTTTGGAGCAGGCCAAGGACAGCGGCGGCGCGGACAGCTATCTGTATCTGGGACTGGCCTATGAAGCTACCGGCGATTACAATTATGCCATTACCAATGTTTATACCAGTTACCTGAACAAGGGAGAAGGCAATGCGGAAATCTACAATCAGCTGGGACTCTGCTATTTAAAACAGGAAGAATATTCCTCCGCGCTGGAGGCCTTTCAGAACGCCATGCAGATGGAGGACAACAGTATGATGCAGGTACTGCGCTTCAATGAGATCGTGGCCTATGAATATCTGGGCGAGTATACCCAGGCGGCAGTACTGCTGGACAACTACTTAAAGACGTATCCTGACGACGAGCAGGCAAAGCGGGAGTACAGTTTCCTGTCCACCCGTTAAAAAGAGAGGAGAAAGCTATGATCCAGACATTGATCGCAAAAATAAAAAAGACAGGGGCTCCCATTGTGGTGGGACTGGATCCCATGTTGAACTATGTGCCCGAGCATATTCAGAAAAAAGCCTTTGCGGAATACGGAGAGACGCTGGAGGGCGCGGCGGAAGCCGTTTGGGAGTATAACAAGGGCATCATTGACGCGGTCTGGGATCTGATCCCGGCGGTCAAGCCGCAGATTGCCATGTACGAGCAGTTCGGGCTGGAGGGATTGCGGGTATTCAAAAAAACGGTGGACTACTGCAGGGAAAAGGGACTTGTAGTCATCGGCGACATCAAAAGAGGCGACATTGGCTCCACCTCCGAGGCCTACGCGGTAGGGCATTTGGGCAAGGTGAACGTAGGAGGACATGCCTTTTACGGATTCGGGGAGGATTTTGTGACGGTCAATCCCTATCTGGGCTCTGACGGTGTAAAACCTTTTATCAAGGTCTGCCAGGAAGAGAAGAAAGGCATTTTTGTGCTGGTAAAGACCTCCAATCCCAGCAGCGGAGAATTTCAGGACAGGCTCGTGGAAGGCAGGCCCCTCTATGAGCTGGTGGGAGAAAAGGTTGCCGAGTGGGGCAGGGAATGCATGGGAGAGGAGTACAGCTATGTGGGAGCGGTAGTGGGCGCCACTTATCCCGAACAGGGAAAGATACTGCGTAAGCTCATGCCCAAGACCTTTATCCTGGTGCCGGGCTACGGAGCGCAGGGCGGTAAGGGCGCGGATCTGGTCCACTTCTTTAATGAGGACGGACTGGGCGCCATCATCAATTCCTCCCGGGGAATCATCGCTGCCTATAAACAGGAAAAGTACGCTTCTTACGGCAATGAAGGTTACGCGGACGCAGCCAGGGCAGCAGTGCTGGATATGCGGGAAGATATAGCGGGAGCGCTGGAGGGAAGATGATGGGCTTTCCGATACCGAATAGTGAAAACAGTAAAACAGCAGATTACGGAAACGGTGGTCTGCTGTTTTTGACTTTACAGTACTTAGGGAAATTGGGTATTTGTCATAACGGGAAGTCCGGTCAGGAAGAGGGAGGCATGGTGTGGTAAAAGGGAAAGTGAAAGGTATCCTGGCATTCAGTCTTCTGGTTATTGTTATTATAATTGCAATAAACGTATTTGATGCAAAACCGCAGAGGAATGAGCAGCAGGCAGATCAGGCGGATATTTCCGATGAAGCAGATACTTCTAAAGACAGCAGCCGTGTTCCGTCAGTCATGCAGCCTGATACAGATGTAATGACCTATGATCCGGAGGACACGATTTATTATAAAACCTATTATGATGATTTTTCGGAAGGAAAAATCATGTATATAGATTACGCTCCGCATATGGAAATGAAAGAGGAACTGGAAGAAGCGGAATTAGAGGAGCTTTTCTGGGTGCATGGGTACTCGATCTCTTTTCACAATACCGAGTTTCGGGAGTATCATTTGAGAGTGGTCGAAATCACAAAAAAGATGGGGCATCATTATATCCTGTCCGCATATTGATGCAGACCTGGGACGACAATTTTATTTACCTTCAGGACATTACTGGGCCTATTCCGAGAAGGATTGTGGAGATGATGGTGGTGGACAAGGCTGGGACATGGCAGTTGATCATGCATTCTTCCGGATTTTCAAAAGAATATGTAGCGGAGGAGGAACTCATTTTTTGGGAGTTTACCGGTTCTTATTGGATTCTGGTGCCGATACAGTTGGAGATAGATACCAGCCATGCGTTTGCTCTGGGGAATTTGTATCCTGATATGCAAAAGGATATTGATATGTCCCTTTACAGAGATGGGATAGCTTTTCCACCAGGCATACAACCGGATAACACTCACGGTACATATTGTACCTACAGGTGGGGAATTATGGAAACGGTGACGGAGAACCAGAGATTCCGATTGTATGCCGTTCGTGACGTGGAAGGTATGACGAAGCGGTTATCTTCTGCATACATTGAGTTTCATATAGGTCAAAATTCGCCGGTAGATACAGAGAATTCGGAAACAAAGGAAACCGGAGAAATCAATATCGCAGAAGAGCCTGCTAGTACAGAACCGGAGGAAGCCCAGCCGGTTCCGCTGGCCGGAGGCTTTGAGGACATGGATTACGCGCTGTTTTTAGAAACTGATGTAGGGTATGGTGTGACCGGAGATTATTTTAAGTATGGGATTTATGGTGATTTTACCGAAACCGTACAGGACGGGGAAAATATCTACTTTTTATTGAATGAAAAACTGACAGGCAACGAGACGATGGCTTCCTCTCATAGAGAATGGTATCATTATTCAGGAGAGAAAATAGTTTCTGTATCTTCCGATTTGGAATGGGTGGCTTGCAGAGAATTTGAAGGTGAATCTGGCTTGTATCATGAGATATGGTATAGAAACGGGGAAGCGGAAAAAACATTTGAAGGAAATATATATTCAGATATGAGGCGGTTTGTACCCTGTAAAACGGAAACGGGAGGATATGAACCGATACCGGATCAGATATTGGACAACGTAGAGGCAATGCTGGATGAACTCTATACGAGTTTCGGGACTTTTGGAGGGGGATTTGACGAGGGGAGTAGAAATACTAATTATATCTGTTTTAATGACTCCGGAACACTGCTGGCAGTGAGGGAATTGAAGGAGAAATCCGGTTCGGACGGCGTGCCTGAACGGATTTATAGCTTACATACGGAAACTGGAATCTGTATAATGAAATGAGGGGAAGGTGGGATTGCATTGCTCCGGGGTGGTATGTGGAAGATTTAGAAACCGGAAAGACAACCTATATCCCCATAGAAACATGGGAACCGGATAGCGCACCTCTTTATGGCGGCAGATGTATCTGGCTGGAAAAGGATAAGCTGCAGCAGTGCCTGACGGTATGTTAATGTTTTCTGATCTAAACGGTGAGTATTTCTATCTGGAACGTCTTGAACAGGAAGCGGCACAACCGGTGCAGTACTGTTTGCCGGAAGAAGAAAAAAATGCAGTCTTGCGGGAGATTATGGGAACGTATGTGATCACGGAGTTTCTGCTCACAAAGTTTTATCCTGCAAACGATTCCGCCGGGGACATTTATCTGCCTATGGAAGAAGCAAAACTGATGGTTGGAAAAGAAGTGACGATAGAAGAAGATCAATTCATAAGCTATGACAATATGAGACGGCTCAATTCAGAATATGTGGGACGGGCAATGGATGATTTTCGGCTGGAGCAAATAGAAATGACGGCACCGGATTATCAGGTGGACAAGATAAGCAGAACTGAACTGTATGGACTGAAATCTGATATTTGTACCCGTAAGGAGACTGTAAAAAATTCTGTGTAAACTAAATACAGGATAAGTTATATCTATCCTCCCGGATCAATGTTAAAATAAAT
>CANRMI010000022.1 GCA_947631685.1 uncultured Lachnospiraceae bacterium
GCACCTCCTTTTTGGTGTCTGATTTATTGTAACAGGTAGTGCATGATCGTGTCTACTTATTTAGTATAGATCCAAATGATATTGCTTTTGCGAATTATATAGAGGATAAGATAATAAACGACGATTACAGCCCAGCAGCGGTACTGGGAGAGCTTAAGGCGCAGGGGCGAGAGGGGGAATTTAAAACCAGCATATGCACTACGACGCTTTACAGCTACATTGACAAGGGCATATTTTTACGGCTGACAAATAAAGATTTACCAGTAAAGAAGAATAAGAAACGGAAATACAAGAAAGTACAAAAGCAGGCGCGGGCGGCAGCAGGCGACAGCATAGAAAAGCGCCCAGAAAAAATAGACAAGCGGGCAGAGTTTGGACATTGGGAAATGGATAGCGTAATAGGCGGGAAAAGGGGCAAAAACACGCTACTTGTGCTGACAGAGAGAAAGACGCGGGACGAGATCATATTTAAACTGCCAGATCACACGGCGGGGGCGGTGGTAAACGCGCTGGACAGGCTAGAGCGGAAATGGGGCGAAATGTTTAAGAACGTGTTTAAAACCATAACCGTAGACAATGGCAGCGAGTTTGCATATTGCGAAGAGCTGGAACGGTCAACGCTGGGAGAGGAAAAGCGGACAAAGGTATATTACTGCCACCCATATAGCAGCTGGGAGCGCGGCACGAATGAGGTAACAAATAAAATGGTGCGCCGGAAAGTGCCAAAGGGTACAAATTTTGACGACAAGACGGACGAGGACATAGAGGCTATAGAGGGCTGGATAAACAGCTACCCGCGCAAAATACACGGCTACCACTCTGCGGGGGAGCTTTTCGCAGAGGAACTGGAAAAACTGGCTTAAGACCATAGCGGGCGCTTTGAGAGGCTGGCGGGAGCGGCAGCCTTAAAGCCGCGCCCATTTATATTGCGCTGCGGGCATATTCTGGCGCAAAAAAGGGCAGCATATCTGCTGCTTTTCCCATTGTATAGTTAAATTCTACAAAAACGCAGGGGCGAAATTGGTAGAAACGCCGAAAGTAAAAAAATGTTCAAAAAAAGGTTGAAATTTTTAGATTTTTATAATTCGTGCAATTAACTATTGACAGATAAGGGAAAAAGGGATACAATGAGTCTTGCTTGCGGAAGTGCTGGAATTGGCAGACAGGCATGATTCAGGTTCATGTGTATGTACGTACGTGAGGGTTCAAGTCCCTTCTTCCGCAGTTTATAGCGCAGGATCAAACCGTAACGGTTTGGATCCTGCGTTTTTTTGTTCGGGAATTGTTTTGAAGGGGCTGGCAGTACGGGTTAGGTTTTTTTCAAAGATTCTGTTGACAAATGTTATACACTGTTATATGCTGTTATCAGGTGTTAAATGCAAGAAATCAGTCCGATGAATTGCCGTAACCATTTGTGAAACGCCGCCGAAGCGGCAGAAGGCGAGGAAATGTGAAGATTATTATCAGCAACAGCAGTCCCGTTCCCATTTACGAACAGATCAAGAAGGCCATTGTGGAGCAGATCATAAGCGGCGCGCTGAAAGAGAATGAACCCTTACCGTCCATCCGCAGCCTGGCGCAGGATATTCAGATCAGCGTCATGACGATCAATAAGGCCTACGTGGAACTGGAGCAGGAGGGTTATATCCGCTCCATACAGGGAAAGGGAACCTTTGTGGCTCCTAAAAACACGGAACTGGCGAGGGAGAACGCCCAGAAAGAAATTGAGGCGCACATTGCCAGCGCTGTGGAGCTGGCTCAGAAGATGCAGATCGAAAAGCGGGAAATACTCAATCTGATCGAAATATTTTACGGAGATCCGGAGGACGGACAGTAGGAGGACAGTATGGGAAATGTAATCGAAGTGGAAGAGTTGATGAAGAATTACACGGGATTTCAACTGGGAAAGCTGTGCTTAAAGATCCCGGACGGCTGTATCGTGGGGCTGATCGGAGAGAACGGCGCGGGGAAGACTACATTGCTAAAGGCCCTGTTAGGGATCATCCGGGTGGATAAGGGCAGCGTCAGGATCTTTGGCAAGGATATAAAGAAGAACGAAAGAGAGATCAAAGAGGAGATCGGCGTGGTACTGGACAATATGTTTTTCCCGGAAAGCCTGCGGATAAAGGATGTCAACGCCGTGATGAAGGATGTTTACAAAAAATGGGACACGGGACTGTTTGAGGAGTATATCAGCCGGTTTCAGCTGCCAGGCGGAAAGGTCATAAAGGAACTCTCTAAGGGTATGAGGAAAAAACTGGAGATCGCCGTGGCCCTTTCCCATCATCCCAGGCTGCTGATACTGGACGAACCCACCAGCGGACTGGATCCTGTGGCGCGAAACGGGATACTGGATATTTTTATGGACTTTATGCAGGATGAAGCGCACAGCATTTTATTTTCCACCCATATTACGTCCGACCTGGAGCGCATCGCGGACTATATCGTGCTGATAAACAAAGGCAATGTGGAATTTGACAGTCCCAGAGATGAACTGCTGGATCATTACGGCATCCTGAAATGCGGGGAAGAAGAGTTTTCACGGATAGAGAAGGGCGACGT
The DNA here is from genome assembly GCA_947631685.1 of uncultured Lachnospiraceae bacterium. Classification (GTDB taxonomy): domain Bacteria; phylum Bacillota; class Clostridia; order Lachnospirales; family Lachnospiraceae; genus Acetatifactor. The sequence goes on from CANRMI010000022.1 coordinate 2,563, forward strand.
GGTCTCCTGCATGAAAAACCGGTATGACTGTGAGGTGCTGGTAAAGGACAGGAACGCCGCCGCGGAAAAGTACAAGGATTTTGTGGTAGATAAAATAACACTGGAAGATTTTATGGTATTGATGATAAAGGGGGAAAAACAATGACAGGACTGATCAAAAAAGATATGCTGCTGATTCTGAAACAATGCAAGGCGTTAGCGGTGGTGCTGGTACTGTATGTGCTGTGGGCGGTTGCCGGTATGGGCAACCTGGTCATCATGCTGCCCGTTATGAGCATGTCCATACTGATTTCTGTTTTTACCCAGGATGAGGCCAGTAAATGGGATGCCTATGCGGCCGCTCTGCCTGTGGGAAGAACCAAGATAGTGAGAGCAAAATATCTGGTCATGCTGCTGACCTCAGGGATAATCTGTCTGTTTGCCATTGTGGTTTCCGGGCCCATAGCGTATTTTTTCAGCGGAACAGGAAATTACACGGAAAATATCATAAGTGTGGTGTCCATCAGCCTGGGTCTGATATTGGTGCAGGCGTTTTTCCTGCCGTTTGTTTTCTGGCTTGGCATCAATAAAGCCCGGGTGACAGTGGTTATTATCATGGTCGGAGCCTGCGCGGCAATCGGTATTTTGGTTACCAATATGGACTGGGTCCATATGGCGCTGCTGCCGGAAGGCGTAGTGCAGATTCTGGTCCGATACGGCGCGATACTGGGCGCTGCCGGTGTGCTGCTCCTTTGCTGGGTGTCCTGCATGGTGTCGGAACTGCTTTACAAAAGGCGGGAGTTTTAAATATCGTTTATGAGCGGTACTCCCTGGTGCGGTATACAAAATGCGTAAGCCGTCTGTCACGCCCGTAGGTGATAGTGTGGCATTCGGCGGGCGCGGTATTGGCGGGTGCAGTATTGGCGGTGTTGGCCTGCTGCGCTCTGGCTTCTTTCAATGCTTCGGAAAAGTTCTTTGCGGAAGTCTCTTCCTGAGACGCTTCTTCCTGAGAAGAATCGCGGTATTTTTTCTGCTCCCGCCTGATTTTACCGACATCTGGAACCGCCATGATTGAACTCACTATGAAAGTAGCTGTAATTCCCTTTGCTGCGACAATCCCTCCCTGGATGCGTATTTCAACAGTGTGAGCTCCTTAGCTATTATATATTTCGGCAGAAACCATAAAAAAGTTTAAAGGTAGTTGACTTTTGCGAGGGTAAATGTTATCATCAATTTTGCGTGATGATCAAGCGGAAGTGCTGGAATTGGCAGACAGGCAAGACTAAGGATCTTGTGTTGGTTACAACGTGTGGGTTCAAGTCCCATCTTCCGCAGTCGGATTAGGTGCGGTAAATATGGCAGGAAAGCCGTATTTACCGCATTTTTTAATGTTCGGGTGTGCGGTAAAAAGTTGTAAAAATGTTTTACACTTCTAATAGTTAATTGTGCAATCGCTTGTTGATATGATATAATAAATTCTGCTAACGCAGAATTACTGCCGATCGCATCGGCAGCAGCCGTTTACACGGCTCATTATACCGGCAAGCCACCGCTTGAAAAGTAAATACCGCTTATGCGGTGCTTCCTTTTCTGCGCTGGTGGTATAATGACCATAATATTTGTGAAATAAATTGAAATTTGGGGAGTACATACTATGACAGAAAAAGAAAAAATGCTGCAGGGCGAATGGCACGATGCCAATTTTGATGCGGATCTGCTTGAAGAACGGCAGAAAGCGGAATCGCTTTGCTTTGATTTCAATATGTCCAGGCCGGGAGGCGCGGAGCAGTGCTCCGCTTTAGGGAACCTGTTGGGTGTTGAAATACCCAAGGGGCTTACTGTGCTGGCTCCAGTCTATTTTGATTATGGCATATACACGCATTTTGGAGATGGCGTTTTTGTCAATCATGGCTGTTATTTTATGGATGGCGGCACGATCACCATCGGGAAAAATGTTTTTATCGGTCCGTTCTGCGGCTTTTACACCGCGAGCCACCCCATGAATTTCACAGACAGGAACAAAGGGCTGGAAAAGGCGCTGCCTATTCGCGTCGGCGATAACTGTTGGTTTGGCGCAAATGTGTCTGTTCTGCAAGGCGTCACTATCGGAAGCGGCTGTGTGATCGCCGCCGGGAGCGTGGTCACCCATGACCTGCCGGATAACTGCCTGGCGGCGGGCGTTCCCGCTTCCGTGAAAAAATATATAGAGCAATAACAATTACTCTGGAAAAATGCAGCCGTAAGTGAGGACATACGATGGACGTTGTAAGGGAAGGGCCGAGGGTCCCAGAACAGCATAAGTACCGCCGGCCGATTATCTGGGCAGGGGCTTTTTTGGCTGTCCTGATTCTGGGAGCATTCTTTTTTTATCGCTTTATCTACAGAGTGGAGCCTGCTTTCGACAGCATGGTCTGTGAGCTGGGAGAAGCGGTCAGCGGTGACATACAGGATTATCTGGTGGGCACAAAATGGTCGGTGGGGCTGGGAGAGCTGGACATTTCCCAGGTCAATGTCGACACTGTAGGCGTCTATCAGGCATATGTGCGTCACGGCAGGGAAGAATTCCGGTATGAGATTGTTGTCAAGGACACTGTAGCGCCGGATATTCTTTTGAAAGACGAGCAGATATATCTTGCGCAGGGCAGGGAGTATCGGCCGGAGGAACTGATAGTGGGCGTGGAAGATGCGAGCGGTTATGTGGAGCTCTTTTTCCAGGAATCCGGCAGCGGGCAGAATACGTTAAAATATGACGGTACGGGAAGTTATGACTGCACTATTGTGGCGGAGGATGCCTCCGGCAACAGGTCTGCCGAGCAGTTCTCCGTTACGGTGGACAAAGCGCCGGAGATTGACGGAGTGCGGGATATTTTTCTGGCGTTGGGGAACCCGGTGGATTATCTGGAGCAGGTGACCGCCTGGGACGAGACGGACGGCGACCTGACCGGCCGGATTACGGTGGACGACAGTCTGGTGCAGTTGTCCGAGGAGGGGACTTACAAACTCTCTTACCGAGTGGAGGATGATTTTGGCCTTGAAAGCATCAGCTATGCGGATGTGGTCGTCGCGACGCAGGAAGACCTGCAGGCATTGGTGGGCAGCAGACAGGTGGACCGGTCCAGAGACAGGATCATCGGGGCGATCAACCTATATGATGCGGGCGCTTCCGAGAATGAGAATATTCGTGACGCCCTGGACTATATGCGGCCGGCGGTCGTACAGCTTTACCACGAAGACAGTGAGAGATACTTCGCAGGTTCCGGGTACATCATGGAGATTACGGACGACACGGTCTATATCTGCAGCGACCGTCATGTGGTGAAGGAATCCGATAAGTGGGATGTATACTTTTTTGACGGCACCAGAGTGGAGGGAACCCTCTTGGGTTACAGCGACACCTATGACGTGGGTGTAGTGACCGTGGAGAAGGAAAATGTTCCTCCGGATCTGTTAGATCAGCTCATGACGGTACATATTGACAAAAGCTACTGGGACGGACTCAACGACCAGCGGATCAGAGTGGGGCTGGAGCGTGTAGACCGCGAAGGCGGAATCCTTCACACATCTACAGGATATCTTGTGAAGATCAAGCAGTATTTTACCTGGGAAGACCAGAAGGACCATACGGAAGTTACACTGAGGTTTGAACACGGCGACTCCGGCTCCGCGGTGGTGGATGGATACGGAAATATGGTGGGAATGGCGTTTGCGTACTCGGAACAGCCCCGAAGGGATTGGTGCGTTCCTTTGGATGCGGTACTGGACTGCTATGAGGAGATTACGGGACACAGTGTTTATGTCTATTAGGGGCCGGTACAAAAATACGGAAAGGATTAGCATTTTTACAAAATTTTGCCGATGGATATTGCATTCCGTAAACAGGTATGCTATACTTATTCCAACTATAAAGGAATAGTATGCCGATGCGGCAAGTAATGAGACAAGGATGTCTGAAACCATTGGCGACAATGCAATCAAAGGAGTGATAGTATGGGCATTGGGATTGATGTAGGTATGAAACAGGATTATTCCTATTTATTTGATGGGCTTTCCGGCGGCAGCAGCGGGAATCTGAATTTTCTTTCCGACTATGCATCGATCAAGAACGGAAGCTATGGCAAGCTGTTAAAGAGTTATTACGGCAGCCAGGGCAGTACGGGAACAACGGGTTCCTCTGGTAAAGGAGCCAAGACCAACGATGTTCTGGATCAGATCTTGAGAGAGAAGATGTACCCGAAGGTTTCCGAAGAAGCGCAGAAGGCCAATTCCGATCTGACATCGGGTATTACGAAGCTGACCAATACCGTTGCGGGACTGCAGAGCGAAGATACTTATAAAGCATCGGAGGACGGAATCAGCGCGGCGGATAAGGTGATTTCCGCAGTAAAGGATTTTGTGTCGCAGTACAATGACGTGGTTACCGCGGCAAAGGATTCCACGATGATGAATAAGACAGCTCATGTGGCAGGCATGATGAGAAGTACGGAAACGTATGCGGATAAGCTTGCGGAAATTGGTATCACGCTGAATGAGGACAGGACGCTGTCTTTGAATGAAGACAAGTTAAAGGCGGCGGGTATCTCCAAGGTTCAGGAATTATTCTCGAAAGATAACGTCGTAAGCTATGGTTCTGCGGTAGGCGCGCGTCTCGGCTTCGCGGGAGCCGCTTCCGAGCCGGCAAGCGCCGCAGAAAAGGCCAAAGAAGAGGAAGAAGAAAAAGAAAAGGATTCCCAGTATGGCCCGGCCGGTCTGAAAGAGGATATTGAGGAGCTTATGTCCGAATCATTGTTTGGAAAGACCAAGGACGAGGACGGCAAGGAGCTGTATGATCTTACAAAGATCATGGCTGCGGTAAAGAGTTTTGTAGGCAATTATAACAGCGTGCTGGATGCGGCCGGTTCCAGTTACAATTCCGGCGTAATATCGAATCTGGTCAGCCTCAGGGAAAAGACCGGACGGAATGCGAGCGCGCTGGGAAGTTTCGGGATCAGCGTAGATGCGAACGGCAAATTGTCGGTCAATGAAGATGTATTTAAGAAGGCGGATATGTCCAAGTTCAAGGGATTTTTTAAGGAATACGGTTCTTCCATTAAGACGCCGGCATCGTTGATCAATTACTATATGACTACGCAGGCTGACGCGTCCGACGGTTATACGGCAGCCGGGACATATAACGTATGGGGAAATACCCGTTATAATGTTACCCTGTAGTGTGTCCTACAAATAGGCAAAGCCAAATTACTCTGCCGGCAGGCATGTTCTGCCGGCAGTTTTTTTACCTGAAACCGGCTTAGAGATCATAGGAGATCGGGAGGATAAAAAGTGCGTCTGTTGATTACCGGTGCCGGAAGTTATATCGGTACGACTTACGAAAATTGGTTAAAGGAGCAGCATCCTGAAGTTGTGGTGGACACCTTGGACATGAAAAGCGGGGACTGGCGGGAAAAAAGTTTTTCCGGCTACGATACGGTATTTCATGTGGCGGGAATCGCGCATGCGGATACGGGTCATGTTACGGAGGATACCAAACGTCTGTATTATAAAGTCAATACGGAGCTGGCTGCGGAAACGGCCAAAAAAGCCAAGGCGGATGGCGTGGGCCAGTTTGTGTTTATGAGCAGCATGATCGTCTATGGGGAAAGTGCCGGAATCGGTCAAAGAAAGTGTATTACTGCCGAGACCAAACCAGCGCCGTCCGGTTTTTACGGAGACAGTAAACTGAAGGCGGAAGAAAAGATACTGCCGTTGGAGGACGAAAATTTCAAAGCCGCCATATTGCGGCCGCCGATGATATACGGAAAAGGTTCTAAGGGCAATTTTCCGGTGTTAGTCAAACTGGCGGGGAAACTGCCGGTATTTCCCACGGTAAAGAATGAGCGCAGTATGCTTTACGTGGAAAATCTCTGCTGCTTTCTGTGGGAGATCATGAGCCGCCGGGAGAGGGGCATCTTTTTTCCTCAGAACCGGGAGTATGTTTCCACTGTGGACATGGTGCAGGAAATCTCGCGGTCGCTTGGAAAAAAGATCCGGCCGTTAGGGGTGCTCAATCCTTTTTTAAAGCTTGTTTCCATGCTTCCGGGCAAACCCGGCGCCTTAAGCCGCAAGGCCTTTGGCAGCCTGACCTATGCGCCGGAATTGAGCCATTTTGAATGGGAATATACGCGGTATGGTCTGAAGGAAAGCGTTGGAAGGTGCCTGTAGGCGGCATATGATAAAATTTAACTCAGGTGTGATAAAATTTAACCCAGGCCGGTTGAACGGCTTGGGTTTTTGTGATATAATGAACCGATTATGCGAAGAGTAGTATGGCGTGAATGGTGGATGTGCAGGGAGGAGTCAGAATGAAAGCGTTTTTAATATTGGAGGACGGTACGGTTTTTGAGGGCGCGCATATCGGAGCCGATAAAGATGTGATCAGTGAAATAGTTTTCAACACCTCTATGGCGGGATATCTGGAAGTGCTGACGGATCCGTCTTACGCCGGACAGGCAGTGTGCATGACCTATCCTTTGATCGGCAACTACGGCGTGTGCCTGGAGGATATGGAATCTATAAAGCCCTGGCCCGACGGATTTATTGTGAGGGAGCTTTCCAGAATACCCAGTAACTTCAGAAGCGATATTGGGATCGGAGAATTTCTGGAGCAGAACGGCGTGCCCGGCATCGCGGGGATCGATACCAGAGCCTTGACTCGTATTTTAAGGGAAAAGGGTACCATGAACGGTATGATCACCACCAAGGAAAACTATGAGCTGAACGAAATCCTGCCAAAGCTGAAGGCTTATACCACCGGCAAGGTGGTGGAAAGAGTGAGCTGCAAAGAAAAGTACACCATAGCGCCCAGCAGGAGCTTGGAGGAGAACGGTCCCATATCCGGTTCCGCGGTATTCGATAAAGAAGCCTACGCGGCGGGAAAGCGGGAAATGCGCCCGTCCATGGTAAAGGAATTGAACGGCGCAGGCTTAAAGGTGGCGCTTCTGGATCTGGGAGCGAAAAGCAATATTCCTCACTCCCTGGCCCAGCGTGGCTGTGAGGTGACGGTGTACCCGGCGCTGACTTCGGCGGAGGAGATCATTGCGGACGGACCGGACGGTATCATGCTGAGCAACGGCCCCGGGGATCCCAAAGAGTGTACTTCCATTATTCGGGAGATCAAAAAATTATACGATACGGATATTCCTATTTTTGCTATCTGTCTCGGACACCAGCTCATGGCGCTGGCGACGGGAGCGGACACTTATAAATTAAAATACGGGCACAGGGGCGGCAATCATCCCGTCAAGGATCTGGCAACGGGGAGGGTTTATATTTCCTCGCAGAATCACGGCTATGTGGTGGATACAGAGAAGCTGGATCCGAAAGTGGCTGTGCCTGCCTTTGTCAATGTCAACGACGGCACCAATGAGGGGCTTTCCTATACCGGCAAGAACATCTTTACGGTGCAGTATCATCCCGAAGCGTGCCCCGGACCTCAGGATTCCGGATATTTGTTTGACAGGTTTATCAAGATGATGAAGGAGGGAAAGCAGGATGCCTAAGAATCCAAATGTAAAACGTGTTATGGTGATCGGCTCCGGTCCTATTGTGATCGGTCAGGCAGCGGAGTTTGACTACGCCGGCACCCAGGCCTGCCGTTCCTTAAAGGAGGAGGGTGTGGAGGTCATTCTGGTAAATTCCAACCCTGCCACCATCATGACGGATAAGGATATTGCGGATAAGGTTTATATAGAGCCGCTGACGATCAAGGTACTGGAACAGATCATCGAGAAAGAGAAGCCGGATTCCATTCTGCCCACATTAGGAGGGCAGGCCGGGTTAAACCTGGGTATGGAGTTGGAGGAATCCGGGTTCCTTGCCAGTCACAACGTAAAACTGCTGGGAACTACCGCGGCTACCATCCGCAACGCGGAGGGACGTCAGGAATTTAAGGACCTGATGGAGCGTATCGGAGAGCCCTGCGCCGCTTCCCAGGTGGTGGAAAATATAGAAGACGGCGTGGCGTTTACCAATCGGATCGGTTATCCGGTGGTGCTGCGGCCTGCGTATACGCTGGGCGGCTCCGGCGGCGGTATTGCCCACAACCAGATGGAGCTGGAAGCGATTCTGGAGAACGGGCTGCGTCTTTCCCGTGTGGGACAGGTTCTGGTGGAGCGCTGTATCGCAGGTTGGAAGGAAATTGAGTACGAGGTAATGCGGGACAGCGCCGGAAACTGCATTACCGTATGTAATATGGAAAATATTGATCCGGTAGGCGTACATACCGGGGACAGTATTGTTGTGGCGCCTTCTCAGACACTGAGCGACAAGGAATACCAGATGCTGAGAAGCTCCGCTTTGAACATTATCAACGAGCTGGGCATCACGGGCGGCTGTAATGTACAGTTCGCACTGCATCCCACCAGCTTTGAATACTGCGTGATCGAGGTCAATCCCCGTGTCAGCCGTTCTTCCGCACTGGCCAGCAAGGCCACGGGTTATCCCATTGCCAAGGTGGCGGCAAAGATCGCCCTGGGGTATACCCTGGATGAGATCAAAAACGCTGTGACCGGCAAAACGTATGCCAGCTTCGAGCCGGCTTTGGACTACTGCGTGATCAAAATGCCCCGGCTGCCCTTTGATAAATTTATCACTGCCAAAAGAACCCTGACCACCCAGATGAAAGCGACCGGGGAAGTCATGAGTATCTGCACCAATTTTGAGGGCGCTCTGATGAAAGCGATCCGCTCCCTGGAGCAGCATGTGGACTGCCTGCTCAGCTATGATTTTTCCGCGCTTTCCGCGGAGGAACTGCGGGAGAGGCTGCAGATCGTGGACGACCAGAGGATCTGGGTGATCGCGGAAGCGCTGCGTAAGGGAATCAGTTACGAGGAGATCCATGACATTACCATGATCGACAACTGGTTTATCGACAAGCTGGCGGTGATCGTGGAAATGGAAGAGGCGTTAAAGAAAGGACCGCTGACTGTGGAACTCTTAAAAGAGGCCAAGCGGATCGAATTTCCCGACAATGTGATCGCCAGACTGACCGGCAGGACGGAAAGCGATATAAAGAAGATGCGCTATGACAACGGGATCACAGCGGTCTTTAAGATCGTGGATACCTGCGCGGCGGAGTTCGCGGCCGCGACGCCCTATTATTATTCCACCTTTGGCGGAGAGTGTGAAGCCAGGGCTGCCCAGGGAAGGAAGAAGGTGTTGGTTTTAGGCTCCGGTCCCATCCGTATCGGACAGGGTATTGAGTTCGACTACTGCTCCGTACATGCTACATGGGCGTTTTCCAAAGCGGGCTACGAAACCATTATCATCAACAATAACCCGGAGACCGTCAGTACGGACTTCGATATTGCGGACAAACTGTATTTTGAACCCCTGACTCCGGAGGATGTGGAGAATGTGGTGAACATCGAAAAGCCGGATGGCGCGGTAGTGCAGTTTGGAGGCCAGACGGCCATCAAGCTGACGGAAAGCCTGATGAAAATGGGAGTGCCCATTTTAGGTACAAAGGCGGAGGATGTGGACGCCGCGGAGGACAGAGAGCTGTTTGACGAGATCCTGCAGGCCACACAGATTCCAAGAGCGGCGGGAGGAACGGTCTATACCGCGCAGGAGGCTAAGGAGGTAGCGAACCGCCTGGGTTATCCTGTTTTGGTGCGTCCCTCCTATGTGCTGGGCGGCCAGGGGATGCAGATAGCCACATCCGATCAGGAAATTGAGGAATTTATGGAGATCATCAACCGGATCGCCCAGGACCACCCCATTCTAGTGGACAAGTATCTGCAGGGCAGGGAGATCGAAGTGGACGCGGTTTGTGACGGAACGGATATTCTGATTCCCGGTATCATGGAGCATATAGAGAGGACGGGTATTCATTCCGGGGACTCCATCTCCGTCTATCCGGCACCTACCATCGACAGGGCAGTTAAGGAGAAAATCGCGGAATATACCTACAGACTGGCGAAAGCGCTGCATGTCAAGGGCCTGATCAACATCCAGTTTATCGCTATCGGTGAGGATGTGTATGTGATAGAGGTCAATCCCCGTTCTTCCCGTACGGTGCCTTATATCAGCAAGGTGACAGGGATCCCCATTGTGGATCTGGCTACGGAAGTGATCTTGGGAAAGAGTATCAGGGAACTGGGATATGAACCGGGACTGCAGCCGGAGGCTTCCTATTTTGCCATTAAGATGCCGGTGTTCTCTTTTGAGAAGATAAGGGGAGCGGAAATCAGCTTAGGCCCTGAAATGAAGTCCACCGGCGAATGTCTGGGAATCGCGAAAACCTTCCATGAGGCGCTCTATAAGGCGTTTCTGGGAGCGGGCGTGGAACTTCCCAAGCATAAACAGATGATCATTACCGTCAAGGACGCGGACAAGGGAGAAGCCATTGAGATCGGGCGGCGGTTTGAAAAGCTGGGATATACGATCTACGCTACCCGCAGTACGGCCGCGACGCTGAGCGAAGCGGGAGTGAAGGTGCGTAAGGTCAATAAGATTTCCCAGGAATCGCCCACAGTCATGGATCTGATCTTAGGACACAAGATCGATCTGGTGATCGACACCCCTACCCAGGGCCGGGATAAATCCAGGGACGGATTTCTGATCCGCCGTACCGCCATTGAAACGGGCGTATACTGTATTACGGCTATGGATACGGCCAGAGCGCTGGTGACCAGCCTGGAAAATGCCCAGGAGAAGCTGACTTTGGTGGATATTGCGGAGCTGTAGGGAATGAACAGGCCAAATTATCAGAAACAACTGGATGCTGTTTTAAACGGAATGGACAGGGAGCAGGCGCCGGATCTGTTTTTGCACAGCTGCTGCGCGCCCTGTTCCAGCTATGTGTTGAAATATCTGCGGGAATTTTTTAAGATCACGGTATTTTATTATAATCCCAACATCTCCATGGAGGAGGAATACCGTAAGCGGGTGGAGGAGCAGAAGCGTCTGATCGCCGTGTACAACGAGGAAGCGGTTAAACCGGCCGGAAGCGGATACCCTATTTCTATCGTGGAGGGGGATTATGAGCCGGAGGTTTTTCTGGAGCTGGCAAAAGCCTACGCCCAGGAGCCGGAAGGGGGAAAACGCTGTTTTCTGTGCTATGAGCTGCGGCTGCGCAGGACTGCCGAAGAGGCGGTAAAACGGAATTTTCAGTATTTCTGCACCACCCTTTCAGTCAGCCCCTTAAAAAACGCTGAAAAGCTCAACGAAATCGGCGGCAGGATCGGGGAAGAGCTGGGGATTCAATGGCTCCCCTCGGATTTTAAGAAGAGGGACGGCTATAGGCAGTCCGTGGAGCTTTCCCATACCTATGGGCTATACAGGCAGAATTACTGCGGCTGCGTATATTCCAAGACGCAGAGGGAGCAGAAAGACAACGGAGGATGAAATGCGGGACAGTTATATTTTTCAAAGTCCTGTGGGGGCGCTGCGGATCCGGGAGGAAAATGGCAGGCTGACTGAACTTTCTCTGACGGACGAGGAGCCGGGAGCGGGCCTTTTAAAGGGCGTTGGGCACTCTGACCTTTTATATGAGGCATATACCCAGATACAAGAATATTTTGCAGGGAAACGCCGGATATTTTCCCTGCCGGTGGATCCGGCGGGAACCGCGTTTCAGAAACGGGTCTGGCGGCAGTTAGTGCGCATTCCCTATGGAGAAACCCGCAGCTACGGGGACATTGCGGCGGGAATCGGCAGCCCGAAAGCGGTCCGGGCGGTGGGAGGAGCCAATCACAACAATCCCATCATCATTGTGATACCCTGCCACAGAGTCATTTATAAAAGCGGCGCGCTGGGCGGCTTCGGCTGCGGCCTGGATGTAAAACAGTATCTTTTGGATTTGGAGAAAGGAAACAGGTAGAGAAGATGAAAAAGTTATTGGATTTGATTTCGGAAGAGATGGGAAAGGCTTTCGCGGAGGCCGGTTATGATGCTTCCTTAGGAAAGGTAAGCCCATCCAACCGGCCGGATCTGTGCGAATATCAGTGTAACGGTGCCATGGCAGGAGCAAAACAGTATAAAAAGGCTCCCCTTGCCATCGCGGGAGAAGTGGCGGAAGCCCTGAAAGAGAGCGAGGTTTTTTCCCAGGTGACGGCAGCGGCTCCCGGCTTCTTAAACTTAAAAGTAAAAGAGAGCTTTTTGTGTGAATATCTGACAGAAATGCGGAAAGCAGAGAAATTCGGACTGGAACTGCCCCAGAAGAGCAAAAAGTATGTGCTGGACTACGGAGGCGCCAATATTGCCAAGCCCCTGCATGTGGGACATATGCGCTCCGCCGTGATAGGAGAGAGCGTCAAGCGGATCCTGCGCTATTGCGGGCATGAAGTGATCGGAGACGTGCACATGGGGGACTGGGGACAGCCCATGGGCCTGGTGGTGACAGAACTGCAGGAGCGTCATCCCGATCTGGTCTATTTTGACGAAAGCTATACGGGAGAATATCCCGAAGAAGCGCCTTTTACCGCCGCGGAGCTGGAGGAGCTTTATCCCACCGCCAGCAAAAAAAGCAAAGAGGACGAGGCCTATAAGGCAAGGGCCATGGAAAATACCTTTAAGATTCAGAGCGGCGTGCGTGGGCACAGGGCGCTCTGGCAGCATATCCTGCGGGTATCCGTGGAGGATCTGAAGAAAAATTATAAGCGCCTGAATGTGGAATTCGACCTTTGGAAAGGGGAATCCGACGTACATGAGCTGATCCCCTCCATGGTGGAATATATGAAAAAAGAGGGCTATGCCCATGAGAGCGAGGGCGCGCTGGTCGTGGATGTCAAAGAAGAGAGCGACACAAAGGAAATGCCTCCCTGCATGATATTGAAATCCGACGGCGCGGCTCTTTACAATACGACGGATCTGGCTACCATTATGGACCGTATGGATAAGTTCGATCCGGACGGTATCCTATACCTGACGGATAAGCGGCAGGAATTGTACTTTGAGCAGGTTTTCCGCTGCGCCCGCAAGACAAAGCTGGTAAAGCCCGAAACGGAGCTGGTATGGATGGGCTTTGGCACCATGAACGGCAAGGACGGAAAGCCCTTTAAGACGCGGGATGGCGGAGTCATGCGCCTGGAAACCCTGATAGACGAAACCAATGAGGAAATGTACCGCAAGATCGCCGGAAACGGGGAACTGCCGGAGGAGGAGGCAAAAGAAACCGCCCGCGTTATCGGTCTCGCGGCTTTGAAGTACGGGGATCTGTCCAATCAGGCCTCTAAAGACTATATTTTCGATATGGAGAAATTTACTTCCTTTGAGGGAGATACCGGCCCCTATATCCTCTATTCCATTGTGCGGATAAAGTCCATTCTGAGCAAATACAAGGAGCAGGGAGGCCGCCTGGAAAATGCCCTGCTGCGTCCCGCCCAGAGCGGATCGGAAAAGGATCTGGCAATGGAGTTAGCGGCTTTTGGCGCCGCTGTCCGGGGCGCCTGCGAAGAACTGGCGCCGCACAGGATCTGCGCGTATATTTATGACCTGGCGAACGCCTTCAACCGGTTTTATCATGAAACCCGTATCTTAACGGAAGCGGATGAGGAGAAAAAGGCCGGCTTCATAGCGCTGCTCTTACTCACCAGGGATGTGCTGGAAACCTGTATTGAGCTTTTGGGTTTTGGAGCACCGGAAAGAATGTAAAAAATAAAGAATCCTGCCAGGCAGGATTCTTTATTTTTTATAAGAGGGGCAGCAGTTCGGAAAGCACTTCCTCATAGTGGGGATCTATGATCCCGAAATCCATCTCTTTATAGGACCAGACGGCCCTGCCGATGTGAAACTGTTCAAATACATTGTGCAGGGCTTTGTGCCATGCAAGGGCGGTGGAAACCTCGGCGTTGTTGATGACGCCGTATTCTCCGCAGTAGAGAGGCACCTTCCGCTCTTCGGCGAGAGCGGCGGCCGCTTGAAAGGCCGGCAGGAATAAGTCTTCGTTCTGGGCGTCGGGGGCGGCGAGCTTGCAGAAACCGCCAAATTTGCCGTTCAGCTGTTTTTCGGAAATGGCCACATACTCTTTCGCGGGCCGGGGGAAGGAAGCCCTGAAGTCGGAGGGCATACCCTTGGACCAGTAAGCCCCCTGATGGGTGATCAGCATGGGCTCATAAAAATGGAAGGAGTAAGCGGTTTTAGCATCCGGAGGAGGCAGCAGGGTGGGCAGGGAGCAGATGTGGTTGTAATTGGCTCCGCCGATCAGGATCCAGGTATCGGGCGCGAATTTCCGGATGTGGGAAACGGCACTGGCGGCAATCCGGTTCCAGGAATCGGTCACGGAAGCGTCCACTACTTCATTTAAAATGTCAAAGGCTACGTGGGAGCGGCTGCCATAGCGCGCGGCCAGCTTTTCCCAGAGGGCGTAAAAACGTTCCTGGAGAGCAGGCGTTTCAAAAAAGGCGCGGCATTGGGAAGCCTCCTCAAAGCGGTAGCCGTAAGTCCTGTGCAGATCCAGCACGACATTCAGACCGCAGGCTTCGCACCAGTCCATACAGTTGTCGATGTAGACATAACCTTCCGGTAGGGGTTCCCCGTCCTCCGTCTCGACCAAGGCGTAGTCGATGGGCAGGCGGACATGGTCCAGCCCGAAATTCCGGATCTTTTCAATATCCTGCTTTTGAATGAAGCTGTCCATATGTTCTTTTTCCAGGCGGCACTGGGAAAGCCAGCCGCCTAAGTTGATCCCTCTCAAAAATCCTGATAGTTCTCTCATGATACACCGTCCCTTCTGGATTGGCAGAAGCATTCTGCCCGTATATGTTTCTTTATCTAAGAAGTATACCATAACAGCCGGAAAATAGAAAGAGTTCCGGTGCTGTACTTTAGTAGCGGAAAAAGAAAACTGGTTATTCAGATTTCAGTTTCTTAAAGATGGCTTCTTCATCAAAGCCGCATTCCTTACAGATCTGGCAGATCCGGTCGATCTCCTTCCTGTCTGCCAGAAGGTCCTCTGCTATCTTCTCCGGGTTCTCACCCTTTCGCAGCTTGCCGTAGACTAAGCGGATCAATAGACGGCGTTCTCCCTGGGAAAGGCCCTGTTTTATGCCTTGCTCTAAACCCTGCTGTATTCCCCGCTCCAGACCTTCTTCCAGTCCCTCCTCATACCGCACTTCCAGCGCGTCGTCCATGTTAAACTGTGTGTACAGCATATTTTCCACCTCCGTCCCATGCTTCTTCACAAAGTCCGAAAAGATATCCTCCCGGAGATACTTACGTATCTTATATTTACAGTCAATGGAGAACTTTATCCAGCTTGTCAAACAGGACTGTCTCATCCTGTCCGTACTTCGTGTAGGCCTCGCAGATCCAGTCGATCTCCTCCCTGTCTGCCAGAAGGTCCTCTGCTATCTTCTCCGGGCTCTCACCCCTTCGCAGCTTGCCGCAGACTAAGCGGATTAACAGGCGGCGTTCTCCCTGGGAAAGGCCCTGCTGTATTCCTTGCGTCAGACCCTGTTCCAGGCCTTGCTCTAAACCCTGCTGTATTCCCCGCTCCAGGCCATCCTCCAGTCCTTCCTCATACCGCACTTCCAGCGCGTCGTCCATGTTAAACTGTGTGTACAG
>CANRMI010000023.1 GCA_947631685.1 uncultured Lachnospiraceae bacterium
ATGGGTAGTAAATTCAAGCTGCTGTCTTGCGGAAATGCCCGTAAACTGGGGATTTTTTGAGATAATCATTTGATTTTTATAAAACTTATATTATTTTTATACTTTCTTATGATTTTCCTTTTGTGCAAATTGTTCATATATACCGCCCTTCATTTTTGGGAAATTGCCCATTTACATCGAAAAGGGATTTCCAATATAATAATAAAGCAACGTGTGGCGTTTCAACTGCGTAAATCCGGTTGAGGCCACACGTTTTTTATTTTGCGAAAAAGGAGAAAATCGAATCATGGAAGAAAAAACAAATCAATTCCTGGGGGAAGAGCCTGTGGGCAGACTGATGAAAAAATACGCCGTTCCCTGCATGATCTCTCTGCTGGTAGGCGCCCTCTACAATATCGTTGACCAGATCTTTATCGCAAACGCTTCTTATCTCGGCTCCTACGGAAACGCCGCCAATACAGTGGTTTTTCCGCTGACGGTGATTGCTCTTGCCATTGCCGTCATGATCGGAGACGGCTGCTGCGCGTTCGTGAGCCTCTGTCTGGGCATGAAACAGCCAAAGACCGCTAAAAAGAGCGTGGGCAACGCCGTGGTCATGGTAACCGCCTGCGGTCTGGCACTCTGCGCCCTATATCTGAGCTTCAGTGACCAGATCATTGCCATGTTCGGCGGGACCGTAAACCCGGAAACTTTCCGGTACTCCAGGGAATATTTCTTGTTCATTACAGCAGGGATCCCGTTTTATATGTTTGGCCAGGCATTGAACCCCATTATCCGGGCGGATGGAAATCCCCGCTTTGCCATGGCCTCCACCCTTGCGGGCGCAGTCGTGAATATCATCCTGGATCCCATTTTCATCTTTCCCCTTAAATGGGGCATGGCGGGTGCCGCCGCAGCTACCGTTTTAGGCCAGATAGTCACTGCCGCTCTCGCAGTCTGGTACCTCCTGCGCATGAAGCTGTTAAAGCCCGCGAGAACAGATTTTCACATAGACGTCAGCGTCTGCAGAAAGACTCTCGTCCTCGGCGTAACGAGCTTTCTGTCCCAGATCTCTCTAGTCGCCGCCATGGCAGCGATCAACAATATGATCCGGAAATACGGCGCATTGGACCCGGTTTTCGGGCAGGAGCAGTACGCGCAGATTCCCATGGCGGTCGTGGGCATTGTCATGAAATTCTTTCAGATCGTCATTTCCATTGTCGTAGGCATAGCCGCCGGCTGCATTCCCATTGTGGGCTTCAACATGGGCGCTGGAAAGAAAAAACGCGTCAGGAAGCTCTTTACCCGGCTGTTGGCCGCGGAGGCGGCCGTGGGCGCGGCGGCGCTCATCATTGCGGAGCTGTTTCCCCATCAGCTTATCCGTATCTTCGGTGCGGCCAATGAAAGCATCTACTATACCGATTTCGCGGTAAAGGCATTCCGTATCTACCTGTGTATGCTCCTGTTTGCCTGCGTAAATAAGGCCTGCTTTATCTTCCTGCAGGCAATGGGAAAAGCCATATCCTCTACCGTACTGTCCATGATCCGGGAAATCCTCTTCGGCGTGGGCTTCGCCCTCTTGCTGCCGATCTTCTTCGGCCTTGACGGCGTCCTATATTCCATGCCTCTTTCCGATATTTTGACCTTTCTCATTGCCATCTGTCTGATCGCAATAACCTATAAAGAACTGCAGCCAAAAGCCGTGGCTTAGCCCTTCGGGCTGCCACGGCTTAGTAAGGATCATCGCCGGCTCCATAGCCTAGAAAGGATTGTCGCTGGCGCCATAGCCGAAATTGACTACCGTACTCCCGCTATATTCTTTCAGAACTTCTTCATAGTCCTGCTCCGAAATATCTTTCGTCTCCCCATTCTGAGTCAGCCGGTAAACGCTGTCCCCCTCCTGGGAAAACACCTCTTCATATGTGGAAACCGTCCACTGTTTTTCCTTTTTGTCCAGCCGGTAAACTGACAGACTATGGCCTGACGCGGTATAGACGCATCTGTCTCCCCAGCAGACCGGATAGGCTGTGCCCATGCTTTCCATATCCACGGAGCAGACCTTGCCGTCAAAAGAGTAATACGCGGTGCAGCATATCGCCGCATTATGTCCGTTCCCATCGTCATAGGTCTGATCCGTAGTAAAAAGGACGTCATTCGGCTCCCCTACATCTACCAGGGCAAACTGCTCCCCGTCTTCCAGCCCCGCGACCAGTTCACCGTACAAACTTTCGTTGTCCATATCCATAGCATTCACTTCATTCTTTTTTCCGCATCCGGCCAGCAGCAGAACACACGCCGCCAGCAACAGGAATATCCTATTCTGTTTTTTCATATTCTTTCATTCATCTCCGTTTTCTTTTTCTATTTTATATGATTCAGTTTTTTCTTCTGCTCATAAGAGCATAGCACAGGCATAAAACCACGCCCACCGCTCCGGCCAGCAGCGCCGGAAGCAGCAGAAGTTCATAGTTGATGGGTGGTTTCTGAAACTGGCCTGCGGCCGCATACCTATATAAGATATAGGTCAGGTTCTCGGTCGTGGTCTCCAGCATTTTCTCAAACGCCGCCAGGATGATACCGATCGCCAGAAATACCAGTCCGCCGCAAAGCAGCAGGTTCATCCGCCTGTTGCGGGCGTTGATGCGCATCATATCCTCCAGGGTAATCTGCGCCTTTTCATTTTCCATATGCCTTTCCTCCTCCAGCAATAATTCATCCAGAGAGGTATGGAACAGGGAAGAAAGCCTGACAATGCTCTCCACATCCGGCATACTGGTTCCATTTTCCCACTTAGACAGTGTCTGCCTGGCAATATTTAACTTCTCCGCCAGCTGTTCCTGTGTCATGCCCGACAGCTTCCGCAGATGACAGATCTTTTCTCCCAATTCCATATTGTTCCTCCTTTAATTTCCCGCCCTGTTTTTCAGGACGTACCGGTACCGTACCTTTATTTTATTGTATCCCGCCCCAAACGGTAAAGCAACGCCGGCTTCCATTTCCGCTATAAAGCCTTACACCCGCCCCGCTATGAAAAGGCAGCCCATCCGTTATGAGCAGGCGGCCCTTTCGCTATTTGACACATTATAGCGAATCCTCTATAATGTTTCAAAAATATGGAGCAGTCAATTACACGAGGTTGGGCATGGGATTTCTTTCATTTAACGAGAAATATTATACGGAAGCGCTCCGCAGGCTGGAGGGCAGGACTCTCGATAGAGGAGAAGTGTATGAGGTAAAGCAGCTTCTCAAGCTTCTTGACGACCTGCTCGATGAAGGATATACGCTGCTCAACCGCGCCTTAGAAGAAAAATACGGCGCCGTTTCAAGACTTCGGGCCATTTTAAAGGCCCATAACGCAGAGCCCTTTCCCGTTCAAAAAAGGATCTTTTCAAATATGGCGTATGGCGATACGGAAATGGATGTGGAAGAGGTTTGCAGGCGGCTGTCTAAGCGTACGCAAAGGGGCATTACCCCATCAGACGCTCCATTTCTTGCCGACCTTATCAATTACTGCCGTTGGATTCCGCAGCAGCCCGATACCGCCTATGTATTTTTGCTCCGTGACGCTTTTCTGCCATATCTCTATTTTAAAGGCAGCGGCAAAAGCGGCTTGTACCCGTGGGTGATCAACCGGGATTTTTTGTGGCAGATTGCCGGAAAAGACACAGATGACCTGCTGCGGCTGCCCATCTATGAAGCGCTTGAACGGGGCATTTCAAACTACGAAGATTTCTTCGCATTTTGCAAGCCCCGCATCCGAAAGGTCATAAACAGCCACTCCCCTTTAGAGCGCGCCCTCCGAGAGCTGTCAGACCAGATTTCTGAGAAAAAGATCCTTGTGATCGAGTCCGGCTATTGCGGAACCATTCCGCTGACGCTCGCGGCGCTGGACGACCGTGCGGATTTTCGCCTTTATACCACGGCCCCTTTTCTGTATGAAATTTATCAGGAGAAAATATTTTGCAGAAGATATGAGCAGATACGCTCCTTTGAAAACCTATACGCCCAGGACGCCCTAATGAAATTTTCTTCTTTCCGAAACGGACGTTTTTATGTCAGAACCGCCGCAGACGATAGAATATGGGCAAAAGCGGCTAAGGAAGCGGCTGTTTTGTCGATTAGGGTATAGCATACTTTCTTCCCTGCTTTCATCCACAAAGCGTTAAAGTCCTGTTTCGAAGCGGATTATTCTCGTTGAGCAGAAGATTTCTCAAAAACAGTTCAAGAAATTCCGTCGTTTCATGAACGCCTTTTTGAAGGTTGTTATAGTTAGCGCGTACCATAGCATTGCGGAAATACCAGGCGTTTTTCGCAAAAATGTCGTTGGTCACGTTAAACACCAGCGATTGCAGGTACTTGATGAAAAATACTGCTGTCGTACGTGTGTTACCCTCGCCGAAAACATGAATCTGCCACAGATTAGAGACAAATCGTGCCAGATGACGGATGGTCTCATCCATGGAAAGACCGGAATAATCAAACGATTTTTCCTGCGAAATGTCATATTCCAATGTTGCACGCAGTTCTGCCGCGCCGCCATACATCACGGTATCGCCGTCAAGAACCCATTCTTCTTTTGTGATGTTGTAATCACGAATCTTGCCGGCATGCTTATAGATGCCCCTGAACAATCGCTGATGGATCGAGAGATACTGTGTCACGGAGAAAGTAAAGCCCTTTTCAGCAATGAGCCTTGTCATGCGAGAAGAAACCTTGTCCGCCTCTTCTGTGCGCGGTTCTACTTTCCTGCGGTCGGTTTTGTAATAGGCTTCGATCAGCTCCTGCGCCTCGTCAAAGGAAATCTCGCCCTCGATATTTCTGATAGCTGTCTTCTTTAAATAATCAGACGTTTCCAGCCCGTCCACCGCCTGAAGTCCAATAGCCGTATACCAGGCATAGCTCCGCTCCCGCTTTGAAGGATTCGTTTCCCGGCTATACTCCTCAAAGGGATCGCTGTCATAAAATATTTCATCGGTATCATACTGATTATTCTTCATATTTTCCCCCGCTTACAAACCTTGTCCCACTTCCGTATCCAGCTGCTTTTTTCTTTCTTTCCAATCCGGCATATGAACGGTCAGGAAGTTGTAGAAATCCGAACCGTGATTCGGATACAGCAAATGTGTCAACTCATGTAAAACCACATATTGAATACAGCGGATGTCGGCTTTCAGCAAATATTCATTTAATGTAATCTTGTTTTTTGACGGTATGCAGCTGCCCCACAAAGTTTTCATTTTCCTAATTGCAATTTGAGGTTTGTCAACCCCATACCCGCGGATAACAGCCTCATAGAAACGATCTGCTTCCTGTTGATAAACCGCCCTGGCGGTCTGCCTCCACCACTTGCGGAATATGTTCTGAATCAGCGCCTCATCTGTGATGTCAGTTACAAACAGATAGACTTTTTCCTCTTCCACTTCTACGCGGTTGGCGAATGACGCCTCTTTATCGATCCGCATATTCCTGCCGAGGAACCGAATGGATAGACCATCTCCCAGTGCAGGCAGATCGCTGCATCCGTCTGTCTTTTTATATTTGGTTATCTGGCTATCTATCCATTTCTGACGGCTGGAAAGAAAAGAGTGAATCCATTCATCCGAAATATGCTCCGGAACAGATAAAACCACATCCAATGACCGAAAAACTTTCAGATATACGTTTTTAATCTTTTTCCGAAGAAGTTTTACTTTAACGGTACCGTTGATCGGCCCTAAATCCAGTTCGATCGTATCCATATTGAAATTATCAGCCTCATACCCGACTTCCGCAAATATCTCAAACAGCATTTGACTTAGTCAGAATTATATCACAATCCTGCTGCAATGTGTAATTTTTTCGCAAAATGATATTTTATAACGATTTTCGACAAATTTATAACGATAATTTTTAAATTATAACGATTTACTTGAAATTTATACGGATTTTCTATTTACAAAGCGTTATAAAATGCGTATAATTGATTTATCGAGGTGAGAAAAATGCTTGAAATTGAATTAGTTGAATTGGTAAACAAAATTCTACAAACCAAAAGCGAAAGCAATTATCTTGAAGTGAAAGCGGCTCGTGAAGGCTGTCCAAAACTGCTTGAAACTCTTTCTTCGTTTTCTAATCAGAATGGCGGAGGGATTATTGTCTTTGGAATTGATGAAACAAACAGCTTTGAAGTTTGCGGCGTATATGATTCTGCCGATTTGCAGAAAAAGCTGATGGAGCAGGCCATTCAAATGGAACCTGAGCTGCGGCCGCTATGTACCGTTGTGAATATAGATGGAAGAACCGTCGTAAGCGCAGAAATACAAGAGATCGATAATGACCAAAAACCTTGCTTTTATAAAGGCGTTGGACGATTGAAAGGCTCTTACGTGCGTGTGGGTGACGGTGACAGGCATATGACCGAGTATGAGGTTTATAGCTATGAAGCATTCAGAAAAAAGATACAGGACGAGTTAAGGGTTGTGGAACGAGCCACGCTTTCTGATATTGAAACAGATGCGCATACTGAGTACATTCTTTCCATGCGAACAAAAAAGCCGAATCTTGCCGGCCTCGCAAATAATAAAATCAATTCCTTACAAGGATTTGCAGTGGATAATAAGCCTACCCTGGCAGGAATACTACTATTTTCTTTGTACCCACAGGGCTTTTTCCCACAGCTATGCATTACTGCTGTATCAATCCAGGGCACAGAAATAAGCATAGATAATGCTGCGAACGAACGCTTTATTGATAATGCACGTATTGAAGGAAATATCGCGCTTATGTTAGATGGTGCTTTGAAATTTGTAAGAAAAAACATGAAAACATCGACATTTATTGACTCACAGACGGGAAAACGCGCCGATAAGACCGAGTATCCTATTATCGCTGTCAGAGAGTTGATACTGAACGCTCTTGTTCACCGCGATTACAGCAATCACACAGATTTTACGCCTATAACGATAAAAATGTTTTCCAACCGTCTTGAAATAGAGAATCCAGGCGGCCTTTACGGAAGAATGACTCTCGACAGACTAGGAAAAGCAGCCGCTGATACCCGCAACCCATTCCTCGCAAACGCGTTGGAGGTCCTTGCCATTACGGAAAACAGATACAGCGGTATACCGACTGTTTATAGCGCTATGAAAAATGCCGGGCTGCCTGAACCGAAGTTTGAAAACGAACGAGGAGTGTTCAAGGTGACGCTTTATAACGGAACTGATATAGCGCAGCCCATTACAAGCAATGAAGCAGATTTACTGGCTTTCTGTAAAACACCGAGAACCCGCGCAGAGCTTGAGGAACACTTTAAAGACAGATTGTCCATAAATTATCTTATGACAAATATTGTTCATCCGCTGGTCGAAAAAGGAAAGATACGGCTTACCATTCCCGACAAACCCAAAAGCAAAAAACAGCGTTATTACAGCTAAAGAGGCCCAAAATAATCCGACCACGATTACCTCTATCCTTTTTTGGTGCGCCTTTTTTCCAACAGTTGTCATCTATATTGATTTCCCACATCTACCGCCGAAGTGATGTTCCATCACTTTGCCTGTATCCCTCTGCTCATCGCTTAATCTTTAGAAATCAAAACGCAAGCATGAGCAGAAAGACATGTTTTTGCCAAAAACCGGATATAAACTTGTCAATAATATAGGGACAGGAGCCATACATATCTCTTACGCATCCAAGCACATATTTTCAACAAAACGGAGAAAAAAACAGCTGACCATGTTCACATGATCTGCTGTTTCACTACTTTAGCTATTCGGTACTTGTAATTATGCTAAAACAGGTTCCCCTTTTTCTATGATAGCTTTTATCTCTTCAACACTTCTTTCAGCTACATCTGCAATCTGCTCCAATGTGTATCCCTTCTTGTGCATGTTGAGGATAAACTCCACTTGCGCATCTTCTCTGATTCCCTGACTCAAATTACACATCGTAATGGATCTATACTAAATAAGTAGACACGATCATGCACTACCTGTTACAATAAATCAGACACCAAAAAGGAGGTGCCCT
>CANRMI010000024.1 GCA_947631685.1 uncultured Lachnospiraceae bacterium
GGGCACCTCCTTTTTGGTGTCTGATTTATTGTAACAGGTAGTGCATGATCGTGTCTACTTATTTAGTATAGATCCAATCTATGAAAAAAATAATATTTACATCAAATCTTTTGACAATGTTTTTGCTCTGCTATTATGCTGTAACCAAAGGACTGGATATAGTAATAGGCATAGCCTTATTAGTAAGTCTGATGTCCAATGTATTGAATATTATCTGCGAGGTAATAGAGACTGAAAAAAAGAAAAGAGTAAGCCCAAGGATGTAAGGAAAAAATCAGTTTGAGCTGGGAATCCCTGACGATTTATCCGTTGAAATGGTTAAATCTGCCCTAAGAGAGCATGGACTTAGGCAGGACGGCTCTGGAGGGAGAGTGGGTGACGCACAATCAATCATTTATGAACTGCCTGGAAATGCCTAGGAGTGCGGCATGACAGAGGTATATCAACGGCGGAACAACTGAAAATAGGTTACCGGAGGTGGAGGCGTGACTAACGAAGAAAAGGCGCAGAAGGAATGGGAAGCTGTAAGACAGTGGAGTGTTGAGGAGGCGGATAGAGTTACGGAGCAACTGAAAAAGGAGGGAAAATATATACCTGGATTGGATAGCAATACAGAATATTATGCTTATATTCCCCAGGAATGTAAAAAAAGATTAAAAGAGATCAAAGAAAAATACGGACTGGTTAAAAAATAAATTTAATAGATTCGTAAACCTTTGTTGCGACATCGCAACAGAATAGATAAGGTAATAAGGACATCTGGAAGCGGATGTCCTTTTTATATACCCAAACACGATACGCTCATAAAGTACGGATTATTGTACAATGAATTGCTTACAATAGGAATTAAGACAGCCAAAACTGTTGAGATTCCTATTGTAATTTTAAAGAAAAAGGAGGTAACGGAGATGTTAATGGTGGCAAGCAGGGCAATAGAGAAAAAGCAGAGAATATATCACAGATGTGGGTGCATGTACGCCCAGAGGATTAAACCGGAGCACAGAAAAGAACTGGATAGTAAAAAAGTACTGATGCTGCACTATAGAGAATGCAAGTATTGCGGCGGGCTGGCCGGAGATGTGCGGGCACACAGAAAAACCATTGATACATGGACTCAGAAGAACAATATGATATTTACATATCATGGGAAAACGCAGACGCTGTATATGCGGACAGAAATCGGATGCTGGAAAATATTTCGGAAAGAAGAGTTGGGACAATATCTGCTGTATCACCGAAATTTTTATGATAAGGGCATGAGGTTTAAGGAAGCTGCCAACGGGGAATATCACAGGCAGCGGGATGTAAAAGCTACGGCTTCCTTAGATAAACTGGTGGAATATATTATAGCGCATGACAGGGCAAAATTAACGATCATGGACGATTACAGAAAACTTCCCAGAAGTACAAAACAGCAGGAAAAATATTATAATGCGGCGAAAAAACGTAATGAAAGACGGCGCGCGGAAAGACTGGATAATCTTTTCTTTATGATTGAATGTAAAGAAGGAATCCGAAAATTATCCTATTGTTAGCATATAGCGCACGCAGATAAAATACGCACATTGAAAACAGGAGCGCAGTCACACGGAGCCGGATGTTAAGCCGAAGCAATATACAAGAATGCTTTGACAACCTATAGGATAGTTCTTATAATAAAAGAAAAATGGGCACATTTGTTGTGCCGAGGCGAATAGGCGAGGTGCGGAATGAATAAAGAACTGGTGATAGTGATTGATTTTGGCGGCCAGTACAACCAACTGGTTGCAAGACGTGTCAGAGAGTGTAATGTCTATTGTGAAATTTATTCTTATAACACAGATTTGGCTAAGATCAAAGCCATGAATCCCAAGGGAATCATTTTGACGGGCGGCCCCAGCAGCTGTTATGAAGAAGGCGCGGCCACCTGTTCCAAAGAGTTGTTTGAACTGGGAATCCCTGTGCTGGGATTATGCTACGGCGCACAGCTCATGATGCATGTGCTGGGTGGAAGAGTGGAGCGGGCGGCTGTCCGTGAATACGGGAAAACGGAGGTAAAGGTGGACAATACCTCCCCGCTGTTTAGCGGCGTGACAGAAAATACCATTTGCTGGATGAGCCATTTTGATTATATCGCAAAAATGGCGGCAGGATTTCGGGCAGTGGCAGTAACGGATAACTGTCCGGTTGCGGCGGCGGAATGCGCGGAACGGAAGCTTTACGCCATTCAGTTCCATCCTGAAGTACTGCATACTGTGGAAGGCTCCAAAATGCTGTACAATTTTGTGCGGGGCATTTGCGGCTGCAGCGGAGACTGGCGAATGGATTCCTTTGTGGAAGAGCAGGTCAAAGCTATCCGTGAAAAGGTAGGAAACGGCAGAGTGCTTTGCGCGCTTTCCGGCGGGGTAGATTCTTCGGTTGCGGCAGTTTTGTTGTCGAAAGCGGTGGGAGAGCAGTTGACCTGCGTATTTGTAGACCATGGTTTGCTGCGGAAAAACGAAGGCGACGAAGTGGAAGCCGTCTTTGGCTCTGCCGGCAGTTATAAATTAAATTTTATCCGGGTCAATGCCCAGGAACGCTTTTATGAAAAACTGGCAGGCGTGTCAGAACCGGAGCGGAAGCGCAAGATCATCGGCGAAGAGTTTATCCGTGTGTTTGAAGAAGAGGCAAAGAAGATCGGGGCAGTAGATTTCCTGGTGCAGGGCACCATTTACCCGGATGTAGTGGAAAGCGGTCTGGGCGGAGAATCCGCGGTTATCAAGTCTCACCACAATGTGGGCGGTCTGCCGGATTGCGTGGATTTTAAAGAGATCATTGAGCCTCTGAGAAATTTGTTTAAGGATGAGGTACGCAAAGTCGGTCTGGAACTGGGGATTCCTGAACATTTAGTGTTCCGCCAGCCTTTCCCCGGCCCCGGGCTAGGTATCCGCATTATTGGAGAAGTCACGGCCGAAAAGGTAAAGGTCGTGCAGGATGCGGATGCCATTTACCGTGAAGAAATTGCCAATGCCGGCCTCGCTGGAAATATCAATCAATATTTTGCCGCGCTGACCAACATGCGTTCCGTAGGTGTCATGGGCGATGAACGCACCTATGATTATGCAATCGCGCTCCGCGCAGTGAATACGATAGATTTTATGACGGCGGAGGCAGCGCAGCTTCCCTGGGAAGTTTTGCAGAAAGTCACAAGCCGTATCATTAACGAAGTAAGCCATGTAAACCGGGTACTGTACGATGTGACCAGCAAACCGCCCGGAACGATAGAGTTCGAGTGATGAAATGGGATTGAAAAAGCCGGTGTTTATGCGGGCTGCAAGCAAATTTGCTTAAGTATTGGCAA